>NZ_JAEPWN010000004.1 GCF_016654005.1 Brevundimonas nasdae | reverse complement strand
TCTGCTCTTCCGTGAATCTCGCTCGTTTCATTCCGTCCGTCCTTTCAAGGGCCGGACTCTAGCTCCGCGTGGAGGAAATTCTCAGGGGCACGTCACGCTTATTTGTCAAGAATTTCGAGGATGACATCGAAGATTGGCTTGATCTCGACTTCTCCGGCATGCCCCACGATAGCAGCCGTCCCTAGCCGAAAGCGGACACTTCCGAAATCCGCTTCGAGTCGAGGCCGTGTAAAAACGCACCAAGCTCGCTCGCCACCTATTTGCTCATTCCGGAGGCGTTTTCAAACAGCGTAAGTCAGTTGCAGTCATTAGAAGAGGGTATCGAGAGACAGAAATTCTAGTCAGCGACAGCAGCCGCACGGAGTTGAGCCAGCCTCGCCTTGCAGACGTCATCCGTTCGCGCGCGAAGCACATCCATCCGCGCTGACAGCCAAGCCAGTTCCTCACTGGTGATTTTGTAATGCTCAGAATAACGCGCCTTCACATACGCTTCGCGAAGTAGTTCGAAACAACGGCGTTCGAACTTGGTCTCGCGGGGCCAAGCCTCGGCGAGACGGGGACTTATGGCCTCGGCCTTCTTGCGAAGGAAGGCGAGGTTGTGGGCCTTGCCGCTGTAGAGCGTCACGACCAGCAGAAGGCAGTGATAGAGATGTTCTGCCGTCTGATGGAAGTTGAACGCGGCCAAGTTCGGCTCATTCTCGGCGATGCAGAATGCCGCCACCTTCCGGAAACTTGCGGCGCTCGCCGTCCATTGCTCGTAATGGCGCTCCGCCTCCGCCAGCGCCACGCGCGCCTTCAGGTCCGCCGGTGTGTGCAGCTTCGATCCCGGCGTGTCGTAGAGTAACACGCCCTCGCGCACGATGCCGGCGAAGAAATAGCGACCGCGATCCAGCTGCTCGTTCACGTCGTCGAGCGAATGGACGATCAGGCTGACCGGGGTGCGGATATCCGGACCGATCGGCATGGTCCGGTTTTCGGCCTCATGCCAGAATTCCCCGTCGGTCAGGTCTTCATGATCGACGATGATCAGCAGATCGAAATCCGAGAAGTAGCGCCCGACGGGGTCGTGCACCCAGTCGCCGCGCGCATAGCTTCCGTAGAGGATGATCTTGAGAATCTTGCCGTCTTTTAACCGCGCGGCGCGGCGAGTCGAGGTCGCCTCTTCGAAGGCCGCACGAACGGTCTCCACCACCTGACGGAGTTCAGCCTGCTTGCGCAGCGGCAGATGATCGAGGGTCTTCTTCATCGTCTCAGAGTCTCCCTGATGAGGCGTCAGACTGCAAGCGTCTAGGGCCTCGACCGGTCGCTCATCGGCCCCGGCCCTCGCGGCGCCAGGTTTCAGGCTCGGTGAAGCGCCCGGCCCAGACGCCCGCGCGGTCGCGCTTCGCGGCGGCCTCCTCGACCACATAGGCGCTTCCGGCGTAGCGGGCGTACCGGACCGCCTGACCCTGCCGGACCATCCAAGCGCCGATGTCCTTATCGCCGACTTGGCAGCGCGCAACCGATCGCCCATAGCGGTCGATGTCCTCCTCGAAACACGAGACGGGGCGGCCCTGGATATGCTGGTCGAGCCGGTTGGCCGACATGCGACCGCAGGCGTAGGGCTTCCCTTGCGCGTCATCGCAGGACTGCCGACCCTCGGGCGCGTCTACCCCCCAGAGCCGGATGCGCTGGTCGTGGATTTCGAGAGTGTCGCCATCGATGACCGAGGCGCGGCCGACCACCGTGGGCGGCTCAGGCGCGCAAGCCGCGAGGCAGACCAGAACGGGAATCAAGACACGCATGCTCAACCTGCATACCGCAAAGCTGGGTGAGGAGGGTCCCGGTTTTTGCGCGAGCGGCGACGAAGGCGGCGCGAGCGCCCGACCGCGCGCATCCGTACGGGCAGACCGAACAGACTGCGCGCCCGCAAGGGAGCGCAGTCTGTTCCAGCCGCTCACTCCGCTGCGAACGAATAGGCTTCGTCGTTGCCCGTCGGGGCGGGCGCCTCGCCCTCCCCGGCTCCTTCGATCTCCACGTCCCCGGACGCGTCCAGCGTCACCGCTGGCTTCGTCCGCAACAGCGGCGGCAGCCACCCCTTGCCCGCGACCAGCAACTCCGCCGCATCCCCCATATCCGCCTTCTTGAACCCGGCGATCCGCTCTGCGTCCGGCTTGCCGACCGCTTCCTCCACGGCCTCCAGCATTCGCGCCTTGGCGACGCGGGAGAAGTAGCTGGCGGTGGTGGCGATCCAGGTGGTGGTCATGTCGAGTGAGACCGCCGTAGCCAACACTTCGGCCTGAGCCCAAGCCCCGACACGCCGGTCGTGCGGATCGCGCACGGCGCTGACTGCCAGCGAGGCGCAATGAGCCATCAGGTCCAGCAGGTCCGATCCGGGAAGATCGAGCAAGGCCGACCACAGCTCCTGCACCTTGGCGGGCAAACGCGCCCGCCACTGCTCGCCCCGCTCATTGATGCGCAGACCCGCCGGGCTCTCGCTCACCCCCGGCGCCAGCCGCTCCAGCCCCAAGAAGCCGAGGCGAAGCGACATCGGCGAGGTTTGGTCATAGCCGGGATAGAAGGTTTGAAGCGCCATGGCGTGAACCACGACGGTGAGGGTCAGGGTCGCGTCGTGCGCCAGCGCATCGCGCAACCCCGCCGTCCGGTGGGCCGTCAAGTCGATGACCAGGCGCTCCGACAGGGGCGCCAGACCCTCGTCGGCCTCCGGCTCGTCGCCACCGGTTTCTTCTCCCCGCACCGCCTCGCCGCCGCCAGCGCCGCTGTCCGCGCCCGGCTCCTCTCCGGACGTCTCGTCCTGCGGCTCGACCACCACGTCCTCTGGCCGGACCAGGCCGCGCTCGAAGCGAGCGAGACCGTCATAGCCGAGGGTGACGATGACGCCGGATCGGGCCAGATCGTCCGCCGTAAAGGCGAAGTCCGGGCCGTAGGCCTGAAGGGCCGCGTCGATCTCCTCCAGCCGGGCGTCCCGCTCGGGCGAGGGCTCCTCGGCGTCCTCGATCTCGACGACCAGTTGGTCGTACTCTTCCGACAAGGCGATGATGGCGTTCGCCGCCTCCTCCGAACGCTCGACGGCTCGCGCATAGACCCGGCTGTAGGTCTCGCCATAAGGGAAGTCGAAATGGGCTGAGGCCCATTTCCAGCCCTCCCGCTCGCGGGCCTCCTCGGCCAGCCCGTCCAGCTTGTCCTGAACCAGCCGGTCCAGAAGACCGATATCGTCCAGCCAGCCCGCGCCGTCCTCGGTGAAGAGGTCGCGCAGCACCACGCCGCCCGCCGCCTCATAGGCCTCTACTCCGACGAACCGGGCGCGCCGCTCGTCGAGTTCGACCTTGGCCTCGGTCATGTAGCGCCGGACGGCGTAGCCCGGCGTGTTCTGGGCGATGCGGTCGAACACCTGACGCTGGCGGTCGTGGTCCTCGCTGACGGCGAAGCCCATCAACTGGTCCATGGTCAGTCCACCCGCCCGATAGGTCTCGATCAACTCGGGCGCCACCGACGCCAGCCGCAGACGCTGGCGCACCACATGGGCCGACACTCCGAACCGGGCGCCGATCTCCTCGGGGCCGTAGCCCTTTTCGACGGCCAGCCGCTGGAAGGCCTCGAACTGGTCGGCGGGGTGCATGGCCTCCCGGGTCATATTCTCGTCAAGGCTGATCTCGTGGGCATCGTTCTCGGTGTCGAGGATGACGCGCACCGGATGCGTCTTCTTGATCTGCTTGCGCTTGGCCAGCAGCCGAAGCCCCTGCCGACGCCCTTCGCCGATGGTGACGAGATAGTTGCCGGTCGCGGTCCCGTCTTCCTTCCGCTCGATCTCGACCACAGGCGGTTGCAAGACCCCCTTGGCCTTGATCGAGGCCGCGAAGGCCTCGATGGTCGCCGTCGCATGCGGCGTCTTCCTCGCGTTCTTCGGCGAGGCCTTGAGCTTGTTCAGCGGCACGATGATCTCGGCGCCGTGCACAAGTTCGTTGTCCGCCACACGGGACATATCAAGGGGCGCCGCGCTCGCGGCGACCGTCGCTGTCGTTTCGATGGATTGAGCAGTCATGTCTCTGCCTCCTTTGGGCATGGGTTGCAGGCACGCGAACTGCGCGCCTGAAACCCTGCCCCTCGGCGAGAGCGGGGTAGCAAAGGCCAGGGCGGACCGGCCGGAGGGGATCGCCCGGCCTGCACAAGCCTGACGCCCATTCCAGTCATGACGACCCTCGCCGGCGCGGAAGGTCGGGGAGACCGGCCGGTCCGGCGGCGAAGCCGCTTCACCCTGGCCTGCGCGGGGGCAGAGCCCCTAGCGCTTCACGTTGCTGCCGTCGCAAAGTCAGGCGGCGACATTCCAGACCTCGTTGAGAACCTTGGCCGCCAAAGCCGCCTTGTCCTGTGGCAGGAAGCGCCCGTAGTGGTCTGCGACCGTCTTGGGCGTGTCCTGGATCGCATAGCTCGCCTGCTCGTAGGATCCGGTGACCTTCAGGACGTGGGTCGCCAGAACGTCGCGAACGCTGTGTGGCCCGTGCGGCAACAGACCCTCGATCGCCCCGCGGCCGGTCCAGGGATTGCGGATGCCGTATCGCTGAATCATCAGCCGCCACGCCTCGTAGAAGGTCGTCTGGTTGTAGGCCGCGTCCCGACTCTTGGCCTTGACCGTCTTGATGAAGAAGGTCCCCGGATCGTTCGCGTTCGCCAGCAGCAGGGCCCGGTGCCGTTCAAGATAGGCGTCGATCATGGCGTAGAGACCGCCGAGATCGGGCAGTACGAGCCGGAAGGGCTTCTTGGAAAAGTAGGCGGAGCCGGCGTTCTTGAACGCCGCGCAGGGTATGAAGACCTCCCACCCGCCGTCGCGGTCGCTCCACCGCAGTTCGCCACGCTTCAACTGCTCCAGTTCGCGTTCGCGCCTCGGGGTCTTGCCCTTTGGACAGACGAGCATCTGTCGAAGGTTCTTTTGCCGGACACCGAGGTGGAGCCCTAACCGCAGCATGAGGAACCCGCGCACCGTCTCGGCCGCCGCGCGAGGATGGCGACGGGCATCCGGCATGTACCGCAGCACCTCCTCGGCGATCTTGAGATATTCGCCCACCGGGCTCGCGGCCTCGAGAATGGGAAGCAGCGGCTCGAACGGATCGCGGTGGACACGCGCGACGCGCTGCACCTCTCGCGCCCGGGACAACGCATGCCGGTTCATCCGTTCGCAGGCCACGTCCCAGTCGGCCTGGACGGTTTCGATATCGGCTTGCGTCAGCACCCCGGGGATCGGCCGGAGCCGTTCGGCCAGCCACGGGCATTGGCGCAGCCAACCGAACTCCACCCGGGTCAGGGCCGCCGCGAGCAGGAGCATCTCCGACTCCCAGCCGGTGAAGAAGCCTCGCCTCTGCTCACGCCACTGGATGTACCAGTCCCAGACCGGCGGGCAGACCAACAGGGCAAGCGACAGATCTTCAGGCACGGCCCCCGCCCCTTTCACCTCGCCGTCCGAACTGGCGGCCAAGGCTCCGAACAACAAGGCGAGATGCTCGCCCCGCTGGGCGGCCGTCTCCGGTCCCCAGACCCCCGAACGCTGAAAGCCCAGGTCTGTAAGGGTCGCGGATTTGAACTGGATGAGCGACCGCATCTCGGCCTGCAACTGTGGAGGCGCGGCCAGATTCGCCGATCCCGTCTGGCGTCCCTCCCTTGTCGGCACGCTGGCTTCGTCGAAGCGGAAGGCGAACCGGTGGCGCGCAGCCTTGGAGTGATAGAGACTGTAGGCCGTGCCGCCTGTCAGAATCCGCTTGCGGACCCAGGCGAGGATTTCGGCTTGCTCCTTGGCCGATCGCTGTCGAAAATCGTCCGGCAGATGCCAGGCCAGTCGACGCGCCTCGGCCGTGCCGACGCCGGTCGGCGCCTGGCCCTTTGTCGCGCGATGGGGTTTGAGTTTGCCACGTAGCCGACCCGGCTCCAGCCGATAACGGAACTCGATCAGATCGATCACCTTGAGGCTGGCCGGGGTCTGCGGCGACTTCATGCCGCGCCGCCATTCCGACAGGGTCTTGCGATCCGTGAGCCCGTCCTGAGATTTGACCGCTCGATGCAGACTGTGAGCCGTGTCGCCGTGGCGTTTCATCTGACCAGCCAGGGCCTCATGAAAGTCCTCGGGATCGTCGTCATCCGGCCACTGCGGGTCGGGATGAAGAACCACCGGCAAGGGCGGACGTCCCCGTTTACGGGCGGACGGGTTGGACAGGTCAGGCGACGCGCAGGCAGACATAGGGGCTCCATCGACGACCGCACGGAATGGCGGCGGATGAAGAGACGCTCCGAGATTGCGAGGCCCCTCAATCGGATCCCCTCAAACCTGGGGATGCTTCCGAAAGCTGGCGCCGGCGGCGTCGGGGCGGAGCCGCCGACCCCATTCCCGAACGCCCGTGGAATTCTTCGCTGAGGTCGTAGGACCCGAATGATCGATAGGCTGCACATTTATCGATCACAATTTCCTACTATTTGATCGATAAATCTCGTAGATATCGATCATGATGTGGAATTGGCAACAGGACGCCTGGCCGGAATTTAGCTGGGATCGGCACAGGCTCACGCGCGCGGAAGCCCTCTTTGCCGAGGGCGCGGGCGTAGTGATCGGCGCCTCCAAACACCTGAGCGTCGAAGAACGCAACAGCCTCACCATCGAACTCATGAGCCACGAAGCCGTGGATACCTCAGCGATCGAAGGCGAGCCGCTGGACCGGGACAGCGTCCAATCGTCCATCCGCCGACATCTTGGCCTTCAGACCGACCATCGCCGGGCCTCGCCCGCGGAGGCAGGGATCGCCGAGATGATGGTCGATCTCTACGAGCGGTCCGCCGCACCCCTGACCGAAGGCGTTCTCTTCCACTGGCACCGGCTCATCGCCAACGGCCGAACCGATCTGAAGGACATCGGCCGTTACCGGACCCACGTCGATCCAATGCAGATCGTTTCCGGCCCCCTGCATGCGCCAAAGGTGCATTTCGAGGCTCCGCCTTCCGACGAAGTCGCAAATGAGATGGCGCGGTTCTGGCAATGGATGGAGCGAAGCGGACCCGCCGGCGACGCAGCCTTGCCAGCCGTCACCCGCGCGGGTTTGGCGCATCTATGGTTTGAAAGCATCCACCCGTTCGAGGACGGCAATGGCCGCGTCGGCAGGGCCGTCAGCGAGAAGATACTGGCCCAGAGCCTGAGCGCCCCTGCGATTACAGGCATGGCCAGCACCCTGTTGAAGCATCGGAAAGCCTATTACGCGGAACTCGAGCGCGCGCATCGCGAGTTGGAAATCACCGATTGGCTGCTGTGGTTCGCGGCCAAGGCCATCGAGGCCCAACAGCACACCTTGCGACAGGTCGAGTTCGTGCTGGAGAAGGCGCGCCTGCTGGATCGGATTGGCAGCCAACTGAATGAGCGTCAGGAGAGGGCCTTGTTGCGTCTCTTCGCGGCAGGGCCGGACGGCTTCCTGGGCGGGATGAGCGCGGCCAACTACATGAAAATCACCACCGCTCCGCCTGCAACGGCGACTCGCGACCTGGCAGCCCTCGTTGGCATGGGAGCGGTGCGGAGGACAGGCGAGAACAAATCCACGCGCTACCATCTGAACATCGCGGTCCTGCCGGCCATTTCCGTGAAGGTTGTCGACATCCTCTAGGCCAGCCGTTGGGCACTGACTTAGAGTCCAGCCCTCGTGAACGGGTCAGGGCGCTAGCACGCCGCGAGACACGTCACCTGGCACGATGAGGAATGCTCATGCCCCCCAGCAGGAACAAGCCGCGCGTCTCTCCGGTGGAAGAGTTACATCCGCTTTCAATGGGCCGTCTGTCTTCCGGCGATTGGGAGAAGATGGACCCGCTTGACCGGCGCGCCCTTCAAATCGAGAGCGCCTTCTACAGAGAGGCGGAAGCACGGGGTCATCACGCCGAACCCGGCTCCCTGCACGTCGACGGCCATGCCTTCACTCTTGAAATCTACGAGGCCGGTCGCGCCGTACGGGAGCGCTTGACCCGTAAGGACCCGGGCTACCGCAAGGACGCCGTTCAATGGCGGCAGGCGTGGGAGCCATCCGGCCTTCTGACCCTCATCATCCAGATGGAAGGTTGGGGCGGAAAGCGCCGCTGGACGGACAGACCCGGCAAGCTTCTGGAGACACAAGCCAGCCGTCTCATCCTGCATTTTGAACGCCTGGCCCGGGAAAAAGCGTCTCACGACGCCAGGTACGAGGCTTACCAGCGCGAAGCGGAGATAGCCCGACGACAGACAGCGCATCGCGTGTTCAAGGAACAGGAGCGGAAACGACGGCCAGTGGTGGTCCGAACCTTGGCTGCTCAGTGGGAGGAAGCGGCACGGCTGCGCGCATTTCTGGACGTTCTTGAACGTTGCTTCGACCCGCCGACCCCGGCCATGAAGGCGTGGCTGACCGCGGCGCGAGACGACATCGACAAGCTCGATCCCGTGTCACCTTCGCGTCTTCACGCGCTTGAGTTCCATGCCGACGCCGTGGCGCCAGCACCGGAAGATGATGGGCCACGACATCCTGACGAGGCCTATTGGTTTGATGAGGGAGCGATGGACGAGCTGGTCGATGAAATGTTCGGCGATGTGCGTCTGTGCATCGGAGGCCGCCTCACCAGCTAACGGATCTAGTATCGCGAGCGTGGGCATTGAACCCGGTCGCGCCACTGCGATAGGATCACCGGCGGCGGGCTCCGGGACGATAGGCGCCAATCCAGAGCCAGGGGGCGCCCAGTGCGTCGGTAGCGGTTGGCGGTGAAACGCCGGGCTTCTACACAGAAGTTCCTGGCCCGCCCCCTCCTCCCTGGAAGCATGATTGAACGGCGATCCTCATCGCTGTGGGCCGCCACTCCAGGTCTTTGCCACTCAGGCTGTCTCCAAAGCTTGTCTGAGCAATCTCTCTGACCGCACGGAGCCGAAATCCCTTGCAGCCTTCAACAGTCGTGCAGGGTTCATTTGACGGGCACGCGCCAAAGCGCGCGGGAGTATTTCCAGTCTGGGCTCACCAAGGCGATCGAGATTTTGAAGCAGGTCGACGAGTAGCACCTCTTGCGTCAACCGCCGGGGAACAGAAGGTTTCTTCCGAAAGTCGTAAGTCTGGCCACCAAGATCAAAGCGTCCGTGACGCTTGAGGTTGTAGACGACAGACTCGTTGTAGAGCTGGGTCGTGCCAACGCCGAGACCATTGTAGGCGCTGGGAGAAACCAGGAGGAACCGATCATCCTTCAGGAACCTCTCGACCAGCTTCTCAGGTTTGGCCGGAGCCTTGCCAAATCGGGTCTCGCGCGGCGCCAGGTAGAGGCCGCCGGACACCTTTTCCAGCCGCCCTTCGTCCTGGAGCTGGCGGAGGTGCCGATCTACGGCATTGGACCATCTCTCGAAATCCTGGCGCCGATAGACCTGGCCAGGTCGAAGCCGTTTTTTCACATCACTGAGCGCGGACATCATCCATTCCTTCGCGACCTAGACGGGAAGCCATAACGAAACATGGAAACGATTTTGATTCAAAATCCATGCACGAACTCAGCTTGCATCCGCTTGCGGATTGCTATTGCAGCCCGCAGAACTTCAACCGGGACTTGTCGGGGTACAAGATCGGATGTGAGATAACAGGCGCAGCAAGCTGGCCAACTGGCCGCCACGGGAAGCTCAGGTGCCCAAGAAGCCGAACACCAGGGATGAGGAAGAGATCATGGCTGATCTCGCCGTTCGCGCGGGTATCGTCGCCAAGCGCCTGCTGGCCGCGCGAGGGCTGATCTACCTCAACGACCTCAACCCCGACGAATGCCGCGAGGTGCTAAAAGCGGCTTGGCGCGAGGCGGCGACCGATCGCTTCCCGAACCACGACGTCACCGAACTGCATGCTGAGATTGACGCGATGGTCGAGAGCCTCATCGATTTCCCGCAGCCGGACATACCCTGCTCGGCGCTCAACTGAGCCTACCCACGTCAGGATGATGTCGCCTCAGGCCTTCGGCTTGCGCGCGCGTTTGGCCACCGGGGCCGCCTTCTTCTTCTGACGGCCGCCCTGCCCCAGGCCCATCGACTTGGCCAGGGCCGACCGCGCTGCGGCATAGTCTGGATGAACCATCGGGAAGTCTGTCGGCAGACCGAAGTGAATGCGGTAGCTCTCGGGCGTATAGCCGTGGGTCGTGATGTGGCGTTTCATCGACTTAAATGGCTTTTGGGTGATCAGGCTGATGATCCCGGCCGGCGTCACGAGCTTGCGGATCTGCGCAGCAGTCAGTCTCTCCGGCTGCTCCGCCTGTCCGGCTTCAAGAGGCGCGTTCAAATCGTGGAGGCTTCCATGCACAGTCTGGATCAGGGTCGGCAGTGCACCCGGATCGATGCGGTTCGCCGCGACATAGGTGCCGACGATGCCGACGGTCATCGCCAGAAGGCCGTCATTGCTTGAGTCCGACACGCAGCTCTCCGTTACTGAACCTTTGCTATAACCCGTCGGGAGGGGCAGCGCCAAGTTCGTCCGTCGGTCTGCGTATTCCGACTTTGCCATGACGGATAGGGCAGCCATACAAGCCACATGAACGACGCCGAACGTATTGAAGCCCTGCTCGATCTTGTTGAACCCGCGCGACGCGGTTCCGTGAACAGGGGACGGGAGTTGGCCGTCCTGGGCCTGGCGGAAGCCACCACCAAGGGCGGATATCGCCCGACCAATGCCGGCTGGGTCCTTATGGGCGACCTCGGACGATCCTTCCAGCCAAACTAGTTCTCAATCCGTAGGCTCACGGTTGCGAAGCTCCCTAGGCAAGGATGCGGATTTCGTCGTCGCCAGCTTTCGGATTCCCTTGAGTCGTATCCAAGGGAGTTTTTCCGATGGCCCAGGCGAACGAACCGCTGCTGAAGCGCACGATCAAGAAGAACCAACTCCGCCAGATCATCCCGCTGGCTGACAGCACGATTTGGGAGATGGAACAGCGGGGTCAGTTCCCCAGGCGGTTCCTGCTATCGCCTCGCTGCGTGGTCTGGGACTTGGGAGAAGTGGAGGCTTGGTTGGCCCTGCGCAGGGCCAAGCCGATCGCACGGGCCGCGCCGCCGGATGTTCGCAAACGCATCAGCCGCCCCGTCAAATCCTCGGATCGAAGCGAGGGCCGCTCGTTTCTGGAACCGTGAGGACCGGCGTGAACGGCCTCCCCGCCTCCCAGGCGTCGACGGCGTCCGACCACTGTTGGGCCATGTGTCGCCTTTGGTTCTCGAACTCCGCCTTGTTGTAAACGCCCCGCGAAGACCGCTCCTCGTGGGCGAGACATTTCTCGATCCAGTCGGAGTTGAAGCCCATCTCATGAAGAAGGGTCGAACCCGTGCGACGCAAGTCGTGGACGGTGAAGGGCTCCAATGGCAATCCGTTCTTCTCGGCTCGCTCGGCGATCGCCGTGGTCACGCGGTTAAAGGTGGCGCGAGACATGGGCGCGTCGGCGTCATAGCGGGACGGCAGGATGTAGTGGGAGTTTCCGGCGCAGGTCTTGAGCGCGATCAGGATGTCCAGCATCTGGGTCGAGAGGTAGACGTTGTGCGGTCGCGAGCGCTTCATCCGCTCCTTGGGGATCGACCAGACCGCATTCTCGAAATCGACCTCGTCCCAGACGCCGTCCTGGAGCTCGCTCTTACGAACCATGCTGAGCAGGATGAACTTCAGGCCAAGGCGGATCGTCGGCAGCGTGGCCACATCCCCCAAGAGGCCAAGCATGATGCGGACCTCCGACGGCGACAGAGCGCGGTCGCGGGGTCGGAAAGTAGCGATCGACGACGGCCCGACGTCATCGGCGGGATTGGCGATCTTCTCGCCATGCAGGATCGCGTAGCCGTAGATCTGTTTGACGATGTCTCGGACGTGAATGGCCGTCGCCGGCGCACCGCGCTCCACGATCGACAGACAGTGCGCGCGCAGGTCATTAGGCGTGATTTCATTCAGGAGCCTGTTCCGCCATTGGGGCAAGACCTCCCGAACAAAAATGGACCTGCGCATCTGACGGGTGCTGTCCGCCATCGGGGCGTGATCCATCCACCGGTTGGCCACCTGCTCAAAGCTCTGCGCCTCCTTTAGCCGGCGCTTCACGCGCTGCTTGTCCAGCGCCGGCGATACGCCCTCAGCGATCTGGCGCTTGGCGTCGATCAGCTTCTCGCGCGCCTTAGCGAGTGACAGACCCGCCGGTCCGTAGGTGCCGAAGGTGACCGTCTCGCGCCGCCCGTTGAAGCGGTAGTCGTACTTGAAAGCGATGCCTCCTGACGGTGTTACGAGCACGTACAAACCGTCCCTGTCGGTCTTTTTGTACTGTTTTGATTTTCCTCGCGTATTTCGTAGTTCAGTGTCGGTTAGCATGCCATTTTCACTCCAAAAGACCGTCAGGCGCTTTCGGGGTCTCTGGGCAGCTTTTTCTTCAACCAAATCCATAGCTTGGATCGCGAAAAAGACCGTCAGGACACCCTCAGCCCTATGACGGTATGAATCGAAGCCATCGAAGGCAATGGGCGCATGACCGTCTGGCAAGCCGACAATTGCGTTCGCTGCCCCTCGATAGGTACCGAGAGGCAGCGAAGACATTTATCTTGTAAGTCAATGATTTAATGGTAGATTCGGAAGTGGCGTCGAAAGATGCCGAAAGCCCTGAATCATTCCCACTCGATCGTGCCCGGCGGCTTGGACGTAACGTCATAGACGACGCGGTTCACGCCGCGGACTTCGTTAATGATGCGGGTGGCGGTTTTGGCCAGGACGTCCCAGGGGAACTGGTAGAAGTCGGCGGTCATGCCGTCGGTTGAGGTGACGGCGCGCAGGGCCAGGACTTTTTCGTAGGTGCGAGCGTCGCCCATGACGCCGACGGTCTTGACCGGCAGCAGGACGGCGAAGGCTTGCCAGATGTCGTCATAGAGGCCGGCCTTGCGGATTTCCTCCAGATAGATGGCGTCGGCGTCTTGCAGCGTGGCGACGGCGTCGGGGGTGATCTCGCCGGGAATGCGGATGGCCAGACCCGGTCCGGGGAACGGGTGGCGGCCCACGAAGGCGTCGGTCAGGCCCAGTTCACGGCCCAGGGCGCGGACCTCGTCCTTGAACAGCTCGCGCAGCGGCTCGACCAGCTTCAGCTTCATATAGTCCGGCAGGCCGCCGACATTGTGGTGGCTCTTGATGACATGGGCCTTGCCGCTGGACGAGGACACGCTCTCGATCACGTCGGGATACAGGGTGCCCTGGGCCAGGAACTCGGCGCCGTCGATCTTGGCGGACTCACGATCGAAGATCTCGATGAAGACGCGGCCGATGGTCTTGCGCTTGGTCTCGGGGTCCGACTGACCGGCCAGTTCGCCGAGGAATTCCTTCGACGCATCCACGTGGATCAGGGGGATGTTGTAGTGCTCGCGGAACAGGGTGGTGACCTGTTTGGCCTCGTCTTTACGCAGCAGGCCGGTGTCGACGAAGACGCAGGTCAGCTGGTCGCCGATGGCCTCATGGATCAGCACGGCGGCGACCGACGAATCCACGCCGCCCGACAGACCGCAGATCACCTTGGCGTCGCCGACCTGTTCGCGAATCTGGGCGATCTTTTCGTCGCGATAGGCCGCCATGGTCCAGTCGCCCTTCAGCCCGGCGATGCCGTGGGTGAAGTTCTTCAGCATCTGATGGCCGCGCGGGGTGTGCATCACCTCGGGGTGAAACTGCACGCCATAGAAACGACGGGCCTCATCGGCGATCACCGCATAGGGCGAACCCTGCGACGAGGCGACGACGTCGAAGCCTTCGGGAATGGCGACGATCTTGTCGCCGTGGCTCATCCAGACGGTTTCCTCTTCGCCGACCGGGGCCAGGTCCGCCAGCAGGGGCGAGGCCTTCTGGACCGTGATCTCGGCGCGACCGAACTCGCGGGTGTGGCCGCCTTCGACCTTTCCGCCCAGTTGTTCGCACATGGTCATCTCGCCGTAGCAGATGCCCAGCACCGGCACGCCCGCCTCGAACACGGACTGGGGCGCGCGGGGGCTGCCTTCCTCGTGGACGCTTTCGGGGCCGCCGGACAGGATGATGGCTGCCGGGTTCATGGCCGCCAGCGCGGCCTCGGCCTTCTGGAACGGATGGATTTCGCAATAGACGCTGGCCTCGCGCAGGCGACGCGCGATCAGCTGAGTCACCTGGCTGCCGAAATCGACGATGAGGACCTTTTGGTGGTCTTTGGGTGCGGTCATGACGTGATCGAATCCGGGGCGGGAAGTTGCGCGGGGTCTTGGCCGGGTAAGGCCGAAAGTTCAAGGGCGGCGAGGCCGTCGGCCTCAAGCACTTCGATCAGCCGGTCCAACGTGATGGCCAGATTCTGATCGACGTGATGCAGGGTGGAGGTCCAGTCCTCCAGAGCCTTCAGCTCGGCGCGACCGTCCGACACGCCGCGAAGGGCGATCAGAGGCACGCCGAACGTCTGGGCGGCGCGGACCAGGGCCCAGGTCTCCATGTCCACCATCTCGGCGTCGATGGCGTCATAGGCGGCGCCGGACACGACGTTCCCGCCGGTCGACAGGCGCGCGACCGGCACGCCGGGAATGGGGCACGGCAGTGGCAGGACCGCAGGCTGGTTCAGCAGCGGCGTCACCCCCTTGGGAAAGCCCAACGGGCTGGCGTCCATGTCGCGATAGGCCACGGAGGAGGCCTGATAGACCACGGCGTGCTCCAGCACCCGCGATCCACACGACCCCAGCGACACGATCAGGTCCGGCAGGTCCCCCACCGCCTCCAGCCGCGCCAGGGCGGCGCTCAGCACCACCGCTCCCTCGACCGGACCGATGCCAGTCATCAGGGGCTGGATGCGGGCGCGCAGGTCTTCGCCGTACTCAGCCGGGGCCGCCATGACGCACAGGACCGAGACGTCGCCGTATCGCTCCTGGCGCCCAGCACTCACGCCGTGCGCTCGTAAACGGCGGCGAAGAAGCCGTCGGTGTCAGCCGAAAGGGGCGACAGCCGCAGACGCGCGCCGTCGGTCAGTTCGTTGAACCTGGCCCGCGCCGCGTCGGTCAGTTGCCCCGCCGACAGAAGCTCAGCGACGGCGACAGGCCGGAAATCGCTGTTGGCGGCCTCGAACGCGTCCACGCTGGCCTCGTTCTCACGCGCCAGCATCGAGCAGGTGACATAGACCAGACGCCCGCCCGGCTTCACCAGCTTGGCGGCCTGACCCAGGATGCGGACCTGCAGGCCGTGCAGCTTCTCAACCTCTTCCGCCGTCAGACGCCAGGCGTCCTCGGGGCGGCGACGCCAGGTGCCGGAGCCCGAGCAGGGCGCATCGACGAAGACCAGATCGGCCTGACCGTTCAGGTCCTCCAGACCGCCGCCGTTCTGACCGATCAAAACCAGATCCGCCTCGACGCCTGCGCGTTGCAGACGGGGGCGGATGTTCTCCAGACGCTTGTTCACCACGTCAGACGCGACCAGCTTGCCTTGCGCGCCCATGGCCTGGGCCAGACCCAGGGTCTTGCCGCCGCCGCCCGCGCAGTAGTCCACCACCGTCGTGCCGGGTTCAGCGCCCGCCAGCCAGCAGACGACCTGACTGCCTTCGTCCTGAATCTCGAACTTGCCGGCCTTGAAACCTTCCAGCGCCTGGATGTTGGGCGGCGGCTCGGACGGCACGCGCAGGCCCCATTCGGACCAGGGCGTCCGCGAAACGTCCAGACCGGCCTCGCGCAGTTCGACCTCGACCTCCTCCACCGTGGCGACCGCGCCGTTGACGCGCAGGTCGATGGGCGCGCGCGGCGCCATCAGGGCGTGGGCTTCGTCGGCCCAGCGCTCGCCGAAGGTGGCCTTGAAATCCTCGACCACGAACTCGGGCAGACCGGCGGCGACCCAGCCGGGCAGTTCGCCCTGCCCTGCCGTGATGCGGCTGCGCTCCTGTTTCGACAGCGGACGCGGGCCATAGCCGTCGCCTGCGTGCAGGACTTCGATCTCCTCCAGCGGCAGGCCGTCGATGGCGTGCAGCGAACCGATGACCAGGGCGCGGCCATCCTCGCGTCCACCCATGATCCATGACAGGCGGCCGCGCGCGCGCAGCACTTTGTAAACGCGGTCGGCGATGGCGCGCCGGTCCTTGGACCCGGCGTAGCGGTTTGCGCCGCCCCAGGCTTTCAGGACGGCTTCAGCCGGTTGGCGACCCTGGGCGATGGAGTCCAGGATGGAGGCGGCGGCGGCGAGACGGGCGGCTGGGGTCACTCAGATCTTTCAGACGAACAGGGCCGCAATGACCATCACCAGTCCCGCAAGCGAGACCAGCCAGACCAGCGACCGGACATAGGGCACGCCAAGGGCGTAGAGCGGCACATAGACGACGCGCGCCCAGAAATAGAGGGCCGTCCCCCACGCGGTCAGAACGCCGTGCGCTCCGGCCACATGGGCGATCAGCACTGCGCCGATGAACAGCGGCAGGGTTTCATACAGGTTGGCCTGCGCGCGCTCGAGGCGACCCGTCAGCGGTTTCCTCGCCTCCGGCGTCGTATCTCGTGCGCCCGCATTCCATTTCGAACCAAACTCGACCGTCCGCGCCGCTGCGGGCAGCATCACCTGAACCAGCGCCAGAAGCAGCGTCAGAGTCAGATAGGTCAGTTCGGTCGTCATGGCCTTATCCCTGTCTGTAGTTCGGCGCCTCACGCGTGATCATCACGTCGTGGACGTGGCTTTCCCGCAGGCCCGCGCCGGTGATGCGCACGAAGCGCGCCCGGTTCTGGAAGTCGAGGATGTTGGCGCCGCCGACATAGCCCATCGAGGCGCGCAGCCCCCCGACCAACTGGTGCAGCACCGGCGCGATCGGTCCCTTGTAGGCGGTCTGGCCCTCGATGCCTTCCGGCACCAGCTTCTCGGACGAGACTTCCTTCTGGAAGTAGCGGTCTGCAGATCCGCGCGCCATGGCGCCGACCGAACCCATGCCGCGATACGACTTGTAGGACCGGCCCTGGTACAGGAAGACCTCGCCGGGGCTTTCGTCGGTTCCGGCGAACATCGAACCCATCATGGCCACCGAGGCACCCGCTGCGATGGCCTTGGCCAGATCGCCCGAGTATTTGATGCCGCCGTCGGCGATGACCGGCGCACCGCTGTCGCGGGCCGCGCGGGCGGCGTCCATCACGGCGGTCAGCTGCGGCACGCCCACGCCCGCGACGATGCGGGTGGTGCAGATGCTGCCCGGACCGATGCCCACCTTCACCGCATCGGCGCCCGCGTCGATCAGGGCGCGCGTCGCGTCATAGGTGGCCACATTGCCGGCGATGATCTGGATGCGGTTGCTTTCGCGCTTGATGCGCTCGACCACCGCCGCCACCGAGGCGGAGTGTCCGTGGGCGGTGTCGATCACCACCACGTCCGCGCCCGCTTCGGCCAGGGCCATGGCGCGCTCGAACCCGGCGTCGCCGACGGTCGATGCGGCGCCGACCAGCAGGCGGCCCTGCTCGTCCTTGGCGGCGTTCGGGAAGGCCTGGGCCTTCTCGATGTCCTTCATGGTGATCAGGCCGACCGCGCGGTAGTCCTCGTCGACCACGATGACGCGTTCGATCTTGCGGGTGCGCAGCAGTTCGCGCGCCTCTTCACGGCTGGCGCCTTCGCGCACAGTGATCAGGTCGCCCGTCGTCATCAGCGAGGCCGCCGTGACGTTCAGGTCGTTCTCAAACCGCATGTCGCGGTGGGTCAGCATGCCGACCAGTTTGCCGGTGTCGGGATCGACGACGGGGAAGCCGGTGATCTTCTTGGCGGCGACGATCTGGCGGACCTCGCCCAGGGTGGTCTTGGGCCCGACCGTAACCGGATTGACCACCATCCCGCTTTCATAGCGTTTGACGGCGCGGACCTGATCGGCCTGCTCCTCGATGGTCATGTTGCGGTGCAGAACGCCCAGGCCGCCGGACTGGGCCATGGCGATGGCCAGGCGGCTTTCCGTCACCGTGTCCATGGCGGACGACAGCAGTGGGATGTTCAGTTTGATGTCGCGCGTCAGCTGGGTCGAGACATCGACTTCGGCTGGCATGAACTCGGACGGACCGGGTTCGAGCAAAACATCGTCGAAGGTGAGTCCTTCGCGTATCTCCATGGGGGAGTCTCCGTTTTGCGGGCCGCGTATAACGGTCTGCGGGGGGCGACCGCAAGGGCTGGCGGGCCACATCTTCCACCTTTCGCGATCACGCTTGGCGACAGATTGCTGAAACCGCGCGGGCGTCGGCATGGTCGTGCCTGTTTCCGCCGCCAAACCTCAGCCTATGGCGCGGATAGAAAAATCCGGTTTGCAACTCATTCGCAGGACCACCATTCTAACGCCATGGTCGGCGTCATCCTCAACACCGCGCGCAAACTGGCTCTGAAGATCGCCAGCTACGGCGTCATGCATCTGGTCGTGGCGATCCTGGTGGCCTTCGCCATCACCCGCGACTGGCGCCTGGCCCTGGCGGTCGGCGTGGTTGAGCCGATCTTCCAGACCATCGCCTATTCGATCCACGACCGGGTCTGGCACCGGGTCGAGCGCCGCCGACTGGCCTCCGGCATCGAAGAGGCGACCGAGGCCTTCACCGCCCGCCTCGACGTCATGTCGCCCGCGGAGCAGCAGCGGTCCCATGACGCCCATCGCGGTCACAGCCACGCCCTGCCCCGCTCGCTCAAACAGGTGGCGCTGAAGACCGTCACCTATGGCGTCATGCATTTCGCCGTCGCGGTGACGGTGGCCTTCGCCCTGACGCGCGACATCACCACGGCCCTGGCCATCGGCATGATCGAGCCCTTGGTGCAGACCGTCTTCTTCACCCTGCACGACCGGATCTGGACCCGCATCGAGGCCCGCCGCGCCCGCGAACAGGCGGCCGCCGCCTGATCGTCCTATGGCGTGCCCCTTGACGACTGGCGAAAGAGGCCTGAAAACTGACAACTGTTCAATTCAGCGAGCCATTCATGCGCAACCTGTCGATCGCCGCCCTCGTCCTGCTGACCGCAGCCGCCTGCAGCCAGTCTCCTGCCGAAAGCGCGCCGGTTGACGCCCCCGCTGCGGCCGTCCCCATCGAAGCCGCCCCCGCGCCTGCCCCGGCTCAACCGACGCCAAAGGCCGCCGCAAAACGGGCGGAGCCGATCGCCGTGTTCGAACGGTCCCAGCCCACCCGCGCCAGCATGGACCTGATCAGCGAAGGGGAACTTCTGCGCGTCATCTTCCGCGCCGCGCCGCCTCGCAACAGCGCCCTGACGCCCGGCGATTGCGAACTGCAGGCGGTCGGGCCTCAGGACGCGGACGATGTCATCACCGCGCGTCTCGTGCCGTTCAACGGCGATCAGAACGTGCTGACCGCCGCCAATATCGGCCCCAATCCCCCGATCATTCAGGTTCGCGTGGGGCCGGAAGGCATTTTCGTCACCGACAGCGACGCAGCCTCGCGCTTCTGCGGTCTGGGCTCGGACATCGACGGCTTCTACCGTCGCACCGGCGACGACTACTGATGCGCCTGCCCCAGGCCTAAAGCCGCCACGCGATATCCGCACCGTGCGGCTGGCTGATCGCCAGCCGCCGGGTTGCGCCGCCCGGCCAGACAGTCAGGTCCAGCGCAGGCCTGCGGTCCACGCTGCCCGACGCCGCCTCGAAGCTCAGCCAGGCCAGCGGCGCATCCTGCGTCGCCCGCGCGCCGACCTTGGCCAGATGATCACGGATGCGCGCCTGCGCCTGTGGCGGGAAATATTGATAGGCGATGGTGTGCATCACCACCCGGCACACGCCCGGCTCAGGTTCGACCGCCAGCGCCGCCTCCAACCAGTCGGCGGCATCGGCCTGCGCGATCGGCGCCGGGTCAGCCGCCGCCAGCTGCAACGCCGCCTCCAGCCGCGCCAGCCGCTCTCGCTGATCGGCCCAGACATAGGCGCTCAGCCGTTCACGCGTCGCCGGGTCGCGCACGTCCAGCGGATTGCGATCCACCGCCGCGCGCCGCACCACCCGCACCTCGGTCTGCGGCGGGGAAGCTCCCGTCCACACGGGCGTCAGGCGCACGGGCGAACCTGCCACGCCCGCTTCCGTCTGGCCCAGCCTGAAGGAATACCGATCCAGCACCGTGTTCAGTCCGGCGCTGGCCCCCATCTCATAAATCGCGAATGGCAGGCGGAACTGATCCGCCAGCACCAGCAAACCCGCCATAAGGGCCGCCGACCGCCCGACCTCATTGGTCTGCGGCGGTCCGTCCAGCCACGGCGACAGGAACCCGGCCTGTTCGACCAACGCCCGCGCCACGACAGTCCAGACAGTCTCGTCATCCGGCGCATCTTGCGGCGGATAGATCGTCGTCAACTCCGGCGCCCGGCCCGACCGCGCCAGCGCATGCAGCCCGCCCATCAGCCTCAACGGCAGAGCGTCGTCCTGATGCGACGGCGCACCGGGCCAGTTCAGCACCCGCCGCCCGATCTCGCCCTCGTCCGTCAGACGTTCTCCGACCAAGCGACAGAGCCGCCCCGTAAACGGCGCCCCCGCTGTGGTGCAGATCACCGCCTGATCCAGAAACGCCTGTCGGACGACAGCCTCAGTCATCGTTTATTCAGCGCCACCAGGAAGACTTCGGCGCTGTTCTTACGGCTCGATTCCGGCTTGACGTATTTCACCGTCTCGAACTCGTCGCGCAACCGCGCCAGAACCCCGCCCGCGTCGCCGCCCTGGAAGTTCTTGGAGACGAAGTTTCCGCCCGGACGCAGGGTCCGAATGGCGAAGTCAGCCGCGATCTCGATCAGGGCGATGATCTTCAGGTGGTCCGTCTGGCGGTGGCCGACGGTGTTGTGCGCCATGTCCGACAGCACCAGATCAGGCGGACCGCCGATGGCGTCCAGCAGTTGCTGGTCCACGCCCGGATGGGTGAAATCAGCCTGGATCACCGTGGCGCCCGGCACCGGCTCGATCATCAGCAGGTCCACGCCCGCCACCGCCGCTGCGCCGCGATCGACCGCGACCTGCAGCCAACCGCCCGGCGCCGCGCCCAGGTCGATGACCCGTGAACCGCGCTTGATCAGGTGGAACCGGTCGTCGATCTCGATCAGCTTGAAGGCCGCGCGCGAACGCCAGCCCTCCGCCCGCGCCCGCTCTGACCACTTGTCCGAAAGCTGGCGTTTGATCCACTGCTGGCTCGACATCGACTTGGTGTCGGCCGTCTTCATTTTCGTGCCCATGCTGCGTCCGGCGGCGGTCCCACCCGTGGGCGGCCGCACCATCCGTCTGCGTTCTTGAGGCTTTTCGTCTTCACTCATCGTTCCCACATAGCCCCGACACGCGTTGCGGGCTATGTCCCGCCTCAAATCAACCCCCAAAAGGACGACCGAAATGGCCGAAACCCTGACCTTCACCCTGGACACCGGCGACGGCGAAGCCCGCGATGTGGTCATCAAGCTGCGCCCCGACCTGGCCCCCGGCCACGTCGAACGCATCACCGAACTGGCCAAGGAAGGCTTCTACGACGGCGTTGTCTTCCACCGCGTGATCCCGGGCTTCATGGCCCAGGGCGGCGACCCCACCGGCACCGGCACCTCGGGCTCCAAGAAGCCGAACCTGAAGCAGGAATTCTCGGCCGAGCCCCACGTCCGCGGCGTCTGCTCGATGGCCCGCACCTCCGATCCGAACAGCGCCAACTCGCAGTTCTTCATCTGCTTCGACGACGCCCGTTTCCTGGACAAGCAATACACCGTCTGGGGTCAGGTCGAGTCGGGCATGGAGCACATCGACGCCCTGCCCAAGGGTGAGCCGCCGCGCGCACCGGGCAAGATCGTCAAGGCGACCGTCGCCTAAACACAATCTTGACGCCCTTCGCCGTTTCCTTTCAGTTGCATGCTGTAGAGGTGCGTCGGGGGGCGTCATTTGCGCGTACTACTGGTCATCGAACCTTCCGGCGGCGGCTCTGGCCGCCACGTCATCGACCTGGCCCGGGCCTTGGTTCAGCGCGGACACGAAGTCTCCCTGATCTATTCGCCGACGCGCGCTGAGCCGCGCTTCGAGGCCGAGGTCGCCGCCCTCCCCCTTCATGCCCTCCACCGCCTGCCGATGCGCCGGGCGTGCGGCTTGTGGGACATTGGGGCCTTTCTCAAGCTCCGCAGCCTGATCCTCAAGATCGGGCCGTTCGACCTCATTCATGGCCACAGCTCGAAGGCAGGCGCTCTGGCGCGCCTCGCCGCCCCCTTCGGCGCCGCGCGGGTCTATACGCCGCACGCCCTGGTCACCCTGAACCGCGAAAAACGATTCCGTCGCCTGTTCGGTCTGATCGAAAGCCTGCTGGCCCGCACCTCCAGCGACGCCGTGATCACCGTCTCGGCGGAGGAAGCCGCCACGGCCCGACGCTGGAAGTTTCCCGATAACCGCCTCTACATGATACCCAATGGCGTCGATCTGCCTGACCCAGCCGACCGCCAGGCCGTCCGCGCCACCCTGAACCTGCCGGATGATGCGGTCGTCGCGGGCTTCATCGGCCGCTTCGTCGATCAGAAGAACCCGGTGCGCTTCGCCGCCGCCGTCCGCATCGCCGCCGGGCGCGATCCCCGTATCCGGGGCCTGATGATCGGCGGCGGACCGTTGCTGGATCAGGCGCGCGCGGCGGGCGGCGACGCGGTTCGGCTGCTGACCGATCATGACGCCCGCGCCCTGCTGCCCGCGCTGGACATGCTGGTGACGCCAAGCCGTTTCGAGGCCCTGCCCTATGTCGTGCTGGAGGCGGCCCTGTCAGGCCTGCCCCTGCTCAGCACCGCCTACGGCGGCGCGAATGCTGTTCTTGAGGCCGGCGCCCAGGGCCAGGCCCTGCCCCTCGACGCCTCTGCGGAACAGTTCGCCGACGCCATCATCGACTGGGCCGACCGCCCGCGACAGCCCGTCAGCCCCGCCTTCGTCCAGGCCTTCTCGATCGGGCGGATGGCGGACGAAACAATCGCCGTCTATCGCAAGGCCTTCACCGTGCGCCACCTTGCCGGGGCCTGAGACGGTCTATCTGAACGGGCGCTTCCTGGCCCAACCAGTCAGCGGCGTACAGCGCTATGGGCGTGAGATCGTGCGCGCCCTGGATCGCCGCCCGAACGCCGCCGACTATATGCTTCTGACGCCCGACGACGCCGCTCCGTTTGACCTGATGTCCATCCCCATACGCCGCCTGCCCGGCTCGGGGCACATCTGGGAACAGACTGTGCTCGCCCATGCCGCCCGGCGCGGCCCGCTGATCAGTCTCGGCGGCGCAGGCCCACTGCTTCACCCGCGCCAGACGGTGGTGATCCACGACGCCGCCGTCTTTCGCCACCCTGAGCATTTCCACCCCGGATACGCCCGCCTTCATCGCCTGCTGGGTCGTGCGTTGGCCCGGCGCGCGAGATTGGCGACAGTCTCTCATTTCTCTCGCGCCGAGTTGTCCGCCGTGCTGGGCACGCCAGCCGACGCCATCGCCCTGGCCTCCAATGGCGCGGACCATTTCGCCCGCCTAACGCCGGACCTGCAGGCTCCGGCGCGGCTCGGGCTCGAAGGCCATCGCTTCTTCGTGGCCCTGGGCAATCTGGCGCCCAACAAGAACATTCCGGTGATGACCTGCGCTCTGGACCGCCTGGCCGATCCGGACGTGCGGCTGGTTCTGGTCGGGGGCCAGGACGACAAGGTATTCCGCCGCCTTCACGCCGACGATCCCCGCATCATCTTCGCCGGTCGGCTGGACGACGCCGCCGTCGCCGGTCTGCTGCGACAGGCCCGCGCCCTGATCTTCCCCAGCCTGTACGAAGGTTTCGGCATTCCCCCGCTGGAGGCCTTCGCACAGGGATGCCCGGTCCTTGCTTCAGACATTCCCGCCGTGCGCGAAGTCTGCGCTGGCGCCGCCCTGTATTTCGCCCCGCACGACGACGCAGCCCTGGCCGCCCTGATGAGCGCCAGCATGGCGCTTCCCCCCGATCCGCAATGGCGCGCCATCGCCCGCCAACGCGTCGCCGCCTACAGTTGGGACGCGTCCGCCGCCGTTCTGGACGCCCTGGTCAGAACCTCGCGATAGAGGGCCAGATGCGCCTCAATCACCGCTGCCTCAGTCCACCGCGGCGGCGTGCGGCTGTTGATCATCGCGCCGAACCGCCAGTCCTCGCGTCCATCCAGCGCCCGCTGCATCGCCTCGGCCAGACCCGCCACATCGCCAGGGTCGACCTGCATCACAAACGGCGCATCCCCCGCCGCTTCCGGCAGGCCGCCGATGTGTGAGACGATCAGCCCCCGCCCCTGCGCCACGGCCTCAGCCGCCGTCCGCCCGAACGGTTCACCCCACTGGGCAGGCGTCACAACCACATCGACTGATCGGTAAAACCCCTCCGCCTCGACCTGCCCCAGCCAGTCGATGCGCGGTTCATCGAACCGCTGCTTCAGGTCCGCGACATAGGCCGCAGCGCCACGCCCTGCGATCTTCAGCCGCCAGCCGTGGCCCAGCCGCATCGCCGCCTGCAACAGAATCTCGACACCCTTCTCTGGCTCGATCCGCCCGATGAAGCCGAACACCAGTTCCGGCGCCTGATCGAACCCCGGACGGGGCGACGCCTTCACCGTCGTTACGGCATTGCCGATCACCCGGCCCGGCACGCCCTTGAAATAGGCTTGCGCCTCATGCGCCCCGGCCAGACTGGCGCTGACGGCGACCCAAGCCTGCGCGCGTTGCGACGCCCGTTTCTTGTTTGTCGTCAGCAGCACGCAGTCATCGCAACGCCGACCGCACCTGCGTCCCTGTCGGAACATCGCCGCCCGCGCGCACATCAGCGAATAGTCTCGCACCGTCTGCACCACGGGCCGGCCTGCGCTTCTGGCCGCCCGCGTCACAGAGGTTCCAAACCCTGTCGTCACCTGGGCATGGACCAGGTCAGGCTGGGCCTGCCGGATCACCTCGGCCACTGCGCCGTCCATCGTCCGCCCGAACGCCTCTATGGCGTGCCAGCCCCGCCGCAAAACCGCCGACCGCGCGGCGCCGTCATAGGGCCAGTACAGGTTCCGCATCGGCGCGCGCCACACCGTCTCGGCGCCCTTACGCTCTATGCCGGCCGTCCCGTCCGCCTTCAGCGCCAGCACCATCACATCAACGCCTGCGACCGCCAGTCCATGCGCCAGCTGCGCCACGCTGCGTTCGGCCCCGCCCTCGTTGTCCGGCGGATACAGGGTGTTGACCAGCAGCACCCTCATGGCGCGCGCCGCCGAAACGCCAGCGCCGCCGTCAGACAGGCGACGAAAATGAAACTGGCCCCCTGCGTCAGATCCTCGCTGCTCATCATGACCAGAACGAACACAGCCAGGGGCGCGAACACATCCAGCTTCAGCGCCGAGCGGACATGCAGCGCCAGCAGGGCCGCAGCCGCGACCACGCCCACCGTCCTGGCCATGAACAGATAGCCGTTATGGCTGACCGTCAGCCCGCGAAACGGCCCCAACTCCTGCGGCGAGGACCAGCCCACGCCCAGCGGATGGTTGGCGATGAACCCCAATGCCCGCACCCAGGTCTCAACCCGCCCGCCGATGTTCTCATCCAGGGTCGACGCATCGAACCGCGCTGCAAACCGCGCGATATCAACCACCCCGCCTATGACCTGATCGACCAAAGCGGCGCCCGCCAGCAGACAGGTCAGGATCAAAAACTCCAACGGATTTCGCCCGTCGGCCCGTCTCGCCCGGATCAAAACCCAGACCAGCATCGCCAGCGCCGCCGCCAGCGTCCCGCCCCGCGACAGGGTGCAGACAAAGCCCGCCAGCACCATGCCGGCGCCGACATAGGCCAGCAACCGCCGCTCCATCGTTGTCGCCGAAGCCGCCAGGCAGGCCGGAACCGCCAGACCGATAAGGGCCATCGCGGCGTTTGGATGTTCGGCCACCGTCGTGATCCGCACCTGCGCCGCCGCCGTCGTCAGGGCTGCGCGCGGCGACGCCAGCCCGATCGCCTCCAGCCCGCCGCGCCCCATGATCTCCAGCAACCCATAGGTCGCCAGATGACAGGCCGCGCCCGCCGTCATCGCCAGAAAGAACAACCGCCTGCGTCGTCGGTCCGCGACCACCGCATGGGCCGCCGCCGTCGCCGCCACAGCCGCCGCAATCCAGCGGGACCAGAAGACGACATCGGGCAGATTCGGCGTCTGGCCGATCCTCACCATCTGCAGCATGGGGGTCAGCAGCAAGACCACGACGGACGCCGCACAGAACCCCCTCAGCCCCCGTCCCAACCGTCGCCATCGCGCCACGATCATCGGCAAGGCGAACACCAGACCCAGGTCCGACAGACGCGGCGAACTGAGATGGCCGGGCGCCAGGAAGACCGGCAGGGTCACGCCAAATCCCAACAGCGCCAGCGCCGCCCGCTCGTGCAGTCTGGACAGTTCCTCCACCGTCACGGGCGGAGCCAAGGCGCGGAACCGACCCTTGCGCAGCACCCTCACCGCGCCTCGCAAAACTCGACCTCCGGATCGAAGCCCAAGCCGTCGATCACCCCCGCCAACAGCACCCCCGCCTTGCGCCATTGCCCCCGCACAGCCAGCCCCGCCGCCATTCGGACCCGCGATGCGGCATAGCGCGCCGCCGACGCTCGCCCCTCGTGCCGCCGCTTGGTCAGGATCACATTGCGGGTCAGCAGGCGATGCAGCCTGATCCGCCCCGGCTCAGTCTCATGCGCAAGGCTCAGCGCCCCCGGCGCCGCCCGCACATGCACGGCCCGGCTGTCGCCCACGACAAACCCCGGCCGATCCTTCGACAGCCGCAACGTATATTCCGTGTCGTCGCCCCAGATGAACATGGGCGCCAGCGGCAGGCCATGCGCCAGCACCTGATCGCGCGACGCCAGCAACGACACGAACGTCGCCTGCCGCGTCGCCATCAGCCCCAGATCCAGATGCTCGCCCCAGGCCGCATACCCCAGATCATTCAGCCGCCCATCCACCTCGGCCACATTGGTCAGGGCTCCCTGCGGCGTCCGCACCGTCGAACACACGAAGGCCGCCTCGACGCCCCGCGCCGCCAACGCCTGCTCCGCCGCCAACAACCGCTCCAATGCCTGCGGATCGGGCAGGACATCGTCGTCCATCAGCCAGATCCGGTCCGCCCCGCCCTCCACCGCCGCGCGGACGCCCGCGCTGAAACCGCCCGCCCCGCCGGTGTTCCGATCCAGCCTCAGCACCGTGATCCGGGCGCCCCATGCGGCCAGCCGTTCGGCCGTTCCGTCGTCACTGGCGTTGTCCACCACCAGCACCCGGTCACAGGCCCGCGTCTGCGCCATCAAGGCCTGCAGACACTGTTCCAGCAGCAGCCGCCGGTTCCACGTCACGACAACGGCCCAAATCCCGCCGGTCATGCCGCCGTCCGTTCCAGCGCCGGAGCCAGCTCCTTGTCCACCAGGCTCATCGCCCGCCCGACCGCCTGATCCATGTTGTAATACCGATAATCGGCCAGCCTTCCGGCGAACCAGACTCGCCCCGCCAGCGCCTGCGCCATCTGCCTGTATGTCGCCGCCAGCACCCGGCTGTCTGGTGAGGGCACGGGGTAATAGGGCTCCGTCACGCCCGGCTGGTGCGCCATCGGATATTCGGTCAGCAGCGCGGTTGTCGCCGCCCGTTCGCCGCTCAGATGGCGGAAGTCGGTGATGCGGGTGAAGTCGAACTCGTTGGGATAGTTGACCGTCCCGACCGGGCGCCCATCCGCCGCCTCAACGACCTGATGCTCGAAACGCAGGCTTCGGTAGGGCAAGGCGCCCGCCGACGATCCGAAATACTCATCCAGCGGCCCGCAATAGATCATGCGTTCGAACCGCGCCGCCTCGACATCCGTGTGCTCGGTCTGCAGCGACACATGGATGTTCGGATGATCGACCATCCGCTGGAACAGGGCCGCATAGCCGTCGCGCGGCATGGCCTGATAGCGGTCGGCGAAATAGCGGTCGTCGCGGCTGACCACCACCGGCACCCGCGCGGTGACCGAGGCGTCCAGCGCGTCCGGCCCCACGCCCCACTGTTTTGTGGTGTAGTTAACGAACACCCGGTCATGGACATAGTCCGCCAGGAACTTCAGATCGGCGTCGTCCGCCTCATGTCGCAGCGTGTCGATGCTGGGCCGCGCGCCGAACCCGTACCGCTGGATCAGCTTCTCCGACAGCCGCTCGGCCATTCGCGCCGGGAAAAGGGCCGCCATCGAATCCAGATTGAACGGCACGGGAACCAGACGCCCGTCCACATGGGCCAGCACGCGGTGGAAGTACGGTCGCCACTCGGTGAACCGGCTCAAGAAGGCGAAGATGCGCGCACTGTTGGTGTGGAAGATGTGCGGCCCATAGGCGTGGACCAGATGGCCGCCCTCGTCGCGCCGGTCCCAGGCGTTGCCGCCCAGATGACTGCGCTGGTCGATCACCAGCACGGTCTGGCCGAAATCCTCCGCCAGACGCCGCGCCGCCGTCGCCCCGGTGAAGCCCGCGCCCACGATCAACCAGTCATACCGCTGCGGCATCATTCCCCCGCAGCCCAGGCTTCAGATGCGTCCAGTGCGCCCGCAGGCAGAGGATGCAGGCCGCGACCACCGCCGCCTCGCCGATCACCCGCGCCCAGGCCATGCCCATCGCGCCGGTTGTCGGCGCCAGCACGGCGGCGGCGATCAGGGTGACCCCGCACCCGATCCCGACCACTATGGCGAAGGCCCGATCCATTCGCAGCGGCGTCATCAACTGCGGCCCCAGCACCTGACTGACGGCGACCAACGGCAGGATCAGCGCCAGCACCCTCAACACCTCCGCCGCCGGGGCGAAGGCGACGCCGAACAGCAGACGGACCGCCAACGGCGCGCACAGGATGACGACCAAGACCCCCGCTCCCGCCACGCCCGGCGTCAGGATCAGACTCCATCGTGTGGTGCGATAGGCGGCGTCGGGATCATCGCGCATCAGGCCGCTGATCCTCGGCCCGACCAGTCCCGCCAAGGGCCGCAGGAAGGAGGTCGCCGCCAACACCAGACGGTCCGCCACGCCATAAAGAGCCGCCTGAGCCGCTCCCGCCAGCGCCGCCACCACATAGGCCGACGCCCCCGTATAGGCCACGATCAGCCCCCGGCTGACGAACAGGGCCAGATCGCCGCGCAGCACCACCACAACCTCTCGCCTCGTGGGCCAGACCGGGCGTGCCTGGCGGATCATCAGCACCGCCCCCGCCGCAATTCCGCCGCCCAGCCCCAGCGCCTGCACCCCCAGCGCCGCGCCGACCGACACGCCGGTCCAGCACAGGATCACCGCCATGGCCGCCCCCTGCCCCAGCATCTCCGCCGTCGCCGCCACGCCGGGCCTCCGCACGCCCTGGAAGAACCACAGCACGCTGGAACCCTGCGCCACGCCCAGCGCCAGCGCGCCAGCGATTGCGCCCGGATCGCCCCTCACCACCGGATTAATCAGGGCCAGCAGTCCGCCAAACAGCAGCCCGACCGGCGCCAGCCACAGCCGTGCGCCCAACACCCGACCGACCACGCGCCCGCAGTCAGTCACCTTCGCCTGCGCGATGTCGCGTGGTCCCGACAGGCCGAACCCGTATTCAACCACCGCCGAAACCATCAGGGCCAGCGACAGGCCCGCTGCATAATGGCCGAACCCCTCCAGCCCCAGCCGACGCGTCAGAACCGGGTATAGCAGCACGGGCGCGATCAGGCGAAAGACATGCGCGGCGTAAACCAGCGCCGCCTCCGTCAGCCCCCTCGCCGACAGCAGCCCATGCCGCCCGTCCCCCAACCTCGCCCCCACAAGATCAACCCAGGCGCGATGTTAAGCACGTTGGAATGGTC
The DNA here is from genome assembly GCF_016654005.1 of Brevundimonas nasdae. GTDB lineage: Bacteria > Pseudomonadota > Alphaproteobacteria > Caulobacterales > Caulobacteraceae > Brevundimonas > Brevundimonas nasdae. The sequence goes on along the minus strand of NZ_JAEPWN010000004.1, from coordinate 291,604 downwards.
GCGAAAATAGCAAAGCTGGGAAGCCCAGGGTTGCGGACGATGACGATGGCGGTGAGCGCCCGTGCAAATTCTCACCCCCTGCAGCGCCTCAGGCGAACCGCCCCTCAGCCCAGCGTGCGGCGAAGTATCCGCCAGTCGCCGAAACAGCCGTCAGCACCGTGCCCCACGCCATGTCCACAAGCGTCAGCCTGGTGCTCCACGTCGCCAGCGTCGCCTGATTGGTCAGGTCGTAGGTCGCATAACAGACGAACCCCAGCACCGTCCCGGTGATGGCCGCCCGCGACCAGTTTCCATCCTTCAGCGCGGGCGCAATCGCCAGGAAGACCGTCCCCGCAATGGAGATCAGATAAAAGGCCGCCGCCGCCCCCATGTCCGGCTTGTCCGCCAGCATGGGCCCGATGATCGGGCGATAGAAGCGGTCGGTCATGGTGGTCAGCCACACCGCGTCCATCACCGCAAAGGTCAAGCCCGCGCCCAGATAGGCGGCGACATATTTGATCATGATGACCTCTCCCGACAGGCTGTGCGTCAAAAGACATACGGCCGAACGTCAGTTTCGGATGCATCGCAGTTGTCGCCATCAGCCCTTGCCCCTTAGATCGCTTCCAGACTAAGAGCGGTCCGACGCCGCAATATTCATCAGACGGTGAAAAGGGAGACCGATGGGAAAGATCTACGCTGACGTCACGTCCGCGCTCGAAGGAGTGACCTTCGACGGGATGATGGTCATGTCGGGGGGCTTCGGCCTGTGCGGCATTCCGGAGAACCTGATCGCGGGCCTGCGCGATTCCGGGGTGAAGGGCCTGACGGTCGTTTCGAACAATGCGGGCGTGGACGGTTTCGGCCTGGGCCAGCTGCTGGGCACCCGCCAGATCGCCAAGATGATCTCGTCCTACGTCGGCGAGAACAAGGAGTTCGAGCGCCAGTATCTGGCCGGCGAGCTGGAGCTGGAGTTCAACCCGCAGGGCACCCTGGCCGAGCGCATCCGCGCAGGCGGCGCAGGCATTCCGGCCTTCTTCACCGCCACCGGCGTCGGCACCCTGGTCGCCGAAGGCAAGGAAGTGCGCGAGTTCGACGGTCGCAAATACGTCATGGAGACCGGCTTGGTCGCCGACCTGTCGATCATCAAGGCCTGGAAGGCTGACGAGCGCGGCAATCTGGTCTTCCGCAAAACCGCCCGCAACTTCAACCCGATGATGGCCACGGCCGGCAAGGTCACCATCGTCGAGGTCGAGGAGATCGTCCCCGTTGGCTCCATCGACCCGGACCAGATCCATACGCCGGGCGTCTATGTCGACCGTCTGATCCAGACCGTATCTGAGAAGCGCATCGAACAGCGCACTGTCCGTCAGCGGGAGGCTTAATCTAATGGCTCGTACTCGCGAACAACTGGCTGAACGCGCCGCCAAGGAGCTTCAGGACGGCTTCTATGTGAACCTGGGCATCGGCATCCCGACCCTGGTGGCCAACTACATCCCGCAGGGCATGACCGTCACCCTGCAGTCGGAAAACGGCATGCTGGGCATGGGCCCCTTCCCCTATGAGGGCGAGGAAGACCCCGACCTGATCAACGCCGGCAAGCAGACGATCACGGAAATCCCTGAGTCGTCCTACTTCAGCAGCGCCGACAGCTTCGCCATGATCCGCGGCGGGCACATCAACCTGTCGATCCTGGGTGCGATGGAGGTGGCCGAAAACGGCGACATCGCCAACTGGATGATCCCCGGCAAGCTGGTGAAAGGCATGGGCGGCGCCATGGATCTGGTCGCGGGCGTCAAGCGCGTGGTCGTGGTCATGGAGCACGCCAACAAGCACGGCCAGTCCAAGGTGCTGAAATCCTGCAGCCTGCCGCTGACCGGCACGGGCGTCGTCAGCCGCATCATCACCGATCTGGCGACGTTTGACGTCAAGCCGGACGGCGGCGGTCTGGAGCTGATCGAACTGGCCGAAGGCGTCACCTTGGACGAGGTCGCGGCCAAGACCGAGGCGACCTATTCGGTGGCCGCCGGACTGCAATAGTCCGCACAGAAAATCGTCCCCTCAAGCCTGGCCTGAGGGGACGAAACTGTTCCGCCTATTTCGCCGACTGGATCGTCCAGTCGGCGATTTGCGTATTGATGTCCCGCGTCGCCACATCGAAGGCGTCGACGATGGCCGAGACGCGGTTCTCGGCGGCGGGTTGCGTCACGGTGAAGACCCGCTCGATGGTGCGTCCCTGCCCCTGCGTCGACCGCAGCAGGCCGCGCGCCGAGATCACCACGTCAGGCGCCGCGCCGGGCGCCGGATAGCGCGCCTCGAACGTCGAAATTGACACCTGCAGCACCAGAGGCGACGCCCCCGGCTCGCGGCGGTCCAGCACGCGGATGCGGTCCGCGCGCGTGGCGAAGGCCGCCTTCAGGCTTTCATCGAACAGGGTCGCGGCGGGCGACACCCAGCGCGCGCCGCCGATGTAGGCTGTCTCCGTGCCCGTCACGCCCAGGATGCGGTCGCTGCCGCTGGCCGTCGGGAACTCGATGCGACGGATAGCGACCGTGGTCGTGGACGGGTTGTCGCCCACGGCGGGCAGCTCCGCCGGCAGGCCGAAGCGATAGGTCTGGACCGGCGGCGGCGTCTTCAGCACCTGACACCCGGCCAGCGCCCCGACCACGCCGACGACGGCGCCCAGTTGAAGGATACGACGATGGATCACGGCTGTACCTCCAGCTCTTTGGATTGCGGGCGTCCGATGAAGTCACGCGGACTGGTGCGGACGTCGTCGATCAGCGACTGCAGCGAACGCGTCGCGTCCTGCAATTCCTCGATGGTGCCGCGCAGTTGCGGCAGGGTCGAGGTCGAGAAGTCGCCCAGCGGTTGCTCCAGACCCGAAATGGTCCTGTTGGCCGAGGCGATGGCGGTGCGCGCCTCGCCCGTCGCCTGATTGATGTTGGCGATGGCTTGCCGTCCGTCGGTGTTGATGATCTGGCGCGTATCGACCGCCAGGCCCTGATACTCCTTGACCGCGGCATTGGCGTTGGTCACCGCCTCTTCCAGTTGCTGGAAGATGGCCTTGCGGGCTTCAAGCTCGGTGGTCAGGGCCTCGACGTTCTTCACGCTGGTCGAGAAGCTGCGGATATTGTCGTCCGACATGACCCGGTTGATACGGTTCAGCGCATCCACCGTCTGGGCCAGCACCGTGCCCGACCCGCTCAGCAGTTCGGCGATCGGCGACGGCTGGCTTTGCAGCACCGGCACCACATTGTCCGGATACTGGTCTTTCAGCAGGGCGCTGTCGGGCGCGCCGGCGGTGATCTGGATGTAGTTCAGGCCCGTGATGCCCTGCGGCTCCAGTTGCGCGCGCGAGGTCACGCGCACCGGCGTCGTGGCGTCGACCCGCACGCGGGCCACCACCTGGTCGCCGCGCTTGGTGTCGATATGCAGGTCGGTGACCTCGCCGACGCGGATGCCGTTGAAATGCACCTCGCCGCCTTCGGACAGGCCGTTCACCGGCCCGTAGAAGACGATGTCATACAGGTCGTAGTCGCTGTTGAACTGCAGCCGGGCCAGCCAGATGGTGAACACCGCCAGCGCCGCCAACAGGGCGATGGTGGCGATGCCGACCGCCGCGTAATGTGCGTCTCGTTCCATAATCGGCTCTCCTCAGGCCGCCGTCTTGGTGGCTGCGCGACCGCGCGGCCCCAGGAAGTATTCCTTGATCCATGGGTGGTCAGAGCGTTCCAGCTCCTGCACCGTGGCCTTGGCCACGACCTTCTTGTCCGCCAGAACCGCCACCTTGTCGCAGATGGCGTACAGCGTATCGAGGTCGTGGGTGATCATGAACACCGACAGGCCCAGATCGTTCGCCAACTGACGGATCAGATCGTCGAACGCCGCAGCCCCGATGGGGTCCAGCCCCGCCGTCGGTTCATCCAGAAAGACCAGTTCCGGGTCCAGCGCCAGCGCCCGCGCCAGTCCTGCCCGCTTCTTCATCCCGCCCGACAGTTCGGCGGGTTTCAGGTGGTGGTGCTCAGGCTTCAGCCCCACCATGGCGATCTTCAGCTCAGCCAGTTCGTAAATGACCGACTTGGGCAGTTTGGTGTGCTCGACCAGCGGCGACGCCACATTCTCCAGCACGCTCAGCGACGAGAACAGGGCGCCCTGCTGGAACAGGATGCCGGTGCGCCGCTCGATGTCGGCCGCCTGTACGTCGGTCAGGGTCGCGCGGTCATAGCCCAGCACCTTGACCGTGCCGCCCTCGGGTTCTTTCAGGCCGATGATGGTGTTCAGCAGCACGGTCTTGCCCGCGCCCGAACCGCCCACCACGCCCAGCACCTCGCCCCGCACCAGGTCCAGGTCCAGGTTTTCGTGGATCACCCGCTCGCCGAATTGGCTCAGCAGGCCGCGCACCTCGATCAGGGTCTCGCGCTTGTCGGTCGAAGCCGCCGACATCTTGGTCACGTCGGTCATATGTTCAGCTCCAGGAAGATCAGGGCGAAGATGGCGTCCAGCAGGATGATGGCGAAGATCGCCTGCACCACCGCCGCCGTCACCCGCCGCCCCAGGCTTTCGACATCGCCCGCGACCGACATGCCCTGACGACAGCCGATGGCGGCGATCACCAGGGCGAACACCGGCGCCTTCACCAGCCCGACCATCATGTGCTGCGACATGCCGCCGACCTCGACCAGCCGCTGGAAGAAGAAGGCCGGACCCAGGTTCAGCGTGGACCAGCAGACGACCAGACCGCCCATCAGACCCCCGATCATGCCCAGGAAGGTCAGCAGCGGCAGCATCACCACCAGGGCCGCCAGACGCGGCACCACCAGCGCCTGGAACGGATTGACGCCCATCACCTGCATGGCGTCGACCTCCTGGTTCATCCGCATGGAGCCGATCTCTGCTGCAAAAGCGGAAGCCGACCGCCCCGCCAGCAGGACCGAGGCGATCACCACCGCGAATTCTCGGAACATGGCCACGCCGATCAACTGAACCGCAAACACCTGGGCGCCGAAGTCGGCCAGCAGGTCCACGCCGATGAAGGCCACAACAGCGCCGATGAAGAAGTTCGTCACCATGACGATGGGAATGGCGTCCAGCCCCGCCCGCTCGCCCTGACTGAACCAGGCCGGCCAGCGGATTGCGCCGGGGTGTTTGGCGGCCTCGACCACCGCCGTCATCAGCCGCCCCAGGAAGGCCAGCGACAGCATGGCCTCGGCGCCGAAATCATAGACCCCGCGTCCGACCTTGGCGAAGCCGCGGGTGAAGGCGTTGGGGCGCTGGGGCGCAGGCGCGCTCTTGCGTTCCAGCACCTCGATCATCTCATAGATGCGTCCGGCCTCGGGCCGTTCCTTCCAGACGCCCTTGGGCAGCCGCCCGCTGGACGCCTGCACCAGCGCCAGGGCGCCCGCCGTGTCGAACCGGCCCAGTTCGCTGGTGTCGATGCTCTTGATCGTGCGGCCGTCCAGATCGCGTCCCAGGTCGCGCGGCAGCTTGCCCAACGCCGTCGTGGTCCAGTCGCCCGTCAGACGCAGCTTCGCCCCGCCGTCGGCCGCATCCACGATTTCATATTGAGCCTGACTCATTTGGCCCCGGACGGCAGAACAACAGAAATATGGCTGGCCATAGCCGCCCCCCACGGACCGTAAGAAATTTCAGACGACAGTCCTGCGGCGCTAATGCGCATGCGCACAAGCTTAGTCAACGCGCGATGACATTCGCGTGGCGCTTTCACCGGAAACTGTGTCGGGACAACGCCCCTCATGCCGACCTCATACCGCCACGCTGGCGCTGAGCACAAACGCGGTCGGACGAATTTCGTTCTCTCATCAACCCATTCGACGTCGCACAGCCGTCAGGTCCTCAACGAAAATCCGTCGCGCCTCCGCTTTCGCCGCCTCATCCGGCAACCGCAGAAGATAGGACGGATGGACGGTCAGAACGGCCGTCGATTCATCGTCCAAAGCTATCGGCGCACCCCGCTCCTGCATCACAGCAGGTTTTCGCCCCAGCACGGCCAGACCCGCCGTCGCGCCCAGCGCCAGCACCACACGCGGCCGCACCAGCCGCCGCTCGGCGTCCAGCCACCAGCGGCAGGCCTGAACCTCGCCCGCGTTGGGCGTCTTGTGCAGCCGCAGCTTGCCGCGCGGCTCATGTTTGAAATGCTTCACTGCATTGGTCAGATAGACGTCGGCCCGGTCGATGCCCGCCTCCTCCAACGCCGCATCCAGCACCTGTCCCGCCGGGCCGACGAAGGGTCGTCCCGCCAGGTCCTCATGATCACCCGGCTGTTCGCCCACGATCATCAGCCGCGCCGCCCTCGGCCCCTCACCGCACACGCCCTGGGTGGCATCCCGGTGCAGCGGACAGCGGCGGCACGCCTGCACACCGCGCGCGACCGCCTCCAGGCTGTCAGGCGTGACATCGCCGGGTCGATCCAAATGCAGGTCGGGCGCAACGGCCTTTGCAAACCGCGCATTCGGCTGGGGCGCAGGCGCCGCCACCATCGCCTCGGTCCGCGCCCGCGACGCCGCCACCAGTTCGGGGATCAGCGCCGCCTCGGGCAGGTTCTTCCAGTAGGACTTGGCCATTTCCCCCTGCATCGTCTTCACGCTCAGACGCGCCGGGTTGAAGGTGGAGGCGTAATAGGTCTTCCAGAATTCCTCGATCTCGTCCTCGCGCGGCGCCATGTCGCGCGTCGCGGGCGGCCCGAACCGCAGATGCTCGCCGTCCCAGAAGACGCTGCCGTCCGGCGTCAGGATCGACCAGCGCATGGTTGTAAACCGCCGCTGGAAGAAGCCCGCCGTTTTCTCCACCACTCGGTGCGCCGGTTCGAACCAGGCCGCCCACGCCTCGCCCCGATCATCGTGAACCTGACGAAAGCGGACGAAGGCCTTCATCTTGTGCGCGGCCCGACTGACGTTCTTGGCCCGCTCCATCGCGTCGGCCACGTCCCGGTCCGAGATCACCTTCAGCAGGTCCGGCTCATCGCCCAGCCGCCACAGCAGCCGATACAGGAGGTCGAACCGGTCGGTCGAGCGATGCAGGATCACCTCCTTCGCCAAATCGACAAACGCCGCGGGAACGCGAAACTCGGCCTGCCTGCCCGTCCGCTGGCTGCGCGGTTCAGACTTCGCGGGCTCAGCTCGATCAAACAGCCCGCCCTGCGCCGCCGACGTCGCCCCCTGAACCACAAACCGCGCCGTCCCCGGCGCCACGCCCGCCAGCCGAAAGTCCCGCGCGGCCTTTCTCCACCCGTCGAAATCCGTCTCTGACGCCAGAACTGTGACCGCCATCAGAACAGACTCAACTGTTCCGGCGTGCGGCTGGTCACACGCGCCCGCAGGTCCGCTGCATCGGTCAGTCCGCCGGGCGTCCAGTCCAGCGTGGTGATGAAGGGCCGCACCTTGGCCACCGACCGCGTCAGCCGCCCCACGTCCTCCAATCGCAGCGTCCGATACCGCCTGACCGACACGATCCGGTCCACCGCCTTCACCCCCAGGCCAGGAACCCGCAGCAGCATCTCGCGCGGCGCCCGGTTCACATCGACGGGGAATTGCTCGCGCTTGTTCAACGCCCAAGCCAGTTTCGGATCGACCGCCAGATCCAGCATCCCGCCCGACGCCCCCTCGCCGATCTCCGGCGCGGAAAATCCATAGAACCGCATCAGCCAGTCGGCCTGATACAGCCGGTGCTCGCGCATCAACGGCGGCTTGGACAACGGCAAGATCGAGCTGGAATCCGGGATCGGGCTGAACGCTGAATAATAGACCCGTCGCAAGCCGTAACCGCCGTACAGGGACGCGCTGCGATCCAGGATTTCAGTGTCCGGCGCCCCATCGGCGCCCACGATCAACTGGGTGCTCTGGCCGCCCGGCGCGAACTTCGGCGGCTTGATCCTGTCGCGCCTGGCGGGCCTGGCCGCCTCGACGCCCAGCCGCACCTGGCCCATCGCCTTCTTGATGACCCCGACGTCCTTCTGCGGGGCCAGTCGGGCCAGCGCCTCGTCGCGCGGCAGTTCGATATTGGCAGACAGCCGGTCCGCATAAAGACCCGCCATCTCCACCAGTTTCGGGTCCGCCTCGGGGATCAGCTTCAGGTGAATATAGCCCCGGAAATCATGGACTTCGCGCAGGGTTTTGGCCACCAGGACCAGTTGCTCCATCGTATAGTCGCCCGACCGAATGATGCCGGAGGACAGGAACAACCCCTCGATATAGTTGCGTTTGTAAAAGTTCAGGGTCAGGTCCACGACCTCGTCCACATCGAACCGCGCCCGCTCCACATTCGACGACGCCCGGTTGATGCAGTAGGCGCAGTCGTAGATGCAGAAGTTGGTCAGCAGCACCTTCAACAGGCTGATGCACCGACCATCCGGCGTATAGGCGTGGCAGATGCCCATGCCCTCGGTCGAGCCGATGCCCTTGCCCCCGACCGAGTCCCGCTTAGACGTGCCCGACGACGAGCAGGAGGCGTCGTATTTCGCCGCATCGGCCAGAACAGACAGCTTGTGACGAAGATCGAGACGGGCCATTCGTTCACTATATGTTCTTAGCGCATCGCCCGTCCAGCGTAGCCGTAACGCCAGAGATCGGTGCTTAGCGCAGCAGGTCCAGCAGCGAGGTGTTGCGCAGCGAGTTCACCACCTGGGCCGAAGCCTGAATGGCGACCTGCGCCATCTGCAGATCGGTGATGGCCTGCGCCGGATCATAGCCCGACTTGTCCTGCATCAGCTTCTTCAGCGAGATTTCCTGGGCCTCGTGCGCATCCAGCGCCGCCTCGACGTGGTTCTGCATCAGGCCGTTCTTGGCGGTCTGGTTGGTCACGCCGATATTGGCCGCATCCAATTCCCTCATCGCCGCCTGCAGGAAGGCCTCAACCTCTCCGCTTGGCTTGCCCGCGATCGAACCGGCCCCGGCGGGGGTGTAGGTCACCCCGTTCATCGTGACGGGATCGCCGTTCTGATAGGCCTGGATGTTGCGGAACACGTCCGCCAGCGGTCCGCCCAGATCACTGGCCAAAAAGCCCGTCTCGATGGTGGTCGTTTCGTTGATGCGCGACTTCTGCTTCAGCGTGTCATTGGCGAAGGTCGCGGCGGACGAGGGCGCCGCCGCCAGATCCGCCATCGTCCTGGCTGTCGCGGGCGGCGCATCGCCCTGCCCGCCGCCGAACAGATAGGTCCCCTGATGCTGGGCGTTCAACCCGCCCTGCACCGTCTGATACTGCAGGCTGAGCTCCGCCATCAGATTGTCCACACTGCCCGCCGCCAGGCTGTTGGCGATGGCGTCGCGCGCGCCCTTGCCGCCATCGGCGATGCGGGTCATGGCCAGGTCCTGCGCGTCCAGCCGCGCCGACGCCGCCTTGCCCGCCGTGATGAAGCCAGTCAGCCGCTCCTGCGTCGAGGTCAGGCTGGTCAGAGACTCGGCGCCCCGGCCATAGCCGGACATGTCGGTGGCGATCTTCTCGCTGGCGATCCGCTCCTGCGCTTGCTGCGCACGGTTCTGGGCGCTCATCAGGTTCAGAAGCGCCGACTGATAGTTTCCGAAGGTTGCGACGCGGGTCATCTCAGGATTCCGATCAGAACATCATACATGTCCTTGCTCGCCTGAATCAGGCGGGCGGAGGCGTTATAGGCTTGCTGGAAGGTGGTCATATTGACCAGTTCCTCGTCCATGTTCACCCCTTCGGAGGCGTTGCGACGGCTGGTCGCCTCCTTGGACAGGGCGCTGGCGGTTTCGGCGCGGCTCTTGGCGGCGGACGCCCGCCCGCCGATGTCGCCTGCAAAGTCGGCGGCATAGGCCGACAGCGTCTTGCCCCCGCCGCCATTTCCGCCTGCGGCGCCAAAGTTCACATTGGTCTTACCCGCATCGGCCAGCAGCAGGCCGCCGCGACCGTCGCTCTTGCTCAGGGCGGGGGTTCCCGCCGCCGCTGACAGGTTCAACTGCGCCAGCGCCAGCTTATTGGGGTCCTGCTGAATGTCGCTGCGCACCGAATAGCCGGCCGCGCGCGTCGCCCCTGTCCCGCCCAGGCCGAACAGCTGCGACATCGACAGACCCGACGGGCTCTGGATCGTCCCGTCCTGCACCACGCTCATTGTCTGGGCGCCGGGGTTGTAGGGTTTGAAGGCCAGCGTCCCGCTCGCATCCAGGCTGAAGGCGCCATAACGGCCCACGCCATTGATCGGGTCGTTCAGCGCCGTCAGCATCTCGGCCATCGTGCCCGCGCCCGTCGGCACGGCGACGGTTACGTCGCGCAGGCGCGATCCGTTGTCGTCATTGAAGCGGAAGGTCAGGTTCTGGCCCGGCGTGAACCCGTGCTGAGAACTCAGCGTCAGCCCCGTCTCATAGAAGCTGGGCGCCGCCGACGTGACCAGATCATTCAGCCCGAACCAGTGCGAGAAGCCGCGCCCGCCCTTGTTGCTGGGCGCGCTGGCGTCATCGGCGATGGCGACGCCGTTGCCGCCCGCCCCTTGCAGCCGCAGCGCGCCGTCGGCGAAGCTGGCCGTGCCCGTCCCGCCCAGTTGGGCGTTCAGAACATTGAGGAAGGTCGTCGGGTCCGCCGCCTGACCATTGATCGTCATGGTCCCGCCCGAAAAGACGATCTCGGCCGAGGCCTGGACCACCCCCGCGCTGTCCACGGTCGAGATGGTGGTCCGTCCGGTGAAGCCCGCCAGCGCATTCTCCAGCGACTGGCCGGTGTTGCGCCCCGACAGGATGGCGGGCGCGGGCACGCTGGTGTTGGCGTTGTGCGCGCGGTTCAACTCGTCCGCCAGTTTCGCCGTCAACTCGCCCAGCCGGGCCGCCGCCGCTGGCGCGTCCTTGTCCCGCAACTCCACCAGACCGCGCAGTTCACCCGAGGTTACGCCGTCCAGCACCGGCCAGCGCGTGCCGCTGGGTTCGGTGATCATGATGTCGGAGAAGGCCGTGGTGGCGTCCACCGTGCCGGCCGCCTGATAGGACAGGGTCGCATAACCCTCTCCCACCAGCGTCATGCCCGTGCCGGTCCGCAGGGTCACGCCCCCGTTCGACCGCTGCTCGATCTTCACGTCCATATATTTGGACAGTTCGTTGATCAGGCTCTGCTGGGCGTTCTGGGCGCCGGTCACGTCCTGGTTGGTCACCGATCCGGCGGCGATGGTCTTGTTCAGCTTGTCGATCTGCTCCAGCAGCGGATTAATCGTCTCGACCACCGACTGGATGCGGCTGTCCGCCTCCTGCCGCGTCGCCTGGATCTGGCGGGCGATGTTGGCGGCGTCATCGAACATCGCCTGGGTTTTGTAGATCGTGTCCTGGCGCGCGGCGGAGGAGGTCGGGCTTTCCGCCAGATTGGCGTAGCTGGCGAACAGCTTGTCGATCTGGGCGAAGAAGTTGGTGTTGCTGCTGGGATCGCCGAACTGGTTCTGGATCTGGTTGAACAACTCCGAACGCACCCCGTGGCGCGCGGCGTCGGCGTTGGCGCTGAAGCTGGCCGCCTGCAGGAAGCGGTCGGTCGCCAGCCGCATCCGCGTGATGTCGACGCCGTCGCCATAGCCCTTGGTCACCGACGCGCTCTGGTCGGCGATCTTGCGGACGTATCCGACCGTGTTGACGTTGGCGATGTTGTCGGAAGTGACGCGCAACTGGGCCTGCGCGGTCTGCAGGCCGGACGTCGCGATGTTCATAATCGAATTCAGCGACATTGACGCACTTCCTCCTGCCGACCCGGCAAGCCCTGCCCTGCTGCGCGCATTTCTTGCCCGGCCACGCGCCATCCCCGCTCGGCTTGAGCGTTGAATTCAAACAAGATCGCTGAATGGACAGCTGTCATGACCGGATAGGCGCGCAAGCCTCGCGCCAAACTGGCGCCGCTGTCGTTCAAACGGTTTCGACCGGCGCCGGGCGAGACCGGGCAAAAAACGGCGAATGCGCGGCAATAAACGACCGTCAGATTCAGAACCCAGCGTAAAAGCCGACATCTTTTCATTGTTTTCATTGTTTTCATTGATCTATTCGGCATGGCCCAAGGCTTGCGAGGCTCGCGTCGAATAGTCAGGCGCAGCAGGCGCCGCCCCATTTTTGAAAAGCAGCCTGCACTTAAATGCCGACCGCCTCCGCCATGCTTGTCCCTGTCGCTCCGGCCTCCGCCGGTGTCGGCTCGGCCGCGCCCGGCGGCCAGGCTGAGGACGCGAGCCTGTTTTCCTCCAAGATCGCCGACATCCTGCAAGCGCCCGGCGTCGACGGTCGCGCGGCCCGGGTGATCAACGCCCCCATGCAGGCCTTGGCGCAGGTGCAGATGGCGGATGCCGACGCCGCCACACAGCCGCCCGCCATCCCCCTCCCTGAGGCGCCGCACGACCGTCTGGATGATGGCCAGAACGACGCCCCGACCGAACGCGTCGCCGCCGCCCCCCCCGTCGAAACCGACGCGCAGCCCTTCATCTTCATGGCGGCGGCGCCGATTCAACTGATCGCCACGCCTGCTCAAGTCCAGGCCGAGGCCGCTGCGAGGACCGCTGGTGCGCCGCCGACCCCGCAGCAGATCGCGGCCATCACCAGCGACGCCGCCAACGACATCCAGCCGACCGCCGAAAAAGCGCCCGCCGCTCTGGCCCTGCCCGCCGACCTTCTGGCCGCCTCTGCGGATCAGGCCGAAATCGCGCCGCCCGCCATCGCCAAGGCCTTGAAGGCGACCCAGGAGGCGACGACGGATCAGACTTCGGCGACCGACGACGAGGCCTCGTCCAGCGACCGGACAACCGCCGACACCCTGGCCGCCGCCCTCAAGGGCGAGCCTGCCCCGCCCCGTCCCTTGCGCCACAACGACGCCTCCGCCCCGCGCAACGCGGCTGTTTCTGACGCCTCCGCTTCGGCGAAGGACGACAGCCCCAACATCCAGAAGACGACGCTGGCCGACGCCGCGCCTGCGTCTTCCGGCGCCCGTGCGCCCGCTGTCGACAGCGCCCAACCGGCCGCCCCCGCCCAGACCGCCGCCGCTTCGGCTCAGCCCGCGGCGCCCGCCGCGCCCGACGCCCAACCGATGCAGCAGGCCGCCGCCGTCGAACGCAGCCTGTCCTTCTCGCGCCTGTCGCAGGCGACGATCGAAACGACGGCCCATCTCGCGGCCCAGATCGCCCGCAGCCTGGACGGCAAGTCGACCCGTTTCGACATGGTGCTGACGCCGGAAGACCTGGGCCGGGTCGATGTCAGTCTTGAAATCGGCGACGACGGCCAGTTGGCCGCCCGTCTGGCCTTCGACAATCCGGCCGCCGCCGCCGAACTGCGCGGCCGCGCCGACGAACTGCGCAGACAGCTGCAGGACGCCGGTTTCCAGCTGGCAGGCGACGCCTTGGACTTCAGTCACCGCGATCAGCCCCAGGGCGGCGACGCCTTTGAGCGCCAGCAACAGCGCAACGCCCTGTTCGGCGGCGGCTCACGCCTGGCTCTGGCCGCCGACGCCTCCTCCATCCTGACGCCCGACGTCTGGACCAATCTTTCACTGACGCCTGACCGCGTCGATATGAAGGTCTGACCCATGGTCACCGCCGTATCCGCCGACAACGCCGCCGGCCGCATCAACGGCAGCAACAAGATGCTGGCCTCGAACTTCGAGACCTTCCTCACGCTGCTGACCACCCAGATGAAGAACCAGGACCCGCTGTCGCCGCTGGATTCCAATCAGTTCACGGCCCAGCTGACCCAGATGGCCGGCGTCGAGCAGCAGCTGCTGACCAACGACCTGCTGACCAGTCTGCTGAAGGCCCAGGCTGCGGGCGGCCTGGACAACGCCTCCAACTATATCGGCAAGGAGGTCACCGCCGCCTGGACCGCGACCGAGTTCCGCGAAGGCAAGGCCAGCTGGGCCTATGAACTGGGCGCCAGCGCCGACAAGGTCAATCTGCAGATCGTGGACAGCAAGGGCGCCGTGGTCTGGGAAGGCCAGGGCCCGGACAAGGGCGCGGGCATCCACGACTTCACCTGGAACGGCGACCTCAAGGGCGGCGGCAAGGCCGACGACGGCGGCGTCTATACGCTGAAGGTGTCCGCCACCAATGAAAGCGGCGCCAAGGTCGACGCCCAGGCCCTGATCCGCGGCCGCGTGACCGGCGTGGAAATGTACAACGGCGAGCCCTTCCTTGTGATCGGCGACTCCATCCTTCCGCTCTCGACCGTGATCTCGCTGAACGAGATCAAGGCCAAGGCAGAGAACAAACCCGACGAACCGGAGAATCCGAACGTCCCAGACGAGGAGGCGGCCGCATGATGCGCTCCGCCGCCTTCCCGATGATATCTTTTTAAGGAGCGTTTCTCATGAGCCTCAACAGCGCCATGCTGGCCGGTGTGTCCGGCCTCGCCGCCAACTCTGCGGCCCTCGCCTCGATCTCGCAGAACATCGCCAATGTGAACACGGTCGGCTACAAGCGCACGGCCAGCGAGTTCCAGACCCTGGTCAACAGCCAGAGCGGCACCAGCGGCAGCTATTCGGCTGGCGGCGTGACCACCAACACCCGCCACTTCATCAGCCAGGAAGGCCAGCTTCAGCGCACGAACGAGAACACCGACCTGGCCATCGCCGGTCAGGGCTTTTTCGTGGTCACGGACAAGGCCGAGGGCGTCGCCTCCACCGACACCCATCTGTTCACCCGCGCCGGCGCCTTCCGCGTCGACAAGCAGGGCTATCTGAAAAACAGCGCCGGTCTGTACCTGCAGGGCTGGCCTGTCGACGCCAATGGCGAGATCTCTTCGGACCCGTCCGACCTGTCGCGCCTGCGCTCGATCAACATCGGCTCGGTCGGCGGCACCGCTGAGCCAACGACCCGCGTCCAGATCAACGCCAACCTGCGCTCCAGCCAGGAGCCTTCGGCGGCGGCCAGCGCCCAGCCGTACAAGAGCGTCGCCGACACGGCTGTGCCGCCAGGCAGCCATGACCTGTCGGTCCGCTACACCCGCACGGGCGCCGACGCCTATGATGTCGAGCTCAAGTCCGGCACGCAGCGGATCAACGCCCAGGCGACCTATGATCCCGCCACCGGCGCCCTGACCGGCCTGACCGTCAACGGTCAGAACTCGGGCTCCGCCGCCGTTCTGGGCGCGCCGCCCAGCCAGATCCAGTTCACCCCCGCCTCGGGCGCGCCCTACACCGTCAACCTGGCCGACATCGGCCTGTCGACCAATATCGCCGCCAAGTCCAAGTACGACCCGTCCGTCAACTCGATGGCCATGTACAACGCCGACGCCAACAACCCGGCGGGCGTCAAACCCGACTTCAAGATGAACATCCCGGTTTCGGACTCCAAGGGCGGCCAGCGCAATCTGGAGATCCGCTTCCTGAAGAGCGACGAGCCGAACATCTGGTACGCCGAAATCGTCTCGGTTCCGGCGGATGACGTCATCACCGGCGATCCCTACGCCAACGGCCAGATCAAGACGGGCAAGATCGCCTTCACGCCATCCGGCCGTCTGGACATCGACACCATGAAGAACTGGCCCGCCGGAACCGGCCTGTTCGACGACCCCAGCCAGGCGACGCTGGACTTCGGCAAGTCAGACCCCAACAACCTGTCGATGGCCCCCGGCCAGGTGGCCTGGGCCGACGGTCTGGGCATCGCCGCCCAAACGGTCACCCTGGACCTTAACACCTCGGCAGGCGGCCTCAGCCAGCTGAACACCGCCTCCGTGGTGCAGTCGACCATCACCAACGGCACGGCCTTCGGCAATCTGAGCGAAATCCGCATCGACGACAGCGGCTTCGTCACCGCCATCTTCGACAACGGCGTCATGCGCCGCATCGCCCAGGTCGCGGTCGCCACCTTCCCCAGCCCCGACAGCCTGCGCGAGGTTTCCGGCAACGCCTATGCTGTCAGCCTGCAGAGCGGCACCTTCAATCTGAAGAGCGCGGGCACCGGCGGCGCGGGCTCCATCGCCTCCCAGCAGCTGGAGTCTTCGACCGTTGATCTGTCAGCGGAATTCACCGGCCTGATCACCACCCAGCGGGCCTATTCCGCCTCGTCCAAAATCATCACCACGGCCGACGAAATGCTGGCCGAGCTCATCAACATCAAACGCTGATCCGCCAGTAACTAGTCGTTAGAGTCAATGAATCCCCACGTAAGCAAGGTTTACAGAGTCGTACGGGCGGGAACCGATTTTAGTCGTTCCTTCACCACGACCCTTAAATGGACCTTAGCCGGGCCGTTCTATCTTCGTGACAGTACGGTGTTGGTGAAAGAGGCATAAGCCCATGTTGCAAGAGCGACGCCTTAATAGCAAAGGCGAACAATACGTGGTCGGGCCGACGGGAACCCCCCTGACGCTTAAGGATCTGCCTCCGTCCAACACGGACCGGTGGGTGATCCGTCGCAAGGCCGAGGTCGTCGCCGCTGTCCGTGGCGGCCTGCTCAGCCTGGATGACGCCCTGGCGACCTATCGTTTGACGGCTGAAGAATTCCTGGCCTGGCAGAAGGCCATTGATAAATGGGGCATGCAGGGACTGCGCACGACGCGCATCCAGACCTACCGCTCCTGACCGCTTCTCCCCGAAGACCGATAAGGGCCGCACCTGGAAACGGGTGCGGCCCTTGTCATTTCCGGCATCGAATATGGTTCAGGCCTCGAAATCGCGCGGGTTCCACCCTAAATGGCGGCGATGACGCTCGTTGAAGACTTCTGCCCCGTTCCAGACATCGCCCGCACCGACATGGATGCGGCGATCGAGAGCGCGCGTGCGGCGGTTGGTTTGCCGCTGGGTTCGCGCGTGGTCGCGGCCATGTCGGGGGGGGTGGACTCCACCGTGGTCGCCGCCCTGTTGCACAAGGCGGGCTATGACGTGGTCGGCGTCACGCTTCAACTCTATGACCACGGTGCGGCGTTGAAGAAGAAGGGCGCCTGCTGCGCGGGTCAGGACATTCACGACGCGCGTCTGGCCGCCGACATGATCGGCATTCCTCACTATGTGCTGGATTACGAAAGCCGCTTCCGGGACGCCGTGATCGACCAGTTCGCCGACAGCTACCTTAAAGGTCAGACGCCGGTCCCCTGCATCCGCTGCAATCAGACGGTCAAGTTCCGCGACCTGCTGGATGTCGCCCGCGATCTGGGCGCCGAGGCGATGGCGACGGGCCACTATGTCCGCCGCGCCGAAATCGACGGGCGCAGCCAGATGCGCAAGGCCATCGACCATTCGCGCGATCAGTCCTACTTCCTATTCGCCACCACGCGCGACCAGCTGGACTACCTGCGCTTCCCACTGGCCGATCTGGAGAAGCCCCAGGTGCGCGGCGTCGCCGCCGAACTGGGCCTCAAGATCGCCGCGAAGCCGGACAGCCAGGACATCTGTTTTGTCCCCTCGGGCGACTATCGCACCCTGATCGACCGTCTGCGCCCGCAAGGCCGCGAGGCGGGCGAGATCGTGCATATGGACGGTCGCGTTCTGGGCAAGCACTCCGGCATCACCGACTACACCATCGGCCAACGCCGGGGCCTGAACGTCGCCGTGGGCGAGCCCCTGTTCGTCACCAAGCTTGAGCCTGAAACCCGCCGCGTCATCGTCGGCCCGCGCGAAGCTCTGCTGACCGCCTCACTGACGCTGGAAGAGCTGAACTGGCTGGGCGACCACGACACCATCCACGCCGCCGCCGAAGCGGGCGCGCCGGTGCTGGCCCGTGTGCGGTCGACGCGCCAGCCCTCCCCTGCCCGTCTGGCCCTGATCGACGGCGATGTCGCGGTCGTCTTCGATGAAGGCGAAGAAGGCGTAGCCCCCGGCCAGGCCTGCGCCCTCTATGATCCGATCGACACCGAGCGGGTTCTGGGCGGCGGCTTCATCCGCGACACGACGGCCGTCGCCGCCTGATCCGGCCCGCCGACTTGGACATTTTGTCCCAAGTCCGCATTTGCACGGCCAAATCCGTCCGACGGTAAGCAGACCATAACCATGCCGCGTCTAGGGCCATCCCCTCAGTTGGAGTGGAAATCGGATGTCGCGCGAAGATATCGAACGCCGTACAGGGTTCATGGACCTGGGCCCCCGTTCGCCCGGTTACGCCGCGCAGGAGCCTCTGCTGCGCATGGCCTTGCCCGACGCTCTCAACGCCTTCTACGACCGCATCCGCGCCACGCCGGAGACACGGAAATTCTTCCGGGACGAGGCCCATATCGGCGCGGCCAAGTCGGCGCAGGTCAGCCACTGGGACGCCATCGTCGAAGGCCGCGCCGACGAGGCCTATGGCCAGTCCGTCCGCGTCATCGGCAATGTCCACGCCCGCATCGGGCTGGAGCCGCGCTGGTACATCGGCGGCTACAGCCTGATCCTGAGCAAGCTTCTGACGGCCGTCACCACCCGCAAACGCAGGCTGTTCGACAAGCACCATGACCGCCGCACGGCCGAGGCGGCAGGCGAACTCAGCCGCCGCGTCATGCTGGACATGGATCTGGCCATCTCGACCTATCTTGAGGCGCTTCAGGCCGAACGCGACCGCGCCGAAGCCGCCAAGGCCGAGGCCGACGCCCAGCAGGCCCAGATCGTCTCCGTCCTCAGCCACGCCTTGAAGGGTCTGGCGGCAGGCGACCTGGGATCGACCATCACCATCCCGGTCGCGGATGACTATGTCGGGCTGAAGGACGACTTCAACGCCGCGGTCATCGCCCTGCGCGACGCCTTCACCGCCGTGACCGAAAGCGCCGCCTCCGTCAGCAGCGGCGCCACCGAACTGGCCAGCGCCTCCGACGACCTGGCCATGCGCACCGAGCGTCAGGCCGCCAGCGTCGAACGCACCTCGGCCAACACCGAACAGGTGGTGGATTCCGTCGAACAGACCGCCGTCGCCGCCAAACAGAGCGTCGAGGCCGTCGGCGCCGTCCGCCGCGATGTCGAAAGCGGCATCGCCGTCGTCGCCGAGGCCGCCCAGGCCATGTCGGCCATCAGCGAGTCCTCCAGCAATGTCGGCGGCTTCGTCACCCTGATCGACGAAATCGCCTTCCAGACCAATCTTCTGGCCCTGAACGCCGGGGTCGAGGCGGCGCGTGCGGGCGATTCCGGCCGCGGCTTCGCCGTCGTCGCCTCCGAGGTCCGCGCCCTGGCCCAGCGTTCCGCCGCCGCCGCAGGTGAAATCCGCGCCGTCATCCTCCAGTCGTCCGAAGAAGTCTCACGCGGGGTGGATCTGGTTCAGCGCACGGGCGCCGCCCTGACCCGCATCGGCGAGCGGGTCGCCGACGTCGATGCTCTGGCGGGCGGCATGGCCGTCTCGGCCCGCGAGCAGGCCGACCGCCTGTCCGACGTCAAGCGCGCCATCAGCCAGATCGACGAGATCACCCAGCAGAACGCCGCCATGACCGAAGAAGCCACCGCCGCCAGCCGCCAACTGGCGACCGAAGCCGACACCCTGATGCGCAGCGTGCGTCAGTTCCAGATCGCAGCATCGGCCGCGCGTTCAGGCCGCATCGCGGCCTGAACCTCAATCCGGAATAATCAGCGGGCGTTCTGCGTCTCTCCCGCGCGCCACAGGCGATAGCGCACCTCCACGTCCTGCGGCGCATAGACCACCAACGGCAGGCGGCTGTTGTAGCGGACCAGCGGCTGTTCCGGCGCGGCGACGAACAGCTCGCGCTCGCTGTTGGCCGGGCACCCCATCAGCGTCCCCGCCATCGCGCCCAGCGCGGGCAGGACATAATAGTCATAGCCCCAGCCTTCCGCCGTGCGCGTCTCGATCCGCCCGCCGAAGAAATGGTTGTTGCAGTCCACGCGGGCCGTCTTGCCCACGATAATCTCCACCTTCAGCCCATCCTCATTCGCCTGTTGCGGCAGACGGATGACGTGGCGCGTCTGGCCCGCCGTCGCCGCCGGGAAGGCTTTCAGATCGTCCGCGCCTTGCGGTCCGACGCCTGGCCCCACTTGAGCAGAAGTTGTGCCGCAGGCGGCCAGGGTCATGGCGGCGGCGCAGCTTAGGATGGTCAGCGGATATTTCATGACGGGCCTTTCAGACGTTGAAGCTTCACCATTCAAACGCGCCTTCCCGGCTCGCGTTCCTCACGCCAGAGCGAACACGCACAGCCGATGCCCGTCCGGGTCGTGCGCGACGAAGCCCCGCCCCTGCGCCATGTCCTCGGGCGGCGTCACGATCCGCGCCCCGCGATCCCACCAGTCGATGTGCAGATCATCCACCGCCGCCGCGCCCTCCAGTCGGAACCCGACCTGAACCGCCGCACCGGCCTGTCCATCCATCCGCCGCCACAGGCTCAGCCGCCGCCCTGACGCCAGCACGAACAGCGCCCGGTCCGCGCTGGCCTGCACTGGGCGGCTGGCCAGCAGCCGTTCATAGAACCGCGCGCTGACCTCGGGGTCCGCCACGTCCAGCAGAATGTCATCCGTCTCGGTCATCAGCCCCTCCCGTCATTTCGACAGGAACAAAACTAGACCACGCTGCTGCCAGTTTCCGTCAGCATCGTTCAGCCGCCCGCCGCTTTTCCAGGTCTTCGTGATAGGTCTTCATCAGCGCCTGACGCCGCGCGGGATAGCGGTCCTGCCCCACCTGCGCCTCGACGATCCGGTCCGTGCGGAAACTGCGGAAATCCTGTCGCAGCTCGCACCAGGCCAGCAGCAGCCGCACCCGGTCAAAGAAGGCCAGCGCGAACGGCCAGACCACCCGCTCCGACGCCGCCCCCGCCTCGTCGCGGTAACACAGGGTCAGCCGCCGCTCGGTGCGGATCGCTTTCCTCAGCAGGGCCGGATCGACCGTATCCGTCGGGAACGGCGCGCCCGGCACGACATACAGGGACGAACTGTCCATCTCGTCCTTCAGGTCCGGCGGCAGCACCGCCCCGATCCGCGCCACCGCGCTCAGCGCCGCCTCCTTCAGCCGCCCGTCGGCTCGCTCCGCCACCCAGCGCGAGCCCAGCACCAGGGCCTCGATCTCCTCGGGCGTGAACATCAGCGGCGGCAGCATGAAACCGGGCCGCAGCACATAGCCCACCCCCGGCTCGCCCTCGATCGTCGCCCCCTGCGCCTGCAGACTGGCGATGTCGCGATACAGGGTCCGCAGACTGACCCCCATCTCGTCCGCCAGCGCCCGCCCGCTGACCGGCCGCCTATGCCGCCGCAGGGCGTTCAACAGATCAAAAAGGCGCTCGGACCGGGACACATGGCGACATTAACAGACCTGCTGTCAGAAAGCGGCAGCAGCGCACCACCGCCCTTGCCTATCGCGCAAAGGTTGCGCCATCATCGCGCAAACGGAGGCTTGCCAATGTCGAAATTCGCAATCGTACCAGCCGTTCTGGCTTTGGCCGCCTGCGCTCATGCGCCATCCCCCCAGCCATGCCCACCGCCGCCCGTGCCCCCTTGCGAGGGGTATATCGCCCTCTATTTCCAACAAGAAGCTGAGACCTTCGCACGTCCGTTCACCGGCGGATTCGCCTGGCTGGCGCAGGTCGCAGATCGCTGCGATTTCACCTACATCGCCATTACGGGCCTGCCCGATCCCGCCAATCCTAGCGACGCTCCGCCCCTCGCCGTAAAACGCGCCGAACGTGTTCGTGACTTCCTGACCGCATTCGGCATCCCCATCACCGAGTTCGAATACGGCGACGCAGAACAACGAGCCAAGCCCGGCATCTCATACCACGGCCAACGCGCGCCAGGTCGCTAGCCCCCAATCGGCATCTCTGGGGTTGCCCTGCCGCGGCATATGGGTGTATCCGCCCGCCTCCGAAGACGATTAGAGACCCATGTTCACCCACTCTGTCACCATGAATGCGCCCAAGTGCTTGGACCGGCTGTCGGCCCAGGGCGAGGTCGTGTGCGTGGAGGGCGTGTAGGGAACAGTCGGTCAAACGACTTCGGTTTTCCAGCAACCCCTCCCGCCACCGGCCGGAGGGGTTTCTGGTATCTGCAAGCGACGCCTCCCCTGCCGGTCCGTGAGGATCAGAAACAGAAAAGGAGACGTCGGCCATGTCTGGCTATGACGTGATCGAAACCCCGGACCATGTGCCCATCAAGGCCTGGACCCGAGGCGTGCCCATCGAGGATGCGGCGCTGAAACAGCTGAAGAACGTGGCCTCGCTGCCGTTCATCCATAAACATGTCGCGGTCATGCCCGACGTGCACTGGGGCATGGGGGCGACGGTGGGTTCCGTGATCCCGACCGTGGGGGCGATCATTCCCGCCGCCGTGGGCGTGGACATCGGCTGCGGCATGATGGCGGTGCGGACCTCGATCCGGGCCGAGCACCTGCCTGACGACCTGTCGGCCATCCGCTCCGCCATCGAGGCCGCCGTTCCGCACGGCCGCACCGACAACGGCGGGCGCAACGACAAGGGCGCCTGGGCGGCGGAGCCTCCGGCTTCGGCGGTCACCCGCTGGGCTGACCTTAAGGCGGGCTATGACGCCGTGGTGGAGCGCCACCCCAAGGCGGCGCATCCGCGCGGCTTCGGCCATCTGGGCACCCTGGGCACCGGCAACCACTTCATCGAGCTGTGCCTTGATGAGGCGGGCGATGTCTGGGTGATGCTGCACTCCGGTTCGCGCGGTGTCGGCAATCGCTTCGGCACCTATTTCATCGAACGGGCCAAGCACGAGATGCGCCGCTGGCACATCAACCTGCCGGATCAGGACCTGGCCTATTTCCCGGAAGGGACGGACGGCTTCATCGACTATGTCCGGGCGGTGTCGTGGGCGCAGAAATATGCGCGCGCCAACCGCGAGGTGATGATGGATCAGGTGCTTGGGGTGCTGAAGGCCGTCTGGCCGGATCTGGAGACGACGCAGGAAGCGGTGAACTGCCACCACAACTACGTCTCGAAGGAAAAGCATTTCGGCAAGGATGTCTTCCTGACCCGAAAAGGCGCGGTGTCGGCCAAGGACGGCGAACTGGGCATCATCCCCGGCTCGATGGGGGCGAAGTCCTTCATCGTGCGCGGCAAGGGCAATGCGGAAAGCTTCTGCACCTGCTCGCACGGCGCCGGCCGGACCATGAGCCGGACCGAGGCCAAGCGCCGCTTCACGGTCGAGGACCACGTCCGCGCCACCGCTGGCGTCGAATGCCGCAAGGACGCCGAAGTGATCGACGAAACCCCGATGGCCTATAAGGACATCGACGCGGTCATCGCGGCCCAGACCGACCTGATCGAGGTCGTGCACACCCTGCGTCAGGTGGTGTGCGTCAAGGGATGACGGGAGCCGGTTGCGTGCAGACGCGGCCGGCTTTCGTCGTTTCAACTCGCGGCGTAAACGCCGTCTCCTGCCGCACAATACCGATAGGTGATGTCAAACAACGGTCCGTCCGGGCGGCACGGATAGCAAACGCCTGCACTGCTCCTACGCACCTCGACATCGGTTTCTGGATTGATCGAAGACTGCACGATCTGACAGTCACGTTCCCTCTTGAGAGTCCATGCTCCGGCGATTGCCCCAACGACTACGGCCGTTCCGATCAGCGCCCTCACGAACAAGCGGTTCACACCAAGAATCTCGCCCTGCTAAGCCGCTTCCTTCGGCATCACATCGCCCACCGTCGGGCGGTTCTCGGCTCTTGTCAGCTTGATGTCGCGGGGTTTGACGATTTCGCCGCAGCAGCCGCAGGCGATACGGGGTGTCAGGGTCTGGCCGCAGGTCTTGTGGACCATGTCGATGCCGCTGTCGGCCTCGCCATAGACGTGCTTGTTGCCCCACCCGTGCAGGGTCACCAGCACCCCGTACAGGTCCTTGCCCTTGGCGGTCAGGACGTATTCGTTGCGCGGCGGGCGTTCGGAATAGAGATGCGGCTCCAGCACCCCGTGCTGCACCAGGCTTTTCAGACGCGCGGCCAGAACGTTGCGCGCCACGCCCAGATTGTCCTGCCACTGTTCGAACCGGGTCACGCCGTTGAAGGCGTCGCGGATGACCAGCAACGTCCACGGGTCGCCGATCACCTCTAGCGTTGCGGCGATAGAGCAGCTCTGGCGGCTATAGTCTGCGGTGCGTCCCATAGGGGTGAAAGTGACCCCGCGTCAGGGTTTTTGCAAGGGTTGCCAATCTGAACCCAGTCAGTCAGTCTTGTTTGGCAACGGACGTAGACTCTCCCAGCACGGCGTCCTTGTTCCTTTGACTGGCGGAGGGTGCGGGTTCAAACCGCTCCTTCCGTTTTTTGTATTTGCCCGCTGTTTGCCTTGCCTGCTCAGGACTGCGCGATGACGCCTCCCCAATCCCTCGACGCCATTCTGGCCTTCCAGACCCTTGAAGACGGCGCCCTGTCAGTCGCCGTGCCCGGCCATTTCTCCAACGGCCCGAACAGCCTGCCGCCGGAAAAGGGCTTTCCCTTCGGCGGATTGCTGGCGGCCCTGTGCGCGCAGGGGATGCGTGAGGGGCTGTCGCTGACAGCGCCCTTGCGGTCTCTGTCGGTCCAATACCTGTCGGCGGCCAGGTTCGGAGAGCCCGTCGCCTTTCGTCCCCGTCTGCTGCGCGGCGGCCGCAACGTCCTCTATGCCGCCATTGAGGCGGATCAGGACGGCCGCATGACCCATCACGCGACCGGCACCTATGGTCTGGACAGCGCGCCGCCGCCTGCGTCGCCGCTGCACCGTGTCCCGCCTGCGCTGGACAGCCTGAACCCCGAGGCCCGCATCCACGGCCCGATGGCGCCCCACTTCTCCAGCCAGGTCGAATATCGCTTCGACGGCGGCCCCAACATTCTGGGTGGCAATGAGGGCAAGCCGGCGATCGAGCGCACCTGGATGCGGATGGCGGACGGCCGCGCCCTGGACGAGGCGGCCCTTTGCTTCCTGCTGGACGCCGTCTATCCGCCCGCCTGGACCATAACCCGCACGCCCGCGATGATGACTACGGTGGATTTCCGCATCGACATCCTGACCGATCCGACGCCCGAAAACGCACCCGACGGCTGGGCCTTCTTCGAGTTCAGCATGATCGATCTGGGTCTTGGCTGGACCGTCGATGACGTCGTCGCCTGGGGCGCCGACGGCACGCCTCTGGCCGTCGCCCGACAGCGCCGCAAGCTGCTGCCGCAACGCAGCGCCTAAGGTCAGCCTCCATTCACCATTAGGGTCCATCGTCACGGCTTCCAGCGGAGAACCGGAATGATCGACCGTCTCATCGTGCGTTCCGCCGTGCTCGGCGTGGTCCTGGGTGCAGGCCTGTTGCTTCAGGGCTGCGTCGTCGGGGCGGTTGTCGGCGGAACCGCCGCCGTCGTGGGCGGCGCGGCCAAGGCCACAGGCGCGGTGGTCGGCGCAGGCGTCGACGCCGTCACCACCTCGGACGAGGAAACCCGCGCCCGCCGTGAGCGCGAACAGCGCGACTACGAGCGCGAGCAACGCCGCTGCGAACAGCGTCAGCGTCAGGGAAAGACGTGCTAGGCTGACCGCCATGACACCTCTTGTCCTGATCCCCGGCCTGGCCTGCACCGCGGAATTGTTCGCCCCTCAGGTCGCGGCGTTCAGCCCGCACAGGCCGGTCACCGTGGCCTCGACTCTGGAAGGCGACAGCATGGCCCAGATGGCCGCCGTCATCCTGCGCGACGCCCCGCCCCGTTTTGCGTTGGGCGGCATTTCGATGGGCGGATACATCGCCTTCGAGATCATGCGGCAGGCGCCGGAACGTGTGGAGCGGCTGACGCTGCTGGACACCACGGCCCGTCCCGATGCGCCCGAACAGACCCAGCAGCGGCAGGCCCTGATCAAACGGGTTGCGGACGGCCAGCTTGAGACCGTCATGCGCGAGATATCGCCCCGCCTGCTGCACCCGCAGCACGAGAACAATCAGGCCCTTATCGACATTCAGGTCCGCATGGGCCTGCAGATCGGCGCTGAAGGCTTCGTGCGCCAGCAAAAGGCGATCATCGGCCGAGCGGATTCACGCCCCGATCTGCCTGGGATCCGCGTGCCCACACTGGTTCTGGTCGGGGACCGTGATCCCCTGACCCCGCCGATCCGTGCGCGAGAGATCGCCTCGGCCCTGCCGGGCGCGCATCTGGTCATCATCCCCGAATGCGGTCACGCCTCGACGCTGGAACAGCCGGAAGCCGTCAATACGGCGCTGGAGAAATGGCTCTCTCTGCCGCCGTTTTCTTAGGCCTTGCGCCTTGCCCTAAACGTCATTCCGGGGCTGAGCAAAGCGAGGAACCCGGAACCCGGGACCGCAACCAACCTGCGCACGCATTCGACGTCGGCACGAGCCTCCTAGGTTCCGGGTTCGTCCTTCGGACGCCCCGGAATGACGAACTCAAGCGCCTAAAGGCTCAGCACGCACCGCTCGTTGATCGTCGGGCGCGCCACCTGGATGCGGCACAGACCCGGCCATTCGGGCTTCAACTGCGCCACGAACCACAGGCACAGGTTCTCCAGGCTGGGCAGCTCCAGCCCTGGATGTTCGTTCAGCATCCCGTGGTCCAGCGTGTCCGCCGCCGCCTTCAGCGCCCTGTCCAGCGCGCCCAGGTCGGCTACCCAGCCATGCTCGACGTCCAGCACCTCTGAGCGCACCGTCGCCTCGACCGTGAAGGAATGGCCGTGGACGCGGCGATAGATG
Organism: Brevundimonas nasdae; assembly: GCF_016654005.1. Lineage (GTDB taxonomy): Bacteria > Pseudomonadota > Alphaproteobacteria > Caulobacterales > Caulobacteraceae > Brevundimonas > Brevundimonas nasdae. Next base: position 265,150 of record NZ_JAEPWN010000004.1, on the reverse strand, counting down.
CTGCCCTCGGGTTCGTTGGGGAAGTGGTGGGCGGCGTCGAACGTCGCCTGTTTGGTGATCTCGAAGACGGGCATTAGCGGACGCCGATGTATTTGTGGGTCTGGACGCTCAGGCGCCATTGGGGATGGGTCAGGCAGTATTCGATGGCGGCGGCGGTGTGGGCGACCTGATCCGGCCCGTCCATCGGCTGCAGCCAGAAACGTTCGAAATCCAGATGCTCGAACCGGTCGGGCATGGCCTTGTCCTGCGGAAAGACCAGTTTCAGCTCCTGCCCGCGCGTCTGGACCACGGGCGCATCCGCCTTGGGACTGACGCAGATCCAGTCGATGCCGTCGGGCGCCGCCAGGGTGCCGTTCGACTCGATCGCAATCTCAAATCTGCGCGCGTGCAGGGCCGCGATCAACGGCGGGTCCAACTGCAGCAGCGGCTCGCCTCCGGTGCAGACCACCAGCTTGGGATCGCCCTCGCGCCCCCGCCACAGCGACGCGACATGATCGGCCAGCAGGTCAGGCGTCGTGAACTTGCCGCCCCCGCCGCCGTCCGTGCCGACGAAATCAGTGTCGCAGAAGGTGCAGACGGCGTTGGCCCGGTCCTGCTCGCGTCCGCTCCACAGATTGCACCCGGCGAAGCGCAGGAAGACTGCGGGCCGACCTGCCTGCCCGCCCTCGCCCTGCACCGTCAGGAAGACTTCCTTGGCCGAATAGGTCATCGCCCCGACGCCCATTCATCATATCCCGCCGCCCGCAGTTCGCACGCCGGGCATTCGCCGCAGCCATAGCCCCAGGCGTGCCGGTGCGTCCGGTCGCCCTGATAGCAGGTGTGGCTGTCCTCGATGATCAGTTCGACCAGGGCCGCCCCGCCGATCTGCTGGGCCAACTCCCAGGTCTGGGCTTTCGTCAGCCACATCAGCGGCGTTTCGATCACCACCGGCTTGTCCAGCCCCAGCGACAGCGCCCGCGCCATCGCCACCATCGTGTCGTGGCGGCAGTCGGGATAGCCGGAATAGTCCGTCTCGCACATGCCGCCGACCAGAACCTCCAGCCCGCGCCGGTCCGCCAGCGCCGCCGCCGCGACCAGGAAGATCAGGTTGCGTCCCGGCACGAAGGTCGTCGGCAGGCCGCGCGCGTCCATCTCGATCTTGCGGTCGGCGGTCAGGGCGCTCTCGGCGATCCGGCCATATCCGGTCAGGTCCACCACATGATCGTCGCCCAGACGGTCGGCGTACTGCGGCAGGGCCTTCGCCATGCTGTCGCGCACGGTCTGGCGCGCCTGCATCTCGACCGCATGGCGCTGGCCATAGTCGAAGCCCACTGTCTCGACCCGTTCGAACCGCTCCAACGCCCAGGCCAGGCAGGTCGCGCTGTCCTGCCCGCCGGAGAACAGGACCAAAGCCGCCGTCTGGAGCTGTTCGCGGGCCGTTTCGGGGGTCTTTTCCAGGGTGACGCTCATGACAAACCTGCGGTCGGCCGGTCGGCCGCGCGCATGCACAAAGGGATGAAGACCCTAGATGGGTCGGGCGGGCCTAATACACCACCCCTGTCCGGGGCGCAAAACACGCATTTTCCCTTATTGTCACCGGTAGTCATCGGGCCCAATTTTCAAACCAGCTTAACCAATCAGCAAATGGTTCAGCTCCACTATTCAGTCGAGTATGGAGTTCTGAGGCAGTATGCCCACCATCGAGACCCTTGCTGAGCGCCCTGAACCGGTCGCGCCGACGATCTACGGATCGGAGGTTCTTGCGCGTTTTGAGCGCGAGCCCGACACGCTTGTGATCCCTGTTCTCGAAGACGGCGTCCCCGTCGGTCTGGTCGAGCGCAGCGCCTTCCTTGAAAAAATGGCCAGCCGTCTGGGCCACGCCCTGTATGACGCCCGCCCCATCAGCAACGCCATGGACCCCGAGCCGGCGGTGGTCGAAGCCGACGTGCGGATCGAAACCTTCTGCGACGTCATGCTCAAGGGCGGCCCCTCCGCCCTGCTGCGCGGCTTCCTGATCACAAAGAACGGCCGCTACCACGGCGTCGGCACCGCCGCCTCGCTGCTGCAGGCCGTCAACAACCGTCAGCGCGAGCAGAACCGCGAACTGGCCGCCCAGGCCGCCGTTCTCAGCGACACCAAGACCCAGGCCCTGTCCGCCGCCCGCGCCAAGAGCCAGTTCCTGGGCATCATGAGCCACGAACTGCGCACGCCGATGAACGGCGTCCTGGCCGTCGCCGAACTGCTGCGCCGCCAGCCCCTGACCGAGACGGCCCAGGCCCATCTGCAGACCATTGTCGATTCCTCCGAAACCCTGCTGCGCATACTTCAGGACGCGCTGGACCTGTCCAAGGCCGAGGCGGGCGAACTGGAGCTGCAATCCGCCCCCACGCCGCTGCGCGCCCTCATGGACGACATCCAGTCGATGTGGGAGCCGCGCGCCTCTCAGGACGGCGTGACCCTGCTGGTCGGCTATGAGGGCGACACCGAGCTGGTCGCCAATATCGACGGCGTCCGCCTGAAGCAGGTTTTCGCCAACCTGGTCGGCAACGCGCTGAAATTCGCCCGCAACGGCGTGGTCGAGGCCCGCCTCAAGGCCTGGGTCGAAGGCAATCAGGTCCACATGGAGGCCCGCGTGCGCGACGACGGCCCCGGCGTCGACATGGACCGCGTCGACACCCTGTTCGAGCCCTTCGTCCACGGCTCCGGCCCCGACGGCGCGGGCCTGGGCCTGTCGATCTGCCGTCAGGTGATCGAGCGCATGAACGGCCGCATCTGGGCCGAGAACAACCAAGGTCGCGGCGCCACCTTCGCCTTCGACCTCAGCGCCGAACGCGCCTTTGTCGAGACGGAGGAGGAATCCAACGTCGCCGCCCTGTCCGATCTGCAACTGCAGTCGGCGCCGCACATCCTGATCGTGGACGACAACGCCACCAACCGCGTCGTGGCTCAGGCCCTGTGCGAAATGTTCGGCTGCAGCTCCGAACTGGCCGAGGACGGTCTCGAAGCCCTCGAAATGGTCCAGAAGCGCGCGTTCGACATGGTCCTGATGGACATCAAGATGCCGCGCATGGACGGCGTCCAGGCGACCCAGGCCATCCGCGCCCTGCCCGGCAAGCTGGGCCGCCTGCCCATCGTCGCCCTGACCGCCAACGCCGACCCCGACGACGCCAAACACTATCTGTCCATCGGCATGGCCGCCGTGGTCGAAAAGCCGATCAAGCCGGAACGCCTGCGCATGGCCATGAACGCAGCCCTGACCAGCACCGCCTCGTCGGAAGAGGATGGTGAAGCCGCAGACCCGGAAGACGCCTTACGAAGCGGCCGTCGCTTCGCCTGATCCTTGGGCCGGGCCTGAAACCGCCTCGTCGTCCTCATCGTCATAACCGACCAGACGCAGCGCCCGCGCCTTCTGGCCATTGATCTCGGCCCATCTCAGCAGACCTTCCTCGCGTCCGTGAGTGATCCAGACCTCGTCGGGCTTCAGTTCGGTGAAGGTGTCGGTCAGTTCAGTCCAGTCGGCATGGTCCGATATCACCAGCGGCAGTTCCACGCCCCTCTGCCGCGCCCTGGCCCGAACCCCCATCCAGCCCGAGGCGAAGGCCGTCACCGGGTCGGCGAACCGTCGCGCCCAACGGTCCTGAATGGCCGACGGGGGCGCAATCGCCACCTCTCCGCCCAGAGAGCCTTTGGGCAGGTCGCGCGTCGTCCGCAACGGCCCCAGGTCCACCCCTTCGCGCTCATACAGCGCGTTCAGCCGCTCCATCGCCCCATGCACATAGATGGGTCGATCCCATCCCGCCTCTCGCAATAACTTAATGACCCGCTGCGCCTTGCCCAGCGCATAGGCGCCGACCAGATGCGCCCGCTCAGGGAACTGGCCCAGCGACCGCACCAGCCGCGCCACCTCCTCCTCTGCGGGCGGGTGGTTGAACACCGGCAGGCCGAACGTCGCCTCCGATATGAAGACATGGCACGGGATCGGCTCGAACAGGGCGCAGGTCGGGTCGCGACGGCGCTTGTAGTCACCCGACACCACCATGGTCAGGCCCTTCCAACGCACCTCGATCTGGGCCGAGCCCAGCACATGGCCCGCGGGCGCCAGCCGCAGATCAACGCCATTCAAAGACGTCCGTTCACCGTACTCGACCGCCTGCTCCCGCGCAGTGAAGTCGACGCCATAGCGTTCGGCCATGATCGCCAGGGTCTGCCGGGTCGCCAGCACCGCCCCATGCCCCGCCCGCGCATGGTCCGAATGGCCGTGGGTCACGACCGCCCGATCCACCGGCCGCACCGGGTCGATGTAGAAGTCGCCCGGCGGACAATACAGGCCGGCAGGCGTGGGATGCAGCAGGTCTTCCGGGCGGATCATGACGAACCTAACGCTCTCGACGCCGTCTGGTCGCCCCTTCATACAGGAACAACCCAGGATCAGGCTGCATGAGTTGTTTCACCGTATGACCGAGACCTTCTCCACCACCATCCTGCCGCAACTGGCGTCAGGCGCGGCCCACACCCAGGCACTGGGCTTCCAGTTCGACGGCCTGCACGGCGGCGAGCCCCGCATCCATGTGCCGTGGCGCGAGGATCTGGTCGGCGATCCCGACACCGGCGTCCTGGCGAGCGGCCTGGTCACCACCATGCTCGACCATGTCGGCGGCCTCGCCGTCTGGGCCGTGATGGACGAGTTCCAGCCCATCGCCACACTGGACCTGCGCATCGACTATATGCGCGCCGCACGCCCGCGTGAGGATCTGAAGGCGCAGGGGCTCTGCTACCGCCTGACCCCCACCATCGCCTTCGTCCGCGCCTGGGCGTTCGAGACGGATCCTGCCGACCCGGTCGCCGCGGCCCAGGCCGCCTACGTGTTGAACAAGCCCCGTCCGCGTTCGGAGACCAAGGCATGACCTACATTTTGGATCACCTGCCCTACGCCCGGTTCCTGAACCTGCAGACCCATATCAGCGGCGACGAGCTGACCGTGGTCATGCCCTTTGCGGACAAGCTAATCGGCAACCCCATGCTGCCGGCCCTGCACGGCGGCTCCACCGCCGCCCTGCTAGAGATGACCGCCATGGCCCAGGTGGCGCTGGCCTTCCCCGGCGCCCGCCTGCCGCGTCAGATCAACGGCACGGTCGCCTATCTGCGCACCGGTCGCCCTCTGGACGTCTTCGCACGCGCCAGCATCAGCCGTGCCGGACGTCGAATCGCCCATGTCCAGGCCGAGGCCTGGCAGGAGCAGCGCGGTCAGCCGATCGCCAGCCTGACCGCCCACTTCCTGCTGGACAACAACTCTTAGATGAAATCGGCGCAGCGTCACCACCAAGGATACGCGTCTACATTCCTATACAGCCTGCAGAGTGTGCCATTTTGAGAAACGTGGCGTTTAGATTCGCTGCGGCCCAAAAGGTTAACAAGTCACTACCAGACAAGGTTAATAGATGGTAAAGCTTCACTCGTTGTAAACCTTACGGGGCCCCTCTCATGGACCGGACTGAAGTCGTCGCCAGCGTCGCCAGTGACCTGCACGCGACCGAGCATGCCATCGACGCCGCCATCACCCAGGCGACGACGCTGATTCAATCCTTCATCGGCGCCCGCACGGCGCTGTCGCTTTCGCCCGTCGCCGCCACGGCGTCGCAGGCCAAGGCCATGGAAACCATCGCGGCCCTCGCAGCCGCCCGCGAGTCGATCGTGGCCTGCCACGCTGAGCTTCAAAAAGACCACCGCCGTATGGGCTACGGCACCTATAATGTCGGGCCGGGCGGCAAGCCCGACGACTGGCTTGATCCAAAGCCCCGTGAAACCAAGGCTGAGCTCACGCACCTGCGCTCTGTCGCATGAAATTAATGTAAGGTTGCCGTTTTCTATTTCGGCTTAACCGACCACAGTTCATGGTCGCCCCCGCGATGATCACGGGGGCGACTATCCATGCTTAATATGCTGTATGCTCAGGTCGGTGCGGTTTTCGTCGTACTGATATGTGCGTTCGCCCTTCTTAAGGGGGACGAGCCTGAACGATTTGGGGCTGGCGCCTACTGCCTGCTTTGGATCGCTACTATTCTGATCCAGACCTACCTCGACGCAAACTGGACCAACTATGGCGTGTTCGCGCTGGACGTCCTATTTCTTTGCCTGCTGTGTAGTCTGGCTTGGAAAGCTCGACGCTCTTGGCCGGTGTGGGCGGCAGGGTTGCAACTCTTGTCGGTCATGAGCCACCTTTTGCTGCTGGTGGATGCGCGAATGCCATCCGCATCACTCTATACTGTTCTGAATTTAACAGGTTACGGCGTCCTAATCTGCCTCGCCGTCGGCACCTTCTGGGCGTGGCAGGAGCGTAAGGCTTCGCGCGGCATTGAATAGGGATATTTTCCTAACTATCCTGTCGGCGTCGCAATCGCGGAATCGCCGATGCCCCTGTCTCACGCCAAACTCTGGAAGGCCGTCGACGCCCTTGCTCGTCGCGAGGGTCTGACGCCGTCAGCTCTGGCCAGACGCGCTGGTCTGGACGCCACCAGCTTCAACCCCTCCAAACGCTTCAATGCGGGCGATCCCCCTCGCCCCCGCTGGCCGTCGACCGAGAGCGTGACCCTGATCCTGCAGGCGACCGGCGTGTCCCTGGCCGAGTTTGCGGAACTGGCTGAGGACGCTGTACCCGTTCCCGCGACCATTCCCCTGCTGGGTTTGGCCAAGGCCGGTCAGGATGGCTTCTTCGACGATGCAGGCCTGCCCGTCGGCGACGGCCGGGACCAGACTGAACTCCCGCGCCCGCGCGACACCCTGTTCAGCCTCAAGATCACCGGCGATTCCATGTCACCCCTCTACCGCGAGGGCGACCGCGTCATCGTGGACCAGCAGGAGACGCGCGTGCGCCGCGGCGACCGGGTCGCGGTCCGCCTGACCACCGGCGAGACTGTGGCCAAGGAGTTGACCGGCCTGACGTCGCGCGCCGTCACCCTGTCCTCGATCAACCCCGACTATCCGCCCCGCATCGTGCCCCGCAGCGATATCGAATGGATGGCCCGCATCCTGTGGGTCAGCCAGTAAAAACCCCGCCCGGCGAACCGGACGGGGCTTTTGTGCTCAAACGGCGAACCGTGAGCTGTGGCCGCCCGCGCGTTCGAAGCTGGAGGGGCAGGAAAGCCCGACCGCGCCGACAGCCGCCACTTTTGACCTTAGTTGGCCGTGACGTAGTGGGCGTTCACCCACCCGCCGCCAGCGATCTGAACCCACTCGCCCTGCGAGCCCACAACGGTGAAGGGTTGACCGGCCGACAGGCTGCCGGCCTGACGATAGTTGGCGCCGGGGCCGCTGCGGATGCGCAGATTGGAGGTGGCGCGGTACTGGCCGCCCTGCGAGGCGTTGGCCGCCGCGCGGGTGCGTTGCTGGTTGCAGCCGATGTAGGAACCGGCCGCTGCGCCGGCGCCGGCGCCGACCACTGTGCCGGCGGTGCGTTCATTGCGCGCCAGGTTGGAGCCGACCACGCCGCCGACCACCGCGCCGATCAGCGCTCCTGCCGTCTGACGACCGCCGGGGGCGTCGCAGTTGGTGATGCCGTTGGCCTGGGCCTGAGCCGCCATCGGAGCGGCGGTGACCAGGGCGGCCAGGGCGGCAGCCGTGGCCAGACCCGTATTCAGAAACTTGTTCGACATGGCTGTCTCCTGTCATCGCGTTGTCGATGAAGGTCACAATGCACAGCCCAACCTGAAGGCTCCCCCAGCCTCGCCGTTATTTTCGGTTCATGTTTGTTGAGACGGCAGCGAAGGGCGGCATGACGCCGCCCTTCTCAATCCTATTTCGCCAGCTCGCCGTTCGCGCCTGCCTCGATCAGCGCAATCGTCTGCGACAGGCCATAGATGGCGGCGAACGAACCGAAGCGCGGCCCCTGCGACGCGCCCAGCAGCACTTCGTACAGCGCCCCGAACCAGGCCCGCAGCGGCTCAAAGGCGTGTTCCTTGCCCACCGCATAGACCTCGTTCTGGATCAACTCGCCATCCGTCGTATCGGCGGGCAGAGCCTTCAGACGCGCCGCCAGATCCAGCAGCGCCGCCTTCTCCTTGTCGTCCGGCAGGCGGTACGACTTGGAGGGCTTCACGAAGTCCTCGTAGTAGTTCAGCGCGTGGTCCATCAGCCGGTCCAGCAGCGGCTCGTTCTCAGGCGTCGCATTCGGCAGATATTTGGCGAAATAGGCCCACAGCTGCGCCTTGTCCGACGCATTGGCCACGCCCACCAGGTTCAGCAGCAGGGCGAACGACACCGGCGAGGTGTGGGTCGGCGGATCGCCTGCATGGATCGACCATACGGCGTTGTCGATCCGCTTGGCCGACTCCTGCGTCTTGTAGCTTTCGATGAAGGCCAGATAGTCGTCGATCGCGCGCGGAATGACGTTGAAGTGCAACGACTTGGCCGACTTGGGCGACTGGAACATGTACCACGACAGGCTCTCGGGCGTGCCGTAGCGCAGCCATTCGTCCATCGTCAGGCCGTTGCCCTTGGACTTCGAGATCTTCTTGCCCTCGATATCCAGGAACAGTTCGTAGTTGAAGCCTTCCGGCGGCGTGCCGCCCAGGGCGCGGCAGACCTTGGAGCTTTCACGCACGCTCTCGATCAGGTCCTTGCCCGACATCTCATAGTCGATGTCCAGCGCGACCCAGCGCATGGCCCAATCAGGCTTCCACTGCAGCTTCACATGGCCGCCGGTGACCGGAACCTCGGTGCGGTTGCCCGGTTCGCCTGCAGGGTCTTCGAAGGTGATCGTCCCCTTCTCGACGTTGCGGTCCAGCGTCGGCACCTGCAGCACATGGCCGGTGATGGGGCTGACCGGCAGGAAGGGCGAATAGGTCGCGCGCCGCTCCTCGCCCAGCGTCGGCAGCATGATGGCCTGAACCGCGTCGAACCGCTCCAGCAGGGTCAGCAGGGTCGCGTCGAACCGCCCGGACCTGTAGGTTTCGGTCGAGGACATGAACTCATAGTCGAACCCGAAACTGTCCAGGAACGCCCGCAGACGCGCATTGTTGTGCGCCCCGAAACTGTCATGCGTGCCGAACGGGTCGCGCACCACGGTCAGGGGCTTGTGCAGGTCTTCGGTCAGGATTTCGGGGTTCGGCACGCCTTCCGGCACCTTGCGCAGGCCGTCCATGTCGTCGCTGAACGCGATCAGGCGCGTCTTCCAGTGATCGCCGGTCAGGGCGCGGAAGGCGTTGCGCACCATGGTCGTGCGCGCCACTTCGCCGAACGTGCCCATGTGCGGCAGGCCGGACGGGCCGTAACCCGTCTCCAGGATCACCGGGCGGCGCAGGGCCTCGAACTTGGCCAGGGCCTCGTCGGCCTTGCCCGCGTCGATCAGGGCCTTCGCCTCGGCGCGCTCGGCCTCCGCCAGCCGTTTCTTCAGCACATGGGCCAGAAGATTGCGGGCTTGCTCAAACGGCCAGGACTTGGCCTCGCGGGCGAGAGTTTCGAGGTTCTGTAGCATGGGCGGCGGTTTGCAGGCTGCAAACCGCGCGGTCAACCGTCTGCCGCCCATTGCTGGCGGGCTTTCAGCCCTTTGCGGCGGTGACGATGATCTCGACCAGATACTCCGGCGCCGCCAGCCTGCTTTCCCCCGTCGCGCGGGCGGGCGGATTGGCGGTGTCGACCCAGGCGTCCCAGACGCTGTTCATCGCCTCGAAATCAGCGATGTCGGCCAGCCAGATCTGGGCCATCAGGATCTTCGACTTGTCGCTGCCCGCCTCGGCCAGCAGGGCTTCGATCTCGGCCAGGGCGGTCTTGGTCTGGGCGATCACGTCATCGCCCGGTTCGCCCACCTGTCCCGACAGATAGATGGTGTCGCCATGGATCACCGCCTCGCTCATGCGGGCGCCGGGCTGGATGCGGGTGATCATGGAACAACTCCTGTCAGATGGTCGCCGCACTATCGGCATGGGCAGCCGCGTGTCTAGGACCGCCTTCCCTTGCGTGAAACCTACCGCCGCCCGCGCAGCGCCATCGCCACCACCGCCGCGCCTGCCGCCACGACAAAGGCGTCCTCAATCAGCCCGCTTCGGGTCTGGCCGATCCGCGCCATCGCCCGCTTGCGTCCCGCCAGCGTCAGATAGGCCAGCGGCACGGCGGTCCCGACCGCCAGTCCCGCGCCCAGCCGTTCGCGCCCGCGCGGCGCCAGGGCCGCTCCGGCGATGCCTGCGCTCATCACCCGCGCCAGCAGCCCCAAAAACACGGTGCGGTCCGGGGCCGACTTCATTTTGTCGCCCAGCAGTTCGCCCACGCCCATGAACAAGGCGCCGACCTTGAACAGCGGATGATCCAGCAGCACCAGCCGTCCCGGCGTGCCCTGATGCGCCAAGCGCGCCGCCGCAATCGCCGCCATGGGCGTCATGGATCGGGCGCTGGCCACGGCGCCGATAAGGACTGAAGGCAGCAGGCTGAGGCTTTTCATCACACCTCAACCCCGTCGCGGGAAAGAGGTTCAGCCCCCCGCCGCCAGCACGTTGCGGATCGCCAGGCTGGAATGGATGCGCGACACGCCGGGCAGGCGCGACAGCACGTCTTTGTGGATCACCTCATAGGCGGCGATGTCGGGCGCCACGGCCCGCACGATATAGTCCGCCTCCCCCGCCATCAGATAACAGTCGCGGATTTCCGGGTGGTTCCTGACCGCCGCCTCGAAGCGACGCATATGGTCGTCGGTCTGTTTCTCCAGCGTGATCTCGACATAGGCCACCACCCCGTCGTCGGCATCATTGGCCAGGACGGCGGCATAGCCCCGGATCACGCCCCGCTCCTCCAGCCGACGCACCCGCCGCAGACAGGCGGACGGCGACAGCCCGACCGCAGACGCCAGGTCCGCATTGCTGATCCGCCCGTCCGCGCGCAGGCGCTGCAGGATGCGTTGATCGACAGGATCGAGCAGGGTCACAATTTTTCACCTTCTGACCGCAGATAATTGCTTAAACCCTCTATCAGTCGCCGATCATTGCGCAAACAGGCAGGATCATCGAACGACGCAAGGGTAACTTCGGCCCAAGACTAACTTGGAAGCGTCACATGCGGGTTCTGGTGCTTGGTTCAGGCGTCATCGGCGTCACCACCGCCTGGTATCTCAATCAGGCCGGGCATGAGGTGGTCGTGGTCGACCGCGAAAGCGGCCCGGCGCTGGAGACCAGCTTCGCCAATGCGGGCCAGGTCTCGCCCGGCTATTCCGCGCCGTGGGCCGCCCCCTCGATCCCGGTCAAGGCGATGAAATGGTTGCTGATGCGCCACGCGCCCCTGATCATCCGCCCGCAACTGGACATGGCCATGATCCGCTGGACCCTGGCCATGCTGCGCAACTGCACCCACGCCCGCTATGCGCTGAACAAGGGCCGGATGGTGCGTCTGGCCGAATACAGCCGCGACCAGCTGGACCTGCTGCGTCGCCAGACCAGCATCGCCTATGACGGACGAGAGCAAGGCACGCTGCAGTTGTTCCGCACCGAAAAACAGCTGGCCGACGTGCATAAGGACGTCGATGTCCTGCGCGCCCAGGGCGTGCCATGCGAGGTTCTGGACCCCGCAGGATGTATCGCCGCAGAGCCGGGTCTGGCTGCGTCAGACGTCCCCTTCGTCGGCGGCCTGCGCCTGCCGAACGACGAGACGGGCGACTGTTTCCTGTTCACCAACGCCTTGGCGAAACTGGCGGCGGAACAGGGCGTGGTCTTCCACAACGGCGTCCAGATTCACGGCCTGACCGAAACCAACGGCCGCGTCGTGGGCGCCCGCACCAGCATCGGCACGCTTCTGGCCGACGCCGTCGTGGTGGCGCTGGGTTCCTATTCCCCGCAGATGGTCGCGCCGCTGGGCCTGAAACTGCCGGTCTATCCGGTGAAGGGCTATTCGATCACGGCTCGGATCACCGACGCCGCCCGCGCGCCCGTCTCGACCGTCATGGACGAAAGCTACAAGGTCGCCATCACGCGCCTGGGCGACCGCATCCGCGTCGGCGGCATGGCCGAACTGTCCGGTTATAACAACAGCCTGCCCCACCTGCGCCGCGAGACGCTGGAACAGTCGGTCGGCAGCCTGTTCCCCGGCGGCGGCGACCTGAAGGGCGCCAGCTACTGGTCCGGCCTGCGCCCCATGACCCCCGACGGCACGCCCGTCATCGGCGCCACTGCGCTTCCCGGCCTGTATCTGAATACCGGCCACGGCACCCTGGGCTGGACCATGGCCTGCGGCTCCGCCCGCGTTCTGGCCGACACCCTGGGCGGCGCCAAGCCCGAGATCGAGACCCACGACCTGTCCCTGAACCGCTATGGATCATGGGCTGGCGCATTCGCCCCCGGGTTCGGATGAAGGGCTGACATCCAGCGTCTGCTCCATGGGTCAGCCGCAATATCTCTTCTCGACCCATTGCGGACGTTAGGCCGAGGGATAAAGATGACGCATGGCAAGCAAGGCGAAGATAGAACTGGTGGTGGCGGCTGATGAGCCCACCCTGTTTTATTCATCAGTTCAGCAAGCCGAAACGCACCTTGAAGCCATCGATGTGCGGAATGGCGTCTATCCCGTAGCCTACGGCCCCGCCGGTCAAGTCTTCAAGCTGGAAGCCATAGGAGACCGGGTGCGCATTGCGCAGGTGGAGGGGCTATCACCCAAGCCCGACGATCTTCGCGCCCTGCTACTTCTCTACCTGTCCGCCACTGGCGTCTATGACGTCGGGGAGGCGGAGACGCTTGTGAGCTTGCTGGCGCGGTGCGAGGCGGCAGTGAACTAGGTCAGCTTCCCACCCCGAGCGGCGGTTCAGTTGGTCTGCTTTCAGCCCTACGATCGATGTCTGGTTCCGGGCCTGACGCCAATGTCGTGCTCCGACCCGTTGCGGTTATTTACAGAGTCAGTCAATCTATGTCGTTCAACGGCACATCGGCTCAGCCATCAGCACAAAGATCCAATATGCTGAGTGCTTTAGAGGGAGCGTGGGGTGCGAAATATTCTGCTCGTCGTTGGCCTCCTAGTGTCTGGTTGTGCGTCAGCGGAGTTTGAGAAGCCGCTTACAGAAAAGGAGCGCTCTGAGCTTCTCGCGGCCCTGCCCGCGAAAGACCGGGAGGCGTTCGAGACGCTGATCTGGGCCCGGGAGGTCGATCAGCGGCCGATCATGGCAGACTTCAACACTTGCATAGAGCGAGAGGTGGGACAGGGTGACCCAACTTTACCTCACTCGGCGGTAGCGATTGCAGTCGCGGACAGTTGTTTCCCGATCGTCAAACGCCTCGCTCGGGGCATCGCAATGCGGTTGCCAGCGCTGATGACGGGGGCAACCGGTGATGATCTGAACAACTGGGCCGACGATCAGGCAGCGGAGCAGAAAGCTGAACTCATTAGCGCGGTGGCGACGCGCGTCGAGGAGGCGCGTCTAAGCGCCTCGTCTGCAACAACCGAGCTTCCTTCGCCGTTTCCGACCTCCATGCCTCCCTCTGAAACGAGGCACTGAAGGGCTGTCACTGGAAAGCCTCTGGTCTGCTACCCACCCCTAGCTGAAATTCACCACGCCCGCTTTCCGCCCCCCTCACCCAAATCATGGCGCACCCCGCCCGACGCTCGTATAGAGCGCCCGATGAAGACTGCTGATTTCGATTTCGACCTGCCCGAGGACCGCATCGCCCTGCGTCCGGCTGATCCGCGCGATTCCGCCCGCCTGCTGGTGGTCGATGGGAATGCGCTTCAGGACCAGATCATCCGCGACCTGCCTGACTTCCTGCGCCCGGGCGACGCCCTGGTGTTCAACGACACCCGCGTGATCCCCGCCCGCCTGTCGGGCGTGCGCCAGCGTCCGAACCCCGCGGTCGACGGGCCGGACGGCGACACCCTGACGGTCGAGGTCGAGGCCACCCTGCACCACCGCGACGCCCCCGACGTCTGGTCCGCCTTCATGAAGCCGGGCAAGCGCATCAAGCCCGGCGACAGAATCAGGTTCGGCGCGCACGGCGATGCCGCCTGCGATCTGGGCCGTCTGGACGCCACCGTCACGGCCAAGGGCGACGACGGCCTGATCACGCTGAAGTTCGACCTGTCCGGCCCGGTGCTGGACGACGCCATCCGCGATGTCGGGGTCATGCCCCTGCCGCCCTATATCGCCGCCAAACGGCCCGAGGACGACCGCGACCGCTCGGACTATCAGACCGTCTATGCCCAGCATGACGGATCGGTCGCCGCCCCTACGGCGGGCCTGCACTTCACCCCCGCCCTGCTTGACGCCATCCGGGCGCGCGGCGTCTCGACCCACGCCGTGACCCTGCACGTCGGCGCCGGCACCTTCCTGCCGGTCAAGGCCGACGACCTGTCCGACCACAAGATGCACAGCGAATGGGGCGAGGTCTCAGGCGAAACCGCCGCCGCCCTGAACGCCGTCCACGCCTCTGGCGGCCGCATCATCTGCGTCGGCACCACCAGTTTGCGCCTGCTGGAAAGCGCCACAGCCGAGGACGGCGAGATCAAACCCTTCCACGGCGATACGGCCATCTTCATCACGCCGGGCTATCGGTTCCGCGCGGTCGACGTCCTGATGACCAACTTCCACCTGCCCAAATCCACCCTGTTCATGCTGGTCAGCGCCTTCGCCGGTCAGGCCGTGATGAAGGCCGCCTATGCGCACGCGATCGCGGACGGATATCGGTTCTATTCGTACGGCGACGGGTCGTTGCTGTTCCGGGCGTAATCCGCAGGAAGCGCGGAGCGAACGGCTGTGCCTGTGGCCAATCGCGCCTCAAACCCCTAAATCCCGTCTTCTGATGGAAACCCAGACGCCCGAACCTTACGACGACCTGCCCTCAAACCTGCGCGGCGGCCTGATCGCCATCGGCGAGGCCGCGCGTGATCTGCGCGATCCCTGGTGGATTTTCGGCGGCGCCGCGATGGCGCTTTACGGCCTGACCGATCTGCATGTCCCCGACATCGACGTCATGTGCAGCCCGCGCGACGCCCGCATCCTGCTGGCCGCACTGGGCGGTGATGTGGTGGTCGATCCGGGCGAGGGTCTGTTCCGCTCCGCCGTCTTCGGCCGCGCCCCGGACCAGTTGATCATGATCGAGGTCATGGCCGATCTGGAGGTGCGCGACGGCGCCGAATGGCGGCCCGCAGGCTTTACTTCGCGGCGTCAGGTCTTCATCGACGACACCCCCCTGTTCATCCCGGACGTCCGGGATCACATCGCCCTGTACCGCCTGTTCGGCCGCCCCAAGGATCTGGTGCGGGTCGAGCAGCTTGAACGACTGATCGCCTGAAATGCCCTTCCCCTTCGCTATCTCCGCCACTGAGGGCCGCGCCCGCACAGGCGTCCTGAAAACCGCGCGCGGCGACATCCGCACGCCCGCCTTCATGCCGGTCGGCACCGCCGCCACGGTGAAGGCGATGACGCTGGATCAGGTCAAGGCGACGGGCGCCGACATCCTGTTGGGCAACACCTATCACCTGATGCTGCGCCCCGGTCCCGAGCGGATGGAGCGCCTTGGCGGGCTGCATAGGTTCATGGGTTGGGACAAGCCGATCCTGACCGACAGCGGCGGTTTCCAGGTGATGTCCCTGGCCGGGATTTCCAAGGTCAAGGAAGAGGCCGTCACCTTCTCCAGCCATATCGACGGCTCCAAACACGTCCTGACGCCGGAACGCTCTATCGAGATTCAGGCCGACCGCATCGGCGCCGACATCTCGATGCAGTTGGACCAGTGCGTGTCGTGGCCCGCCGAAAAACCCGCCGCGCAAAAGGCGATGGAGCTGTCGATCCGCTGGGGCGCCCGCTCCAAGGCCCGCTTCGGCGAGCGCGAGCATCAGGCCCTGTTCGGCATCCAGCAGGGCTCGACCTTCGAAGACCTGCGTCGCCAGTCGTCGGAACAGCTTCAGGAGATCGGCTTCGACGGCTACGCCATCGGCGGCCTGGCCGTGGGCGAGGGCCATCAGGCCATGTGCGAGGTGCTGGATTACGCGCCCGAGTTCCTGCCCAAGGACCGCCCCCGCTATCTGATGGGCGTCGGCAAACCGGTCGATCTTGTCGAGGCGGTGTATCGCGGCGTGGACATGTTCGACTGCGTCCTGCCGACGCGCGCCGGGCGCCACGGTCAAGCCTGGACCTGGGACGGCCCGCTGAACCTGAAGAACGCCCGCTTCGCCGAGGATCAGGCCCCGCTGGACCCGACCATCGACGGCCCGTCGTCGCAATATTCAAAAGCCTATTTGCACCACCTGATCCGCGCCGACGAAATCCTCGGCAAGGTGCTGCTCAGCTGGCACAACATCGCCTTCTATCAGGCCCTGACGGCGGCCATGCGGGCGGCGATTTCCGAGGGTCGTTTCGAACAGTTCCGCCGCGACTTCCACGCGCGGCATACGTCGAACGGGTAGGTTCAATCGACGTTCAGTCGCCCGAAATCTCAGATCGTCATTCCGGGGCGGAGCGAAGCGAAGAACCCGGAACCCGGGGCCCCAGCGCCTACTTCTTCGGTCGGAACCAGCTGGGCGATGCAGGCGGGTTGCAGTTGCGCTGCATGCCGATGCCTTTCAGGAAGGCGCGGCGCATCCGTCCGGCCTGAATGGCGGACTGGACGTGGCGGCTGTGCTGTTCGGCGCCGCTCAGGCGGCGGACCCAGCTGCGGCCCGGAATGAAGTCGGTCGTCGTGCCGCGAATGGCGTCCAGCGTGGCCTTGGCCGCCGCATCCGCCGCCTGTTCGCTGCGGTAGGAGCCGTCCTGACTGGGCGGCTCGTCCGTATCGGGGCCCAGGGCCTCGTCCAGCCGTCCCACCTCGGCGGCGATAGTGGTGCAATGGGTCAGATTGCGCAGGTCATAGGGATTCGACTCCGCCTGCAGCAGCACCATCGGTATCGGCTGGGCGCGCAGGTTCAGGTCATCGAGAGGCGCCGTCACCGCCGCACCGAAACCGGCGCCGACCTGTTCGGCCCCGCCCATCGCGGACCGCCCAGCGTTGCAGCCGGCCAGGGTCGCAGCCGTCGCGACAAGAATTAGAATACGCTTCATGCGGCGCTTAAACCACGCCGTGAACGGCGATCAAAGCAGTTCAATAAGTCCCGCCGCAGCCACCGCCCAGGCAACCAGGCTGAAGATCAGGCCGATGGCCAGACCTATCGCCAGGCGAGATGCGCGGGGAGTTTCCTGCCGTGCCATGAACGTCCTTGATTCGCTTTTGCGTCCTTGCCGATGAGACTGCGATCTGCAGAGTTTTCCACAAGCGGAAAAACGCCGTGCCGCCGCATATTCGTCTCGAAACGGTAACGCAGAAAGAACCGCGTCGTTCCAGACGGGCTCAGGCTTTCAGATCACGCGCCATCAGCATGGCGCCTTCCAGCCCGGCGTTCTCCAAAGACGCCGCGGCCAGATAAGGGCCGTCGCCCATGATCACGGCCGAGCCATAGTTCGCCACCGACCGCCGCGCCGCCGCCTCGACCTGCGCCAGCATGCCCGGCGTGGACATGACGCCGCCGCCGAAAACAATGCGGTCCGGCGCCCAGGCGAACACCAGAGACGCGACCAACTGGCCCAGATAATCGGCGACATGGCCCATCACCTCAGGCGCATCCTCCAGTCGCCGCCCTTGCAGACGCGCCTGCACCGCCGGGCCCGCCGCCATTCCCTCGATGCAGTCGCCGTGGAAGGGACACAGGCCGGGCTGGGCGTCGCCCGCGACCCGACGCACGAACAGATGCCCGATCTCGGGATGCAGCGCGCCTTTGAGGGTACGCCCCTCGACATAAAGACCGCCGCCGATTCCGGTGCCGACGGTGACATAGGCGACAGCCCGCGCGCCCCTGCCCGCCCCCAGCCGCGCCTCTGCGACGGCGGCGGCGTTGACGTCCGTATCCACGGCGAAAGGCGCATTCAGATACTGGGCCAGCGCCTTCGCCAGATTGAAGCCCGTCCAGCCCGGCTTGGGCGTCGCCAGCATCAGTCCGTAGCCTGGCGAGCCAGGATCGACCACCAGCGGACCGAACCCCGCAATGGCGAACGCGGCGATCCCGCGCCCCGCGACAACCGCCGTCAGGCCCTGGACCACATCTTCGGGCTTTCCACTGGGAAAACGGCCTTCGTCCAGCACGGCGCCGTCCGAATCCTCAATCCGCCAGACGATCTTCGTCCCGCCCGTCTCAACCGCAAGGAAGGCTGACGGGCTCATGGCGGCTCCATGAAAAAGGAGGAATGGTACGTCCTCTCGGGCTCGAACCGAGGACCCTCTGATTAAAAGTCAGATGCTCTAACCAACTGAGCTAAGGACGCACCGCACGTCGTCCGGGACCGGCCCGAAACGTCGAAGGGCGCCTTCTGTTGCAATCCGCTCTTCCGGTCAAGCCCGCTCAAAGATACTCCTTGGGGATGAAACCACTTAATGGCCTGCGCATCCTCGAATTCGACGGTTTAGGCCCCGTGACCTTCGCCGGAATGATGCTGGCGGACCTGGGGGCGGAGGTGCTGCGGCTGACGCGTTCGGAATCAGCCGGGGCCGCTGTCTTTGATCAGGTCGGCGGGGCGGTGCTGCATCGCGGGCGGGCCGCTGCGCCGGTCGATCTGAAGTCGCCGCAGGATCGCGAGCACATCCTGCAACTGGTCGACCACGCCGATGCGGTGATCGAGGGTTTCCGTCCGGGCGTCATGGAGCGGCTGGGCTATGGACCGGACGTGCTGGCCGCCCGCAATCCACGCCTGGTCTTCGGACGGGTGACGGGCTGGGGTCAGGATGGGCCGCTGGCCAATGAAGTCGGCCATGACCTGAACTACATCGGGCTCAGCGGCGTGCTGCACGCCATGGGCGACGCGGACCGCCCGCCCAGCCCGCCGCTCAATCTGGTCGGCGACTATGGCGGCGGCGCCATGCTGCTGGTCACGGGCCTGCTGGCGGCCCTGATCGAGACAAAGACCACCGGGCGCGGACGGGTCGTCGACGCCGCGATGACCGACGGATCGGCCCTGCTGGGCGGCCTGTTCCAGGCCCTGCGCGGCCAGGGCATGTGGAGCGACCGGCGTGGCGCAAACCTGCTGGACGGGGGCGCGCCCTTCTATCGCTGCTACACCTGCCGGGACGGCGGCTTTGTCGCCGTGGCGGCGCTGGAACCGCGCTTCTATGCGGCCCTGCTGGCGGGACTTGAAATCGATCCGACCCAGGCCCCGCAGTATGACGTCTCCGGCTGGCCGGCCCAGCATGAGCGTTTCGCGGCCCTGTTCGCCGCAAGGGATCGCGACGAGTGGGTCGCTCATTTCGCCCCGACCGAGGCCTGCGTGACACCGGTGCTCAGCCTGTCGGAAGCCCCCGCCCATCCGCACAATATGGCGCGGCAGACCTTCATCGACGGCCTGCCCGCCACGGCTCCACGCTTCGACGGGGAACGGCTCGAACCCGGCGGGTCGGCGAATCGCATCGATATTCAGACGGCTGTCGCCAACTGGAGATGACCAGACGCCTTTTCGTCGCTATGGAACAGCTATGACGTGGGGGCGTTGAACAAGGTCATGACCTTGGGGAGTCTTTATCGATGAGACGCATGACTATCGTTCTGGCCGTCGCGGCGCTGGGTGCGTCGGGACTTGCGAGCTGTGACGATTACCAGACGCGCTCAGACGACCGCGCAGAGGCGCCTGTGGTCGAAGAAGAGGTCCACGCCCCCGCAGCCGAAGAATCAGCCGCGCCTGTCGCCGCCCCGCACGTCGTCGATCCCACACCGACGCCCGCGCCGGAAACCCTGCCGCCAGCTGAGAAATCATCCGCCCAATCCGTCCAGCCGGACAGCGAAACCCTCTTCTACTGAGGCCGCCGACGCGACGCCCCTGATCAGGGCGGCGCATCATCGGCATGACTAGCGCGAAGCGCTGATGACCAAGGTTCAAGCTTGACGTTCAGACCCTCCCTGTTCCTCGTCGCCCTGGCCGCAGGGTCGGCGTGCGCCCTGCCTGCCTTCGCCGACCAGCAACGCGCCCAGATCCGCGGCGACATGGAGACCGAACTGCGTCGGGCGCTGGAGCGCGCGGTCGGAGAGGTGGACGACGCGCCGGACAGCCGGTTCGAGGCCCGCCGTCGGGCGCGCCGCGCCAGCGAATCCGCCACCGCCCTGCTTCGCTCGGAAGGCTATTATCAGTCCACGGTCGAGGATGTGGTCGAGGGTGACGACACCCCCGTGGCCATCGTCTCGGTCCAGCCCGGCCGCCGTTTCCTGCTGACCGATCCGACCATCACCTGGACGGACCCCGCGCCGGACGCGGAGTCCGCCGCCGACGCCAAGAACGCCATCGGCCTGAAGGCCGGTGATCCCGGTCGCGCGGTCGATGTCATCGCGGGCGAGGGCCGGCTGGTCGCCGCCCTCACCCGCGACGGCTATGCCGACGCCGTGGCCCAGCCGCGCCGCGTCGTGGTCGATCACGCGAGCTTCACCGTCGCGCCGGAATACCGCATCGATTCCGGCAAGCTGGTGCTGCTGAACGGCGTGCGGGTCGAATCGCGCGGGCGCACCAATCCGCAGTGGGCCGCCAATCTGGCGCCCTGGACCGAGGGCCAGCGCTACGACCCCGAACTGGTCGCCGAGCTTGAGCGCCGCCTGCTGGACACCGGCGTCTATGACGGCGTCAATGTCGGCCTGTCGCCGCTGGATCAGGTGACCGCCGAGGGCCTGCGCCCCGTCATCGTCAGCCTGCAGGACCGCCCCCGCCGCATTCTGGAGGCGGGCGCCACCTGGTCGACCGCCGAGGGCGTCGGCGTCGATGTCATCCAGACCCGCTACAACCGTTTCGGCCGCGCCGACACCCTGCGCCTCGAAGCGCGCCTGGCCGACATCAACAGCCGGATCGGCGCTGACCTGTCCCTGCCCCACTGGCGCAAGCCGGGCCGCACCCTGACACTCGGCGCGGGCGTGGTGAACGAAGACACCGACGCCTATCGCCGCGCCGCCCTGGTCCTGAACGCCGACCTGCGCCAGCGCATCGGCAAGACGTCCTTCTTCAGCTACGGCATCGGTCTGGACGCGGGCCACTATAACGAGAACCGCTACGACTATACGTCCCTGCCGCCCCAGCGGGTCTCTTTCGACCGCAATCTGGCGATCGTAACCGTGCGCACCAGCGCCTATCTGGACAACTCCAACGACCCGCTGAACCCGACCAAGGGCTGGCGTCTGGCCGCCTCGATCCAACCGACCGCCGTGGCGGGCGAGGATACGGTGCTATTCATGCGCAGCGAAGGTCAGGCCACGGCCTATTACCCGGTTCAGAATGACGGCCGCACCGTGCTGGCCGGACGCCTGCGCGTCGGCTCCATCATCGGCGGCAACGAACTCAGCGTGCCTTCCGACCGTCTGTTCTACTCGGGCGGCGGCGGCTCGGTGCGCGGCTATCAGTATCAGGGGGTCAACCCGCAACTGCCCGACGGCACGCCGCGCGGGGGCATGTCGCTGTTCGAAACCTCGTTCGAGGTGCGCCGCGACGTGGGCGCCAGCTTCCAGGCCGTGGCCTTCCTCGACGCCGGCGCCATCGGCTTCCAGGAGACGCCGAACCTGAGCAACATGCGTTACGGCGCGGGTCTGGGCGTGCGCTACAAGCTGCCGTTCGGCCCCGTGCGCGGCGACATCGCCCTGCCGCTGAACAAGCGCGACGGCGATCCTGACTTCCAGGTCTACATCAGCATCGGACAGGCGTTTTGACCGAGATCCCGCCCTCCGAGACTGCGCCGGTGCAGGACGAAACGCCCACGCCTTCCGCCACGCCGCCGAAGAAGCCTGCCCGCAAGCGCGGCTGGCCGCTTAAGAAGATCGGCGTCATCGCCGCCTGCGTTCTGGCGGGTCTGGTCGTCCTGCTGGGCGTCGCCCTGGTCGGCGTCCGCCATTACGTCGCCACCGACGGCGGGCGCGAACACGTGTCTGGTCTGGTGCAGAATCTGAAGCTCAGCCGCTTCGGACGCCTGCACGTCTATGGGCTGAAGGGCGATGTGCTCAAGGACTTCTCGGTCGACCGTATCACGGTGACCGACAGCGAAGGCGTCTGGCTGGACGCCCGCAATCTGCGCATGAAATGGTCCTACACGGCCCTTCTCGGCCGTCGCCTGCACGCCCATAACATCCAGGCGGATGTGATCCAGGTGATCCGCCGCCCCGTGCTGGAAGAGGCCAAGGACGAGCCGCCGGGCGGCCCTATGCCGATCTCGATCAAGATCGACAAATTCGCGACCAAGCTCGACCTGATGGAGGGCTTCTCCAAGGAATACGGCCGCTGGAGCCTGGCGGGCGACGCCAGCGTGCCGCGCACGGGCGCCAAGGTTGTAAACCTGAACGCCGACAGCCTGAACCGTCCCGGCGACTATCTGCGCCTGGCCGCCTCCATCGGCGGCAAGCTCAGCGAGATGCGGGTCAACCTGCGCGCCAACGAGGCCCAGGGCGGACCGCTGGCGGGGGCGTTGGGCTATTCGCCCGACCAGCCCTTCTCGGCTGTCGCCGTGCTGAACGCCGACGTGGTCCACGCCAAGGTCCAGACCGGCCAGTTCACCCCTCTGATCGTCGATGGCCAGTTCACCGACAAGAAGGGCGCGCGCGTTTCCGGTTTCGCCGACTTCAGCGGCTCGGATCTGCTCGAACCCTTCATTGCAAGAGTGGGCCGCACGGCCCGCTTCGGCTTCGCCATGGTCCCGACCGCAGACAAGGACCTGCAGGGCGTGGGCTGGCGTCTGATCTCGGACAACGTCAACTCGCACGCCAGCGGCGTCATCCGCACCAAGGACAACACCTCGCCCACCGGCATCAAGCTGGATATCGAGATCGCGTCGCTCAGCCGCATGATCGGAGCCAATATCGCGGGTCCAACCGCCTATTCCGGCGTGTTCAAGGGCGGCGCCGACGCCTGGAGCCTGACCGGAACGGCCACGGTTCTGAACGCCGATCTGGCCTCCTACCGCGCCACCCGCATATCCGGTCCGCTGAACCTTCAGGCCAAGGACGGGCGCTATGATCTGGACGGCGACGTCCGCGTCACCGGCGGCGCAGCGGAAGGCATCATCGGCGGCCTGCTGGGCGCGGCCCCGCGTCTGCAGATGCAGGCCGCCCGCATGAAAGACGGCGCCCTGCTGCTGAAAAAGGTCGATCTGCAGGGCCAAGGCCTGACCCTGACCGGCTCGGGTTCACGCAACCTGTTGGGCGGCATGAGCTTCAACGGCGACGCCCAACTGACCGACGCCGCCCGCGTCATGGCCGAGGCGCACGGCGCCTTCGGCGGTCCGATCCGCGCCTCATCCTCAGGCAAGGCCAAGGCCCCTTGGGTGCTCAGCTTCGATGGCCGCGGCCGCAATCTGACACTGGGCATGGAAGAGCTGGACCGTCTGCTGGGCAAGACCCCGCGTCTGGAACTGGCGGGCAAGCTGAACGGCAACCGCATTGAGGTCGATCGTGGCGAACTGACCGGCGCACAGGGCCGCGCCGGGGCCAAGGGCCTGATCGAAACGACCGGCCAGCTGCGTCTGGCGCTGGACTGGAATGCACGCGGTCCCTTCAACGCCGGTCCGGTCGAGATCGCGGGCGACATGAAGGGCAATGGCGCTCTGACGGGCACCCTGTCCCAGCCCCGCGCCGACCTGACCGCCGGCTTCGAGAAGATCACGGCGGGCGACCTGATCCTGACCAATGCCGATCTGATCCTCAGCTTCCGCAAGGGCGCCGACGCCTCCGACGGCCGCATCACCGTGACCAGCGGCTCCAACTATGGTCCCGCCCGCGCCGCCGGGAACTTCTTCCTGGGCGGCAAGCGCATCCGCCTGACCGACGTGGACGTGAACGCAGGCGGCGTGACGGCCCAGGGCGCCATCGCCCTGTCCGACAACATCCCCTCCAGCGCCGACATGACCTTCTCCGCCCGCGCCGGGGCCTTCCTGGCCTCGGGCGAAGCCAACGGCCGGGTGCGCCTGACCGAAGGCGGCGGGTCCGACAGCGCCATTCTGGACGTTACCGGACGCAATGTGCGTCTGGCCGGTCAGTCGTGGATGGTCCGCACCCTGGACCTGAAGGGACGCGGCACTCTGGACAACCTGCCCTTCACCCTGGCGCTGGACGTGGGTGGCGACAATCCGGCCCAGTTCAACGGCACGGGCGTCTATTCTCGCCAGAACACGGCCCATTCGCTCAGCCTGCGCGGCGGCGGACGGGTGCGTGACGTGGCCTTCACCACCCGCAGCCCGGCTTCGGTCACCCTGAACGGGGCGGAAAAGACGGCGCACCTGGACCTGGGCGTCGGCGGCGGCATCCTTCTGGCCGACCTGCGCCAGGACGCCCGCACGGCCTCCATCCAGGCCAATCTGACCAGCGTCGAACTGGGCTCCATCGCCCCCGACCTGCGCGGCACGGCGACGGGTCAGGTCAATGTGCGGGGCGCAGGCAATGACCTGTCCGGCACGGCCAACATCGCCCTGCAGAACGTGCGCAGCATCGACGCCCCGCGCGGTCTGGCGGTCAATGGCCGCGTGGACGCCACGCTTGCGGGCGACAGCCTCAGCATCAAGGCCTCCGCCGTGGATGAAGGCGCGGTCCAGGCCTCCGCCGACATCACCCTGCCGGTCGAAGCCTCCGCCGCACCCCTGCGGCTGGCCATCGCCAATACGCGCGAAATGTCGGGCCGGGTTTCGATCAACGGCCAGATCCAGCCCATCTGGGATCTGTTCCTGGGCGGCGACCGCAGTCTGGCGGGTCAGGTCAACGGTCAGGCGACCATCGCCGGCACCCTGAAGGCCCCGCGCCTGAACGGACGGTTCGATCTGTCGCAGGGCAGCTATCGCGAGAACGCCATCGGCCTGCGTCTGGGCGACCTGACGCTGCGCACCAGCTTTGACGACACCACCGCCCAGATCCAGACCTTCACCGCCAATGACGGATCCGGCGGCACGGTTTCGGGCCAGGGCCGCATCGGTCTGCGCGAGGGTTCCGGCTCCAACGCTCAACTGACGCTGACCCGGTTCCGCGTCATCGACAACGACATCGCCCAGGCCCGCGCCTCGGGTCCGATCACGATCGTCCGCGGCGCTGACGGCAACATCCAGCTGGGCGGTCAGATCAATGTCGACGAGGCCAAGATCGAACCGGAAGTTCCCGGCTCCACCGGCATCGTCGCCATGGACGTGGTCGAGATCAACCGCCCCGGCGGCGATCCGGTCGAGAAGGAAGCGCGCGAGCGCGGCCCCCAGATCGGCATGGACATCGCCCTGCGCTCCACCGGCGGCAAGGTGCGGGTCAGCGGGCGCGGCCTGAACGTCATCCTCGACGTCAACGCCCGTGTTCGCGGCACCATCGCCCAGCCGCAGCTGACAGGCACGGCCAATGTGGTGCGCGGCGACTATGAGTTCGCGGGTAAGCGTTTCGTCTTCGACGACGACGGACGCGTCACCCTGTCGACCGATCCCAAGCAGATCCGCCTGAACCTGAAGGCGGTGCGCGAGGACCCGGCCCTGACCGCCACGATCGACGTCACCGGTACGGCGGCGGAGCCGAAGATCGCCCTGACCTCCAGCCCCGCCCTGCCCCAGGACGAAATCCTGTCGCAGGTGCTGTTCGGCCGCTCGGCCTCGCAGCTGTCGCCCTTCGAGGCGGCGCAGTTGGCGGCGGGCGTGGCGTCTCTGGCGGGCGGCGGCGGGTTCGATGTGATCGGCAACCTGCGCGAACTGGCGGGTCTGGACCGCCTGTCCTTCGGCGGCGAGGCCTCGGCCGTCACCGTCTCGGGCGGTCGCTACATCACCGACAACGTCTACCTGGAGGTGATCGGCGGCGGCGAAGGCGGGGCTGCGGTCAAGGTCGAATGGCAGCCGCGCCGCAACATCGCCGTGGCGTCCAAGTTCGGCGGTCAGGGCGATACCAGCCTGTCGATCCGCTGGCGTCGCGAAAGCCGTGAGGCCGGTCAGCGCAACGATCGCCGACCGAACCGTCACTGATCGGGATTAAAGGACGTCGAGCACCCGCTCGACGGGCCTGCCGATCACGGCGCCCTTGGCCGTCTCGGCGATAGGGCGTTCGATCAGGATGGGCTGGGCGATGGCGGCGGCGATGATCGCCTCATCGTCCGCGCCTGCGTCCAACAGGGCCTTGGCGTCCGCCTCCTTTTTCCGAAGCAGGCCCGCCATCCCGACGCCGGTTCTGGCCGCCAGCCGCTCCAGCGTGGCGCGATCCCAGCCGGTCTTCAGATATTCGACGACCGTCGGCTCGACGCCCTTCTCACGCAGCAGGGCGATGGCGTTGCGCGAGGTGCTGCATTTGGGATTGTGGAAGACGGTGACGCTCACTCAAGGCTCCTGTTTCAGGCGTGTCACGGCGACATACACCACCGCGCAGCCGACTTGCACCACTACGCCACGCCTTAAAAATATTGGCCCAGAGCCGCCGATTTCAGCATGATATGATCCATTCCCACGTCAAACTGACGTGCATTCTTCCACTGTCCATCACCCGTGGCCTTCACCTTTGCCCGCCCCGCGTCTAGGGTCCGACCGATGCGGATTCTGATTTCTGACCAGGCCGTCCTCGATCACGTCGCCGCGCGGCGCGAGGCCATCATCGCCCGCACCATCGACTGGGCGAACATCAACTCCGGCAGCCGCAACGCCGCCGGGCTGAACGCCATGCTGGATGTGCTGGAGGCCGAGGCCCGCCTTCTGCCGGCAACGGTCCAGCGCATACCGACCCAGGGCTCGACCACCGTCGCCGACGACGGTTCGGTACGCGAGGAAGCCCCCGCCGACGCCCTGAAGATCACCGCTCGCCCCCAGGCGCCGATCCAGGTCGTGCTGACCGGCCACTACGACACCGTCTTTCCCGCCGACAGCCGGTTCCAGACCGTGACCACCCGTGCGGACGGCGCTCTGAACGGTCCCGGCGTCGCCGACATGAAGGGCGGGATCAGCGTGCTTCTGGCCGCGCTTGAGGCCTTCGAAACCCATCCCGAACGTCACGGCGTCGGCTGGACCGTGCTGCTCAGCCCCGATGAAGAGATCGGCTCGCCCGCCTCGGCGCCCCTGCTGGCGGAACTGGGCGCGCGCGGCCATGTCGGCCTGACCTATGAGCCCGCATTGGCGGACGGCACCCTGGCGGGCGCTCGCAAGGGCAGCGGCAACTATCATCTGATCGTCACCGGCCGCGCCGCCCATGCGGGCCGCGCCTTCGACGAGGGCCGCAATGCGGTGGCGGGCGCCGCCATCATCGCCGCAGCCCTGCATGGCCTGAACGGCCAGCATGAAGGCGTCACCGTCAATGTGGCCAAGATCGCGGGCGGCGGCGCCCTGAACGTCGTCGCCGACAACGCCGTGGTCCGCTTCAACGTGCGTGTGCCGGACAAGGCCGCCGCTGACTGGATCGACGCCCAGGTCCGCGCCCTCGCCGCCGCGCCGCCGTTCGAGGGGCTGACGCTGGACCTGCACGGCGGCTTCACCCGCGCGCCCAAGCCGATGGACGCCGCCCAGACCGCCCTGTTCGAAGCCGTCAAGGAAGCGGGCGCCCTGCTGGGCCAGCCCATCGCCTGGAAACCGTCGGGCGGCGTCTGCGAGGGCAACAACCTGCACGCTGCAGGCCTGCCCAATATCGACACCCTGGGCGTCCGGGGCGGAGAGATTCACTCGGACCAGGAGTTCGCCTGGCCTGACAGCTTCGTCGAACGCGCCCAGCTCAGCGCCCTGATTCTGTGCAAGATCGCCTCGGGCGAGATCGACGCGGCCAAATTGAAATCCCTGCGGATGGAAACCCTCTGAATGCTTGTCGTCCGCCCCGCCGGTCCCGCTGATCTCGACCACCTGCTGGAGCTGGCCATCCTGTCTGGCCCCGGCTTCACCAGCCTGACCGAAGACCCTGACGCCCTGTCCGAACGGCTGGAGCTCAGCCAGGCCAGCTTCCGCGGCCAGGTCGCGCCTCAAGAGGCCTGGTACACATTGATGCTGGAGGACGGCGACACCGGCGACATCGACGGCGTCGGCTCGGTCAAGGCGACGGTGGGTCTGAAACGCCCCTTCTTCTCGTTCCGCGTGGTGAACAATACGGCGTCTTCGCCGTCCATCGGGGTCAAGCTGGATCACCAGACCCTGGTGCTGGTCAATGAATGCACCGGCTGGACCGAGGTAGGATCGCTGTTCCTGAAGGCCGACCGACGCAAGGGGGGCGCGGGGCGTCTGCTCAGCCAGTCGCGCTACATGCTGATCGGCGCCCAACCCGAACTGTTCGCCGAGAATGTGCTGGCCGAACTGCGCGGCGTCTTCACCCCCGACGGCGCCTGCCCCTTCTGGGATCATGTGGCGCACAAATTCTTCCCGATGGAGTTCGACGACGCCGACCGGATGACCGGCTCCACAGACAAGCAGTTCATCCTCGACCTGGCCCCGCGCCATCCGATCTACACCGAACTTCTGCCTGAACCGGCCCGCGCTGTGATCGGCAAGGTCCATCCGCAGGGCGTGCCCGCGATGGCCCTGCTGGAAAGCGAAGGCTTCCGGCCCAACGGTCTGGTGGACATTTTCGACGCCGGTCCCACGGTCTCTTGCGGCCGCGACAACATCCGCACCGTGCGCGATGCGCGCCAGCTGCGGCTGGAGATCGCCGACCATGTCGAGGCCGAACTGCCCGCGCTGATCTCGACCGACAGCATCGCCGCCTTCCGCGCCGTGCGCGCCAAATGCGACATCGACGGCGAGATCGCCCGCCTGACCGCCGAAACCGCCGCCGCG
This sequence comes from Brevundimonas nasdae, assembly GCF_016654005.1. GTDB lineage: Bacteria > Pseudomonadota > Alphaproteobacteria > Caulobacterales > Caulobacteraceae > Brevundimonas > Brevundimonas nasdae. The sequence goes on along the minus strand of NZ_JAEPWN010000004.1, from coordinate 236,492 downwards.
CTGAAGATCAGGAACGGCGCAACGATCCGTGTGAAATCATGACCGCTTTCAAATCCATCGACCCGACGACCGAAGCCGTGAACTGGGAGGGTCAGGCCGCCAGCCCGGCTCAGGTCCAGTCCGCCGTCGACGCCGCCCGCGCCGCCTTCCCCGACTGGGCCGACCGTCCGCGCGGCGATCGGATCGACGCCGTCAAACGTTATCAGACCGTGCTCAAAGAACGCGCCCCCCAGATCGCCGAAGCCATAAGCCGCGAGACCGGCAAGCCCCTGTGGGAGACGAAAACCGAAGCCGCCGCCATGATCGGCAAGGTGGACATCTCGATCCGCGCCTATGACGAACGCACCGGCGAGCGCACCAGCGACACGGGCTTTGGCCGCGCCACCCTGCGCCACCGCCCGCATGGCGTGGCGGCGGTGCTTGGCCCGTTCAACTTCCCCGGCCATCTGCCCAACGGCCATATCGTCCCGGCTCTGCTGGCGGGCGACACGGTGGTTTTCAAACCCTCGGAAGAGACGCCCCTGGTCGGTCAGGTGATGGCCGAGGCCTTCGCCGCCGCCGACCTGCCGACCGGCGTGGTCAATGTGGTTCAGGGCGGGCGTGAGACGGGCGCGGCCCTGCTGGACGCCGGCATCGACGCCCTGATGTTCACCGGCTCGGGCGCGGCGGGCGCGCATTTCCGCAGGAAGTTCGCCGACGATCCCCACGTCATCCTGGCGCTGGAGCTGGGCGGCAACAATCCGCTGGTCGTCTGGGATGCGGCGGACGCCGAGGCCGTGGCGGGCATCGCCGTTCAGTCCGCCTTCATCACCACCGGCCAGCGCTGCTCCTGCGCGCGCCGACTGATCGTGCCGGAAGGCGCACAGGGCGATGCGATCATCGAGGCCGTCGCCGCCCTGTCCGACCGCCTGAACTTCGCCCCGTGGGACAGCGATCCCGAACCCTACGCCGGGCCGCTGATCTCCGCCCGCGCGGCGGAGGCGGCCCTGAAGGCGCTTCAAGAGCGCATCGACATGGGCGCCAAGGTCATCCGCGCCTCCGGCCCCGTCGCGAATCTGCCCGGCGCCTTCGTCAAACCCGCCATCATCGACGTGACCGGCGTCGACGTGCCGGACGAAGAAATCTTCGCCCCCTTCCTGTCGGTCATCCGCGTCCCGACGTTCGAGGCCGCCATCACCGCCGCCAACGCCACCCGTTACGGCCTGTCCGCCGGTCTGGTCAGCGATGATCCGAAGACCTGGGACCACTTCATCCGCCGCATCCGTGCGGGCGTAGTCAACTTCAACCGTCCGACCACGGGCGCTGCAGGCGACATGCCCTTCGGCGGTCTGGGCGCCAGCGGCAACCACCGCCCCAGCGCCTACTACGCCGCCGACTACTGCGCCTATCCGGTCGCCAGTTTCGAAGCCGATGCGGTCGCCAACATCGAAGGCGAGATCAAGGGGCTGCGATGAACACCGCTGTCGAAGCCAATGCCGACGGTCTGATCGGGCCGACCCACTCCTACGCGGGCCTGTCGCCGGGCAATCTGGCCTCCAGCCTGAACAAGGGCGAGGCGTCGAACCCGCGCGCGGCGGTGTTGCAGGGCCTCGACAAGATGAAGCTGCTGGCCGACCTGGGCCTGCCCCAGTTCGTCCTGCCCCCGCATGAACGGCCCAACATCCCCTTCCTGCGTTCGCTGGGCTTCTCCGGCACGGATGGACAGGTGCTGGAGCGGGCTTGGAGGACCGCGCCGTCCTTCGCCGCCGCCGCCTGTTCCGCCTCGCCCATGTGGGCCGCCAACGCCGCGACCGTGACGCCGTCCAGCGACGCCGCTGACGGACGGGTGCATTTCACACCCGCCAACCTGCACACCAATCTGCACCGCAGTCTGGAGCATCAGCAGACGAAGCAGGCGCTGGACGCCCTGTTCCCGGACGCGACCCGGTTCGCCGTCCACGACGCCCTGCCCGCCGTCGCCCATCTGGCCGACGAGGGCGCCGCCAACCACGTCCGCCTGTGCGCCACGCACGGCGGTCGCGGCGTCAATCTGCTGGTCTGGGGTCGCGACGCCTTCGAGGCCTGGGACGGTCCCTTCCCCGCGCGCCAGACGCGTGAAGCCTCCGAAGCCATCGTCCGCCGCCATGAGGCCGGACGCCCCGTTCTGGCTCAGCAGTCGCGCACGGCCATCGCAGGCGGAACCTTCCACAACGACGTGGTCTGCGTCGGGGCGCTGGACACCCTGTTCTTCCACGAGCTGGCGTTTGAGGACACGAACGCGACCAAGGCCGCCATCCGCCGCGCCGCCGACGGCCTGTTCGAACCCCAATTCGTCGAGGTCTCGAACGCCGATCTGCCGCTGGCCGATGCGATCAGCAGCTATCTGTTCAACTCCATGCTGATCCAGGTTCCGGGCGAGGACCGCCTGACCCTGATCTGCCCGACTGAAACCCGCGACAACGCGCGAAGCCATGCCGTCGCCGAACGGATCGCCGGGTCCAACGGCCCCATCGGCCGCGTCCAGTATGTCGATGTGCGCCAGTCGATGCGGAACGGCGGCGGCCCTGCCTGCCTGCGTCTGCGCGTCGTGCTGAACGAGGCGGAACTGGCGGCGACCAACCCCGCCATGCGCCTGACCGACGCCCTGCACGCGCGCCTGTCGGATTGGGCGAACCACTGGTATCGCGACGAACTGCGCCCCGCCGATCTGGCCGATCCCAAGCTGCTGGATGAAAGCCGAGGCGCGCTGGACGAACTGACCGGCGTTCTGGACCTGGGCGCTGGCTTCTATCCGTTCCAGCGCCCCTGACGGTCAGGCGGCGAACCGCCCGCCGTTTTCGGCATAGGCCTGGGTGCCGTGGGTGATGACGCTGTCGGTCGGCAGGATGGTTTCGATGGCCAGATCGTCCTGCCCCTTCAACGCGGCATAGACGGGACCAAAGTCCTTCAGCGTCACTTCCTTCAGCGCCTCAATGCTGTCGATGACGAAATAGACCTGCTGGAAGTCGTCGATCCGGTACAGGGTCCGCATCACCCGCTCCAGATCAAAGCCCAGGCGGTTCGGCGATGCGTCATCCAGCGCAAACACGCTTTCCGTCGCCGACGACACGATGCCCGCGCCATAGATGCGAAGGCCGTCCGCCTCCTTCATCAGGCCGAACTCGACCGTGTACCAGTACAGGCGCGCCAGATTCGGCAGCATGCCCAGCGACGCCGCCCGCTGCCCGCCCTTGCCATAGGCTTCCATGTAGGCGGCGAAGTCGGGGTCGGTCAGCATCGGCACATGGCCAAAGACATCGTGGAAAATGTCCGGCTCCTGCAGGTAATCCAGCTGATCCGGCTTCCTGATGAACTGACCCGACACGAAGCGGCGGTTGGCCAGATGATCAAAGAACACCTCGTCCGGCACCAGTCCGGGCACGCAGACAACGGTCCAGCCGGTCAGGGCCTGGAGCTTGGGATTGATGACGTCGAAGTCGGGTATCCCGCCCGCGTTCAGGTCCAGCGCCTCCAGCCCCCGCAGAAAGGCCTGGCTGGCGCGGCCCGGCAGGATTTTCATCTGGCGGGCGTACAGGGTATCCCAGGTCTGGTGCTCGACCTCGGTATAGGCGGCCCAGTTCTGCGGAATGGTCCAGTCGGCGGCGGCACCTTCCGGGGGTTTTTCGAAGACGTGCTCGAAATCAGACATGGAGAGCGGTTCCTCTTTTGAGGGCATATAGCCATCCACCCCACCCGGTTCCAAGGGTCAGTGCAGCCGCATGTCCAGCGGCGCGTGGTGACCCTCGGCGTCAATGGTGAACCACCGCTGTTCGGCGGCGACGGTCAGTTGATCGGCGTCGTCCTCCAGCACGGCCTCGGCGGCATAGGCGACGAAACCGCCTGCGTCGCCTATGGCGAAGACGCGGTAGAAGGGCTGTTCCGGCGAGACGTCGCCCGTTTCGCCGACCGCCCCCGCATAGCCCGCATCAACGTCGATCACGACGCCGCGAAAGGCGTCGTCGCGGTGCCGAACGACCTGGCCGAGGCTGAAGCGCGTGGTGTGAATCTGGGTCATGATGACCTTCATACGCTCCGTGGGCTGAAGCGGACGCCCACAGGCCCGTTCATCTTCCTGACAGATTGGCTTGGCGCGGACGATTGCCTCGGGTTAGGTTCGACCCGACGGGCGCCGCTTTGGACCGCCCACATTGGATACGGCCCATGCCGGAGACCCACGGCGCGCCACGACGGCGCGACGAGCGGTCCCAGCCATCCCGCAATCGGGATGCGTCGGGTCGGGATGCGCCGCTCTTTGGCGCGCTCGATCTGGGGACCAACAATTGCAGACTGCTGATCGCGCGCCCGTTGCGTGAGGGCTTCCGCGTCGTCGACAGCTTCAGCCGCATCGTGCGGCTGGGCGAAGGCCTGTCCCTGACGGGGCGGCTGGACGACCGCGCGATGGACCGGGCCTATGACGCCCTGGCCCTGTGCGCCGAGCGGGTGGCGCGAAAGGGCGTCGATCCCTCCCGTCTCAGCGCCGTCGCCACCCAGGCCTGCCGCGCCGCCGCCAACGGGGCCGAGTTCATCGAACGCGTGCGCCTGGGCACCGGCCTGAAACTTCGCATCATCGACCCGGCGGAAGAGGCACGGCTGGCGGTCGAGGGCTGTCTGAACCTGATCGACCCCAAGGCGCAGGCGGCGCTGGTCATCGACGTGGGCGGTGGATCGACCGAACTGGCCTGGCTGCTGCGCGAGGGCGAAGGCTTCACGACCACCGCATGGATGTCGGCGCCTCTGGGCGTGGTCACCCTGGCCGAGCGTCACCCCGAGCCCGCAAACGCCGGTGAAGACTGGTACGAGGCCATGGTCGCCGACATGGGCCTGGCTATTGCGGCGGGCGGGATCGACCAGCCGGAAATACGCGACCTGTTCGCCCGCAACCGGGGCCATCTGGTCGGCACGTCGGGCGCGATCACCAGCCTGGCGGGCATTCACCTGAAACTGCCGCGCTACAACCGTGACCGGGTCGACGGCCTGTGGATGACGCGCGCCGATTGCGAGGCGGCGGCTGACCGGCTGAAGGCCCTGGGCCCAGAAGGCCGCGCCAGGGAGGCCTGCATCGGTCCCGATCGCGCCGATCTGGTGCTGGCGGGCGCGGCGATCCTTGAGGCCATTCAACGCGCCTGGCCGTCAGAACGCGTGCGCGTCGCCGACCGGGGCCTGCGCGAAGGCCTGCTGCTGCAGCAGATGCGCGAAGCCAGCAAACCCGCCCGCCCCTCACGCCGTCGTCGGCGCAGACGGGGTCGCGGCGGCAAGGGCGCAGCGGCGACCGCCTAAGCGGCGGGCGCCGTCGTCGGCGAGGTCACGCGCACGGGCAGTTCAATATCGCAGATGGAGAAGTCCGCGCCCTTGGCCTGACGCGCGTGCTCCACGATGGCGGCGAAGGTCGCCGAGGTCGTGTTCAGCACCGCCGCCGATGGACGCGCCGTCACGGGCAGGTCCGACGCAACCCGCACCTGCGTCATCCGGTCCGGTCCTTCGACCATGCCGTCAGGATTGGGGCTGGATTTCAGCGCCCGCACCACATCCAGACCCGACACTACGCGCCCCCAGACGGTGTAACGCTTGTCCAGCGAAGGATAGGCCTGACGCATCAGGAAGAACTGGCTGTTGGCGCTGTCATTGGCCTCGTCACGCGCCATGCCCGCGACGCCGGGGCAATAGAGGCCCCAGCCATGCACCTTGCGATCCGGCGTTCCCGCCATGGCCGCATCCGGCTGGGTCTCAACCGGCACGGAATCGACAAAGCCCAGAACCGATCCCATCGGGGTCGCAACCGGCGCGAACGGCATGTCCGGCCCGCGCCGGAAGGTGAACTCGGCCTTCAGGTCCGGGTAGTAGCTCTGGCCGTCGCCGGTGCCCAGCGGATCGCCCGTCTGAGCCATGAACCAGTCGATGACCCGGTGCCAGGTCAGATTGTCGTAGAAGCCGCGCGACGCCAGCAGGCGGATACGCTCCACATGACCCGGCGCGATCTGGGGGGCCAGTTCGACCAGGATCTGGCCCTTGGTCGTTTCGATGACCAACAGGTTCTGCGGCGGGATCGTGCGCCATTCCGTCGGCACGGGCGGCGGCGGCGGGAACACCGGTTCGGCCTGCTGCGCCTCAACCGGCCGCGCCTGGGCCGCGCCGCTCAGCAGGGCCAGCACGGCCCCCGCCAACAGAATCCGTTTCATGCCCATGCCCCCGCCTTCATCGTGTTGATCAGCCCCCGCTGACTTCAGCCACGGGCTGAACGTCGCAGATGTTGAAGCTGGAGCCCTTGGCCGTGCGCGTCTCTTCGATGTGCTGGGCGAAGGCGACGCTGGCAGTGTTCTGCACCCGCACGGTCGGACGCTGGGCTGCCGGGATGGCCGAGGCCATGCGCACATGGGTCATGGTGTCCGGGTCGGTCACCTTTCCGTCCTGGGCCTCCGAGCCCGCCTTCAGACTGCGGACCACATCCAGGCCGGACACGATGCGGCCGAAGGCGGTGTAGATGCCGTTCAGGTTCGTGTTGGCGCCGGTCATCAGATAAAACTGGCTGTTGGCGCTGTCGGGCGAACTGGCGCGGGCCATGCCGAACACGCCGGGGCAGAACAGGCCGTTGGCGTCGACCTTGAAGTCCGATGTGATCATCATCTGGGCGTTCGGCTGGGTCTGGACCGGCAGGGTTCCCACCAGACCGACGATGCCCTGGCCCGCGTTCTCGACCTGGGTGAATCCCGCGTCGCGACCCCGGCGGAAGCTGAACTCGCCCTTCAGGTCCGGCAATTCGCTGCCGCCCTCGCCGGTGCCCTTGGGGTCGCCGGTCTGGGCCATGAAGTTCGGGATCACCCGGTGGAACTTCAGTCCGTCATAAAAGCCCTGATTGGCCAGGGTGCGGATGCGCTCCACATGGTTCGGCGCCGCCAGCGGCGACAGCTCCACCAGAACCCGGCCCTTGTTGGTGTCTATGACCAGCAGATTATCGGGATCGACCGTGCGCCAGTCGGCAGCCGAGGCCCCCGTCTGCACCCCCGTCTGAGCCAGGACCGGAGCCGACGCCACGCCGGACGCGAGAAGAGCGGCGGCGGCCGCCGCGATTACACCAAGACGCATTCCAGAGCTCATCCCTTGTTCTTGACCTTGGCCCGCACGCGTTCGGCGATGGCAGGGCTGACGAAACTGTCGATCGCGCCGTCCAGACGGGCGATTTCCTTGACCAGCCGTGAAGCAATGGCCTGATGCCGCGGATCAGCCATCAGGAACACCGTCTCGATGTCCTGATTGAGGCGCTGGTTCATGGCCGTCATCTGGAACTCGTATTCGAAATCGGCGACCGCGCGCAAACCCCGAATGATGACGCTGGCGTCCAGTTCCTCTGCGAAATGCATCAGCAGGGTCGAAAAGGGCTGGACCACGATGTCGCCGCCAAGCGGCGCAACCTCGGCCCGCAGCATCTCGACGCGCTCGGCGGTGGAGAAAAGCGGCCCCTTCTCATCATTCTGGGCCACGCCGATGACCAGCCGGTCCACCAGCTTCAGCGCCCGTTTGATGATGTCGGTATGGCCGTTCGTCACCGGATCGAAGGTGCCCGGATATAGACCGATACGCATGCGTTTCTCCCCAGCCTGTCGCCCGCTGTTGACCGCCACTTAGCAGGTGCGAAATGAGCGGCCTAGATCGTCTGACACGGGTTTGATCGCCAGAGGTCATTCAATCGGACGATCAGGGCGTCGGATGTGCTGAAGGAATGATCATCAATCGCCGCCACCGCACAGGACGGTGTGGCGCTGTTGCAGATGAAGGCGGCGTCGAAATCGGCCAGTTCACTTAAGTGGATCGGACGTGTCGCGCTGCTCCAGCCGGCCTCTGCGGCGCCGCGTTGGAGCAGTCCCTGCCCCGTTCCCACCAGCATAGGCGCCTCAGGCCAGACCAGAGCGTCACCCCGAATGAAGCCGATATTCCAGATGCTGCCTTCGGATATCCGCCCGTCCGCATCAACAAACAGGGCGTCGTCGAAACCGGCCTGCGCCGCCAGACGCCGCGCGCGGGTAAGGCCCAGGGTCGCGGCGTGTTTCAGGTGCGGGACTTCGCGCGAATAGACCTGCGTCTTCAGCCGCAAGGGCTTGGTCAGGGCCGATGCAGGCGGCGAAAGCGTGGTCAGTACACGCGGCTGAACCATCGCATCGGGCGACCGCAGGCTGATCGCCTCTGAAAACAGATTGATCCGCAGGCTGAACCGGCCCGGACGACCGTCCAACGCCTGTCGCATTCGCTGACGCAGCAAGGCCTCCGGCACGGCGACGCCGAACAACTCCACCGCTTCGGCCTCCAGACGCGCCAGATGCAGGTCCAGGCCCCGCACGCCCCCGTCCTCGACCCGCATCGAGGTGAAGGCGCCATAGTTGGACAGAACAAAATGGCTGAGGTCGCCGACACTAGCTGAGCAGCCGTCGATCAGGATTTCCGGCAACACGCTCGCTCCCCCTTTCCTGTCCTTCTCCCGTCGGGAGAAGGTGGCCCGCAGGGCCGGATGAGGGTTTTGCGTTGAGCCATCTCGCTTCAACGCCCCTCACCCTTTCGCGCCAGAACGACGACTACGCCGCCGTGCGCTCAAGCCCTCTCCCGGCGGGAGAGGGTTAGGCCTTAAGCTTCGCCGCCCTCTTCGCCCACAGCATCGGCTTCATCATCACCGCCGCTTTCGGGCAGGCGTTCGACCGAGACGACTTTCTCGTCCTTGCCGGTGCGGAAGATGGTGACGCCCTGGCTGGAACGGCCGACGATGCGGACCTGATCGATGCGGGTGCGGATCATCTGACCGCCCGAGGTGACTAGCAGCAGGTCGTCGGTCTCCTCGACCGGGAAGGCGGCCGCCAGGCGCGTGCCTGCGCGTCCGCCCAGACCGTGCGCCGTCAGACCCTGACCGCCGCGACCCGTGCGACGATATTCATAGGCCGAAGACCGCTTGCCGAAGCCGGAGTCCGTGACCGTCAGGATGAACTGCTCAGCCGCGCCCAGTTCCGCGATCCGCTCAACCGACAGGACGGCGTCAGCGACGTCATCCTCGGCCTCGACCGGCGCCGCATCATCATCCGCGTCCGCGCCAGCCAGCGCCTTGCGCATGGCGTTGGCGTGTTTGACGTAGGCCGAGCGTTCTTCCGGCGTCGCGTCCACGCGGCCCAGAATGGCCATGGAGATGACCTCGTCGCCGTCCTGCAAACGCACGCCCCGAACGCCGGTGGAATCACGGCCCTTGAACACGCGCACGTCGTCGGCCTTGAAGCGGATCGCGCGGCCCAGCGCCGTGGTCAGCAACACGTCGTCGTCCGCCGTGCACAGGCCCACGCCGACCATGCGGTCCTCGCCTTCCAGCTTCATGGCGATCTTGCCCGCACGGTTCACCGTGGCGAAGTCCGACAGCTTGTTGCGGCGCACGTCGCCCGTCGAAGTGGCGAACATGATGTCGTAGTCGCCCCAGGTCGCTTCATCCTCAGGCAGGGGCAGCACGTTCATGATGCTGTCGCCCGGCTCGATGGGCAGCAGGTTCACAAAGGCCTTGCCGCGCGACTGCGGATTGCCCAGCGGCAGACGCCAGGTCTTCAGCTTGTAGGCCTTGCCGTTGGTGGCGAAGAACAGGACCGGCGTGTGGGTCGAGGCGCTGAAGACGCTGGTGATCGCGTCCTCATCCTTCATCGACATGCCGCTGCGGCCCTTGCCGCCGCGATGCTGGGTCCGATAGGCGTTCAGGGCGACGCGTTTGACATAGCCGCTGTGGGTGACGGTGATGACCATGTCCTCGCGCGGGATCAGGTCTTCGTCCTCCATCTCGCCGTCGCCTTCACCGATCAGGGTGCGGCGCGGCACGGCGAACTTGTCCTTCACGTCGATCAGGTCGTCGCGAATGATGGCCAGGACGTTCTTGCGGTCCGACAGGATGGTCAGATGGCCCTGGATCGTATCGGCCAGACCATGCGCCTCGCCGAAGATGTCATCGCGACCCAGGCCGGTCAGGCGCGACAGGGTCAGGGCCAGGATGGCGCGGGCCTGTTCGTCGGTCAGGCGGATCTTGTCACCCTCGACGATGACTGTGCGGGGGTCGGCGATCAGCTCGACCAGAGCCATCATGTCGCCCACCGGCCAGGCCTTGGCCTGCAGACGCTCGCGCGCCTCGCTGGGGTCGGCCGACGAGCGGATGATGTGGATCACTTCGTCGATATTGGCGACGGCGACGGCCAGACCGACCAGCACATGGCCGCGGTCGCGGGCCTTGTTCAGCTCGAACTTGACGCGGCGGACCACCACCTCCTCACGGAAGTCGAGGAAGATCTGCAGCAGGTCGCGCAGGCCCATCTGTTCGGGGCGGCCGTGGTTCAGCGCCAGCATGTTGACGCCGAACGACGACTGCATGGCGGTGTAGCGCCACAGCTGGTTCAGGATCACATCGCCCGAAGCGTCGCGCTTCAGCTCGATGACGATCCGCATCCCCTGACGGTCGGATTCGTCGCGAACATCGGAAATGCCTTCCAGACGCTTCTCGCGCACCATTTCGGCGATACGCTCGATCAGGGTCTGTTTGTTGACCTGGAACGGCAGTTCCGTGACCACGATGGCTTCGCGGTCCTTGCGGATTTCCTCGACCGAGGCGCGACCGCGCACGATGACCGAGCCGCGACCGTCGCGCAGGGCGTTGCGCGGCGCCGTGCGGCCCATGATCTCGCCGCCCGTTGGGAAGTCGGGACCGGGCACGATGTCCAGCAGGGCGTCGTCGGAAACGTTGGGATCGTCCAGCAGGGCCAGGGCCGCATCCACGACCTCGCCCAGGTTATGCGGCGGGATGTTGGTCGCCATGCCAACGGCGATGCCGCCCGCGCCATTTACCAGCAGGTTCGGAATCCGGCTCGGCAGAACGACCGGCTCCAGTTCCTTCTCGTCGTAGTTCGGCTGGAAATCGACGGTGTCCTTGTCGATGTCGGCCATCAGGGCCACAGCCGCCGGGGCCATCTTGGCCTCGGTGTAACGCATCGAGGCGGGCATATCGCCGTCGACCGAGCCGAAGTTGCCCTGGCCGTCGACCAGCATCAGACCCATCGAGAAGGGCTGCGCCATCCGCACCAGGGCCATATAGACCGAGGCGTCGCCGTGGGGGTGGAACCGGCCCAGCACGTCACCGACCACGCGGGCGCATTTCGAATAGCTGCGCTCCGGCGTCATGTTCAGATCGTGCATCGAATACAGGATGCGACGGTGAACCGGTTTCAGGCCGTCACGGGCGTCAGGAAGCGCCCGCGAGACGATCACGCTCATGGCGTAGTCGAGATACGAACGCTTCAGTTCGTCCTCGATCGTGATCGTGGAAATGTCGGAGCCGCCGCCTCCGCTGTTAATCGGGGTCGCGGCGTTTTCGTAGCTGTCGTCGGTCAATGAAGCGTGGCTTTATGCGGCCGGAATCGGAACGTGATCCGTTGTGACGATTTCTAGCATTCAAGGGGCTCGGTGGCAAAGCGACGTCGCCGTGAAAGCCCGTCTCTGAAAGGACTTTCCATATGCGTCTGCCCATGCTCGCCGCCGCCCTGGCCCTGACCGTGCCGATGGCCCCGCTCGCCGCCTGCGCCTCGACCGCCGACAGCCCTCATACCCACGCCGAACGCGCGCCTGTCGGCACGACGGGTCAGGCCGTTCTGGTCAACGCCCAGGGCGCTAACATCGGCCATGTCGAACTGCGCCAGGGATCGACCGGCCTGCTGATCAAGATCGAGGCCTCGGGCCTGACGCCCGGCTGGCACGGCATCCACATCCACGCCACCGCCGCCTGCGAAGCGCCCTTCACCTCGTCCGGCGCCCACATCAATCATGGCGATCCCAAACAGCCCCACGGGCTTCTGAACCCTGCAGGCCCTGACGACGGCGATCTGCCCAACGTCTTCGCAGGCGCGGATGGCAAGGTGAACGCCGAGGTCTTCACCACCCGCGCACGGATTTCGACGGAAGGCCCCGGCCAATGGCTGTGGGACGCGGACGGTTCGGCCATCATCATCCACGCCAACCCTGACGATCACAGCAGCCAGCCCATCGGCGGCGCGGGCGACCGCGTGGCGTGCGCGGCGCTGACAGCCAGCTAAAACACCCTTTCTTGAAGGCGAGCGCGCCCGCTGGACTTCGGTTCAGCGGGCGTTTCTGTCTTGCAGCAGCCGCTGGATCAGTTCGGTCTGTTCCTGCTGACGCGCGGCCAGATGCTCGACCTTCTCCAGCAGGGCCATGATCTCGATCTCGGCCTTCAGGTTGACCTGATAGTCGTTGCCCGCGTCCAGCCGATCCTTCGACGCCTGCCGGTTCTGGCTCATCATGATGACCGGCGCCTGCACCGCCGCCAGCATCGACAGCACCAGATTCAGGAAGATGAAGGGATAGGGGTCGAACGCATCCTTGCGCAGGACGATGTTCAGCGCCGTCCAGACCAGCAGGAAGACGCCGAACGCGATGATGAAGGGCCAGGACCCGCCGAACGAGGCCACGCGGTCCGCCAGACGATCGCCGAAGCTCTGCTCCTGATCGAAGGTCTCATTGATGTCTTCGGTGATGGGGCGTCGCTCGGCAGCGCGGCGCACGACGCTGGCTTCGTTGGCCTGCAGGTCTTTTGACGACTTTCCCAACCAGCGCCGGGATACGTGGTCGGGGTCCACAGGGATGTGTGACATGACAGCTCCTGATCTGCTCAGGAGACAGATCAAGCCTTGGCCGCCCCCGCGCGCAAGCCCCGTTCGGCCAGGGCCACCAGCACGACCCCGCCCATGGCGATGGCCGCGCCGGTCAGAATCTGCGGCGTCAGCACATCGTTCATCAGCGTCCATCCGATCAGGATCGACACCACGGGCGTCGCCAGCAGATAGGGCGTCACCCGCCCCGCCTCGCGTCGCTGAACCAGCCAGAACAACAGTGTCGTGGCCAGAACCGACGACACCACCCCGGCCCAGATCAAGGACACCCAGACCATCGGCGGCGCCGCGCGGATGGCGTCAATCTGATCATGCTCGAACACCAAGGAGCCGAACGCCAGCACCGGCAGGGTTCCCACCGCCAGCAGTCCCTGCATCTTCAGCGGCGGGATGGAGGTCGTGCGCCGCGCCACCACCGTCGCCAGCGCCCAGGCCGCGCCTGCGGAAATCCCCACCAGAATCGCGCGCCAGTCCTGCAGCGCGTGGGCGTCCAGCGTCATCCAGGCCACCCCGACAAAGGCGATGCCCATGCCGACCAGCGCGCCCCGGCTCAGCCGCTCGCCCAAAATCAGGAAGGCGAACAGGGATGTGAAGGGAATCCACAACTGGTTGGCCACGGTCACCGGGCTGATGTCCTGCGCCAGCCAATAGGCCGTATAGACCAGCCCATACTGGATCGGCCCGCCCACCAGCACGATGATCAGAAGGCTTTTCCAGTCGGGGAACGGCGGCCGCACAAAGGCGAACAGACAGGCGCTGGCGATGCCGAACCGGATTGCCCCGACCAGCAGCGGGCTTAGATGCTCGGTCGCCAGTTTGGCGCCCGCATTGTTCACCCCCCACACCACGATGATCGCCACAATGGCGGCGATCTCCAGGCCGGTCAGGGCATGGGGCTTTGCAGGCGTCGGCTTCGGTGCGGGCTGGGCGGCGGTCATGTCGAACCGAATGCCACAGACGGCGCCCGGCCGCGCCTCACGTTCAATGAGCATTCCTTTCGCTGACCACCCTGCCCTTTGGGACCCGCAATGCTATGTCGCCGCATTCCTGAATCGAGAGGCCGCCTGATGAAGCCGTCATTCACCGCCGCTGCGAGCCTTCTGGCGCTGAGCCTTCTGTCCACCCCCGCCCTGGCCCAGACTCAGGCCCAGCCCCAGGTGGCGCAGGGCCTGCTGCTGGTGACCTCGCCCCAGCCCCTGCCCATCGACAACCGGCGTCCGCGCGTCTTTCTGGGCGGCAGCATCGACATGGGCGGCGCGCCGGACTGGCAGGCCGCCATGACGGCGGCCCTGTCCGACATGGATGTCGTCATCCTGAATCCGCGCCGTCCCGACTGGAACCCCGCCTGGCGACCCGACGCCGACGAACCCGAGTTCCGTCGCCAGGTCGAGTGGGAGCTGAACGCGCTTGAGGCCGCCGACGTCATCGTCATGTATTTCGCGCCCGGCACGCAAAGCCCCGTCAGCCTGCTGGAGATGGGCCTGCACGCGCGGGGCGGAAAGCTGATCGTCCTGGCCCCTGACGGGTTCTGGCGAAAGGGCAATGTCGACATCACCGCAGCCGCCTATGGCGTGCGTCAGGCGGCGACGATGGACGAACTGACCGTCGCCGTCCGCGAAGCGCTGGCCGCAGCGGGCGCCCGCAGCCGTTTCAACGCCCGGCCCTAGAACTCCGGCTTGGCCACCATCAGCCAATAGATGGCCAGCACACCAGCAAAGGCCGGCCAGCCCAGACCGAACCACCAGCGGAAAAGACGGTGATAGGCGGGCGGCAGCGGCGCGCCCTGCCCCGCCGCCCGCTCGGCCAGCTTCATCATCCGATACTGGATCCAAACCACCGGCAGCCAGCACACGCCGATCAGGACATACAGGCCATAGGCCGCCAGCAGCCATGGACTGGTCGGCGACCAGCCCTGCAGATGGATCAGGCCCAAACCGCTGATCGGCTGGACCACCACCGCGCTGGCGGTGAAGACGAAATCGGCCAGGACCACGATCTTGCCGACGTCCGCCACCGTCTTCGCATCCTTGGTCGCATGGGCGCGCAGCATGAAGAAGGCGATGCCCGCGCCGGTGCCGAACAGCACCGCCCCAGACAGGATGTGGATGATCTTCAGCAGGACATAGAGGCTCATCGGCGGGCGTCCGTGGCGGCGACGAACAGGCACAGGGCCATCATCGGCAAGACCTTCAGCCACGGCCCCAGCGGGTCAATCCAATAATGCGGCAGGCTCAGCGTCCCGGCGATCAGATAGCCGACCGTGGCCAGACACATGAAGACGGCCACCCGCGCCGTCCAGGGCCGCACGAACAGGGCCAGGCCCAGCACCACATCCAGCAGCGCGCCCCACCAGGCGACCGGCCCGGACCAGCCGCCATAACCGCCCTCATGCAGTATGGCGACGGCGCCGTTCCAGCCGGGGCCGAAACTGATCAGGCCGGTCACCAGCCAGAACAGCCCCAGGGTGACAATAGCGACCGGACGAACGAACCACAGCCGCGCGTGCCAGACATCCTGGACCGAGGCCGGGGTCTCGGCTAGAAACCGCGAAAACCCGCGCGAGGCCACTCCCAACCGTTCGGCCCAACCGCTGTCATGGCCGGACACGTCGTGATCCATCTGTTTGATCGCCGTGGTGCGGATCGGCGACGACCAGCCCAGCCGCCCCAGCAGCTCGCCGATCGCCAGTGCAGGCGCCGCCAATGCGCGCGGGACACGCACGACCGGCGCAGGCTTCATCCCCATCCAGCCGCGATACAGACGCACCGTCTGGGTCATGGTCACCGCCTCCGGCCCCGGCATGTCCAGCGTCTCGCGTGAGACGGCGCCGAGCTTCAGGGCCGCCACGACGGCGGCGCTGAGGTCGCCCAGAGGGATCGGTCGGAAGCTCTGATCGCCCCCCACCACCGGGATGATCAACGGAAAGGCCGCCAGCGCCCGGATCAGGCCCGTGCCGCCGAACGCCGCCCGATCCACCACCAGCGACGGCCGCAGGATCAGCCAGTCCAGGCTGCTGGCCTGAACCAGACGCTCCGTCTCGGCCTTGGTCCGCGCGTAATCGGTGCCTGCCGCATCGTCGGCGCCCACGGCGGAAATATGGATCAGGCGCGACACGCCCACAGCCTCGCACGCCGCGATCAGGGCGCGGGGGCCGTCCACATGGGCGGCGCGGGTGCTGTCGCCGCCGCCGTCCTGCAGCACGCCGACGCAGTTCACCACCGCAGAGACGCCCGCCAGCAACGGCGTCCAGGCCTCAGCCGTCGTCAGCCGGGAAAAGTCCGCCGCCACCCAGTCGAAGCCCGGCGCCCGTCGCGCCGGTTCAGCGATGCGGCGCGCGCCCGCTCGCACGCTCCAGCCGTCAGCCGACAGGGCCGCCGCCAGATGCGAGCCAATGAAGCCGTTGGCGCCCAGCACCAGAACCCGCCCGCTCATCCCAGCACCCGATCTGCCAAGTCACGTCCCGCCGTTGCGCCCGTCTCAGGCATGGCGCACCAGGCCTGACCGGGAAACCGGCGGCGACGGCGGGCGATGAAGTCATATAAGAAATCGCGGATGAACCGCGGCACGATCCGTCCCACGACCGCCATCTTTAACGGCATCGGCAGTTGGGCGGCGATGGCCAGAACGGCGTCGGTGCGCTCATGCGCGCGCCCGTCCTGAACCAGCAGCATGGTGTAGGGATCGTCAGGGTCCACGCCATAGTGGACCAACAGCGCTCGCCCCAGCTCAGACTGGGTCGGGGCCAGCCGGAAGACGCCATCCCGATCCGCCTTCAGGATCTTGCGCGCCGAGCCGGAGCACAGCGCGCAATCCCCATCGAACAAAACCAGAGGCCGGTCGTCCGGAAACGCCGGAACGGCGGCGTCGTCGCGGTAACTGTACGCCGATCGCCCCACCGCCTGAGGCGCCTTAGAACGGAATGTCGTCGTTCAGGTCGTAGCTTTCCTTGGGACCGCTGGGCTTGTTGGCGCCGCCGGTCGAGAAGCCCGACGAATAGTCGTCGTCGCCGCGACCACCGCCGCCGCCGTAACCGCCGCCCGACGAACCGCCTTCCGAACGGCCGCCCAACATGGTCAGTTCACCCTTGAAGCGGCTGACCACGATCTCGGTCGAATATTTCTCGACGCCCTGCTGGTCGGTCCATTTGCGGGTCTGAAGCGCGCCCTCGATATAGACGGTCGAGCCCTTCTTCACATAGTTCTCAACGACCTTGACGATGTTGTCGTTGAAGATGACGACGCGGTGCCATTCGGTCTTTTCCTTGCGCTCGCCCGAGGACTTGTCGCGCCAGGTTTCCGAGGTCGCAATCGACAGGTTGGCGATGCGGTCGCCGTTCGGCATGGAGCGGATTTCCGGGTCGCGGCCCAGATTACCGACCAGAATGACCTTGTTGACTGATCCAGCCATGACTTCTTCCTTCTCGTGCGGGAGGCCGACCAGGTCGTGCGTCCCTTAATTCAGCCGGATGTCTTAGAGGCGCGGCGGATCACCGCCAGCCGCTTTCGTCACCAAGCCCGCCAAATCGGTGGATTAACCAAATGTTCCACCTTTGTTCACGCTACGCAAGTCCCTGCTCGCAACGTCGTTATGGCGCGACGGGCTCGGCCGCGACCGCCACGGGGCGGCCGGTCTCATCACGCTGGATCGCGCCCGGGATCGCCAGACGCCCGTCGCCCGTGCGCGCCATTGAGAAGAAGCGGCTGCCGGTCAGGGTCTTGGCGATCTTCACGCCCTCGCGGTCGATGAAGATGAAGCGCCCCTGATAGGCGCCGGTCACCTCATTGTTCGATCCGCCCATGCGCAGGAAGCGCAGACGCATCTCCTCCAGGCGCGCGGCGCACAGCTCCAGCTGGGCCTGACCGTCCGCCAGCTTCTGCAGCTTGGGCGTCTTCGAGGTCGGTTCGGCGACATAATAGCAGACGCCCGGCTCGAACTTGAACTTGGGCTGGTTGCTGCACGCCCCCAGAAGGGCCGCGCCGGCGATGGCGGTGGCTGCAAGCGCGCGCATCAGTTCATCCCCGTGAATTGGCAGTTGCGGTCCTGTTCGGCCAGGGTGCGGAAACGGGTGTTGTCGTTCGACTGTTCGACCCGGCGCGGCACCAGACGCAGGGTGGTGTCGCCCCAGCGGCCGTATTGGGCCTCGCCCGGACGGACGCAGGTTCCGGCGTACAGGGCCTGAACACAGGCGTTCAGGCTCATGCCCGTCGACAGGACGCGCCAGTCGTCGCCGGTATGGCGCAGGCATTGGGTTCCACCGGAAGACGGCGCCGTCACTGGCTTCACCGGGCGATCCGGCGTCGGCAGGACTGCAGTGGGATCAGGATCAACCGTCAGAACCGGCGGCGCCTCGGGCGGCGGGGCAAAGGATGCCGTCGGGGCGGCGGCCAGGGCGCCCGTGGCGTCCAGCCCCACATCCAGCGCATCCGTGGCCAGGCCATTCTTCTGGGCGCAGGCCGCCAGCGTCGCCAGGCCCACGAACTGGCCATTGACGAAGCAGCGCAGCTCGCGCGTCGGCTCCAGCGACGGAGCCTCGGCCAGATCGACGGTCAGGCCGCCACGCGATGCAGGCGGCGCCTCGGGCGTCTTGTCGCCCCCGCCCGTAAAGATCAGGGCCAGCACAACGGCGGCGATAATGACCAGCGCCGCGCCGATGGCGATGATGACGCGGTTGTCTTTCGGAAGGGCCATAGGGGGCTTTCGCGGTTGGGGCGTTCAATAACCCCGAGGGGGCGCCAGGCGTCAACCGCCAACGGGCGGCGTGAACCGGCTTTAGGCCAGCAGACGGTTCAACGCCGCCTGATAACTGGCCTGCTGCGCCTGCTGGTAGGCGGTGGAGGAGCCTTTGCCCGTTATGGTGTTGCTGGTGGATGTCTGCGGCCCCAGCGACCTGTAGGCCGAACGCACGATAGTCATGGCGGACGCCAGACTGTCGATGGCCGCCTTGATGCTGGCCGGATCATTCAGGTTCAGGGTGTTGGACAGGTTTAGGCCATAGGTCTTGGCCGACTTGTCACCCGTCTTGCCGACGAAGCCGGGCGTCAGGCCCAGCGCCGCCAGCGCGTCCTTGCCCGCCGCCCCCGCCGAGATCACCGCCCCCTCCTTGTTGTCCGCCGCAACGATCTGCAGCCGCTGCACCGGCGGGTTCACCTTGGAATCGGTGATGACTGTGACCTTCAGCTGGCGGTTCGACGCGTTGGTGATCTTCTTGGCCAGGGTGTCCAGCGTGTCCTTGTCGTCGATGGTCACCGTCACCGCCCGGCCGCCGCCCGCTGGCGTGATGGTGAACTGATCCCCGGCCCGCGCCGAGGTCGCGACGGTCAGCAGCTTGGATTCGGACTGCATGACCTCGCCCTGCGGCAGGCCCAGCCGATCCAGAACGCTGGCGCCGCCGGATACAATGCTGATGGTGCTGGGCGTCGCCTGATCATTGTCGCCGCGCCAGGTCTGATTGTACTCGACCGCACCCGTCTCCAGATCCAGCCGCGCCAGATAGGCCCTGGTCGGATCGGTCTTGCCCGCGCCTGCGTCGCGGTGGGCGCCGGTGATCCAGATCTTGCCGTCCTTGACCACCACATCCGCAGCGGTGTCGTTTCCGTCACTGCCGAAATAGGTCAGCCGGTCGTCGCCAGAGGCCTGAAGGTCCAGCGACAGCGTGGCGACAAAGACGTCCGTGCCGCCTGCATGGGCGTTGGTGACCGTGCCGATGTCCAGCGCCGGGTTGTCCGTCTGCCCCGCCAGAACCACCTTGCCGTTCTCGACGGCGATGCCCGAGATCTGACCGTTGGCCCGTCCCAGGTCGCGTGTGGCGGCCAGCGTCGGCACGCCTGCGGCGTCCAGTGTGAACTGACGCACGACAATACGCCCGCTCTCAACCCCGGCGGTGTAGATGTTGGAGCCTGACGTGGTCATGGCCTGGACGGAATCATCGCCCGTCGAACCGAACTGCAGCGTCGACAGGCTGACGCCCGTAACCGGCCCGATGACCGAGGTCTTCTGTTCCTTGAAGGTCTGGAGATAGGAGTCCCACCCCCCGATCGCCGTCGTCCCCGGCATGGCCGACTGCGACCGACCGGCGACATAGACCACGCCGTCAGGGCCGAAACTGACCTGGCTCGCTTCGTCGGCGGCCTTGGCCCCGCGTCGCTGGGTCCACATCTCCTTGCCGGTGCTGTCGAACACAGTGACGAAACTGTCGGCGGTCTTGGCCGAATCCCCGCTCTTGCCCGGCTCCAGCGCGCCAATGACGGATCCCGCCACCGCCACACGCCCATCGTCCGCCACGGCGATGGAATAGCCGTTGGCCGAGGACGCCGCCCCCAGCAGACTGGTCTGCAGCAGGTTTCCCGCCGAATCGAACTTCATCAGGGCCACGTCTCGGGCGCCCTTGATCGGCTGGTTGGTTCCGCCGGACGTCAGGTCCGCCACCACCCACAACGACCCGTCCGGACCGACCGCACTGGCGCGAATGGCGTCGACGCCTGCGGGAAGATTGGTCTGCCCTACCCGTCCATCGACCCAGAACGAGCCGTTGACGCCCGGCTGGGCCGCAGGCGCAGCGCCGCCGTCCACCTGGAACTTCAGAAGTTGGGCGGTTTTATTCGTGCCGACGCCCTGGGTCACATAGACGGCGTCGGACGTGTCCACGGCCTGAAAACTGACCGTCTCGCCCGTGCCGCCCCGCACCTTCAGCGCCCATTGATCCGGCCCCGCCGGAAGGGTGATGCTCTTGTCGCCCGCCTTGATGACCTTGGGCTGGGCTGGGATCAGTTCGCGCGCCATGCGGGTCTGGACCCCGGCGTCGCTCAGTTGGGTGTTGATGTAATCGACAACATTTTCCATCGTCCGGGGCGTGTCGCCCATCTCGGACAGGTCGATGGCGATGGTCTTGGTGCTTGAGCCGGACTTCACGCCGATCGCGAACCGCACGTCCCCCTCAAACGCCTTTACCGGATCGCTCAGGGCGCCGTCATGGATGGGCTGGGTCACATAGGTGGTGGGGTCTTTTTCGATCGCGGCCCCGGTCTTCACCGTCGTCTGCGAGATGCCCTGGACCAGACGCACGTCCGAGAACGCCGCCGTCGACATATAGGTCGAAAGCTCGGCCAGGCCTTCGGAAAAGCGGCGGGAAAGCTGGTCGGCCTCCAGATTGGTCAGGCCCTTGGCGCCGGCTCGGTCGGCCAGGGCGCTGAGGCTGTTCAGGCCCTGATAGAGGGCGAACAGCTTGCGGTAATCCGCCGATGCGCCCGCCATATCCAGGCTGACGGCGGATTCGTTGATCAGACGACGCCCGGCCAGGGCGGCGCGCACCATCTCGCTGGGCTTTGTCGTCGCAGCCGACGACGCCCACGGCGCGGTCGGCTGCGTCTTGGGTTTGGGCAGAGCGGGTCCGCCGGACGAATAGGGATTCGTCGCGCCATACAGACCCAGCAGATAGCTGTTGTTGATCATCACACGGCTCCGCTTTTCTACAGTGCCGCAGTCCGCGATAACGAACCCTTAAGCCGCGTCCTCAGCCCTTGAAGAGCGACAGTATGATCTGCGGCGCCTGGTTGGCGATCGACAGGGCCTGAACGCCCAGCTGCTGCTGGACCTGCAGGGCCTGCAAACGCGCGCTTTCCTTGGGCAGGTCCGCGTCCACCAGATTGCCGATGCCGACTTCCAGCGCGTCGGACAGCTTGCTGACATAGGTGGTGTGGCGTTCGATCTGCTTGGCCTGCGCGCCCAGCTCCGCCAGATTGGCCGAGCTCGTGGCGATCGCCGTGTTGATCGCCGTCAGGGCCGCATCGGCCTTGGCCTTGTCCAGCAGATCAGGGCCCGGCGTTCCGCCCAGGCCCAGGCCGGTCAGGCTCATGTCCTGACGCTTCATGGCGATGGTCTCGGCTCCATCCGCGCTGGCCAGGAAGTTGATCGGATCGGTTTCGACGCCGTTGAGGATGTTGACGCCATCAAACACGGCGTTGTCCGCAAACGACTTGATCGACTTCAACAGCGCCTGGAACTCATCATTGTAGGACGTGCGCATCGCCAGGGTCGCGCTTTCGTCCGCAGCGGCCGTGGCCTTCTGCTTCAGCTCGATCAGCAGATCCGAAATCTGCTCCCCGGCGGCCAGGGATACGTCCGCAATCGAAGTGGCGCGTTTCAGGCTGGTAGTGACCGCCTCCAGCGAGCCCCTGTCCGCCCGCTGACCCTGGGCGACGGCCCAGACAGCGGCGTTGTCCTTGGCGCCCTGCACCTTCAGGCCGGTGTTCACACGGCTTTGGGTGGCGGCCAACTGGTCGTTGGTGCGGTTCAGGTTCTGCAGCGCGATCAGCGCCGAGGTGTTGGTGTGGACGCTGGTGGTCATGGCTTCGAGCCCCGGACTTCTGTTAGCGTCAGCATTAACCATGAGTCGTGATCAGATGGTTAACGCCCCGGAAACCATGATTGCGCCCCCGGCAAGCCGGCGGCGTTGATAAGACTCATAAACGGATCGCCTCAGCCTGCGGTCTAGGCCCTGGTGTCGACCAACTCGCCCCTGCGATAGACGGGGTCGCTGATCAGTTTTTCGACTTCCTCACGCGGCAACTGCCGGATCACCTCGCCCGTCACACGGTCCAGGACCTTGTAAACGAACCGATTACCCCCGACGGCCTCAATGGTCAGACGGTAGCGGCCCGCGTCGCTATTGTCGTTGCGCGCCTGCGTCGGCTGATTGGCCGGTTGGGCCGGAACGGGCGGCGTGGTGATGGGCGGTACGCTCGTTACACTTGCGGCATTGTCTGTCATGGCTCCCGGCGCGGACGAATCCACGCCCCTCTACATGGCCGGAACGAACGACTGGGACGGCCACGCGGACCGCCCCAGTCTTTCATCTTAGCGGAACAGGCCGAGCAGAATCTGGCTCGACGAGTTGGCGATCGACAACGCCTGCACACCCAGCTGCTGCTTGGTTTGCAGAGCAGTCAGGCGAGCGCTTTCCTTGGCCAGATCGGCGTCGACCAGGTTGCCGATGCCGGTTTCCAGCGAGTCCTGCAGCTTGTTGACGAAGGTCATCTGACGATCCAGCGACTTCGACTTAGTGCCGAGATCGGCAAGCGTCGATGCGAAGCTGTTGATGGCCTTATCGACATTGGCCGCAGTACGGTCGGTCAGGGTGGCGAAATCATAAGCTCCCGCGCCCGTCGCCTTGGTGGGATCGGTTGCAGTTGCAGTGATCGCCTTCAGGTCGAACTTGCCGCCCGACGTGTTCGTCGTCACCTGGATCGCCGCCGCGTTGGCGTTAAACAGGTTGACGCCGTCGAACTTCGCGCCGCCCAGAGCCGAGCCGATTTCCTTAACAATGGAGTCGAAGTCGGCGTTCAGCTTGTTGGCCGTATCGCTGCCCGCAGCCGCATCCTGAATGGCGACTGCGAGGCCCTTCAGTTCGTTCAACGCGCTGGTCACCGTGTCGCCGGCCGCCAAGGCGACGTCGACGATGGATTGACCGCGTTGCAGCGACTGACGCACCGCGTCCTGGGCGCCCATTTCTGCACGCTGAGACGTGGCGATGGCGAAGATCGCGCCATTGTCCTTGGCCGAAGAGACCTTCAGGCCGGTGTTGACCCGGTTCTGCGTGGTCTCCAGCGCCTTGTTGGTGGCGTTCAGAGTTTGCAGGGCGACAAGGGCCCCGCCGTTCGTATTGATGCTGTTAGCCATTTTGGCTGTCCTTTTTCACTTCGTGAGGGCCGACGGCGTTTTGCCGAAGGGAGCATTTTGCTCAGGAAAGGTGATCGGACGGGGTTTTCACCCCGCCCACGGCGTTAACGGAACAGGCCGAGCAGGATTGAGCTCGACGAGTTGGCGATCGACAACGCCTGCACACCCAGCTGCTGCTTGGTCTGCAATGCGGTCAGGCGCGCGCTTTCCTTAGCCAGATCGGCGTCAACCAGGTTGCCGATGCCGGTTTCCAGCGAGTCCTGCAGCTTGCTGACGAAGGTCGCCTGACGATCCAGCGACTTGGACTTGGTGCCCAGGTCGGCCAGGGTCGAAGCGAAGCTGTTGATGGCCGTATCGACGTTGGCCGCCGTATAGGCGGTCTTCTTGGCGGCGTCGGTCGCTGCTGCCGACCAGACGTCATTGGCAGCCGTTCCGCCCAGAAGCAGGCTGGCGCCAGTCGCCGCACCGGCTGCAGCCTTCAGGTCGAATTTGCCACCGGAGGTGTTGGTCGTGACCTGGATCGCGTTCGTGTTCGCGGCGAACAGGTTGACGCCATCGAACTTCGCTCCGCCCAGCGCAGAGTGAACTTCCTTCATGATGGATTCAAAGTCCGCGACCAGCTTCTTGCCGTTTTCGCTGAAGCCGCCCGCGCCGTCACCGGCGTCGTCCTGAATGCTGACGGCAAGGCCCTTCAACTCTTTCAGGGCGCTGGTCACCGTGTCGCCGGCCGCCAAGGCGACGTCGACGATGGATTGACCGCGTTGCAGCGACTGACGCACCGCGTCCTGGGCGCCCATTTCTGCACGCTGAGACGTGGCGATGGCGAAGATCGCGCCATTGTCCTTGGCCGAAGAGACCTTCAGGCCGGTGTTGACCCGGTTCTGCGTGGTCTCCAGCGCCTTGTTGGTGGCGTTCAGAGTTTGCAGGGCGACAAGGGCCCCGCCGTTCGTATTGATGCTGTTAGCCATTTTGGCTGTCCTTTTTCACTTCGTGAGGGCCGACGGCGTTTTGCCGAAGGGAGCATTTTGCTCAGGTGGGTCGGAAGAATATTCCGAGCCGTAAACCTGGACCTTAAGCGTGTCCAAATCGTTGTTCTGCGTGGTTAATCGTCGATGAACCTCCTTTGCGGGCCGGCGGAATCCGCCGACCCGTTGCCGCAAGCGATAGATTTTCAAAAAGAACTCGGCAGATTTGACCCAGTGGTCAGCTGCGGAACAGGCTCAGCAGAATCTGGCTGGACGAGTTGGCGATAGACAGGGCCTGCACGCCCAGTTGCTGCTTGGTCTGCAGGGCGGTCAGGCGCGCGCTTTCCTTGGCCAGATCGGCGTCGACCAGGTTGCCGATGCCGGTCTCCATCGAGTCCTGCAGCTTGTTGACGAAGGTCAGTTGACGATCCAGCGACTTCGACTTGGTGCCCAAATCCGCCAACGTGGACGAGAAGGAGGTGATCGCAGCCTCGACATTGGCCACCGAATAGTCAGTCAGCGCCGAGGGCGCTGTGCCGGTCGTTGCGTTCGCCTTGGCCGCCCAGGCGCCGGTGGCCTGATTGAAGGTTCCCGCCGCGCCGGCGGTTCCTGCAGCCGCGCCGAAGGCCAGACCGTCAGCCCCGGCATCGTCCGTAGCCAGCTTCAGGGTGAAGGTGTTGTTGGCCGCACCCGTATTGGTCGTGACCTTCAGGTCGGTCGTCTGCTTCTTGAAGACATTGCCCCCATCGAAGTTGGCGTTGGCCAGGGCCGAGTGGATTTCCTTCACGATGGCCTCGAAGTCCGCCACCAGCTTCTTGCCGCTGTCGCCCAACCCCGTGACATTACCCGTCGCGTCATAGGTCTTGGGGGCGTCGGCCAGGGCGACCGCGATCCCCTTCAGTTCATTCAGCGCAGCCGTCACCGTATCGCCCGCCGCCAGACCGACGTCGAGGATGGATTGACCGCGTTGCATGGACTGGCGCACCGCATCCTGAGCACCCATTTCGGCGCGCTGGGCAGTGGCGATGGCGAAGATGGCGCCGTTATCTTTGGCCGAGGAAACCTTCAGGCCGGTATTGACGCGCGTTTGTGTGACCTCGAGCGCCTTGTTGGTGGCGTTCAGGTTCTGCAAGGCGATGAGAGCGCCAGCGTTCACGTTGATGCTGTTAGCCATTTTGGCTGTCTTTTTTCACTTCTGTGTTTTTTCGACGCCGTTTTGGCGGTCGAGAGCATTTTGCTCCGCATCCACTGGAGCAAGGACGAGGCCAGTCTGACGCGTGCCTTGCTCACGACATCATCACTGATTTTGTTGATTATTTCTCAGAACCTCAGCGTCCAGCTCGGCATTTCCCGCCCGGCATGGGGCAGAAAATGCCGAGTCGTTTTTGCCGCTAAGCTTGGCCTGCCGGATCAGGGCTTCTTCGCGCGCACCGCATTCGCGTTTCGCTCGGCCTCCAGCGTCTCCACCGCCAGACGACGCGCGCCGTCGCAGGCGACAATCTGGGCGCCGCGCTCGACATAGACTGCCTCCAGATCGCCCAGGGTGGGGTCAGGCGGCAGCACCGCCAGGGCGCAGGGCCGCATCGCCGCCTCCGGCAGGACCAGCCGCACCGGCGCAACCGTCGAGATCGGGGGCGAGGCGGCACAGCTCGCGATCATGGCCGCGCAGACGCTCAGCGCGGCGGGCGTCCAGAGGGGTTTGTACATCATCGGCGCTCCTGGCCTGTTCGACGGCGATGGCGGTCGTCCGCGCCGTCGCCGTCTGTTGTTGGTGAAACTGATCGAGGCGGCGGGTCTGTTGGACTGCAGCGGCGGTTTCCAATCTGCGCGCCGCCGCCTCCAGACGACCGTGCTCGGCCTCAGCCTGCGCCGCCTCCAGCCGCCGCTGGGAGTGATTGAACGGATCCCAGCGGAACCCCACCCCGCCCAGCAACAGCAGCCCGACCCCGAGAACGCCCGCCGCCCCGCCGCCGACGCACACCGCCTCAACCCAACGCGCCCAGGCGGGCGGGACATAGCTGCCGTTTGCCGTGAAGACGGTCGTTTCGCGCCGCGTCGCGCCCTGGTCGAAGTCCACGCGCCCGGTCGCGCGATCCACGGCGAAGGCCCGCGTCCATGTCCCGCCATCCGCGCTGACCTTCAGGCTGAAGTCATCATCTCCGACCAGGCCCAGTTCCGCCCGTCCGCCCCAGCCGCTCTGGAACAGAAGTGACAACACGTCCGCCGCGCCCTGTTTGTTCAGGGTCATTCGCAGATCGCCGTCGCCGCCCGCCTCGACCTCCAGCGCGGTGAACAGCATCTTGCCCGCCTTGACCGCGACCGGATTGCCCGCATCCGCAGTGGTGCCGACGCCCAGACGCGACAGGTTCTGCACCTCGCCCAGCAGGCCGCCCAGCGGACGCCACTCGCCGGGCGCGCGCACCAAGACCGACTGGGTGTCCAGAACCACCGCGACCAGACCGACGGGCGCGGCGACCTGCGCCCAGCCCCCCGCCTCGAACCGCATCAGCGCCCCGGCTGCGCGCCCGGCCCACGCGGCGCCCGTCGCACCCGCAGGCAGGATGTAGAGCGCCCCGTCCGCCGCATCAGACGGCTGGGCCGCTGTCGTGGCGCTGACCACCGCTGTCGCCGTCAGCGCGTCCAGCCGCGTCAGGGCCTCATTCAGGGTCACATGTTTCTGCATCTGCCCCGCCGCCAGATAAGGCAGGGCCAGACGCGCGCTGAAGTCGTCGCTCATTGGCTGATCTCCGTTGTCGTTGGAGATCAGTCTGCGTCCAGGCCGGACTCAGGCGCGCAGATTGCCCGATGCGCCATTCAGGCCATTGTTTTACATGGAAATCGTTCGACCAGATGCGCGCGCAGCCCCGCGCTTTCGCACCTATTTCAGTCGTGCAGATAGACGATGCGGCGCAGCTTCTTGTCCGCCTGGACTGTCTCCAGATGCCTGGCGTGATCGCCGCTGGCCTTGGCGTTGGCCTCAGAATCCTCGACCCAGTGGGTGGACTCGATATGTTTCTGCAAGGCTCCTGCGGCCAGCAACTGGCCGGGGAAGAAGGTGTCCACCACGTCGCCTGCGATCGGCACGGTTCCGGTCGCAGCATCCACCGCCATATAGGCCGCCATCCGCGCCAGGGTCGCAGGCGTCGCCTTGGCGCGCAGGCCCTGCCACATCAGCCACCCGCCGGTGCCGACCGTATAGACGGTGCCCACGATCGGCACCCAGGTCAGCAGGCCGTCCATGCCGACGCCGAACGGTCCAAAACCGATCACGCGGTCCGACAACTTCTTGATCCCCTCGACATTGGACCAGATGTTCTCGATATCCCTGATCGTGCACTTGGCCATGTCGCGTCCCTAACGCCGCATTCGGATCAGCGTTCACAACGAAAGGCAATCCTTGATGTCCTTGCTGAAACTGGCGGCCAATCTGGCTGCGAGTGCGATCCTTGTGGGCCTGTCCGGGTTCGGCGTCGCCGCCCTGTCCGGCATCGGCCATCGTTGGGTGGACATTCTGGCCCAGTTCACGGCGCCGGTGCTGGTCGCCGCTGCCGTCTTCACCCTGATCTGCCTGATCGTGCGCCTGTGGCCGGCCGCCGCCCTCGGGGTTCTGTCGTCGCTGGTGCTGCTGGTCGCCGTCTGGCCGCAGTTGACGCCGACCAGGGGCGCGCCCCAGCCCGGCCAGCCCGTGATCCGGCTCTATTCCGCCAATCTGTGGGTCGAGAATACCAATGTTCAGGCCATGCGCCGATCCATCGCCGCGGCCGATCCCGACATCATCGTGCTGGTCGAGTTCGGCGCGGCGCCGTCCGCCCATGTCGAGGAACTGCTGGCCGGTTACCCGCACCGCGCCATCAACGGCCGCCTGGACCCGACCACCGGCGCCTCGCGTTCAGTGATCGCTTCGCGTTTCCCCATCACCCAGAAGCTGCCGTCCCGGCAGGACGGGCTTCAGGCCGTCGGCGCCGAGGTCGAAACCCCGCTTGGCCCGCTCAATGTCTTCGGCGTCCACCTGACCCGCCCCTGGCCCTATCAATATCAGTGGGGCCAGATCACACAGGTCATGGCCCTGACCGAGCGTCGCCTCGCCGCGCCCGATCATCCGGTCATCGTCGCAGGCGATTTCAACAGCGTCTCCAGCGCCCGCATCGGCAAACAGATTCAGGCGGACATGGGCCTGATCCCCGCGCCCGGCTGGCCCGGCACCTGGCCCAGCCAGGCCCCCGCCTTCATCAACATCAACATCGACCAGGTCTACCGCTCGCCCGACCTGGCCCTGCTCAGCCGCCGGATCGGCCAGCCGACGGGCTCGGATCACCGCCCGGTCATCACCGAGTTCACCCGCGCGGCGCGATAGGACGCTTAGACCTAATCAAAATTCAGCCTCGAACCGTCATTCCGGGACGTCCGAAGGACGAACCCGGAAGCCAGGAGGCGTGCGTCCAGCGTCCAACGCCTTCAGCAAAGCGACTACGCCCCTGGGTTCCGGGTTCTTCGCTCCGCTCAGCCCCGGAATGACGAATTAGGAGGTCGGCATACTGAAAATGTCGATAGAATGCTTAATTCGCGACCAACCCCCGCAGGCGGTCCTCATGGCCGTCCTCGGGGAAGTCGTCGGCGATCCAGCCCGCCTCAAACGCCTTGAGGATGCGCCCCGTCTCCGGCCCCGGCTTCACGCCCATCTTCGCCAGCTCGCGCCCGCCGACCGGCATCCTGGGCGCGGACCAGGCCTCGGCAAACTGCCGCAAGGCCTCGCCGTCGCCGCCCGTGGCGGCTTGCGCCAAACGCAGCCGATCCTGAAACGCGCGCTGGCCCAGTCGATAGATCGCCGCCCGCGCCGCGACCTCGCCCATGTCCGGTGAAACCGTCGGTCCGTCCGCGACAATGGCCGCCAGCCTGTCGCGCACAGCATTCGACAGGCGCAAAGCCCCCGCGATCCGCACCACCGCCGCCTCATCCGTCGGCAGCAGGGCCGACAGCCGCAGGACCGGATCATCGCTCAGCCCGCACAGGGCCTCGAACACCGCCAGCGGCTGCACGTCCGGCAGCACCTGCGCCAGGACCCCGCTGTCCTGCATCGCCCGGACGGACGGGCGCGGATCAGGCGCGGCCAGCAGCTTCAGCAACTCCCTGGACACCCGCTCGGCGGACAACTGGCCCATGCCGTCCTTCAGCGCCCCGCAGGCCGCCAGCCCGACCGCGTCCGGCGCACCCTGCCCGTACCAGGCGTAAAACCGGAAGAACCGCAGGATCCGCAGATAGTCTTCGCGAATGCGCGTCTCGGCCTCACCGACGAAGACGATCCGCCCCGCCGCCGCGTCCTCCAGCCCGCCGCCGGTCGGGTCGAACACCGTCCCATCGGCGTCGGCGTATAGGGCGTTCAGCCGGAAATCCCGACGCGCCGCATCTTCGGCCCAATCCTCGGTGAAGGCCACCACCGCGCGCCGTCCATCGGTCTCCACGTCGCGCCGCAGGGTCGTGATCTCATAGGGTTGGCGTTCCGACACGCCGGTCACCGTGCCATGCTCGACCCCGGTCGGCACGGCCTTCAGGCCCGCCGCCTTCAGGGCCGCAATCGTCTGTTCGGGCCGCAACCGCGTGGCGATGTCGATGTCGTCGACGCCCTGCCCCATCAGGCTGTTTCGCACGCAGCCACCGACAAAACGCGCGCAGCCGGGACCGCCCGCCCCCTCCAGCGCCTTCATCACGGCCCGCGTCGCCGCCGCCGTCAGCCACGGCTGATCCGCCATCGAAACCGTCACGCCGCGTCCTCGTCCGCCGCGGCGTCCGGTTCGGCTTCGTCGCCGTACAGCCGCGCGTGCAGACCTTTCAGGATGCTGGCTGTCACGCCCCAGATGTAGCGTTCGCCCCACGGCATGGCCCAGAACCAGCGTCTGAGCCCGGCGTCCATGTCGTAAAAGTCGCGGCGATGGTTGGCGGCGTCCATCAGAAAGTCCCAGGGCGTTTCAAACACCTCGGCGACCTCGTCCGGCGACGGGGTCACCACCGGCGGTTCGCGCAGCCAGCCGATCACCGGCGTCACCAGAAATCCGGTCCCCGTCTCATAGGTGTCGGACAGGCCCAGAACCTCGACCGCGTCGCGTTTCAGCGCGACCTCTTCATCGGCCTCGCGCAGGGCGGCGTGAACCGCATTCTCTCCGGGGTCCAGACGACCGCCCGGAAATGCGATCTGGCCCGTATGGCTGGCCAGGGTGTCGGCCCGTCGGGTCAGCAGCACAGTCGCCCCCTCGGGCCGCGCCACGATGGGGATCAGGACAGCCGCGGGACGCAAAGTCTTCACCGGCCGCTCGACCATCGGGTTCAGGTCGAAATCCGACCGCACGCCCTTGGCGTCGGGCCGCCACGTCTCAACCGGCGCCAGACGCTCGACCAACCGCTCTCTCAGGGTGTCCAGACTCACGACAGCGCCCCCAGATCAAAGGCCTGACCGCCGGAGCGCACCACCAGCCGTCCATCGACCTCATCGGCCGTCTCGACCAGATCATAGAAGACAGACCGCGCGATCCGCGCCCAGAGGTCGCGCCGAACATGCACGCGCGGCGCGGGTTCGCCGGTCGCCGCGTCGGTCTCGACCACGATGGGATCATCCGGCCCCGCCCGCACCTGATCACCGACATCGGTGGTGAAGACCAGACTGTCGCCGTCTCGCTGCATCGACACCGCACGGAACGGCAGGTCCTCGACCTCGATCCGCATCTTCTCGACCGGCGTGACCAGATGATAGCCGTCGGGGTCTTTTCTCAGCACGGTCGAGAACAGCCGCACCAGCGCCTCACGTCCGATGGGCGATCCCTCGTGCATCCACACCCCGTCCGCACGGATCAGGATGTCGATGTCGCCGCAATGCTGCGGGTTCCACAGATGAACGGGCGGCAGTCCGCGTCCCGGCGCCTGTTTCGCCGCCTCCGCAACGGCCTCCAATCCGGTTTTCTCAGTCATGCCCTATGACTTAGGCGCGCCGGAGCGTTTCGTCACCGCCGCTCACGAGGATCAGATGGGAAACCGATATCCATACCGCTCCAGCGTCGCCTTGTGCTCGATCCAGGCGAAGCGGTTGTCCAGCACCCAATCGCCGTCGATGACCAGCACGGCATGGGGCGCGCCTTTTTCATTGATGACCCGAAGCACCGCCATCCGCTCACCCGGAAACCCCGCCTGAAACAGGCGCGCCAGCTTGGTGAAAACATAGTCGTCACAGTCGCCGCGCTTCGATGACGGCTCGACCGCAATAACATCGCGGCCATATTGCTCATCATCCGACTGGAAGCTGATTTCACGATTCACGGCCTGATTGACGCGCTCTATCAGGCGCTGTTCAGAACCGGTCGCCGCCAGTACGCTGCAGACAAGGGCCATCCAGATCGCGATCGAAAACACGAACGCTCCCAGAATCCCAGCACCTCGCCGCCGCAACATCACGACCTCCATTCAGGGGATGCATCGTGCGGTGGCGCTTCGGGGACGGGTATCATCCATCCGGGTTAGGGATGGCGGTTAATCTGGGGGAGACTGGCTTCAGAAGGCGATGGAGACGGCGCCCCGCACGGCCTCGACCTGAACGCCCAGCCACAGCAGGCGGCGCCGATCGACCGGTCCCGACAGAACGGCCTCCGGCGCGGGCGCAAAGCCGAACCGTCCGAAATACGGAGGATCTCCGACCAGAAGAATGCCGCCGATGCCCGCTGTCCGGGCATAGTCCACACAGGCCTGCACCAGTTCAGCGCCCAGGCCGTCGCTGCGGCTGGCGGCGTCAACCGCGATCGGCCCCAGGAACAGCGCGTGGGTTTCCCCCACCATCACCGGCCACAGACGCACCGAGCCGATAATCCGCCCGCTCTCGCGAACAACGAACCCCGCTGCCGCACGCGAGCCTTCGCGCAGGCGCTCCGCCGTCTTGGCGAAACGGCCCGGCCCGAAGGCGGCCATGACCAGCGCCTCCACGCCTTCGGCGTCAGCCGCAGTCTCGGCTTCAATGCGGCTGCGGGCCGCCGACAGGGCAAGGGCGTGCGACATCTGCGCTCCGGTGTGGGCGCGCGCACCTAGGACCAAAGCAGCGCCAAATCAAGGCGCGACCGCGATCAGCCCAGCTTGGAGAAGTCCGGCGCCCGCTTCTGGGTGAAGGCGGTGAAGGCCTCCATCGCCTCGGGGCTCTTCATCTGCGAGCCAAAGGCTTCGCCCTCGCGCTGCATCAGAACCCACAGGGCCTCGGCGTCGCGCATCAGGCGTTTGGTCTTGCGGATCGAGTTCGGCGCGCGCGCCGCCACCTTGGCCGCCAGTTCCGCCGCCGCCGCATCGACATCGCCCGCCGGAACCGCGCGGTTGGCCAATCCCCACGAAAGCGCCGTCTTGCCGTCGATCACCTCGCCCAGGGCGAACAGTTCAAACGCGCGCTGATGACCGATGGCCGCCGGAAGCAGCAGGCTGGACGCCGCCTCGGGCGCCAGGGCCAGATTGACGAACGGAACCGACAGCAGGGCGTCATCGGCCACCACCACCAGATCGCAATGCAGCAGCATGGTCAGGCCGATGCCGACCGCCCGCCCCTTCACCGCCGCCACCAGCGGCTTGTCCAGATCAGCCAGCGACTTCAGGTACCGGAACACCGACATATCGAACGGCTTTTCGGTCTGTGAACCGATGGCGATGAAGTCGCCGATATCATTGCCGGCCGAGAAGCTGTCGCCCTCGGCGCGCAGCAGCACCGCGCGAATGGCGTCATCGGCCTTGGCCCGCTCCATCGCGTCCGACAGGGCGGCGTACATCGCCTGGGTGATGGCGTTCTTCTTGTCGGCCCGGCTCAGGGTGACGCTCAGCACGCCATCCGACAGTTCAGTGCGGATATGTTCGCTCATGTCGTTTCCTCGTTCTTGTCCGTCGCCGACCACCAGTCGACGCCGTTTTCATCGCGCGTGCGCCGCGCGCGGCCCCGCCGTTCCAGATAGTTCAGATGCGCCTGGGCCTCGCCCGTAGCCATGCCCAGCACCGCATCCCCGATGGTGCGACCGAACACCGCCGGGAAGGCGTCAATGACCCTAGCCGGTTTCCCCAAGGTCCGATCAAGCCGTTTCAACGCCGTCTCATGTCCACGCTTCAGGGCGTCCAGCCGCGGGTGAACGCCATAGAACGGCTCGCCATGCGCAGGCAGGATGAAGGCGCCTTCCGGCAGCAGAGCGCGCAGTTTCTCGATCGAGTCCATCCAGTCGCCTAGCGGATCGGCATCCGCTTCGGTCGGCCAGACCGATACATTGGACGAGATGCGCGGCAGAATCTGATCCCCGGCGATGAAGACATCATCTGATTTGCGCCACAGACAGACGTGCTCAGGGCTGTGGCCGGACCCGACCACCACCGTCCATTCGTCGGCGCCGATGGTCAGGACGTCGCCCTCGCTCAGGCGCTGATAGCCGCGCGGGATCGGCGAAACACCCTTGGCGAATCCCCCATACTCCGCCCGCCATTTGGCGATCTGCTCCTCGCTCCATCCGGCGGCGCGATAGAAGACCTCGCCCTCGGCAGGCGCGTCGCCCCCCTCCTCCGCCGCCAGCATGCGTCCGGTCAGATACTCGATCTGGGACATCAGCAGCGGCGCGCCCGTGCGTTCGCACAACCAACCCGCCAGGCCGATGTGATCGGGATGCATGTGGGTGCAGATGATCCGCGTGACTGGCCGTCCGCCCAAAGGCCCCGCCAGCGCCTCGGACCAGGCCTTGATCGACACTCCGGTCTTCAGTCCGGTGTCGATGATCACCCAGCCCGCGCCATCCGCCACGGCATAGACGTTGACGTGATCCAGCTGGAACGGCAGCGGCAGGCGCATCCACAGGACGCCAGGCGCAACCTCTGTCACCGCCCCCGGAACGGGAACCTCCAGAACCGGATAGTTCGGGCCGCGTCGTTCACCAGCCATTTCGTGTTTCTGGGCGCCGTCGGGCAAGTCCGTCTCCAATCGCAACTAACGAACTCTATGCCGGATGTCGTGGCCACGTCCACCCACGCCTTGACCCCGAACCAATAGGTCGGCACACGAAAGTTTCGAAGACACAGCCCCCAAGGTGTTTCCTATGAAACTACGCATCGCAGCCGTGCTGCTCGCACTGGCCTTCAGCGCCGCGTCCGTCGCCCCTGTCGCAGCACAAACCCAGCCGGATGGAACCCGCGAAGCAACCCGAGCCCCCGCCAGCGGCCGTGCAGGACGCGACCGCGGCCGCGCGCCGCAGATGACGCCTGAACAGATCCAGGCCGCCGCTCAGGAACAGGCCACTCTGGCCAACACCGGCTGCCAGGTGACTGAAGCCAAGCTTCTGGGCACGACGGCGGAACGGACGTCGGTGTACGAAATGGCCTGCGCCGCCGGTCCGGGATACATCATCGAAACGAAGACCCCGCCCAATGTGACCGACTGCGTCGTCCTGGCCCATTCCGCCGCCACCCTGCGCGCGTCGAACCCGGCGGCGGATGTCGGGCCGCAGTGCACGATCGCCGCCAACCTGGACACCCAGCGTTTCCTGCGTGAATACGCCCAGCAAGCGGGCGTGCCCTGCACGGTTGATGACGCCAGCGTCATCGGCAAGTCCAACGAAGGCGCCATCGTCTATGAGATCGGCTGCTCTGGCGAACAGGGCTACTGGATCAAGAAGATCGACAACGCCTGGCAGAAGACCGAATGCATTCAGGTTCTGGCCGAGCGCGGAACCTGCCGCCTGACGACGGCGGGCGAGATCGCCGCCTCGGTCAAGAAGTGGCTGGCAGGCTCTGACGCCGCCGCCTGCGACGTCACTGAAGCCCGCCTGATGGGCCAGAACGCCAACGGCATGTTCTATGAAGCCAAGTGCGCGGCTGGCGACGGCTTCATCGCCCGCACCAACGCCGAACGCGTCGTACAGCAGGTCTATCCCTGCGCCACCGCCCAGCAGATCGGCGGCGGCTGCACCCTGACGCCTGCCCCGGCCGCTGCTCCGGCGGGCGGCCGTCCGTAAGGGCAGCAGCTCCAAATCACTGCATGAAGGGCCGTCGGAGCGATCCGGCGGCCCTTTTTGTGTCACGGCCTCTTTTCCCGAACCGTGACGCAGCCTAGCCTCGCCGTCATGCGCATCGCCACTTGGAACGTGAACTCCGTCAACGCCCGCCTGCCCACCGTGCTGGCGTGGCTGGAACAGGCAAAGCCCGACGTGGCCTGTTTCCAGGAGATCAAATGCGTCGATGAAAAGTTCCCGCGCGAGGCCTTCGAGAGCCTGGGCTACAACGTCGAGACCCATGGCCAGAAGAGCTATAACGGCGTGGCCCTGCTGTCGAAGCACCCGCTGTCGGACGTGCGGCGCGGCCTGCCGGGCGATGAAGCCGACGAACAGGCCCGCTATCTGGAAGCCGTGGTCGAAGGCCCCCGCCCCATCCGCGTGGCGGCCATCTATCTGCCGAACGGCAATCCGCTGGGCACGGAGAAATTCGCCTACAAGCTGGCCTGGTTCGACCGGCTGAACGCCCATGCCCGCGAACTTCTGAAGTTCGAAGAGCCGCTGGCCCTGTGCGGCGACTATAATGTCATCCCCGAGGCCGTGGACGCCAAGAACCCGTCCGCATGGACCGGCGACGCCCTGTTCCAGCCCGAAAGCCGCCAGGCCTTCCGCGCGCTGAAGAATCTTGGCCTGGCCGATTCCCACGCACTGGGCGACGAACCGGCGGGGACCTACACCTTCTGGGACTATCAGGCGGGCGCCTGGCAGCGCGACCATGGCATCCGCATCGACTTCGCCCTGCTGTCTCCGCAGGCCGCAGACCGTTTCCGCAGCATCGAGACCCACCGCGACGCGCGCGACATGGACAAGCCCAGCGACCACGTGCCGGTGGTGGTTGATCTCGATCTGGAGGCCTGACGGACATGGCGGATGCGCTGCGTGTCGTGTTGCTGGTCGCCCTGGCGGCCGCCCTGCTGACGACCGTGGCCCTGGCCTTTTCGTGGTGGATGGAGCCGCCGCGTCGTCTGCACCGCGCCCTTCTGAAAGCCATAGGCGGCGCACCCGAAGTCGAAACCATGTCGCCCGGCGAAGGCAAGGCTTGCGCCCTGAACTTTGACGAAGAACAGGTGGTCATACTCTGGGCCAACGGCGCCCACGGACTGGCCTATCTGTTTGACGAGGTGGACGGCGGAGAGATCATTGTCGACGGCCATGTGGTCGCACGGGTGCGTCGGGGCGAGGTGCGCAAGTCGCTGGATGTCCTGGCGCCCGACGCCGAACAGGTGGTGCTGCGGCTGATGTTCGCCGACGCGCGCAACCCCGAGTTTGAACTGGCGTTATGGGATGCGACGTTCGCGGGTCAGGTCGGATCGCCTGGCGAGGCCTTGAGATTGGGACGGCGCTGGCTGTCGCATCTGGAAGCCTTGCTCAAGGGCTAAAATCCCCAACCGGGCACGGCCGACGCCCGTTCGGTTTCATCGGCGACAATCCCCTCTTTCGATTGTCACGATGGGACGTTAGAAGCGCCAGTTCATTGTACTATACGCCTTTTTATTTGGGAGGCCGCCTTGGCCCGCCTTTTCGACGCCTATGTCGTCGCCGACTGGACCGCTGCTGAAAACAAGAAGCTGGGCGATACGTCCCTGTGGATCGGCGTGGCCAAACGCGATGTGCGTTTCCGTCTCTACACCGAGACGCACAACGTCGCGACGCGCGCGGAAGGCGAGGCCCTGCTGGCCAGCATTCTGGCCGAACATCGCAAGCGCGGCGACCGGGTTCTAGTCGGGCTGGACTTCAACTTCGGATACCCCAAAGGCACGGCCCAGCGGCTGAAGCTGGAGGGCGCGCCGTGGCAGGCGATGTGGAAATTCATCGCGTCCAACATCGTGGACAAGGCCGACAACACCAACAACCGCTATCAGGTCGCGGCCAAGATGAACCGTCTGATGACGGACGAGGCCTGGCCCCTGTGGGGGGCGCCTGCCAAACAGGCCCAGCGTTGGCTGACCACGACCAAGCCCCCGGCGGGCGCGGGCGCAGACATCCCAGAGTTCCGCGCCACCGAGGACGCCGCCCGCAAGGGACGGCTCCAGCCCAAGAGCGTCTGGCAGATGCACGGCGCGGGCGCTGTGGGCGGACAGACCCTGGTCGGCATTCCGGCTGTGCGCCGCCTGTTGGAAAGCCTCGGCCCGTCCGGCGCCGTCTGGCCGTTCGGCACCGGCTGGCGCGCCCTGACCCCGGATGACGTCGAGCCGCTGTCGGCCCTGGTGGTCGAGGTCTGGCCCTCGATGTTCAACGCCAAGCCGAATGACGGCGAATACAAGGATCAGGCCCAGGTCCGCACGACCGCCGAGGCCCTCGCCCTGCTGGACGAAGCGGGCGATCTGGCGGGCAAGTTCGCGCCGCCCGCATCGGCGACGCCGGAACTGATCGAACAGGTCGAGCAGGAAGAAGGCTGGATTCTGGGCGTCTGACGCCGGGTTTGTCCAAACCCGGCGGTCGGAGTATCTGCTCGCGCCATGTCCTCCCTTCCCGACCACCAGACCATGCCGACGACGCAGGGCGACATCCGCGTCGCCGCCCTTTATCGGTTCAGCCCCATCACCGACCGCGAGGCAGTGCGCGACGCCCTGTTCGCCGCCTGCGAGGCGGGCGGGGTGCGCGGCACGCTGCTGGTCGCGCATGAGGGTCTGAACGGCACCATCGCGGGGCCGCAAGCGGGCATCGAGGCCGTTCTGGCTGCCATTCGCGCCCTGCCCGGTTTCGCCGATCTGGATGTCAAATACGCCTGGACCGGCGACATGCCCTTCCTGCGGCTGAAGGTCCGCGTGAAGGCCGAGATCGTCACCATGGGCCAGCCCGATCTGGACCCGGCGCGTCAGGCGGGGGTCTATGTCTCGCCGACCGACTGGAACGCCCTGATCGCCGATCCGGACACCCTGATCATCGACACCCGCAATGATTACGAAGGCGAGATCGGCGCCTTCGAGGGCGCGGTTCAGCCCAATACGAAAAGCTTCCGCGACTTCCCCGACTGGTTCCGCACCGAGGGCCGCGCCCTGATGGAGCAGACCCAGCCCAAGCGGGTCGCCATGTACTGCACCGGCGGCATCCGCTGTGAGAAGTCCACCGCCTTCCTGAAGGCCGAGGGGGTCGAGAACGTCCATCATCTGGAGGGCGGCATCCTGCGCTATCTGGAAGAGGTTGATCAGGCCGACAGCCTGTGGCGCGGCGATTGTTTCGTCTTCGACGAGCGGGTGTCCGTGGGACACGGTCTGGTTCAGGGTCCGCACAGCCTATGCCGCGCCTGCCGCCTGCCGGTCGATGAGGCGGGCCGCGCCTCTCCCCACTTCATCGAGGGCGTCTGCTGCGAACGCTGCCGTGACACGCGCGATGACGAACAGCGGCTGCGCTATGCCGAACGCCAGCGCCAGATCGAGATCGCCCGTACGCGCGGCGTCGACCATCTGGGCGCCGCCAAGGGAACATAGGGGCGGCTGCGCGCCCTGGCCGCCTGTGATAGATTGCCGCCATGTCGATCCTGACCGGCGCATCTGATCAAAAGCCGATGGCGCTGGGGCTCAGCGTCCGGTCCTACGGCGCCGATCACGGCGAGCACCGGCACGATTTCGGCCAACTGGTCCTGCCGCTGTCGGGGTTTCTGGAGATCGACGTGAACGGACGCCAGGCCCCCTTGATGCCGGGACGCGCCGCCTTTGTCGGCGTGGGCGAGCGCCATTCCCAGGAAGGCCGCCAGCCCAATATGTCTCTGATCCTGGATCTGGACCTGTCGTCGGCGTCGCCCCAGGCCAGCGACGCTCTCGCGGCGGGGGCTTTCCTGACCCTGAACCCGCTGGCGGGCAAACTGGTCGACTATATGGGCCTGATGACCGCGTCCGGCGCGGCGCCGTCAGCCCAGGCATTGAGCCACTGGACGCCCCTGCTGCTGGACGCCCTGACCACGGGCTCGCCCTCGGCCACCTCGCGGCTGGACGGCCTGCTGGCGCGGATGGAGGCCGAGCCGGGCGCTGACTGGACGGTCGAGCGCATGGCTGAACGCGTCGGGGTCAGCGCCAGCCGCCTGCACGCTCTGTTCCGTGAACGACTTCGGACCACGCCCGCTGCGGCCCTGGCCGACATCCGCCTGAAACAGGCCGCGCGCTGGCTGGCGCAGACAGAACTGCCGATCTCCGAACTGGCCTATCGCGCGGGCTATTCGGATCAAAGCGCCCTGACCCGGGCCATGCGTAAAAGCATGGACGTCACCCCCGCCGCCTATCGCCGCCTGTCGCGCCTGACCACGGGCTGACCAGACAGGAGCCCCGGTCTAAAGATCAGCAGCCTGGATCAAGATCGCGGGCCAAGGAGCGGATATTGGGCGTCTCCGAAACGGAGCGTCATCAATGCCATCGACCAACAGGATCATTCTGGGCCTTCTCTGCGGCATGGCGGCGGGGGCCCTGTGGGGCGTGGTCTTTGTCGCCCCGGAACTGGCGCGGCCGTTCAACGGAATGCAGCTCGCGGCGGGCCGCTTCCTGGCCTATGGCGTCATCGCCGCCGCCCTGATCGCCCCGCAGTGGAAGCGGCTGTCGGCCCTGATCGGCGCGAAGGAATGGCGGGCGCTGATCGTGCTCAGCCTTTTGGGCAACATCATCTATTATATCTTCCTGGCCAGCGCGGTTCAGTTCGGCGGGGTGGCCATGACCTCGCTGGTGATCGGCTTCCTGCCGGTGGCGGTGACCATCATCGGCAGCCGCGACAAGGGCGCCGTCCCCTTCGCCAGACTGGCCCCATCGCTGTTGATGTCGGCGGCGGGCGTGGGTCTGGTCGGCTGGCAGTCGCTGGGCGGAACGGCGCCGGGCGAGATGAAGGGGCAGTTGATCGGTCTGGCCTGCGCCTTTGCGGCCCTCGGCTCATGGACCGCCTATGCCGTCAGCAACAGTCGCTGGCTGGCGCGCCTGCCCCATGTCACCGGCCAGGACTGGAGCCTGCTGACCGGCGTGGTCACCGGCGCGCTGGCCCTGGTGATCGCCATTCCGGCCTTCCTGATCCGCCCCGGCCATTTCGCGGCCGATGAATGGATGCGCTTCATCGCCGTCGTCAGCGGCATGGCCCTGCTGGCCTCCATCGTCGGCAACGCCCTGTGGAATAAGATGAGCCGCCTTCTGCCGCTGACGCTGGTGGGGCAGATGATCCTGTTCGAGACCCTGTTCGCCCTGCTCTACGGCTTCCTGTGGGAGCAGCGCCTGCCGACCGCGCTGGAATATGGCGCGATGGTTCTGGTCGTGGGCAGCGTCATCACCTGCATCTGGGCGCACCGTCCACCCACGGAACGCGTAATCGCCTCGAAAACGTCATGACCGGCGACATTCGATGCGGCAACCGGCTGCGGCGCGTCACCGCAGTGCGCCATTGAAACAAACCGGGCACGAGTTTGTTAGCGATCCTGTCATCACCGTGCTATGAGCCGCGCCCTTTATAGGCGGCGGCGATGTCGCCAGAGTTTTCACACTTCGGGAGAAGCCACACATGAGCAGGGTGCTGGTTATCGGCGCAGGCGGCGTCAGTTCGGTCGCCGTCCACAAGATGGCGATGAATACGGATGTGTTCTCGCACATCACCCTGGCGAGCCGCACCAAGTCCAAGTGCGACGCCATCGCCGAATCCGTGAAGACGCGCTTTGGCGTTTCCATCGACACTGCGGCCATCGATGCCGATGACGTGGCGGCGACCACGGCCCTGATCCAGTCGGTCAAGCCTGCGCTGGTCGTGAACCTGGCCCTGCCCTATCAGGACCTGTCGATCATGGACGCCTGCCTGGCCGCCGGCGTGAACTATCTCGACACCGCCAACTACGAGCCGCGCGACGAGGCCAAGTTCGAATACAAGTGGCAGTGGGCCTACCAGGACCGCTTCAAGGAAGCCGGTCTGATGGCGCTGCTGGGTTCGGGCTTCGACCCCGGCGTGACCTCGGTCTTCGCCACCTACACCAAGAAGCACCTGCTGGACCGGATCGACACCCTCGACATCCTGGACTGCAACGGCGGCGACACGGGCCTGCCCTTCGCCACCAACTTCAACCCGGAAATCAACCTGCGTGAAGTGACCGCCAACTCGCGTCACTGGGAAAACGGCCAGTGGGTCGAAGGCCCGGCCCTGAGCCATAAGCAGGAGTTCAACTTCGAAGGCGTCGGCCCCAAGAACATGTACCTCATGTACCATGAGGAACTGGAGTCGCTGGCCAAGTTCTACCCGGAAATCAAACGCATCCGCTTCTGGATGACCTTCGGCGACAGCTACCTCAAGCACCTGGAAGTGCTGGAGAACGTTGGCATGACCTCGATCGAGCCGATGCAGTTCCAGGGCCGCGAGATCATCCCGATCGAGTTCCTGAAGGCCCTGCTGCCGGAACCGGCTTCGTTGGGCCCGATCACCAAGGGCAAGACGAACATCGGCACCATCGCCACCGGCCAGAAGGACGGCGTTCAGAAGACCTTCTACGTCAAGAACATCTGCGACCACGAAGAAGCCTATGCCGAAACCGGCAACCAGGCCGTCAGCTACACCACGGGCGTCCCCGCCATGATCGGCGCGGCCCTGATGCTGACCGGCCAGTGGAAGGGCGAAGGCGTCTTCAACATCGAGCAGCTGAACCCCGATCCGTTCATGGACATGCTGAACAAGCACGGCCTGCCCTGGACGGTTGAGGAGCTGGACGCTCCGCTGGCCTTCTGATCGGAAGAACGGAATGCAAACCCAGGCCGGAGATCCGGGCGCGTTCGCGCATTTTGACCTGAACCGTGTCGCCTCGCCCGCCTTCGTGGTGGATGAGGCGGCCGTCAGGCGTAATCTGTCCGTGCTCAAGGATGTGCGCGACCAGTCGGGCGCCCGCGTCCTGCTGGCGCTCAAGGCGTTTTCGATGTGGTCGCTGGCCGATGTGGTCGGCGAATACCTCGACGGCGTCTGCGCCTCCGGCCTGTGGGAGGCCCGTCTGGCCCGCCAGTTCTACAAGGGCGAACTGACCACCTATTCCCCCGCCTACCGCGCCGAGGATCTGCCCGAGATCCTGCGCCTGTCGGACCATGTCATCTTCAACAACCCCGCCCAGGTCGCCCGTTTCGCCGACCTGATCGCCCAGGCCCGCGCCGAGGGTCAGGTGTTCGAGATCGGCCTGCGTCTGAACCCGGAACATTCCGAGGGCGAGGTCGCCAAATACGACCCGGCGCAGCCCTGCTCCCGCCTTGGCTTCCCCGTTTCGCAGCTGAAGCCCGAACATCTGATTGGCGTGGACGGCCTGCATATCCATGCCCTGTGCGAACAGGACTTCAACCCTCTGGCCCGCATCTGGGCGGCGGTGGAGCCGAAGCTGGCGCCCCTGCTGGGCGGGATCAAATGGGTCAATTTGGGGGGCGGCCACCACGTGACCCGCGCCGACTATCAGACCGACGATCTGGTCGCCTTCGTGCGCCGCCTGTCGCAGACGCACGGCGTCCAGGTCTATCTGGAGCCGGGCGAGGCCGTGGCGCTGGACGCCGGCATCCTGATCGGCGAGGTTCTGGACGTCTTCGACAACGGCATGCCCGTCGGCATC
The DNA here is from genome assembly GCF_016654005.1 of Brevundimonas nasdae. Classification (GTDB taxonomy): domain Bacteria; phylum Pseudomonadota; class Alphaproteobacteria; order Caulobacterales; family Caulobacteraceae; genus Brevundimonas; species Brevundimonas nasdae. The sequence continues at coordinate 193,597 of NZ_JAEPWN010000004.1, read as the reverse complement.
ACCGACATCTCGGCGACCTGCCACATGCCCGACGTGATCGAGGCGCCCTACCGCCCCGCCATGCTGGGCGAGCTTGAGGACGGCGTCGCCGTCCGCCTGGGCGGCCCGTCCTGCCTGGCGGGCGACATCATCGGCGACTACGTCTTTGCCGAACGCCCGGTCGTCGGCACGCGCATCGCCTTCCTGGATCAGGCCCATTATTCGATGGTGAAGACCAACACCTTCAACGGCGTGCCCCTGCCCTCCATCCATCTGTGGAACAGCGCCACGGATGAACTGAAGCCGATCAAGGCCTTCGACTGGACCGAGTTCCGCGACCGCCTGTCCTGAGACAGATCAGCCGATCAGGGCGCGGGCTGCGGCGCGGGCCTCGTCGGTGATTTCCGCCCCCGACAGCATCCGCGCGATCTCTTCCTGGCGGCGGGCGTCGTCCAGAGCCACGACCGTGGTGGTGGTCATGCCGTCACGATCGGCCTTCATCACCTTCCAATGGGCGTGACCGCGCGAGGCGACCTGCGGGCTGTGAGTCACGACCAGAACCTGGGCGCCGTTCGACAGGCGTTTCAGGCGCGACCCCACCGCCTCGGCCACGGCGCCGCCGACGCCCTGATCCACCTCGTCAAAGATCATGACGGGCTGGTGCATGTCCTCGCGGCTGGCCAGCGCCGCCTTCATGGCGAGGGCGAAACGCGCCAGTTCGCCGCCAGAGGCAATAGCGTCTAGCGGGCCGAAATCGGTCCCGGCGTTGGTGGCGATCTGGAAGCGGATGGTCTCGACGCCGTCCGGCCCGCGACGCCCCTCAATCGGCTCCAGCGCCACGCGGAAACGCGCCCGCTCCAGCTTCAACGGCCCCAGTTCGCCCATCACGGCGGCGGTCAGGCGATCAGCCGCCGCCTCGCGCGCCGAGGTCAGGAAGGTGGCGGCCAGATCGTAGGATTCTGCAGCCTCGGCCGCTTCGCGCCCGGCGTTGGTCAGAGCCTCCTCGCCGTCCTCGATCAGCCGCAGTTGCTCGCGCAGGCGGATGCGAAGGCTGGGCAGGGAGTCGACCGTGGTGTTCAGCTTGCGGGCGGCGGCGCGCAGGGCGAACAGGCGCTCCTCCGCCTTGTCCAGACGGCCCGGCTCATAGTCGAAGGCGTCGGCGGCGGCGTCCACGGCGGCGACGGCCTCTGCGGCCTCGACCATGGTGCGGTCGATGGCCTCGACGGCGGCGGACAGTTTAAGGATGACGGGGTGATCGCCCTCGGCGCCCGCCTGCCCCGCCCTCTGGCGGGCGTGTTCGACGGCGCGCAGAGCGGCGCCCAGCTTCTGGCTCAGCTTGTCGCCGCCCAGTTGGGTGCGGGCGTCCGCCAGATCGGCGATGGCCTTTTCCGCCGCGCCCAGCAGGGCGCGTTCGCCCGCCAGTTCGGTTTCCTCGTCCGCGCGCGGGTCCAGCGCATCCAGTTCGGACAGGTTCAGGCTGATTTCTTCAAGACGCGCGGCGGCGTCTGCGGCCTGGGCCTTCAGTTCGGCCAGTCGCGCCTCAGCCGCCTTCAGCTTGGTCGAGGCGGCGGCGACGGCGGAAAGCTGCGGCTGCAGACCGCCATAGGCGTCCAGCAGGCCCCGATGATTGCGCCAATCCAGCAGGCCCACCGTCTCATGCTGGCCATGCACCTCGACCAGTGCCGCGCCGATCTCGCGCAGGGCGGTGACGCCTGCGGGCTGGTCATTCACATAGGCGCGGCTGCGGCCGTCGGCGGACAGGACGCGGCGCAGGATCAGCTCTTCGCCCGGCTGGACCTCGAATCCCTTGTCCGCGATCAGGGCCAGAAGATCGGGATCATCGGGGGCGCTGAAGACGGCGGTGGCGACGGCCTGTTTGGCGCCGGACCGCACCAGGCCCGCATCCCCGCGCCCGCCCAGCGCCAGACCCAGGGCGTCGAGAATGATCGACTTGCCCGCCCCCGTCTCGCCGGTCAGCACGGTCAGGCCGCTGTCGACGTCGAGGTCGAGCACGTCAACCAGAACGACATCGCGGATGGAAAGGGCGGTCAGCATGAGGTCAGCAGCCGGCGGAACGAATCAGGATCACGACCGGCAGAATCGAGAGATGCGCGGGGATGCACAAGGGTGTTCCCCGCAACACGCTCGACCAAATTCAAACTCAGCCCGGAATGAGACGGCGCAGCCAGCTCTCGCGCTTGCCTTCCGGCGCCTTGTCCGGCGACTGGCCGTTTTCGGTCAGCAGGGCGTAGGCCTCAGCGTACCAGGGACTCCCCGGATAGTTGTAGCCCAGGACGGCGCCATTACGGGTCGCCTCTTCCTTCAGACCCAGCATCAGATTGACCTCGACCAGGCGGTAGAGGGCTTCCGGGGTGTGCGAGGTGCGCTGGAAATCAGGGTTGGCGATGACGGCCTTGTAGCGGTTCAGCGCCGCCAACGGCTGATTGTTGCGCTGGTAATAGCGGCCGATGTTCATTTCCTTGCCGGCCAGCTGATCGTTGACCATGTCGATCTTGATCGCAGCGTCGCTGGCGAAAGGCGTGCCGGGATAGCGGCGGGCCACATCACGCAGACCGGCCAGAGCTGCGTTGGCGTAGCCCTGGTCCCGGCCCACGTCCGTGATCTGCTCGAAGTTGCAGACGGCCTTCATGTAGAAGGCGTAGGCGGCCGACGGGTTGCCGGGGAACAGGGCGATGAAACGGTCAGCCGCGGCAATGGCGTCGGCGTAGTTGTTGTTCTGATAATAGGCGTACACCTGCATCAGGATCGAACGGCGCGCCCAGTCCGAATAGGGGTGCTGACGCTCCACTTCCTGGAAGTAGTCGACGGCGTCGGACCAGCGGTGCTGCTGCAGGCGTTGATAGCCGGTGTTGTACAGCGCCTCGACCGGGCGCTCTTCATAGGCCAGACGCGGCTTGGCCTTGCCTGCGCAACCGGAAATCGTCATCGCGGCGACGGCGACGGCCAGCAGGACCATGCCGGAACGGAACTTGGATGCGAACAAGGACGACCCCATAGACGTGCAGACAAGGTGCGGACGCACCTGTTGAAAGACTGATCCGGCGTTCTCTAGCATCCGCTTTCAGGCTGCGCCATGCCGAGGAAATGTCGTTCCGCAGCTTGCCCCGCCCGTAGTCGCTGCTAAAGAGCGCGCCAACCGACGTCCGTTCATGGGGGTCGGATGACGGCGAAAGGATGACCGGCCCATGAAGCTGCTCTCAGGCAACTCTAACCGCGCACTGTCCCAGGCCATCGCCGACCACCTGGATATGCCGCTGACCAAGGCCCAGGTGAAGCGGTTCGCCGACAACGAGGTCTTCACCGTCATCGAGGAGAACGTCCGCGGCGAGGACGTCTTCATCCTTCAGTCGACCAGCTATCCGGCCAACGACAATCTGATGGAGCTGCTGATCATCACCGACGCCCTGGTGCGCGCGTCGGCCAGGCGGATCACGGCTGTCGTCCCCTATTTCGGCTATGCCCGTCAGGACCGTAAAACCGGCGGCCGCACGCCCATCTCGGCCAAGCTGGTCGCCAACATGATCACCCGCGCCGGCGCCGACCGGGTCCTGACGATGGATCTGCACGCGGGCCAGATCCAGGGCTTCTTCGACATCCCGACCGACAATCTGGTGGCGACGCCGGTTCTGGCCCAAGACATCAAAGACAACTACCAGCGCGGCAATCTGATGATTGTCTCGCCCGATGTCGGCGGCGTGGTCCGCGCCCGCTCGCTGGCCAGCCGCCTGGACGTGGATCTGGCCATCGTCGACAAGCGTCGTCCCAAGGCGGGCGAGAGCGAGGTCATGAACATCATCGGTGACGTGGCTGGCCGTCACTGCATCCTGTTCGACGACATCGTCGATTCGGGCGGCACCCTGGTGAATGCGGCCAAGGCGCTGATCGAACAGGGTGCGACCGAGGTGTCGGCCTACATCAGCCACGGCGTCCTGTCGGGTCCGGCGGTGCAGCGCATCACCGATGGTCCGCTGAAAGAGTTGGTGATCACCGACTCCATCGAGCAACCCCACGAAGTTTTGAACTGCCCGAAAATCCGCACGGTTTCAGTGGCTCCGCTGATTGGCGAGGCTATCCGACGGATCGCGAACGAAGAATCCGTCTCCAAGCTGTTCGATTAACCTTCGGATAACCACTTTTCGTTCGTTATATGCGCCTTTCCGTATCGGCGCTGCCCCCGGCGCCTCGAGTTCTGGGACGCGCCTCCATGCCCAAGGCCTTCATGACCCGCGGCCTCACGGTCGCCGCTATCGCCGCCGCCGCCTTACTGGCCAGCTGCTCCACTGACAGCTCCAAGAACAAGGGCGTCGCCCCGCCGCCTCCGCCGCCGCCGCCGGTGACGCTGAACCAGAGTGTCGCGGACGCGGCCTCCATCTATGTCGCCTTCCTGCGTCAGGCCCAGACCATCCAGCCCGGCGGCTTCTCCAGCGCAGAATCCATCCAGGCCGAAATCCGCAAGGGCGCTTCGTATGAGCCGGAAGAACTGTCGCGCGGCCTGATCGCCTATGGCTCGATCATCGCCCTGCAGTCGCCCGAGTTCGTCGCAGGCGTGCGTCAGTTCGCCGTCGATCCTGTCCAGCGCCAGCAAGTGATCGCCCAGATCGTCGCCGACCCCGCCTATGCCGCCAGCCTGCCCGGCGCCGATGCCGCGGCCGGCCTGATCACTGCCGCAATCAACAATGACGCCGTGGCCATGCGCACAATCGCCGACGGCATCGAGCAGGACGCCTATACGATCCAGGAACGCCGCGACCCGCGCCGCCGCTGGGCCACCACGCCCATCGCCAACCGCGAAGTGCGTCTGGAAGGGGCCAAGACCCTGTCCGCAGTCGACATGCTGCCTTCCGCCAATGAAGCCGCCAGCCTGTTCACCGCCGCAAACACCGGAACGGGCCTGACGGTGGAGCCTTCGCGCAAGGCGCCGCCCTACACCCCTGCCCTGACCCGCTCGCTGGCCATCGCCGCCTTGGCCGCCCTGGGCGCTGCGGGCGACGAAGCCAAGGCCAACACCGACGCCCTGGTGATCGAGCCGAACAGCGAGTTCTGCCTGAACATGTCCAAGCTGATGCTGTTCCAGTGCCTGGCCGCCTCGCGCCCCAGCTATGAGGACATGTTCTGCCTGGGCCGCCACGTCGCCCGCGACCTGTCCAGTTGCGCCACCCAGGCCGTTTATGCACCGATCATCACCGTCGGTGATCCGACGGCGACCCGGACACCTGCGCCTAGCAACTAAGCCGCTAACCGAAGCGATCTACATTCACTTTTGGATCGTCATTCCGGGGCGTCCGAAGGACGAACCCGGAATGACGGCTCCGAGTTGAAATCAGACATGACAAGGCCCGCCCCGAGCGATCGGAGCGGGCCTTTTCTTTTCCGCAATCAGACTATTCGTAGCCGTGGGCGGCTTCGTTGATCACCTGCGACGGCATGGACGAGAAGTCCACGGCGACGGGCGTGGCGGTCTTGGCCTGATAGGTGCGAAGCACATGCGTCAGACGACGGCGCACTTCACGTTCCGCCTCAGAGCCGCCTTCCAGCACCAGGGGCGCCAGGCAGAAGTCGATGATCGATTCAGTACGGGTCAGCGGTTCCATTGCGGTTCCTTTCCTGATTAAGCCGCGGTGGTGAACTGGGCGGTCTCGGTCGAGTCCTTCAGCGCCGTCGTCGAGGACGTGCCGTTGGAGATGACCGTGGCGACCTGGTCGAAATAGCCGGTGCCGACTTCGCGCTGGTGACGCGTGGCGGTGTAGCCGCTGGATTCATTGGCGAACTCGCGCTGCTGCAGCTCGGAGTAGGCCGCCATGCCACGGTCGCGATAACCGTCGGCCAGCTCGAACATCGAGTTGTTCAGCGCGTGGAAGCCCGCCAGGGTCACGAACTGGAACTTGTAGCCCATGGCGCCCAGCTCACGCTGGAACTTGGCGATGGTGGCGTCGTCTAGCTTGGCCTTCCAGTTGAAGGACGGCGAGCAGTTGTAGGCCATCAGCTTGCCCGGATGCTTCTTCTGGATCGCCTCGGCGAACTTCTTGGCGTCGTCCAGATCGGGGTGAGACGTCTCCCACCACAGCAGGTCGGCGATGTTGGCGTAGGACAGGCCGCGCGCAATGCAATGGTCCAGGCCCGTGCCTTCCTTCAGGCGGAAGAAGCCCTCGGGCGTGCGGTTCTCGCGGTCGATGAATGGCTGGTCGCGCTCATCGATGTCCGAGGTGATCAGCTGTGCCGATTCGGCGTCCGTGCGGGCGACCGTGATGGTCGGCGTGCCCATGACGTCGGCGGCCAGACGCGCGGCGACCAGATTGCGCTCATGCGCCTGCGTCGGGATCAGGACCTTGCCGCCCAGGTGTCCGCACTTCTTCTCCGACGCCAGCTGGTCCTCGAAGTGAACGCCAGCCGCGCCCGCCTCGATGAAGGCCTTCATGATCTCAAAGCTGTTCAGCGGACCGCCGAAACCGGCTTCGGCGTCGGCGACGATGGGAGCGAACCAGTCGCGCTTGGCGCCGCCCTCGGCATGTTCGATCTGGTCGGCGCGCTGCAGGGTGCGGTTGATGCGGCGGCACAGTTCCGGCGCGGCGTTGGCCGGGTACAGCGACTGGTCCGGGTACATGGCGCTGGCCGTGTTGGCGTCAGCGGCGACCTGCCAGCCCGACAGATAGATGGCCTTCAGGCCCGCACGGACCATCTGCATCGCCTGATTGCCGGTGACGGCGCCCAGGGCGTTGATGAAGGGCTCGGTGTGCAGCAGCTCCCACAGGCGGTTCGCGCCGCGTTCCGCCAGTGTGTGGGTGATCGGCACCGATCCGCGCAGACGCAGGACATCTTCCGGCGTGTACGGGCGCTCGATGCCGTCGAAACGGCCAGCGGGCGAAGGAACCAGGTCGGCGAAGGTGGTCATGGTCGAACTCGTCTCTGCGAAGGGCGCGGCCTAGGCCGCCGTCTCGGAGACAAGAACACGCCGAAGTCACGAATGACACAGCGAGGACGCTCAGATAGAAGTCACTTTGTCATATCGTGACTTTGCTTTTCGAGTCACATTATGACATCCTGCCGTTATGGAGACAGCCGCCGACCGCAAACTCTTCCTCGGCGCCCGGTTGAAGCGGCTGCGGCGCGATCTGTCGCTGACCCAGACGGCGATGGCGGCGGACCTCGGCGTTTCACCCAGCTATCTCAACCACATAGAACGCAACCAGCGTCCGGTTTCAGCCCAGCTTCTGCTGCGTCTGGCAGACACCTACGACGTCGATCTGCGCACCCTCAACCAGGGCAGCGCGGCGGATGAGGCCCGCCTGACCGAAATCCTGGCCGACCCGCTATTCAAGGGGTTGTCCGCCCCGCGTCACGAACTGGTGCAGTTGCTGGAAGAGGCGCCCGGCGTCGCCGACGCCATGTTGCGCCTGTATCAGGCCTTTGACGACGGACGGGCCAAGGCGCGCGCGGCTGCAGAGAACGGCGAAGGCCTGATCGAAACCAGTCCCGCCGAATGGGTGCGCGAATATATCCAGTCGCGCGGCAATCATTTCGCCGAACTGGATCAGATGGGCGAGGCGCTGGCGGACGCTCTGGCGGCGGACGCGCCTGCGCACGGCGACGGGTTCGAGCCCGCCGCCCGGCAACGACTGGCGGCGAAACACGCTCTGGGCGTCCGCACCCTGCCCGCCGATGTCATGGTGGAATGGACGCGTCGCTATGACCTGCATCGCCGTCGGCTGCTGCTGTCAGAGACGCTGGGGCCGTCGTCGCGCGCCTTCGCCATCGCCTATCAGCTAGCCCTGGTCGAGCATGGCCCGGCCCTGCACGCGATGGTCGAGGCGTCGGGCGCGCCTGATGCGGCGACGCGATCTCTGTTGAAGGTGGCCCTGACCAACACCCTGGCCGCAGCCATACTGATGCCCTACGCCGCCTTTCAGCGCACGGCGGAGGACACCGGCTATGATCTGGCCCGCCTGCAGGCGCGCTTCGGCGTCAGCTATGAACAGGCCGCGCACCGCCTGACCACCCTGTCGCGCCCCACCGCGCGGGGCGTGCCGTTCTTCTTGATGCGGGTCGATCAGGCGGGCAATATCTCCAAGCGGTATGCGGCAGGGGCGTTTCCCTTCTCCCGTTTCGGCGGCGCCTGCCCGCGCTGGCGGCTGCACTCGGCCTTCCGCACCCCAGGACGGATCATCACCCAGATCATCGAGACGCCAGATGGAGGGCGCTGGTTCACCTTCGCCCGCACGGTCGAGCGGCAGGGACAGGACGGGTTCGGCGAAAGCCATGACCTGGCCGTCGGCCTGGGCTGTGAACTGCGCCACGCACACCGATTGGTCTATGCCCACGGCCTTGATCTGGACCGGCCGGAGGTGACCCCCATCGGCCCCTCTTGTCGGCTGTGCCACCGCCACCCCTGCGCCGAACGCGCCGCCGCCCCCATCGACCGCCCTCTGGCTGTCGATGACTGGTCCAAGTCCGTCAGCCCTTACCCATTCGGCGCCGCCTGACGCCTCACGTCAGAACCACCTGCCCGTCGACCATGCGGAAGGCCACGCCGGTGCGCTCGAACAGGCGGGCGATGACGGCGGACGGGTTGGCCGCCCCCTGATCCAGCAGCCGTTCGATGTCCAGACGCAAGGTCGGGTCCCCCGACACCCGCGTCAGCGCAGACAGCCATTCCTCGCGCGTCAGCACCCCGTCGGCCCGATTGGCGTCGATAAGGCCGCGCAGGAAGTCGAACCAGTCGCCGCCCGTCCGCTTCTTCTGCGCGCCCTCAGCCGCCATCGCGAAGATGGCGCCACAGGCGTAATAGGCACGGTGCTCCCCGCGCTGAGAGGCATCGGCAGCCCCTCTATTCACGGTCAGGGCGGCGCAGTCCTTGACCTCATTCTGCAGTTCGGCCCGGACATCGAAACCGAGATCGAACTGCTGCAACGCCCGCACCGCCATCAGGTCGGCGCCGCCCTCGGTGATCCACATATCCCGCGCCGTTTCATAGCGCACGGCCTGCCCCAGCCAGAAATGCGCGCTCTCATGGCCGATGAACCAGCGCGACCGCTCCTGCACCTGTTTGCTGGGCTGGACCACGCCAACACCCTCAAACCGCATGACGATCAGGGACGAAAGGGCGCTGCCGGCCATGCTGGTCATGCGTTCGGTCGGGCCGTTCCAACCGACCATGACAACCGGGATTTCGTCCCCATCGCCTGACGGGCCGAGGCGGCGCTTGTAATAGTCGCCGACACGCGGGGCGAAGCTGCGGATCTCCTCGCCGATCCAGGACGGCAGGCTTGGGTCCATGACGGTGGTCAGCCCATCTCCGCGCGTCACTGTCGCCTGCCCCATCAGCACATAGCTCTGATCGGTCGTCGTGGTCAGGTTCGCGCGGCGTTCGCCCTTATAAAGAACCGGGCCGGAGGCATCGCGCCAGGTGACGGGTGAAGGACCGCCGTCCACATCCACACCGTTCAGATCATCGGGCGTCGCCGCCGCCTCCGCCACGGAACGCACAGCGAAGACATCGAATTGGCGCGTCGGCAGGGCCACCGCCCCATCCGAGAAGGTTATGGTGCGATAGGCCGCCTCCAGATCGACGGACCTGGGCCGGATGATGAAGCGGACATGGCGCGGCACGGGCCCGCCGTCTAGGCTTCGGATGGTGTCATAGGCGCCGTGCCGCTCCATGACGACGCCGGGCGTTTCGACCGTCCACTGCGTCGGCCGCCACGGTTGGCGCGAGCCGGTCATCAGGGCCGATTCCGTAAAGGCCCAGACCGGCGCATCGCGGGTGAAGACATAGTCCGCCGTCAGGATGTCGCCGTTGCGCGTCACCGTCACGGACGGGGCTGACCGCGCCTGCACCTGCGGGACCGCCATGCTCGAAACGGATGAAGTCGCCGCACAGGCCGCCAGCAGAGCGGTGGATGAGCAAAGAGTGACGGCGGCGATCAACGTCAGGCGCAAAGGGTCGTCTCCGAATTGTTCAGCAAGCTGCCAGCATAGATCGGCAAGCCCCGGTGTCAGCTTACCTTTCTGTCACGCTCAGGCCTGTTGCAGAGCGCGCCCCGCCGCCGCCAGTTCCTCGGCCATGACGGCTTTCAGTCGATCCGGCGACAGGATCACCGCCTGCTGGCCCCATGTAAACAGATGCCAGGCCAGTTCGCGCATCCCCGACGCGCGGAACCGCACGATGACGGCGCCGTCAGCCTGATCCTCCAACGTCTGGGTCGGGTGCCAGCGCCAGCCCCGCGCCTCGTCCGCACCTTCTGGGGCGATGCGGATGGCGACATCCTCGATCTCGTCCTGATAGATGCCGAAGGACTGGCTGGCGAAGACGCCCAGATCGAAATCGGCGGGCGGTACGGCGACGCCGTCCTGCGGCGCGACGCTGCTCATCCGGTCCAGTCGGAAGGTCTGGATGCGGCCCGTCTCGCGGTCGGCGGCGACCAGATAGTTGGCGCGCCCGAACATGACGCCACACGGGGCCACGGATCGCCTGCGCGGCTCTGCGCCCGGTCGGGAATAGGTGAAGCCCAGCGGCTGCTGCGCCAGAACCGCCCCACGAATGGCGGTCAGCATGGCTTCGTCAGCATGGGGACGCGGCCCGGCCTGCACGGCGATGGTCTCGGCGCGGACCAGAGCCTCCAGGTCCGGCGCCATCCGGTTCAGCGTCGTGGACCGCATCGCCGCCTTCAGCTTGCGCTCCAGCCCCTCCAGCGCCGCCGCGCGCGCCGGTTCGCCCGCCGCGCGCAGGGCCGACGCCGACTTGGTCAGTTCCAGCATTTCGGTCGCGGTCGGCACCTGTTCAAAGGCGGACAGCCCCCCGCGGATGCGCCACCGCTTGGACGGCGGATCCGACACCTCCTCCACCTGCGGGAACAGCATCAGCACAGCGTCACGCATCCGTTCGGCGGTGCGGCGGCCCACGCTCATATCCCGCGCCATCTCGTCCAGGGTCAGGCCCTCAGCGCTGGCGGCCATGCGCCGCGCCAGTTCGATCACCATGGCCGCCTTGTCGTGTCTCACTGCCGCTCCCGCTCGATACGTCCGTTTCTGGCGCAATGCTGTCTCATAACACCATCATCGACAAGAGGCGAACCGCTTCAGGAGATCAACACATGGCCCGCTTCCAACCCGCCCACGCTATCAACGCCAGCCGCTATCTGATCGTCCCGTGCGAGGCCGATGGATCGTCCGATCTGGCGGTCATCTGGGATCGTCTGGAGGAGCAGGTGGTGGACGTCATCTCCGCCGCCGCCAGCAGCCGCTATTCGGACGAGGACGCCCTATGGGACGAAGGGCGCGCGCTGCCGGTCGAGACCGAATGGCGGATGGCGGCCTGACGTCAGGCCGTCTTCGGCTTGGTCCAGCGGTCGATCATCCGCTGGGCTGGTTGCTCGACCAGTCGATGCGCGAACACCGCCACCACGACGATGAAGCCGAACATGGCGATGGCGAACAGGTCGTTCAGCCAGACCGAGCCGAAATCAATCCGGCGCTCTGGCACCCAGTTCAGTTTTCTGGCCACGATCATCATGACGGTCAGAATGAACATATGGACCATGTAGATGGCGAACGACCACCGTCCCAGGGTGACCAGCGCCGGATGATCCAACAGGCGTGACAGGGCCCCGTCCTCGCCGGAAAAGACCCAGACCAGGGCCACGAACACCAGGGTCACCGCCACCGTAACCGGTCCCTGCGCATAGCCGATGAAGACACAGGCGGCGACGACAGCGGCGATCTCCAGTCCGGTCGCGGCCATCCCCTTCAGCCGCGAAATCTTGGTCAAAATCCCCTGCAGCAGACAGCCCAGGAAGAAGCCATAAACCGCCCTTGGCACAGCGAAGTCGTAGGTCGTGTTCATGAATCGCTTGGCGCACGTCAGGACCAGCACCCCGCCTATGATCGCCAGCACCAGCCCGATCCAGCGGAACCGCTTGGGCGCCGCCAGCACCAGGGCCGCGAAGATCAGATAGCAGGCGACCTCGGCGCTCAGGGTCCAGGCCGGACCATTCCAGGTCAGATACGGATGCACATGCCAGGCCTGGATAAGCAGCAGATTGGTGAAGATCGCCTCCACCGACCGATCACGTGTGAAGGCCGAGGCGGAATCCACGTGGAAAAACAGTCGCGCCAGCTCCAACGCGATGAAGGCGCCCAGCATCAGCACGTGCAGCGGCCATACCCGACCCAGACGCCGCACCATGAACCGCCCGGCGTCGCGCCCCGTCTTCAGCCGCCCGGCATAGGCATGGGCGATGACGAAGCCCGACAGGACAAAGAAATAGTCGACGAACAGATACGAGTGCTGGATGAAACCCCAGTCTCGCCAATGGCTGGCCACCGGCATGTGGAACATCACCACCAGAATGGCGCAGACGCCCCGTAGGGAGTCCAAGGCTTCAAATCGGCGCGGCGCTGCTGTGTTCACAGACACGTGATAACGGGTCTGAAAGCCCTGCGATAGGGGTCTTTAGGGCGTGGGCGAAACGGCGTCGGCGCGCGCCTGCAAGATCCGCCACTGGCCGTCGCGGAAATGGAATCGGGCGCCGCCCCGCCAGGGAACTTGAGACAGAGGATGGGTCGTCATCCCGCCGCCTGTGACCTCATAGACGCCGTCCGCCCGCAGAGGCGTTGCAGCAGACTTGACCGTGAACCCGGCGGGCGTCTCGCCATAGACGATCCGGGTCAACCTCACGCACCGCGGCCCTTCCGCCGCGATGGACCAGAGGGGCGTGTAGGCGTCGCCCGACTTCTCATAGACGGCCAGATCACGCACGCAGGCGCGCCGCCCTTGGTCGAAGGTCACTTCCGGCCGGTCCAACCCGCCCGATACGGTCAGGTTCAGCATGGCCGAACAGGCGGACAGGGACAGAACGCCGGTCAGGGCGGCGGCGCCTGTCCAATCTCGCATCACAGCGACTTCACGATCCCTTCGACCATCTTCTTGGCGTCGGCGAACAGCATCATGGTGTTGTCGCGGAAGAACAGTTCGTTCTCCACGCCCGCATAGCCCGAGCCCATGCCGCGCTTGATGAACAGGACGGTGCCGGCCTTTTCGACATCCAGGATCGGCATGCCGTAGATGGCGCTGGTCGGGTCGGTCTTGGCCGCCGGATTGGTGACGTCATTGGCGCCGATGACGAAGGCGACGTCGGCGGTGGCGAACTCGGCGTTGATGTCCTCCAGCTCGAACACCTCGTCATAGGGGACGTTGGCCTCGGCCAGCAGGACGTTCATGTGCCCCGGCATCCGGCCCGCGACGGGGTGGATGGCGTATTTCACCTCGACGCCCTCTTCCTTCAGCTTGTCGGCCATTTCACGAAGCGCGTGCTGGGCCTGGGCCACCGCCATGCCGTAGCCCGGCACGATGATGACCTTGGAGGCGTTCTTCATGATGAAGGCTGCGTCCTCGGCCGAGCCCTGTTTGACCGGGCGCGTCTCCTTGGCCCCACCGGGACCGGCGGCCGCATCGCCGCCGCCGAACCCGCCCAGGATGACCGAGATGAAGCTGCGGTTCATGCCCTTGCACATGATGTAGCTGAGGATGGCGCCCGACGATCCGACCAACGCGCCGGTAATGATCAAGGCGATGTTCTCCAGCGTGAAGCCCAGGGCCGCCGCCGCCCAGCCCGAGTAGGAGTTCAGCATCGACACCACGACGGGCATGTCGGCGCCGCCAATGGGGATGATCAGGGTCGCGCCCAGGATCAGGGCGATCAGAAAGACGCCCCAGAAGGCCCAGGTCGCCGCGCCGTTTGTGCCGATCAGAATGCCGATCAGGAAGACCAGCCCCAGCGCCAGACCGATGTTGATCAGATGGCGGGCAGGCAGCAGGATCGGCGCGCCGCTCATGTTGCCGTTCAGCTTGGCGAAGGCGATCACCGAGCCGGTGAAGGTGATGGCGCCGATGGCCACGCCCAGGCTCAGTTCGATAATCGACAGGGTCTTGATCCCCGCGCCGTCCGCCGACAGGATTCCAAAGGCCTCAGGTGCATAGATGGCGCCGATGGCGACCAGACAGGCGGCCATGCCGACCAGACTGTGGAAGGCGGCGACCAGTTGCGGCATGTCGGTCATGGCGACCCGCTTGGCGATCAGCGCCCCCGCCCCGCCGCCAACGATGACACCGCCCGCGATCAGGCCCAGCGTCACGGGATCCAGCGCGCCGGTCGCACCCAGCGTCAGCAGGGTCACGCCGATGGCCAGGGCCATGCCGATCATGCCAAAGGTGTTGCCCTGACGGCTGGTCTCGGGGCTGGACAGCCCCCGCAGCGACAAGATGAACAAAACCCCGGAAACCAGATAGGCCAGTGCGGCCAAAGATGCGTTCATCACGCCCCTCCCCCTAAGACGTGCGCGCCAGCCGCCACAGGGCGGCGGCGATGAACAAGGGCCCGATGAAGAACAGGGCCCATTCGAAAACTCCCAGCGGTCGGTCCTGCGTGACCACGCGGACCAGAATGGCCGAGAAGACCAGTGCGATGCCGCAGTCATGCAGCCGCTGGCGTTTCAGCGGGATCTGCGTCCCGAACCAGCCGTAAAGCCACAGGCCGAAACCGATGCCTGTGCCGACCCACGAGCCGACGATGGCGATCTGGGCGGCGTCCGTCACGTTGTGACCTTGGGCGCGGCGGGCCGCTCCTTCTTCTTGTACATGGCCAGCATCCGCCGCGTGACCATGAAGCCGCCGAAGATGTTGACGCTGGCCAGGGTCACGGCGACCACGCCCGCCCCCTTGGCGATCCAGGCGCTGGGGCCGGACACATCACCCGAAACGGCGGCGGCGGCGATCAGACCGCCGACGATGATGACGCTGGAAATCGCATTGGTCACCGCCATCAGCGGCGTGTGCAGCGCAGGCGTCACTGACCAGACGACATAATAACCGACGAAGATGGCCAAGACGAAGATGGCCAGGCGGAAGACGGTGGGATCGACGTGTTCCATGGTCAGACTTTCTCTCCCTGAAGCCGCTCATCAATACTCAGCAACACCAACAGAACACCGCCTTGCACGATCGTGCTGGCGAAGGTCGCGAATGTCGAAATCCAGAACTGGCCTGATGATCCTACAAGGGTGAAGTCCGACCTCACAAACAGTTCATAGACGCTGACGACCGACGAAAGAGGACCGAACAGCATCAGGATCACGGCCGCCCATCGAAGGGCTTTGCGCAGGATAGGACCGATCATCCTCTCACTCCCTCACGCATCACGCCGCCATCGTCGCCCGGCGAGTTTGCGCCTTCCGCAGACGAGGTTTGGCTTTCCAGTTGTTCAACACGCCTAGTCAGTTTGAGGGTGATGCGTGCAAGGGCCGCCAGGATCAGGAACGGCGTCAGAAGCAGAACCGACTGCGCCTCTATGCCAGGGCGCCAGACCACCATTGCGGCGACGACCAGCGTCATGGCCAAGCTGAGCCCGAAGTAAGCCTTAAGCTCGGTGGCCGTCCTCATTCGCTCCACCTTCATCCCCTGACGCCCTCATGCACTACGGCCCCGCCGTGGGTGACAACCGACGCCTTGAGGATTTCGTCCTCCAGATCGACACTCAGCGCCCCGTCCTTGATCAACAGACCAATGAAGGCGAACAGGTTGCGGGCGTAGAGGGCGCTGGCGTCGGCGGCGATGCGGCCCGGCAGATTGGCCCAGCCGACGATGCTGACGCCGTTCGGGGTGACGACGACCTCGTTCAGTTTCGAGCCTTCGACATTGCCGCCCGCCTCGACCGCCAGATCGACGATGACGGAGCCGGGCTTCATCGAGGCGACGTGTTCGGCGGTCAGCAGGATGGGCGCGGCCCGGCCGGGGATCAGGGCCGTCGTGATGACGATGTCCTGTTTGACGATGTGGCTTGCGGTCAGTTCGGCCTGCAGGGCGCGGTATTCCGCCGACATCTCCTTGGCGTAGCCGCCTGCCGTCTGGGCGTTCTTGAACTCTTCGTTCTCGACGGCCAGGAATTTGGCGCCCAGGGATTCCACCTGCTCCTTGGTGGCGGGGCGCACGTCGGTGGCGGTGACAACCGCGCCCAGACGCCGCGCCGTGGCGATGGCCTGAAGGCCCGCGACGCCGACGCCCATGATGAAGGTCTTGGCGGCGGCGACGGTGCCGGCCGCCGTCATCATCATCGGGAAGCCCTTGCCATAGGCGTAGGCCGCCTCGATCACCGCGCGATAACCGGCCAGGTTGGCCTGTGACGACAGCACATCCATGACCTGGGCACGGGTGATGCGGGGCACGAACTCCATCGCAAAGGCCGTGGCGCCCGCGCCGCGCAGGGCCTCGACCGTATCCTTCTCGCGATAGGCGTCCAGCATGGCCAGAACGATGGCGCCAGGTTTCAGGGCGCTGGTTTCCTGGGCCGTGGGACCGCGCACCTTCAGAACGATGTCGGCGCCGTCCAGCACCGCGCGGGTGTCCGGCTTCACCACCGCGCCAGCGGCGACGTATTCGGCGTCAGGAATGGAGGAGCCCAGCCCCGTCCCGGCCTCGACCGTCACGGTCGCACCGAGGCCGATCAGCTTTTTGACGGTTTCAGGCGTGACGGCGCAGCGCGTCTCACCTTCACGGCGTTCCCGGGTAACGGCGATAGCGACAGCCAAGCGAATCCCCTCGTTCTTATCCTTGAACGAAGGTTAGGCCGTCAGAGCCCGCGCCGTCAAAGCACGGTTATGCCAAAGCTTTGGGAGATCAGCAGATTCCCGACCCTGGTTTCACAGGATCAGGGCAATCAGTGAGCAGCGCCGGGCTTGGACTTCAGGGCGAAGAAGCCGGCGACCGCCAGAACCGCCGCGCCGATGAAGGCAGCGCCGAAGCTGCCGCCCGGATGGAACCACAGGGTCAGCGCCAGGATCAGCACTGCGATCGACAGTGAGCCCCACTTGGCCAGAACGATGAACAGGTCGAAAGTCGACGCCTGTTCCGTGATCTGCATCGATCCCCTTTGATAGTCGTGCGCGTCGGCGTGGGCTTCGGCGGCGGGGGTGTGCGAGTCGGCCATGGATCTTCCCTAGTCGGTCTTTCAGCGACTTATACCGAGGCACACGGTTCGCTCAAGCCCGGGAATGTGAACACGCGGTCGCGGTCCGTCCTCCAGCCCCCATTATCACCCTACCCGTCATCCTCGGGCTTGACCCGAGGATCGGAGGAGCCGCCGCATTGCGTCTCTCTCGAAAGCACAAACCGCTGAACGCCTGATCCTCGGGTCAAGCCCGAGGATGACGGAAATAGGACGGCAAAGATTACGTCAGTTGCTCAAACTGATCGACCAGACGCTCCAGCCGCTTGCAGCCTACGCTCCAGAAGGCCGGGTCGCGCGGATTGAGGCCGAACGGCTTCAGCGCCTCGACATAGGTCCGCGCCCCGCCGCCCGCGAGCAGTTCGCGGTACAGGGGCGTAAAGCCCGTCGGATCGGCCCGGCGCGCCTCCATCAGGGCCGCGACCAGCAGGTCCCCGAACGCATAGGCATAGACGTAGAAGGGCGAATGGACGAAGTGGCTGACATAGCTCCACCAGTGCTCATAGCCGGGGTTCAGCGCGACAGACGGCCCCAGCGAGGCGCCCATCTCCTCCAGCCAGATTTCGTTGATCCGCTGCTGCGGCACTTCGCCCTTCAGCCGCTCGTCGTGGAAGCGGGTCTCGAAACGGTGGAAGGCGATCTGGCGCACCACGGTGTTCAGCCCGTCCTCGATCCGCCCGGCCA
Organism: Brevundimonas nasdae; assembly: GCF_016654005.1. GTDB lineage: Bacteria > Pseudomonadota > Alphaproteobacteria > Caulobacterales > Caulobacteraceae > Brevundimonas > Brevundimonas nasdae. The sequence continues at coordinate 175,922 of NZ_JAEPWN010000004.1, read as the reverse complement.
GCAGACCACGCTGCTCCGACTTGGGCGCCGTGGCCAGCAGACGGTCGAAGGTCAGCCCCTCGGCGAAGATCGAGGCGGTTTCGGCCAGGGTCAGAGGCGTGTCGGCCAGCAGGGTGCCCTGGTCCGCCGCCAAGGTCTGGTGGACGCCGTGGCCCAGTTCATGCGCCAGCGTCAGGACATCGCGGCGCTCGCCCATCCAGTTCAGGAAGACGTAAGGGTGGCGGTCCGCCGTCACCGGGTGGGCGTAGGCGCCGGACTGCTTGCCCGCCCGCGCCCGGCCATCGATCCACGGCTTGTCAAAGAAGCCTGAGGCGCGCTGGGCGAAGTCGCCGCCCAGGTCGGAGAAGCTGTCCAGCACGATTTCGCGGCCTTGCAGCCAGGTGAAGGCGCGCGGGGCGGTGGTTTCGATGGGGGCGTTGCGGTCCCAGTGGTCCAGTCGGGTCTTGCCCATCGCCTTGGCCTTCAGGGCGTAATAGCGATGCGACAGACGCGGATAGGCCTCGGCGACCGCATCGGCCATGGCGTCCACGGCCTCGCCGTCCACTTCATTGGCCAGATGGCGGCTGTCGGCGGGACGTTTGAAGCCGCGCCAGCGGTCCTCCATCGCCTTGTCCGCGGCGACGGTGTTCAGCACCAGGGCCAGGGTCGGGGCGCGGGCGGCCAGGGCGTCGGACAGGCCTTCGGCGGCGGCGCGTCGACGGGCGGGCTTGGCGTCCGACAGACGGTTCAGGGACTCAGCCAGGGTCAGGCTTTCGGCGCCCGCCCCGCGTCTGCCGACCTGAGCGCGCAGGGCGGCCAGCTGCTCGTCGAACAGGCGCGGCCATTGGGCGGTGATCGGCCCGCGTTCGGCGATATAGGTTTCAAGCTCGGTCGACAGTTCGTGCGGCTTCATCGCCCGTACCCGCCGCAGCCAGGGCCGCCAGCGCGACGCGGCAACGTCAGCGGTCAGGGCCGCCTCCAGCTCGGCGTCGTCGATGGCGTTGATCTCCAGCGTCAGCCAGACGGTGGGGGTGGCGATGGCGGTGATCTTCTCACGCACATCCGCCTCGAACCCCTGTGCGCCCGCATCATCGCGCGCCGTCGAGGCCGACAGGAAGGCGTAGGCGCCCAGCGCGCCCAGAACATCCGACGACTGTTCATACAGACGGATCGCCCGGTCTAGCAGCCCGCCCAGAGCCTGAGCATCGGCACGCGCGGCGACGAGCTTGCCCTGCAGGCTGTTCAACTCGTCCACCAGTCCGCGCGCCTTCGTCAGATCAACGCCGATCTTGGCGTCGTCGCGCGAGGCGTAGAGGTCGGTCAGGTCCCAGAGGGGGGCGTCTGTCGGCTTGAAGTGTGCATTCATGGGGCGTGTTGTGGGCAAGCCGATCCGATGGCGCAACCTTCGCCCGTCCTTTCCAGCACCTATTGTCCATGCAATCCTTGCTGCAACCGCAAGGAGACGCCCGGTGACCGAGACGACGCAGGACACGGCTCATGACACCGGACGCGCCGGATTAAGGGGCGAGAACCGCCTGTTTGCAGCACGTGTCGGGATCGGCCTGATCCAGGGTCTTCTGCTCTATGGGCTGTATCGCGCAGCGGACGGCAAGGTCTGGCCATCCACCGACCCGGCCTTGTTCGGCGGGCTGGCGCTGGCCATCGGCTTTGCCCCCGTGGCGGCCCTGGCGGGCGTGGGGCGGTTGAGATGGCCGGTGCTGGCGATCTGGATCGGCGTGGCGGCGCTGACGCTGTTCCTGCTGGGCTGTCACGACGTCGCGCGCAGGGTGCTGGCCCCTTACGATCAGGCGCCCTTCCTGAAGTTCCCGGTCATGGCCTTTTCCGCCGCCGCCCTGTTCATCGCCCATCACCTGCTGACGCCTGCGGTGCGCGCCCGGCGCTGGGTGGTCGATTATCATCAGTATTTCGACGTCGCCTGGAAGGCGGGCGTGCAGTTGGCCCTGTCACTGGGCTTCACCGGCGCCTTCTGGATCCTGCTGCAACTCGGCGAGGCCCTGTTTGATCTGATCGGGTTGAAGTTTCTGACCGAACTGGTGCGCTCGGCCTGGTTCGCCCTGCCCGTCACCTGCACCGCCTTCGCGATTGCGGTTCAATTGACCGATGTGCGCGACGGTCTGATCAGAGGCGTGCGGACCGTGGCCCTGATGCTGTTGTCCTGGCTGCTGCTGGTCATCACGGTGTTGACGGCTGGCTTTCTGGCCGCCCTGCCCTTCACAGGTCTGGAGCCCCTGTGGGCGACACGCAGCGCCACGGCGATGATCCTGGCGGCGGCGGCGGCCCTGATCATCCTGATCAACACGGCCTATCAGGATGGAGAGGCGGACAATCTGCCGCCGCTGGTTCTGCGGATCGCGACGCGGGTCGCGTCGGTTCTGGTCGCGCCGCTGGTGGTTCTGGCCATCTGGGGTCTGAGCCTGCGGATCGGCCAGCACGGCCTGACGCCGGACCGGATCATCGCCGCCGCCTGCGCCCTGGTCGGCGTGGTCTATGCGGGCGGCTATCTGTTCGCCGCCGTACGGCCCGGCGCCTGGATGAAGCCGCTGGAGCGCACCAATGTCGCCGCCGCCGTCCTGTCGGTTCTGGTCATCCTGGCCCTGTTCAGCCCCCTTCTGGACCCGACGCGCCTGTCGGTGGCGGATCAGGTGGCGCGGCTGGAGCGCGGCAAGGTCAAGGCCGCCGACTTCGACTACAGCTTCCTGCGCTTCGACAGCGGCAAGGCGGGACGGGCGGCTCTGGACGGATTGATCAGCTCGAAGGATGCGGAAACAGCGCGTCTTGCGCGAGAGACCAAGGCGTCGGATGTCCGACCCGCCTATTCCCCTGACGAAAAGCGGGACATGGCCCGGCAGGTTAAGATCGAGCCGGTCGCAGGCCAGACCCTGCCGCCCAACTTCATGGCCCAGATCAAAGGCGAGCCTGATCTTGCATTCAACTGCCACAACGACGAGGCCTGCGTCCTGCGCATGACCGATTTGAACGGCGATGGTCGTCAGGATGTTCTGCTGGCCAGCAGGACGGCGATCCTGGCCTTTACGGCAGGCGAGGACGGAAGGTGGAATCTGCAGGCCCGATACAATGCGACCTGCGGCAATACGGCATCCACCGACCTGAGGGCGGCATTGCGGACGGGCGTCGAAACCGCGCCCGTGCCCCTGCCCGATCTGATCGTCAACGGCCGAAGACTGCAACTCTGGCAAGAGGTGCGCTGCGACACGAAGGGCGCGCGTTAACGGGTCGCACACCACGCCGGACAACGCGATTTTCACCTCGACGCCCTAGAAATCGTCCCGAAACGGGCCATCCGCCAAGGCTGGCCGCAAGGATGATGAAGGGCTGAACATGGCCAAGACCGTTCTGGTCGTCGATGACGATCCGACCCAGCGCCGACTGCTGCAGGCCGTGCTGGAGCGGGACGGCTATGCCGTGGTGCACGCCGTCAACGGCGGCGAGGCCATCGACCGCATGACCAAGGGCGGCGGCGCCGACGTCATCCTGCTGGACATGATCATGCCGGAGATGTCGGGCATGGAGTGTCTGGCCGAAATGCGCAGCGCAGGCGTCACCACGCCGGTCATCGTGCTGACCGCCAACGGCGGCATCGACACCGTGGTCAAGGCCATGCAGGCGGGCGCCCAGGACTTCTTCGTCAAGCCGGTCAGCCCGGAACGGCTTCTGATCGGGGTGCGCAACGCCCTGCAGCTGACGCAGCTGACGGCCGAGGTCGGACGCCTGACCAAGCGCGCCCTGGGCCGGGCCAGTTTCGATGACATCGTCGGCGACGGCCCCGCCATGCGGATGGTCAAGGCGCTGGGTGCGCGGGCGGCCAAGTCCTCCATCCCCGTCCTGATCACCGGCGAAAGCGGCGTGGGCAAGGAAGTCATCGCCCGCGCCCTGCACGGCGCCAGCGACCGCGCCGGCAAGCCGTTCGTTGCGGTCAACTGCGGCGCCCTGCCCGCTAACCTGGCCGAGTCGATTCTGTTCGGTCATGAGAAGGGCGCCTTCACCGGGGCGCACGAAAAAACCTTGGGCAAGTTCCGCGAGGCGGACGGCGGCACCCTGTTCCTGGACGAGATTGGCGAACTGCCGCTGGACCTTCAGGTCAAGCTGCTGCGCGCCCTGCAGGAAAGCGAGATCGACCCCGTCGGCGGCAAGCGTCCGGTCAAGATCGACGTCCGCATCGTCTCGGCGACTAATCGCGATCCCGGCCAGCAGGTAAAGGACGGCGCCTTCCGCGAAGACCTGTTCTATCGCCTGAACGTGTTTCCCATCGAGGCCCCGTCCCTGCGTGAGCGGCGCGAGGACATTCCGGCCCTGATCGACCATTTCATCGCCCGCTTCAATGCCGAGGAAGGCAAGCGCATCGTCGGCTGCGCGCCAGAAACCCTGGCCATGCTGCAGGCCCACGACTGGCCCGGCAATGTGCGCCAGCTTGAGAACGCCGTGTTCCGCGCCATCGTCCTGGCTGACGCGCCCTTCCTGCAGCCGCACGACTTCCCCGCTATCTCCGGCGTCGCCGCCCCGATGCCGGACAGCGCGCCGTCGGCGGCGGCGGTCGCGTCTGTGGCCCACAGCGACCTGGCCGCCCTGCCCGACCAGCCGATCCGCATTCTGGACGACCGCGGCCACCTGCGCACGCTGGAGGAGATCGAACGCGACCTGATCCAGCACGCCATCGAGGTCTATGCCGGCCATATGAGCGAGATCGCCCGCCGCCTCGGCATCGGCCGCTCGACCCTGTACCGCAAGGTCCGCGAACAGGGGCTGGAGGAGCAGTTGAAGGAAGCGGGCTAGGCCTATCCGCCTTCGCCCAGCCGCTTCAGGAAAACTGCCACACTTCCTTCCCCGTCATCCGCGGGCTTGACCCGAGGATCAGGCGCCCAGCCGCACAAATGAGGATAGAGGTCCGCCCAGTTTGGGTTCATACGTTCGATCAGTTCGAGCTTCCAAACGCGATTCCAGCGCTTCAACGCCTTCTCCCGACGGATCGCCGTCGTGACGTATTCGTGCTGCTCATACCAAACCAACAGGCCACAACCGTATCGGCCGGCGAATCCCTCGAGAGCGCCTGTTCGATGCTGGCCGACGCGTTCGTACAGGTTTGCGGTCATTCCCACGTAAAGCACGCCATGCGGACGACTGGCCTGGATATAGGTGGCGATGAAAGGTCTGCGCTCACTCATCAACGCTGAGTTGCGGACGATCCGATCCTCGGGTCAAGCCCGAGGATGACGGATGTTTATGCGTCCTTCGGCTTTCGCCCCCACCGGCGTTTGGGTTCCTCGCCGTTGGCCTTGGCGGTGATTTCCTTCAGTTTACGGCCCTGCATGGCCGACAGGGCCTGACCGGGGGCGCCCTTTTCGGGGTCAGCGAAGGCGCGGCCGTGGGTTTTGACGCGGTCGCTGACGGAATCGAGGAACTCGCCCTCCCATTCAGACAGCGAAACGCCCGCCTTCTCTGCCGAGCGGCGGGCGCGTTTCAGGGCGTTGAGGGCGGCGCGTTTGGCGGCCTCACGCTGTTGTTCGAACGAGCTAGGCAAGGGTTTCTTGCTGGCGCTGCCGCCCTTCGGGCTACTTGAGCGCGGCTTGGTTACGCCGTCGCCTTTAGGGCTGCCTGACCGTGACAGCCCGCCGCTTGGCTTGAAGGGCGTGCGCTTCAAGCCGGGTCAGCCTCAGATCTCGCCGAGGGCCGACATATACAGATCCAGAATGGCGTCTTCTTCCTGCCGCTTGGCCTTGTCCTGCTTGCGGATGCGCAGGACCTTGCGAAGGATCTTGACGTCATAGCCCTCGCCCTTGGCCTCGGCGAAGACCTCCTTCATGTCGGTCATGACGGCCTGCTTGTCTTCTTCGAGGCGCTCCAGGCGCTCGATGATGCTGCGCAGGCGACCCTGGGCCGTGGAGGTGAGAACGTCGGGACCACCGTCGAACGAGGCGTCGTCAGCCATGGGATATACTCCAGTAATCAGGCGCGGACGCTAACCATGACCGGGCGCATGGCTCAACCGCGAACACGAAAAAGGCCGCGGACAAAATCCGCAGCCTGTGGATCGTCAGCAAGACGCTGTGCGCGCACGCCGCCGAAGCGGCGCGCAGGCGAGACAGCTTAGCCTTGCTTCGCCTTGAAGCGCGGGTCGGTCTTGTTGATGACGAAGACGACGCCCTTGCGACGCACGACTTTGCAATCGCGGTGGCGGGTCTTCAGCGACTTGAGCGAGCTACGGACCTTCATGGTCGGACGTCCTGAGAGAAACCAATAGAAAAGCCGCTGACCCGGGCGGATCGCGGCGGAGGCGGTCGTATAGATAGACGAGTCGGATGCGTCAACCCAAACCGCCCTGTCCCGCCCGGTTTTTCAGGCGCAGCGGGCTTTTTCGGGCCGCACGGGGGCGAAACCCGGCCGCACTGGCGATGCGTTGTCCGTCGGGCGGCCTCGCCGCGCCGCACGAAAAAGTCTGGAGGCCTGACCTCCGAGTCGAACGGAGGGTTTACGGGGTTGCACCCCCGTCGCGTCGCCACTCCGCCATCAGGCCGTCAGAGCTTAAGCTGCGCCATTACGCCGCAGCCTGTTAACACAGTCCAAACACAGGCCCGAAACCTTACAATAGCCGTTGAAGGAAGGGATCGGACAGCAACGGTTCCGGCCCTTGCGCGCTTTAGGGCCATCACGGTGATCGCCGCGGGACATTCGCCGCCCATTCGCGGTGTTGTCATTTCACGTTTCCAGTCGAGGGCTTTACCCTGAATCTCATGCGTTTTTCCTTCCGCCTTCTTCTGATTGGTTCGGTCGCCGCCTGCGCCCCGATGCTGCCTGAGCCGCCCCTGCCCTCGATGCCGACAGGACCGCAGCCCAGCGCGACCCAGCCTGCGTCGCCGACGCCGCCGCCCGCGACGCCCGCCCCCCAGACCCCGCCGCTGACGGCCTATGACCAGCAGGGTTTCGACGGCTGGAAACAGGGCTTTCTGGCGCGCAAGGGCGGCGCCCGCCAGGCGGCCTATGCACGGGAGCTGGAGGGACTGACGCCGGATGCGACGGTGATCCGCCTGGACCGCAACCAGCCTGAGTTCTCGCGCCCCGCCGGCGCCTATATCCAGAATGCGGTGACGCCCGTGCGCATCGCCCAGGCCCGCCAGCGCATCGACCGCGTGCCGTGGCCGGTGGTTCAGCGCTTCGGCGTGCCAAGCGAGATTCTGGTCGGGGTCTGGGCGCAGGAAAGCGCCTTTGGTCAGGTCCAGGGCAATTATGACGTGATCCGCTCGCTGGCGACCCTGGCTTATGATGGGCGCCGTCGCGACTGGGCCGAGACGCAGCTGAAACATGCGCTGGACATCGTCATCGAGGGCAAGCGCACGCGCGAAGGCCTGAAGGGCAGCTGGGCCGGGGCCATGGGCCAGACCCAGTTCATGCCCGACAACTATCTGCGCCTGGGCGTGGATCAGGACGGCGACGGCAAGGTCGACATCTGGGGCAATGACGGCGACGCCCTGGCCTCCGCCGCCAATCTTCTGGCCCAGGCCGGATGGAAGCGCGGACAGGGCTGGGGCTACGAGGTCGTGCTGCCCGCCGGGTTCAACTATGCCGACGCCGAAGGGCCCAAGCACGACTGGGCCTACTGGTCGGCGCGCGGCGTGCGCCTGGCGCAAGGCGGCACGCCGAACGGCGCCGAGGCGCAGGAGCAGGCCACGATCCTGCTGCCGCAAGGCGCCAACGGCCCCGCCTTCCTGGCCCTGCCGAACCACTATGTGATCCGCGCCTACAACAACTCGGTCTCCTACGCCCTGGCCATCGGCCTGACGGCGGACGGGATCATGGGCAAGCCGGGACTGAGCAAGGCCTGGCCCAACGACCCAGCCATGACGCGCGACCAGCGCATCGGCGCCCAGACCGCCCTAACGCGCCTGGGCTATGACACGCAAGGGGTCGACGGCGTGATCGGATCGAACACGCGTGCGGCCCTGCGCCGCTGGCAACTGGCCAACAACCGCACGGCGGACGGTTACCTAACCGCGCCGCTGGCTGACGAGCTGATCCGCAAGGCGAACTGAAAACCGCACGGCGGGCATGGGTTCAGGGAGAGCTAGGCGGGGCGTCACCTCCCCATGAAATGGGGAGGAGAAGCATGGCGGAAGAAAGCGTCAGCCCTTCATGCGCCAGGTGGCGCCGTCGGGGCCGTCCATGACGACGACGTTCAGTTCGTTCAGGCGGTCGCGGATGCGGTCGGCCTCGGGCCAGTCCTTGGCGGCGCGGGCGGCGGCGCGTTGTTCCAGAAGGGAGTCGACCTCGACGCGCAGATCGTCGGACACATCGCCTTCCAGCCAGGCGGCGGGATCGGCCTGAAGCACGCCCAGGATGGAGGCGCAGGCGATCAGGCGGCCGCGCGCCTGGGCCACCGCGTCCAGATCGCCGGCCGTCATGCCGCGCTCGATCTCGCTGGACAGGGCGAACAGCGACGCCATGGCGCCGGGGGTGTTCAGGTCGTCCTCGATGGATTTCAGGAAGTCCGCGGGCGGATCCAGATCCAGCGCCGCAATGCCCGACGAACGATGCAGGGCGCCGTACAGGCGATCCAGCGACTTCTTGGACTGATCCAGCAGCGACTGATTCCAGTCCAGCGGCTGACGATAATGCGCCGACAGAAGCGCCCAACGGACAACCTCGCCCGGCATGGCCTGGACCAGATCGTGCAGCAGAAGGACGTTGCCGATGGATTTCGACATCTTCTCGGCGTCCACGGTAAGGAAGCCGTTGTGCATCCAGTAGCGGGCGTATTCGTCATGCGCCTGGTCGCCGTGGGCGTGGCCGTGGGCGCAGACGCCCTGGGCGATCTCGTTCTCGTGGTGGGGGAAGACCAGGTCGATGCCGCCGCCGTGGATGTCGATGGGCAGGCCCAGCGTCTGTTCGATCATGGCCGAGCATTCGATGTGCCAGCCGGGACGCCCCTCGCCCCAGGGCGAAGGCCAGGACGGCTCATCCGCCTTGGACGGCTTCCACAGGACGAAGTCGTGCGGGTTCTTCTTGTACGGGGCCACCTCGACGCGAGCGCCGGCGATCATGTCGTCCAGGTTCCGGCCGGAAAGCGCGCCATAGTTCTTGTAGGACGAGACGTCGAACAGGACGTGGCCTTCGGCGGCATAGGCGCAGCCCGCGTCGATGATGGCCTGAATCTGATCGACGATGGCGGGGATATAGTCGGTGACGTGGGGAGCGATGTCGGGCCGCGACACGTTCAGCAGGGCCATGTCGGCCAGATAGGCGGCCTCATAGCGGGCGGTGACCTCGCTGATCGGCACGCCTTCGCGGGCGGCCTTCTGGTTGATCTTGTCATCCACGTCGGTGACGTTGCGGGCGTAGATCACATGGTCTGCGCCGTAGGTCCGGCGCAGCAGCCGCACCAGCACGTCGAACACCACCGGCGGGCGCGCATTGCCGATATGGGCGTAGTCATAGACCGTCGGCCCGCAGACATAGAGGCTGACCCGGCTTGCGTCGCGCGGCGTGAACAGGCGCTTTTCACGGCGCAGGGTGTCGTGGATGTGCAGCGGCATGGATCAGTCTTCAGCGGGTTTTCTTGCAGGACGGAGGCTCCGTCCCATATAGCGGCCTGATATACAGTCCTGATGGATTGTAGAAGGTAAACCCCGAGCGGCTCTCCCCGCCCCGGCCGGAAATCGAGTCCCCATGAGCGCCACGCCCGTCACGCCCGTCCTCGTCGCCAACGAAGCGACCTCCAAGCGTCCCAGCCGCGAACAGGCGCTGGAGGCGGTGCGGACCCTGATCGCCTGGGCCGGCGATGACCCCGAACGTCCCGGCCTGATCGACACGCCCAAGCGGGTGGTCGACGCCTATGGCGAATGGTTCGACGGCTATGAGGCCGATGCGGCCAGGGAGCTTAGCCGCACCTTCGAGGACGTGACCGGATACGACGACATGGTCATCCTGCGCGACATCGAGGTGGAGAGCCACTGCGAGCACCATATGGCCCCCTTCCTGGGCAAGGCCTATGTCGCCTACCTGCCCGGCGAGAAGGTGGTGGGCATCTCCAAGCTGGCGCGGGTGGTCGAAATCTTCGCGCGGCGCCTGCAGAATCAGGAAACCCTGACCAACGACATCATCGACGCCATCGAATCGCACCTGCAGCCGCGCGGCGTGGCGGTGATGCTGGACGCCGAACACCAGTGCATGACCACCCGCGGGGTGCATCACCGGCACGTTTCGACCATCACGACCCGCTTCACCGGCGCCTTCAAGGACGATCCTGCCCTGATGGACCGTTTTTTGAAGCTGGCGAAGGCGTAACCGCTGCGCTTCCTGCGTGTAATTGACGTTCGGGAACGGCAGATCGTTTAGAACCGCTTTACAAGCGCGCATCGGGACGCCAAGAACCCTTCAAGCCTTCGGGCGATCCATAGGGAAATGTCGGCGCGGAATGCGTCAGGCGAGTAACGGAGACGATGCATGGCTGCCAAGCTCGGTGGTTCCGGCGGGGACAAGCACACGATCGAACAGACGGCGGATATCAACATCACGCCGTTCATCGACATTCTGCTGGTCCTCATGATCATCTTCATGGTCGCCGCGCCTATGGCGACCGTGTCGATCCGTCTGGACCTGCCGCCGGCGACCCCGCCTGACGCCTCGGCCGAAAAGCCGAAGGACCCGGTGTACATCACCATCCAGGAATCCGGTTCGCTGTTCATCGCTGACAAGCAGACCGACATCGAGAAGCTGGCCGCCGACGTCTGCACCGCCGTGGGCAACCCGACCGGCCAAGGCTGTGAAGAAGAGCGCGTCTTCGTCCGCGCCCAGCCGGAAGTGAAATACTCGCAGTTCATGGAAGTCATGAACGAGATGCAGAAGAACGGCTTCTTCAAGGTCGGCCTGCTGAACGAAGACATCACCTGAGTTCAGACTCAGCCAAAACGATCAGGGCCGCGTTCCGACAGGGACGCGGCCTTTTTCTTTGGGCGATGACGGGATTAGGGTGCGCGCAAGCTTAATCCCGCTGGAGGCGATGGGTGACCCACGACGAACTGCGCGCCCTGCTGTTCAGTTTTCCCGGCGTCGAGGACGGGGTTTCCTATGGCGAGCCGTCGTTCAAGGTCGCGGGCAAGTTCCTGACCTGGATCAGACCGCAGCTGGACGACAGCATCGTGGTGCATCTGGATAATCTGGATGAGCGCGATCTGCTGATCGAGATGGACCCGGCGACCTTTCACTTCACCGACCATTACCGCGACCACGCCCTGGTGCTGGCGCGCATCGCCACGGTCGATCCGGTCTGGCTGAAGGCCATGCTGGAGAGGCGCTGGCGCAATGTGGCGCCCAAGCGGCTGGTGAAAAGCTTCGACGGCGCTTGACCTGACGCGGGGGAAATCAGCCATGGTCCGTATTCTATAAAAACGGACAAAGGGGCGTTCCGTGGGTGTCAGGGTTGAAGACCGGATCATCAAGGCCAGCGACGGCTGGCCGCTGGAGGCGACGCTGTTTCGCCCGACGGACGCGCGGATGGCGGTGCTGGTTTCAGCCGGGACCGGCTTTCCACGCGGCTTCTATGGCCGGTTCGCGCGCTGGATGGCCGAGCGCGGGGCCGTGGTCCTGACCTATGACTATCGCGGCATCGGCGGATCGCGGTCGGATGATCTGGCGGGGATGCAAATGGATTATCCCGACTGGGGGCGGCTGGACATGCCCGCCGCCCTGAAGGCGCTGAAGGTCGCGGCGCCGGGCCTGCCGGTCTTTCATGTCGGCCACAGCGTCGGCGGCCATTTCGTCGGCTTCATGCCGAACCAGAGCGGGTTTGAGAAACACGCTTTCGTCTCGGTCGGCACCGGCTGGTGGGGCGGGCATCACCGGACCTACAACCCGTTCGAGCTGTTCTTCTGGCTGGGGCTGGGCCCCAGTGAAATCCGCAAGCACGGCTATGTGCCCAGCGGCAAACTGTGGCGGGGGACCGACCTGCCGCGCGGGGTTTTCGAGACCTGGAAGCGATGGTGCCTGAAGCCGGACTATTTCTTGAAGGAACTGGCCGACGGCGCGCTGGACCCGCAACAGTTCGACAAGGTGATCGCCCCGATCCGGTCATGGATTTTCAGCGATGATCCCATCGCAACGCCCGGCACAGGCGCGCGCCTGCTGTCCGCCTATCCTGCCGCGCCCGTCAAAATCCTGTCACGCAGACCCCACGATTACGGGGTCAAACGCATTGGGCACGAGGGCGCGTTCAGGAAGGGGATGGAGCCGCTGTGGGAAGAAATTCTGCAATGGTTTGATGAGGACCTTTCGGCGGAGGCGTCGGGCGCCTAACTGTTCCGCTCTCCCCTGACGTGAAGGACCGTCCCATGGCTTATGGCGATCAACCCACAATTACCGTCGACGACATCGAAATCCCGCTGCTGGGTTTCGGGACGTGGCAGCTGGAGCCGGACGACGCGCGGCGCATGGTCGCCGAGGCGCTGCGGATCGGATACCGCCACATCGACACCGCCTGGATCTACAAGAACGAGAAGGCGGTCGGCGAAGGCATCCGCGATTCCGGCGTGGCGCGCGAAGACTTCTTCCTGACGACCAAGATCTGGGTCGACCACTTCGACCACGACGGCCTGCTGCGTCAGGCGCAGGAATCGGTCGACAGCCTGGGCACGGTTCCGGACCTGCTGCTGCTGCACTGGCCCAAGGCCGAGCCGTCGTTCGAAGAGACGCTGGGCGCCCTGAACGCCGCCAAGGAAGCCGGCCTTACCAAGTCGATCGGCCTGTCCAACTTCCCGTCCAAGGAGTTCCGCCAAGCGCAGGGTCTGTCCAAGGCCAAGCTGATCACCAACCAGGTCGAGCACCACCCCTATCTGGGCATTGACCAGCTGGTCGCCACCGCCGCCGAGCTGGGATCGTCGATCACCGCCTGGTCGCCGCTGGCCCAAGGCAAGATCGCTGACGACGCCACCATTTCCGAAATCGCCAAGGCCCACGGCAAAACCAACGGCCAGGTGACGCTGCGCTGGCTGATCCAGAACAAGATCATCGCCATCCCGCGCACGACCAAGGAAAGCCGCGCGCGCGAAAACTTCGACATCTTCGATTTCGAACTGTCGGCGGAAGAGGTTCAGCGCCTGAACGCGCTGGATCGCGCCGAACGCATCGGCGACTGGCTGGACCCCGCCTTCAATTGGGACAAGACTGAAGCCTGATCGACGACGGGAGGGCGTCCATGCTGCGTGCGCGTGATCGACCACGACTGTGGCAGGGCGCCTTCGCCGTTGTCGGCTGGGCGGCGCTGGGGCTTCAGTATCTGCTGATGATCGGCCCGGCGGAGGTCGAGGCCATGCCCGGCCTGACCGTCAACTTCTTCAGCTATTTCACAATCCTGACCAATCTTCTGGCGGCGCTGGCCCTGACAGCACCGCTGGTTCGGGCCGACAGCCGACTGGGACGCTGGGGCGCCAATGTCCACGTCCGGGCGGCGCTGGCCATGTATATCGCGGTGGTGGGGCTGACCTATCACCTGCTGCTGGCGAATGTCTGGGCGCCGCAGGGGCTGGCGTGGCTGGCCAACAGCCTGCTGCATTATGTGATGCCCGCGGCCTTTGTGCTGGACTGGCTGATGTTCACGCCCAAGGGCCATCTGCGCTGGATCGATGCAGTCCGGTGGCTGGCGTTTCCGCTGATCTATGTGATGTGGACGGTGCTTCACGGCTTCACCTCGGGCTGGTGGCCCTATTGGTTCGTGAATGTGGAGCAGTTGGGCTGGGGCAGGACCGGCTTCTGGGCGGCGGCCATGCTGGGCCTGTTCCTGGCGGTCGGACTGGCGGTAGTCGGGCTGGATCGCCTGATGGGCCGCGCGGGGCGTGACACAGGCGCGCGACCCGCCTGAGCCTGATCGGTTGAGATGGAATCGCTGCGCGATTCCATCGATGCCGTGAATCAGGCTCCAGATTAAAGCGAGAGCATGATTCACGCTTCTGTCGGAACCGCTTCGCGGTTCCACCTGAAACGATCATGCTCTAAGCCACGCTTCATGGCCTACAAATCCCTTCGCGACTTCATCGAGCAACTGGAAGCCGACGGCGAACTGGTGCGGGTGTCCGAGCCGGTCTCGACCGTGCTGGAGATGACCGAGATCCAGACCCGGCTGCTGAGGAACGGCGGCCCGGCGGTCCTGTTCGAAAAGCCGGTGATGCCGGACGGAACCATCAGCCCCATCCCCTGCCTGGCCAATCTGTTCGGCACGGTGAAGCGGGTGGCCATGGGGGTGACGCTGGAGGGCAAGGCGCGCACCACCACGGCGGAGCTGCGCGAGGTCGGCGAACTGCTGGCCTTCCTGAGAAATCCCACCCCGCCGCGCGGACTGGGCGATGCGATGGAGATGCTGCCGCTGGCGCAGACCGTCATGTCGATGCGGCCCAAGACGGTCAAGAAGGCGCCGGTGCAAGAGGTGGTGCTGAAGGGCGACCAGATCGACCTGACCGCCCTGCCCGTCCAGTCGTGCTGGCCCGGCGAGCCTGCGCCCCTGATCACCTGGGGTCTGGTCGTGACCAAGGGGCCGTCGGACGACCGCGAGGACGACTTCAACCTGGGCATCTATCGGATGCAGGTCCTGGGCAAGGACAAGGCCATCATGCGCTGGCTGGCCCACCGGGGCGGGGCCCAGCACTATGCCCGGCACAAGAAGGCCGGAAAGCGCGAGCCCCTGCCCTGCGCCGTGGTTCTGGGGGCCGATCCGGGCACGATCCTGGCGGCGGTGACGCCGGTGCCGGACACATTGTCGGAATATCAGTTCGCGGGCCTGATGCGGGGCGCCAAGGCCGAACTGGTCCCCTGCAAGACCGTGCCGCTGATGGTGCCTGCCCAGGCCGAGATCGTGCTGGAAGGCCATGTCCTGCTGGACGAGTTCGAGGACGAAGGCCCGTACGGCGACCACACCGGCTATTACAACTCGGTCGAGAAGTTCCCGGTCTTCCAGGTCAGCGCCGTCACCATGCGCCGCGACCCCATCTATCTGACCACCTTCACCGGTCGTCCGCCGGACGAGCCCAGCGTGCTGGGCGAGGCGCTGAACGAGGTGTTCATTCCCCTGTTGCGCCAGCAGTTCCCCGAGATCGTCGACTTCTGGCTGCCGCCCGAGGGGTGCAGCTACCGGATCGCGGTGGTGTCGATGAAGAAGGCCTATCCGGGCCACGCCAAGCGGGTGATGCTGGGCGTCTGGAGCTATCTGCGCCAGTTCATGTACACCAAATGGGTCATCGTCGTGGACGACGACATCGACGCCCGCGACTGGAAGGACGTCATGTGGGCCATCTCGACCAAGATGGACCCGGCGCGCGACATCACCCTGATCGAATCCACCCCCATCGACTATCTGGACTTCGCCTCACCCGAGAGCGGGCTGGGCTCCAAGATCGGTCTGGACGCCACCGACAAGTGGGAGCCCGAGACCAAGCGGGAATGGGGCGAGGAGATCCGCATGGATCAGGACGTGGTCGAGCGGGTTTCCGACATGTGGGACCGGCTGGGCCTGCCGGGCGACGGCAAACCGATCTGGAAGTGACGACTTATCAGAGACTTGCGATTTAATCGCAACGAACATTGGTTTTTGGAGAACCCGGGCTTTGCCGTGGCGTTCCGTCTCCCGGACTGCGGCGAAGCTGTCTCTTCGCCGGTCGAGGAAGGGAAAATCCATATGAAATCTCGGACAGCTGTCAGCGCCATGGCCTTGGTCTGCGCGATGACGATGGGGCTTGCGGCCTGCGGACAGGGCGACGCCAAGGGCGGCGCCGAAGGGCGGCCCCAATCGATCACGGCCGCCGCCGGAAACGAATCGACGCAGCAGAAAATGGGCCTCTATTCCGAGGCGTTCAATAAGCTGATCGACAACAACTGGGGCGTATCCGAGAACTTCGAACGCTATCAGAAGACGGATATTCCGAACGCCGCTGCGTCCAGCACCATCAACTTCCCCGAGAACATCACCACGCTGGAAACGGCGATCGCCAAGCTGAAGGAAGGCAAGGCCCTGTCGGGCGGCGGCCAGAGCCAGCGGACCGACGCGGCGGTGGACAAGCTGCTGCCGCACCTTGAGGCGCTGCTGGCCCAGTGGAAGACGCTGGACCCCTATTATGAATCCCGCGCCTATCGCGAAGACAATCTGGCCCAGGGCAAGGCCGCGCACGCGGCCCTGATCTCGGCCTACGAAAACTCGATCGCGGGCATCAACGAGTTCGATGCGGCCCTGACCGAGTATCAGCGCGCCGCCAATGCGGCCAAGATGGCGGCCCTGGTCAAGGCGGGCCACACCGCCGAGGCCAGCATGATGGACGCCATGCAGAAGGCCGATCACTTCACCACCGCCGTGATCGACGACAACACGGCCGAGGCCGACCGCCTGCTGCCCGAGTTCGTCGCCGCCACCGGTAAGCTGCGCGAGGCCCAGGCGGGTCTGGCCGCAGACGCCGCCAACAAGTCCGAGCTCAGCTCCATCGCCGGAAACCTGGATTCGATCATCGGCTCGTGGCGCGACTACAAGCAGGACAAGAATGACCGCCACCGCGAGAGCATCGTCAGCGACTACAATCGCGCCATCGGCACGGTGAACCGCGTCGAAATGCCGATCTGACCATGACCGCCGCCTCCGCCGCCTGATCGCGGCGGAGGCGATGCCTGCACAAGACGCCGACTGGCGGCGGCCCCGGATACGGTTTAGCTCTGTCGTTCTCAGTCCGGGGGATGGCGTTTGAGTTCGTTCGAGTTCTTTTTCAGTTTCTATGGCCTGTTGCTGGGCTTGTCCGTCGCCGAACTGGTCGGCGGGTTTGCGCGGGTCCTGCATGAGAAGGACCGCATCCGGTTCGGCCTGCTGACGCCCCTGCTGGCGATGTTCGTGGCCATCGAGATCGGCACCTTCTGGAACCAGGCCTGGGTGATATTCCGCGGCGCGCCGTTCAACACCTCCGTGCTGCTGATCGCCCTGATTATCGCCGCCACCTTCTATGTCGCCGCCAGCATCACCTTCCCGCGGGTTTCAGCTGAAGGCGGCGAGGACAGGATTGATCTGGACGATCATTTCTGGGCGCGGCGGCGGCTGGTCTTCTCGTGCATTCTGGCGGCCAACCTGATCGTGGCGATGGTGCTGCTCGTGTTGGCCCAACTGGATCCCGGGTTCGCCAAACTGGCCAGTTCGGTCAGGTTGTGGGTCGGAACCGGCATATTCGTGATCTGCACGGCCACAGCCGCCTTTACGCCGTGGCGTCGTGCGGTGGTCGCCGCCCTGGTGATCGTGCTGCTCTACAGCCTGTGGGGCGTGCTGAACGCGGCCTCGGCGCTGATTGCAGCCGGAGGCTGGGCGCCGGCGCTGGGCGCGGGGGGATGAGCTTGTCAGGCGGGGGCAATCGGCCCACGAAAGCCTTCATGCATCCCTATCTTGCAGTTCCGGCCGTTCTGGCCGCCCTAACCTGCTGGGTGACCCCCGTCATGTCTCAAACGCCTTCGTCCGTTCCCAACGCCGCCCCGTGGGATCAAGCCTTCCTGCCGCCAGCGCCCGCGTGGAACGGCGCGTCAAAGGCCCTGTTGAGGGGCGTATCCGATCCGTGGGTCACGGCGTTCGAGGCGGATCCCGCCCATGATTTCAGCCCCGACTATGCCGACACCCGCGCCTGGTTCGACCGGCTGGATGCGGCGTCGGACCTGATCCGCATCGAACAGTTCGGCACGTCGCCCGAGGGGCGGCCCATCTATGCGGTGATCGCGTCCAAGGACGGCGCTGCGTTTGATCCGGCCAAGCCGGTGCTGATGATCCAGGCGGGCATCCACCCCGGCGAGATCGACGGCAAGGACGCGGGCATGATGCTGCTGCGCGACATCGCCTTCTACGGCAAGGACGCCCTGCTGGACCGGGTGAACCTGATCCTGATCCCGATCCTGAGCGTGGACGGGCATGAACGGGCGTCGGCCTATTCCCGGCCCAACCAGCGCGGGCCACGCATTCAGGGCTGGCGCAACACGGCGAGCAACCAGAACCTGAACCGCGACTATCTGAAGCTGGACCAGCCCGAGATGCGGGCCGTGCGCGGTCTGATCCTGAAATACCGACCCGACCTCTATGTCGACGTCCACGTCACCGACGGTCTGGACTACCAGTATGACGTGACCTTCGGCTTCAATGGCGAGGACGGTTCGTTCAGCCGCTCGCCGCACGGATCGCAGTGGCTGGATTCCGTGTTCAAGCCCGCCATGAATGCGGCGCTGGAGCGTGAAGGCCACATCCCCGGCGAGCTGGTGTTCGGGGTCGATGACGATGAACCTAAGAAGGGCCTGTCGGACGGCGGGCTGGGCGAACGCTATTCCAACGGCTGGGGTGCGGCGGCCCACGTCCCGACGATCCTGATCGAGAACCACAGCCTGAAGCCGCACGAGCAGCGGGTGTTGGGCACCTACGTATTCATCGAAGAGGCGCTGAGGCTGCTGGCGGACAAGGGTTCGGCGCTGAGGGCGGCGACCGAACAGGACCGCGCCCTGCGCCCGGCGGAGATCCTGGCCAATTTCGAGCAGGACGAGGCCCCTTCCTCCACCCGTCCGTTCAAGGGCGTGCTGTTCGACACCTATTTCAGTCCGGCGTCGGGCCGCAACGAAATCCGCTGGTCGGGCCAGCCTGACCCCGTGCTGTGGCAGATGCCCTTCTATGGGTCCAAGCCGACCCTGACCCTGCAACGGCCGACGGCCTACTGGATTCCCAGCTACCGCACCGACATCATCGAGCGGCTGAAGGCGCACGGGGTGCAGATGGAGACGGTCGCGGCGCCGCGCGTGGTCAACGTCGACATGCTGCGTCTGGTGTCGCCCAAACTGGCCGCCAGCCCCAATGAGGGCCACGTCCAGACCTCGGTCGAGACGGTCAATGTGGAGCGCCGCGACTGGACCTTCCCCACTGGATCGGTGCGGGTTCCGACCGATCAGCCGCTGGGCGATGTGGCCATCCTGCTGCTGGAGCCGCAGTCGAACGAGAGCTTCTTCGCCTGGGGCCTGTTCCCCGAGGTGATGAGCCGGGTCGAATATATCGAGGCCTACGCCATTGCGCCCCTGGCCGAGAAGATGCTGGCGGCGGACCCGGCGCTCAAGGCCGAGTTCGAGGCGAAACTGGCGGCGGATGCGGCCTTCGCCGCCGATCCGCAGGCCCGGCTGGCCTGGTTCTATGAGCGGACGCCCTTCTATGACGACCGCTACCTGCTGTACCCGATCGCGCGCGAGAACTGAGCCATGACGCCTCATCTGATGCTGGCTCTGCAGGCGGCGGGCCTGTGGAGCGGCCTGCTGATACTGTTGCTGCTGGTGCTGTCCGGCGTGGTGTCCAGCGGTCGCAGGCGGCATCTGGTCTCGTTCGGCGACGGGGGGAACCCTGAGCTTCAGTCCGCCACCCGCGCCTTTGGCAACTGCGTCGAATACGCCGCGCCCGGCATGGCGGCGATGGGGCTGCTGGCGGTGCTGGGGGCTGAGCCGTGGATGGTTCATGCGGTGGGCGGGACGCTGTTTGCGGGGCGGATCATCCATGCGCTGGGCCTGCTGTTCCAGACCGGGCCATCGCTGGGGCGGGTGCTGGGCATGGGTCTGACGTGGATTTCCCTGCTGGCGGCGGCGGTGGGCCTGATCGCCTACGCCATCGTGTGAGACTGTTCGGCGGCGCCATGTTGCGGTGCGGGGGCGCGTCCGCCATATCGGGGCATGACTGAAACCACGACCGCGTCCGTCTCCACCGATCTTCTCAATGACATCGTCCAGGCGGCCCTGAAGGCCGGGGCCGACGCCGCCGAGGCCGTCAGCGCCGACCGCCAGTCGCTGTCGGTCGGAGTCCGCAACGGCAGGCTTGAGGATGTGGAGCGCGAGGAATCGCGCGATCTGGGCCTGCGGGTCTTCGTCGGCCAGCGTCAGGCCTCGGTGTCCGCCTCAGATCTGTCGGAGGCCACCCGCACCCGTCTGGTTGAACGCGCCGTGGCCATGGCCCGTCTGGCGCCGGAAGACCCCCACGCCGGTTTCGCACCCGAAGACCGTCTGGCGCGCGGCCCCTATGCCGATCTGGACCTGTATGACGCCAGCGAACGCACGGCGGAGGAACTGGAGCGCGCATCAGCCCAGGCCGAGGCTGCCGCACTGGCTGTCCCCGGCGTGGCGAAATCCGAAGGCGGCCATGCCTCCTGGTCGTCCAGCCGCTGGCGCCTGGCGACCTCGCACGGTTTCGACGGCGACTATCGCGGCACGGCCTTCTCGCTGGGCGTCGGCGTCATCGCCGAGAAGGACGGGGCCATGGAGCGCGGCGGCGAAAGCCGCACCACCCGCCACCTGTCTGACCTGCCCAGCGCCCAGTCCATCGGCGTCTATGCCGGTGAAAAGGCCGTGTCGCGCACCGGGCCGCGCAAGATCGCCTCGACCACCGCGCCGGTCATCTTCGAGAACCGCGTCGCGGGCCAGATCGTGTCGCCCGCGGTCGGCGCCATCGCTGGGCCGTCCATCGCGCGCGGCACCTCCTTCCTGAAAGACAAACTGGGCCAGAAGGTCTTCGCCGAGGGCGTCAGCCTGATCGACGACCCGTTCCGTAAGCGCGGCCTGGGGTCGACCCCGTTCGATGACGAAGGCGTCGCGGTCGAGCGTCGCGCCCTGTTCGACGACGGCGTGCTGACCACCTGGCTGCTGAACACCGCCTCGGCGCGTCAGTTGGGGATGCAGGCGACGGGCCATGCGTCGCGCGGGTTGGCCGGGCCGTCGGGCGTCTCGACCCACAACCTGCATATGGAGCCGGGCGAGCGCGATTTGGCGGGCCTGATGGGCGACGCCGGGAGCGGCCTGCTGGTCACCTCGATGTTCGGCCCTTCGCTGAACGGCAACACCGGCGACTGGTCCGCCGGGGTGTCTGGCTTCTGGTTCGAGAACGGCGAGATCGCCTATCCGGTCAGCGAAGTAACCGTGGCGGGCAAGCTGCCCGAGCTTTATCTGCGCCTACAGCGGGGATCGGATCTGGAGTTCCGGGGTTCCTTCAACGTGCCCAGCCTGATGTTCGACGCGGTGGCCATCGCCGGAAAATGACCAACCTGAACGACGACCTTGAACTGATCCGCCAGGCGGCGCTGGACGCAGGCGCCCTGGCGCTGGCCGAACGCGAGGCCGGGCTGAAGATCACGTCCAAGGTCGGCGGATCGCCCGTCACCAGCGGCGACCTGAAGGTGGACGCCATGCTGAAGGACCGGCTGCTGGCGGCCCGCCCCGACTATGGCTGGCTGTCGGAGGAGACGGCGGATTCCAGCGTCCGGCTGTCGAAGAAACGCATCTTCATCGTCGATCCGATCGACGGCACGGTCGCCTATATGAAGCGGACGCCGTGGTGGTGCGTGCCGATCGCGGTGGTCGAGGACGGCGAAGTCGTCGCCGCCGTCATCCATGCGCCCGAAGTGGACGAGACCTATGTGGCGACACGCGGCGGCGGGGCGCTGCGCAACAGCCGGTCCATCCGGGCCTCGGACGCCGACACGCTGGAGGACGCCTCGGTGCTGGGCGACGCGCGGCTGATTGAAGCGCCCTATTTCGACGAGCCGTGGCCGCCGATGCGGTTCGAGAAGCGCAACGCCCTGGCCTATCGCATGGCCCTGGTGGCGGCGGGGGCGTTCGATGCGGCCCTGGCCCTGACGCCGAAATGGGACTGGGACGTCGCGGCGGGCTGCCTGATCGCGCAGGAGGCGGGCGCCGTGGTCAGCGATCACCACGGGCGTCCGTGGCGGTTCAACCGGCCCGACCCACGTCAGGCCAGCCTGGTCTGCGCCGCCCCTGCGCTGCAGCCGATGATAATCCGGCGCTGTAAAAACGTGCCGCTTTCGACCTAAGGCGAGGGTGAAAACACCCCGCGCACATTGATCCTTGGCCATTCTGGGCCTATGCCGCGCGGAAACCTCCCCCTCTGCGCCACAGGACTCCGATGACTGAGCCAAACAATGTTCCGCCTCAACTGCTTCACCTGGTGATCGGCGGCGAGCTGCGCCACCTGGGCGAGCCGGTGTTCCGCGATCTGTCGCAGGTCGAGTTCGTCGGCGCCTTCGGCACCTATGAAGACGCCAAGAAGGCCTGGAAGGCCCGCGCACAGGCCACCGTCGACAACGCCCACATGCGCTACTTCATCCTGCACGCGCACAAGCTGATCGACCCGCGCGGCGACGCCGCCTGAGGTCATGCGACATCAGGGAGCGGAACCCGCTCCCTGATCCACCCGCTGGAACTGGACGAACGAGGAAAGCCGTGAACCTGGAACCGCAACAGACTTTTCAAATCATCAGCATGCTGGCCGTGCTGGCGCTGTTCTGTTTTTCGCTGCGCGACAAGATCAACTACGCGCGCTGGTTCAAACAGTGGGAAGCCGACCGCAAGGCCCGCCGCGACGCCGAACTGGCCGCCGAGGCCCGCGCAAACGGCGATGAGCCCAAGACTGAGTCGAAGACCGGCCCCTGGAGCTGAGGCGCCGTCCCGTGCGGAATCGTCATTCCGGGGCTGAGCGCAGCGAAGAACCCGGAACCCAGGGGGACATTCTCAACGCCTGAAACGGTTGATGCAGCAACCGCATCCCTGGGTTCCGGGTTCGTCCTGCGGACGCCCCGGAATGACGAAAGATAGAAGCCCCCTACTCCCGCCGCAGCAGTTTGTCGGTCAGAAGCGTGCCCCACCAGCCGGCCTTGAACTCGGCGCGGATGGCCTTGGGGTCGTAGTCGGGGCTGTCGACCCAGTCGATGAAGCTGATCCCCCGGGGCTCGACCTCGTTGACGTATTTCTCCAGCGTATAGTCCAACACGCCCGTCAGCCCCTCGCGTGAGTGCAGGTATTTCTTGGACAGTTGGTTCATCGCGACCGAGATCGGCTCGCCCAGATGGAAGTGGCGATAGAAGACCGCCATCATCCCCGCCCGGTCCGCGCCTGACTTGCAGTGGATCAACACCGGATATTCGATGGTCTTGAACAGGTCGCGGGCGCGGTGGATGCGATCCGTCTGGGGAGGATCACGCGAATCCAGCGGCGCGCTGATCAGGGTCAGGCCCAGACGCTCGCAGGCCTCCTTCTCCAGCCAGTAATAGCCCTCGTCGCGTTCGCCGCGCAGGTTGATGACGGTCTTAATCCCCCTGGCCTTCCACCCGGCCAGTTGGCGCGGCGACGGCTGGTTGGTGCGCACCAGATCGGGTCCAAGCCAGTGGGCGTTGGAGAAGGCCGCGCGCAGAAACGCATGATCCGCCCAGAAATAGTGCCAATGGGCCTTGAAGCGGCCCATCGCAGTTGTGAGATCAAAGCGTGACATTGACCGTCAGATAGCGACCCGACGCCCCCGCGTCATCCCACGCCTGCGGACCATGTGTCTCAGGGACAGGGCTGGGCAGCGGCGATCCGCGCCTGGGCCGAGCGGTTCTCGCCCCAGAAGATGAAGACCGACGCCCCCACGATCAGCGCTGCGCCCGGCCAGAACCAGACGGACGGCGCCTGCCCCAGGGTGATCCAGCCGATCAGGCCCGCCAGAGGCACCTTGAGGTCCGCAAACGGCTGCAGATAGACCGCATCCGCCGTCTTGTAGGCCGAGGCCAGCAGATATTGCGCCGCCGCCGTCGCCCCGCCCAGCGCCAGCAGAAGCAGCAGCCCCTCGCCGTGCGGCAGGGCGAAGGGGAAGCCGTTCGCCACGCCCGGCGGCATCATGAAGGCCAGGGCGTTGACCAGCAGCAGAATGGCCAGATGGTTGGGCGCGATCAGCACCAGCAGCGAGACCGTCAGGGTCTCTGGCGTCTCTTCGCGAGCCAGATATTTGGTCAGGACGTCGGTCGCCGCCCACAGGGCCGCCGCCGCGATGGGCGTAAGAGCACGCCAGTCCAGATGCTCGGTCCCGACGCCCGAAACGACCACCGCCCCGACGAACCCGGCCAGGGCCGCGCCCAGACGTGCGCCCGAAACCCGCTCGCCCAGAAACAGGGTTGAGCCGATGATGATGAACAGCGGACCGGTGGCCAGCAGGGTCACCATCTGCCAGATCGGCACGCCCGTCGCGAAACCATAGACGAAGACATGGACGCCCAGCGCCGAGGCCAGGGCGCGGACTTCATGGATCAGCGGACGACGGGTGCGAAACTTGTTCAGGCCGATCCGCATCACGATCGGCGCCATCAGCACCGAGGCGATCAGATATTGCCAGAAGGCCATGCCGGTGGAGCTCATGCCATAGCGCCACGGCAGGACGGATTGCAGGGTGTTGCCCGCCGCGAAGGCCAGGCTGGCGCAGACCATAAGCAGCGCGCCATGCGAAGCAGCGCGTTGGTATGGCGAGGAAATCTGGTTCAAGCGTCGTCCTTTCCGTAACCAGTTTTCCTCAGGGTTACGGGCGACGACGCGCCGGCGCCCCGCCCGGCGAAAGGCGACGCGCGCCGACGTGGCGCGTGATCCCGTTCTCTTTCATCCGGACTATACCGTCGGCCCCGGATTCACACCGGATCTGCTGACCTCCCCAACCAGGGGAGCGCTCGCGGGCTTGGCGTCGCCGCCTTACCGCCGGTGGGGAATTGCACCCCGCCCTGAGAACAACGCGGGCGAACCCGCAGCCCCTAGCTAGTGAAGCCATGCGCCGGGTTCAAGCGCCCCTTGCGCAACGCCACACAAGCCTTGACTTGAAGGCCTGCTCGGACGACCGAAGGCCGATGACCACAACTGCCGCCGAGACCATGCCCCTGCGCGCCCTTCTGGCGCGGATCTGGCGCGACTACCTGTCCCGGCACAAGGGGTCGCTGGTGCTGTCGATCCTGCTGGCGGCGGTGACAGGTCTGCTGACGGCGGCCCTGTTGAAGCTGCTGGAGCCGGCGGTGAACGGCCTGTTCCTGGGCGGGACGGCGCCGATCAGCCTGTTCGGTCTGGTCGAGTTTCCGGCGTCGAAGGCCATTCTGTGGATACCCGCAGCCATCCTGGCCGTCGCCGTGGCGCGGACCCTGGCGGCCATCGGACAGGCGGCGCTGGTCAACCGGCTGGGACACACCATCGTCGGCGACATTCAGGTGCGTCTGTTCGGGGCCATGATCCGGGCCGATCTTGCGCGGCTGCGCAGCCAGCATTCGGGCGGCTTCGTCTCGTCGGTGCTGTTCGACGCCAATCTGGTGCGCGAGGCCTTCACCTCGGGCGTGGTGACCTACACCCAGAACCTGCTGACCCTGATCGCCGTGCTGATCTACATGGGCTTCATCGACTGGCAGCTGACCATGGTGGTGCTGCTGGGCGTGCCGATGGTGGCGCTGGTGCTGCGCCGGTTCGGCAGAAAAACCCGCAAGGCCGCGCGGGGGGCCATGACCGAGACGGAGAACCTGTCCACCGCCCTGATGGAGAATCTGGACGGGGTCCGACTGATCAAGATCGAGAACCGCGAGGCGGCCGAAGAGGCCCGCGTCGGCGAGGTCGTCGCCCGCCGCCAGCGCCACGTCATCAAAGGCGCCAACGCCCGCGCCTTCGCCGGACCGTCCAGCGATCTGGTGGCCTATATCGTCGTCGCCGCCGTCATGGCCTATGCCGGATGGCGGGCGCAGTCGGGCGAGATGACCGTGGGCGGGTTCGCCGCTTTCATCGGCATGCTGCTGGCCGCAGGACAAGCCCTGCGTCAGGTGACCAATCTGGCGACGGTGATGGCCGAGGGCTTCACCGCCGCGCGCCGCCTGTTCGGCGCCCTGGACATCGAACCGGAAATCCGTGAGGCGCCCGACGCCGCGCCCCTGGCCGCCGGGCCGGTCGAGGTGGTGCTGGACCGCGTATCCTTCGCCTACGCCCCCGCCGCCGACGGCGGAGCGCCGACGCTGGATCAGGTGTCGCTGCGTGTCGCGCCGGGCGAGACGGTGGCCCTGGTCGGACCGTCGGGCGGAGGCAAGAGCACGATCCTGAGCCTGCTGCCGCGTTTCTATGACGTGACTGGCGGGGCGGTGACGCTGAATGGGCGCGACCTGCGCGACCTGCGTCTGCATGACCTGCGCGAACATATCGCCCTGGTGACGCAGGAGCCCTTCCTGTTCGACGACACCATCGCCAACAACATCGCCTATGGCCGCCCCGGCGCGACGCAGGATCAGATCGAGGCCGCCGCCCGATCCGCCGCCGCCCACGACTTCATCACCGCCCTGCCCCAAGGCTACGACACCCGCGCAGGCGAAGCGGGACTGCGCCTGTCGGGCGGCCAGCGCCAGCGCATCGCCATCGCCCGCGCCTTCGTCAAGGACGCGCCGATCCTGCTGCTGGACGAGGCGACCAGCGCGCTGGACACCGAGAGCGAGGCGCTGGTTCAGGCGGCGCTGGAGCGGCTGATGCAGGGTCGCGCGACCCTGATGATCGCCCACCGCCTGTCGACCGTGAAGAACGCCAACCGCATCTATGTGATCGAGGCCGGACGTGTGGTCGAGGAGGGATCGCACGACGCCCTGGTGGCCAAGGGCGGCCTGTACGCCCGGCTGGCCCGTCAGCAGTCGCTGGATGGAGCCCCCGTCAACGTCGAGACGGTCGCGTGAGACCCCTGCGCATACCCGCCGTCCAGGCGACCCTGTCGTTCATTCTGGCGCGCTGGATGCAGTTCTGTTTCGCCACCATCCGCTGGACCCATGAGAACCAGTCGGTCGCCGAAGAGGTCTGGGACAAGGGAGGCGGCGTGCTGTGCGCCTTCTGGCATTCGCGCATCAGTCTGGCGCCCGCCAGCTGGCCGCTGGATCGGGCGCAGCCGGCCAAGGCGCTGATCTCGCTGTCCGCCGACGGCCAGTTCATCGCCAAGGCCGTGGCCCTGCAGGGCTTTCCCGCCATCCGGGGCTCGTCGTCGAACAAGGACAAGGCCGACCGCGACAAGGGCGGCGCGCAGGCCCTGCGGGCGGGGCTGCGTCAACTGAAGGAAGGCGCCCTGGCCATCACGCCGGACGGCCCGCGCGGCCCGGCGCGACAGATGGCCGAGGGCCTGCCGATGATGGCCAAGATCTCCAGGGCGCCGACCCTGTTCATCGGCATGTCGTGCAATCCGGCGATCCGGCTGAACAGCTGGGACCGGGCCCTCATCCCCCTGCCCTTCGGCAAGGGCGCGATCGTTTGGGACGTGGCGCACTATCCCCGCGGCGAGGACCTGGACGCCGTGCGGCTGGACTGGGCCGACCGGCTGAGCACCGTCGAGGCGCGGGCCGACGAGATCACGGGACTGGAACCATGAGGGTTCAGCCGTGACGCCCCTGCCGCTGATCGCCTATCGCCTGCTGACCCGCGCGCTGGAGCCGCTGGCCCCGCGCCTGCTGGATGCGCGCGCGCAAAAGGGCAAGGAAGACCCGGTGAGGGTCGATGAGCGGCTGGGCTACACCCGCGCTGAACGGCCCGACGGCGATCTGGTCTGGCTGCACGGGGTCAGCGTGGGCGAGACCCTGTCGCTGCTGCCGCTGGTCGAGCGGTTTGTGAAGACGCGGCCCGACCTGACGGTGCTGGTCACGTCTGGCACGGTGACCTCGGCGCAGATTCTGGCCGAACGCCTGCCCGACGGCGTGATCCATCAGTACTCGCCGGTCGATGGGCCAGGCGTGGTCGAGCGGTTCCTGGATCACTGGCGGCCCGCGCTGGCGATCTTCGTCGAGAGCGAACTGTGGCCCAATATGCTGCTGGAGGCGCATCGGCGCGGGGTGAAGCTGGCCCTGGTCAGCGCGCGGATCACCGAAAAGACCGTGGATGGCTGGGGTCGTTTCCCGAAATCCAGCCGCGCCCTGATGAACACATTCGATCGGGTCCTGCCGCAGGATCAGGTTTCGGCCGAGCGGCTGAAACGACTGGGCGCCCACGTCGATGAACTGATCAACCTGAAGCTGGCGGGCGAGCCCCTGCCGCATGACGCCGCCGCCTTCAGCCGCATCAGCGAAGCCATCGGCGATCGGCCCGTGGTGGTGGCGGCCAGCACCCATGAGGGCGAGGAGATCGCCATCATCCGTGCGCTGGACAAGCTGCCTGACCGCGCCTGTCTGATCCTGTTGCCGCGCCACCCGGATCGGGCGCCCGCCATCGCCGCCGCGCTTCAGGCCGAGGGTTTCGCCTTCGCCATGCGGTCGCGCGGTGAGAACATCGGGCGCGACACGGACATCTACCTGGCCGACACCCTGAACGAGATGGGCCTGTTCCTGCGTCTGGCCGACGTGGTGGTGATGGGCGGGTCGTTCGCGCCTGCCCTGGGCCTTGAGCCGGTCGGGGGGCATAATCCGCTGGAGCCTGCGCGGCTGGCCCGGCCAACGATCAGCGGGCCGGACGCCTCCAACTGGGCCACCGTGACCTCGTCGCTGGCCGAGGCGGGCGGGCTGATCCTGGTGCAGGGCCCACATGAACTGGCTGGGGTCGTCGCGCCCCTGCTGGCCGACCCGGCGGCGGCCAAGGCCATGGGCGAACGGGCCAAGCGCGCGGCGGCGGAGGCAGGCGGCGGGCTGGACCGGCTGTGGTCGCTGCTGACGCCCTTGATCCCGCCGACGCCAGCCAAGGGGATGTGGCGATGAAGCTGAACACCCCGCGATGGTGGTACATCCGCGACAGCAGCCACGCGCGTGTGACGCGCACGGTGCTGAAGCCGCTGGGCTGGATCTGGGCCGGGGTGACAGCCAGCAAGATCGCCAAGGCCACGCCGGTCGATCCCGGCTGCGCGGTCATATCGGTCGGCAATCTGACGGTGGGCGGATCGGGCAAGACGCCGGTTGCGCGCGAGACGCTGCGGCTGCTGCACGCTGCGGGCGTTGAGGCGCATGGGTTGTCACGCGGCTATGGCGGGCGGCTGGAGGGGCCGGTGCAGGTCGATCCGGCTACGCATACGGCGGCGGACGTGGGCGATGAGCCGCTGATGCTGGCGCAAGACGCGCCGGTATGGATTTCACGCGACCGGATCGAGGGCGCCAGGGCGGCGGTCGCGGACGGGGCGCAGGCTGTGGTGCTGGACGACGGGCATCAGAACCCCGCGCTGAAAAAGACCGTCAGCCTGATCGTCGTGGACGGCGAGACGCGCGGCGACGAATGGCCGTTCGGGGATGGGTCGGTGTTTCCGTCCGGCCCGATGCGCGAGCCGCTGAAGGCCGGACTAGCGCGCGCCGATGCGGTGGTGGTGATGCTGCCGACCGATGTGGACGCCGCTGACCCGGGACTGCTTGAAATGTTCGGCGACCTGCCCGTCTTCATCGCGCGGCTGACCCCGGAGGGGCCTCCGCCGTCCGGCCCGCAGGTCGGATTCGCAGGCATCGCCAAGCCGTGGAAGGTCGAACGGTCGCTGAAGGCGGCGGGGTGCGATCTGGCGGACTTCGTCCCCTTCCCCGACCATGCGGCCTATAGCGCCGAGAACATGAAGTTCCTGGAGGACCGGGCGGCGGTTTACGGCGCCGGTCTGGTCACGACCGAAAAGGACTGGGTCAGGCTGACGCCCGACCAGCGCACGCGCGTGGCGGCCTGGCCGGTCGTCGCCCGGTTCGATGATCAGGCGGCTTTCGCCGCCTTCCTAACCGGCAGGATTCAGTCGGCGCGGTAAACCACGCCGTTGCGCATCACGAACTTCACGCGCTCCAGTTCGGTCACGTCCGTCAGAGGATCACCTGCGACAGCGACGATGTCGGCGGCGCGGCCGACGGCGATCTTGCCCGCCTCATCCGCGATTTTCAGGTGTTCGGCGGCGCCGACGGTGGCGGCCTGAATGGCCTCCAACGGGGTCAGACCGGCGCGGACCAGAAGCGCGAACTCCTGAGCATTGTCGCCGTGGGCCGAGACGCCCGAGTCGGTGCCAAAGGCGATCTTGACCCCGGCGTTGTGCGCGCGACGGGCCATATCCAGCATCTTGGGTCCGGCTTCCAGCGCCTTGGCCGTCTGGGCGGGCGTGAAGAAATTGTCCGGGCCGGAAGCCACGCGAGCCACGAAGTCACCCGCCAGCAGGGTCGGCACCAGCCAAGCGTTGTTCTGCTTGAACAGACGGATCGACTGATCGTCCAGATAGGTGCCGTGTTCGATGGAATCGCCGCCTGCGCGCAGGAAGGCGTTGATGCCGTCGACGCCGTGGGCGTGAGCCGTGACCTGACGGCCCATGCGGTGGCCGCTTTCGACGATGGCGGCCAGTTCTCCATCAGTGAACTGCTGGGCCAGACCCGCCGCCGTGTTCGACAGAACGCCGCCCGTCGCCGTGATCTTGATGATGTCAGCCCCGGCGCGAACCTGGGTGCGAACGGCGCGCATGCAGTCCTCTGCGCCCGAACAGACGCTTTCTGGCGACATCACATGCAGGATGTCCTCGCGATAGCCGTTGGCGTCGCCGTGCCCTCCGTGAATCGACACCGAACTGCCCGAGGCGATGATGCGCGGCCCCGGCACGTCGCCGTTTCTGACCGCATTGCGCAGCGCGAAGATCGCCTGATTGCTGGCCCCCAGATCAGCCACGGTGGTGAAGCCCGCCAAAAGTGTCCGATGCGCATAACGCGCGCCGACCATCGCCTGATCAGCCTCGGACAGGGTGATGCGGTCGATGCGCGTATTTGGGCCTTGCTGGCTGGTCAGATGAACGTGGCTGTCGATCAGACCGGGCAGGACGAAGGCGTCGCGCAGATTCACAACAGCGCCTTGCGAAGCGTCGCCGACGAAGCCGTCACGCACTTCTACGACTTGGTTCCCTCTGATCACGAGAGTTTTACCACGTTGCACAACGCCGTTGGACGGATCCGCCAGCAGACGCCCTGCCTCAACGAACACTGTCGGCTGTGAAGCCGCTGTTCCAGTGGCAGCCGGGGTTTGCTGCGCAAACACCCCTGTGGCCGACGCCAACAGCGCCGCCAGCGCCAAACTCATTTTTTTCATTGTTCCCTCCCAACGGCATCCCTGCCGCAAAATAGCCCCACAAGGCTCAGGTTGCCTGAGCCGTAACCTTTTGAAACAAACCAGCCTCAAGAACAAACCGCAACGAGGGCGTCGCATGCGGCTATCGAGACGAGGCATGATTCTGGGTGGTTCGGCCCTGCTGACCGGTTGCGCGAGCGCAAGCGCGAAGGCGCCGATCACGACACTGGCGCAAGCCGCACCAATCGCTTCGCCTAGCGTGGAGCTGCCGGTGATTCAGACGGGCGTTCTGCCGCCGCCTCCGCTCGATCCCCGCCGTCACGTCCGCAAGGAGCTGATGGACCGCGCCATGGCGGCGCTGGACACCCACCACCGAAAACTGCCGCTGCGCGATCGGATGTATCTGGTCGACTTCAAGAAATTCTCGGGCGAGGAGCGGCTGTACGAGGTCGACCTGATCAGCGGCGAAGTGAAGGTGCTGCGCACCTGCCACGGACGCGGGTCGGACCCCAGCCATTCGGGCTACGCCCAGCGGTTCTCGAACACGCCGGATTCGAACATGTCCTCGGTCGGGGCCTACGCCACCGCTGGGGCCAGCTGGGGCCGCCAGCAGGGGCCGAACGTACTGCTGGACGGGCTGGAATACACCAACGACAAGGCCCGCGAGCGCGCCATCATCATCCACGGCGCGGACTATGCGGACCCGCAGTTCCTGGCCCGCGAAGGCAAGCTGGGCCGCAGCTACGGCTGTTTCTCGGTGGCCCACACGGACTTGCCGGACCTGCGCGAACGGATGGGCGAAGGCCGCCTGCTGTACGCGGCCGCCTGAGGGGGCTCCAGGTTCGATCCGCATCCAAGAGCGTCATTCCGGGGCGAGCGGAGCGAAGAACCCGCAACCCAGGGCCACAGCCGCACCGCTGGACACATTCGACACCAGATATGAGCCTCCTGGCTTCCGGGTTCGTCCTGCGGACGCCCCGGAATGACGGTCTAGCCTGATCTCGACCAGACCTAACCGAACCAGCCCGCGACCATGATCCGCAGGGGATTGGCCGGGTCGGACAGCAGCTTGGCCACCATGCCCAGCGAGATCACCACCAGCAGCGGGCGGATCAGGCGCGGGCCGAAGCGCATCGCCGAATGGGCGCCCAGACGCCCGCCGATGATCTGGCCCACGGCCATCGATCCGCCCAGCAGCCACAGCACATGGCCGCCCGCCGCCAGAACCACCACGGAGATGACATTGCTCATCAGGTTCAGGGCCTTGGTGTGCGCCGTCGCGCGCGTCAGACCCATGCCCATCAGGGTGACGAGGCTGAGCGCGAAAAAGGAGCCGGTGCCGGGGCCGAAGAAGCCGTCGTAGAAGCCGATGCCTCCGGCGACCGCGCTATAGGCCAGGGGCGTCAAGCGGGCGTGGGCGTCCTCGTCGCTGGCCTTGGGTCCGAACAGGAAATACAGGGCGATGGCGATCAGCAGGACCGGCAGCAGCACCATCAGCCAACGGGTGTCGACCACCGTGACGGCGAAGGCGCCCAGCCCGGCCCCAACGAGAGTCGCCGCCAGCGGCCATTTCAGGATGCCGAAGTCGATCCGGCCCGCCCGCCAATAGCTCCAGGTCGCCGAGGCCGTGCCGAAACTGGCCTGAACCTTGTTGGTGGCGATGGCGGCGACCGGCGGAACGCCCGCCGCCAGCAGGGCCGGAACCGTGATCAGACCGCCACCGCCTGCGATGGCGTCGACAAACCCCGCCGCCACAGCCGCAAGGCACAACAGGGCGATGATCTCGGGGGCCAGTTCAACCATGCGATACTCTCACTCGGCCGGTGTTCGGCCTATTCGCGGTCCAGCGCGCGCCAGCCTATGTCGGTGCGGTTGAAGCCGCCCGGCCAGTCGATCTTGGCGATGGCCTCATAGGCGCGTTCGCGGGCCTGGGCGATGTCGTCGCCCTCGGCGCAGACGTTCAGCACGCGCCCGCCCGCAGCGGTCAGGGCGCCGTCGTCGCGACGCTTGGTCCCGGCATGGAAAACCTGGACATGAGGGCCGAAATCCTGATCGGCGCCGCGGATGGTCGAACCTTCCAGCGGGCTGTCAGGATAGCCCTTGGCCGCCATGACCACGCAGATCACCGTCTGGGGCTTGAAGGCCGCAGGCGGCAGGCCCGAGACGTCGCCGCGCGCGCAGGCCAGCAGATAGGGCACGATGTCGCCGGCGAAGCGCATCATCAGCACCTGGCATTCCGGGTCGCCGAAGCGGGCGTTGAACTCGACCACCTTGGGACCGTCCTCGGTCGCCATCAGACCGGCGTACAGAACGCCGCGATAGGGCGCGCCCTCTTCGGCCATCTTCTGAATGGTGGGCTGGACGATCAGGTCGTTGGCCTGCTGCACCAGATCGGCGGTGAAGACGGGCGCGGGCGAATAGGCGCCCATGCCGCCGGTGTTGGGGCCAAGGTCGCCGTCAAAGGCGCGCTTGTGGTCCTGGGCGCCGCCGAACAGCACCGCCTGTTTGCCGTCGCACAGGGCGAAGAGCGAGCCCTCCTCCCCGTCCATGAACTCTTCAATGACGACGCGGGCGCCCGCCGCGCCGAAACGACCGCCCAGCATCCGCTCGATCTCGGCCTCGGCGTCCTGACGATCCGGGCTGATGGCCACGCCCTTGCCCGCCGCCAGACCATCGGCCTTGATGACATAGGGGGCGGCGAACCGGTCCAGCGCGCCCTTGGCGTCAGCGACCGTCTCATAGACGCCGTAACCGGCGGTGGGGATGGCGTGACGCTCCAGAAAGGCCTTGGAGAAGGCCTTGGAGGTCTCCAGTTGGGCCGCCTGAGCCGTGGGGCCGAAACAGGGAATGCCCGCCGCCGCCAGACGGTCGGCCAGACCCGCCGCCAGCGCCAGTTCCGGCCCGACAACCACCAGATCAGCCCTGATCTCCTGCGCCAGGGCGGCCAGGCCCTCTGCATCGTCGGCCTTGACCGGGCAAAGCTCGCACAGCTTCTCGATGCCGGGATTGCCGGGGGCGGCGACAAGCCGCGTGACCAGCGGCGACTGGGCGATCTTCCAGGCCAGGGCGTGTTCGCGCCCGCCCGATCCGACGAGAAGAATGTTCATGAGACCGGGCAATGACGGCGTCGCTGCGGTCGGTCAAGCGCCGGGCGGGCTTATTCCGGCAAAGGCGGCGCGATATCGGGGCTGTAGGCGGGCAGAGCCTGCAGTTGGGCGGCGGTCAGACTGGTCATCAGATCCTTGTTCGCGCCGTTCTGGATCGGCGCCAGATCGGCGATCGGCACCATGACGTTCAACGCGCCGGGGCCCTGCAGTTCGACCACCACATGGGTCAGACGCCGCTGCGGATCCAGCACCAGCTTGGTCACCCCGCCCAGATCCGTGTTGTCGCGCGACAGAAGGTTTGCGCCCTCCAGCTGATCACGGGTCATGTTAAAGGCCAGCACCGTATCGCCGCTGACCGCGTCAGCCTGGGCCTCAGTCGCCGGAACAGGCGGGGCGTTGGGGGCCGACTGTTCGACGACGGCGTCGTCATCATTCTGGTTGGAGCAGGCGACGAGGCCCAGCCCCAGCAAAGCCACGGTCAGGACAGTCAGACGCTTCATCGGGTTGGCCCAGGGTTCAAAGGATCGCCGACAGCACATAGACGACGAAACCCAGCAGAATTATGCTCAGAATAATCAGCCACGGGCTCATGGCGCCGCCCGCGCCGCTGCGCCGCTGCAGGCCCCGCTCACGCGGGTCGCGGTCGTCCGGGTCTGTTCCTCTGGGATCAGCGGGCATGAGACAGGAACGACGAGAGGCCCCTGCCGTTCCCGGTCATCAGCCCAAACCCAGGGCCTGCGTCCTTATGGCGCCCAGGCGGGCAGCGCCTTGACCTGATCCAGCGTCAGGCCGGTGACCACGACATGATCGTCGCCCAAGGTCTTCACCGTCAGTCCGGCCAGCGGCAGGCGCACCCAGCGTTCGCCCACGCCGGTCGGGGCGACGATCAGGCCGGTCGCCTTGCCGTCGCTGCCCACATCGACCTTTTGCACATCCCCGACATCCGTGCCGTCGGTGGACAACAGATTGGCGCCTTCCAGCTGGGCGCTTCTCAGACCCAGAACCAGAGGTTCGCCCTGCGTCATGGCGGCGGCGTCGGGCTGGGCCGTCATGGCAGGGCCGACGGCGGGGGCCGTGTCGGCTGGCGCGGCGGCGGGCGGGGTCTCCTTCTGCTGGGAGCAGGCCGCGAGCAAAGCTGCTGCTGCGGCGGCGATCATCAGACTGCGGGTCATCGAACCTATCCTGGTCAAGAGGCATGGCGTCGATCAGCAAGGACCAAGGACCGGCGGACGGATCGCAGGAGGGGCGCTGTGGGGAGGCGCTCGGCTGATCACCCTTCGGGGGTCTGGATGGCGGTTGCCCGGCTCCATGAGCGACAAACGCATGCTGTCATCGACCGTTCCGCGCCCATTCCCGCATTCGGCGGCGCACGGTAAGGTGGCCGCATGAGTGACGACTCCTACGTTTTTGAAGGCCCGGCGGAACAGCCGACGCCGCGCGACAACAACCCGCCCCTGTCCATCTCGGAGCTGTCCTTCGCGCTGAAGCGGACGCTGGAGGAACGGTTCGGCCATGTGCGGCTGCGGGGCGAAATCTCCAAGGTGAACCGCCATGCCTCGGGCCACGTCTATCTGACGCTGAAGGACGACAAGTCCGCCATTGACGGGGTCATCTGGAAGGGGGCGGTGCGGGGTCTGGGCGTCCAGCCGCAGGCGGGGCTGGAGGTCATCGTCACCGGCAAGATCACCTCCTATCCGGCGCGGTCGTCTTACCAGATCGTGATCGAGAGCATGGAGGCGGCGGGCGCGGGCGCCCTGCTGGCCCAACTGGAGCGGCTGAAGCTGCGCCTGCGCGAAGAGGGCCTGTTCGAGCCGGGGCGCAAGAAGTCCCTGCCCCAGTTCCCACGCACCATCGGCGTCATCACCAGCCCGACCGGCGCCGTCATCCGCGACGTGCTGCACCGGATCGCCGAACGCTGGCCGTGTAGGGTCATCGTCTGGCCTGTGGTGGTGCAGGGCGATGCGGCGGCGGGTCAGGTGGCCAACGCCATTCGCGGGTTTGACGGTATTACGCCCGGCGGGCCGATTCCGCGCCCCGACCTGCTGATCGTCGCGCGCGGCGGCGGGTCGGTCGAGGATCTGTGGTGCTTCAACGATGAAGCCCTGGCCCGGACGGTGGCGGCGGCGCGCATCCCGATCATCTCGGCCGTGGGGCACGAGACGGACACCACCCTGATCGACTTCGTCTCGGACCGGCGCGCGCCGACGCCGACGGGCGCCGCCGAAATGGCGACGCCCGTGCTGGCGGACCTGCGCTACGCCGTTGCGGACATGGATCGGCGCCTGGTCCAGGCGGGCGGGCGGCTGATCGAGGATCGCCGCACCAGGCTGCGGGCCGTGGCGCGCGGCCTGCCTGCGCGGCCCGAAGACCTGCTGGCGCTGGCGCAGCAGCGGCTGGATCACGCCTCCAGCCGCCTGGCGTCGGGCCTGCACCGCAATGTGGCCCTGCATGAGCGGCATCTGGCCGTGGCGGCGGGCAAGCTGACGCCTGCCCTGCTGCGCGCCCGTCTGGACCGCAGCGACGACCGGCTGGGCAACGTCGCGGGACGTCTGGGCGCGGCCTTGCAGTCCAATGTGGCGCGCCATGAGCGGCGGCTGCTGCAGGCCGCCGGGCGGCTGTCGCCCGATCCGATCCATCGGCGGCTGGATCAGCGCCAGAACAGGCTGGAGGCCGTGGCCCTGCGTCTAGACGGCTGGGCGCCGCGTCGGCTGGAGCGGGACGCCGACCGGCTGTCCGCCCTGTCGCGCGCCCTGACCAGTCTGGACCCTGCCCGTCCCAAGCCCGGCTTCGCCCGCGTCGAGGGCGAGGACGGCGTCTGGATCACCGCCGCCGCCAGCTTGAACCCGGGTCAGTCGGTGCAACTGGTGTTCGGCGACGGCGCACGCGGGGCGGTGATCGAGGGCGGCGAGCCGCGCGTCGGATCGCCTGCCGCAGCGCCTAAGCCTGCGCCCAAGCCAAAGGCGCCGCCACCCGGACAGGGGGATTTGTTCTGACCCCCACGCAACGCAACCTCCATTGGCGGGGGCTGCGCTTCCTGCTAATCGCGCCCTTCCTGTTCGTCCCGCTGAAAGCGACGCATGAAGATTCCCCGCATCGCCCTGGCCGCCTATGGCATGGCCATCGTCGTCGT
Organism: Brevundimonas nasdae; assembly: GCF_016654005.1. Lineage (GTDB taxonomy): Bacteria > Pseudomonadota > Alphaproteobacteria > Caulobacterales > Caulobacteraceae > Brevundimonas > Brevundimonas nasdae. Next base: position 138,878 of record NZ_JAEPWN010000004.1, on the reverse strand, counting down.
CCTGCTGGACCAGATCAGCAAGGCCTGGATCATCAGCGGCCTGCAACTGCAGGAGATCGGGCGCGTCCCGGTGATCCGTCCGATCCTGAACTTCAGCTGGGTCGAGAACACCGGCGTCAGCTTCGGCCTGTTCAGCGGCGGCGAGGCCCGTTGGGGGCTGAGCATCTTTTCGATCATCGTCTCGATCGCCCTGGGCTGGTGGGCGCTGAAGTCGCAGCGGCGTCTGCTGATCGCGGCCATCGGCCTGGTCATGGGCGGCGCCATCGGCAACGCCATCGACCGCGTGCGTTTCGGCTATGTCGTCGACTTCATCGACTTTTCCGGCACGGGCGTGTTTCCCTGGGTGTTCAATGTCGCCGACAGCGCCATCACCATCGGGGTCGTCCTGCTGATTCTGGACACTCTTCTGTCCGAACGCGCCGCCAAGGTTGGCCCCGCCGCCGAAAAGTCGTAATCCACCGTCTTCACTATGCGGTCTTCGCTCCGGGGGAGCACCCGCATTAAGCCGAACAGAGCCTGAAACCATGCGTATTCGCAGTGTCGCCGTCCTGACCCTCGCCGCCTCCGCCGCGCTCGCCGTGTCGGCTTGCGGCACCATCAAGCAAGGCGTCGGCCTGACCAAGGTCGTGCCGGACGAGTTCGTCACCGTCTCGACCGCGCCCCTGACCGTGCCGCCGGAATACGGCCTGCGTCCGCCTGCACCCGGCCAGCCGCGCCCGCAGGAACTGGCCCCTGAAAGCGCCGCCCGTCAGATTCTGCTGGGCCAACGCCAAGGCGTCACCCGCACGGCGGGCGAGCAGGCTCTGGTCACGCAGGCCGGCGCCGACCAGGCCGATCCGCTGGCGATCTATGTCGTCGACGACGAGTTCGGCAACATCGCCCGTAAGGACGAAAGCTTCGCCAACCGCCTGATGTTCTGGCGCAAGAACGATTCGGCCAGCCAGGCCGCGACCACGCGTCAGACCGCCGACGGCGCCGTGACCATCGACGCCACGACCGAGGCCGCCCGCGCCCAGGCCCTGACCGGCGGTCGTCCCATCACCATCGTTCCGCGTCGCAACAGCGGCTTCAAGCTGCCGGGCCTGTAAGACCCGCCTTTCCATACGGAACCAAGACTTTTGACGGACGCTTGCCTTGGCAGCGTCCGTCTTTATTGTAAACGGACCCCATCGCGCAGGATCCGTACCCATGACCGACGCCATCGACTTGTCCGTACTGTCCGGCGTGGAGCAGTTGCGGCTGGGCGCAAAGGCCGGTTTCACCGCCCCCATCGCCCGCACCGTCGGCTTCGACATGACCGAGATCGAGGAAGGCCGGGTGGTGTTCGAGGGCATTCCGACCGAAGCCGTCTATAATCCGCTGGGCACGGTGCACGGCGGCTGGATCGCCACCCTGCTGGATTCAGCCTGCGGCTGCGTGGTCCATTCCATGCTCAAGCCCGGCCAGACCTATACGACGCTTGAGCTGAAGACCGTCTTTCACAAGGCGCTGACGGCAGGCACGCCGGTGCGGGCCGAAGGGCGGATCGTGCAGATCGGCCGCCGCGCCGGTTTCGCCGAGGCGGATTTGCGGGGTCTGGACGGCAAACTGTACGCCACCGCCACCTCGACCTGCCTGGTGATGAGCGTCTGAGACGCAACTGAACGCCCAGTTCGAAAGCGAAGGTTTGCCGCGCCTCGCTTTAGCCGCTATCAGCGGCGAGCGTTCTATGATCGGCCGCCGATCGTCGCGCGCGCCCTTTCGCTGTCGGAAATATATGCTGATGCGTCGCGTCCTAACCGCCCTCGCCGCCATTTCGATCGCGGCGTCTGTCCTGCCAGTCGCCGTCCAGGCTCAGAGCGGCCGTCAACGCGGCGGTGGTCAGCAACAGGCCGCTGGTCAGGACGAAGCGCCGCGCCGGGCGATTCGCATCGCCCCGCTGTCGCGTCGCGCGAACGCAGGCCCCTGCCCCTATGTGAAGATTCTTTACGACGCCGCCCGCTATGTCGAGTTCGAGGGTGAACGCGCCGCCATCGCCAACGTCGGCTATACGGGCGAGATCGAGAACCTGGCGTCCGACTGCCAGTATCGCGGCGACGAGCCCATCCGTCTGGACATGCGCGTGCTGTTCCAGTTCGGCCGTGGTCCGCAGGCGGCCAGCGACCAGCGCACCTATCGCTATTGGATCGCGGTGACCGAGCGCAACAGCGCCATCCTGACCAAGGAATATTTCGACATCCCGGTGAACTTCGCCGGTCAGCGCACCGCCGCCGTGACCGAAGACCGCACCATCACCATCCCGCGCGCCGAGGCCACCACTAACGGCTCGAACTTTGAAGTGCTGGTCGGTTTCGACGTGACGCCCGAGATGGCCGAGTTCAACCGTTCGGGCAGCCGCTTCCGCGTCAACGCCGGAACGACCCCCGCGCCTGCCGCGGCCGCCCCCACGAGCGAATAAAATGGCTGATCTGAAGACCGTCCTCAGCGAAGCGGTCGCCGCCGCCTTCGCCGCCGAAGGCGTGGATGCGGCGCTGGCCCGCGTCACCCCGTCCGACCGTCCCGACCTGGCCGACTTCCAGTCGAACGGCGCCCTGGCCGCCGCCAAGGCCCTGAAGGCCAATCCGCGCGAACTGGCGGGCAAGATCGCCGAACGCCTGGGCGCCGATCCGCGCTTTTCCTCGGTCGAGGTGGCCGGTCCCGGCTTCATCAACCTGAAAATCGCCGACGCGACCCTGGCCGTGCGCGCCGCGGAAGTCGCCGCCGACGCCGATCACGCGGGCGCCGCGACGGTCGCCGATCCGCGCAAGGTGGTCATCGACTACGGCGGCCCGAACGTGGCCAAGCCGATGCACGTCGGCCATCTGCGCAGCGCCATCATCGGCGAGAGCCTGAAACGCCTGTTCCGCTTCCGCGGTGATGAAGTGACCGGCGACGCCCACTTCGGCGACTGGGGCTTCCAGATGGGTCTGCTGATCGTCGCCTGCGGCGATGAAGGCCTGGCCGACGCCTTCATGGTCGAGGGCGACGGTCCCTTCCCGGCCGAGACGCCCGTCACCCTGGCCGACCTCGACCGACTGTATCCCCTGGCCGCCGGCAAGGCCAGGGAAGACCCCGCCTTCCGCGACCGCGCCCGCAAGGCGACGGCGGAGCTGCAGAACGGCCGCCCCGGATACCGCGCTCTTTGGCGGCATTTCGTGGCCGTCAGCCGCGAGGCGCTGAAGCGCGAATACGGCGACCTGTCGGTCGATTTCGACCTGTGGAACGGCGAGAGCGACGCCGATCCCCTGATGCCGGAAATGCTGGCCCATCTTATGGACACGGGCCTGCTGGTCGAGGACGACGGCGCCCAGGTGGTTCACGTCGCCAAGCCCGGCGAGACGCGCAAGAAGAAGCTGGCTGACGGATCGGTGATCGAGGCCCCTTCCCCCCCGCCCCTGCTGGTCATCAGCTCGGAAGGGTCGGCCATGTATGGCACGACCGACCTGGCCACGATCCTGGACCGCAAGAAGGCGATCGGCCCGGACCTGATCCTGTACGTCGTCGACGAACGCCAGGCCGAGCATTTCGAACAGGTGTTCCGCGCCGCCTATCTGGCCGGATACGCGCCCGATAAGTCGCTGGAGCATCTGGGCTTCGGCACCATGAACGGTCAGGACGGCAAGCCGTTCAAGACCCGCGCGGGCGGCGTGCTGAAACTGCGGGACCTGATCGATCAGGCGACGGAAAAGGCGCGCGAGCGTCTGCATGAGGCCAAGCTGGGCGACGACCTGTCGCCGGACGAGTTCGAGGCCATCGCGCACAAGGTGGCCATCGCCGCCCTGAAATTCGCCGACCTGTCGAACGCGCGCACCACCTCTTACGTCTTTGACCTCGACCGCTTCATGAGCTTTGAGGGCAAGACCGGGCCTTACCTGCTGTATCAGGCGGTCCGCATCAAATCCCTGCTGAGGAAGGCCGCCAAACAGGGCGTGTCGGCTGGTCCCATCGTCATCGCCGAACAGGCGGAACGGGATCTGGCCCTGACGCTGGACGCCTTCAGCGCTGCTGCGTCGGACGCCTATGACAAGCGGATGCCGCACCTGGTGGCGGAACACGCCTATCGCGTGGCGCAGTCGTTCTCGAAATTCTACGCCGCCTGCCCTGTGCTGGTCGCACCGGACGAGGACACGAAACGTTCGCGCCTCGCCCTGTCGGCGGCGGCCCTGCGTCAGCTGGAGACGGCGCTGGGCCTGCTCGGCATCGAAACGCCGGATCGCATGTAGGGATCAGTCCGTCTTCTTCTTGTCGGAGAAGGCGGCGTCCACCTCGTCTTCGGTGATCCGCTTGGACGGATCGCCCTTCTGGCCCAGGTTCTGTTCCTCGGTGCCGTCGCCCAGAACGCCGGGCGTGGTGTTGATCTTGACCGGCTTGTCTTGTTTGTCCGTCATTGGGGTGCTCCTTGACTGCAGCCCCCCAACGCTTCGCCGTTCGGCGTCGTTCCAGCTTCACAGGAGGTCTTGATGGCCCAGTCTTCGCCCCTCGACGCCTATATCGCCGGTCTGCCCAAGGCCGAGCTGCATCTGCACATCGAAGGCAGTCTGGAGCCCGAACTGATGTTCGAACTGGCCCAGCGCAATAATGTCGCCATCCCCTATGACAGCGTCCAGGCGGTGCGGGCCGCCTATGACTTCTCGAACCTGCAGGACTTTCTGGACATCTATTACGCGGGGGCGGCGGTGCTGCTGACGCGCCAGGATTTCGAGTATCTGGCCTTCGCCTATTTCCAGCGGGCGGCGGCGGACAATGTGCGCCACGCCGAAATCTTCTTCGATCCGCAGACGCACACGGATCGCGGCGTGCCGTTCGGCGTGGTGGTCGAGGGGCTGATCGCGGGCATCGACCGAGCCAAGGCGGAGTTGGGCGTAAGCTCGGGTCTGATCCTGAGCTTCCTGCGCCACCTGACCGAGGATGAGGCCTTTGCGACGCTTGAGGCGGCCAAGCCCTATCTGCATCATTTCATCGGCGTGGGGCTGGATTCGTCGGAGGTCGGCCATCCGCCGTCCAAGTTCCAGCGCGTCTTCGCCGCCGCCCGCGACCTGGGCCTGAAGCTGTGCGCCCACGCGGGCGAGGAAGGCCCGCCCGCCTATGTGCATGAGGCGCTGGACCTGCTGCACATCGACCGGATCGATCACGGCAACCGCTCGATGGAGGACGAGAGCCTGATCGCGCGTCTGGCCGCCGAACAGATGACCCTGACGGTGTGCCCGCTGTCGAACCTGAAACTGTGCGTGGTCAAGGACCTGAAGGACCACCCCGTGCCGGAGATGCTGCGCCGGGGCCTGCACGTCACGCTGAACTCCGACGATCCGTCCTACTTCGGCGGATACGTGAACGAGAACTACAGCCAGTTGGCGCAGGCGGTCGGCCTGACGCGGGAACAGGTGACGCAGCTGGCGAAGAACAGTTTTGAGGGCAGCTTCTTGTCAACAGAAGAGAAAGCTACCCTTATTTCGGAGGTTGAATCTTACGCTGCGAAAGGCTGACGCCTGAATGATATGGTATGTCCTGTACGTGCTGGCGCCGATCCATCTGGTGACGATGGTGTCAGCGCATGGCGCTCAGTTCTGGGCAGATCATCTGCGTACAAGTGGTGTTATACCCAAGAACACACCGCCCTTGATGCGGGCTTTTGACCTGTTCGGGCAGCACTTCATTTCAGGCTTCTATTCGGATCGCCATAACCTGTACGGCAGCCGTTTCATAACGCGCTGTGTCAAGGTCGCTCGCATCGCTGCGCCCTTGGACTTAGCCGCCTTTGTCGTCTTGTTGGTTGCGATCTTTGGTTTTGGTCTAAAATAATTCCCTATTTTATTATCTTCCCGACTTGGTAGCTGAACCCAAGAATGACGAAAGGTCGGTGCGAGACGCTTCCGACCACCTTACGTTCCTGATATGTTCACGCCATGGATCAGGCGAACCCACAGCAGGACGACGGCGCGAACCTGCGATGGCTGTTCATCGACCTGAACGCCTTTTTCGCCAGCGTCGAGCAGCAGATGAACCCCGAGTGGCGGGGCAAGCCGCTGATCGTTCGCCCGGCTGAGAGCGAATACACCGGCGCCATCGCCGCCAGCTATGAAAGCCGCCCCTATGGCATCCGCACCGGCACGCGGGTGTCCGAGGCGCGCCAGATGTGTCCCGACCTGATCGTCGCCGAGGCGCGGCCCGACATCTATGTCGAGGTCCACAAGCAGATCATGGCCGAGATCGACCGCCATGTGCCGGTGTGGAAGGTCGGCTCCATCGACGAATGCTCATGCGAACTGATCGGGCCAGAGCGGCAGGAGGCGAACGCGGTCGCGCTGGCGCGGCGCATCCAGGCGGGCATCCGCAGGAATGTGGGCGAGTGCCTGCGGTCGTCCATCGGCCTGGCGCCGTCACGGTTCCTGGCCAAGACCGCCTGCGGGATGAAGAAGCCGGACGGGCTGACGATCCTGCGGGCCAATGAACTGCCCGGCTCCATCCTGCACCTGCCGCTGTCGACCTATCCGGGCATAGGATCGCGGATGCGCGAGCGGCTGGCCGCGGCGGGCGTGACGGACACGGCGGGCCTGTGGGACATGGGCGCCAAACAGGCCCGCGCCGTCTGGAACAGCATCGAGGGCGAGCGCATCTGGCGCGGCCTGCATGGTCTGGACAGCGAACCGACTCCGGAAAAGCCCCCCGCCTCCATCAGCCACAGCCATGTTCTGGCGGCGCAGATGCGGACGCCGGAAAAGGCGCGCGCGGTCGCCCGGCGTCTGCTGGTCAAATGCGGGGCGCGGCTGCGGCGGATGGGGCTGACGGGGGCGGTGGTCAGCCTGCATCTGGACATGGGGCCAAAGGGCGCCAGACGCGGCTGGGACACCACGGGCCTGAACTGCGCCGTCGTGCCGACCCAGGACACCTTCGCTCTTCTGGCCGCGCTGGACAGTTTGTGGCGCAGGGTCGAGCCCGAGCTTGAGGCCGGGCGGCTGAGCTATGTCGGGGTTGGGGTTCACAAGCTGAAGGCCAGCGGCGCCTTCGAGACCGACCTGTTCGATTCCGGCCCCGACCAGGGGGGCACGGCGCGGTCGCTGAAACTGTCGCAGGCGCTGGACGCGCTGAACCGCCGCTATGGCAAGGACACGGTCAGCATCGGCCCGAACGCGGGCCTGCCGGACTATATCGGCGCGAAGATCGCCTTTACGCGCATCCCCGATGCGGAGGATTTCTGGGAGTGAGGGCCTTCTCTTTCGTTCGTCATTCCGGGCGGAGACGCGGAAGCGTCGAAGACCCGGAACCCAGCGGCGCGCGAAAGCGCGAACCTGTCAGGAGACAGCCTGTCGTTCCTATAGCGGCTTAAACATCGCCTTCGGCGCCGCTGGGTTCCGGGTCTTCGCTACGCTGCGCCCGGAATGACGAAAGGGGGTTAAGCGAGCAGCGCCGCCGCCTTGATCTCCGTCACGCCCCGCGCCCGGAAGCTGTCGTACGCCGCCGCTTCAGTATCCGGCGCAATGGCGCGGCTGGCGTCGGTGATGACGACGGCCTCAAAACCTTCGCGGACGGCGTCTTCGGCGGTGAAGCGGACGCAGTAGTCCAGGGCCAGGCCTGCCAGAAAGACCCTTTGCACACCCAGATCACGCAGCAGGCCCGCAAGGCCCGTCCGGGTCCGGCGGTCGTTCTCGAAGAAACCGGAATAGCTGTCGACCGCCGGATTATAACCCTTGCGGATCACGGCCAGGGCGCGGTCGATGGCCGGCTTCACATCGGGGTGGAAGTCGGCCCCGGCTGAGCCCTGAAGACAATGATCGGGCCAAAGCATCTGGCGCCCATAGGCGACCTCGATCTCGGTGAAGGGCGCTGCGCCGGGGTGGTTGGAGGCGAAGGATATCTGATCCGACGTATGCCAGTCCTGCGTCGCGATCACCTTGTCGAACCGTTCCGCCAACTGGTTGATCAGCGGCATGATCCACGCCCCGCCCGCGACCGCCAGCGCGCCGCCCTCGCAGAAGTCGTTCTGCGGGTCGATGACCAGAAGGGCGTCGGCGCGACTGATGTTCATAACTCAGGCTCCGGTTCAGGCGCTCGCGAAGGCGTCGATTTCGTTGGCCGAGCCCAGGGCGACGGGAATGCGCTGGTGCAGCCCCGTCGGCTGGACATCGAGAATGGGCTGGACGCCGTCGGTGGTCGCCTTGCCGCCCGCCTGTTCGACCAGGAAGGCCATCGGATTGCCTTCGTACATCAGGCGCAGCTTGCCCGGCTTGTTCGGCTCGCGCTTGTCCCACGGATAGAGGAAGACCCCGCCGCGCATCAGGATACGGTGGACATCGGCGACCATGGCCGCGACCCAGCGCATGTTGAAGTTCTTGCCGCGCGGCCCCTCCGCCCCCTGCAGCAGGCCGTCCAGATAGCGCTGGACCGGCTCGGCCCAGTGACGCTGGTTGGAGACGTTGATCGCGAACTCCTTGGTGTCCGGCGAAATGGTGATGGCGTCGTGGGTCAGCAGCCACTGGCCGTCGTTGGACAGGGTGAAGCCCTTCACACCGTCGCCCGTCGTCAGCACCAGCATGGTCTGGGGGCCATAGACAGCATAGACGGCAGCGACCTGATGGCGGCCCGTCTGCAGGAAGTCGGCCTCCACCGGCGTCGGGGTCGCGGACTTCAGCACCGAGACGATGGTGCCGACCGGCGCATTGATGTCGATGTTGGACGAACCGTCCAGCGGGTCGAACAGGGCCAGATATTCACCGGCCGGATTGGAGGCGGGCTCGACCTGATCCTTTTCCTCCGACGCGACGCCGGCGATGGCGGGACAGGCCAGCAGCGCCTGGGTCAGCATGTCGTCGGTGATGACGTCCAGCTTCTTCTGCTCTTCGTCCTGGACGTTGATCTGGCCCGATGCGCCCAGCGCGCCGACCAGGGCGCCGCCCGCCACCACGTCGCTGATCCGGGCGCAGGTTGCAGCGATAACGGTCAGGACAGTCTTCAGTCCCTGCGGCGCCTCCAGCGCGGCGATGTGGTCGTCGAGATGAAGGCGGTCGGCGGACATGGAGGCTTTCCCGTAGGTTGTTGGGCGTCGCGCACTCATGGCCGCACAGGACGCGCGGGGCAAGCTCTGTCAGACCTCTGATGCACTGGCGACGCTTGACTTGAGGCCAGAGTCGATGGCTTAGGTCGGTCGCTCTCGCGGGAGAGTTCGGGGCTGGGAAATCAGGCTCGACGCCGAAGGCGCAACCGCCCCGGAAACGCTCAGGCAAACGGACCGCGACAGCATACGGACGCTGGAAAGCCGCTCTTCTACGGGCGCGCCGACGGAGCAAGGCGGAAACGCCGGAATCTCTCAGGCTTCAGGACAGCGGGGGCGCGAGGACGGCGGCGAAGCTCCGCCACAACACGCGACCGCGAAAGTCTGAACCATGACCGACCAAGCTCTCAAGACCACGCCGCTGAACGCCGCGCACCGGCGCTTAGGCGCCCGCATGGTGGGTTTCAGCGGCTATGACATGCCGGTCCAGTATGAAGGGGTTCTGGCCGAACACCGCTGGACCCGCGAACACGTCGGCCTGTTCGACGTGTCGCACATGGGCCAGTGCAAAATCACCGGCGCGGACGCCACGGCGCAGTTCCAGCGCTTCGTCCCCGGCGACTATGAGATTCTGAAGGCGGGCAAGCAGAAATACACCCTGCTGCTGAACAAGGACGGCGGCATCATCGACGACCTGATGGCGGGCCGCCCCGACCATGACGGCCTGTTCGTCGTCGTCAACGCCGGCAACAAGGACGAGGACTTCGCCTTCTGGAACGCCAATCTGGAAGGCGACGCCAAGCTGACGGTTCTGGACCGCGCCCTGATCGCCATCCAGGGCCCTGAGGCCGCAGAGCTGATGTCGGCCCATGAGCCGGTGCTGGCCGAGATGGGCTTCATGGAGACGGCCCGCCTGATGCTGTTCGGCGTCGACGCTTACATCTCTCGCTCGGGCTACACCGGCGAGGACGGCTATGAGATTTCGGTCCCAGCGGACCAGGCCGAGCGCATCTGGAACACCCTGCTGGAAGACGCCCGCGTCAAGCCGATCGGCCTGGGCGCCCGCGACAGCCTTCGTCTCGAATCCGGCCTGCCGCTGCATGGCCACGACATCGACGCCGCGACCACGCCGGTCGAAGGCGCCCTGACCTTCGCCCTGTCCAAGTCGCGCAAGGAACGCGCCGACTTCAACGGCGCCGACATCATCCTGAAGCAGTTGGCCGAGGGTCCGTCGCGCGTCCGCGTCGGCCTGCAGGTCAAGGAAGGCGCCCCGGCCCGCGAAGGCGCCGAGATCGCCGACGCCGACGGAAACATCATCGGCAAGGTCACCTCGGGCGGCCCCTCCCCCAGCCTGGGCAAGAACATCGCCATGGGCTTCGTGCCCCCCGCCTTCGCGGAACTGGGCACGGAACTGAAGGTTCTGGTTCGCGGCAAGCCCGCCGCCGCCGAAGTCATCGCCATGCCGTTCGTGGCGCAACGATATTACCGCAAGCCGAAGGCGTAACCCTCTCTGTCCGTCACCCTCGGGCTTGACCCGAGGGCCGGGCGATCAACCGCTCGTGCGAAGACATCGGCGCACGGACAGCACAACATCCGATCCTCGGGTCAGGCCCGAGGATGACGGCTTTAGGAGAAGCAAGATGCATTTCACCAAGGATCACGAGTGGGTCAGCGTCGACGGCGACATCGCCACCGTCGGCATTTCCAAGCACGCGGCTGAGGCCCTGGGCGACGTGGTGTTCGTCGAGGTGCCGGAAGTCGGCAAGACCTTCGCCAAGGGCGACAGCTTCGCCGTGGTCGAAAGCGTCAAGGCGGCGTCGGACGTCTATGCCCCCGTCTCGGGCGAAGTGGTCGAGGCCAACGACGTGCTGTCGACCGCCCCGGAAACCGTCAACGCCGCCCCGGAAGCCGATGGCTGGTTCGCCAAGATCAAGATCTCGGACGCCTCGCAGCTGGACGGCCTGATGGACCAGGCCGCCTACGACGCCTTCCTGGCGACGCTTTAAGCCGTGTTTACGGTCTGCTTCACCCACGCGACCACAACGCCTTCCCAACCTGGCCTGAGCCAGTTGGTCGAGGCGGCGCTGGCCGACTGCGGGGCGGAGCGGACCGGGCTGGAGGCTGAAGTCCGGCTGACCGACGGCGCGCTCATCTATCTCTTCGGTGAAGATGCGCCGGACGGCATGCTGGCGGAATACCCCGTTCTGACCCCCGAGATAGCAACGGCGCTTCTTGCCATCCTGCGACGCACCAGCAGTTTCATGCTGGACGGCCCCGGGGGGCGTCTGTTCGCTCGGGCAGCAGGCAATGTGGGCGAGCCCCGCACGCCCCTGATGTACGAAGTCGAACTTCTGGAGGTCGAGGACGCCGCGGCGCTCACCGACCTGTTGAAGGGGCTTCAAAGCAACCGAGGCGACACCACGCGCCGTTCTCAATCCTCGCCTTCACGCACCCCAGCCAGAGCCAAGCCGGGTTTTTCAATCACTGACTTCCTTTTCGGAAAAGCTGTCTAGATGCGCTACCTCCCCCTGACGCCCGACGACCGCACGGCGATGCTCGCCGCCATCGGCGCGAAATCCATCGACGACCTGTTTGTCGACGTGCCCGAGAGCGCGCGTCTGGACGGGCCTGTGGACCTGCCCCGCGTCGCGGGCGAACTGGAGGTCGAGCGCGCCTTGTCCGCCATGGCCGCCAAGAATGCGACCGCCGGCGCCGTGCCCTTCTTCTGCGGCGCAGGGGCCTACAAGCACCACGTCCCGGCCACGGTCGATCACGTGATCCAGCGGTCGGAGTTCCTGACCAGCTACACCCCCTATCAGCCGGAAATCGCGCAGGGCACGCTGCAGTACCTGTACGAGTTCCAGACCCAGGTCGCGAACCTGACCGGGATGCCGGTCGCCAACGCATCCCTCTATGACGGCTCGACCGCCATGGCCGAGGGCGTGCTGATGGCGACGCGCGTGACCCGCCGCAACAAGGCGGTGATCTCGGGCGGCGTCCACCCCCACTACGTCAAGGCGACCGAGACCGTGGTTCATGCCGTGGGCGTGGAAACGCAGGTGTTGGCCCCGGCGTTCGACGCCGAAGCCGCCGTCATCGACCAGATCGGTCCGGACACCGCCTGCGTCGTCGTCCAGACCCCCAACGTCTTCGGCACCGCCACCGACGTGACCAAGATCGCCGAGGCCGCCCACGCCGCGGGCGCCCTGCTGATCGTCGTGGTGACCGAAGCCGTGTCGATGGGTCTGCTGAAGTCGCCCGGTGAAATGGGCGCCGACATCGTCGCGGCCGAAGGCCAGTCGATCGGCAACGCCCTGAACTTCGGCGGTCCCTATGTCGGCCTGTTCGCCACGCGCGAGAAGCTGATCCGCCAGATGCCGGGCCGCCTGACCGGCGAGACCGTGGACGCCGACGGCGAGCGGGGGTTCGTCCTGACTCTGTCGACGCGCGAACAGCACATCCGCCGCGACAAGGCCACGTCGAACATCTGCACCAACTCGGGCCTCTGCACCCTGGCCTTCACCATCCACATGAGCCTGCTGGGCGAGACGGGCCTGCGCAAGCTGGCCCTGCTGAACCACGAGAAGGCCGTCGCCACCCGCGACGCCCTGGCCGCCATTCCCGGCGTGGAGGTGCTGACCCCGCGCTTCTTCAACGAGTTCGCCATCCGTCTGCCCAAGGGCAAGAAGGCCGCCGAGGTGGTGGATACCTTAGCCGGGCATCATGTGCTGGCGGGCGTCCCCTACAGCCGTCTGGCGCCCGACGCGGGGCTGGACGATGTCCTGCTGGTCGCCGCGACCGAGACCACCCTGGATCATGACATCAAGTTCCTGGCGAAAGCACTCGCCACGGTGCTGGCGGCCTGAGCGGAGACAGAACAATGAGCACGATGAACACTGTCGGCCGCCCGACCGCCCCGAACCAGGTCGATTCCAAGCCCGCCACCCTGACCGGCGGTCGCGGCCTGTTGCAGAACGAAGCCCTGATCTTTGAGGGCGACGGCTGGGGCAAGACCGGCGTCGATCTGCCGGAACCCAAGACCGATGCGTCGGACCTGGGCGACCTGGTCCGCAAGGATCCGATCGGCCTGCCCGGCCTGTCCGAGCCCGAGGCCATGCGCCACTACGTGCGCCTGAGCCAGAAGAACCACGCCATCGACCTGGCCATCTATCCGCTGGGGTCGTGCACGATGAAGCACAACCCGCGCCTGAACGAGAAGATGGCGCGTCTGGCCGGTTTCTCGGACATCCACCCCCTGCAGCCGATTTCGACGGTTCAGGGCGCGCTGGAGCTGATGGACACGCTGGCCCACTGGCTGAAGACCCTGACCGGAATGCCCGCGGTCGCCCTGTCGCCCAAGGCGGGCGCGCATGGCGAACTGTGCGGCCTGATGGCCATCCGCGCCGCCCATGAGGCCAAGGGCGAGCATGAACAGCGCCGCAAGGTTCTGGTCCCGACATCCGCCCACGGCACCAACCCGGCCACCGCCGCCTTCGTCGGCTATTCCGTCGTCGAGGTCGCCCAGACCGAGGACGGCCGCGTGGACGTCGCCGATCTGGCTTCCAAGCTGGGTCCTGACGTCGCCGCCATCATGGTGACCAACCCCAACACCTGCGGCCTGTTCGAGCGTGACATCATCGAGATCGCGCGCCTGACGCATGAGGCGGGCGCCTATTTCTACTGCGACGGCGCAAACTTCAACGCCATCGTCGGCCGGGTCCGCCCCGGCGACCTGGGCGTCGACGCCATGCACATCAACCTGCACAAGACCTTCTCGACGCCGCACGGCGGCGGCGGTCCCGGCGCGGGTCCGGTGGTGCTGTCAGAGGCCCTGGCCGCCTTCGCCCCTGCCCCCTGGGTGGTGCATGACGACAACGGCTATCGTCTGATCGAGCGCGAGGAAGACGAGGCGGAACAGGCCTTTGGCCGCCTGTGCGCCTTCCAGGGTCAGATGGGCATGTATGTGCGCGCCCTGTCCTACATGATGTCGCACGGCTCTGACGGCCTGCGTCAGGTGGCTGAGGACGCCGTACTGAACGCCAACTACATCAAGGCCCGCCTGCAGGACCTGATGAGCCCGGCCTTCCCCGACGGCCCGTGCATGCACGAGGCCCTGTTCGACGACGAATGGCTGAAGGGCACGGACATCACCACGCTCGACTTCGCCAAGGCGATGATCGACGAGGGCTTCCACCCGATGACCATGTATTTCCCGCTGGTCGTCCACGGCGCCATGCTGATCGAGCCGACGGAGACCGAGTCCAAGGCCGAACTGGACCGCTTCATCCACGTCATGCGCCTGCTGGCTGAGGCGGCGAAAGCCGGGGACGTAGACCGCTTCAAGGGCGCGCCCTTCCATGCGCCGCTGAAGCGCCTGGACGAAACCCGCGCCGCCCGCTCGCCGGTGCTGCGCTGGTCGGCCCCGGAAGGCTCCAACCAGGCGGCCTGACGGCCTGAAAGGTCTGAACGGCATGAAGCGGCGCTCGTCCTCTCGCCGGGGCGGGCGCTGTTTTCGTTTGTGCGACGCTTTTCGTCGTTTCGGGTCTAGGTTACCCCATGACCAACTGGACCACCCACGACATTCCCGATCAGACGGGCAAGCTAGCCATCATCACCGGCGCGACCGGCGGTCTGGGGCTGGAGACGGCGCTGGTGCTGGCGGGCAAGGGCGCAGAGGTCGTGCTGGCGGCGCGAAATCCCGCAAAGGGCGCCGAGGCCGAGCGCTTGATCCGTGAGCGCCACGCCGGGGCCAATGTCCGTTTCGACCTGCTGGACCTGGGCAATCTGTCCTCGGTCGAGGCCTTTGCAGGCCGTCATCTGGCGGATGGTCGGCCCATCGACATCCTGATCAACAACGCCGGGATCATGGCCCTGCCGAAGCGCCAGACGACGGCCGATGGGTTGGAGATGCAGTTGGGAACCAACTATCTGTCGCACTTCGCCCTGACCGGACGTCTGCTGCCGCTGCTGAGCGCGGCCAGGGCGCGGGTGGTGCAGCTATCCAGCATCGCGCACCGGGGCGGCCGCATCCGACTTGACGACCTGAACTACCAGAACGGATACGGCGCCTGGCCCGTCTATCAGCAGTCCAAGCTGGCCATGCTGATGTTCGCGCTGGAGCTGCAACGCCGCAGCGACGTCCAGGGCTGGGGCCTGACCAGCGTCGCGGCCCATCCGGGGTTCGCCCGCACCGACCTGATCGCCAATGGCCATGGCGACAGCCGCCCCAGCCTGTTCGCCCGGGGCGCACGGTTGATCGGGGGCGTGCTGAGCCATTCGGCCGCCGACGGCGCCCTGCCCATCCTGATGGCGGCGACCCTGCCGGATGCGACGCCGGGCGCCTATTACGGGCCGCTGGGGTTTCAGGAGATGAAGGGGCCGCCCGGTCGCGCCGTCATCAAGCCCCAAGCCCGCGACGCCGATGTCGCCCGACGTCTCTGGACGGAATCCGAGCGGCTGGCAGGCGTGTGCTACGGCTGAGGCGTTCCGCCGCGGCTTTCATGACCAAGACTTCATCCTGGCGCCTTGGATCGGCCATTCGCCCGCGTTGTTAAGGACTTGTGGCAACCCCGCCACGGTGCGCCTTTCCTTTCCCGACGAGGGATCGCGCGGCCGTGGCGGTCGTTGTCATACGGCCTTCTCCTCCCCATCTGGCGCACCTGTGACCTACGCACCCGCTCTCATCCACCCGCAGACCGCAACACGCAGCCGCACACTGCGCGTCGTGAAGCGCTGGGCGCTGATGGTGGGCGGGCTGTTTGTGGTACTGCTGGGCATCCTGATCGCGCCCCTGCCCGGCCCCGGCGGCATCCCCGTCATCGCGGTCGGCCTGATGCTGATCCTGAAGTCGTCCTATTGGGCCAAGCGGCAGTTCATCCGCGCCCAGTACGCCAGGCCGAAATGGGTCTATCCCTTCCGTCGTCTGATGCGGAAGAAGCCGGAGATCGCGCCGGTCTTCTGGCAACAGGCGCTGCGGGCCGAGAAGGTGGTGCTGAAACGCCCGCGTCGTCGTCTGATGCGCGCGCGTAAGGGCCTGCGTCGGTATTTCCGTAAGCTGTTCCGCTAGTTACCTCGACATCTCGCAGTTGCGTTGCTGCAACCGCTAACCACAAGAACGTGAACGCGGGGCCTCCCAACCCGGCGTATCCTGTGCGCGCGTTATCAGTGAACCGAAACATGCGTTGGGAGGCGCGAAGGTCATGATGTCACGCGTAAAAAAAGGCCTGATCGCGGGCGTCGTCGCGACCATCGCCGTATCCTTGCTTGAGATCCCGAACATGTTCCTCAACTGGTTTGATCCCTTCCAGGGGGTCATCGCCAGCATGATCGGCATGCCGGGCAACCTGGCCGTCGGCTGGGCCATCCACGTCTTCAGCGGCATCTTCATCCTGGGTCCGCTGTTCGGGGTGCTGTGCCCCCGTCTGCCGACGGACACGCCCGAAACCAAGGGCATCGTCTTCGCCGTCGGCGCCTGGGTTCTGATGATGCTGGGCGTGATGATGTTCGGCGACTACCGCACCTTCACCGCGGGATCAGGGTTCGGCACCATCGCCTGGCTGCTGATCACCCATGCGGTGTTCGGGATCGTGCTGGGCAATGTCTATGCCCGGCTCGTCGCGCGTGAAAAGCGCGGCGCCACGGTCATCGGCGGCGCACACGCCCACTGACCTGATCCGTCAGACATAAGAAAAGGGCCCCGACAGCGACGCCGGGGCCCTTTTTTTTCGTTCGATGCTTGCGCGTCGCGATCAGTTCAGGCGGTCGCCGATCTGAGCGATGGCGGCGTCCAGCAGCGGGTCCTTGGACTGACCCGACAAACGGGCGGCCAGAATCTGTTCCGCAGCCTTGGCGGACAGATCGACAGCAGCGGCCTTCACTTCAGCAGCAGCCTGGGCTTCTGCCTGGGCGATGCGGGTCTCGGCCATCTTCTGACGACGGGCCAGGGTCTCTTCCAGCTTGGCCTTGGCCTCGACTTCCAGACGGCGGGCGTCGGCTTCGGCGGCGGCCATCATGTCGGCGGCCTGGGCTTCAGCCTCGACCTTCTCCTTGCGGATCTGGGCCAGCAGGGCTTCGGCTTCGGCGCGCAGGCGGGCGGCTTCGTCCAGGTCGTCCTGGATCTTGGCGGCCTTGGCGTCCAGTTGACTGCCGACCAGCTTGGGCACGCCGGCTGCAATCAGGATGCCGAAGAAGATCAGCAGGCCGATGCCGACCCAGATCTCCGGGTTGGCGAAGCTCCAGATGCCGGGTTCGAAGATCAGGTTCATCAGGCGGCTCCCTTGGCGGCGGTCAGTTCAGCAGCCGTTGCGGTCTTGCCGGTCAGACGCTCGACGATGGCGGCGGTGGTGTCCGCAGCGATGGTCGAGACATTGGCCATGGCGGCGTCGCGCGTCTTGCCGATCGAGGCTTCCGCCTCGGCTATGCGGGCGTTGACGACGGCTTCTTCCGCCGCCTGACGGGCGTTGGCTTCTTCCGTGACGCGCGCCTTGGCGGCGGCGGCGGTGGCGCGGGCGTCGGCGCGGGCCTTGTCGACCTCGGCCTTGGCCGCAGCAGCCTGTTCGGCGGCTTCGGTCTGGACCTGGCGGGCCGTGGCGACGGCGCTGGAAATCGTATCGCGGCGCTCGTCCATCACGCGACGCAGGCGCGGGCCGAAGACCTTGGCGATCAGGATATAGAGGACGAAGAACAGGACCAGCAGATAGCCGATCTGACCGGCCCAGTGCTCAGTCTGGAACTGGGGCAGACCGCCGCTGCCGTGGCCTTCAGCCTCGGTCGTGGCGTGCGTGTCGTGAGGATTGGGAGCGGCCATGGTGTCCGTTCGTTCGTAAATGCAGAAAGGCGGCGGCGACCTCAGCGAGAGACCGCCGCCGCCCTGAATCCTAAATGGATTAGGAGTTCAGGATCAGGATGCCGAGCACGAAGGCCAGGATGCCCAGAGCTTCGGCCAGAGCCGCGCCCACGAACAGGTTGCCGACTTGCGAGCCAGCGGCCGACGGGTTGCGCAGGGCGCCGTTCAGGAAGTTGGCGAAGATGTTGCCCACGCCGATGGCCGAACCGATCATGCCGAGGGTGGCCAGGCCGGCGCCGATGTACTTGGCGGCTTCAGCTTCCATGGTGAGTATCCTTGTTTAAGTCAGGTTGGTTGAAAACAGAGAGTTCGGACTGAGGTCCGGCCTTAGTGGCCTTCACCCAGGTTGACCACATCATTGAGGTAGATGCTGGCCAGAACGGCGAACACGAACGCCTGCAGGAAGGCGACGAGGAATTCGAGAGCGGTGATGGCCACGACGCCGACCATCGACAGGGCGGCGACCGGCAGGCCCCAGATGCCCAGGCCCTCGCCGACGAAGGCGCCAGCGCCCAGGGCGACGACGAAGCCGGCGAAGATCTTCAGCGCCACGTGGCCGCCCAGCATGTTGCCGAACAGACGAAGGGCCAGGGTGACCGGACGCAGCAGGAAGGACAGGAACTCGATAGCGCCGACGACCGGACGCAGGATCAGAGGCGCGCTCATCGGCCAGAACAGCTTGAAGAAGCCCAGGCCGTTCTTGATGAAGCCCACGCCGATGACCAGCAGGATGGTCAGGGCCGCGAAGGTGACCGTGACGGCCAGCTGCGACGTCGGGGTGAAGCTGAGGAACATCCCCAGCAGGTTCATCGCCAGCACCAGCAGGAACAGGGTGAAGACGAACGGGAAATACTTGCGGCCGTCATGACCGATGATCGAATCGGTCACGCCGTCGATCATGTCGAACAGGCTTTCACCCGCCGTCTGCAGACGCCCCGGCACCACCTTGGCGCCCGACGTCACGAACTGCAGGAACAGGACAATGGCCACAAAGGCAGCCGTCATCGCGATGTGCGAGTTCGTGATCGCCAGTTCGGTATGACCGAACACGGGCAGATTCACGGCGCCGAGGTCGACGACCTTTTGAATCTGAAACTGATGAATCGGATCGGCCATAAGCCTATCGGTCCTCGTCTTCCTCGTCGTCGAATGGGATCGATTTCTCTTCGAGCCCGCTCGCCTTCGCTTGCGCCATCAGCCGGTTGGCCGTGCGGCGCGCCATGTAAATCGACAATGCGAAGCCCAGAAGGACACCGCTGATCAGCCCCCACGGATTGGTCCCGAACAGTCGGTCCGCTCCGAAACCCAGCCCCAAGCCCAGAAAGACGCCGCCGAGCAATTCGGCGATGATCTTATAGGCCTGACTGGAAACCGCCTGGGCCGAGAGGGCTTCAGACGTCTTCGTAGCCGTGGCCTCCGCCAAGTCGGATGCACGTTTGTTGAGGCGTTTGATCGCCTCTTCACGCGATTCCGTCGGGGTGGTCATGGGTTTGTTGCTCAGCGTCCCGGCTGAGCCGCGACGGGGTCTGAATTCGGCGCGGAAACTAATCGTGAGCGGCTGCTAGGTCAAGGCGTCGTGAACATCACCTAAACCTTTGTAGAAGTTCGACTTTCGTCGACTGTGGACAAGCCGTGACGATGCGCCGCTCTTTCAGGCGGTAGAATCTGTTGTGCGCAAGCCCTTGTCCAGATGGCGATAACGACCACGAACGACTAGGTTCCGGGCATGAACGCCCACGTCCCTCCCCCAGCTTCGCCGTTGCGCCCCATTTCCGTCCGTCTGGCGACGCCGCGCGGCTTTTGCGCCGGGGTGGATCGGGCGATCCAGATCGTTGAGCGGGCGATCGAGAGATTCGGCGCTCCGGTCTATGTGCGCCATGAGATCGTGCACAATCGCCACGTCGTCGAGCGGCTGAAGGCGATGGGCGCGGTCTTCGTCAAGGAGCTGGACGAATGCCCCGACGACCGCCCGGTCGTGTTTTCGGCCCACGGCGTGCCCAAGTCCGTGCCCGCCAACGCCCGCGCGCGCGAACTGCTGTTCCTAGACGCCACCTGCCCGCTGGTGTCGAAAGTCCACGTCGAGGCCGAGCGCCACCATAATGCGGGCCGCCACATCATCCTGATCGGCCACGCGGGCCACCCTGAAGTGATCGGCACCATGGGCCAGTTGCCCGAAGGCGCCATCAGCCTGGTCGAGACCGAGGCCGACGCCGAAGCCTTTGAACGTCCCGGCGACGCGCCGCTGGCCTATGCGACCCAGACCACCCTGTCGGTGGACGACACGGCGGGCATTCTGAAGGTTCTGAAACGCCGCTTCCCCGAACTGCCCGATCCGCACAAGGAAGACATCTGCTACGCCACCACCAATCGGCAGGAGGCGGTGAAGACCCTGGGCGAAGGGTGCCAGCTGGTGCTAGTGGTCGGATCCAAGAACTCGTCCAACTCGGCCCGGCTGGTCGAGGTGGCGGTGCGCGCGGGCGCCCACGCCGCCTATCTGGTCGATGACGCCTCTCAGGTGGATTGGAGCTGGTTCGACGGGGTTCAGACGGTCGGGGTCACCGCAGGGGCATCGGCCCCCGAACCGCTGATCGAGGCCCTGGTTGACGCCATCCGCGCCCGCTTCGACGCCACGGTCACCGAAGACGGCGGCGCGCGCGAGACGGTGACCTTCAAACTGCCGCGTCTGTTGACGGCCTGACCGTCACGGGCTGAAGGGGCAGGATCACGCGGAAAAGGCTGCCCTGCCCCGGCGTGCTGGTCACCTCGATCCGACCGCCCATCAGGGCCGCCAGACCGTGGGCGGCGGTCAGGCCCAGGCCAAGACCGTCGGCGCTGCGGGTGTTGCTGTCGTCGCCCTGGGTGAAAGCTTCGAACAGGCGTTCGACCTCTGCGGCGGCCATGCCAGGCCCCGTGTCCTGAACCTCCAGCACCAGACCGTCGCCGCCGATCGCCCGCAGCGTCACGCCGCCCTTGCTGGTGAAGCGGATGGCGTTGTCGGTCAGGGCCGCCAGCAGTTTCTCGACATGGATGGCGTCGCCCATCCATTCGCCCTTGGCCGCCTCGATCTTCAGCTTGAGCCCCTTGGCGCCCGCCGCCCCGCGATAGTCGGAAGCCAGACGACGCAGCAGGTTTTCCGGCCGGAAAGGCCGCGTCTCCAGCGTCACCGCCCCGTCGCGCAGGCGCACCACGTCCAGCAACTCCTCGATCAGGCGCAACTGCTGCTGGCCCGACGCCTTCAGGATATCCAGCCGGTCGCGCTGTTGCGGGGTGACCAGATCGGCGCCGATCACCTCGGCCATGCCCAGAACCCCGTTCAGGGGCGTGCGCAGTTCGTGGCTGATGTTGGACAGGAAGCGCGTCTTGGCCGCATTGGCCGCCTCGGCCCGCTCCAGCGCCGCCGACAGCGCCGCCTCTGACGCCCGCAGACGCCGCACGTCGCTGACCATCCGCCCCAACAGCACCGCGCCGCCGACGATCATCACCGCCAGCAGCAACAGCATCAGCGATCCAGCCTGGGTCAGGATCTGGTAGCCCGGACGCTCCGGCTTCCAGATCACCTTGCCCAACAACTGGCCCTGTCCGTCGCGCACCTCAACCCCGGCCATGCCGTGCGGCGTCGGGGCGTCGCCGGGCTGGAACTGCACGTCCTCCAGCGAGAATCGCGTCTTCAGCGGCGCGATTTCGGCGGGGAAGGCCTTGAACGACGCCACCACGGGATCAGCGGCGGGAACCGGCCCGTCCGCCGTGTGGCGCACCACGGTCGAGACGCCCAGCAGATAGACCGTCCCGTCGATCCGCACGAAGGCCGACTTCAGCCGGACCGCGCCCATGGCCACTGTCGAGGCGTCACGCCCTGCCGCGTCCGCACGAACCTGATCGACCAGCGGGCGTGCGGCGCGGGCGAAGGGGTCATCGCTGCTGGCGCCCGCAGGGGCCCCGTCCTTGCTGATGCGGAAAAGGCGGCCCGCGCTGTCGTAGCCCAGGGTCGCCAGATGGCTGTGCTGGGCCTCATAGAAGGCGCCGAGGAAGCGATCGAACCAGACGTCGTCGCCCACGGCCATATGGTCCACGGCCTCGTTCCAGGTTGAGGCGGTCGTCAGGTCTTCGCCGATGATCTCCAGCGCCCGTCCCAGACGCAGCTTGACCAGGTTCTCTTCCTTGACGCGCTGATGGGCGTCGATGCCCTGACTGACCACGCCCAGAATGGCGACCATGCCGATCGCGGTCGATACAATCAGGATCACCGCGATCCTGAAGGCGCCCCACGCGCGCCCGCTCGACTTTACTGAAACCCTGCCCATTGTCGGACGCCCCTAGCCGATGTCCGATAAGACAAGATGAACGGCGGGCGTTTCAGCGGTCTTCGGCGACAAAATCCTGGGCGAACTCGGGCGTGTCGTCTTCCAGAGGCAGGCTGCCGTCCTCGTCGTCGGCCTCGGAGGCTCTGGTGGGGTCGGGAACTTCGAACCCGACCGGCAGGGACAGGTCCAGCAGGCCCGCCGCCTTCATCTCCTGCACGCCCGGCAGATCATACAGGGTGGCCAGGCCGAAATGCTCCAGGAAGCGATCCGTCGTCGCATAGGTGACCGGGCGGCCCGGCGTGCGCCTGCGTCCCCGCAGCCGCACGAAGCCCATCTCCAGCAACAGATCCAGCGTGCCCTTGGAGATGGTGACGCCGCGCACGCTCTCGATCTCGGCGCGGGTGACGGGCTGGTGGTAGGCGATGATGGCCAGGGTCTCCAGGGCGGCCTTGGACAGACGACGGGGCTCCTCGCGCTCCTGCGTCATCATGAAGGCCAGGTCCGGCGCGGTGCGGAACCGCCAGCGGTCGGCGACGCACTCCAGTTCCACCCCGCGCCCCTCGTATCGGGCGCGAAGACCGGCGATGGCGCGGGCGACGTTGCAGTCGTGAGGCAGGCGGGCGGCGATCTCGGCGGCGGTCAGGGGGCCGGCGGCGGCGAACAACAGGGCCTCGACCCGGCGTTCGATCTCGGCCTCGTCGGGTTGGAAGGACAGGTCGCTCACGGCGTCAGCTCCAGCGGCTGGCCGTTTCCACGTCGTTTCAGAAACAGCTCGGCGAAGGCCTGCGCCTGGCGAATGTCCATGGCCCCCTCCTTCACCAGCTCCAGACTGGCCGACAGCGTGGAGGCGGTATAGCTGGCCTGACTGGGTCCGTCCTCATCCTCTCGGACCGGAGCGACGCGCTCCAGCGGGGTCCAGTCGGCCAGTTTGGGCATGATCTCGCGCAGCCAGTCGCGCGCGGCCTCCAGCTGGAAGGCCTCCACCCGCTGGCCGGGCGCGTAGCGGCGCGCCTCTTCACGGCGGCGCTGAACCACATAGGCGCTCATCAACTCATACAGGCTGGCGTCGATGCGGTCGGACGGCACGATCACCGTCGCCTCGGGATCGCCGCGCGTGAAGACGTCGCGCTTCAGCTGGGGCCGAGCCATCAGCTGTTCGACCGCGCGGCGCATGGCCTCCAGCTTCTGCAAGCGGAAGGCCAGGGCGGCGGCCATTTCTTCGGCAGGCGGCTCCTCGCCCTTGGTCTTTTCGGTGCGGGGCAGCAGCAGGCGTGATTTCAGGTAGGCCAGCCACGAAGCCATCACCAGATAGTCCGCCGCCAGGGCGAAGTTGCGACGCCGCGCCTCATGCACGAAGGCCAGATACTGTTCCGCCAGCTGGGTGATCGACAGTTTCAGCAGATCGACCTTCTGCGTCCGCGCCAGGGCCAGAAGAACGTGCAGCGGCCCTTCATAGCCGTCCAGATCGACGACGAAGGCCTCGCGGTCCTCGACCTCCTCCGCGTTGAAATCCAGATTGGGCTGGAAGGACTCGGTCATGCGGGACTAGGCCTGCGCCTCCCCCACATCCGGCCCCTTCTTCGCCTCCAGCCTGCCGCCCAGCGACTGGAAGAAGCGCGCCTGCGCCGCCGGGGCGTCCAGCGGTTCGGGCGTGCGGACGATGCGGGCAAGCGCCGCCTCGGCGCGAGCCTTGGCCCTGCCCTTCAGCTTGCCGACCGCATCAGCGACCTCCTGCATCTCCGACAGGACGCCATTGCAGTGCAAGACTACGTCGCAGCCAGCAATCAATGATTGATTCGCCCGTTCACCCAGCGATCCTTTCAACGCCTGCATCGACAGGTCGTCGGTCAGGATCAGACCCGAAAAGCCCAGATGCTCACGCATCAGGCGCACGGCTTTTTTCGACTGGGTGGCGGGACGTTTTTTGTCAACGGCGGTGAAGACGATGTGCGCCGTCATGGCCAGGGGCATATCGGACAGCGACTTGAACGGGGCGAAGTCCCAGGCGTTCAAGGTCTCGAAATCGACCTGGACGGTGGGCAGATCCTTGTGGCTGTCGGCAAAGGCGCGGCCATGGCCCGGCATGTGCTTGATGCAGGGCAGCACTCCGCCCGCCAGCAGGCCTTCCGCCGCCGCCCGTCCCAGCAGGGCCACGGTCTGCGGGTCCTGGCCATAGGCGCGGTCGCCGACGATGTCGTGAGATCCCGGAACCGGCACGTCCAGCACCGGCGCCAGATCGACGTTGATCCCGACCTCGCGCAAGTCATGGGCGATCAACCGCGCGCCCAGACGCACCAGATCGCGCGCGTCCTGCGGGTCGTTGGTTGACTTAAGATAGGCGTCGCCGGGCGGGTATTTGGGCCAGTGCGGCGGCCCCATCCGCTGGACCCGTCCGCCCTCCTGGTCGATCAGGATTGGCGCATCCGGGTCGCCGATCGCGGCGCGCAGTTCATCCGTCAGCGCCCGCACCTGTTCCGGCGTGTCGATGTTGCGCCGGAACAGGATGAAGCCCCACGGCCGCGCCTTGGCGAAGAAGGCGCGTTCGTCCTCCGTCAGCCGATGACCGGCGCAGCCGTAGATCGCTGCCGATGTCACCGAACGATGCAGTCCCGACCGGCGGCCTTCAGCGCATTGCAGAAGGCGACCGCGCGTTCACGCGACAGGCCCGAGAAGGTGGTGCGGTACAGGGTCGAACCGTTGGACGAGGTCACCTCCGTCACGCGTTTCTGGGCGCCCGACGCGTACTGGCCGAAGCGACCGGCGACGGCGGCGTATTCGCGGTCCGCGATCTCGGTCGAGGAGAAGGCGCCGATCTGGACGCCGGACGACCCGGTCGCAGCCGCAGGCGCGGGTGTCGGAGCGGGCGCAGGCGTCGGTGCGGGCGCCGCCTTGGGCGCAGGGGCGGCGACGGGCGCGGGGGCCGGACGCGGAGCCGGTGCGGCGGGCGCAGGAGCGGCTGGCGTCAGGCCCTGGCCGGTCGGGGCGACGGGCGGCGGCGCGGCGGGACGCGGCGCGGGCGCCTCAGGCGGCGGGGTGAAGGTGACGGGCGCGTCGGTCGATTCCGTCTCGTCACGATAGACGCGGATGCCGGCGGCAGGGTCGATGGGCTGGGCGTCGATGGGCGCGGGCGTCTTCAGTTCGCCGACGGGCTGGCCGACAGCCGGCGGCGCGTCGTTGGAGGCGCGCATGCCCGACCGATAGAAGAAGATCACGGCGACGATCAGCAGCAGCAGAACCGCCGCGCTGACGATCAGGGTCACCGGCGGCGCCTTGCCCCCGCCCGAGCCGACGTTGCGGCCGCTGCGCGGATCATAGGAGTTGCGGCGGAACGGCAGGTCGTCGTCCGTCGGCGGCGTATAGGCGCCCCGGCCCGGTTTGTTGTCGTCGTCAAAAGACATGGTCGTGCTCCGCCGTATGTCCGGCGGTGCGAATCACACACGCCAGCCCTTAATCATAATCCCCCGCACGGCTCTTTCGAATCACAGATCAAGCGCAAGGTCGAGGCTGAACAATTTCTGGTGGACTTCTATCGCATAGCGGTCGGTCATCCCGGCGATATAGTCGCACACCGCACGCGCCCGCTGGGTCCGGTCGTCGGTCAGCGCGGGCACGCCCCATTCCGGCGGCATCACCTCCGGCTCGGCCATGAACAGCTCGAACAGTTGCGACAGGACGCGGCGCGCCTGGCTGCGGGTGCGGTTGACGCGGTAGTGGCGGTACATCCGCTCGAACAGGAACTTGCGCAGCACCGCCAGATCGCCGTGCATGGAGCGTGAGAAGTCCACCATGGTCCGGCGCGCCGTGCGCACATCCTCGGTCGAGGTGATGCGGTCCTCTTCCAGACGCCGCGCGGTTTCGGCCAGCACGTCCTCGACCATGACGCCGATCATGCGCCGAACGGCCTCGATCCGCAGCATCCGCTCGTCGATGCCGGGCCAGTCGCGCCGCACCGAGGCCAGCATCGGACCGATGATCGGGATCTGGTCCAGATCGGCCAGGGTGATCAGGCCCGCCTGCACCCCGTCGTCCACATCATGGTTGTTATAGGCGATGTCGTCGGCGATGGCTGCGCACTGAGCCTCCAAGGAGGCGAAGGTGCCCAGGCGCAGATCCCAGTTCGCCTCACCGTCCGTGCGGTAGGGCCGCACCACCGACCAGGCCGGTTCGTCCAGCCGGTGCGACACCGGACCATTGTGTTTGATGACGCCCTCGACCGTCTCCCAGCTGAGGTTCAGGCCGTCGAACTGCGGATAGCGGTTCTCAAGCTCCGTGATGACGCGGAAGCTCTGGACATTGTGGTCGAAACCGCCGTGGCCGGCCATCTGCACCACCAGTTCATCCTCGCCCGCGTGGGCGAAGGGCGGGTGGCCCAGGTCATGGGCCAGGGCGATGGTTTCGGCCAGATCGTCGTCCAGCCGCAGGGCGTGGGCCAGCGACCGGG
Organism: Brevundimonas nasdae; assembly: GCF_016654005.1. Classification (GTDB taxonomy): domain Bacteria; phylum Pseudomonadota; class Alphaproteobacteria; order Caulobacterales; family Caulobacteraceae; genus Brevundimonas; species Brevundimonas nasdae. The sequence continues at coordinate 112,287 of NZ_JAEPWN010000004.1, read as the reverse complement.
CGATCTGGGCCACTTCCAGCGAATGGGTCAGGCGGGTGCGATAGTGATCACCCTCATGCGCGACAAAGACCTGGGTCTTCTCCTTCAGGCGCCGGAAAGCCGTCGCATGGATGATGCGGTCGCGGTCGCGGGCGAAGGGTGTTCGGGTGCGGCTGGGCGGCTCGAAGAAGCGGCGGCCCAGGGTCTGATCGGGGCGTTCTGAGTAGGTCGCGCGGTCTGAATGGCTCAACGGATCAACTTTGAAGCAGGCGGGCCTTTGCGAACGCCCGCACGCGCCTCATATAGACACCTGTGAGCACCGTCCAATCCACAGAACCATCCACACCCGCCTTCTCCGTCGCCACGCGCGCACCGGAGGGCATCACCCTGGCCGCCAGCGCCGCCAAGCGCCTGGCCAAGCTGGGCGCCGCCGAGGGCAAGACCCTGCTGCTGCGCGTCGCCGTCGATGGCGGGGGCTGTTCAGGCTTCCAGTACCGGTTCGAGCTGATCGAGACGGCCGAGGAGGACGACCTGCATATTCAGGCCGACGGCCAGACCGCCGTCATCGATCCGGTGTCCGTGCCCTTCCTGAAGAATTCCCAGATCGCCTATGTCGATGAACTGGCGGGCGCCCAGTTCGTGGTCAATAATCCGAACGCCTCGTCAAGCTGCGGCTGCGGCGTCAGCTTCGCGATCTGATCTGAACGAACGGGCCTGACCCGATCGCCCTTCGTCGTCATTCCGGGGCGTCCTCAGGACGAACCCGGAACCCAGAGAAGCATTTCCGACGTCAGATGCGGTCAGCGGCGCATATGTATCCCTGGGTTCCGGGTTCCGGGTTCCTCGCTCTGCTCAGCCCCGGAATGACGATGAAGGGTTGACCGCCGACTTGCGCCTTGCAATTAGGAATATTCCTAATTAGGGATACTCCTATGAACACCCTGTTCAAGGCCCTGTCCCATCCTGTGCGACGCCGCATCGTCGCCATGCTGCGCAGCGGGCCGTTGGCGTCCGGCGACATCGCCGCCGCCTTCGACATGAGCTGGCCCACCATCACCGGCCATCTCAACGCCCTGAAGGAAGCCGGTCTGGTCAGCCCCGAACGCGACGGCCAGACCATCCGCTACCGGCTGGAGATCTCGGCCGTCGAAGAGGCCATGGCCTTTCTGATGGACATCGCCGGCACGGGAAAGCCCTCCCCCATCCCAACGACCAAGACTGAAGGGAGCCGCGGATGAAGGACCGTCTGTCGCTGCTGGACTATCTGACTGTCGCGGTCTTCACGCTGCAAGGCGCCTTCGCCCTGCATGTCGGATTGAACGGCCCGACAACGCCGATCCCGGTGCATTTCGGCCCGGATCTTCGGCCGGATCGCTGGTCAGACCGCACCGAACTGGCCCTGACGCTGGGCGGCATAGCCCTGCTGGGACTGATCCTGTGCGTCGGACTGGGTCTTGGCGCCATGCGGGCCGAGGCGACAGACGATCAGTCGCAGAGGCGGTCGTTGAGGATCGGACAAGGCATCGGCCTGTTCACCCTGACCATAGTCGGCGTTCTCGTCGCCTGGGCCAGCCTGGAGCAAACAAGCCTGGGGCAGACAGGTCTGGAGGCGCGCGGCGGCATGCTGATGGGCGGTTTGTCGCTGGTCTTCGTGGGTGTCGGCGCATTTGTCGGACGGACGTCGCCCAATCCCTTCGTCGGCGTCCGCACGCCCTGGGCGTTCAAAAGCCGCCTGGCGTGGGATCGGTCCAATCGTCTGGCGGGAAGACTGTTCTTCCTGATCGGCCTGTGCGGTCTGATCGCCGCCCCTATCGCACCTCAGCCGCTCGGCGTCATCGCCCTGACTGTCAGCGTCATCGCCATCAGCCTGATCGCCGTCTTCGAAAGCTGGCGCGTCTGGCGTACCGATCCCGACCGCCAGCCCTTCTGATCCCTTTGCGAACGGAGAACGACCATGTTGAGCCTGATCCTCGCCGCCGCCCTGACCAGCGCGCCCGTCTCCACCGAAATCACCCTGCCCGCCCAGCCTGCGCCCCTGCACGGCACGCTCTTGGCGCCTGAGAACGCCAACGCGGTTGCGGTCATCCTGCCTGGGTCCGGTCCCACCGACCGGGATGGAAACAGCCCGATGGGCGTCCGGGGCGCGACCTACCGTCTGCTAGCCGAGGGGCTGGCGGAACAAGGCATCGCCACCGTCCGCATCGACAAGCGCGGCATCGCCCAGAGCGCGGCGGCGGGCGGCGAAGAGGCGGCCCTGCGCTTCACCGACTATTCCACCGACGCCCGCGCCTGGGCCGCAGAGGCCGCATCGCGCGCGGGCCAGTCCTGCGCCTGGCTGATCGGCCATAGCGAAGGGGCGCTGGTCGCGCTGAAGGCTGTCGAGGGCGGGGATGACAAGGTGTGCGGCCTGATCCTGCTGTCCGGCGCGGGCCGCCCAGCGGGCGTGGTGCTGCGCGAGCAGTTGGAGAGCGGCCTGCCGGAACCGCTGAAGACCCAGGCCTTCGCCGCTCTGAGCGAACTGGAGGCCGGGCGCACCGTCGCAGACACCCCGCCGGCCTTGGCCGCCCTGTTCCGTCCGTCGGTCCAGCCCTATCTGATCTCCTGGCTGCCGCTGGACCCCGCCGCCCTGATCGCCGCCTATGACGGGCCGGTCTTCATCGGCCAGGGGACCAACGACATTCAGGTCACCACCACCGACGCCAACGCCCTGGCCGCCGCCGATCCGAAGGCGACGCTGAAACTGTGGGACGGGGTCAACCACCTGCTGAAGATCGCCCCCGCCGACCGCGCCGCGAACATGGCCACCTACGCCAACCCCGACCTGCCCCTTGCGCCCGGGGTGGTCGAGGACGTGGCGGGCTTCATCAAGGCGCATCCGCGCCGCTAAACATGGCGCGCCCGGCCCGCGCCCAGCCCCAGCATCATGATCGCCACGCACAGGACGCCACAGGCGACGAAGGACGCCAGCCAGCTGTGCGTCACATCATGCAGGGCCCCGACCGCCACCGGGCCGGTCGCCGACATCAGATAGCCGACCGCCTGAACCATGCCGGACAGACGGGCCGTCTGGTGGGCGTTGCGCGCCCGGAGCGCGATGAAGGTCAGGGCCAGGATGAAGGCGCCGCCTATGCCTGCGCCGAACAGGGCGATCCACACCACCGCCAGGGTCGGCGCCAGATACAGGCCCAGAATGGCGGCCAGACCCATCACGCCCAGACCGGCGGCGATGACGCGCTGATCCTTCATCCGCCCGATCAGCGGCGGCAGCAGCAGTCCCGGCAGAGCGGTGGCCAGTTGCAGCACCCCATGCAGCGAGCCTGCGGCGATCGGCGAATAGCCCTGGTTGACCAGGATCGACGGCAGCCAGGCGGCGACGGCGTAATAGGTGAAGGAGGTGCAGCCGAAGAAGAGGGTGATCTGCCACGCCAGACCTGAACGCCAGATGCTGCCGGAATGCAGGGGCTCGGCGGTTCCGGCGGCGGGGGCGGAGTGGCGGCGCAGTTGCGGCAGCCAGGCGATGGCGCTGACCACCGGCAGGATGATGAAGACGCCCAGCGCGACCCGCCAGTCGTAGGCCGCCGCCAGAGGCGCGACCACCGCTGAGGCGACCGCCGAGCCGACGCCCATGGTGATGGCGTAAACCGCCGTCAGCCGCGCGATCTGGTTGGGAAAGTCCCGCTTCAGCAGGCTGGGCACCAGGGTGTTGCCGATGGCGATGCCCGCCCCCAGCACGGCGGTGCCGAAATAAAGGCTCCACAACGGCCCGATGGAGCGCACGCCAATGCCGACCATCATCACGATCAGGGCCAGGAACAGCACCCGTTCCAGCCCATATTCCTTGGCCAGCAGGGCCGCAAACGGCGACACCACGCAGAAGGTCAGCAGCGGCAGGGTGATCAGCAGGCCCGCCTGCCCGGCCCCGATGTGGAACGCCTGCTGGATCACCTCCAGCACCGGCCCGACCGCCGTGAACGGACCTCTCAAATTGGTGGCGAAAAGAAGAACGCCCAAAATGATCCAGGCGGGATGGAGGCGGTGACGCTGAGGCATGGCGGGGTCCAATCTGTGCGCCCTCCAGATAGCAATGGCGGCGGTTGCCGGATTTGGCTATTCAGTCAGATAATTTCTGAAATCGGCCAATCGCACTTGCCCCATCCGTTCGACCCCGACGAAACCAACCTGCCGGTGACGGCCATGCACCTGGAGGCGACGGCGCATGACCGCGAGGCGCCGATGCATGTCCATCGCAAGGGTCAGCTGGTCGTCACCCTGCGGGGCGGCGTGATCTGCCGCACCGAGGCGGGCCTGTGGATGGTGCCGGCGGGCAGCGGGGTCTGGGTGCCCGGCCATATCCGCCACAGCAATGAAATCACCGCCAATGGCCGCGTGGCCCTGTTGTTCATCGCCCCCCAGGTCGGGGGTCTGCCCGATCACTGCGCCAGCCTGACGCTGACGCCCCTGGTGGTGGAGCTGGTGCGGCATCTGGCCGAACGGCCCGCCGCGCCCTATCAGCCCGGCGACCACCTGCATCGCATGGTTCAGGTGCTTCTGGAGGAGTTGCGCGGCATGGCGGTCAGCGCCCTGCACCTGCCGATCCCCGACGATCCGGCCCTGCGCCACATCGCCAACGCCCTGATCCAGAACCCGCACGACCGCGCGCCAGTGGCCGAATGGGCGCGGCGGGTGGCGATGAGCGAACGGTCCCTGTCGCGTCTGGTGGCGCGCAAGACGGCCATGAGCTTTGGCCGCTGGCGTCAGCAGCTGCAGATCATCATCGCCCTGCAACGCCTGTCCGAAGGCGCCTCGGTCCAGACCGTCGCCTATGACCTGGGCTATGAGTCCGTCAGCGCCTTCATCACCATGTTCAAATCCGCGCTGGGCAAGCCCCCTGCCCGGTATGTGGCTGACGCAGCGCTCTAGGCCCGCCCGGCCTTGGCTTCGTCCGGCCGCAGGGTCAGGACGCGCACGCCGTCGCGGGTGACGGCGACGGTATGTTCGAACTGGGCGGACAGTTTTCCGTCTTCGGTCACCACGGTCCAGCCGTCGTCCTCCGTGTCGACCTTGCGCGTGCCCTGGTTCAGCATCGGCTCGATAGTGAAGACCATGCCTTCACGCAGAGTCATGCCGGTTCCCGCCTTGCCGAAATGCAGCACCTGAGGATCTTCGTGCATCTCGCGCCCGATGCCGTGGCCGCAGTAGTCGCGCACGACCGAATACCCGGCCTGTTTGGCGTGGCGTTCGATGGCCGCGCCGATGTCGCCCAGCCGCGCGCCGGGCCGCACGGTGCGGATGCCCTTCCACATGGCCTCATAGGTGGTGCGGACCAGACGCCGCGCCGCCGGGCCGACATTGCCGATCAGATAGGTCTTGCTGGAATCGGCGATGAAGCCGTCCTTCTCCAGGGTGATGTCCAGATTGACGATGTCGCCGTCCTTCAGCACCTCGTCCGCTGACGGCACGCCGTGGCAGACGACGTGGTTGCGCGAACTGTTCAGCACGAAGCCATAGCCGTACTGGCCCTTGGACGCGGGGCGCGACTCCAGCTCATCGACGATATAGGCCTCGACCAGATCATTGATCTGGAGCGTGGTCATCCCCTCCAGCGTCAGCCCGTCCAGATGGGTGAAGACCGAGGCCAGAAGCCGCCCCGACTCGGCCATCAGGGCCAGTTCTTCCGTCGTCTTGATCATGCCGCCGCGACCGGCGTGCTGGCGACGTCCACGCCCGCCGCCTTCAGTTCCCGCGCCACCAGCTCTTGGAACGTCAGTCCCGGATTGGTCTCGCACAACATGCCGATCCTGATCCAGAAAGCCGCCTGGGCGTTGATCGAGCGGTACGACGCCTTGCTGGCCCGCCGCAGCTGCTCGTGCAGCTCATCCTCGATATTGACGATCCCCACCGGGCGCTCCTGAATATATACGTTTCGTATGCGTCGTATATATTCCAACCCCAAGGTATTTCAACCCGACGACTCAGGGATTGGAGAGGGGACGTCGAATGATCGTCCAGTCTCCATCGCGACGACCCGGCGCCAGTTGCCAGTCTGGCTTAAGCGTCAGGGTCCAACCCTCCCCTTTCAAGCCGCTCTCGGTTGGGGCGACATCGACATAGCCGACCGAAAGCCGGGACCAGTCCGCCGACAACAGCCCATCTCGCTCAACCTCCAACACACCCCAGTCCGCCGCCACGCGGATCAGGCCATAGACAGAGCCCTCGGGCGGGAATGGCGTCACCCGGTTCGGGTCGAAGCTGAAGTTCGCGCCGGATGCGGGCGTGGCCAGCACGGGGCCATCCACCAGTTTTGCGCGCAAGGCGGCGATACGCACCGCCTGTGCCTGGGCACGCTCTGCCTCTTCGGTGCGGACGGTTGATCCGTCATAGCGCGCCGCACTTAACTCAAAAGCCGCATCATCAAAGGTGACAGACAATGCAAGCGCCTGGGACAGCAATTCCGGCAGGCCTGCATGTCGATCCCAAGTCTGCCGCCAGTCGGGCGCGACGCCGTCCAGCAGGACGCCGTAAGCCGGCCCTGAATAATAGGCGAAGGTGCGGGCGTATTCGCGCACAGCATCGCCTCGGCGCAGATGCTCGGCCAGATGCTGGCTCATGACGTCATCGCGCGACAGCCGCCGCCCGGTGTATTCAGCCAGCCCCTCATGCCGCTCCATAATGTTCTCGGCATCCTGCGCCTCGGGGAACTGCGCCTGACGCCACGCCCGGAATGTCAGGGCGTCCCGGACCGCCAGACGCCGGGCCTGCGCATCTGTCGCCGTCAACGCAGCGGACAGGGCCCGTAGCTCCAGCCGGAAGGACAGACGCCCCGCCTCCGTCGCCAATTGGGGTTGGTCGGCATTGCTCGCCGCCAGACCGATCTGGTCCTGGATGCGGTGCCAAGCCTCGTGCATCAACAGGACGGAAAGGGCCGTCTCATCGTCAGGCAAGGGCGCCATCAACATGGTCCAGGCGCGACCATTCCAACGCACAGCGGTGTTGGCAATGGGCACATTGTCCGGCAGCAGCCCCTCGAACACCGCGCCTGTTCGCTCCAACGGCGTCTCCAGACCATCCACATTGGCCATCACTCTGCGGGTCGCAGGATCGGCGATCAGTATCGGCCCGCACAAACTGACACCCCAGGTCCGCCCCTCGTCAGCTTCGCACAGAAGCCGGGCGCGCTCGAACACCGTATTGGCCGACGCCGCATCCAGTCGAGACTGCGCCGATGCCGCCCCCGAAGACGCCAATACAACCGCCAGCGCCAAGCCAAGACGTGAGCCGATATTCCGCACCATGAACACTCCCTCAAACACCGCACCGGCTGCGCGCGAACACGCGTTAAGCCAAGCTTGAGTTTGAGGGAGCGAATATGACCACACCGGGGCCTGAAAAGCGCAACAGGCTGAAGTCGCGGATCCTTACTCGGACTGCGCAATCATGCCGCAGGCGGTGCGATCACCCAGGTGCGGCGCTCCACCGGGTCGAACATCAGTTTCAGCTGGCGTAGGACCGGCATGCCGATGTTGGGGCGGCCGCCTTCGATGAAGCGGATCTTTGGGCGATGGAAAACGACGCCTGCAACGGTTATGTCTTCGCCCAGGCGCGCCTCATAGACATCCTGAACCCCGGCGGCGGAGGTGGCGTAGCCGATGACGGCCAGTTCGCCCTCCAGCGGCAGACCCTTGGCCAGGCTGAGCGGCAACAGGAAATCGCTGGTGTTGCCGGTGTCCAGAATGGCCGGGATCGCCCTGCCCTCCAGCTCTATGTTCAGCGACGGCAGGGCCGCGCCGCCTTCGCCCAGATAGGGAACGGCTTCGCCCGCCTGGGGCGCGTTTTCTGGCGTGAACAGGGTCAGGCGGCTCTTGCCCAGATCCATCACCACATACTGGCCGGGAAAGCTGTTGGGGCCGATGATGGCGACTTCATTGGCGTGGTTGAAGGCCATGGCCGTGGCCCGTGCATTCTGGATCGCCACCCCGCCCAGGCTGGCCTTGGTGATGAAGGTCTCGAACCCCGGCACGGGCCGCCCGGTGCTGCCATCGACCGAGCGCGACGCCCCCTTGTTCTCCAGCCCCAGCCTGGCGGCGATATCCATGTCGATGATGTTGCCGTTGGTGCCCGTGTCGAACACGGCGGGCATGGGCGGGTGGTCGGCGATGGTCAGCATGACCAGCACCCGGTCATTGGATTGAAACAGAGTGATGGTTTCTGGCGCAGGCGCCTGCGCCCGCACCGGATGGGTCAGGGACGCTGCGAGAGGCGCCGACAGGACGGCGGCCGCTAGGGCCAGTTTCAGAAATGAGCTACGCATGACAATCCTTCATCGAATTGGTACGATTAGTACTAATTCAGCCAAGAGCGTCAAATGACAAATCCTCCATCTGGCGTGACCGAGCTTGAAGGCGCCGTGCTGTCGGAGATTCACCACCGCCACAACCGAACGGCTTTCAAGGTGCGCCGCGCCTTCCAGACCTCCCCCTCCATCGAATGGAGCGGCAGCGCAGGTTCGGTCTATCCGGCGATCAAGCGCCTGACCGAGGCAGGACTGATCGTCAGCACGCCGATCACGACCGGCCATAAGGGCAGCCACCTGACGCTGAGTTCAGAGGGCGTTGCGGCGCTGGAGGCATGGATATGCGACCCCGTGCGGGCGACCAGCGTGGGGGTCGATCCGTTCCGCCTGCGCGCCAGTCTGTGGGCCACGCTGGATCCCGCCGTGCGCGCCGACGCCCTGCGCCGCCTCAAACAGACGGTGGGCGCGGACCTGCAACGGCTGAACGAGGCCATCGACGACATGGACCCCATCGAACAGGGCCGCAGCCAGTGGTCGATCCAGTTGCAGACAATGCGTCTGCGCTGGCTGAACGATCAAGACGAGGAGATTTAGGCTCTACAGCTCGTCCACGTCGTGCCGCGCCTGATCGGCCAGGGCGAAAAAGCGGTCGCGGACTTCGGCGGCGAAGGGGTTGTCGCGTTCGATGGCGCGGAAGACGGCGGGGCTGTCATGGCGGACCATATCCACGGCCTGCATCAGCCGCTCGAAACTGGCCGTCGTCATCCGCGTCGGCAGCGGCTCCATGTTCAAGAGGACGCGCGCGATCAGGTGGGTCAGGCCCTGGACCACGGCGGCCTCGCGGTCATGGTCTTCCGGGGTGACCTGAAACACCTTCAGCTTCAGCGCATGGCGGCAGAAGGCGGCGACGCGGCGGGCGTCCTTGGCGCCGCGCACTTCGCTGACCGCGATCCGAAGCCCCGCCACCCCGTCCTTGCCGCTCTGAGGGCCGAACAGGGGGTGGGTGCCGACGATCCGCACGCCTTCCGGCAGAGCCGCCTGCATGGCCAGTGCAGGCTTCACCTTCACCGAACCGACGTCGATCACCAGGGCGTCCGGCGCCAGATGCGGACGGATGGCGGACAGGGTGTCCTCCAAAGCCTCGACCGGCACGGCCAGAACCACCACCGGACAGGCGGCGGCGGTCGCCAGATCGGTCAGGACCGCATGGGCGTCGCCCTCTGACACCGCGGGATCATAGGCCGCGACCTCGAACCACGCCGACAGATGCCGCGCCGTCAGACGCCCGAAGGCCCCATAGCCGATGAGGCCGAGCTTTTCACTCACCTCCGTCACCCTCGGGCTTGTCCCGAGGGCCCATCTGTACGCGCCCGGATCAGATGACGATGATGCGCCGCCGCCTCCGCGTCGAGGGTCGCGGCGCCTCCGCCATGGGCCCTCGGGACAAGCCCGAGGGTGACGGGTTGTATGCGAACCTTCACAGGGTCTCCTGGAACCGCACGGGCTGACCGTGGGCTTTGCCGATCAGTTCGCCGTCCTGCATCACCACGCGGCCACGCACGATGGTCGCCATCGGCCAGCCGGTCGCCTCGAAGCCGTCGAACGGGGTCCAGCCGCAGCGCGAAGCCTGCTGGTCATGGGTGATGGTCTTCTGCGCCTTCAGGTCGACGATGGTCAGATCGGCGTCATAGCTGACGGCCATCCGCCCCTTGTTCGCCGTGCCGAACACCCGCTGGGCGCCCGCCGAGGTCAGGTCGATGAACCGTTCCAGCGACAAGCGGCCGTTGGCGACGTGGGTCAGCATCAGCGGCACCAGGGTCTGCACCCCCGGCATCCCGGACGGCGAGGCCGGATAAGGCTTTGATTTTTCTTCCCTGGTGTGCGGCGCGTGGTCCGAGCCCAGCACGTCGGCGACACCCTGCTGCATCCCCCACAGCCACAGAGCGTCCACATGATCCTGCGACCGGATCGGCGGGTTCATCTGGGCATAGGCGCCCAGCCTTTGATAGGCCTCGGGCGCGGCCAGGGTCAGGTGCTGGGGCGTGATCTCGACGGTGGCGACGTCCTTGTGGAAGCGCAGGAAGTCCATCTCGTCCTTGGTCGTGACGTGCAGGACGTGGATGCGCGCGCCCGTCTCCTTGGCCAGGCCGACCAGACGGCGGGTCGAGCGGATGGCGCTTTCAGCGTCGCGGACCTCGGGGTGGCTGGTCCAGTCGCCGGTGCGGGCCAGGCCGCGACGCTCGACCAGACGGTATTCGTCCTCGGAATGGAAGGTGGCGCGGCGGCTCACATTGGACAGAACCTTGCGCACCCCCTCGTCGTCGGCGATCAGCAGGTCGCCGGTCGAGGCGCCCATGAAGACCTTGACCCCGCAACAGCCGGGCAGCCGCTCCAGTTCGCCCAGATAGTCGGCGTTCTCATGCGTGCCGCCGACGTAGAAGGCGTGGTCCGTCCACATCCGGTTGTTCGCCCGCACCAGTTTGTCGGCCATGGTGTCGGGGTCGGTGGTGTTGGGGTTGGTGTTCGGCATTTCGAACACGGCGACCACCCCGCCCAGGGCCGCCGCGCGGCTGCCGGTCTCCAGGTCTTCTTTCCACTCCAGCCCCGGCTCGCGGAAATGGACCTGGGTGTCGATGACGCCGGGCAGGACCGTCAGGCCCGCGGCGTCGAACACCTCGCCCGCCGAGGCCTGGGACAGGTCGCCGATGAAGGCGATCTTGCCGTCGATCACGCCGACATCGGCCAGACCGCGTCCGGCATGATTGGCCACCTCGCCGCCACGGACGATCAGGTCATAGGTCTGGGTCATCATATTCACCGTCACCCTCGGGCTTGTCCCGAGGGCCCATTGCAGCCGTCGCACGGGCCGAAAGCACAAATCTGCTTATGCGGAACGATAGGCCCTCGGGACAAGCCCGAGGGTGACGAAACTAGGAGGCCTTCAGCAGCTTCACCGCCGCCTTCAGCGCCCGCTCCCACGGCAGGTCCATCATGTGTTGGATCGCCTGGTTCAGGCGCGGGTCCAGCGCCTTGAACTCCTGGAAGCTGCGCGGGCCGCGGACCGACGCGCCCTGCCAGGGGCCACGGACGGTTTCGTCCGAGGGACCGAACACCGCCACCGTCGGCACGCCCGAAGCCACGGCCAGATGGGTCCAGATCGAGTCGGCGCCGACGTACAGCACCGCCTGCGACAGGGCCGCCGCCGTCTGCAGACGCGTCAGCTTGCCCTGAAGTTCGATCACCCGCGCGCGCGGCACGGCGTAGCGGATGGTGTGGGCGGATTCGCGGTCGAACTCTTCGCCCACCAGCATCAGCCGACCGCCCGCCAGAGGCCCGTCATCGGCCAGAAGCTTGGTCGCCACCTTGGCGTAGCGTTCGGCGGGCCAGCGCTTGCCCATCCATTCGACGCCGGGTCCGATAGCCAGGATCGGTCCGTCGCCGCCCGTGGTCGGGAACAGGGCCCGCGCCTCGGCCAGCGTCTGTTCCGAGGTGAATATTTTCGGCGCCGGGGCCTCGTGCGGCTCCAGCTTCAACACGGCGGCGGCGGCGACGACGGCGTGGACGCCGGGTTCATCCTTGCCCCGCACGGCCCGCTTCTGGCGCCGCAGCTTGCCCGACAGGGCCGAGCCGCGCATGTCCACGACCAGCCCCCATTTGGTCGCCCGCACCTGGTTCCACAGGGCGATCCAGTCGAAATGCCCCTCGCGCTCGAGCACGATCAGCTTGGCCAGGCGCGGCGTGTCGGCGAACAGGGGCGCAGACGCCGCCGATCCGACGATGGTGAAGCTGGCATTGGGCAGGCTGTCGACCAGATGCGCGAGCACGCCCGAAGACAGCACAGCGTCTTCGGCGTCCGCCTCGACGATATAGAGGATGGGGAAACGCCCGATCATTCGTTGATTGTTACAGGGATTCTGCCCCGGCTTCATCGGCAAACGACTGTTTCCACAGGCTGGGCCTATGGTTTAGAGCCTGTCCATGACCAAAACGACCGATCCCGCCGCCTCCGCCGCCCTAGAACGCTTCAAGGCGCAGCGGGTCACGGCCATCTATCGGCTGGACCTGATCGCCAAGGGCGCGACCATTTCCTACGAAGACGGCACGCCGGTGGACATGGCGTCGGAGAAGAAGCGGCTGGAAGCCGTGGTCGCCGACATGGACCGCCGCATCGCCCAGATCGAACGCGCTTTAGGGTGAGCCTGCCCCTGCTGCCGGATCGGGACTGCGGCGGATGCGTCGAATGCTGCCGCGTCATTCCGCTGAACCTGCCTGAGTTGGCCAAGCCCACCGGCGAACTGTGCGCCTATTGCGTGGACGGGGCGGGGTGTTCGGTTCATGCGATCCGACCCCAGACCTGCCGCGTCTGGTTCTGCCTGTGGCGGGTGGTCGAACTGTCCGACGACTGGCGCCCCGACCGCAGCGGCGTCATCGTGCGTCCTGACGGCGTCGAGGACGGGATCATCACCCTGTATGTCGTACGCCCGACCGAGTTCCTGGGCGTCGAAGACTTCTTCGTCACCGTCGCCGGATGGATCGCCGAAGGAATCGATGTCGCCCTGTCCATCCCCGGCCCGATCGGAACCTATCCCGCCCGTGCGGTGGTGACCGACTGGCTGAGGCCAGCGGTGGAGGCAGGCGATCACCCCGCCTTCGTCGACCGCGTCCTGCGTTCGCTGGACAAGCTGACGGAACATGACTTCCAGCCCGACGGGGTGACCGCGCGGTATGCGGTCGCCTCTTAGCGCGCCCTCCACGTGCTGAAGTCATGAACGAACTGGCCGCGGACGCGGCTGTTGAAGACAGCCTGAATGCTGCATGAGGCGGTGCGGTCGTTCTGGCGGCACAGGCGTTCAGCAGCCAGATGGGCGCGGCGCTCATTGGTTTCGACTGTGGCGAAATCCCGTTCTCCATCCAGGGTCGCGGCCTGGATGAAGCCGCCGCCGGTCTGGGCCGTGACGACGCATTTGTGCTTGGGGTTGGCCGCGCTGCAGGCGGCCAGGGCCAGGTTCGAGGCCTCTTCGCCTGTGCGATAGCCGCTGGCGACATAGAGTTTGCGGTCATAACCATTGGTCCCGTCCACCCAGGCGGCCGCCGCATGGGCCACACGCGCCTCCGGTCCCGGCCAGTAGCGGTCGATGCGCGAGTTCACGGTCCGTACGACCTCGCATGGCAGGGGCTGTTTGGACGAACACTCATCCAGAACCCGCTGACGCTGACGCCCGCCCTCACCCAGCCAGGCGACGTAGAAGGCGCCGTTGCGGTCGCGGATCACCGCCATGGAGGAATTGTTCCATTCGCCCGCAGACGCACACCCGCCCCCCATGGCGCGGTTGCACGCCTCCAGCGCCACATCCACCGACTCCCCCGGCCCCAGATAGTTGCCGTCGATCCAGATGTCCGAGGCGTCCGGGTGCCAGGCGATGGAGGCGTAGCTGTCATTGGAACGCGTGGGCCCGGCGTCGCCGCCGCTGGAATCGCGCATGCACAGGGGCATGGCGGCCACGCCCGGCCCGGCCTGGGTCATGCCCACCATCCGCTCGCCCGGCGCGCCGGAACAGGGCGACTGCGCCTGGGCCGATCCCGACGGCCACAGCACCCCAAGCGCCAGCGCCCCGGCCAGTCCCAGCATCGACCTGATGACGACAGACAACCTCATGACCCACTCCCGACCGAAAGCATGACAAGGCCCGCGCTTGCCGGGCCAATATTAGACAACGCTAAATAACTCAGGACGGCTGAGGGCGACAAGATGCCGCAGGTTGAAATCGACGCCACGTCCGTCCGCGCCGGGCGCCATGCGGCCCGGCTATTTTCACAGCAACGCCTTCTGAAGGCGGATCGCGCGTCCTATCTTGGGCCCATGCCTGTCGCCCTTCTGTCCAGCCGCGCCCTAATCGCCGTCACCGGCCCTGACGCCCGTCCTTTCCTGCACAATCTGCTGACGCAGGATGTCGAGACGATTGCACCCGGAGAGCTGCGTTTCGGCGCCCTGCTGTCGCCGCCGGGGCGGCTGCTGTTCGACCTTTTCATCCTTGGGACCGAGGACGGGCTTCTGCTGGACGTCGCCGCAGACCGGCGCGACGCCCTGATTCAGCGCCTGTCGATGTACAGGCTGCGCGCCAAGGTCGAGATCGCCGCCGACGACCGGCCCGTCCATGCAGGCTGGCCCGTGCCCGAGGAGGGCTTCATCGACGACCCGCGCACCCCGGCGTTGGGCGGCCGCCTGTATGGCGAGGCGGCGGCGGATGCGAACGAGGACGACTACAACCGCCACCGGCTGGCGGTCGGCGTGCCCGACCCGACCAATGACGCGCCGCAGGACAAGACCTATCCGATCGAGGCGGACTTCGACCTGCTGAACGGCATCGACTTCAGGAAGGGCTGTTTCATCGGCCAGGAGACGACCTCGCGCATGAAGCGGCGGGGCACGATCAAGAACCGGATGATGCCCCTGAGCTTTGACGGCGCGCCCTTTGAGTTCGGGGCAGAGGTGCTGAACGGCGAACTGCGCGCGGGTCAGGTGCTGAGCGGGCAGGACGGCGTGGTCATGGCCCTGCTGCGCGTGGACCGGCTGGACGGTGATCTGACCGTCGATGGGCGGCCTGTGCGCTTGCATCGTCCCGCCTGGATGGGCGAGGAAGCCCCCTCCTCCAACGCGTGAGTCTGAACCCATGAAGATCGCCGACCAGATCGTCATCGTCACCGGCGGGGCGCGCGGCGTCGGCGCCGCATCCGTGCGGACCTTCGCCCGTGAAGGGGCCCGCGTGGTGATCAACTGGCGCAACAGCGGCGATGCGGCGAACGCCCTGGCCGCCGAGATCGGCGAACGCGCCATCGCCATTCAGGCCGACGTGGCCGACCGGGCCTCGGTCGACGCCCTGGTCGCCCAGACGCAGGCCCATTTCGGCGGCGCGATCACAACCGTGGTCAACAACGCCCTGGACTACAGCTTCAACGGCGACGCCCGCGCCCAGATGACCGACATCAGCTGGGATGATCTGGCCGCCCAGTTCTCGACCGTCGTGCGCGGCGCCCTGAACGTCATTCAGGCCACGGCGCCCGGCATGGCGGCAGGCCGGTTCGGGCGCGTCGTCAACATCGGGACGAATCTGTTCCAGAACCCGGTCGTGCCCTACCACGACTACACCGCCGCCAAGGCCGCCCTGCTGTCCCTGACCCGCACGGCGGCGGGCGATCTGGGGCCCGACGGGATCACGGTCAACATGGTCTCCGGCGGCCTTCTGCGCACCACCGACGCCAGCGCCGCCACGCCAGATGCCGTCTTCGACCTGATCGCCGGCATGACCCCGCTGCGCTCGGTCACGACGCCAGAGGAGTTCGCCGATGCGGTGCTGTTCTTCGCCTCGCCCTGGAGCCGCGCGGTGACGGGCCAGAACCTGGTGGTCGACGGCGGGTTGGTTCGGGACTGAGTTTCTACCCTTCTCCCTTTGGGAGAAGGTGGCCCGCAGGGCCGGATGAGGGCCGCCCTCAACCAACGGCCCCTCACCCTTTCACGCCAGACCGATCACTGCGCTCTCGGGCGTTCAAACCCTCTCCCGACGGAAGAGGGTTTGAGCTTCCTACGCCCTGAACAAACTGGCAACATCATCCCATGACCGATTCAAACGCCGAGGGCCGTTGCGGGTGGTGCGGGACCACGGACCCGCTCTACATCGCCTATCACGACACCGAATGGGGCGTGCCGGAGCGTGATGCGCGCGCCCTGTGGGAGAAGCTGATCCTGGACGGATTTCAGGCGGGTCTGGCCTGGATCACCATCCTGAGGAAACGCGAGGGCATCCGCGACGCCTTCGACAATTTCGATCCCGAGATCGTCGCCCGCTATGGAGAGGACGACATCCAGCGCCTGCTGGGCGACGCCCGCATCATCCGCTCACGCGCCAAGATCAACGCCGCCATCCGGGGCGCGCAGATCTGGCTGGAGATGCGCGACAACGGCGAGGACTTCTCTGAATGGCTGTGGTCCTTCGTCGGCGGCGAGCCGATCCAGACCAACTGGAGCGATTTCCGAGAGGCGCCGGTCAAGACCGCACAGTCCGAAGCCATGGCCAAGGCGCTGAAGAAGCGCGGCTTCAACTTCTGCGGCCCGGTGATCGTCTATGCCTTCATGCAGGCCGTCGGCATGGTCAACGATCACCAGAACACCTGCTTCCGTCATGCTCAGGTTCGTGCGATGGCGGGGCATGGCCAAGACCTCCGCTAATCCCAAGACCTTCCCGACGCTGCATCTGGAAACCGTGCTGATCCAGCGGGTCAACGGTCACGTCTGCGGGGTGGATGAGGCCGGGCGCGGGCCGTGGGCCGGGCCGGTGTCGGCGGCGGCGGTGATCCTGAACCCCGACGACCTGCCGCCCGGGATTGATGACTCCAAGGCCCTGACCGAGAAACGCCGCGCGGTGCTGGAGACTGAGATCAAGGCCCGCGCCATCGCCTGGGGCGTGGGTTTCGCCTCGGTGGAGGAGATCGACGACCTGAACATCCTGCACGCCACAGGCCTGGCCATGTGCCGCGCCATCGAGGCCCTGTCGGTGCAGCCGGTGGCGGCCCTGGTGGACGGCAACTACCGCTTCAAACTGCCGTGCGAAATCCAGACGGTGGTCAAGGGCGACAGCCTGTCGCTATCCATCGCGGCGGCCTCGATCCTGGCCAAGACGGCGCGGGATCGGCTGATGATCGAACTGGACGCCGAACACCCCGGCTACGGCTTCGCCAGCCACAAGGGGTATAATGCGCCGTCGCATACGGAGGGTCTGCGCACGCTGGGCCCCTGCCCCGCCCACCGCCGCAGCTGGGCGCCGATCAGGGCCCTGCTGGCGGACGCCTGAGGCGCCTAGAACTCCAGATAGAGACCACCGACCAGCACGCTCAACAGGGCCGCAATCGCCGCCCCGGCCAAAAGCAGCATCCAGGTCGGCGGCGGACGCAGCGCAGGCTCGGCCTCCTCCTCCACCGCAACCGTCGGCTCGGCGTCGCGTGGGATGAAGTGCCGGGTGTTATGGGTGTAGCAGCGCGCCGTCTTCGTCTTTTCCACCCGAGCCCAGGATTTGGATTCCGTCGTCAAGGATCGACCGTCGTCCTTTTCGCGATGGCGTAATCGGGGCGATGAGAGGGGCGGTTCCATAGGCGGAAAACGGCAAGCCCTGATTCGGGTTCCGCTACGGCAAGGTGAAAAACCGCTTTTAATTCAGGCCGCGACCGGCAGAGCTACCGGCCGGTCAGTCACCACGAACAGGTACTCGACATTTCGCAGGCGCCCAATTCGGCCCACCTTCTCGCCTTTGGGGTTATGGATGCCGATGCGCGCGCCGACGTAGCGCGGGTGGGCGATCTCGACGACCTGGACATGACCGCGTGAGGCCAGCATGGCCTCCAGGTCCGCGCGGCTCAGATAGCCTTCGTCGTTGAAACTGACGATCAGATTCGGCGTCCTGATCCGCTCAATCACCGACTGCAGCGCCGGGCCGATGCCGGGGCGGCTGTTGAAGGCGCTCTTTCGCGTCTTCACGTCGATGCGCTTGTTGGCCACGCCATAGGTTTCGGGCTTGTCCCACAGGACCAGACTTTCCCAGCAGTGATAGTTGGCCAGGTAGGAGTGCTGGTTATAAGGCGGGTCCAGATAGACGAGGTCCGCATCGACCTGCGCAGCCATTTCCAGCGCGTCGCCATGGGTGGCGCGGCAGGGTCCATCGACGGCGGGAACGATGTCGGGCGTGCGCAGCTCCAGCGTCTTCAGCGCACGCGGCGCCCACTGTTTCATATAGGCCATCTGGACGCCTGCCGTGGAATCCACCCGGTCGGCGGCCTCCATCAGACTGACCAGGATGATGGCCTTCAGTTCCGGCTCTAGGTCCAGCACCTCGATCCGCTGGCGGATGGCGTCGATCCGGGCGCCGTTGTCGGGGTGGAAGAAGCGGGCGTCGTGGCAGAAGGCCTGGGTGAACCAGCCCGCCTGCGGCTGCACCGTGCGCAGTTCCGCCAGCACCGCCTCGACCCGCTCGATCCAGACCTCGCGGTCGGCCTGCACATAGGCAGTGGCCAGCATGTGAGCATAGGCGTTGTAGTCGTTGGACCAGACGCGAAAGCCCTGCTTCTTCAACGCATGACCGACCCGCGCGGTGCCGGAAAACAGATCGCAGACCAGTCCGCCCTGCGGCAGGACGCTGGATACGGCGCCGGTCACGTGCCCCAGCAGGGCGCGCTTGGAGCCGATGTATTTGATCATGCGCGAACCCGAGTCATTCCGCATCTTAGCCCTCTCCCGTCGCAAGAGGGAGAGGGCTGAAGCGGCGTGACGGTTTACTTCTTGCGGGCGCCCGACTTGGCGGCCGGGGCATGGGCCAGACGCAGCAGGTTGGCCGCGCCCGGCGCGCCGAACGGCGTCCCGGCCAGGATCAGAATGCGTTGGCCCGGCT
Source organism: Brevundimonas nasdae (assembly GCF_016654005.1). GTDB lineage: Bacteria > Pseudomonadota > Alphaproteobacteria > Caulobacterales > Caulobacteraceae > Brevundimonas > Brevundimonas nasdae. The sequence continues at coordinate 93,585 of NZ_JAEPWN010000004.1, read as the reverse complement.
CGGCCAGGCCGTATTTGATGGCGCTGTTGACCGCATCGTCGGTGACGTTCTCCAGCGAGTCCGGCTGGTCGCCCAGCCGCGTCTCCAGACCCCAGACCAGGGCCAGACGGCGCGCCGTGTTCGCATTAGGCGTCAGCACCAGAATCGGCTTCAGCGGACGTTCGCGCGCCATGCGTCGCGCCGTGCCGCCCAGGGTGGTGAACACCACCAGACATCCGGTCGACGGGGCGCTGGCGGCCATGGCGGCCGCCCCGACCAGGGCGTCCACGTCCTGCTCATCCATGCCGGCGTGTTCGGCGCCCATCAGGCTGGGCCAGTTCGGGTCGCGCTCGACCCGCTCGATGATGCGGCTCATGATCCCGACGGATTCCAGCGGATAGTCGCCGGACGCGGTTTCCGCCGACAGCATCAGGGCGTCCGCGCCCTCGTACACGGCGTTGGCTACGTCGGTGGCTTCGGCGCGGGTCGGGGCCGGGGCGCTGGTCATGGATTCCAGCATCTGAGTGGCCACGATCACCGGGACGCCGCGATTGCGGGCGGCGCGAACGATCTGTTTCTGCGCTACCGGCACGTCCTCGGGGTCCAGTTCGACGCCCAGATCGCCGCGCGCGACCATGACGCCGTCGCAGTAGTCGAGGATGGCCTCCAGATCCGCCAGGGCCGCCGGCTTCTCGATCTTGGCCAGGCAGGCGGCCTGACCGTTCACGATCCGCTTCAGTTCGGCCATGTCCTCGGGCTTTTGCACGAAGCTGAGGGCCACCCAGTCGACGCCGAGGCGCAATGCAAAGGCCAGGTCTTCGCGGTCCTTGGGGGTCAGGGCCGACACCGGAATGACGGCTTCCGGCACGGCCACGCCCTTGCGGTCTGACAGTTTGGAGCCGCTTTCGACCGTCACATCGGCCCATTCGTCGGTGCGTTCGCCGACGCGCAGACGCACGCGGCCGTCGTCCAGCAGCAGCAGCATGCCCTTGCGCAGGGCCTTGAAGATTTCGGGGTGCGGCATCTGCACCCGCGTCTCGTCGCCCGGCTCGGGGTTCAGGTCGAACCGCATCTGATGGCCCGGCTTGACCGAGATCTCGACGTCCTTGAACCGGCCCAGGCGCAGTTTCGGCCCCTGCAGGTCAGCCAGGATGCCCAGCGGACGCTGCAACGCCATTTCGGCGCCGCGCACCGCCTTGAAGGCGGCGGCGTGGTCTTCGTGCGAGCCGTGGCTGAAGTTCAGGCGAAACACGTCCACCCCGGCCTGGGCCAGGGCTTTGACGGTGCCGGGCGCACGGCTTGCGGGCCCCAGTGTCGCGACGATGCGGGCGCGGCGGGCTCTGTTCATGGACGTTTCCTGTCAGCTCTCAAGTGTCACCCTTGCGGACGACATGGGCGATTTGCCCCCTTGTGCCTTTGAAACTTCCTTAGCGTAAGGCCGCCACCCCGCCGGGAAACACGAGTTTATGACCCCGAAACAGGAGTTTATCTGGCGGGCGTCAATTCCGTCGCTGGACAGTCCGAAACGGCGAAGCCGTTCAGGTCCATGCAGCGGCCTTCGACCTTGGGCGCGGGCACGCCCATGACATGGGCCAGGGTCGGGGCGATGTCGATGGTGCGGATCGGCAGGAACCGCTCCTCGCCGTGCGCGCCGGGCCACCAGAAGATGATCGGCACGCGGCGGTCGTACTCCCACGGGGTGCCGTGACCGGCCAGGGTGCCGCCGACCCGTCCCCCCAAATTGGCGGCCTGGGCGAAGGCGATCAGGATGTCAGGCGAACGCTCCGGCAGGGTCGACAGGCGCATCCGTTCGCGCACCGTCATCATCTCGGGCTGGCGGCTGTCGGGCAGCGGGTCGGTCAACAGGCGGTCGCGTGTTTCAACAAAGGCCACGTCCGGCACGGCCCGCAGCAGCTCCACGGCGGCCTCGGCCACCTGAGTGCGCAGCGGATCGGCCAGAGAGCGGCGCTCCTTGTCCGCCACCATCAGGCCGCTGCCGCCCATCTGCAGGGGATTGGCGTCCAGATTGAAGCGTTGGCGCAGGGTGGCGTTGATCGCGGCGATCGGCGCCAGGTCGACGCGGTGCGCCTCGGGATAGCCGTTCTGGTGCAGACGCTCGACAAAGTCCGAACCGCCATGGTCCGCCGTCAGCACCACCAGAGCCCCGCCCGGAACCTGAGACAGCTTGTCCAGGAAAGCGCCCAGAGCGGTGTCCAGACGATACATCTGCTCGCACATCTCCGGCCCCTGGGTGCCGTACATATGGCCGATGCGGTCGGTGCCGGACAGGCTGACCCCCAGCATGTCGGTAGTCGCGCCTTGGCCCAGTCGCTGGGTCTCCAGCAGGTATTCGGCGGCCTTCAGCGTCTGTTCGTCCAGCAGCGGCGAGGTGTCGAACTTCAGACCCGCGGGCGGCAGCACCGAATGGAAGGTCTGGCCGCGAATGGTCCAGTCGCCGGACCGAGCGCGGCACTCATCGCGCTGATAGTCCCAGGTCACCGGGTTTGCTTCCATCCAGGCCTTGAAGCCGGTGTTGAAGGCGGCGACGGGCGCCAGTTTGGCCTGCGCCGTCTGGCCCGGCTCGACAAAGGTGGTCAGTCCGAAGCCGTCGGTGAACCAGAAGGCCTGCCCCTGATGACCGGCCAGATTGATCGCGCCGCGATCCTTGCCTGACACGGCCATGACCTTGCTGTTGGGGCTGATGGCCTTCAGCCAGTCGCCGACAGTGGTGGCGCGCAGTTGGTCCGGGCCGACGGGGCCGTTGTCGGTATCGTCACGACCATGCGCCAGATGGTTCTGCGGCGCGGCCAGACAGTAGATCTCCTTGCCCGTCCTGGTGTCGATCCAGTCGTTGGCCGGAATGCCCGTTTCGGTCGGATGCATGCCCGTCAGGACGGTGGAGTGGCCCGGGCAGGTCTCGGTCAGGCCGTGGGTCTGATAGCCGTTGGTGGACACCAGCCCCTGATCGGCCATGCGGCGCAGGCCGCCCGTGTATTGGCTGCGGTACTGGTTGAACAGATTGGCGCTGAACTGATCGACGACGATGGTCACGATCAGCTTGGGCGGGGCAAGAGCCGCCGCCGAAACCTGGGGCGCTGCCTGCGGCGCGGGCGCTGTCTGGGCATTGGCCGCGCCCCCGAAGGCTACAGCGGCCAGAACCGCAAGGGCGGCGATACGCGGCAAGGACATCAGCAACTCCGACAAGGACCAGCGGGCTTTAGCGGGTCGGGATTGCAGTCGCGTGACAGCCCCCTCCCCCGTGACGATCCGTCCTAGTGCGATTCCTTGGGGCGCAAACGCCCAAGCTGACGGACAAGAAGCACGATGACCCCGCCCACGATCAGGCCGATGATCGCCGAACCCAGGGCGGTCACCAGCCAGCTGACGACGCCATGCAGGGGCCCGAATACCTGGCCGACGACATGTGCGATGTGTTCCAGCGGCTCTGCCGGCCAGTGCAGACCCAGCGTATGCGTGCCGTGCACCAGAATGCCGCCGCCGACCCACAGCATGGCCGCCGTGCCGATGCCGGACAGGGCGTCCAACACCACGGGCATGCCCTTGACCAGCCCGCGTCCGAACGCCCGCATTCCGCCGCCGCCTGCACGCTTGGCCAGGTGCAGGCCGATATCGTCCATCTTCACGATCAGGCCGACCACGCCATAGACGGCGACGGTCATCAGCACCCCGACAACCACCAGCACCGCCGCCTGGGTCAGGATCGGCTGGTGCGCCACATCGGCCAGGGAAATGGCCATGATCTCGGCGGACAGGATCAGGTCGGTCCGCACCGCCCCCGCCACGGTCGTCTTTTCGATCAGGGCGGCGTCGCCCTGGACCACCGCCGCCTCGGCATGGCCGCCATGGCCGAACGCCTCCAGCAGTTTCTCCGCACCTTCGAAACACAGATAGGTCCCGCCGCACATCAGGATCGGCGTGATGGCCCAGGGCGCGAACGCCGTCAGCAGCAGGGCGATCGGCAGGATGATGATCAGCTTGTTGCGGAACGACCCCATCGCGATCTTGGCGATGATCGGCAGTTCCCGGCTGGGCGCCAGACCGGTGACATAGCGGGGCGTCACCGCCGCATCATCGACCACCACGCCCGCCGCCTTGGTCGAGGCCTTGCCGGCCGCCGCCCCGACATCGTCGATCGACGCCGCCGCCAGTTTGGCGATGCCCGCCACGTCATCGAGCAAGGCGATCAATCCGGAGGGCATAGGGCGTCCTGATGAAAAAGAGGTCGTTTCCGACCTAGGCTGACCGACGGCGGCTGTCGATCATCTTTCATCGCAACGCTTTCAGGATTGCGCCGACTTCTCCTTGGTCGCCGGAACCTTCTTCTTGCCCTCGGTGCGGTCGCGGAAGATGGCGGCGCGGGCCAGAAGGGTCAGGGTCACCGGCGTCGTCACGGTCAGGAACAGCCCGATCAGGATCTCGCGCGGCATGAAGCGCCCGTCGATGATCGTGAAGAAGACGGTCGAGGCGATCAGCACCAGAACCATGCCCAGGGTCGCGCCCAGCGTCGGGGCGTGCACCCGCTCATAAAAGGTCCTGAAGGTCGTCAGGCCCACAGCGCCCAGCAGCGACAGCCCCGCCCCCAGGATCGCCAGCGTCACGATCAGAATGGCCGCCCACAGCGGCAGGTCTGCGCCCGTCATTCGATCACCTCGCCGCGCATCAGGAACTTCGCCAGGGCCACGGTCGCCGCAAAACCCAGCATGCCGATGATCAGGGCCGCCTCGAAATAGAGCGGGCTGCCGGTGCGGATGCCGAACACGACGATCAGCAGCATGGCGTTCAGATAAAGCGCGTCCATGCCCAGGATGCGGTCCTGCGCGCGTGGCCCGCGCGCGATCCGCCACGCCGTCAGTCCCATGGCCGCGACCAGCATCAACTGGGCCAGCCCCAGACCCCAGGCGAGCACCAGCGCGCTCATTCGAAAATCTCCATCAGGCGGCGCTCGTACCGGGTCTTGATCAGTTCGATCCATTCATCTTCGTCAACCAGATCAAGCACATGCAGCAGCAGTTGGCCGGTCGCCGCCTCATATTCGACCCACAGGGTGCCGGGCGTGCTGGTGATGATGATGGCCAGGACCGCCAGACCATGCCGGTCGCGCATCTGCAGCGGAATATGGATGAAGCCCGCCTTACGCTCATGGCGGCGACGGCCCAGGATCACCCACGCCACCTCCCAGTTCGAGCGGATAACATCGACGGCCACCACTGCGGCAAGCTGCAGGACAGCCTTGGGCGAGCGGATCCGCACCCGGTCCACGCTCAGCACCCGCATCACCTGCGGGGCCAGGACCGCCGCCAGGGCGGCCAGGGCCAGGGATGGCGGCGCCACCGAAGCGCTCATCAACAGCGAGGCCGCAAACAGACCCAGCGACAGGATGGGATGGGGGAACACGGCCCTCATTGTCCGTCTCCCAACACGGCCTGCACATAGGCCTGCGGCTGGGCCAGCCATTCCGCCGTATGCTGGGTGTAGAGCAGGCCCGAACCACCGAACACGGCCAGCAGGACGCAGGCGCCCAGAAGCCCGGTGATGGCGGTGAACTCGGCCGCGCCCACGACCGGCGGCGGCGCATCTTCTTCACGCACCCAGATGGCGCCCACGCCAAGCCGCGTCAGACCAATCATTGCGCCCAGGCTGGACAGGGACAGGAAGGCGATCACCACCCACGAGGCGGTCCCGCCCGCCCCGATCAGGGCGTCGATCATGGCCAGCTTGCCAATGAAGCCGGCCAGAGGCGGCAGGCCCGCCACCATCAGGGTGCAGATCAGGAACAGACCGCCCAGCGCCGCCACGGCGCCGGGGATGACCAGACCGGGCTCGTTGCGCTCCTCGTCATGGAAGGGGTCGCGGTATTCGTCATCGAACACCGCCCGCAGTTGCAGGCCATCCTCCTCCCTGCCCCGCTGCAGCACCTCGCCGAGCAGGAACAGCGCCCCGCAGGCCAGGGTCGAGCCGACCAGATAGAAGATGGCCCCGCCCAGCGCCTCGGTCCCGCCCAGGCCCACGATGGTCAGAACCGTGCCGGACGACACCATGACGCCGAAGCCCGCGCCCTTTGACAGGTCGTGCGAGCCGATCAGACCCGCCGTGCCGAAGGCGACCGTGGCCAGTCCCCCGACCATGATCCAGGTCTGGCCGAAGCCGTGCGACAGGCCCGCCCCCTCGCCGAACAGCAGCAGGCTGAGGCGGATGATCACATAGACCCCGACCTTGGACAGGATGGCGAAGACGGCGGCCGTGGGCGCGCTGGCCGCCGAATAGGCGGGCGTCAGCCAGAAGCCCAACGGCCACATGGCGCACTTGATCAGGAAGGCGACGCCCAGCACCGCCGCGCCGATGTGGAACAAGCCCCGGCTGTCGGCGGCGATCTGCGGGATGCGCACAGCCAGATCGGCCATGTTCAGCGTGCCGGTCACCCCATAGATCAGGCTGACCCCGATCAGGAACAGAGAGGATGCGGTGATGTTGACGGCGATATAGGTCAGCCCCGCCCGGATGCGCCGCTCGCCCGATCCATGCAGCACCAGGCCGTAGGAGGCCGCCAGCATGATCTCGAAGAAGACGAACAGGTTGAACAGGTCGCCGGTCAGGAAGGCGCCGTTCACCCCCATGATCAGCAGCAGGAACAGGGCGTGGAAACGCGGCCCCGCCCGGTCCCAGCGCGCCAGGGCGAAGATCAGCGAACAGGCGCCCAGCACGCTGGTCAGGGCCACCATCAGCGTCGACAGCCGGTCCGCGACCAGCACAATGCCGAAGGGCGCCATCCAGTCGGCCAGACGATAGACGCGCGCGGTGTCCCCGCCGCCCGTGGCGCCCGTCGCGCTTTCCTGCAGCAACACCAGCGCCATCACCAGAATGGCGGCCATGGCCCCCAGGCTGAGCGCGCCCTTGAGCACGCGGCGGCGCTCGTCAAACAGCAGCATGGCCGCCGCCACCGCCATGGGCAGGACGATGGGGCCGACGATCAGATGGGTCTGCCAGATGCTCATGCCTCAGGCTCCTTGCCGTCGACATGGTCGCTGCCGGTGATGCCGCGCGCCGCCAGGATCACCACCAGGAACAGGGCCGTCAGGGCGAACCCGATGACGATGGCGGTCAGGACCAGGGCCTGCGGCGTCGGGTCGGTATAGTGGCTTGGGTCGATATTATCGCCCTTGAGCACCGGCGGCGCGCCCGTGCGCAGCCGTCCCATCGCCACGATGAACAGGTTGACGGCATAGGACAGCAGCGCCAGCCCCATGATGACCTGGAAGGTGCGCGGGCGCAGCAGCAGCCACACGCCGGACGCCGCCAGCACGCCAATCGCCAGCGCGAGCACAAGCTCCATCATTGTGCGCCCTCCTCATCCTGCGGTCGTGATTTGCGCAGCGACTGGTGCGCCAGGGCGACCAGCATCAGCACCGTCGCGCCCACGACCAGGACAACCACGCCCAGATCGAACACCACCGCGCTGGCCAGAGGCACCCGGCCCAGGATCGGCAGGTCGGCGTACTCGAACCATGTGGTCAGGAACGGCTGGCCGAACACCCAGGCGCCCACGCCGCTGGCCACCGAGATCAACAAGCCCAGACCGATCCAGACGATGGGCCGGATGGTCAGCCGCTCTTCAACCCAGCGGGCGCCGGAGGCCATGTATTGCAGCACGAAGGCGATGGCGACGGCGATCCCCGCCGCGAACCCGCCGCCCGGCAGGTCATGCCCGCGCAGGAACAGATGCGCCGCCAGCAGCAGGATGAAGGGGAACATCCAGCGCATGACCACGCGCGGGATCAGCATGGTCTCCTTCAGGGTGTCGCCCTCGGTGCGATTGTCGCGGTCGCGATCCGACTTGTTCTGCACCCGCTTCTGGCTGGGTTCGGGCAGGCTGTCGCTGGCCGGACGGAACCGGCGCAGCAGGGCGAAGATGGTCAGGCCCACAATGCCCAGCACCGTGATCTCGCCGAAGGTGTCGAAGGCGCGGAAGTCGACCAGGATCACATTGACGATGTTGCGTCCGCCCGCATCCTTGTAGGCGTGCTCGACAAAGAAGCGCGAAATCCCCTCGACCGCCGGGCGGGTCATGATCGCATAGGCGACGACCGCCAGCGACAGACCGACTGCGCCGGCGATGATCAGGTCGACACGACGGCGCAGGCGCGACCGGCGCTCCAGACCGGCAGGCACCGGGATCGTCTCCAGACGCTTGGGCAGCCAGCGCAGACCCAGCAACAGCAGAACCGTCGTCACCACCTCGACCAGCAACTGGGTCAGGGCCAGATCGGGCGCCGAAAGCCAGACGAACGAGATGCAACTGGCCAGACCCGCACCGCCCATCAGGACCACCGCCGCCAGCCGGTGATATTTGGCCTGCCAGGCCGCAGCGACGGCGCAGCCCGCGCCTACCAGCCAGATGCCTGCAAAGGCCAGATCGGCCAGATCAGGCGCGGCGACCATCGGCAGGACGCCGATCCCCGCGCTGACGCCCGCGACCGCGCCCGCAAGCAGGGCGACCAGGACGATGCCGCGCAACTGCGGCTGCAGACGCTCGGTGCCGAACACCCGCACCAGCATGGCCGCGCCCTTGGCCAGGCCCGTCATGGCGCGCTCGAACATCCAGCCGCCGTTCAGCTTCTGCCAGCCCCACGGCGCACCGCGGGGGTTGTTGTTGATGCGCTTGCCGAAGATCACATACAGCAGCACCCCGCCCGCCAGCGCCGTCAAGCTGAGAAACAGCGGCAGGTTGAAGCCGTGCCACAGGGCCAGGCTGTAATAGGGCAGCTCGAAGCCCAACACCGACACGGCGGCGCTTCTCAGGAAAGGGCCGACGGTGATGGCGGGCAGAACCCCGACCAGCAGACACAGGCCGACCAGAATCTCGACCGGGCGCCGCATCCATGCGGGCGGCTCATGCGGGACGCGGTCCAGCTCGGTCGGCGGCGGACCGAAGAAGGTGTTGTGAATGAAGCGCAGCGAATAAAGAACGCTGAAGGCGCTGGCCAGGGTCGCCAGGAAGGGCAAGGCCGTGCTCAGGGCGTTGGCGTTCGAGTTGGCCACGGCCTCGGCCAGGAACATCTCCTTGGACAGGAAGCCGTTCAGCAGCGGCACCCCCGCCATCGCCGCCGCCGCCACCATGGCCAAGGTCGCGGTGAAGGGCATGAATTTGAACAGGCCGCTGAGTTTGCGCATGTCGCGCGTCCCGGCTTCATGGTCGATGATGCCGGCCGCCATGAACAGCGACGCCTTGAAGGTGGCGTGGTTGACCGTGTGGAAGATGGCCGCGATCAGGGCCAGCGGCGTGCCGAACCCGACCAGCAGCACGATCAGACCCAGATGGCTGATGGTCGAATAGGCCAGCAGGCCCTTCAGATCATGCTGGAAGATGGCGCACCAGGCCCCGATCAGCAGGGTCGCCAGACCGGCGCCCCCGACCAGCAGATACCAGATGTCCGTTCCCGCAAAGACCGGCCAGAAGCGGATCAACAGGAAGACGCCCGCCTTCACCATCGTCGCCGAGTGCAGATAGGCGCTGACCGGCGTGGGCGCGGCCATGGCGCGCGGCAGCCAGAAGTGGAACGGGAACTGCGCGCTCTTGGTGAAGGCCCCCAGCAGCAACAGCAGCAGGGCGGGCGTGTACATGGGGCTGGTCTGGATCAGGTCGCGTGAGGCCAGAACCACGTCCAGATCATAGCTGCCGACGATGTTTCCGATCAGGATCATCGACACCAGCAGGGCCAGACCGCCCGTCGCCGTCACCGTCAGAGCCATGCGCGAACCTTCGCGCGCCGACGGGTTCTGGTGCCAATATCCGATCAGCAGGAAGGAGAAGAGGCTGGTCAGCTCCCAGAACACCACCAGCTGGATGATGTTGCCCGCCAGCACGACCCCCTGCATCGCGCCCATGAAGGCCAGCAGGAAGGAGAAGAAGCGCGGCACCGGATCCTTCGGCGACATGTAATAGCGCGCATAAAGCACCACCAGCGCCCCGATCCCCAGGATCAGACAGCTGAACAGCCACGACAGCCCGTCCAGCCGCACCACCAGATTGATGCCCAGCGACGGCAGCCATTCGATCTCATGCCGCAGCGTCTCTCCGTCCTGGAAGCGGGGCCACAGCGCCGCCAGACAGACCAGGCTGACCAGGGCGATGACCCACGACAGGATCGCCGCAGATGTCCGCGCATGTCGGGGCAGACCGGACGCGATCAGGGCGCCGATGAACGGCAGGGCGAGGATGACAAACAGCAGAAGACTGACGGACATGTGGCGGGTCGTCTTCTCCGAAAAGGAAACATGGGAACGGCGAACGCGGGCGAAGCCGCACGTCCGACTCACCCAGACTTACGGTCTCATGTCCATCAGGTCAAAGCGACGCCTTGGCGCGGGCGGCAAATGTTCAATCCATATGGCGGTTATGAAAGGCATGATGAATCCAAGGCTTGGGCGACCTTCCCTGCTGAGAAGGCCGCCCTGCCCGCCGCCTCATCTATCGCGAAATTGAACGCTCCAGCCGCCAGTCCAGCTGCGGCCCGGATTGTCCGCCTGACACCGCACGACTGTCCGCAACGGCCCGACCGGCGTGCGATAGACGCCGCCGTTCACCGCAGCGGGCTCACAGCTCAACCCCTGCCCCTGGAACGCGGCGACATCCCCCAGCGCAAAAACGACGCCCTGATCCGCCGACTGGGCGCCGGACGAGAAGGTCCCCAGCTCCAGATCGACCTTTTGTATCGCCACGCCCCGACGCGCCGTGATCTCGTCGCGGCGTGTGATCCGGCCGGGCGACAACTCATAGACGGTTCTGGCGCTGACCCGGTCGTCGCGGACCGGCGCCGCCTGCCCCATCCTGTCCATGGCCGGCAGGCTGTAGGTCAGGCGTGTGGTCTGGCCGGCGACCTCGACCTTCACATTCGTGAACCACGACAGGGGCTGAAGCACGCTTCCGTCCGACAGGGTCACGCGCGGCAGAAGCTGCGGATAGGTCTCGTCCGCCGCCCCGGCCAGAACGCCCGGCGAATAGGGAACGGGGAAGTACGGATTGTTCATATGCTGACCGGGGCCGCCGTTGATCAACGGCAGGCCGATCACCCGGTCGCCATCGCGATAGGTGATCAGCAGCCGGTCCTCAGCCCCCTTGGAGAACCATGTCGTCGTCGAACGCGGCAGGGTTTTCAGCCAGTCCGCATAGCCCGCATCCGGCGCCCGGTCGCGATAGCCACGCTGGTTCCACAGGGTGTTGGTGTAAAACAACTGGTGCGACAGGCTGATGTTCTCACCCAGAATCCGGTGCTTGCCGCGATAGTCGTCAGTCTTCCGCCCGTGATCCCACAGGTTCACTGAGCCCGTTCCGCTGTCCTGCCAGAAATCGACATAGCGGGCGGCGATGCGAGACGAGAAGGCATAGGCCATCCGCTCTTCTTCGTCGGTCAGCAGGTCCAGTGAGGCGGCGGCGGTCAGCACCTCAAGGAAGGCAGTCTCGCCATAGGCGCCGATGCTGCGGCCATATTCAAATCCCTCGCCACGCAGGTTGAAGCGGGGCAGCAGCAGGTCGACCGAACGCCGCAGCCAATCCTTGACCTCCTGCGGCGGGGCGACACCGGTTTCGATGAAACGCTGGGCGATTTCTCCGATCAGAAGCACGCTGTAGCGGTCGAAACGCCCCTCTCCCGTGGTTTCGTCGGCGAAGCCGAACTCACCAGAGTACTGACGGAAATGCTCCAGCGTCTTGGCCAGCAGGGCTTCGCTGGCGGACGTGTCCTCCCAACCCATCAGATAGCGCAGGCGCGCGATGCTGTAGGCTACGCCGTAATAGTTGTTGGGCAGGTTGATCAGGGTCAGATCGTCCTGACGCACGAACCGCCGCCAATCCAAGTTCTGACGCAATTGCGCCAGCGTCTGGGGCGACACGGCCTGACCCAGCAGCCCGGCTTCGTTCAGCTGATGCAGGGCGGACATGTAGTAATAGATGCCCCAGCTGTCGTTCGCATCCTCCAGCGTCAGTTCCGACAGGCGTCGGAATCCGTCCAGAAAGCGGGCGCGGCGCGGGTCGCCTTCCGGCGCCTCGATCACCGCATGGGCCAGACCGATGGCGATCTTGCCCGGCAGGAACTTGTCGTTCGCCTCAAACACCCGAACCCCGTCCAGCGTCATGCTGCGGCCCTCGGTCATCAGTTGATCCAGCAGGGCGTCCATCTGCGGCGAGACGCGGTTGACGATGGTGGCGTTCATGGCCGGAGCGGTCTGATACAGGACGCCGCGCTCGACCTGGGCGCTGGCGGCCCCCGCGAGAACAGCCCCCATCGCCAGACCGAACACGCAACCCATCAATGGCGAACGAGACATAGGAAGTCCTTGGAACAGAGGAAAAGAGACTGATCGGTTGAAAGCAGCGGAGCGACGGATCTGAGCGTTCAGGCCGGTGGCGGGGGATGCGAAAGGACTGCGACGCGACGTGAAGAAACTCGAAAGAGAAAAGCGGTGTTCGAAGGTCTGAATCGTATTGCCCGACGCCCATCTGATAGCGTTCACACTCGACCACGCAGGCCCGAATGCCTCACCTCCCAAGATGCTTGGCGACGCCGCAGCTGATCGTGGCGGACACTGAATAATTCTCCTAACCACTCGTTTCGCCTCACTTTTTTGTCGCACCGAAAGCCCTGAAAGATTCTGGCTCGACCAATCTTGCCACCGGTGTCATTTCCGGTCTAGCCTACGCGACGATACGACGCTCGATCCACGAGCGCGGACCGGAAACGCTCAAGATTGGGGATCCCATGTTCAACCACACGAGACGCCTGCGCACTGTGTTGCTGGCCTCCGCGGCGCTCGCGGTCGTCGCAGCGCCTGCACTGGCGCAGGAAGCCGCAGCCACCGCTCAACCCGCGCCGCAGGAGGATCAGACCGATGTTGGGGACGTCGTCGTCACCGGCCTGCGCGCCACGCAACGCAGCTCTATCGAGTTCAAACGCAGCTCGGCGGTCATCGTCGACGCCATCATCAATGACGAGATCGGCTCCCTGCCCGACAACTCGGTCGGCGACACGCTTGAGCGCGTGACAGGGGTCACCGCCGACCGTTTCAAGGGCAACGCCAACGAACTGTCTGTGCGCGGCCTTGGCCCGACCCTCAGCTTCTCCACCTTCAACGGGCGTGAGGTCTCCACCGCTGGTCCCGACCGTTCGGTGGCGTTCCAGCAGTTCCCGTCCGAACTGGTCAACGGCGTGCTGGTGTACAAGACCCAGCAGGCCGACTTCGTCGACGGCGGCATCGCCGGCGTGATCGAGCTGCGCTCCATCCGCCCGCTGGAAGCCAAACCCCGCCTGCAGTTCGAATATCGCGGCGTTTATCAGGAAAAGGATGACGCCATCCACGGCCGCGACGGCATGGGCTACCGCGCCAACCTGTCCTGGACCAACCGCTGGCTGAACACCCGCGCGGGCGACTTCGGCCTGAGCGTCGGCTATCAGCACCAGGACCAGGCGTCGCCGGAAGACTACTACACCACAAACTCGGCCTTCATCCCGTGCAACACGGATGCGGTGAACCCGACGGTGATCACCGGCACCTCGGCTGTCCAGACCGCGGCTGGGACCAGCTTCAACTGCGGCCTGCGCGACAAACTGACGGCGGCCCAACGTGCGGGCACGACGGAATCGCCGCTGTATTTCGCCACCACCTCGCGCACCTTCCGCCAGATCGCGACCAAGGAGACGCGCGACGGCTTCATGGGTTCGCTGCAATGGCGTCCGTCCGAGCGCCTCGACTTCCTGTTCGACAGTCAATACTCCAAGCGCTCCAGCCTCGAAAACCGCAACCAGCTGGCCATCACCGAAGCGGCGCGCGGCATTGATCCGATCATCATCGGCGACGGCGGTCGATACAGCGAAGGCGCCCTGATTTCGTATCGCGGCAACTCAAACGTGGAGGTCCAGAACGAGGACCGCCTGCGCGACGAAGAGTACAAGGCGGCGGGTCTTTCGGCCCGCTGGAACGGTGACCGGCTGCGCCTGTCGGGCGATGTCTCCTATTCGGAATCGCACCGTGTCGAGACGCAGAAGTCGACCAACATGCGGTCGCCGACGCGTGTGGTCTATACGCTGGACGCGTCTGACGACGTGGTCCCGACCTTTGATTTCGGCAACTTCGACATCACCGATCCGTCGTCCTTCCTGACGACGACTGTAGCAGCCAACACCAACTACGCCCGTTACCGCCGCGCGACCGACCGCAAGGACGAGTTGGCGGCGGTCCGTTTCGACGGCGTCTATGACCTGTCGCAGACCGGCTTCTTCCGCAGCCTGAACGCGGGCGTCCGTTATTCGGAACACACCCGCAAGACCGACCTGGCCAACAACGGCGACGTCAACATCCCGATCGCCCGTGACGGCATGACCGCCGCCCAGATCGTGGCCCAGGCCAACCAGAACTGCCGCCTGGCCTTCCCGGCTTCGGAGTTCATGACCCAGTCCTCGACGAACATCCGCAAATGGGCGACGTTCGATAACGACTGCCTGTTCCGCGCCTATACGGGGCGCGACACCAACCCGCTGATGGAGGACTCGCGCGGTCCTGAGGACATCAACGTCAAGGAGACGATCAGCGCCGTCTATCTGATGACCACCTTCGGCGGCGAGCTGCGCAACACGCCCTTCACCGGCAACTTCGGCGTCCGCTATGTGAAGACCGAAGTGGACTCGCGCGGTTACCGTTCCGAGGTTCTGGTCACCCCGTCCGTCGGCGGCTCTGCGGCGACCATCGTCACCGTTCCGGGCACGCTGAGCGAAATCCGCGGCACGGGCGACTATGACTACTGGCTGCCCAGCGCCAACGTGAACTTCGACCTCAACGACAGGACCCGGCTGCGGTTCGGCGCATCGCGCTCCATCGCCCGCGCAGGCATCGAAGACTTCAATGTCGGCATCAACCCGCAGCCGGACACGACCGCGACCACGGTGCAGGGCGTTCTGGCCAACTCCCAGACCGGCAACCCCAATCTGAAGCCGCTGGACAGCTGGAACCTGGATGCGTCGCTGGAATACTATCTGAACCGCGACACGGCCTTCTCGTTCGCGGTCTATCACAAGTGGATCAAGAACGCCTCGTTCGACGCGGTCCAGCCCTTCACCACCTCGATCATCGCCAATGGCGTGGAGACGACCTTCAACGCCGTCGCCCCCGCCAACGATCCGACGCAGCGCCAGCTGACCGGGTTCGAGATCACCGGCAGCACCGTCTTCAGCCAGCTGCCCGGTCTGTGGTCAGGCCTGGGCGTCAGCGGCGGCTACAACTATGCCGACGCCGACTTCGAGTTCCCAGACCCGTCCACCGTCGGCCCCTATGTGGATACAGCCGGTCTGCGCGGCCTGTCACGTCACAACGCCAACGCCTCAGTGTTCTGGGAAGGCGCGGGCCTGCAACTGCGCGCCGCCTACCGCTATCGGTCGGAGTATTCCAAGCCGAACAGCAACACCAACCGCAGCGTTCGCGGCTCCGGCATCCTGAACCTGTCGGCCAACTACAACATCAACCGCAATGTGCAGCTGAAGCTGCAGGCGCTGAACGTCACCAACGCCCGCGACATCATGTACAAGCCCGGCTACGACGCCGTCACCGAGGTGAGCGAGGGCAACACCCAGTATTACTTCGGCGTACGCTTCCGTTACTGACCCTAACGCCCGGCCGTCGTGCAGTCAGCGCGACGGCCGGCCAGGATTGCCAGCATGAACCGTCTGATCTCCTCGCTTGCGGCCATCGGCGTCGCCTGCACCGCCCTGCCCGCCGTCGCCCAGAGCCCTGTTGCGCCCGTCTGCGACGGATCGGCCGGATATTCGGCCGCGTTCGACGGCCGCCGCACCTTTCTGTGGCGTCCGGACTGGCTGACCACCATCAAGTCGCGCCTTTCCGACGACGCCTCGCTTCAGCCCGCGTGGACAGCATTGAAGGCCCGCGCCGACGCTGCCCTGACGCGCGAACCCTATACGGTCGTCACCAAGACCATGACGCCCGCCAGCGGCGACAAGCACGACTATATGAGCATGGGCCCCTACTGGTGGCCAGATCGCTCCAAGCCGCACGGCCTGCCCTATGTGCGCCGCGACGGCCAGTTCAACCCCGAGAAGGACACCAAGGCCTTCGACGTCTCCAGCCTGGAGGGCATGAGCCAGGATGTTCAAGCCCTGGCCCTGGCCCACTATTTCACCGGCGATCCCCGCTACGCCGCCAAGGCGGGCGAGATGATCCGCGTGTGGTTCCTTGATCCCGCCACCAAGATGAACCCCAACTTCAACCACGGCCAGGCCGTGCCGGGCCGCGTGTCTGGCCGCGCCGAGGGCGTCATCGACGCCCACCGCCTGGTCCGCGTGGTCGAGGCGGCGGGCCTTTTGCTGCCCACCGACGCCCTGACGCGGGAAGAGAACGAGGCGCTTCAGGACTGGTTCGGCGAACTGGTGCAGTGGATGGCGACCAGCACCATCGGCCGTCAGGAGCGGGCCGCAGAGAACAACCACGGCCTCTACTACGACACCCTGATCACCCACTTCGCCCTGTTCGCGGGCATGGATGATGCGGCCCAGGCCGTGGCCGAACGCGCCAAGACCCGGCGTCTGGCGGCCCAGATCGACCCGGACGGCAGCCTGCCCAAGGAACTGACCCGGACCCGGTCGCTTCACTATACGACCTGGACCCTGACGGCCGCCTTCGATCTGGCGGACGAGGCCCGCTGCGTCGGCGTGGACCTGTGGAACTATCGCTCCGAGGACGGGCGGTCGCTGCACGGCGCCGCCGACTTTGTCGCGGCTTACGCCGGTCGCGAACAGGAGTGGCTCTGGCCCGAGCTGAACAAGGCCGAAACTGACGGCATGTATGAAGTGCTGCAACGCGCCGCCTGGGCGTGGGACGATCCGTCCTATGCGGCGAAGGCCGCCCTGTACGCCGAACGCAACGCCGACATCAGTCTGAACCTGCGCGTGCCGCCCTACGCGCAATGAGGCGGTGAAACACCGTCCGCCGCCAGCCTGGGCGGCGGACGGACGGATCGCTACGGTTGCCACCCGATACGGGCCAGGGCTATGGCGGGGGTGATGAGCGGGTCGCCTGACATTCCGGCTGCTGGGTTAAAGGCTGTCTTCAACGAGATGCGCCCGGCCCTGATCCGTCGCGCCCAGGCGATGGGCGTGGGCGGCGACGCAGAGGATGTGGTTCAGGACGTCTGGCTGAAGCTGCAAACAACCAACGGTCCGGTCGCCAGTCCCCACGCCTATCTGCTGCGCATGGTCTATACGGCGGTGCTGGACCGTAAGCGCGGCGCCAGACGGGCCGCGGCGCGCGACGCAGAATGGGCGACGCCCGCCAACCTGCCGCAGGACAGCATCGCATCCGCCGAGGCCGAACGCCGTCTGATGGCCGTGCAGCTTCTGGCCAAGGTCGAGGCGCGGCTGTCGGATCTGGGTGATCCGGCGGCGGCCATCTTTCGTCGTCACCGCATCGACGGCCTGACCCAGCGCCGCATCGCCGAGGAGTTCGGCATGGGTCTGAGCACCGTCGAAAAGCATCTTCGCCGAGCCTATGCGGCAATTCTGGACCTTGAGGGGGACAGACCGTGAGGCAAATCGCAAGGCGCGGCGTCCTAGGGGCATGGGGATGACCATTTCAGAAAGAAATGTCGACCGGGAGGCTCTGGACTGGCTGGTTCAGGTCAATGATCCCGGCTTCGATCAATGGGACGCGTGGGACGCCTGGATGGCGGCCGATGGTCGAAACGCCGAGGCCTATTGGCGGCTGGCGGGGGCCGAGGCCGACGCCGTCGAGGCGTTGAAGAGCGCGCCCGTGCGTATCGTCGCCCCGCGCCCGGGCGGGATCGGCCGCCTGCCGCGTCGATCGCTGGCGGCGGTCGCGGCGGCACTGGCCGCTGTGGCCATCGGCGGCGTCTGGTTCGCAAACAGCCAGCGCGCCCAGCCGTGGACGGTCGAGACGGCGCCGGGCGAACAGCACACCCTGACCCTGGCCGACGGCTCCGTCGTCTCGCTGGACGGCGACACGCGATTGGCGATGGACCGGCGCAAGCCGCGCGACGTGCGGCTGGAAGGCGGACGCGCCCTGTTCACCGTCGTGCATGATGACGCCCATCCGTTCGTGGTGGTCGTAGGCCAGACCACCCTGACCGACCTGGGCACCGTCTTCGACGTGACCCAGTTGCAGGACGGGGTGCGGGTGTCCGTGTCCGAAGGCAGCGTGCGCGTGGACGCCCCCGCCGACACCGCGACCCTGAACCCCGGCGACAGCGTGATCGCGACCCCGCGCGGTCTGGATCGGCGCACCCTGTCGCCCGATGACGTCGCCGCTTGGCGCGAGGGACGGCTGACCTATGCCGACGAGGCCCTGGGCGTCGTGGCCCAAGATCTGGCGCGAGCGCTGAACCGGCCCATCACCGTCTCCCCCGCCCTGTCGGGCCGCCGGTTCAGCGGCAGCCTGACCACCCGCGCCGCGCCTGAAGATCAGAGGGGGCGTCTGTCGCGTCTGCTCGACGTCTCTGTCGTCGATGAAGGCGCGGGCTGGAGGCTGGAGCCGAGACCGGCCTCGTGAGCGTCGCGGCTGTCGTGGTTGCAGGGATGCTGGCCGCACAGGCCGGCGCGCCGCAGACCTTTTCGGTCGGCGCAGGCCCGGCTACGCAGTCGATCAACAGGCTGTCGGCGCAGGCGGGCGTCGATGTGGCCATCGCCATCGACCTGAGCGAACGCAGGACGCCGGAGCTGCGGGGCCGCATGACCCTCGATGCGGCGTTCGAACGCCTGCTGCAGCCGCTGGGCGCGCGCGCTGTGCTGATCGGCGAGAACGCCTACCGCATCGAGGCCGCGCTCCGCCGGACGCCGCCGCCCACGCCCCCGACGCCGACGCCGGTCACGACCCAGCTCAGCGAAATCGTCGTCACCGCCGCGCCTCCGGTCGGCCTGTCCCAGGCGTCGGGACGCACCCCGGTCGACAATGGCGCGCTGGAAAGGTTCGAGGGCGCCGCAACCAGCGATGCGGTCGCGGACCTGACCGCCACCGTCGATTCCACGCGCCAGGGCACAGGCCGCAACAAGCTGTTCGTTCGCGGCCTGGCGGACTCGGCCATGAATGGTCCGCTGCAGGCGACGGTGGGACAGTATCTGGGTGATCTGCGCCTCAGCTTCGGCTCGCCCGACCCGGATCTGGCCCTGGTCGACATCCGCCGCATCGAGGTGTTTGAAGGCCCGCAAGGCACCCGTTTCGGCGTCGGCGCCATCGGCGGCGTGCTGCGCATCGAACCGGCGGCGCCGGATCTGGAAGAGGCGTCCGGTCGTCTGATCCTGGGGGGCGGCGCGACATCAGGCGGCGCCGACAGCAGTGATGTCGCGGTCGTTCTCAATCAACCCCTGGGAGAACAGGCGGCGGGACGTCTGGTGGCCTATGCCCGTCGCGACGGCGGTTTTCTGGACAATCCGACCCTAGGCCTGCGCAACGCCGATTACGTGGATACGACGGGCGCGCGCGGGACCCTGCGGTGGACCAATGGCGACTGGACCATCGATGTGGTCGGCGTGGCACAGAAGGTTCAGGCCGGAGACGCCCAGACGATCGCCGTCGACAGCGCGCGCCTGCTCAAGACAGGCCGGGTGCGCGAACCCTATTCCAGCACCATCGCCCTAGCCGGCGTCACCGCCCGCCGGTGGCTGGGCTCGGCGCGGCTGACCTCGGCGACCAGCGTGTCGCGGCACAGGCTGGATGAAAGGTTCGACGCCACCCTAACCGGCGACATCTATCCCGCCGCCGTTGATCGCACCCAGACCGCCTCCAGCGCCTCATCCGAACTGCGGATCGACATGGCGCCGTCGCGGGGCCTGACCTGGTCTGGCGGGGCCGCCATCGCCTTTGGAGAAACCACGGTCGAACGTCGCCGTCAGACCGTCATGACGACGCTGACCCCGGCCTATGGCGCGGACCTGAAACGCACCTTCGCCGAAGTCACGGCCTTTGGAGAAGCCTCGGTCGCGCCGGCCCCGAACTGGCGATTTGCGGTCGGCGCACGCCTGTCCGGCACCCGCATCGACAACGACATTCTGGTGGTCGCAGCCGATTTCCGGGGCAAGGAGCGCGACCACCACGGCATCAACTATCGCCTCAGCCCCAGCCTGTCTGCACGCTGGGACGTAACGCCGGAAACCACCGTCTTCGCCCGGCTGGAGCAGGCGGTGCGGCCCGCCGGGGTCAATGAGGCGAACGGCGCCTTCGAACGCTATCAGGGCGACCGGGTCACCCTGCTGGAGCTGGGGGCGCGGACCTATGAGGCCTGGCATGGGCTGACGGGCGAAGTCTCCGCCGGGTGGATGGACTGGCGCGATGTTCAGGCCGACATCATCACGCCGGGCGGCGACATGGTCACCGACAACGTCGGCGACGGCGTGATCAAGTTCGTGTCGGTGAAGGCCGCCTGGCGGCCCACGGACGGACTGGACATCTCCGGCGGCCTGTTCCTGAACGACAGCCAGCTGACGCCGACGCGCATCGGCGTCATCGGCGCGGGCAAGGGCGATATTCCCAACGTCGCGCCGATCGGCGGACAGGTCAGTTTCGACTATCAGCCCGGACAGGTTGCGGGTCTGCCGCTGCGGCTGGGCGCCGACTTCCGCTATGTGGGCCGGTCGCGGCTGGGCGTCGGCGTGGGGCTGGACGTGCCGCAGGGTGGTTATCTGCTGTCGGCCCTGACGGCGCGGCTGGGCGACGACCGCCGCGCCTTCACCCTGCGCGTCTCCAATCCCATGGATGTGACGGGCATTCGTTACGGCATCGGCTCGCCGTATCAGCTGTCCCAGCCCCAGGCCGTGCCGTTGCGCCCGCTGACCGTGCGGTTGGGTTTCGAGGCCACGTTCTGAAGAAAAAATGGTCCGGCCGTAAGGCTGTCCGCGCCCGTCGGCGTCCTTGGTTCATGTAACCGCGCCCATAGGGATTTTCGCCATGGACCAAGTCACCCGCCGTTTCGACGCCGTATCCGACAAGAGCCTGCGAGGCCGCCGTCTGGCCCAGTTGATGCGCCGCGACCCGAGCGCCGAAGGCCAGTTCTGGTATTCGGTCATCACCACCGGGGTCTATTGCCGCCCGACCTGCCCGGCCCGCCACGCCCTGCCCGACAACATCCGGCTGCATGAGACGCTGACCGAAGCCCGCGCCACGGGCTTTCGACCCTGCCGCCGCTGCAATCCCGAAGGCGCGTCTCTAGCGCAGAAGCACGACGTCCTGATCCAGACCGCCTGCGAGATGCTGAGCGTCGAGGGACGCGCGCCTTCATCGCAGAAGGTGGCCAGCGCGGTCGGGCTGAGCCGCTCGCATTTCCACAAGCTGTTCCGCCAGACCACCGGAACCACGCCGTCCGCCTATGCGAAATCATTGCGTGCGACGGCGGCCCGCAGCCGCCCCCTAACCGCCCGCAGGTCGTTCGATCAGGTCCAGGACATCCGCATAATGGGCGGCGGCGACGTCCGGGTGTGAGCGCAGACGGCTTTTCAACTGGTTCTGGCCGACCTCGCGGAAGATGGGGTTCAGCGGATCGACCGACAGGCCACGCTCGGCCCGCTTCAGGTCATCCGACAGGGGAATGACCGGCACCACGGCGTCAGGCCGCGAGCCCAGGAAGAAGGCGACCGAGAACCGCTCATCCCCCGCAGGCGGCGCCACCACGTCGTGGATGGCGGCGCGGACCAGACCGTTGGTCGCCAACTCCAGCAGTTCGCCCGCATTGATGACGAAGGTTCCCGGCACGGGCGGCGCCGCGATCCATGATCCATCATCCGCTTGGACCCGCAGGCCCGGCGTCGTGTCCTGCAACAGGACGGTGACGAAACCGCCGTCGCGATGGGCGCCGACGCCCTGGTCGGTTTCAGCCACATCCCGCCCCGGATAGCGGATGATCTTCGTCAGTTGCGACGGACCGGGTTCATAGATTTCGGCGAAGGCGTTTTCCGGCTGCCCCAGAGCGACGGCGATGGCGTTCAGCAGTTCGATGCCCACCCGCGTCACCTCGGCCTGATAGGCCAGCAGGACCGGCTTCAGCTCCGGCATGGCGTCCGGCCACAGGTTCGGCCCTTGCAGACGCCGCCATGCAGGCGTGTCTGGCCCGACCGGATAGGGCGCGGCCTCGGTGTTGATGTCCAGTTGCTCGCGCCAGTCCTGCTGGCCCCGCGTCAGCTCCAGCCCTGCACGGTTGTACCCTCGAAAATGCGGCGACCTGACCATCTCGATCTGCAGCTTGTCATCCAGCGGCAGGGCGAAGAACCGTTTCGACGCCGCCAGAACCCGATCAATCAAGACCTGATCAACGCCGTGCCCGGTCAGATACAGGAAGCCCTGCTGATACAGCACCTCCAGCAGGTCAGTCAGAAACGCATCGCGCCGTTGCGGCCCGGCATGGAAGTCCGACAGGTCCAGCGTCGTCAGCGACGGCGCATCGGCGGGCAAGGCTTCACTCATGACGCACGCAGGTTGGTTGAGGTTTCAGCACAGCCTGTCGGCGACTATGGCGCCCGCCGCAAATCATCATCCGTGGCGGGACTGGCAGGAAAAATCGCCAGTGTCCCGGCCTGCGTCACTCGCCCTTGTCGATGACCCGATAGAACTGGGTGCCCAGTTCGATGGATTTCCGCCCCGTCTCGCGGCGGTGAAGATTGGTGTCGCGCAGGGAATAGACGCAGCCGCAGTATTCCTGCTGATAGAACTCTTCGCGCTTGGAGATTTCGACCATCCGCGCCGCGCCGCCGCCCTTGCGCCAGTTGTAGTCCCAGTAGGACAGGCCCTCATAAGGCGCGACGGCCCGTTCGCCGCAGCCATTGATCTGGTTCATGTCCTTCCAGCGGCTGATGCCCAGGCTGGAGGTCATCACCGGAAAACCGTGCTCATGCGCATACAGGGCCGTACGTTCGAACCGCATGTCGAAACACATGGTGCAGCGGATGCCGCGCTCGGGCTCCCACTCCATGCCCTTGGCGCGCGCGAACCAGTTGTCCTTGTCATAGTCGGCGTCGATGAAGGGCACGCCGTGTTTCTCGGCGAAGCGCACGTTCTCGTCCTTGCGGAGCAGGTATTCCTTCTCCGGGTGGATGTTCGGATTGTAGAAGAAGATCGTGTAGTCGACGCCAGAGGCCAGCATGGCCTCCATCACCTCGCCCGAGCACGGCGCGCAGCACGAATGCAGCAGCACCTTCTTCTCACCACCGGGTGGCGTCAGGACGGGACGTTCAAAATCGCTCATGGCGCGGGGCTGTAGCATACCGCTAAGGCAGGTTCAGCCCCAAGCCGAGATTGACTGGTTCAATCGATATGCAACCTAAATCGTCATTCCGGGGCGTCCGAAGGACGAACCCGGAAGCCAGCCCCGGAATGACGAGTCGATTGGACCTGACTTACATTGACCAGCGCAGGCTGACGGTCAGGCTGCGGCCGACCCGGCCCAATTGCAGCAGGCGCGACTTGTCGCCCTCATTGGCCAGGTCGGTCGTGTCGGTCAGGTTCGAGGCTGCCACCACGATCTGGGCGCCGGGCGTAAGGTCATAGCTGGCCTGAGCGTCCAGATAGCCGGCTGAGGCGATGATGAAGTTCGACACGCCGCCGCCCTGCATGTCGGCCTCTGACTTGAAGGCCGACCGCCACGACCACGACAGGCCCGCGGACACCGGTCCGCGCTCGAAAAACGGATTGATCGAATAGGCCAGGTCGGACACGCCGGTCAGGCGCGTCTCGCCATTCGGGCCTCGACTGTCGGTCCAGGTCGCGCTGGCCCACAGGCCGAAGCCGGACGCCAGTTTCTTGTGCAGCCCCAGTTCAAGCCCGCGGCTCTCGGCCCGGCCCAGATTGCGCGGACGCAGCATCGACACCTGCGCCTGAACCAGAGGCCCGGCGCGTGTTTCAAAGATCAAAACCTCGGGCGCGGCGACCAGGGCGATGAAATCGTCGATCCGCTTGTGGAACACCGCAACGCTGAGCGCGCCGTCCGTGAAGCTCCACTCATAGGACAGGTCCAGATTGGTCGAAATGTAGGGTTTAAGCGCCGGATTGCCGCCGATGCCGCTGAAGATGGTCCCCGGCGACGGATCGTCGATCTCGGCCTGCCCGCGCTCATAGATGCTGGAGACCAGCATGCTGGCAGGCGCGGTCGCCAGCCGCAGGTCGGCCAGCGACGGCCGTGTCATGGTGCGCGAGGCGGCCAGACGCAGGCGTCTATGCGGGTCCAGATCAAAGGCGATATTGGCGCTGGGCAGCAACAGGGTCGCCTCCCCCGCATGGGACACAGGACGGATGGCCAGCGCCCCTTGGGGGCCAGCCTCCAGCAACGCGCCGTCCACGCCGGTGCGGGTGCTCACTGCGCGCAGACCGAAGTTGCCGAAAAAGGGCGCGGCGCCTGCCGACCCGTCGAAATCCAGCCTTACATAGGCCGCCCCGACGCGTTCAGACACGGCGTAGGAGTTCTGCAGATCGGCGCCCGTCGGGGTCAGATCGCGCGGCAGAACCATGATCCCGTCATGCTCGTTCGGAATGATGAAGGCGTCGCGGAACCGGGCGAAATCCGCCGTCGCCCAGCCGCCCGGATGTTGACCGATCAGGCCGTCGAACACGCCCTTGGGCGTCCGCATTCCCATGAAGTCGGCGGTGAAGACCGCGCCCGGCCGCAGGATCGCCTCGCGGTCGCGACGCTGATAATCGCGGCTGCGGTCGCTGAACTGCAGGCCCAGCCGCAACTCCGACAGGCGGATCAGCCCCGCGTCGATGTTCAGCCCCCGCCGTGCATCGGCCATCAGGGTCAGATCGTCATCGACGGACTCGATGGCGCGAACGCCCATCTTCTGGCTTCGCAGAGCGGCGGGATCCAGCAGGTCCAGGCTCGTGGTGATGCTGGGCGCCCGGCGGCTGTCCACCGCGCCGTCCAGATCGACGGCGTAGGCGACCTTCTGGGCGGACTGGGCGTAAATTCGCTCCAGCGGCGTATCCAGCCGCGACCGGGCGCTGGAGGCCGATACGCGCGGCGTCACCAGCCAGCCGCCCAAGGCGAACTCGACGCTGGCCGAGACGATCAGGTTCAGGTGCGACTGCTGCGAAAACTCGGTGTTGTTGTCGATGCGGGCCGCAGGGATGACGCCCCCTACCACGACGCCGTCGCGCACCGTCGCCGTGGCGCCCGGCTCCATCAGACGCTCGCCCAGACCATAGACAAGCCGATCCTCGCGGATGACGTTGTCGAAGGCGGAAATCAGGCTGTTGAAACTGAACCGGGTTGTCGGCGAAGCGGCCCAGTCGCCGCCAAGAAACAGGCTGCGTCGGCGGCGATCCTCCTGCTCGACCGTGGTGCGGACATCGCTGGGCGCGGCGACCTTGCGCCCGTCCAGCATCAGGTCGCCATACCTCTGGATCTGGAAACGGTCATAGACGACCGAACGTTCTTCCTGCGCCAGCCCGCCGACCAGACCCCAGTCGCCATTCTTCGACACCATCCGACCGGCGACCGAGACATCGGGGCGGACGGCGCGCGCCCGGTCCTCGACCGCCCCGCCCGCGCGCAGGCTGAGGAAGGGATCGCCGCCCAGGCCGCTGATGGTCTCGATATTGATGTTGGAGCCGATGCCGCCCTCGATCAGGTCAGGCGTGGCGGACTTGGTGACCTGGGCGCCCGCCAGCAGTTCGGCGGACAGGGCGCGGAAACGGAACTGGCGTCCGCTCTGGGTCGAGTTGCGGATGTTCTCGTTGAAGGCGACCGGCGCCCCGTTCAGGGTCACCGACTGGAACAGCGGCCCCAGACCGCGCACGCTGACGAACTGGCCCTCGCCCACCTCGCGTTCGATGGCGACGCCGGGGACGCGTTGCAGGGCCTCGGCCAGATTGGCGGCGGGCAGTTCGCCGATCCGCGCGGCTGAGGCGCTGTCGGAGATCACATCGGCCTGACGCTTGCGTCGTAGGGATTCCTCGACCTGACCCGCAAACCGCCCGACCACCTCGACCGGCGCCAGTTCGGACGGTTCGACGACCACCAGGGCGACAGGCGCTGTCCTTGCCGGTTCGACCCAGACCCGCAATCCGCGCGCGCCCACGAACCGATAGCGCAGCGGCGTGTCGCGCAACATTTCGGCGACAGCAGCGCGCCAACCCATCCGCCCCCGCACCGCATGGCTTGGCAGCGTGCGGCCCGGCGGGGCGACAAAGGCCAGTTCGCATCCGGCGGAAAGGCACAGATCGACAAGAGCGCGGCGCGCGTCCTGAGCCGGAATGTCAAAGGCCTGGACCACGCCGTCCTGCGCCCACACCACAGTCGGCGCGCCAGCCGCAGCGATGGCGACAAACAGGCCGCACAGAAAACCGGTCGGCCGCGACTGTGCGAACGGTTTCAAGCGCGGCAGGCCCTGTGACTGGAGAGAGATAAGGTTCGTGAGGCCGCCTTACCGCGCTGGCGTGACAGCTCTGCGATACGCCCTCTATTCCGCGCGGATCAGGATGCGACCATCGGCCTGTTTCTCGGCCCTGACGGGCAGAAGCTGGCCCATGCGGTCGATCAGGGCGCCGTCGCCCTCCAGCGGCAGGACGGCCGTAACCCGCAGACGCGCAAGACGTGGATCGGCGATGACCAACGGCTGGCCGACATAACGTTCGACCTCGCCCGCCACCGTCGACAGCGGCGCGTCATGGAAGACCAGGCGCCGTTCGCGCCAGGCGCTCATCACCTCCACATCCGCCTCAGCCAGTTTGACCGTCGGCTGACCGACCGAGAAATCGGCGCTCTGCCCCGCGGTCATCCGCACGGCGTCATCCAACGCATGGGGCTGGCGCACGTCGCGGCGACCGATGGCGACATGGCCTTCCAGCAGCGAGACCTCGGCCCGGTCATGACGCAGGGCGGTGGTGAAACGGGTGCCGGTGACGATGACGTTGCGATCCCCCACCGCGACCTGGAACGGATGGGCGCTGTCATGCACCACGTCGAAATAGGCCGCGCCGCGCGTCAGGGTCACGCGCCGCGCATCCCCCGCCATCGCCACCTCGATGGCCGATCCGGCGTCCAGCGTGGCCCTTGATCCATCGGTTAGAACCACATCCAGAATCTGTCCCGGCGCGCTTTCATAGCGGCGAACCTCGACCGGCGCGGTCGTGAGAAAGGGCGCAGCAAAGACCACCGCCGTCAGACCTGCAGCAACCAGTCCCCCCGCCATCACCCAGCGCCCGCCCGCCCGACGCGACGGCCCGCGACGCAACTGCGCCAGATCAACCGCAAAGGCGCCGCGCAGGCTCTCCAGCGCCGCCAGATCGGCCTTGGCCGCCTGATACTGCTCCAGATGGGCCGCATCTCGCTCCAGCCATTTCAGGAAGGCCGCCTGATCGCGCGCGCCGATGCGCGGCCTGCTCATGCGCGCGAGCCAGGCTTCAGCCGTCCTGGGCTGTCGGTCGAACAGGGCGGTCAGTCGCTCCATCATGGGCGGGTCAATCTCTCCGTGCAGGTCGGCTGCGAACCATCGCGCGCCCGGCCTTCACTCTTCACAACGATCCAGGCGTGCGACACCTCAGTCATCGCGTGATTTCTTCAGTTGGCGGAGGGCTTCCGCGATGTGTTTTTCGACCATGCTGACCGATACGCCCAGCCGTGCGGCGATCTGGCGATAAGTCAGGTCTTCGAACCGATGCAGCAGGAAGGCGTCACGCGTGCGCGGCGGCAGGGCGCGGATCACCCCGGCGGCGGCGGCCAGATTCTGGCGGGTGATGATCCGTTCGTCCGCCGGACGTTCATCGCCCGCGACGGCGCGCGGACCGGCGTCCATGTCGTGAATATCCTCCGGCGCACGGCGGCGGGTTTCGCGCCCCGCAGCCTTCCAGCGGTCGTTCTGGATGTTGCGGGCGATGACGAACAACAGAGGCCGCGCGTCCGGCGTCGCCAGATCGTGACCCGCCCGGTGAAAGCGCACGAAAGCCTCCTGGATCACGTCCTCTGCGTCCTCCAGCGGCTGCCCCTTGCGCTGAAGATAGGCGATCAGGTCCAGGCGCAGCCGTGCGAAGTCCGCCTCGGCCCGAGGCGGCCGACGTAGGGCGTCTGAACGGACGAAACCGCCCCCTCCGATGGAGGGGGCGGCCGCGTCGAGCGTGCTCTCGGGGATTAAGGGCGCGCGTCGCATGGCGTCCACGGCGGGATCAGAACTCCATCCGCAGGCCAAGGTTGATGCGCCGTCCCGACAGTTCGTAGGTCGTCGGGAATGACGGATCCATCGTGTAGCCCGTCGTCGCTTCATCCGTGATGTTGATGCCTTCCAGGCTGACCTGGAAGCGGTCGTTCAGCTTGTAGCTGGCCGAGAAATCGACCTGGCCGTAGCCGTCACGCCAGATCGGGTACATCTCATAGCCGATGCCTTCGACGTACTTGTCCTTGTAGTTATAGGAGACGCGCGCCTGGAAGCTGTCCTTCTCGTAGAACAGGGTGAAGTTGTAGGTGCTGTCGGCCAGACCGATCGGCGGGGTCGGCACGCCGATCTTCGACTGACCGGCCAGGGAACTGTCCAGCGCCGTATAGTTGGCGTTGATCCCGAAGCCTTCTAGCGGGCTGTAGATCAGGCCTAGCGGCACGATGGCCACCAGCTCCACGCCGCTGACGTCATAGGATCCGGGCTGGTTGATCGGCTGATAGACGTCGAAGTCATAGACGCCGTCGACGGTGCCGTTGGCGTTGTATTTGGTCACGCCCTTGACCACGCCTGTCAGGGCCTGACGCACCACGCCCTCGATCTGTTTCGAGAAATAGGAGACGGACAGCAGACCGCCCTGCGGCAGGTATTTCTCCAGACCGACTTCCCATTGTTTGGCGTAGGTTGGACGCAGGTTCGGGTTGCCGTCGGTGAAGCGGTACGAGTTCCAGCTGGCCGTGCGCTTATAGGCCAGATCGGTCAGGGCCGGACGGATCAGCGTCTCTGACGCAGCGGCGCGGAACAGGATGCTGTCGGTCAGTTCGGCGGTGATGTTGAGGCTGGGCAGCAGCTTGTCATAGCCGCCGTCGCTGGACACCGGCTCAGGCGTATAGCCAGTCGAGCCGTTGGGGTTCTGGATCTGGTGATAGCCCGACGAGGTGATGGAGGTGTCGACGTAACGGGCGCCGCCGTTGATCGAAACAGGCACCGAACCGATGTCGAAGTTGAAGTCCGCCATGGCGTAGGCGGCCGTCACCTGCTCCGACACTTCGTAATAATCACCCACGTTGAACGGGGTGTAGAAGCCGTCATAGCGGAAGGTGCGGCGCGCATAGTCGTTCGACACCTGGCTCCAGTTCAGGTCGCGCACGTTGAAGGCGCCGCCCGGAACCAGATCGCCGATCGAGGTCAGTTGGCTCTGTGACATCGGACGACCGACATAGTCGACCTTGCCTGCGCCAGAGCCCTGGATGTTCAGGGCGCCATAGTCACGCTGCTTGGTCTTGTCGGTGTAGCGGGCGCCGAACTGGACGCTGGTCAGGGCCGGGAAGAAGTCCAGGCTCAGGTATTTGGTGAAGTCGACCTGGGCTGCGTACTTGTCGTCGGTGATGTGTTCGAGCGTCGTCTCATAGGCCTCGAACAGGTATTTGTCGGGCGAGTTGTACATGTCGAACCCGCCAGTCGTGGTGCTGGGGATCGTCTCGCCGCCGCGATTGGTCCAGCGCGTCCGCGACGGCGCATAGGCGACGTGTTTCAGGTTCGAGCTGTCCAGCGTCTTGTCCGCACCGGAATAGCCGGCCAGGGCGTGCAGGCGCCAGCTGTCGCCGCTCCAGTTCAACTCGGTTCCGAACTGGCGATAGTCGGTCTTGTTGATCCGCTCCTTGCTCAGCATCTCGTGCTGGGTCGCGGTGTAGGAGACGTCGCGCAGCACCACCATGCCGTACTCGCCCAGGGTGGTCTTGTCGTATTCGTGGATGGTTTCCAGCGTCGAACGGCTGGAGGCCGAATAGGCGGCGGCGTCGTATTCGTCCTCGGTGGTGTCATAGGCGCCGACCATGGCGTCGAAGGCCAGGCTGAAGTTCGACGACGGGCGGTACTGCAGCGAGATCGTGCCCCCCCACTGGTCCTGGGTGTTCAGATAGGCGCGGTCGCCGACCTTGTCCTGGAAGATGATCAGGTCGGTTTCCTTGGCGTTCATCCGGTCCTTGACGACGACCCCAGCGTCGCGCGCCAGCACGTCCACGGCCTGGGTTCCCCGACCGCTGCCCTGGTTCAGGAAGCGGGTCAGGGGGCGGAAGTTGATGCCCGATTCCGAGTCCGTGCGATTGGTGCGGCGCGCGGTCGAGAAGGACACCAGCGCACCCCAGTCGCCCCAGGTGTCGCTGGCCAGGAAGGAGACCTTCGGATCGACCTTTTCCGAGATCGAGTTGTAGGCGCCCTCGACGGCGGCGACGACGCGGCGGCCCTCATAGTCGAACGGGCGGGCGGTCGAGATGTTGACGCTGCCGGCGATGCCGCCTTCCTCGTGCGCCGCCGTGGGCGATTTCTGGACGGTGACCTGCTGGATGATTTCCGAGGCGAAGATGTCGAACTCGACATCGCGGCCGCCGCTGCCCGAGGCCGTGGCCAGTCCGTTGATGCTGACGAAGGTGAACTCGCTGGGCAGGCCGCGCACCATGACGCGCTGCCCCAGACCCTTGTTGCGTTCGATGGTCACGCCCGGCATGCGCTGCAGCGCCTCGGCCAGGTTCTGCTCTGGGAAGTTGGCGACGTCGGTGGCGACGATGGAGTCCGAGAAGCCCACGTTCTTGCGCTTCAGGTCGACCGCCTGTTCCAGGCTGCGGCGATAGCTGCCCGTGACGATGATCTCATCGACATTGGACACGCCTGCATCGGCGGACGCCGCCGTTTGAGCAAAGGCTGCAAAGGGCGACGCCGCCACCAGGGCGAAGGCCGTCGTGCCAAGAATTCTGTTCTTCATTTTGGATAGTCCCCAACCGGTTCTAGGCGCTTCAACGACGCCCGGAAGGGACCCCTCAATGTGTGACAGCGATCTTCATTCAAACTTCACGGCGCTGTCGCGTTCGCGGCTGAACGGGCCGGAATTGCGCGCTTGGCCAGCGCCGCCTGCACCTCGGCGCGGGCCGCCTGCATGTCGCGTTGGAAGACGTCGGAGCGCTGTTCCGCCCCATAGATGACCATGCCCGACAGGATGCCCGCCTTGACTGCGCTGTAGGAGTGCGAACCGCAGACGAAGCGGCTTTCGGCATATTCCCGCCCCCGTTCATACAGGGCGTCGGCCCGCTGGGGCGCCAGTTCCGCCAGCAGCATAGCGACATGAACCCCGTGCGCCGAATGGCCTGATGGATAGTCCGGGTTGCCCGCCAGATGGTCGGTCTTGGCCTCGCAGATCGGCAGGTCCGTGCCGATGTAGGGGCGCTTGGTCGCCCAATAGGTCTTGGCGTCGCCGACGACCCAGCGGTCATAGCCCGCACGACGCAGGATGGCGGTCAGGACCGGCGCCTCGGCCTCGGTCAGACGCACGCCCAGAGCCTCGGCGAAATGGTCGTACATGTCGCCGGTCACGTCGCGCGTCGCCAGCGCCCAGCGCGGCGTGTCCTGCAGGGCGCGCGTCTCGCGGAAGATTTCAGCATTGGCCCGGTCGCGCGCCGAACCCGGCTCAGGCGGCGGGGCCAGCACCTTGGTCAGGTCGGGGCGGTCGCTGGCGGCCAGATAGCCGCGCGGCGTCGCCTCCTCCGTCAACTCCACCGCCAGATCATCACAGCGGTTGGCCGTCCGCACCGGGTTGCAGATGCTGGCCGCCGCACCCACCAGACGCACCTGATAGATCGGGAAACGCGGGTCGGCCCACAGATAGTCGGTCGAGACATATTGCGCGCCGCTGGCGAAGGCGGCGCTGCGGCGGGTCACATCCTCTGCCCTCGCCTCTTTCGTATCGGCGTCGGCGCGGGTGCGGACGATGAAGCCCTGGGCCACGGCGGCGCGGATGCGCGCCTGATCCGCCACAGGGTCGTTCAGGGTCAGATAGGCGGCGGCGGGACTGGCCTCATCCGTGTTGACGAAGACGGCGCGGCCCTGCAGCGATGGTCGGCCTGCGGCATAGGCGGCGACCTTGTCCGGCCCTTCGTCCAGCGCAAAGAAGACCTTGCCCCGCGCTTGGCCCAGCGTCGGCCAGCCGCCCGCCAGCACGCCTTCGCGCAGGGTGGCGTGGCGCCCTCGCACCTGATCGGGCGTGATCAGATGTCCGGCATCGAAGACCGAACGAATCTCCGCATCCAGCGCGTCCCAGGCCGCCGCATCGAAATCCAGCATCGCCACCCCGCCCGGCAGGGAGGCGGCGCCCGTCTTGGCGTTCAGCAGGATCAGGATCGGCGCGTGGTCGGGATGGGCCTGCGACCAGTCGCGGATCTGCTGCAGGCAGGCGACGAAGGTCAGGCAACGGCTGCGGTAGTCCACGTCCGGCATGTGCAAGGTCTTCAGGCCGGGCTGCGACATGGTCTGGACGTAGGCCGGGCTAACCGGCGCCGCCCCGCCGAAGACCGAGCGCGGATGGGCGTAACGTCCGCCCTGCGGGTCGTTCAGCACGTCGATCTCCAGCTGCCGCGCGCCCGCATTCAGCTGGTCCGCCAGCGAAGGGTGCGCGTAATCCAGACCGGCCGCCGCCGGATCGGCCGCGACCATCGCCTGAAGCTCCACCTCTGGAATGGCCAGCTTGTAGGAGTTGTGCGTCCCCACCGTCGTCAGGTCGTTCAGGCGCAGGCTCTGGTCCATCCAGGGCCGTGCACAGGCGTCGCCGCCCGCCGCAATCAGATCGGCTGCGTTGGGATCACAGGCCAGGGCGCTGAACACCAGCGCGGCGACAAGACTGGACATGAGGGGCTCCGTTTGGGGACTGCGCCGCGCGTGGGGAAAGGCCCCTTACGACTCCTCCGTAACAACGACGCTACAGCCCGCCCCCTCACCGCCTGCGACGCGATGACCTCGGCGGAACGCCCTCGACACGCCGCTCCAACCCGGCCATTCAGAGGCCGCATGACCAGCCCCGTTTCATCGCGATCGCTTGAGGCTGACCGTATTGTCGCGGCGGCCATGGCCTTGGTCGCCGATGCGGGGCTGGATGGTCTGACGCTGCGTGATCTGGCGCAGTCAGTTGGCAAGAGCACCACCGTCATCGTCAATCTGTTCGGGGCGCGGGCGGGCCTGATCGAGGCCATCGCGGCGGCGGCGTTCGAGCAGGACAGCGCCTATCACGAGACCTTCTTCGCGGATGTGCAGGGACTGGCCCTCAGCCGCGACGGCCTGATCGCCCTGATCCAGCGCTATCTGCGCGAACGGGCGGGCGCATCGGCCAGCTTCGTCCGCGTCTGGGAAGACCTGTTGATCGCACACGAGCCGGGCGGTTTCGTCGCCCCCCTGCTGGCGCGGTGGGAGGCGATGCGGCGCGACGCCTGGAGCGCCTATCTGCACCGAACACTTGATCTTGCCGCCTATGGCGAGGGGCTGGCGACCTATCTGGTCATCGAGCAGTTCTACATCGGCGCCTTGGGCGGGCGGGCGGACTACGAGATGATCGCCGCCGAGGGGCTGGGCGGTCTGGTCGATCATGTCTTCGGCTGCGGCGACGACGAGGCCCGCGTCACCGAAAGCTATGTCGCCGCCATGGTGATCCCCAAGGCGCCGACGGACGGGCTGGAGCCCGAATCCTCAAAACTGCGGCTGCTGGAGGCGGCGGCGGACCAGATCCTGATCGGCGGGGTGGCCAGCGTGACCAATCGGTCGGTCAGCACGGCGGTCGGCACCTCGACCTCGACCATCGCCTATCACTGGGCCGACATGCGCCGCTTCATCATTGATGCGGTGTGGCACGCGGTGTTTCGCGAAATCCCCGGCTATCTCGATTTCCGCCATCCGACGCGAAAGGGGCCGCCTGACCTGCCGGGCTGGGGCGATCTGATGGCGCGCACCCTTCAGATCGGCGACGGCGAGCGGGACGGCTTCTATGTCATCTACGCCCGCCTGATCGCCCAGGTCTGCCGTCAGGCGCGGCGCGATCCGGCCTATCAGGATCTGGCCATGATCCTGCGCGGACCAGAGGGCGGCGGCACCCACGTCAACCGCGCCGAACTCTGGCCCGCCCAGTTCGACCTGACGCGCCTGGCCGCAACCCGCTTCGCCCTGTGGATCAAGGGAAGCGCCATCGTCGGGGCCGCCATCGGTCGTCCGGCCAGCGCCGCACAACTTCAGGACGTCGCCGAAATCCTGGTCGCACACCGTCAAGGTTGAACAGAACGATTGTTCTTTTCCACTTAACGCCAGTGGACAGGAACACTTCAAATAAGCGTCATCAAAGCATCATGGCAGAAGCCTAGAGCGGCAATGCTGTCGAACAGATGTTTTTCTTGTGACGCGGAAGCGCGGCGAATGTCGCTCTCCCCGCCTCCCTAGCCGTCCTTCCGCCGTCCCGGACCGACGCCTGTTCGACAGCCCCCGCTATGACGCGGGGCGCGGTCCTGATCCGCGAACGCCCTTCAACATTTCGGCCCGCGCGAGAGGGGGAATCTCGTCGGCGCCGCCCGATGGATCGACACATGAAACGTCTGCTTCTCGGCGCGTCCAGCGCCGTACTCGCCCTGGCCGCCACCCTGCCCGCCGCCGCCCAATCCAACACCGGCGCCCCGTCCGGCAGCCAGTCCGGCGCTCAGGCCGTGGACGACATCGTCGTCACCGCCCAACGTCGTCAGGAATCCTCGCAGAAGGTTGGTCTGGCCCTGACCGTCATCTCCGGCGACGACCTGGACAACCGCAACATCGGCAACGTCAACGACCTCGAGAACTCGGTCCCCAGCCTGGAGGTCGACAGCCAGCTGGGCGGCGGCCAGCCGCAGTTCCGCGTGCGCGGCGTCGGCCTGACCGACTACGCCGCCAACAACACCTCCACCGTCGGCATCTATGTCGATGAGGTCGCCTATCCTTACGGCGTGATGACCCAGGGCCTGTTGTACGACATCGCCCGCATCGAGGTGCTGCGCGGACCGCAAGGCACCCTCTATGGCCGCAACACCACGGGCGGCGCCGTCAGCGTCATCACCAACGCCCCGACCGACACGGTCCAGGCCGGTTTCTCGGCCAGCTACGGCAGCTATGACGCCGCCAAGTTCGAGGGCTTCCTGTCCGGTCCGGTGGCCGAAAACCTGACCGCCCGCCTGTCGCTGGCGGCGGAATCGGGCGGCGCCTGGCAGTACCACCGCGACACCGGCGAGAGCCTGGGCGACAAGGACACCAAGGCCGCCCGCCTGCGCGTCAACTGGCGCCCGACCGCCCAGACCGACATCGACCTGAACCTGCACTACAGCCGCGACGAGTCCGATGGCCGCGGCCTGCGCCTGATCACCACGCCCTTCACCGCAGGCGGCGGCCGGGTCTATCCGATCGACACCGCGCACCGGATCACGGGCTGGGGCATCAGCCCGTACTTCGCCCAGTTGATCGGCGTGTCACCGAACGCCAAACCCTTCCGCGACAACGAAGGCAAGGGCCTGAGCCTGCGCCTGAACCAGGACCTGGGCTGGGCCACGCTGACGGCCATCGCCAGCTACGAATCCTTCGACCGCCGCGAGTTCAACGACTGGGACGCGACCGCCTCGAACGAAGCCGGCACCTACTTCTTCAACGACATCGAGACGACTTCGCAGGAGGTGCGTCTGTCCTCGCCGACGGGCGGGCGGTTCCAGTGGCTGGCCGGTTTCTATCACGCCAATGAAACCGTCGACGGCGGCTTCCACTCGGACTTCTCGGAAGCCAAGGGCCTGGGCTTCTTCATGAGCACCACCTACGGCCAGAAGGTTCAGACCACCGGCGTCTTCGGCAATATCGACTACAAGCTGACCGACCGCCTGACCCTGATCGGCGGCCTGCGCTATGAGGACGAAAGCCGCGACCTGAACGACTTCAAGACCCAGGTTCTGGCCCCCGTCCCGCGCGTCAACGCCACCACCTCCAAGTCCCAGAGCATGGGCGAATGGAGCGGCAAGGTCGGTCTGGAATACACCGTCAGTGACGACATCCTGACCTACGCCAACGTCTCGCGCGGCGTGAAGTCGGGCGGGTTCACCACCTACAACAGCGGCCTGCCGGAGCAGTTGGACCCGTTCAAGTTCGAAGAACTGATCGCCTATGAGGCAGGCGTGAAGTCCAGCTTCTTCGACCGCAAGCTGCAGCTGAACGCCGCCGCCTTCTATTATGACTATCGCGACCAGCAGCTTCAGGGCGTGCTCTACACCCAGACGGGCCGCGTCGGTCGGATGATCAATGTGCCCAAGTCGCACATCCAGGGCGCGGAACTGGAACTGCGCTGGCGTCCGCTGAACAACCTGACCATCACCCAGTCGATCGGCTACAAATACGGCGAATATGACGAGTTCTTCTTCGTCAACGCCACCGCGACCGAAGCCGCCAAGGACCCGGTGACCGGCGAGTACAACACCATCGTCTACAGCGACCGCGCGGGCGAACGCCTGCCCTTCCCCAAGTGGGACTACAAGGGTTCGGTGGCCTATGACTGGCAGATCGGCGGCTGGGGCGTCGAGGCGGAGAGCAACTACGCCTATCGCGACGAGAAGTTCAGCACTTCGTCCAACTCGATCATCGCCTCCTACTGGCTGGTCAACGCCAACCTGACGCTGCGTCCGGCGAATGCGAACTATGCGGTGGGCCTGTACGTCAACAACCTGACGGACTCCTATTCCGAAGAGTCGCGCAACCGCTTCATCTCGGCCTCGACCGGCTCGCCCAACCCGCCCCGCACCTGGGGCGTGCGGGTCAGCTATCGCTACTGAGACCTGACGAACGGGGCTTTGGTCCGCGGATCAAAGCCCCGCCTTCCGCTTCAAGGATTACGGGCCAAAGGACGAACGGCATGACGATGATTGCAAAGACCGCCAGAACCCTGGCCCTGGGCTTCAGCCTGCTGCTGGGCGCGGCCCATGCGCCGGTGCTGGCGGCGGACGGCCGGTTCTCCATCGCCGTGATCCCGGACACCCAGAACTACGTCGATTTCACCCATCAGCGCGCAGAGGGTTTCGCCTTCGACGCGCGCGACATGATGGTCGAGCAGATGCGCTACATCGCCGACAACGCCGCCTCACGCGGGGGCGAGATCGTCTTCGCCACGGGCCTGGGCGACGTTTGGCAGCACCCGACCATCGCCATTGATCCCGAACACGCCGCGCGCGGCTTTTCCGCCCGCCCCCTGCCCGCCGGAATGAACCCCGACCGCTGGACGCGCGGCGTGCGCGAGGTCGAGATTCCGGCCTCCATCGCCGCCTACCGTCTGCTGGACGGCGCCCTGCCCTTTTCGGTCGTGTCGGGCAATCACGACTATGACGCCCAGTGGTGGGAGGAATCCTGGCCGCGCGACCTGACCGCGCCCCAGGGCGACCTGCGCCGCCTGGGCATGATCCACGTCGGCGGCCTGACCGAATGGACCCGCGCCTTCGGCGTCGACAGCGCCTTCTTCAAGGACCGCCCCTGGTACGTCGCCGCGCACCAGAACGGCGCCGACAGCGCCCAGATCTTCGAGGCGGGCGGCTATCGTTTCCTGCACATCGGGCTGCAGTTCTCGCCCACCGACGCCAGCCTGAAATGGGCCGAGACGGTGATCCACGCCCATCCCGGTCTGCCGACCATCATCACCACCCACGACTTCCTGAACAAGGACGGCGAGCGCCTGCCGCATCCGGTCGTCAACCAGACCGTGGTCGATCCCTTCGACAACAGCCCGCAGGCCATCTGGGACAAGCTGGTCGCGCGCAATCCGCAGGTCTTCATGGTGCTGAGCGGCCATCACAACGGCCAGTCGTTCCGCGTTGACCAGAACCGCCAGGGCGGCGCCGTCTATCAGGTCCTGTCCGACTATCAGGACCGCAATCAGGCCGCGCTGGACGCAGGCGTCGCCGCCGACAAGGCGCCCGCCCTGGGCGACGGCTGGATGCGGTTGATGCAGTTCGACATGGACGCCGCCACCCCGACGGTGCGGGTGCGGACATATTCCACCCACTATCGCCGCTTCGCCTCGGACGAGCCGAACTACGCCCGTTGGTACAAGCCCAACGAACAGCCGCACCTGAGCGACGAAGACTTCCTGAACCGCGACGAATTCACCATCCCCCTGACCGATTTCCGCGCCCGGTTCGGTGCCCCCACCCAAGCCGCCGCCGTTTCCAAGTAAGCCCGCCTCATGACCGACGCCGCCTTCCGCCTTCATCGCCGCGCCCTGCTGGGCGGTCTGGTCGCCGCCCCCGCCGTGCTCCAGTTCGGACGCGCCCATGCAGGCATGGGGTCCGGCGGCGCCTATGTCTTCCCGCTGGGCGTCGCCAGCGGCGATCCGGCGCCGGACGGCTTCGTCATTTGGACGCGCCTGGCCGTCGATCCGGTGGCGCCGGATGGTCTGGGCCGCATGGGCGGGCCGGTGGCGGTCCACTGGGACATCGCCGCCGATGAGGGCTTCCGTCACATCGTCGCCAGCGGGACCGAAACCGCCGACCAGTCCGCCGCCCACAGCATCCATGTCGAGGTCGCAGGCCTGCGCCCCGGCCGCCCCTACTGGTATCGCTTCACCGCCGGAGGCCAGCAAAGCCCCATCGGCCGCGCCCACACCACGCCCGCCGCCAATGCCGATGTGGCGGCGCTGAAACTGGCCGTCGCCTCCTGCTCCAACTGGGAGTCCGGCTATTTCGCCGCCTATGGCCACATGGCCGACGAGACCCCGGACCTGACCCTGTTCCTGGGCGACTACATCTACGAATATACGCGCGGCCCCGAACGCGCCGCCGAGGTGGTTCGCCCCTATGGGTTCGAGGAGGCGACGACCCTGGCGGGCTATCGCAACCGCTACGCCCTGCACCGCACCGACGCCGACCTGCAACGCCTGCACGCCGTCGCCCCCTGCCTGGCCATCTGGGACGATCATGAGGTTCAGGACGACTATTCCGGCGTCTGGTCCAAAACGGCAGGCGTTTCGCCGAACGACTTCCTTCGCCGCCGCGCCGCCGGATATCAGGCCTTCTACGAAGCCATGCCGATCCGACGCACCCGTCTGGATGCGCGGCTGCAGATGCCGATCTATCGCCGCGTCCGCTATGGCAAGCTGGCCGAGTTCTTCATGCTGGACGGACGCCAGTACCGCTCACGCCAGCCCTGCAGCGACGGACCGAACGGCGGCAAGGGCCAGATCGTCACCGACGCCGTCTGCACCGACCGGCTGGACCCGTCACGCACCTTCCTGGGCTTTGATCAGGAACGCTGGCTGTACGACGGGCTGAAGACCGCCGACGCCCGCTGGACCATTCTGGGCCAGGACCTGCTGATGGCCGGGATGCGGTTCGGAGACGGCGGACCCGACACCAGATACTGGACCGACACCTGGGACGGCTTCCCCGCCGCCCGCGATCGCCTGACCCAGACGCTGAACACACTTAAGCCGCGCAACCCGGTGGTGCTCAGCGGCGACTACCACTCGTTCTGGACGGCGGATGTGAAACTGGACAGCAACGACCCGACCTCGCCCACCGTGGCGACCGAGTTCGTCGGCACCTCCATCACCTCGACAGGCCCCAGCTATGACGGGCTGATGTCGGCCATGCCCAGCAACCCGCACATCAAATTCTTCGACAGCCGGGTGCGCGGCTATATGTCGATGGAGATCACCCCGCGCCGGACCACCACCCGCTATCAGGCGATCAGCGACGTGCGCGACCCACGGGCCGCCCTGTCCACCCTGAACACCTGGGTCGTCGAAGACGGCCGCCCCGGCGCCCAGTTCGCCTGAGCCGACGCCCGAACGGAAACAACACCATGAAATTTAAGACCGTTTGCGCGGTCGCCGTCCTGCTGACGGCGGCCGGTTGCGCCTCTGCGCCCGCCGGGACCACCAGCGTCCCGACCTCGTGGGAGGGATTCCGCGACCACCCCCACGGCTATCTGGCCAAGGACGACGCCCCCGACGCCTCGGCCTTCCTGCCGCCGCCGCCAGAGGCCGGATCGCTGCGGCAACAGGATGATGTCGCCATCTATCACGCCACCCGCGCGCTGGAGGGTTCGGACCGTTGGCGTCAGGCCGCCGCCGACAACGAGATCGAGACCCCGTCGGCACCCCGCATCTTCAGCGCGGCCCTGGGCGTCGATTTCGACCCCGTCCGCATGCCAACCCTGGCCCTGTTGCTGGGACGGATGCTGGGCGATCTGGAGACAATCCAGACTCCGGCCAAACAGGGCTATTTCCGCCCTCGCCCCTTCGTCGCCGAGCCGCTCAAGACCTGTATCGCGCCCGAGCCGTGGTTGAGCCGCAGCGGCTCCTATCCGTCCGGCCATTCGGCGCTGGGCTGGGCCTGGGCGCTGGTGCTGGCCGAACTGGCCCCCGACCGCGCCGACGCCATACTGACGCGCGGCCTGGCCTATGGCGAAAGCCGCATCATCTGCGGCGTCCACTACGCCAGCGACGTCGAAGCCGGCCGCCTGGTCGGCGCCGCCATCGTCGCCCGCCTGCAGGCCGACCCAACGTTCAAACGTGACCTGGAGGTCGCAAGAGCAGAACTCAATGCGGCAAGAGTCGTGCAACCAACATCGAAATAATTCCCGGAAGGAAATCACAGCGATTAGGCTCAGGCCCCATTGATGTGGGGTGCTGGATCTGATTCTGGCGCCCGAGGAGTCTGGATCATGAGCGACCTGTATTGGCTGACGGATAATCAGATGGCTCGGCTGGCGCCCTTCTTCCCCAAGAGCCACGGCAAGCCAGAGCGGATGACCGCCGGGTCTTGAGCGGGCTCATCTTCATCAACCGCAACAGCCTGCGCTGGCGGGATGCGCCGACGGCCTATGGGCCGCACACGACGCTTTAAAATCGCTAGAAGCGATGGAGCGAGGCGGGTGTCTTCGTCCGCATGATGGAGGGCTTGTCCGGCGCCCAGACTGAGCGTCGCACCGTCATTATCGCTGTCCGACCGTCTTCCTGTCCGACGTAACCCTCGCCGCGACCGTCCTCTCCTGGCTATGAGTCCCGAGCCTAAAACCGTCGCTGCAGCGACAGACGCACCACCCTTCCAATCGGGTCCTGAACATCGCGCCCATACCCAGGAGCGGCAGATCCGTCACCCAGCCTTGCCTCAGGGCGCGCGTCAAACAGGTTCTCGACTTCAAGGTTCACCTGCAGGCCGGAACTGCGTCGACGGGGCCCGCCTTCTTCGTTACTGCTGGATGCACGTATTGACGACGACATCATCTGGAATGTTAGTTTCAAATCCACAGCGGCGAACGGCTTCACTACCAGATCCGCCGGATCATCCCGCCCCCCGTTTCGCCGGGTGCGATAGCCGTCCTGCCACCGTGCGGAAGCATTCAGCCCCCAGCGCCCACGCTTTGCATCCAGCATCGCCCTGG
The DNA here is from genome assembly GCF_016654005.1 of Brevundimonas nasdae. Classification (GTDB taxonomy): domain Bacteria; phylum Pseudomonadota; class Alphaproteobacteria; order Caulobacterales; family Caulobacteraceae; genus Brevundimonas; species Brevundimonas nasdae. The sequence continues at coordinate 52,216 of NZ_JAEPWN010000004.1, read as the reverse complement.
CGCTTTGCCTTGAGACACCGCCGCCATCGCCTTTCAAGCGATCCAAATCCGGGAGCCCCGCCAACAACGCGACCGTGTTCCGAAGCTGCAGATTGTAGTTCAGCGAAAACCGCGCAACCATAGCCTCGTTGGCGGCAGCCCCCTGTGGGCGCGGCAGGCTGAAATTGATTGTTGTGGTCAGTCCTTCGGTCAGACTAGTGCTCAGATTCATCGGTCGATAGTCAATACTGACAAGACGTCCATTGGCGTCTCTTTGAAAACGATCAGGAAAGGCCGCCTCAACGTCCTCAGTCAGTTCAGGCAATGATCCAATGCCGTCTTTCGTTTCCGCCTTCTGGTATCCGACGCTCCCCGACACGCCCCACGACCCATAAGGCCCCGCTGCAGCATTCAGGGAAAACTGTTCCGACCGCGGCGATCGCAGATCCGGATTTCCGCCCAACAATGGCGCAATCATCACTGCCTGTCCGGAGCGAAAATCAAACACAAGGCGCGGCGCTTCATAATATAGAGGCTCAAATCGCAATGTGTCCGAAACACTGTCTGAAGCGACAGACCAGACGCCGCCCAAGCGTAGCTTACGACGCGGTGCCCAATCCAACGCAAGGTTGCCCCCGTCACCGCCGCCAGCGCTGCTTGCACGCACACTGCCGCCAATCGTCGCCTGTAGACCTCCGATTATACGGCCCAGCGAGGTCTCAGAATTTCCCTTAGACAATGGGACCGCCAGGGATCCACGGGCCTCCGACGTCTGGAAACGGTTCGTCGTGCGCACCTGCCGGCCAACTGTGACCGAACGAACTTCCGTCCAGTTGCCGGTCATGGTCAAAGCGACTGGTCCCGTCGCCAGATTAAAAACCGTGCGCCCAGCGGACCCCGTAAATCCAACCGACTGATTTTCATTTTGCGTAACGAGAAACCCATCTTCTCTTGAACGCGAAGCCTGTCCGTTCAGATTGGCTTGGAGACTCCACCCTGCAGCCAAACCGCTGAAACCGACCGAGCCGTTCAGGCTGTCGTTTCGCCGACGGCTCTCGACAAACGAACCTCCCAGGTAAGACGTAGAGAGACTGTCACGAACCTGTCCATTCATGCTGAAAACACTCGCCCAGCGACCAATCGACCCTGTAGCAATAGCATTTGCAGCCATATTGCGAACCCGCGGGCGTAGCGAAATCACTCCGTTTTCTGGATGCATATCTGGCAGATCGCGATCATTGCTCAGAAGAGCCGCGTCATAGACAGTCCTCACACCCAAGCGATACGTTTTCTCTTCGTTGATCACGGATCGGCGCAATTCGCCCGAAAAAGAATACGTCCCCCCCTGTGTCGGCCGCGCGTCCGCCGCACGCCCGTCGTAACTGCCAAAACGTGGCTGAAGGACTAGATTGATCACCCTTTGACCGGGCGCGCCGCCATAGATGATGGCGGCTTCTGGAGGCAGAATTTCCGCCCTCACCAGGGCGTCAGGCGGAAAGCCGTTAAAGACACTCGCATTCGCTACGCGCTTACCGTTAACGATCACGACAGGCTGTTCACCAACCCCAAGGATCTCAATCAAACGCGACAGTACTTCGCCAATATCCCACGCAGCCAACGCGTCAATATCGGCTCCATTCAGTTCAATTTCAGGAGCCACGGCCGCAGCCCCACGACGCCCCCACACCTCAACGTCAGCAACGACCACGGGCTCGGAATATTGCTCAGTTACTGTCTGGTCTATACCGGAAAAGGTCGTGCTTTCCCCCACCTCCAGAGCAATTAAACTGGTCAACGTCAGCCACAACATTCGAAACTCTGTCGACCAGGCAAACCGAAACCAACACACTGAACTTAGTGCCTATCCGGCTTCAAGAAAAGCCGAGGGAACCATACAAACAGAAAACGTTAATGCGTGCATGCGCAACGCACGTCATTCAATACAATAAATTATACGCTCGATTATAATGACCCGGGGGATCCCCCCCGGGTCATCAAAAAAATCAGATATCCAGATCGATATTTGTCTCAAAATCGACTGCAAACGTGCAGGGGGTCGAAATGCCAAACAGGCCCTTGCCAGAAACCTTGCCTTCAGCAGATCCCGTGCGCGGCTCGCTAAACAGGCCAGACGGCGCCGTGTCGCTCGCAACTTGCTCGCAGGTTCCTGCAACGGAACTCGTCTTGAGGTCGGTAATCGTGATCGGCGCTGTAGGAGAACCAGCCCCCACATTGACGACAAGATTCTTCTGGAACGTCACATTTCCACACGGGAAACCTGTACCCAACGTATAACCGGTCGACTGAACGGTAATGGTTCGACCAGATACGGTAGCTGGGATCCAGGCCGATACGCAGCCATTAGCTGCCACCGTCTGATATGCATCGGTGTAAAGCTTAACCTGGATTGCCCCTTGCGGAGCAATGTTCTGAGCAACTGCAGCCGACCCAAAAGCAACAGAAAACACTAGAGCAGACATCACGGCAAATGGTTTACGCATAACAAACCTCCCTATGTTTTGGCCGAAACCGGCAAATAACAAGTCACTTATTTGAAACATCAAGTCAACACAAATATAATTTATTAGAACTTTTTAACTACAGAAAATCCATAAACCCTAGGATCCAGGGTAAACACGTTTGTAGTTAACATAGAGTCATCACTGTTTGTGAATGCGTCAACTATGGGAGCATCATTAAATACGTTCTTTACGTAAGCTTGAATAGAAAAGTCACCATTCAAGCTAACCAGATTTGCGCTTATGTTAGCATTGTCCCAGGATTTAATTCGATCATATTCAGTGTTGTATATTCTAAAATAACTACTGCCCTGCCTATAGTAATCACCTCTAACGGTGAGATCAAATCCAGCCATATTCCATGTGTATTGGACACCGATGTTAGCTGTGAAATTTGGTGCATTGGGAAGTTCATTTCCGCTCAAGTCAGCGTCAAATCCACGACCACCATTTGGCGCGTCTTTAATCGGGTTATACTCAAACCCAAATATTTGCCAGAAAGGGATCTGTCCCGGGAATTCCGGATCAAAACTGCCTTGTCGCTGAGAGCCGCCACACAATGCAGCCAATGCATTCACCCCATACGTCGAGAACATGGGAGAGTTCAGTATGGTCTCAATATGTTTGACGGGCGCCACGCAGTTTGAAGGCACCTGGATCCAAGGCCTTATAACAGCCCAATCAGGATTGCCCTGGGTGCGATTCATAACATCAATCGACTTTTCTCCGGAGCCGATCTTTGTTTTTAGGTAACCAAAGTTTCCATCAATACGGAGGTTACGTGTTGGAGAGTATATAAATTCCAACTCGAGCCCCATAGATTCAGTGTCGAAGTTCTCATTTAAGGAAATTCGGTCAACAATCTGAGAAACCTGATAATCTTTATAATCATAATAGAACGCATTTGCGTTCAAACGCAGAGTTCCATTTAGATTAACCGACTTAACGCCGACCTCAAAGGCATTGACATATTCGGGTTTGAACAACTCTTCAAGCGGTTGATACTGAATAACGTTTGTATTGATATTTGCGCGCGGAGGATTCGCTCCACCACCTTTATAGCCACGCGCGTAGGAGGCATAATACATTATATTATCTGAAGGCTTCCAATCCAAAACCACCCGTCCTGTCAAAGCCTGCCAGCTTTGTCTAATATCTGGCAGCGCAGGATACCCCCGCGCATCAGATCCGCCAGACAACGGCCCAAAGCCATAAACATCTGATGAGCCAAGCAGAAGCTGACTAGGGTAAGGTGTCGTGGTTTTTTGATCGTCCGTATACCTGAGCCCAGCCGTCAAACGCAAATCCGGGCTCAGAGACCAATAACCTTCACCGAAAACTGCCCATGACTGAGTTGTTACAGCATTCTTACTTCTAAAGTAGTTATGACCATCCCCCTCTAAGTCGGACAACTTTGAATAGTCAACATATACACATTCCCCTGCAGAACCATCTTTACAATAATTTGTCATCTTCGGAATACGAAGACCATTCACGACGTTGTAAAAGTACTCAGCAATCATGCTGAAAACGTTGTTGAAAACGTAATAGTCGTCCTGGGTTTTGAAATTCAAATAATTCGCCCCAACATTGAAGTCAAATGCGGAACCAGACTTACTTTGAATTCTGAATTCTTGATAGTACTGCCTATTTCTCGATTTGCTTAAGTCTATTGACTCCATTTTTTTAGACGGACCAAGCTGAGGATCCGTATAAATACCCCCGGGTGAAGCTATTGAATCTGGAAGCTTCGCGCTGGCCGAAGTCGAAGTCGCCCACAGATTTGTGCTGTCATTAAAAATGTCATTCGAGACATATCGAGCATAGTCTTGAGAAGATTCAAATCTATCTCTCGTATACATCGTGTTAGAATACAGCGATATGTTACTAGAGAAGTCGTAACTTAAATTTAATTGAAATATGTCGTTCGTAGCCTTGTAGTACGGATCAAATTTCGTAGCCACTTCTCTCAGATTACGGCTCTGCACAACCCCCTTATACGGGTCTGCTCCATAGCTTATCGCAGTGACAGCTTGCCGTCTGGGCAGGGTCGCGTCATAGCCGTAGCCAATTCCAGAGGCCACATAGATTTGGGACAGACCAGTTCCATTCGGAGTTCCGTAGGCTTCATCTGTATAAAGAGAGGCCGCCTGGCAACCTTGAGAGAGACGCCCTTGGATCAGGGAATCCGGCACAGTCGTTGAACCAATACGTGTCGGCCCATCATCCCGTGTACACAGTTGTTTGCCTGTTCGCGATCGGTCGTCATCTTCATTGAAGTGCTCCCAAATCAGGTTGGCATTGAAACGGTCATTCGGCGCCCATGCGGCCGACAGGCGCGTGGAATGCAGGTCACGACCGTTCACACGAACATCGTTATAGCTATTGTAATCAAAGCCATCACGCTTGGTCATGGAGGCTGCCGCTCTGACCCAGAAGGTCTCAGACAATGGAATATTGACCATCATCTGCCCGCGGATCGAGCCATAGTTGCCGAGTTCCGCCTTCATCATCGCATCGAAATCGGGCTTCGGCAGATTGGGGATCATATTGACGACGCCCGCCGTAGCGTTACGGCCATACAAGGTGCCCTGCGGCCCCCGCAGAACCTCCACCCGGCTGACATCCATATATTCAGACTCGAACAGGCGGTTACGGATCATCGGCGAATTATTGAAACTGACCGCCACCGCCGGATCCGACGACGCCGAAATCGCCTTGGTCCCGATCCCCCGGATCGAGAAGTTGTACATGCTGAAATTGTTCTTGGAGAAACTGACGTTCGGGATGGCCCGCAACAACTCAGAGCCGCCTTCGATCTTCATCGCGTCAAGCGTCTCGGCCGAGAAGGCCGAAACGGCGATCGGCACGTCCTGGATGGCTTGCTCGCGCTTCTGGGCGGTGACGATGATCTCGTCCACCGTGGCCACGGCTGGCGCGGTCTGGGCCAAGGCGGGCGCAGCTGCGCACATGGCCATGATTGATGCAGTTGCAGCCAAGCGTGCGCGAACGACGGATGTCGCCATCTGAATCCCTCCCCAGGGTGCGGCCCGTCTCCCAACGGGTCCGCTGAACGTTTCCATGCCGCCAATTTGAGTTCGCAAACTGGGGCGGCGCCAGTAGCGATTGTGGCTAGACCATCACAGTACTCACCTCTATGTCAATACCTACTGACATAGATGTACGCGAAATGAGCACCCATTCTCCAACCCGGAGTTGTGCCCAATGCCGTATGAAACCCAGGGGGAAACATGGACGCCGATGTCATCATCGTAGGCGGGGAATTAGCGGGTCTGGTGGCCGCCAATGAGCTGGTTCAGACTGGAAAGCGCGTGGCGCTGGTGGATCAGGAGAACCCCGGAAATCTGGGCGGACAGGCCTTCTGGTCGTTTGGCGGATTGTTCCTGGTCAACTCGCCTGAGCAGCGGCGGCTGGGCGTGCGCGACAGCTTCGAACTGGCCTGGCGGGACTGGCAGGGCAGCGCCGGTTGGGACAGGCTGGACGGGCCGAAAGCCGAGGATGAATGGGCCGCACGATGGGGCCGGGCCTATGTCGAGTTCGCTGCTGGAGAGAAACGGAGTTGGCTGCGCCAACATGGCGTGAAACTCACGCCGATGGTCGGGTGGGCTGAACGGGGCGGCGGCAAGGCGTTCGGCCATGGCAATTCCGTACCGCGCTTTCACGTCGCCTGGGGAACCGGGACGGGAGTGTCGGAACCCTTCGCCGACCGGGCCAGGGACGCCGCCAAACAAGGGCGGTTGAGGTTTCACCACCGCCACCGCGTCGATCAGTTGCTGGTTGAGGCTGGCCGCGTCGTCGGTGTGACCGGAAGCGTGCTGGCGCCTGACGATGCGCCGCGGGGCGCGCCGACGAACCGCACGGTCGTCGACGATTTCACCCTGAAGGCGCCCGCCGTCATCCTGGCGACAGGCGGCATCGGCGGCAATCATGGTCTGGTGCGCAGGTACTGGCCGGAGCGGCTGGGTGCGCCGCCGCGTGAGATGATCACCGGGGTTCCCGCCTATGTCGATGGGCGGATGCTGGACATCGCAGCCCAGGCAGGCGCACGCCTCGTGAACCGGGATCGCATGTGGCACTATGTCGAGGGGGTGCGGAACTGGGCGCCGATCTGGCCCAAACACGCCATCCGCATTCTGCCGGGACCGTCGCCGCTGTGGTTCGATGCCCTGGGGCGACGGCTGCCCTTCCCGGCCCTGCCCGGATACGACACCGTGGCGACGCTGAAATATCTGCGCACCACGCCCGATCTGACCGCACATGACCACTCCTGGTTCATCGTCACCGAGACGATGCTGGCCAAGGAGTTCGCCCTGTCGGGGTCGGAGCAGAACGCCGACATCACCAATCGCAATCTGTTGGGCGTGCTGCGCTCACGCCTGGGCAAGGGCGCGCCCAGAGAGGTCGCAGCCTTCCGCGACAGGGGCGCCGACTTCGTCGTCGCCGATGACCTGGAGACCCTGGTCGACAAGATGAACGGCCTGACCGACCAGCCCCTGCTGGATGCCGCCCTGATCCGACGTCAGGTCGAGGATCGCGACGCCCAGATGGACAATCCCTACGCCAAGGATGTTCAGGTCCAGGGCATCCACAACAGTCGCCGATATAAGGGCGACCGCTGGGCGCGCACGTCAGCGCCGCACAAGGTGCTGGATCCGCAGGCGGGGCCGCTGATCGGGGTCAAGCTGCATGTCCTGACGCGGAAGTCGCTGGGCGGACTGCAGACCGATCTGTCGGGGCGCGTCCTGACGCCCGAAGGCGCGGTGCTGGAAGGTCTATATGCCGCAGGTGAAGCCGCTGGTTTCGGCGGCGGCGGCCTGCATGGTTACAATGCGCTGGAGGGCACCTTCCTGGGCGGATGCATCTTCTCGGGACGGGCGGCGGGACGGGCGCTGACCGGCAGCAACTGACGACAACAGGGAGATAGATCTATGGGCTCGCCTTTGACCCTGATCGGGCTGCCGATCGCGCTGGGCATCATCATGTTCGGCCTGGGCCTAAGCCTGACGCCGTCCGACTTCGTGCGGGTGGGACGACAGCCCAAGGCGGCGGCGGTGGCGCTGGCGTGTCAGCTGCTCTTGCTGCCCGCCGTCTGTTTCGCACTGGTGCTGATCTTCCAGCTGCCGCCGATTCTGGCGGTTGGCATGATGCTGCTGGCGGCCTCGCCCGGCGGGACCACGGCCAATCTGTACAGCCATCTGTTCCGCGGCGACGTGGCCCTGAACATCAGCCTGACGGCGATCAACTCGGTCATTGCGGTCGTGACCCTGCCGGTCATCGTCAATCTGGCGGTGGCCTATTTCCAGCCCGGCGAGATGAAGGTCGGCCTGCAACTGACCAAGACCATCGAGGTCTTCATGATCGTGCTGGTCCCGGTGGCCATGGGAATGCTGGTGCGCGGGCTGAAGCCCGGCTTCGCCAGCGCCATGGACAAGCCGGTGCGGATCGCCTCGATCCTGATCCTGACGCTGGTGATCCTTGGCGCGGCGGCGTCCAGTCTGGATGTGCTGCTTGTCAACTTCCAGGCGCTGGCGGGGATCACCATCCTGTTCTGCCTGTTCAGTCTGGGCATCGGCTTCATCGTGCCGCGACTGCTGAAGATCGAGCGCCCGCAGGCCATCGCCAGCGCCTTCGAGGTCGGGCTGCACAACGCCACCCTGGCCATCGTCATCGCCCAGTCGGTGCTGCACAGCCCGGAGATGACCCTGCCCGGCGCGGTCTATGGGGTGTTGATGTTCCCGCTGGCGGCGGCGTTCGGCCTGCTGATCACGCGCAGGCGCACAGCGGCCGCAACCGTCTGATCGGCATCAGCCGCGCAGTTCGCGACGCAGCACCTTGCCCACCGCCGTCTTGGGCAGGGGTTCGCTGCGGAACTCCACGATGCGCGGCACCTTGTAGCCGGTCAGTTGCGCGCGGCAGTGGGCGATCAGCATCTCTTTCGTCAGGTCCGGCGAACGCGGCACGACGACAATCTTGATCCGCTCGCCCTGGGCTGCATCCGGCACGCCGACGGCGGCCACCTCCTCGACCAGAGGATGGCTGGCGACCACATCCTCGATCTCGCCCGGATAGACGTTGAAGCCGGACACAAGGATCATGTCCTTGATCCGGTCCACCAGACGCACCCGACCATCCGCCTGCATCACTCCGACATCGCCGGTCGCCAGCCAGCCGTCATCGGACAGGACCTTGGCGGTTTCGTCGGGCCGTTTCCAGTAACCCAGCATGACCTGCGGGCCGCGCACGCACAGTTCGCCCTCTTCATCGACCCCGGCCCAGCTTCCGTCTTCGCGGCGCATCCGCACCTCGGTCGAGGGGACCGGCAGGCCGACTGTTCCGTCGAAGCCCATCCCTTCCGGATGTTCCAGATCGACGCGGCCGATGCAGACCACCGGCGAGGTCTCCGTCAGGCCATAGCCGTCGATCAGGGGCGCGCCTGTCACAGCCTGCCATTCCTCAGCCACCACCCTCTGGGTCGCCATGCCCCCGGCGATGGTCAGATTCAGATCAGAGAAGTCACGATCGCGGAACGCCTTGCTCTTCATCAGACTGACGAACAGGGTGTTCAACCCCGTCATGCCGACGAAACGCTCCTTGCGCAGGATCCATTCCACCCGTTTCGCATCGCGCGGATTGGCGATCAGGATGTTGCGGCCGCCCGCCCCGATGAACATCATCAGGTTCGCCGTCAGTGAGAAGATATGGTACAGCGGCAGCATGGTGACATTGCCCAGCGGCCTTGTCTGATCGATCTGATCCAGCAGCCAGACCCGCCCCTGAATCGTATTGGCCAGGATGTTGCGATGGGTCAGCATCGCCCCCTTCGCCACGCCTGACGTGCCGCCCGTATATTGCAGGAAGGCGATGTCTTCGGGCCGCGTCTCTACGGCCTGCAGCCTCAGCCGGCGCGCACCGGCCATGACGCGCTTCCACCCATGGCTGCCCGGCAGGCGATAGGCGGGAACCAGCTTCTGAACGTGGCGCATCATGGCGCTGACGGCGGCGCCTTTCAGCCCGCCCATCATGTCGCCCATGGCGGTGACGACGACGTGGCGCAGGTCGGTTCCTTCGCGCGCCTGCTCCACCGTGGCGGCGAACATGTCCATGACCACGATGGCGACCGCACCGCTGTCCTTCAGCTGGTGGTTCAGTTCGCGCGGCGTGTAGAGCGGATTGACGTTGACCACCACCGCACCCGCGAACAGCACCCCGAACAGGGCCGCCGGATACTGCAGGCAGTTTGGCATCATCAGCGCCACCCGTTCGCCCGGCTGCACCCCGGCCGACTGAAGCCAGGCGCCGAACGCCTTGGCCGCCGTCAGCATGTCGCCATAGGTCACGGCGGAACCCAGACTGACGAAGCCGGGACGGTCGGCGAACTTCAGCGCATCCGCCTCGAACATCTGCTGCACCGAGGTCCAGCGCGCCAGTTCATCGTCGATGAAGACCGGCACGCCCGCGCGGTAGGATTTCGTCCAGAAACGCTCGGCCCACAGGCGGTCCATGTCTGCTGCGAGGTCGGGCGCAGGGCTCATTTCTCGACCACCGCGACCACGCCCTGCCCGCCTGCCGCGCAGATGGAGATCAGGCCCCGCCCGCCCCCATTGCGGTCGATCATGGCCGCCAGATTGGCCAGGATGCGCCCGCCCGTCGCCGCGAACGGATGCCCCGCCGCCAGGGAGCCGCCGTGGATGTTCAGTTTGGCGCGGTCGATCGCGCCCGGCGCTGCGCTCAGGCCCAGACGGGTGCGGGCGTAATCGTCATCCTCCCACGCCTTGAGGGTGCACAGCACCTGAGCGGCGAAGGCCTCGTGTATTTCGTAGAAGTCGAAATCCTGAAGCTTCAGATCCAGCCGCACCAACATGCGCGGAACCGCATAGGCGGGCGCCATCAGCAGCCCTTCATCTCCGCCGACGAAATCGACCGCCGCCGCCTCGCCCGTCCGCAGATAGGCCTGGATCGGCAGGCCTCGCGCCCTGGCCCAGTCCTCGCTGGCCAGAAGCACGGTCGAGGCGCCGTCGGTCAGCGGCGTGGAGTTGGCGGCTGTCAGGGTGCCATTCTCGCGGTCGAACACCGGCTTCATCGTCGCCAGTTTGACCGGATCAATATCGGGCCGAAGATTATTGTCCCGCTTCAGCCCGCGATAGGGAATGACCATGTCGTCGAACAGACCGGCCTCCCAGGCGGCGGCGGCGTTGCGGTGACTGGCGACGGCCAGGGCGTCCTGATCCTCACGCGCGATGTTCCAGCGCTTGGCCATCAGTTCGCAGTGCTCGCCCATCGACAGGCCGGTGCGCGGTTCGGCGTTGCGCGGCGGCTCCGGTTTGAACGGGGCAGTCAGACCGGCGCCCAGCAGGGCCTTGATCCGCCCGCCGGTCGTCTTCTCCCGGTTGGCGGCCAGCAGGGCCTTTCGGAACTTCTCATTCAGGCCGATGGGCGCATCCGAGGTTGTGTCCACCCCGCCCGCGATCCCGACCTCGATCTGGCCCAGGGCGATCTTGTTGCCGACCAGAATGGCGGCCTCAAGGCCCGTGCCGCAGGCCTGAGACACGTCATAGGCCGGGGTGTCCGCGCCGATGGTCGTGCCCAGCACGCTCTCGCGGGTCAGGGCGATGTCGCGCGACAGCTTCAGCACGGCCCCCGCCGCCACCTCGCCCAGTCGCTGGCCGTGCAGGTCGAAACGGTCCGCCAGCCCCTGCAGGGCGGCGGTCAGCATGTCCTGATTGGACGCCTCGGCATAGGCGGTGTTGGACCGGGCGAAGGGAATGCGGACGCCGCCGATGATGGCCACGCGGCGCGGTGCGGACACGGTCGTCATGATGAAGGGCCCTCTGGCGGCTGTGATGACAGGCTGGGTGACAGGTTCAGCCGCCCACGCAGATGGGTGCGCGTCCCGCCCATGTCCCGCACTTCAAAAAGATTGTTGGTTCTGACCGGCGGCGCGGCCTGAAGAACGATCGTGTCGCCCAGAAACACGGGCGACCGGAAAACGGCTTCGACCTCCGCCGTCTCCAGCGGCGCCTGGGGCGTCAGGGCGGCGATGGCGCGGGCCTTGGTCCACATGCCGTGGGCGATGGGACGTCGAAATCCGAACAGCCGCGCGCCGAGGCCTGAAGTATGGATCGGATTGGCGTCGCCGGACACCGCCGCATAGCGCCGCCCCAGATCGGGCGCCGGGCTCCAGGTCGCCAGCACCGATGCGCCGGACGGTGCGTCCAGCTCCGGAACCGTCGCGCCCCGTCCCTTCGGCCCGAGTTTCAGATAGATGCTCTGGCCTTCCCACACCGTCTGGCCGTCTCGTGTCGCTTCGGTCGTCAACGCGAAGGCCTGACCCTTGTCGTGCGCCAGCAAGGAGCCGACGCGCGTGGTCAGGTTCAGACGCTGACCGGCCTCAATCCGCGCCGTCTGTCGGATGCGATTATGGACGTGCACCAGCCCCACCGCCGGATAGGGGAAGTCCGCCCCCAGCATGATCCGCATCTGCAGCGGAAAGGACAGGATATGCGGCCAGGTGATCGGCACGCCCTGCTCGGGCGAGAAGCCACACAGCCGGGCGTAGGCGTCGATGGCCTGGGCCTCCAGAACCGCCTCACGCTGCAGTATTCGACGCGGCAGCACCGGCTGCGCAGGCGTCTTGCGCAACAGCCCGCGCACCGCGCCGCCGACCACCGCCAGACTGGACAGAGGCGCGTCGAACTGTTCGACCACGTCGTCCCCGATCATGCGCCCAGCAGGCTCTGGCCGCAGACGCGCACCACCTGCCCATTGACGCCGCCCGACTGGGGTTCGGCCAGCCAGGCGATGGTCTCGGCGACGTCCACGGGCTGACCGCCCTGGCCCATGCTGTTCATCCGCCGCCCGGCCTCGCGGATGGCGAAGGGAATGGCGGCGGTCATCTGGGTTTCGATAAAGCCCGGCGCCACCGCATTGATGGTGATCCCCTGCGCCGCCAGTTGCGGGGCCAGGCGACGAACCGCGCCGATCCAGCCCGCCTTGGACAGGGCGTAGTTGGTCTGCCCCGCATTTCCGGCGATCCCGCTGAGCGACGACACAGCGACGACCCGCCCGTTCGCGCGTAGGCCCCCGCCCGCGCCCAACGCCTGTGTAATCGTCAGGGGCGCCGTCAGATTGACCGCCATGACGCTGTCCCATTCGCGCGGCTCCATCCGGGCCAGGGTGCGGTCGCGGGTGACGCCCGCATTATGGACGACCACATCATAACCGCCCCGTGCTTGGGCATCCGCCAACAGGGTCTCAGCGGCGTTCGGCGCCGTGATGTCCAGCAACAGGGGTTCGACCCCGATCTCCGCCGCCAGATAGGTCAGGCGCACCTGCGCCCCCGGCAGGTCCAGCGCCGTGACCTGCGCCCCCTCTGCTGCGAACAGGCGGATGATGGCCTCGCCAATGCCCTGCGACGCGCCGGTGACCAGCACGCGCCGCCCGACATGGCCCAGAGCCTCAGGCGCAGCCGCAACGGGCGCAGACACGCGGATCGGCTGGCCCGTGACATAGGCTGAACGCGGCGACAGCAGGAAGGCCAGAGTGGTTTGCGCCGCATCCTCGGCGCCCGCATCGACATAGACCATATGCACGCCGATGCTGCGCCGCGCCTCCTTGGCCAGTGAGCGGACGAAACCCTCCAGCCCCCGCTGGATCGCCTCGCCCTCGGCGTCGGCCATGGCGTCCGGCGGGGTTCCGATGACGACGATGCGGCCATGCTCAACCACCGAACGCACGGCCTGATGGAAGAAGCGATACAGGGGTTGAACGGATGCAGCGTCGCGGCAGGCGGAGGCGTCGAACACCAGACCCCCGTAACGCACATCCGGCGACCAATCGGCATCGACCACTTGCGCATTGGCGGCGGCAAGACGAGCCAGAACAGCCGCCATCCGCCCCTCTTCATAGCCGCCCAGCAACAGCGGCCCGACGACGCCCGCCCCTGCATCCGCCCGCCGTTGCAATGGCGCGGGGCGCGGCAGACCCAGGCTTCCCGTCAGCCAGCCGCCAAGGCCGGAGTTGGCGAAATCCAGATAACGATCGCTCATCAGGCCGCCTTCTTCTTCGTCTTGACCGGGGCCAGGGCCGCCTCACGGCGCGCCAGACCCGCGGCCATGTCGAAGTCAGTCGGGAAGTCGTCGACCTGGATCGCCTGATCGGCATAGGCGGCGAAACGACCGATCAGGTCGCGTTCCTGCGCGTCGATCAGGCCCTTGCTCTCAACCTCTGCGGCCCAGTCGGCCAGCAGGGTCAGGTTCTGGGGCGCGCGAGTGATCCGGCCGCTGCGGATGGCGTCTTTCAGCCGCCGCTCGACCGCCTCGACCTGAGGATAGAGATCAAAGGCGGCCATGGTCGCGGCGATGGGATCAACCTCGACACGCGCCGTCCATGACCCGGCGACCAAACGGTCACGCGCCGAGCCATGGACCTGAATCAGACCGGCGACAGCGGCGGCGCAGCGATCATTCGGCTCCGGCGTGTTCAAGCCGAACGGCGCGCCGATCAGCTTCAGAAACAGGGCCGCGCCCCGGCTGGGATGATTGGCCAGAAGGCTACGCCATGCCGCACCCGCCCGCGCCAGTGCATCCTGCGTCGCCCAATGAACAAAGGGCAGATCCTCCGCCGGACGGCCTTCATCCTCGAACCGCTTCAACACGCTGGTCAGGATGAAAAGCTGGGACAGGATGTCGCCCAGCCGCCCCGTCAGCGCGCCCTTGCGCTTCAGCGCCCCGCCGACGGTCGCCATCGACAGGTCCGACGCCAGCGCCAGCAAGGTCGATAGGCGGGTCGTCGCACGGTAATAGCGTCGCAACTGCGGCGCCGCTCCGTGCGGCGCACCGATGAAGGCGCCGCCCGTCAGACCGAAGGTCAAAGCCCGCGCCATGTTGCGGAACAGGAAGCCGACATAGCCGAACAGGGCCGCATCAAACGGCTTGAGTTCACCCGCGCCTGCCGTCCGCATCAGGGTCAGGACATAGGGGTGGCAGCGGATCGCCCCCTGACCATAGATGATCAGGGTGCGGGTCATGATGTTGGCGCCCTCGACCGTGATGGCGACCGGAATCTGCTGATAGGCGCGGGCCAGGAAGTTGCCGGGGCCCATGCAGACGCCCTTGCCGCCGATCACGTCCATGCCGTCGTTGATGACGATGCGGGCGCGTTCGGTGACGTGGTATTTGGCGATGGCCGAGACGACCGAGGGCTTTTCACCCTGATCCAGCGCCGCCGCCGCCAGACGCCGCACGGCGTCGGTCGCGTACAGATGCCCCGCCATACGGGCGAGCGCTTCCTGCACCCCTTCGAAGGCGCCGATCGGTTGATTGAACTGACGGCGGATGGCGACATAGGCCCCGACCATGCCAACGGCCAGCTTGGACATGCCGACATTGGATGACGGCAGCGAAATCGCCCGCCCCGCCGCCAGACATTCCATCAGCATCCGCCAGCCTGCGCCGACCTGTTCGCGTCCGCCGATCACCATCTCCATCGGCACGAAGACGTCGTCACCGTTGGTCGGGCCGTTCTGGAAGACGGCGTTCAGGGGCCAGTGGCGCCGCCCGATGTTCACGCCCGGATGATCACGCGGGATGAGCACGCAGGTGATGCCCGGTTCAGTCTCGCCGCCCAGCAGACCGTCCGGGTCGATGGCGCGGAAGGCCAGACCCAGCACGGTCGCGACCGGCGCCAGGGTGATGTAGCGCTTGCGCCAGCTGATGCGGAAACCCAACGTCTCCTCGCCGTTCCACATCCCCTTGCAGACCACGCCCGTGTCGGTGATCGAGGCGGCGTCCGACCCGGCATAGGGATTGGTCAGGGCGAAACAGGGAATCTCCTGCCCTCGCGCCAGACGCGGCAGATAGTGGTTCTTCTGATCCTCCGTGCCGTAGTGCAGCAGCAGTTCCGCCGGCCCCAGAGAGTTCGGCACCATCACCGACACCGCCGCCGCAGAACACCGGGTCGACAGCTTCTGGATCACCTGACTGTGGGCGTAGGCCGAAAAGCCCAGGCCGCCATAGGCCTTGGGCACGATCATGCCCAGGAAGCCCTTGTCCTTGGCGTAGGCCCAGGCCTCGGGCGACAGGTCCTGCCAGACCGAGGTCGTCTCCCAGTCGTTGGCCAAATCACAGAGATGCTCAGTCTCGACGTCCAGGAACCGCTGCTCCTCGGCCGTCAGGCTGGGCGCGGGCGTGGACAGCAGCCGCCGCCAATCGGGCTTGCCGGCGAACAGTTCAGCATCCCACCAGACGTTGCCCGCCTCGACCGCCGCCTGTTCTGTGGCGCTCATGCGCGGCATGATCTGACGGAATCCCGCCATGGCCGGACGGGACAGAATGGCCCGCCGCAGCGGCCTGAACGTCAGCAGCAACAGCACCGGCGCGACGACGGCCGCCAAGACGCCCGCCGTCAGCGGCGAGACGATCTCCAAACCCCAGCCCGCCAAAACCCAGGCCGCGACGCCCAGCGCCCACCACGCCATCCGCGCCTGGTGAAACGTCAGGATGAAGCCGACGCCCAACGCGGCGCAAATCCAGATCAGCATAGTCCGCCCCCAACACCGCCGACCCCGTCAGCGGCACAGCCATTCAAAATTCGATCAAATGCCCCGCAACACCTGTCAGCGCAGGCGGGTCCAGGTCTGCGTCCGGCACAGCAGCGGCGCGATGCAGCCCCGCACGGCCAAACGATCTGCGCTGACCAGCTTCAACGTGCCGGTCGGCGCGCCCTGACCGGTTTCCGGGTCATACAGCGGCCCGCCGCTCCACTCCTGCGGTCCGCCGGAAAAGCCCTGCAGAACCAGCACGCCCTGCAGCGGGCGATCACGCAGAGCCGTGTTGCGGTTCCTGACGTCGCGCTGATCCGGATTGGCGCGCAGGGCGGCGGCGTCGGCCAGTCGCCCGCACAACTGGACGCCGCAGCGTTCGATCACGACCACGCCGTTCTGCGCCGAGGTGCGCCAGCGGCCCAAAATGGCGTCCCCGTCCTGAGCCGCCGCTGGAACAGGCGTCAACACGGCGCAGACGGCCGCAGCCAGCACCATAAACCCGCGCCGCATCAGCCTTTCCCGCCCTGATAGGCGTTGCGGACGGACGGCGGCACCTGATCGTACAGCGTCGGCGCCGAAATCTTCAGACGACGACGCGCCTGATCCAGCGGTTCGGCCAGCAGCTTTTCGTAATCCTCGCCCGGCAGCCAGGCGGCCCGGCGCCCGTTCCGCCACGCTTGCAGCACCGCCCGCGCGCACGGGTAGCCCGTGCGGGCGCGCATGAACTGCACCGCTATGCCGCCCGCGATCAGGCCGAAACCGGCGCTGCGGGTCTGAGGCAGGGAAAAGGCCACCACGCAGGCCTCGCCCAGCGCGTCGGAATGATAGCCGGTCAGCACGTGCCAGATGTCATGAACATCCCGCAGCCGCCGCGCGTACCAGGCGCGCGGATGCGCCGCCTCGATCTCGGTGTCCGCGACCTTGCGGCTGTCTTCCGCCAGCCCATAGGCGGTGAAATTCTGCGGATCGATGAAGGCGCAATAGGCGGCGCCGACCGTGCCTGGTTTGAACTGCGCCAGCCATTGGCGGTCCTGCAGCAGGTCCGACAGCTCCAGCCGCTCATAGGCCTGTTTGCCGCCTGCCGGGGTGTCCATCATGCGGCGATAGCCCCAGTCCGGCGAACGTCCCGACAGGGCGTTCATGATCTCGAACACCTGACGGGTGTCGTCCTTGTCCGCCACCAGACCTCGAAACGCCCGGAGCGCCCGTACAGGCTGCACCCGGCGCAGCGTGGCCGCAGATGGCTGCCGCGACACCGACGCCGCCCCCGAGCCCCCCTCCAAAGAGGGCGAAATTGCTGAAATCGCTTGCACTTGCCCACACCTCCCAAGAAGGTTAAACATACTATCTACATTATTGTCATTTACAGCCATGTCAATTGCAAAAATAGCCGCCCCGCGCCGACGTCGACGCACGCCCGACGAGGCCCGCCGCGAGGCGGTGGCCTCAGCCCGCCGTCTGCTGCTCGCGGGCGGACCTGACGCCATGACCCTGTCTGCCGTGGCGGCGGACATCGGCGTGACCCACGCCAACCTGATCCACCATTTCGGTTCTGCCGCAGGGCTCCAGTCGGCCCTGATGGGATCAATGGTCGCCGATCTGAACCAGGCGCTGACGACCGCCGTGGCCCGCCTGCGCACCGATGAGGGCGCGCCGCTGGAGCTGGTCAACGCCGTATTCGACGCCTTCCTCGAAGGCGGCGCGGGGCGGCTGGCGGCCTGGATCGCCATGTCGGGCGACCTGTCGCATCTGGAGCCTGTGCGCGAAGCCGTCCAGGACCTTGTCCACGCCATCGGCGAGAAGATGGGGGAAGGCGGTCATGCGCGCGAACGGATCGGCTCCGCCGTCCTCTTCATCGCCCTCACAGCCTTCGGCGAATCCCTGATCGGCGATCCGCTGCGCAACATGCTGGACCAGCCCGAGAACGCCACCCGGTCCGTGGTGGCCAGCCTGCTTCCCTATTTTGTCGGCAAAGCCGAGGTCTGAACCGGCCACCAGACAATGCATCAATACGACCTCAAGGCGAATTCGTATTGACATTTACGTTCATAGAGTGATCTTGAACGGGCATGGACGGGCCTGCGCAGACCTCAAGCGCGCGCCGTCCAGGCGAGGTTCCTGCTAAGAATCCCATGACCTTCCCGTCCAGGCTCGTTCTGGACGGGCTTTCTCATACAGCCGCGACTACATCCTCAATCGAATGTCCGATCCAACCACTTAGCGAACAGGTCCGGCCAAGTGATTGACGGCGGATACGAGACACCCAGACCGAAGCGTGGCCGACTTCATGAAAGAAGCGGGCCTCGAGGAAACAGAAGGCGCTGACTGAGAAGCTGGCCGTACAGCAAAGAACTGACTACGAAAGGCTATGATTCAAGCTGCGCCGACCTCTAAAAAGCCCGTTCGACGGAGTCAGGCGGAGCGCCGAGCCGATACACGACGCCGCGTGATCGACGCGACGACCATGTGCCTCTATCGCGTTGGATACAGCGCGGTTTCCTTTGCAATGGTGGCTGAAGAGGCAGGCGTCAGCCGGGGGATCATCACCTATCATTTCGCGACAAAGGCCGACCTGATGGTGGCGGTTCGCGACACGATCCAGCAGGACGAATTGCGGGCGCTGGAGGCGACACAAAGCCAGATAGGCGCGGCGGAATACCTGCGGCAGTTGCCGACGCTTGTGTTGAATGGAATGCGACGCGAACCAGCCATCGCCGTCAACGAAATCCTGCTGGCGGCGCGGGGCGATCCTGAACTGATCGGCAAGTTGCGCTCCATCGAAGAAGACATCGACAAGCGGACGCTGACGCGTCTTGAAGGCCTGTATCGTGAGGCAGGCATGGAGCCGCCGCACAATCTTCCAGCCGTAATCCGCCTGGCGATTTCGACGTTCCGAGGATTGGCCATTGCAGACCTGGCGCTGGGCGAGAGGGCGGACATAGACGCCAGCCTGGCCCTGTTCCGGAGCATGATGGCGCCCGTCCTCCCCCGCTAGGTCGCGCCTCAAATCACGATTTCTCGTGTCTGCAAAATACTGGCTGTTCGTCCAGCAAGTTTATGTTAGCGTTCGATCAAGGCCCGTGAACAGGGCCGCATCGGCGCCGACGAGCGCATCGGAGAGGATGACCATGAAGACCCAATTGATGTGCATGAGTTCGACCCTGGCCCTGGGTCTGGCGGCGCTGTCGGCGCCTGCACTTGCACAGACTACGCCGGACGCCGCCGCGCCCGAGGCCGCCGTTGTCGGCGACATCATCGTTACGGCCCAGCGTCGTAGCGAAACCCTGCAACGCGTTCCCGCCTCCGTCGAAGTATTGACCGGCGAGGCTCTGCAAGCTGCCCGCGTCAGCAACCTGGGCAATCTGCAGGAAGTATCGCCCAGCCTGGTGGTGACCCAGACCAACAACCCCAACGCTGCTGTCTTCACTGTTCGCGGCGTCGGCACCGCCGTCACAGACCGCGGCTTCGAGCAATCGGTCGGCGTCTATATCGACGGCGTGTTCCGCGGCCGTCCGGGCTCGGCCCTGCAGGATCTGCTGGACATCGAGCGCGTTGAGGTGCTGCGTGGACCGCAAAGCACCCTGTTCGGCCGCAACAACTCGGCCGGCGCCATCAACATCTCGACCAAGGCGCCGGACACGCACAACTTCGGCGCCTATGCCGAGGCGACCTACGGCAACTACAACACCGTCGAGGCGCGCCTGTCCGCCAATGTGCCGCTGATCGAGGACAAGCTGGCGCTGCGGGTGTCGCTGGGCACGGCCAGCCGCGACGGATTCAACAAGGCGCCGAACCTGCCCAAGGGCGACGTCAATGCTCAAGATCGTCAGAGCGCCCGCGCCCAACTGTACTGGACGCCGAACGACAACACCCGCGTTCGCGTGATCGCCGACTATTCGGAAGCGGACAACCGCTGCTGCGCGCCCGGTTTGTTGTTCATGTCCGACGCGGCGGTCAACGCACCTTTCGCCTTCCTGTCACGCGGCAACATGATCGGCTTTACGCCGCCGTCGGCTGGAACCGTGGGCGCATCGCCTTCCAACCCGGCCAACCCCGGCACAATCTACAATCCGTTCGATCGGATCACCTATCAGGACACCGAGGCCCGTGACACGACCACGGACAAAGGGCTGTCGGCCCAGATCGACCACGACTTCGGCAATCTGACGGTCACCGCCATCGGCGCGACGCGCCGGTTCAAATCCGCGCTTCAGGCCGATCTGGACGGCGTGGATTCCAAAATGATCTCGGCTGTGTCGCGTCCCGAGACCGACATCCGCGAGAACTCGGCCGAACTGCGCCTGCAGAACAACGACGGCGGCCCGCTGCAATATGTCGTCGGCGCCTACTACTTCGATCAGAAGATCGTGGACGACAACAATGTCAGCATCCTGATCCGCGCGAACAACGGCGTATTCAACTATTACAACTCGCACGCCATCGGCACGGCCAAGAGCGTCGCCGTGTTCGGTCAGGCCAGCTACGATCTGACCGAGACGCTGAAGGTGACCGGCGGCCTGCGCTACCTGGATGAGACCAAGAAGGCGGTCATCACCACCAACGGCGGCCTGTCCTTCCCCGGCACGGCGGAAATCTCGGGCGATGCGGTGATGGGGACGGCGGTTCTGGCCTATCAGCCGAACTCAGCGTCCAACTTCTATCTGCGGTTTGCGCGCGGTTACAAGTCGGCGGCGATCAACCTGCTGTTCACGTCGCCGCCTGCTTCGATCAGTCCGATTGCAGAGCCGGAGACGACGGACGCCTATGAACTCGGCGCCAAGCTGCGCATGTTCGAGGGCCGCGTCAGCACCAATGTGGCCCTCTACACCCAGACGGTGAAGGACCAGCAGGTCCAGGTGTTCAACGCCCAGACCAACGCCTTCGTCACCCTGAACGCTGCCGAAGTTCGCTCACGCGGTGTTGAGGCTGACGTGCGTTACCGCGCAACGTCCGACGTGACCTTCAACCTCAGCGCCAGCTATCTGGACGCCGAATACATGAGCTTCGCCGGCGCACCGCCGCAGGCAGGCAGTGCGTCGGCCAGTCAGGACCTGTCGGGCCGCACACCCGCCAAGGCCCCGCGCTGGACCCTTGTCGGCGGCGTCAATCTGGATCGCGACCTGTCGCGGGGCATGAGACTGCTGGGCAATATCAGCGTGCGTCACGCCAGCAGCCAGTACAACGACCTGGGGCTGACCGAGGCCTTCCGCAACGGCGACACCAATCTGGTCAGCGCCAGCGCCGAACTGGTTCTGGAAAACGGCGTCGGCATCCAGGTCTGGGGCCGCAACCTGACGGGTGAAGACTTCTACACCAGCGGCAACGCCCTGCCCGTCTCGAACGGCAGTCTTGCAGCCTATGTGAACGACCCGCGCACCTACGGGATCACCGTTCGCTACCGCTACTGATCCGGGCGACGGCTGCTGGTGCGAACCGGCAGCCGTTCTCGTCTGCGCCTTTGGCTGGCCGCGAAGGCCGCCCCTACCCTACGACACAGGGATACGACCTCTCGTGAAATCCGCCCGCGCCCCGTTCATCTGGACCCCTCGTCAGCCGATCGCTGAGGACCACCTGAAGGCCATCAAGGAAATACCGAGCCGCGATGATGGCGTGAACCGCTGGTTCCTGTTCCGCACTTCGGTTGATCTGGACGCGGTTCCGGCAGGGGCGATGACCGACATCACGGTTGATGGCCGTTATCTGCTGTATGTGAACGGGGTCGAGATTGGACGCGGCCCGGTGCGGTGCAGTCCGTTGGCGCAACGCTACGACACCTATGACCTGGCGCCGCACCTGAAGCCGGGGCGCAATGTGATTGCGGTGCTGGTCCATGCCTATGGCGTCGACACCGCCTTCCATGAGGGCGTTCGCGGCCTGTGGGCGCCGGTGTTTGGCGAGGGTGGTCTGTGGGTCGATGGACCTGTCGTCAACACACATGCTGTCTGGCGTTGCGTGCAGTCGACAGCGTGGGTGCAGGATGTCCCCCAGTCGAACGCCAGCCTGGGCTTCATCGAATGTCTGGACGCCAATCAGATCGACTCTGAGTGGACCTCGCTCGATTTCGACGATTCCAGTTGGGATCAGGCGCGTCCGCTGATCGCGGGCGGCGGCGGTCCTGAGTCTCTGTATCAAGGTCAGATGGTGCGACCGTTCCCGATCCTGGTTCCACGCGCCATGCCTGCACTGCGCGAACTGCCGGTGACAGCGACGGCGGTGCGGTGGGTGAAGGGGCAAATCCCGCAACCCGAACTGCCGATCTATACGCGCCTGTATGACGAGGTGCTGACGCCTGCCGCGCCCGATGCGGCGACGGATATAGAGGCCCTGCTGAACCCCGATGACGGGGTGACCATCATCCGCACGACAGACGGCGTGGACACAGCCTTCACACTCGACTTCGGGCGCATCTTCTCTGGCTATCCCTGTTTCGAAATCGAGGCTCAGGGCGGCGAGATCATCGAAGTCGGCTGCACCGAGCGGCTGCCCGGTGAATGGGGCGAAGGTGTTGATCCCGACGCCCGGATCGAGCGCCGTCCCTATCTGGGCACTGACGCCCATCTGGCCTGCTATGTGGCGCGGCCCGGCGTGCAGCGTTTCCAGAAGTTCGAATGGTGCGCCATCCGCTATATGCATGTGGTGGTGCGCAACGCCCCCGCTGGCCTGACTATCCGCAGCCTGGGCGCCGTCGAGACCCACTATCCGGTCGAGGAGCGTGGGGCCTTCTCCTGTTCTGATGAGATGCTGACGCGGCTGTGGGCGGCGGGCTCTTATACGCTGAAACAGTGCATGCATGACGCCTGGGAGGATTGCCCCAGCCGCGAGCAGCGTCAGTGGCTGGGCGACGTCACGGTGGAGAACCTGGCGGCGTCTGCGGCGTTCGGCGCGTCGGCCAATCCGTTGACGGCGAAATATCTGATCCAGGTGGCGGAGAGCCAGCGCTCGGACGGCCTGACCCAGATGTTCGCACCAGGCGACCACGGCCATAATGCGCGGCTGATCCCGGACTGGACCCTGCAATGGATACTATGCGCGCGGGACCACTGGGACCTGACCGGTGATCTGACGACCGTTGAGGAGATCTGGCCGTCGATCCAGAAGGCGCTGGGCTGGTTCGAGCGGATCGCCGGGCCGCATGGGCTGGTGGTGGACATGCCGTATTGGCACTTCATGGACTGGGCCGGTTTCGGGCGCGAGGCGCAGGCCCTGGCGCTGAATGCGCAACTGGCAGGCGCCTGTTCTTCGGCGGCGGTCATGGCGCGGGCGCTGGGCTTCGAGCGCGCGGCGAAAACCTATGACCAGCGCGCGTCAGACATCGTGGCCCGGCTGGATGCCGAGCATTGGGACGAGCAGCGCGGCGTCTGGGTCGACATGGTCGATCCGGCGACAGGCGAGCAGAACAGACGCACGTCGCAGCATGGCGTTGCGGCGCTGGCCCTGTGGGGCGCGGCGTCGGATGACCGCCTGAGCCGCGCCTTCGACTGGGCGACAGACCCCGCCCGCATCACCGCCACCCCCGCCCCGCCCGTGGTGCCGCACGGCACGGCGCTGGACGAAGAGAACGGCGTCGTCATGGCCAACACCTTCTACAGTCATTTCGTGTCCGAAGCCCTGGCCCGCCACGGTCGCCGCGATATCGCCCTGGCCAATATCCGTCAGCGGTTCGGCGGCATGATCGAGGCCGGATCGACGACCCTGTGGGAAGCCACGACATCGTGGGCCAGCCTGTGCCACGGCTTCTCGGCGTCGCCGACCTGGTTCCTGTCGCGCTATGTGCTGGGGATCGCACCCGCCACACCAGGCTTTGGCCGCATCGTCTTCAGCCCCGACCTGATTGATCTGGAGCACGCCCAGGGCGTGGTTCCCGCAGGTGCGCGCGACGTCCATGTCAGCCTGATCCGTACGGCCGACGGTTTCGACGCGACCGTGACCGGCGCGGGCGAGGACTGTGAAGTCGTCCCGGCCAGCGGCTTCCACATCCTCAGCATTCAACGTAACGGCGACCGTCTCGACGTCAGCTTTGCAAACGCGAACGCCGCCAGCCTTCCGGTTCTGGAAATCCAATGACCCACACCGCTTCACCTGCGGCCGAAAAACGCCTCGGCTCCGGTCGTCTCTGGATGTTCGCCAGTGCGGTCCTGCCGACCGCTCTGCTGGCCATTCCTTTGTCCGCCTATCTGCCGCCCCTCTATGCGACGCAGGTGGGGCTTAGCCTGACGACCATCGGACTGATCTTCATGGGCGCGCGGATTTTCGATGTGGTCATCGATCCGTTCATGGGAATGTTGACCGACAATACGCGCAGTCGTTTTGGCCGCCGTCGTCCATGGATCGTGCTGTCTGCGCCCCTGCTGATGCTGTCGGGGTGGGCGCTGTTCTTCCCGCCAGAGACGGCGACGGCCCTGTGGCTGATTGCGGCCCTGTTCGCCGTGACCCTGGCCAACACGATCCTGAGCATCACCCATATCGCCTGGAGCGCGGATGTGGCGGTCGGATACGACGACCGGTCGCGGGTGCAGGGCATTCTGCTGATGGCGACCATCGGGGGAACGCTGGCGGCCATGCTGTTGCCCGCCTTGCTGGAAGGCGGCGCCGCCGACCCCATCGCCCTGCGCGCGCATATCATCGGCTGGCTGATCATTGGGACGACGCCCCTCGTCATCGCCGCCGCTGCATGGGCGGGACGTGACAAGCCAGTGGCGGCGACTGCAGGCGAGGTCCGTATTCGCGAGAACCCGTTCCATGTCGTCGTCAACGCCATTCGCCGCCAGCCCTTCCTGGGCCGATTGCTGGCCGCAGACCTGTTGCAGGGTCTGGCGGGCGGCGTGCTGGGCGGCATGTCGATCTTCTACGCCGCCGCGAAGGGCATCAGCGAGCGCACCAGTCTGCTGATCCTGTGCTTCTATCTGTCGGGCGTCATCTTCGTGCCGTTGTGGATCCGTCTGAGCCGCAAGTTCGGCAAGGCCCGGACCATTGGCTGGTCCTCCATTCTGTCGATCGGCCTGATCCTGATCGTGGCCTTTACGCCGCCGGGACGCGTCGATCTGGCCTGCGCCGCATTTGCCGCCTTCGGCTCGACCATGGGGGTGTGGATCTTCCTGATGAAGTCCATCGTCTCCGATCTGGTGCATGACGAAGAGGTCGAAACGGGTCGCCCGCGCGCCGGAACCATGTTCGCCCTGTTCATCCTGACCCAGAAACTGGGCGCGGCCCTGGCCATTGGCGTGACCTATGTGGTGCTGGACCGCTGGGGCATCACCGGCGCTGGCACGATGAGCGCGGAGGCTGCACCCGGCGTTGTCGCCCTGATGACCGCCCCTGTGATCCTGGGTCATCTGGTCATGGCCGTCGTCACTCTGACCTGGAAGGGCGACAAACGCGGCACGCCTGCCATGGCCTGACGCCAGACACGAGATCGTTCAGGGGGTGAAGGCTCATGGCAGGTAGCCAAGCACTACGTTCAGAACGCATTGGCTGCACCGATTACAAACTGCCCCGCCCAACCGGGCGGCGAGCACCAATCATGGTCGGATGCTTGGCAGTGTCAGCATATTCATTGTCTAGTCGTTGAAATCGGATGCACTTAATACCGGCCGCCCGACAAAGTAGCGCAATACTTAATTCCAACACATGCACTGCGCACCATTGCCGCCTCGGTCGGGGTCAGGGGCAGACGGGCCAGGGCTCCGTTCAGATAGCCGTCCAACGGGCCTGAGAAGGGCCAGTCGGAGCCGGGGACGAAGCGGTCCACCCCGATGCGGCGCATCATGGCGACAAGGCGCGTCAGGTCGGCCTGGGACGTATCCGCCTTGAAGGTCTGGGCCAGGTCGAAATAGAGGTTCTGCTTCAACTCGGGTCGTTCGGCCAGGACGTCGGCGAACCCCTGCATCGCGCTCCAGGTGTTGTCGTCCAGACCGCCCCAGCCGCCGGAATGGGCGATGATGACGGGGACGCCTGCGGCCTGCGGCAGGACCTGATCCAGAAAGATGCGGACATCCTGCGCGCCGTAATCCGCGGCCCGGGTGCGCATGTGGATCAGGATCGGCATGTGCGCCTGACCGGCTGCGCGGAACACCGCCGCCAGATGGGCGACATCGGCCGGGTCGCGCAGATCGACGCCGGAATTGGTCAGGTGGATCTTCACCCCCGTCGCGAACGGATCATCCTTCCAGCGTGCGATCTCCGACAGGGCTGTGGGGGTCAGCGGATTGACGCCGATGAAGGCGACCAGTCGGTCCGGATGGGTCCGCGCCTGCATCACCGTGAAGGCGTTGGCGGTATGGACCAGCTGCGCCGCGTCCGGTCGCGGCGGGACCATCATCGGGCTTTCGGCCAGATAGGCCGTGGACATCATCCACGCCTTGCGCACCCCCGCCGCATCCATGTCCGCCAGCAGATCGTCGACGGTCAGCGGCTTGAGGAAGACCCCGGGACAGGCCCCTGCCCGCCCCAGGCTGCTGCAATAGCCCGGCAGGAAGGCGAGGATTTCGGGCGAATGGACGTGGACGTGGTGATCGACCGCCACCGGCGCTGCGGCAGGCTGGATCGTCGCGCAGGCGGCGAGCGCGATCGCGACCGCACCCGTCAGGGCGGCGAGTTTGAATGTCATGGGGGGATGGTCCGAAAAGCATGACGGGGCCGGCCGCAGCCAGCCCCGTTTGCGGGTCTTCAGCGGGCGGCTTCGCCCAGCAGGGTCTGTTTCCAGAACAGCAGGCTGGTCCAGAAGTAGTAGTCTTCGTTTTCCTTCTTGTGGAAACCGTGACCTTCGTTTTCGGCCAGCAGATGCCAGGCCGTGCCGCCATTCGCCCGCACCGCGCGGATGATCTGGTCGGCTTCGGACGCCGGCACGCGGGGGTCGTTGCCGCCGGTCGCCACCAGCAGAGGAATGCTGATCCGGTCCACGCTGTTCAGGGGCGAGATTTCCTGCAGCTTCGCGCGCTGGACGGGATCGCGCTCGTCGCCATATTCCACCCGACGCAGGTCGCGACGGTAGGACTGGGTGTTCTCAAGGAAGGTGACGAAGTTCGAGATGCCGACGTAGCAGCTGGCCCCCTTCAGCTGGTCGCTGTAGTGCACCGCCGTGGCGTAGCACATGTAGCCGCCATACGAGATGCCGGTCACGGCGAAGCGCGAGGCGTCCAGATCGGGGTTCTGCTTAAGCGCGTCCAGGAAGGCGCCGATGTCCTTGACCGTGTCCTCACGCTTGAACGGGCCGTTGTCCAGATTGACGAACCGGGCGCCATAACCCGACGAACCGCGCACATTCGGGAAGAACAGGGCCACGCCCAGCTCGTTCAGCAGATAGTTCTGCGGCCCCAGGAAGTCCGGGCGGGTCTGGCCTTCCGGCCCGCCGTGAATGTCGATGATCAGCGGACGCTTGCCGGGGAATTTCGCCGCGTCGGGGCGATAGAGGAAGCCCGAGATCACTTCGCCGTCGAAGCTGGGGATCTGCACCAGCTCCGGCTCGACATTGACGGCCGGGTCCAGACCGCCCGTCTCGCTGTGGGTCCACTGGGTCACGGCCAGGGTGCGGGGATCGACCGAGAAGGCGTCGCCCGGCGTACGGGCCGACGACATCGACAGGCCGATGGCGCCCCAGGGTGCGATCTCGATCGCATGGCCGATGCTGTAGGGGATCACGCCTGACGGCAGACCACTGACGGTGCGAACCGCCCCCGAAGACGTGTCCAGGATCTTCAGGCGCGATACGCCCGCCTCATTGACCGCATAGGCGATGAACGAGCCGTCAGGCGCGATGGCGTAGTCGCTGACATCCCAGCGCGGCTCAGTGCTGACCGGGGTGAAGCGACGATTGGAGATGCGGCCCAGCCGCAGGAAGTCAGAGTCCGCATTGGAGGTCGCCCAGATGGCGCCGTCCGGCCCGTATTGCGGATCGACGTAAGAGAATTCAGCACGCGGATTCGTCAGCTGCGTCATCCGCCCGCTGGCCAGGTCCAGTTCATAGACCTGCGCGTGATTGATCGACATCCGGTTCAGGACCAGGGCCTTGGCCCCGTCAGCCGAGAAGTCGGTGATGTTCCAGCCGCCGCCCGAGACCTGGGCCACCAGTCGGTCGCTGGAGGGATCGCGCGGATCAACGACATACAGGTCCATGTCTGCACCGTTGCGACGCGACGAGGCATAGCCGACCCGCTTGCCGTCGCGGCTCCAGGCGCCGAACCAGTTGCGGCTCTTGCCGTCGGTCACCAGCGTCAGGCGGCCCGAGGCCAGGGTGTAGAGTTGGTAGAATTCGTCGCCGCCATTGTCCTTCTGGACCACCAGCACGTCGCCGGAAGGCGACAGGGAGCCCGCCATCACTGGCTCATTCTCAAAACTGATCTGACGACGGGCGCCGTCAGGGCCTGCCACCGAATGGATCTGGTCGGTGGCGCCGAAGCGCGTCTTGATCAGCATTGAACGATCCGAGGCGTTCCATCCCAGGAAGGCGGCGCGACGCGACTGCAGATAGGGACGGGTCTCGTTGGCCAGCGCATCCGGCACGGACGGCAGGCCGTCGGCGACGATGGCGGCGGGCTTGGGAACCTCGGCCAGAGCCACAGGGGCCAGGGCGAGCGGCGCCGCCGACATGGCCAGAGCCAGGGCGAGCGAAAGGCGGGAGATCATGAGCGGCCTCTTCAGGCGGGAAGAAAAGGAGCCGCCGACTCCCGGGGTGGAGACCCGGGAGCCGACGACATGAGGTTCGGAACCAGAACTAGAAGCGGTACCGAGCCCCAACCGTGACGTACCGGCCGATTACATCGTAATACGGCGAGAACGACGCCCCCACGGGGGGTTCTTTGTCGAACAGGTTCGTGGCCTTGGCGTACAGTTCGACGCCGTCTGCGCCGTACTTCGCCAGGTCAGCCGTCACCCCCAGATCAACGTAGGTGAAGGCGTTGATGTGGTTGTTCGAAATAGGGACAGTGGAGTTGTAGTTGCCGGCCGAGATGTACCGGGCGCGCAGATCAACGCCGAACACTTCGCCCTTCCAGCCCAGGCTGGCGTTCAGGCGCAGCTTGGGCACGCCCAGACCGAACGCGTAGCCCTGCGACTTCACATATTCGATCTCATAGACGCCGTCGTCGGTGGTCAGGCTGTTCACCCAGGTGCCCACCAGACGCATCTTCAGACGACCCGTGGCGCCAGGCACCCACAGATCAGCCGCCGACGAATAGGACACCTCGGCGTCCACGCCGTCCGTCTGATAATTGGTCAGATTCACATAGGTGGACATGGTGCGGACCAGGTTGCCGCCCGCGTCACGCTCGATCTTGGCGCAGAGCTCGGCATTTCCCTTACTGCACCGGGTCACCAAATCCTGCGGCGCAATCGTGGTGATCACGTCGTCGATTGAGATATTGTAGTAGTCGAGCGACAGATTCAGACCGGGGATCGACGGAGGCGCATAGGTGAATCCGGCGGTGAAGGTGTCAGCCGTCTCGGGGCGCAGGTTGGGATTTCCGCCGCCGTTGTTCAGGGCGTAAACAAGAGGAACTTTATCCGGGTCATTTGGATCACGCGGCCCGTCGGGATCGCTGATCCAGTTCCAGCCCGTCGTCGTCGTGGTGAACAGTTCCGTCAGGTTGGCCGAACGGATGTCGCGCGACTGGGTGATCCGCCCGCGGAAGCCGGGGAAGAACTCGTTCGTGGCGCCGACCTTCCACGACCAGATCGAACCGGTGGTGTCGTAGTCGGAGATGCGAGCCGCCGCGTTGAACTGCAGATTATTCAGGACGGGCAAGTCACGAACGATCGGCACCAGAACTTCGGCGAAGGCCTCCTTGACGGTGAAATCACCCGACATGGCCGAGAAGCTGAAGGTCTTGAACGCCTTGGCGGCGTCCAGTTCGCCGACCGTCTGTTTGGTGGCTTCCTTGCGGGCTTCGAAGCCGAAGGCCACCGAGACATCGCCCGCCGGCAGGGTGACGGGTTCGCCGCGCAGGCTGAAGCCGACTGAGTCCAGCTTGGTCGTGGCGCGCTGCTGCGGCGTGCCGGTGACATAGTCGATGGCTTCCTGCGACGGCGAACCCAGGCCGAACAGATTGATCGGCACGCAGCCCGAGTTGGCGTTGGTCAGGGTGACGCGGCAGACCGGCTTGCCCGACACCGGGTCGATGACACTGTCCACAGCGTTGGCGAACTGGGTCTTCAGCAGGAAGCCTGGAGTGTCGATGTTGTTCTCGAACTCGCCGTGGCTGTAGTAGGCGCCCCAGCGCCAGTTACGGCCGAACTCGCCGTCCACCGCCAGGGTGGCCTGGGTCGTCAGACGCTCGAAGTCGATGGTCGAATACGACAGGTCCGAGTTGAAGCGGCCGAACTTGAAGCTGGTCTCGCCTGCGGCCGCCATGGCGCTGCGGATGGCGGGCGACAGGAAGGCGTTGTCGATGCCGATGGTCAGGTCGCCACGGTCGTGGTCGCCGAACCAGATGTAGTTGTTCCACATCCGCGAGTGGCGGATGTCGGCGGTGACGCGCAGGGTATCGCTGACCTCATAGGTCGCGCTGGCCATGGCGGTGTAGCGCTGCTGCGGCGTGACCAGCGGGCTCAGGTCATCGTTGGAAGGGCCTTCGCCGCCGACGGTGTTGGAGCCGCTCTTCGTACCGAAGTTGAACGGACGCAGCGTGCCGTCCGGGTTGAAGACCTTGCCGTTGTTGACGCCCGACAGGATCAGGCCGCCGTAGGCCGCATCGGCCATGCCGACGTTCGGCGTCAGGGCGCCGTTGACGGTCGCCCAGCGGCCGATGTTGGGGCGCGAGTTCTTCGGGATCACGCCGTCGTTGTTCAGATATTCGCCGCCGATGACGAAGTGGCCGCGCCCATTGGCGAAGCCACGTCCCCAGGCGCCCTCGTAACGCACCTGCTCGGCGTCGTCATAGGACGAGATTCCGTATTCGGCGCCCAGCTTGCCGCCGGTGAAGTTGCGGTCGATGCCGACATTGACCACGCCTGCCACAGCGCCCGAGCCCCAGGCCGCCGAGGCGCCGCCGGTCACGACGTCGACGCTCTTCACCAGAACCGACGGGATGCTGTTCAGGTCGTTTTCGCTGGAGACGCGGCGACCGTCGATCAGCACCAGGGTGCGGCTGATGCCCAGGCCGCGCAGGTCCACGGGCGCATTGCCTGCGCCGGTGTTGGTGCCGGTCGTCTGGGGCGAGGTGGTGGCGCGGAACTGGGGCATGTCGTTCAGCGCGGCAGCGATGTTGGGACGGGCGCCGACCGACAGGTCTTCGGCCGTCAGGCGCACGGTCGGGGTCGGGGCTTCAAAACCGGCGCGGTCGATGCGCGAGCCGGTGACGACGATGTCGCTGACGGATGCGGTCTGTTCCGGGGCGGGTTCTGCGGTCTGGGCCAGTGCGGCTCCGGCGCAGGACAGCAGGGCGATGGCGCTGCTGCAGCTGATCAGGCGGGTGTTCAAGCGAGACAAGACGAGATTCCTCATGGACGGCGGCGACGTCCCCTCCCAGGGAAGTCCGATGCGGTTCGGCGCTCTGACGGCGCCATTTCACCCCCGCTGTCTTCGTGCCTGAGAGTTTCAGGCCATCGGCCCTTGCTCCTTCGGCGAAGGCCGCACCCCCCTCGGGTCGCCCTGCTCTCCAGCGTTCATCGTGCAGCTCGGTCCGTTTGCCTGAGCGTTTCCGGGGCGGTTGCGCCTTCGGCGTCGGGGAAGTGTCCGAACTCTCCCGAGCTGCGATCGCCAGTAAGATATCGCAGAGACCTGCTGTCAAACGTCGCGTTTTTGCGTTTTAAAGCCCACAAAACATCGATATATAGAATATTATTCCACATTCGGTCGCAGCACAGGCTTCAGCATAAGGCCCAAAACCGTCCAGCGCCCGGACGTGACGGCATCGTGACAGAAATGCGGCCTTTGCATGATCAGAAGTTATCCACAGGAAACCCTCAGGGCGCGTGCGGATCCAGCGGCGCGCGCGGCGCCCCCTCCATGGCCGCACGCCAGCGGCCCAGCAGCTTCTCGCGCCGCTCATGATCCAGATTGGCCAACAGGCCCGGCCCCACCCGAATGGGACGCGCGCCGGGTGGCGATGGACGCAGCGCCGGATCAACGTCATCCCGCGCCGGTCTCATGCCCGCCTTGGCGACCGCCGCCTGACCTTCGCGCGACAGCAGGAAATCCAGGAAAAGCCGCGCCGCGTTCGGATGGGCCGCATTGCGTGGAATGAAGGCGACCCGCGAAATCAGCAGGTGGTAGTCCGTGGGCGTGACCAGGGCGATGTCGGGGTGGTCCCTGACCCAGATCCGCCCATAGGACTGGTTCATGTTGAATACGAACAGGGTCTGTCCCGTCGCCAGCCGCCACATCATCCGCTGTCCCGAGGTGTCGAGACGGGGCTTGCGGCGGCCCAGGGCCTCCATCATCCGCCAGGCGTCGGGATAGATCTGGGTGTCCGACGACAACTGCATCAGGGCCACGCCGCTCTGCTCGGCATCATAGACCGCCAGGCGACCGTCGAAGATTTCAGGCCGGGCTTCCAGAAGCCGGATCAGGTCCGCATGGCTGTTCGGCGTCAGCGCAGGCGGCAGCAGGCGACGGTTGTAGGCGAAGACCACCGGCTCGGCCGTGATGCCGAACCCCTGATCGCGCCAGACCATGCCGTCGGGCATGGCGCGCCGGTGGGGCGACCTGTAGGTCTGGGCGTAGCCGTCGTTGATCAGCTTGATCTGCACGTCCATCGCCGAGCTCCAGACCAGGTCCGCGCCCGGCCGTCCGGCCAGCACATCCGACACCACATTGCTGGCCAGCATGGTGGAGTTCATGTCCTCCAGGCGGATCTCCACCTTGGGATACCGCGCCCGAAAGGCGTCGATCACCGGCCCCAGCATGCTGGTGTTGGTGCGGATCAACAGGGCGCCTTCCTGCTCGGCCCGCCAGCGGATGTGCGGCGCGGTGCCTGCCCCCTCAGGCTCGCGCCCGCAGGCGGTCAGGGCGAAGGCGGCGGCGAAGATCAGGGCGAACAGACGCCACGCCTTCACCACTTCGGCTTTCTCGCTATTGTGGCGCCCATGTCCCCGCTCCCCGCATCTGTGACCCCATGAGAATACTCGTCGTCGAGGATGACAAGGCGCTTCAACATTCTCTGGACGCCAGCCTGCGCAGTGCGGGGTTTGAGCCACGCTGCACCGACCAGGGCGCTGAAGCCCTGAGGCTTGAGCAGACCGAGGATTTCGACGCCGCCATCCTCGACATCGGCCTGCCCGACATCGACGGGTTCGAGATTCTGGCCGCCCTGCGCCGTCGCGGCTCGACCACGCCGATCCTGATGCTGACGGCCCGCGACGCCCTGGGCGACCGGGTGGCGGGGCTGGATCTTGGGGCCGACGACTATCTGGTCAAGCCCTTCGCCCCCGTCGAACTGATCGCGCGCCTGCGCGCCATCGTGCGGCGCCGTCAGGGACAGGCGGCGGGCTCCGTCGTCATCGGCTCGCTGGTCTGCGACTGGCAGGCGGGCCGCGCACAGGTCGGCGACCGCGAACTGGCGCTGCGCCCGCGCGAATGGGCGGCGCTCAAGGTGCTGGCGTCACGCGTCGGACAGGTGGTGGATCGCGACATGCTGGCCGCAGAGGTCTTCACCCAGGACGAGGCGCCTTCGCTGAATGCGCTGGAGATCCACGTCGGCCGCCTGCGCCGCAAGCTGCAGCCTGACGGCCCCGCCATCACCAACATCCGCGGACGCGGCTATCGCCTCGACCCATGACGCGGGCGCCGAGCAAAACCTCGCACAGCCTGGTCAACCGCCTGCTGATCGCCCAGGTCGTGCCCCTGACGGTGTTCGCCATCGTGCTGCTGGGCGTGGGTGCCTGGACCGCGCACCGGGTGGTGGAGCGTACGTCCGACCGCCTGCTGGCCGGCGCCATGCAGACCATTCTGCAAAGCGTCTCTCTGGACGATCAGGGCGTGACCGTGGACGTGGCGCCCTGGTCCCTTGCCCTGCTGGACACGCCGGAACGCGACGCCGTCTTCTACGGCATCCGCGAGGGCGACCGCATGGTCACCGGCTATCACGAACTGCCGACGCTGAAGACCGCCAACACCGAACGGCCGGTCTTCGCCAACCTGACGGTGCGCGGCGTGCCGGTCCGCATGGCCCAGCAAACCGTCATGATACCGGGCCGCACCGCCCCGGTGGTCGTTTCGGTGGCCCAGAGCCTGGATTCCCGCCGGGCCAGCCTTCACGAACTGTACGGCAGCCTGCTTCTGCTGCCCGGCCTGCTGGTGGTGCTGGCGGCCTTGCTGATCTGGCCCGCCCTGCAATGGGGCCTGAACTCGCTCAGGCGGCTGGTCGATGAACTGGCCGCGCGGTCGTCGTCCAGCACCACGGATTTCGCGCCCGCCGCCGTGACCCTGGCCCCGCGTGAGCTGACGCCGGTTCTGACCGCGTTCAACGCCCTGCTGGCGGGGCTGGAACGCTCCACTTCAGGGATGCAGCGGTTCGCCGCCGACGCCTCCCACCAGCTGCGGACGCCACTGGCGGTGATGGCGGCCAACCTGGATCTGCTGGCGGCGTCCAAACGCCCCTGGACCCGCACGGAGCAGAGGCTGCTGACGGACTCGCAATCGGCCGCCGCCAGCATGACCCATCTGATCAACCAGCTGCTGTCCACCGCCCGCGCGGACACCGCCCATTCGGACGCGACCGCCGACCTGGGCCGCGCCGTCAGAAAGGCCTATCAGGTCTTTGCCGACCGACACCCGCTGACGCCCGGCGCGCTGCGGCTCAGACTGCCGCTCGAAACCGTCGAGGTTCGGGGCTCGGAAGACCTGATCGTCGAGCAGTTGCTGAACCTGATCGACAACGGCTTTCGCCACGGCGCCGCGCCGGTCATCGTCCATGTCTCGAACAGCCCCGAGGGCGCCGCCGTCACGGTCTGGGACCACGGCGAAGGCGTCGACGACGCGGTGCTGCCCAGCCTGACCGAGCGCTTCTTCCGCAGCAATCCCAACCGCTCCACCGGCTCCGGCCTGGGCCTCGCCATCGTCGAAGCCCTGAGCACCGCCCAGTCCGGCCAACTGCGCCTGGCCAGTCGCGGACCGGGCAAAGGACTCGTAGCCCAGATCATCTTTGGTAGTATCCATCCCCCGATCTATGATGGCGATCCGAGATGAGCTACGGGCGAGATTTCGAGCACATCCAGTTCGTCCTGAATGCTGCTCTGAATAGTTCCGTCACCGGTCATGACCATTCGAAAACTTGGACCTTCGACGATCCAGTGCGCGAACCATGCGGCCATGCTGGCGATGGTCAATGCCGTAGAAAGCAATGGTGGCGGCGGCCGCCAGGCTGAGAACCGCCGGGCTCGCGATCATGACAACACGCATTGCTGAAAGCGTCTCGGGCGTCTGGGCGAGATTGGGCTGATATCCGATCACGGTCAGAAGCTCCCCAAGACCAGCGGCGGCCAGCCCCAATCCGCCCTTCTGCAGCAGTGACACCAGGCCGAAGATTGCGCCCTCCGCCCGTACGCCAGAGCGCCACTCGCCATACTCGACCGTGTCCGGCATCATGGACCAGAAGCCGAGATAACCAGCACCCGCGCCAACGCCGAGCAGAGGCAGAACCGACAGCACCGCCAGCGGCTCGGCTGGAGCAAACCAGAGCAGACCGAAGCCGAGCGTGCTGATCCCCGCTCCGGTGATCCACATGATGCGCTTGGACGTGCGTTTCATCAGCCAGGTCCACAGCGGAATGGACAGCATCACGCATCCTGCAAGCAGGCCGAGCGCTGGCCCGATCAGGTCTTCACGGTGAAGTTGGTATTTGAAGAAATACGGCACCGTCTTCTGGAAAAAAGTGCTTCCAACCGCGCTGAGCAGCATGGCGGCGCTGACCACCCAGAAGGCGTAGTTGCCGCGCAGCATCCGCACCATGTCTCCTAGCGAGACCTTCTGCTCGACTGTTTCTGAAATCTGTTCCCGCGTGGAAGCGAAGACCAGCATAAGCACGGCTGCGGCCAAGGCTCCATAAACCAGCGCCATGCCGAAAAAGCCGACCTGACCACCGCCGAAGGCCTTGACCAGCGTCAGGGTCAGCAGGGCGGACAAGAGGCCGCAACTGGCGCCCGCAATCATGCGCACAGCCGCGATCACGCCACGCTCCTTGCTGTCCTGCGTCAGGACTGCGGACAGGGCCAGATAGGGCATGCCTACAATGGCGTAAAAGGTTCGGAACAGAATGTGCGTTCCTGCGGCGAACAGGATGAGAGCCGGACCTGTCAGCCCTGTCGGCAGGAACATCAAGGCCCAGGCCGCCGCCAGTGGTATGGCGCCGAACAGCAGATAGGGGCGATATCGCCCCCACCGTGACCGGGTGCGGTTGGCGAGGTAGCCCATCAAGGGATCAAACACCGCATCCCAAATGAGGGCGCCAGCGAAGACCCAGCCCGCCGTCGACGGCGAAAGGCCCAGCACATCCGTATAGTAGAACAGCAGGAAAAGACCGGCTGTCGTGAAAAAGAGGTTCAGGCCGAAATCACCGACGCCGTATCCGACGCTTCGACCAAAACCCAGCCGTGTGGTTGATGCGGATCGTACTTCTGGTCCGGGGGCTGGCCGGCTCACTGTGCAATCACGCGGATGGTCTGACGACCGGCTTTTTCGGCCCTTATGCGCAGGATCTGCGCCTCAAGCACGCCAGTTCCTGCGTCGCCCTCGACACGCGGCGCATCCGAGAAGCGCCGCTGGGGAAGATAGATTTCGGTCGGGGCGCGGAGGGCGGGATCCATGTCGATCTCGGCTTCAAACACGCCGGTTTCGCGACAGAAAGATTGCCGCAACAACCTCCCTTGCGCCGCGCGCACATAGGGTCTGCAAAACCCGTCGATGGCGCGACCGCCTGCGTCCAGAACGTCCACGCCATCAACCTGATCCAAGGACCAGATCGACAGGTCTTCCTGGTTCCAGCCATCGCCGACCATTGGGTCATTGCGATTGCTGACCGTGTAGTTCCACTGGGTCGATGACAGCAGCAGGCGGTCTATGGCGTTGTACATCCGGCCAAGCGCTTCGGCCTGTGCGGCCCAGATGTCGTTTCCGCGCTCACCCTGTGACCAGCGTCGATAGGCTTCGGCGTCATTCATGTCGAACTGGACGCCGCATTCGCCGAGCAGGGTCGGCGCGCCGCCGTCCAGGGTGTTCCCGGCGGCGATCAGCATCGACATTTCCTCGACATAGCCGTCTTCGATGGCCTTGCCGCCGCAGCGGACCTGGCCGGTCAGGACGTGGGTCATCTGGTCAGGTGTGAAGCGTTTGGTCACCAGAGCGGTCAGGTCGTACCAGTGACTGGCGTTGACCATCCGCTCGGGCGCGCCTTTGGGGAAGCCATGGCCCATTACGGCCTCGAACGGATCGACTTCGCCGAAGATCAGCCAATCCGGGCGTATCTCGCGCACAGTCGCGGCCATGCGCCTGAAGAAGGGGGCCATGTAGTCACGCCCCAACTCGACCGTTCGCCCGCCGACCGATTGGAAATAGTCCTCCTTGAGCACCACAGGGTCGCCGTCCTGAATGTCCCATACGCCTGCGGCCCTGAAAGGATCTTCACGCCCCTCAAGCCAGATGGATACGCCTTCGGTGTTCAGGGTCTGGTTGCCGACAACACCCTGACCGGGAGAGACAACCGGCAAGCGGCGTTCAACGCCGGACGCCAGAGCCAGACCATCTAGCGCCGTCCAGATCGGCCCCTTGTAACGAATGATCGGCGCGGTCAGGGCCTTGCCGATGTAACCCGTTCCCGGCTCATTCAGGGTGTCGAAGCCGATGACATTGTCGAGGTGCGCGACCCGTTCGGCGACAGCTTTTACAGCGCCGAAATAGTGATCCTGCAGATAGGTCTGAATGTTGCGGCCATCCACGATCATGTTCGGGGCGAAGTCCGCGCCCGCGAAGAAGAGTGTCCACATCACGCCATTGGC
Organism: Brevundimonas nasdae; assembly: GCF_016654005.1. Classification (GTDB taxonomy): domain Bacteria; phylum Pseudomonadota; class Alphaproteobacteria; order Caulobacterales; family Caulobacteraceae; genus Brevundimonas; species Brevundimonas nasdae. The sequence continues at coordinate 14,233 of NZ_JAEPWN010000004.1, read as the reverse complement.
GGGGCGTGAGTAATTGCCGCTCCAGCTCATCACCGGATAGGCGTCCTGGCGCCCACCCTTGGCTGCGTCATATTGGTGCTGCATCAGATGGGCGGCGCCGGAAGGAGGAAACTTCGAGAAATCCATGCCGATGGCTTCCCAGGTCCAGCCTGGCGCGCCGTCGCCGCCTGACATGCGGCTCCAGGCATCCTGGTGGAAGTCCACAAAGACGTGCAGGCCGTGCACTCCAGCCCGGCGGCAGACTTCGGCGTAATAATCGAGGAAGGCCTCATCATACCGGCCGGGACCGGCATGTTCGACAGCTTCCCATGTCAGAAGCAGGCGTAGGCAGTTGAAACCCCAGTGTCGCAACCGCGCCAGATGCTCATCCAGTTGCGCCAAGTCTGCAGGTCGGCCGACGAAGCTCACCGTGCGATGGTCGTCAAAGGTGCTGGGTCGATAGGTATGGCCGTCAGGACTGGTCGGCACCTTGGAGTCGCCGCCGAAGTTCACCCCCCTGAGGATCACATGCCGTCCATGCACGTCTGTGAAGGTCGTGCCTTTGATATCGATCTTTCCGGCCAACGGCTTGATCCTAAAATGCTGAATGGAATGAAAGGAGTTGGCGCGCAGACATGCGTCCGCAGCGCCCGGTCAGGTGTGCCGACCTTCGCTGCACAGCGTGCGGAGCGCGGTGTCGTGTTGTGAGAAATTCTGCGGCCAGCTGCTGAACGCAGCCGTCAATCAGGCTTTTGGCGCAGGGCTCGAAGACGTTTTGACCGTCAGCACCAGGCCGGATTCGACGGCGGCTTCCACGATGCGGCGGAAGAAGAGAACCGACGATTCGATCGAACGCGGTTCGGGCGCCAGAACCTGCGCGATGGACAGGCCACGTACAGCCCAAACGAACAGACGCATTGCGGACAGGCTCTCGGCTTTGTCCACATTTGGAAACCGTTCCAGCATTCCAGCTGTCGCGATTTCCTCGATACGGCTCTGCGCCGGGGCGACCAGAGTGGCCAGTTCCTGATCGCTGCGGGCCGCCTGCAGGATTTCCAGAACCGCTACGCCCGAAGGTTTGCGCAAGACCTGCCACAGCATTTCCGGCCAGTCCCACACACGCATTCCATCGTAGCCTTGCGCCTCCAGCAACTGATAGTCCCGATGCTCCTGCGCATAGACCTCGGTTATCACGTCCGCCATCAGCTGCGCGCGCGTGCCGAAGTGATGCAGGATGGCGCCGCGGCTGACGCCTGCCTCTTCTGCGATCACCGCCGTGCTCGCCCCGCCATAGCCGTCGCGATAGATGACGCGGATGGCCGCCTCGATCAGCGCGCTGCGTGTCTCCGCTGTACGGTCGACCTGCCTGCGGCGAGTTTTCGGTGGGGTGGCTGCAGTCAAGGGATGCTCTGTTTTCTGGTTTGAGGAAGTCGCCGCATCGGGCGTTCCGCCCCGTCAGACTAAGGCGATCAGTCGAACCGTGGAAGTCGACTTTCAACTTCACCCGCGCCTCCCCAAAGCAATAACTTTCGTTCTTGACTGAATGTTAGTTTGACGGAAGGGTGCCTGGCAAGAGCGACAGGGCGAACAAGCCCCGCCATGGGAGGGAAACCAAATGCGTCATTGGACGACTTGCACAAGCACGAGCGTCATCGCGCTCATCATCGCCGGTGCGGCTAACGCCCAGGCCGTGTCGCCAGACAGCGCAACACAGGTGTCAACGGTCGACGAAGTGGTTGTGACCGCCCAGCGTCGCAGCGAAAACCTAAGGGATGTGCCGATCGCCATTACAGTCGTCAGCGGCCAATCCCTGCGTGAAACCGGCGCGTCCAGCCTGTCTGACATCACTCAACGCGCGCCCAGCGTACAGTTCACACCTGTCCCGCAGACACCGTCTTTTTCGGTTCGCGGCGTGGCCAGCAACAGCTTCGATTATTCCGTGGAGTCTGCGGTCGGTCTGGCGGTCGATGACGTCAACCTGACCCTGCCGCGCTATACCCCGTTGAACAGTTTGGCGGACGTCGAACGGGTCGAGGTGCTGCGCGGTCCGCAGGGGCTGCTCTTCGGCAAAAACACCACCGCAGGCCTGATCTCGGTCACCACGCGCCGTCCTATACTGGGCGAGTACAGCACCGAAGGTCGTGTGCAATACGGCCAGCGCGACCAACTTCAGGCTCATGCAATCGTCAATCTGCCCGTAGGTGAGAGCGCGGCGCTGCGTTTGCGCGCCGGGCGCCAATCCAGCGACACGCCGCTGCAGGTTCGCGGTCCTGGCTCGATCGAAGATCAACGAAGCTACAACCTCAACGCCAAGCTGCTATGGAACGTGACGGACCACCTGTCGGTCTATGCCATCGCAGATTATCAGGACACGCAGGGTGATCCCGGCGTCTGGACGATCCGGTCATTCGGCGGCGGGGCGAACGCGCCTGCGGCTGGAAACGGGTTTGTGCGTGATCAGTTGACGGCGCTGGGCATAAGGCCCGGCCCTGAGAACCGTGCAACCGGCATAGGCGCGCACAACTACAGCCGGACCGACAGTTTTGGCGGTCAGGTCACTATCGACTATGAGCTGGGCGGCGCAACGATCACCTCCGTGACCGCCTATCGCGACGTGCGGCAGAACAGCAATCTGGAAGTCGACAGCACGCCTCTGCGTGTCTACGACAACAACCTCGCCACTCTCGACGCGCATCAATTCACTCAAGAACTACGCATCGCATCTAACGGCGAACGCAGGTTCGATTATGTTGCGGGCCTCTATTATTATCAGCAGGAAATCAGCGCAGGGAACGCCCAATACGGAACTCTGGGGTATCTGCCCAACGCTTCGCCCATCCTGATCGGCACGGTTGGCGGACTGGTCACCTATGAGGTGAACAGCAAGAGCATCGCCGCCTTCGCACAAGGCACGTTGCACCTCACCGACCGGTTCGACCTGATCGTCGGCGGACGATACACTCGTGACGAGATCGACAATACGGCCAGCGTGTCAGCGATTCCGGGCGTCTGTAATGTCAGCTACGCCTTGACCGGCGGGCGTGTCTGCCAGCCCCGCCCGCTGCCTTACTCTGAAGGTGCTTCACGCTCCGAAGAGGGATGGTCCGGACGTGCGGTGCTCCAGCACCGGCTTACGGATCGCGCCAATGTCTATATTTCCGCCTCGCGCGGCTACAAGGGACCCGCGATCAGCGCAATCAACGCCAATGTCTTCCCGGTCGATCCGGAGACAGTCGAAGCCTATGAGGCCGGCGTGAAAGGCGACTTCCTGGGGCGTCGCCTCAGCGTCAACGCGGCTGTCTTCTACAACGACTTCACCAACTTCCAGGCTCAGGTCTTCGATCCGACCATCCCGCCCATCGGCGCCTTCCGCACCGGCAACGCCGGAGGACTACGCACCCAGGGCGTGGAGCTTGAGGGCGTCATTCGCCCGACCAGCGGATGGAGCATATCCGCTGGCGCCACCTACCTCGACGCCGAATACACGAACTATTTCCCCTCCTGCTACGCAGGCCAGACAGCCGCGCAAGGCTGCACCTTCCCTGGGCCGACCTTCGACGCCAAAGGCCATCGCCTGATCGCTGCGCCCGAATGGTCGACCAGCCTCGCAACATCTTACGAGCGCTCATTGTCCGGCGCGCGCCTGTTCGTGAACGCCGACTGGTCATACCGGTCCAGCGTTTATTATGGTGTTGGCAATCCAGACACCCTGCAGAAGGGCTATTCCCTTGTGAACGGAACCGTCGGCATCAGTGACCCCGACGACCGCATCCGCCTCAGCCTGTTTGTGCGCAACCTGTTTGATCAGCGCTTCGCCGCCGTCATCTTCCCCAGCTACTTCGACACGGGCGGCACATCCCAAATCCTGCCCGACGCCGCCTTCCGCCGCATCGGCGCCGCCGTGGAATGGCGGTTCTAAGGAATCGTCTACAGCGTGTAGCGAGGCCCTGCGCAAAGAGGCCTCGCTACGTGGCGCACTCTTCGGCGTTTTGACTGTAGCTCAGCCCACGACATGTCGCTGTGAGGTTCAGGCGCCGCCCGCCGCTTGCGGACATCGCGCTCAACTTTCGATTGCGGCGCTTACAAGCGTCAGGAGACTGCTCCCGATCACTTCGTCAGGGCAAAACGGTCGCGTGTGCGGCCTTCGATATCGACCATCTCGATATCGATCCGGTCGCCGGCGCTGCGCAGCATGACATAGTGGTGGGTGCGGGCGGTCTTGGCGCTGAAGGCGGGCTTGTTGGGGGCGAAGTCTTCGGGATTGCCGCCCATGCCGCCGACCTGCAGATAGGTGACGCCGCGCTCCAGATCGACCGCGCCCTGGCGCATGGGCCACGTCCGCTCATAGGCGTGCAGGTGGCCATAGATCACCAGATCGACTCCATGCCGTTCATAGATCGAGGCGAACTCGCCCCGCATCGTCTCGTCGCCGTTGGTCGAGCGGTCGCGCCAGCTGTCGCCGTAGTCGTCATCATCGCTAGTGAACAGGTCGTGGTGATGCATGGCGATCTTCCAGCGGGCGGTGGAACGGGCCAGCGCCTGATCCAGCCAGGCGGCCTGGCGCGCGCGGAAGCCGGGGCTGCGACGTTCGCGGTCCTCCAGATTGCTGTCCAGGATGAAGAACTCCACGTCGCCGTAGCGGTGGCTGAAATAGCCTTCCTCGCCGGGCTGGCGGTGATAGTGGCGGAACCAGTGCTGCTCGCCCTCGCCGTTGCCGGGGGCGGCGATCACCGGCACCCGCCCGAACAGGCCGCCCATGCCGACGAAATACTCGTGCGTCCATTGATAGCGGCGGTCGATGGAGCCCTCGTCGGTCAGGTCTCCGGCCAGCAGCAGAAGGTTCGGGCGCTCCTCCCAGATCAGCTGGCTCATGCGGTTGTTGACGAAGGGGCGGGCCTCGGTGTCCGCCGAGACGGCGATGACGAAGGGCGCGCCCGGCAGGGGCGCCGAGCCGAAAGACAACAGGCCGGAATCCAGCACCTTCCCATCTTCGGTCGACGCCGTGACGCGGTAGAAATAGGGGGTGTCGGCCTTCAGTCCGTCCAGGGTCGCCCCGCCCAGACGGCCGTCCTCAGCGGCGGGCACGTCGATGCGGCGCATCTGAGCCTCGGTCTCGCCCCAGGCCACGGTGAAATGCGCCGGGCGGTCCGTCTCCCACGACAGTTGAATGTCCTGCGTCGTCGGCGCGTTCAGGTAGGGCGGCTGTGTGAAGTGCAGCGTCTCTGCGTTCAGGCGTCCTTCGTCCACCATTGTGGTGCGTGCAGTGAAGGCGGCCTGAACCTCTGCGGCGCTGAGCGCGCGGTTGTACAGGGCGGCGCCCCGCACCAGGTCCGGCAGGCTCATATAGGGTTCGGCTTCAAGGAAGGTCGTCAGCTCCAGCGGGGCGGCCGACGAACGGCTCAGGCGCGCGGTGGTCGTGGCGACCAGGGCGCCGTTGGAATAGAGCCGCCAGGCGTCGCCCTGACGCACGCCGACCACGTGACGCCATTCGTCCTTGTAGTCGGCGACCTTGGACATGGCCGTGCCCGCCGGGCCGAACGCCGCCTGGCCGTCGGTGTAGCCCAACAGCCAGGACGAGCGGCCTGATGATCCCGCTGGCGACACGACGGCGCCGACCGGCCGGTTCATATGGTCCAGCATCCACAGTTCAACGGTGAAATCACGCGCAGGGTCGAAGGTCGCCTGCAGGGTGCGGCTGTCGGTCGAGGTCATGCCGTTGAACCGCAGCGGCGTCGGCGCGGGCGCCAGGGTGGAGACGGACGCCGTCGTCTTCTCTCGCGCCGGTCCCGCGTTGCGCGGCAGATCATAACGGGGGGTGAAGTCCCACGACTGAGCCTGCGCCGTCTGGGTCAGGCTGGGGATCAGGCAGGCCGAGGCCAGCAGGACGGCGACGAGGGTGCGGTTCATGACAATCTGTCCGTGGTCTTGCTGAAGGCGACTTTGTGGTCTAGACCAATATTGGTTCATCATGACTGTTTGATGACTAGACGAACGCCGAAACACCTCACAACAACTGATTAGCCGTTTGCGACCTCTGTTCAACGGCGAGGGCTATGCCTGTGAAGCAGATCACCGACCTTTTCGACCGCCACGGCGACAACCGCTATGGCGAGCATGTCAATCAGCGCGAACACATGCTGCAATGCGCAAAGCTGGCGGAGGACGCCGGCGAGGCTCCGGCCATGATTGCGGCGGCGCTGCTGCATGACGTAGGGCAGTTTCTGGAGGGGGCGGGAGACGCCGCCGAGGCGCACGGTCTTGACGCCGCCCATGAACGGCTGGGTGAAGTATTTCTTTCTCAATGGTTTTCAGAAGACGTGACCGCGCCCATCTTTCTGCACGTCGCGGCCAAACGTTATCTGTGCGCGGTCGAGCCAGGCTATCTCGAGGATCTGAGCGGCGCCTCTGCGCTGAGCCTGGGCCTGCAGGGCGGGCCGTTCGATGCGGCGGAATGCCAGGCTTTCGAGGCTCACCCCTTTTTCAAGGAGGCGATCCGGCTGAGGCGCTATGACGATGCGGGCAAGCAGCCGGGCATGGTGACGCCCGATATCCATCACTACGTTGAAATACTGCATGCGGCAGCCAGGTAAATTGGCAAATCGTTCCGGCACCTGACGACAATACAGATATATGCCATATCCTATACTGTGAATGTTTTGTGTAGCGCCATCCAACTGGTTTACACCAGATTAGCTTAAGGCTACCCCGCCTTCGTCCGCTGCTGCGGACGGGGCGGCGCGAGCAGCGCACGCCCCACGGACAAGATTTCTGGAATCCGGGTGGGGATCACCAATGTCGTTACATTCCGACGCCGTCGCACTGCGCACGGCGAAACTGATCGCGGGCGTCAGCGTCCTGGCCCTGATCTGGGGCGTTTCAGGCGCGACCTTCGCCGCCGTCGCTGACGACGACCAGGCCCAGACGGTCGATGAAGTTCTGGTCACGGGCCAGCGCCTGGGCACCGCCAACGCCATCTCGGCCCAGCGCCGCGCCGATGGGGTGGTCAATGTCCTGTCGGCGGACGACATGGGCAAGCTGCCTGACGCCAATGTCGCCGACGCCCTGGCGCGCCTGCCGGGCATCAATGTCATCGTCAATCAGGACACGGGCGAGGGCGAATATGTCACCGTCCGCGGCTTCGCGGGCACCTTCAACGCCTATTCGATCAACGGCGTGCGCGTCGCCCTGACCGACACCGACAGCCGCCAGATGTCCATGACGGTTCTGCCGCCCAACGGCCTGCAGGCGATCACGGTGTCCAAGACCCTGACGCCGGATATGGACGGCGACGCCATCGGCGGCTCCGTTGACTTCCGCACCCCCAACGCCTTCGACTTCAAGGGTCCGGTGGCGCGGATGTTCGCCAGCTACGGCGCCAACGACCGCGCCCGTGATCAAGGCGAGGCTTCCGACAATTATCTGGTTCAGGCCGACTTCGGTCGTCGCCTGAAGGACGACCGGTTCGGCGTCTTCGCCTCGGTCAACTACGGCCGTTCGCACGGGGTCACCGAGGAGACCGAAAACGACGGCGAATGGGAGCCTTACATCTGGCGCAAGAACGGCGAGGAAGCAGTCGACGAACGCTCGATGTACCTGCCGGGGATCGACCTGGACTATCGCCGCAACGAACAGAAACGCTATGGCGGCAACCTGTCGCTCGACTATCGCGGCGTCGATCACGACCTCTATCTGCGCGGCCAGTACAACCGGTTCGAACGCGTCTCGACCAATGACTGGACCGACTACCGCAGCCGTCCGTCCCTGCGCCTGGTGCAGGTGAATGACGAGGACCGCAGCCTGTCCGCGCCGGAAAAGATGATCATCGGCTACGACCCGGTCCTGGGCGCCATCTATGGCTATACGCCCGGCCAGATCGTCGACGCCGACGGCGACGGCCGCATTACGGACGCCGACCGCACCCGCAACTCCTACTGGTCGCTGCACGGCCGTTCGGGCGTGTGGGATCCACAGCGGTTCCAGTTCTCGCGCAACATGGACATCTCGGACCAGAACCAGACCCTGGCCACCGTCAATCTGGGCGGCGTCAGCCGGTTCAACGCGCTCGAACTGAGCTATGACCTCAGCTACAGTTTCGGCGAGCGTGAGAACCCCGACGACTATTCGGTCGGTTACAACTGCGACGCCTGCGCCTGGCCGCTGAACGCCACAGGCCTGCTGTGGTCCTCCTACGACGGCCGTTTCCCCACGCCGCAGCTTCCGGCCTTCGCCGCCCATGTGGAGCGCGATCCGTCCCTGCTGCCTCTGGACGGGGCTGGCCACAGCCGCTCGCGCCAGAAGGACGAGCGCGTGGCCTTGAAGATCGACGCCCGCTATCAGGTCGCCCAAGGTCCGCTGGAGTTGATCCGCGTTGGGGCCAAATACCTGCAGTCCAAGCGGGAGTACGACAGCACCCCCATCTGGGACGGCGACTTCGCCGGCACGCCGCTGGACGGCAAGTCCCTGGCCGGGTCCGGCCTGATCGAGCGCGAGGTCGATCGCATCCTGGGCGGCCGCTACTATTACGGCGCCGTGTTCAGCCGTGAACGGGTGATCGCCGCCATCCGCGCCGCCGAGGCCGCCAACCCGGTCACCATGCCCTATGAACGTCTGAGCCAGGACGACAAGCAGGGCCAGGAGAGCATCTATGCCGCCTATGCCCTGGCCCAGTTGCGCTGGGGCGATTTGCAGGTGATCGCGGGTGGTCGCTACGAGCAGACCGACGTCAAGAACACCTTCTGGTCCGACGACGGCGACGCCAGCGGCTTTGACGCCAGCAACGCCGACTACGGCGTGTTCCTGCCCAGTGTGACGGCGACCTACCGCCCTAACGACCAGTGGGTTTACCGCGCCGCCGCCTGGACCAGCTTCTCGCGCCCCGAGTACGGCTATATCTCGGGCGGACAGTCGGTGACGCGCAATCCGGTGACCAAGGAGATCATCGCCATCAGCCGCGGCAACCCGGACCTGAAGCCTGCGGAAGCCCTGAACCTGGACATGTCGGCCGAGTTTTATCCCGACCGCAGCAGCGTCCTGTCGGCAGGCCTGTTCTACAAGAAGATCGACAACTTCATCTTCACCAACGGCAGCCAGGTGGACGCCACCACGTCCAACGGCTTCATCGAAATCACCCAGCCCAAGAACGGCGACACCGCCAATATCACCGGGGTCGAGTTCAACTTCATCAAGAGCTTCGACGGCATGGCGGCGCCGTTCGACGGCTTCGGCTTCGAGGGTAATCTGACGCTGCAGACCAGCGAGGGCGAGACGGGCCTGGACTATCGCAAGGGTCGCAAGATCTCTTTCGTCGGGGCGCCAGACCTGATGTACAACGCCTCGCTGACCTATCAGAAATACGGTTTCGAGGCCCGCCTGTCCTACAACTATCAAGGCCAGTACGTCGAAGACCTGCGTGACAACGCCATCGACAAATGGGTGCAGCCGACCAAGACGCTGGACTTCCACTCGCGCTACAACGTCAACGACAGGCTGGCCGTCGATTTCGACGTGCAGAACATCCTGGACGGTCACCGCTACTATACGACAAAGGGCGAAAGCCCCAGCTACATGAAGGATTACATGGAGCCGGGCCGGACCTTCTTGTTCCGCATGAGCTACAGCTACTGAGACTATAGCTTAGGCCTGTTCACCAGCGGCGGCGGTCCGAAAGGGCCGCCGCCGTTTTCTTTGCGGGCAGCGCAGAGGATCGACGCAGGCGCGCGAACCCGCGATAAGGCTTCATCGACTTCTGACGACGAGCCTTCATGTCCGACGCCTCTGCGCCTGCCTGGTGGACCGCACCATCTGAAACCCCCGTCGGCGACCGCGGGCGCTATCTGGTGGCGCGCGACCAGATCGCCCGCCAAATCCACAGCGGAGTGCTGAAACCCGGCGGCAAACTGCCGTCAGAGCGCCAGTTGCAGGACGGACTGGGCGTGGCGCGCGGCACGATCCGCGAAGCCCTGTTCCAACTGGAATCCGAGGGGATGATCTATCGCCGCGACCGCAGCGGCTGGTACGTCTCGCCGGAACCTGTGACCTATGATCCGACCCGCTGGGCCGGGTTCATGACCTATGTCGCCGAACAGGGCCGCCAGCCCGGCACCGAGACCCTGTCCACCACATCGGTCGAGGCGCAGGACGGCGTGGCCAAGGCCATGGGTCTGCCGTTGGGGGCGGCGGTGCACCTGATCCGGCGCCGGCGTCTGATCGACGGGCGCCCGGTGCTGGTCGAGCGCATCTATGTCGAGGCCAAGCGGGCGCCGGACCTGCTGACGCATGACTTGAACGGCTCCCTGACGCAGATACTCAAGAGCCGCTATCGGCTGGCGGTGACGCGCAACCGGGTCGAGATGCAGCCCTGCGCCCTGATCCAGGAAGAGGCCGAGGCCCTGGGCGTCAAGTCGGGCACGCCGGGCCTGCTGGTCGTGCGCGCCAGTTTCGACGCTGGCGGACGCATTGTCGAATACGACCACGAATACTGGCGCCACGACGCCCTGCGCGTGAAGGTCGATCTGGACGTCGCGCCCTGACGGCGAAGGTTCAGGGCGCCGCAGTATCGGCTGCCGTTTGTGAAATCTGGATCTTGGCCCGATCCCGCCGATCGCCCGCCAGCTTGCGCGCGAAATAGAAGCCTGACGCCAACGTCAGCAGCAGGCTGGCCGCCGCCGCCGCATAGGCTGATCCGATGAAGAACTGCAGCCAATTCAACTGCGGGGCCGCAAAGGTTCGATACAGCAGCAGGGCGACGCTACCGACATAGCCCGAGGCGTCCGCTACATAGATCAAAAAGCCCGCCGTCCCGACCCGCTGCGTCGCCGCCAACATCCGGTCGAACAGCATGGCGTTGAAGGGGGTGTAGGCCATGTACAGCCCTGCCCCGCTCAGGATCATCCACACCAGAGCCGACACCAGCCCCGCCTGAAACGCCAGGGTCGACAGGCCGATCAGAGCAGCGCCCGCAATCACTACTCCATGCATGACCATAAGGGCGCGCCGGTTGTCGCGGATCAGGATCAGACTGCCCAACACGACCAGGACGATGACCGCCACCGGCAGTTCGCTGGCCGCGAAGACGCCCGCCGCATCGCCATAGCCGACCGCCTCCCAGACCTCGGCCGAGAAGTTGTCGCGGAAATCGCGAAAGGCGGTGAACAGGACATAGGCGGCGATCAACGCCCCCAGCCCCAGACCGTAATCGGCCAGAAACCGCCTGCGCTCGTCGCGGTTCATCGGCGCACGGCGCACCCGCTCGCGCTCATCCTCGGCGCTGGGGCCGGGCAACAGCGACAGCCCCCAGACTGAAACCAACAGCAACGGCATGAATACCGCCCCCGCCGCTGCAGGCATCCACAGATCGCTGACCCCTGCCTGCAGCAACAGCTTGCCGACCGCCTTCACCACGCCTGACGACAGGATGAAGCTGGCGCACAGCACAGCGCCCAGCACGTCGGATGCGCGCCGTCCCTCCATATAGGCGAAGACCAGACCCCAGATCAGGCCCAGCGGCAGGCCGTTAAGGAACAAGGCCGCCACATTCCACGGCGCGGGGATCAGCGCGAAGGCGACCAGCGCCAGCCAGGACGCGCCGATCAGCATCAGTATGGCCCGGCCGCGTCCGCGTCCGTCCGCCTCTGCGATCACCTTGACGCCGATCCACTTGGACAGGGCGTAGCCGATGACCTGGGCGATGACCAAGGCGACCTTGTAGTCGAGCACGAAGTCCCAACCCTGAACCCCGTCGAATGTCGCCGCCGAGAACGGCTTGCGAAAGGCGTACATCGAGAAATAGGCGCAGAACCCCGCCAGGCCTGCGAACACCGCAAAGGCGACCGTGTTCGGGTCACGTATTTTCTGCACCAAGGATCGCACTGTCAGGCTCGTCAGGGTTTAGCGACAAGACTGGACTAGACCAATTTTGCTTCAACTTGGTGACAGATCGTGAGCAGGAGCAGTCGGTGAAACTCTGAAGATCGCGATGCCAAACTGATGGGGGTGAGGAAATTCGGGAATGCGCGCTCCACAGGGGGGCTCGCCCGACGGCTGACGCAGTCCCAATATCTGACAACGCCGTGCAAGCCAGCGGATCGCGATGTCACGCAATCGCCAAGGCCTATTCATGAAAGCTTCGCCGATCTGGACCGTTTATATTGGTACATACCAACTCTTGTGGCAAATTCGATAGACCAGACCGAAACAGGATTCTGGATCGATCCGCCGTTTCATGGAGCGCGTCTTGACCAAACTGATCCGAAACTTCGCCCTGCTGGCCACCTTCTTCGCCGTTCTGACCAACGTCGCCACGCCCAACGCGGTCTCAGCCCAAGAGGTCCGCCACGTCATCATCATCGGCGTCGACGGCCTCAGCACGGACGGCGTGCTGAAAGCCCAAGCTCCCACCCTGCACGACATGATGGCGAACGGCAGTTGGAGCATGCATGCCCGTGGCGTCATGCCGACATCCAGCGCCGCCAACTGGGCCTCCATCATCAATGGCGTCGGCCCCGAACAACATGGCGTGAACAACAATGACTGGTGGGTCGGAGCGGCCAGCATCACCACCTCGGTCACCGGTTCAGGCGGCTTTTTCCCGTCTATTTTCCAGATCATCCACGACCAGCATCCGGAATGGGAAGTCGGCTCCATCTACCATTGGGAAGGCTTCTCAAGCCTCTATGATCGCCGCTTCGTCGACTATGACATCCACGGTCAGGACGAAGGTGAAACGGCCAGATTGGCCATTGACTACATCAAGGCGAAACGCCCCCAATTCCTGTTCATCCATCTGGACAATGTCGATCACGCCGGACACGTCGATGGTCACGGCACGCAGTCCTATTATGACGCCGTCGCCAAGGCCGACGTGTTGATAGGGCAAATCCGTCAGACCCTGATCGAGGCCGGGATGATGGACGACAGCGTCATTCTGGTGACCGCAGACCACGGCGGCGTCGGCAAGGGCCATGGCGGCGAAACCATGCCCGAACTGGAAATCCCTTGGATCGTCTATGGAAAGAACATCAACCCCGGCGAAGTCGATCTGCCCATCAACACGTTCGACACCACAGCCACGGCAGCATGGCTGCTCGGCCTGAAGACGCCCTATGCGTGGCTGGGACGCCCGATCCGACAGATCCTCAAAGGTGAAGCAGCCCCCGAACAGACTTATCGAGTCAGCAGTTTCTACGCCGCTCCAGTGATCGAGCCGGTCGGCCACGGCAATTCTCCTGCAGGCGGCCTGTTCGTCGGCCAGCGCGCCCAGATGAGCCTGCGCAATCCGAACCCTTTAGGGGAGCTTCGCTATACGCTCGACGGTTCGATCCCTACGATCGCATCCACGCTCTACATCCGGCCCGTAGACATCGAGCGCAGCACAATCGTCCGCGTCGTCCTGTTCGTCGACGGACAGCCCGCCAGCGTTCCGAGCACAGGCCTGTTCAGGGTTCTCGACCGAGCCGCCGAAACGACGCATGGCCTGAACTACAATGTCTATCTTCTGCCTGACGGCCCTGTGCGCCTGCCCGATTTTTCCCGACTTCAACCCGCAGACTCAGGCAAGGCCTACGAGTTCAGCATTGATGGCCTGAAGGTCCCGCGTGGCGACAACATCGCCGTTGCGTTTGAAGGCTTCATCCACATCCCAGCTGACGGAACCTACAAATTCTCGCTGGCTTCCGACGACGGCAGCAAGCTTTACATCGACGGCGCAACTGTCGTCGACAATGACGGAGACCATGGCGTGGTGACAGTCAGCGGCGAAATCGAACTGGCCGCCGGGAAACACCCCATCCGCGTGGAGTGGTACAATGGCGGCGGCGGCTCATGGCTTGGCGCTTACCTCGAAGGTCCAGGCATGCTGCGTCAGTTCATCGACCCAAACCTGCTGACGCTTCGCTGACCCACGACTTCATAGGCAAGCTGCGGAACCGGCGGAGATGGGCATTCGCTCATCTCTAATGCCTCGCTTTCCATCATGGGCCCGTCGGTGACAAGACATAACCCGGCGGCACATACTGCGTCATCCGCAGCTCAAATCGGATTGCACCACTCTTCCGCGGTGGCGCCGCCTGCCTCGCCGCTCGCTGTCACGCGGATAGACGCACGAGTCTGCATACGTCAGACAGCAAAACGCCTTCGCATTTCTGCGAGGGCGTTTTGGTTGTTTGGGTGCGGGAGTAGGATTTGAACCTACGACCTTCAGGTTATGAGCCTGACGAGCTACCGGGCTGCTCCATCCCGCGGCAAACGGTAGTGTCGT
>NZ_JAEPWN010000003.1 GCF_016654005.1 Brevundimonas nasdae | reverse complement strand
TTGACGAGTTCCCACGTCATCGATCCGAAGACCGACGCATGGTATCTTTTCAAAAAGACCGCAGATAGTCAGTGTCGTATGATGACCTCGAAGGGTCATCGCAAGAACACCGCCGCCTGCGTTTCTCTTTCCAAATCAACAATGTCAAAGACCCAAACCGCTCCAGCGGCCCGACTTGTTTAGCGCCGGTGTCGTCGGCGGAGGCGGGTGTTTAGTCGCCTCAGTTTTGAAAGTCAAACACTTCGTTGAAGTTTTTTTCTTTCGTTCAAAACCCCGGAAGGTCTTGCCTCAGAAGCCCCGAGGGGCCCGTTGGAGAGGGGCGGTTTAGAGACCGTCCAAATCCCTGTCAACCTTTTCTTTTTCAAGAGAAAATCGATCAGCTCGCCGCCGCGAGGAGCGGCGAAGAGGGGCGGGGTTTAGGCCCCCGCCCGACCCGAGTCAACCGAACACTGAAGCTTTTTCAAAACTCGTTGTTCGGTCCGGTTTCAACCCCTAGCCCAGAGCGGCCAAAAGCTCCGGCACAGCCGTCTTATAGTCTGCGACCAGGCCGTAGTCGGCGACCTGGAAGATCGGCGCATCGGGGTCCTTGTTGATGGCCACGATGGTCTTGGAGTCCTTCATGCCCGCCAGGTGCTGGATCGCGCCCGAAATGCCGATGGCGATATAAAGGGCAGGCGCAACGACCTTGCCGGTCTGTCCGACCTGGTAGTCATTGGGCGCATAGCCCGCATCGACCGCAGCGCGCGAGGCGCCGATGGCGGCGCCCAGCTTGTCGGCCAGAGGCTCCATCACGGAATGGAACTCATCCGCCGAGCCGAGGGCGCGGCCGCCCGAAACGATGATCTTGGCGGCGCCCAGTTCAGGACGATCCGACTTGACCATTTCTTCCGACACGAAGGCCGTCTTGGGCGCATCGGCGCCGGCGACGCTCTCTATAGTGGCGGAACCGCCCTCAGCCGCAGCGGCGAACGCCGTCGGGCGCACGGTGATGACCTTCTTGGCGTCAGAGGACTGGACCGTCTCCAGCGCATTGCCCGCATAGATGGGGCGCACAAAGGTGTCGGCCGAGACGACCTCGACGATGTCGGAAATCGGGGCGACGTCCAGCTTGGCGGCGATGCGCGGTGCGAAATTCTTGCCGTCGGTCGAGGCCGGGGTCAGGATCGCGTCATAGTTGGCGGCCAGGGGCACGACGGTCGCTTCAACCGCTTCGGCCAGGCCGTGGCCCAGACCGGCGCTTTCCGCCAGCAGCACCTTGCGGACGCCTGCGATCTTGGCGGCGCTGTCGGCGGCGGCCTGTGCGCCCTGCCCCACGACCAGAACGTCCACGTCGGACGACAGGCCCAGAGCGGCGGTCACGGTCTTGTTAGTGGTGTCGCGAACGGCGGAGCCGTCGTGATCGGCGATGACGAGGACAGCCATATTACAGCGCTCCCGCGGACTTGAGCTTGGAAACCAGTTCGGCGGCGTCGGCGACCTTGACCCCGGCGGAACGCTTGGGCGGTTCGGTAACCTTCACGACCTTCAGACGATCGGCAACATCCACGCCGTAGTCGGCGACCGCCTTGACGGCGATCTCCTTCTTCTTGGCCTTCATGATGTTGGGCAGGCTGGCGTAGCGCGGCGTGTTCAGACGCAGATCCACCGTCACGACCGCGGGCAGTTCAGCCGCAACCGTCTGCAGACCGCCGTCGACTTCACGCGTCACCGTGGCCTTGCCGCCGTCGATGACCAGCTTGCCGGCGAAGGTGGCCTGGGGCCAGTCCAGCAGGGCGGCCAGCATCTGGCCCACGGCATTGTTGTCGCCGTCGATGGACTGTTTGCCCATCAGGACCAGGTCGGGCTTCTCTTCCTCGACCACCGCCTTCAGCAGCTTGGCGACCGCCAGCGGCTCCAGATCGGCGTCCGACTGGATCAGCACGCCGCGGTCCGCGCCCATGGCCAGGGCCGTGCGGATGGTTTCCTGTGCCTGGGTCACGCCGATGGAGACGACCACGATCTCGGTCGCGGTTCCGGCTGCGTGATGTTCCTTGCCTTCCTTAAGACGCACAGCCTCTTCGACGGCGATCTCGTCGAAGGGATTCATGCTCATCTTTACGTTGGCCAGATCGACGCCTGACTGGTCCGCCTTGACGCGGGCCTTGACGTTATAGTCGATCACCCGTTTGACGGGGACGAGTACCTTCATGGGTCTATCCGTGAAATCGCCTGAATGTAGAGGCAGGGACATGGAGCGGTCGCGAAGGCCTGTCAACGTAACGCGGGGTCAAGCTTTGGCTGCGCGCCACACCCAACGGATCAATCGATGAAGCGTTTCCTGACCTTTCCCCGCCTGGCCATGCTGTTCGCGGGGGTCTTCGGCCTGGCGGTGATCGGCGTCTTCGCCATCCAGAACTATTGGGTCGCGCCGGGCAAACGCTGCGAGGCGGCGGGCAAATGGTACGACATGGAAAACCGCATCTGCGCCCAGCCCATCTCGATCGCGGAAATCACCGGCCGTCCGATCGGCGTGTCGCGCGCCGAAGCCTCGGCCGAGAAGAATCGCGAACTGGTGAAGATCGAAAACGAGATCGCCCTGCAGAATCAGGCGCGCGACGCCGAGATCGCTCGCCAGAAGGCGGCGCTGGCCGCCCGCAAGGGCAACTGATCCAGAAGGTTTAGCGGGTCGCGCCCGGCTTCCACTTGATGTCGTTGGCGCCATTGGCGTTGGCGCGGCGGCCGGCGACGAACAGATGGTCGGACAGGCGGTTGAGGTATTTCACCGCCGCCGCGTTCACCGCCTCGCCCGATTCCACCAGACGCACCGCCTCGCGCTCGGCGCGACGACAGACCGTGCGCGCCACATGCAGATGCGACGACAGGGGCGAGCCGCCCGGAAGGATGAAGCTGTCCAGCGGCTTCAGGCTCTCGTTCATCCAGTCGATTTCCTGCTCCAGCCGTTCGACCTGGCTGTCGATGATGCGCAGGGCCTCCCAGGCCGGGGGCGGATCGAGGGGGGTGGCCAGATCGGCGCCCAGATCAAACAGCTCGTTCTGGATCCGACCCAGCATGGCGTCGATCCGGTCGTTCTGGCCGCTGTTCAGGCGGGCCACGCCGATGACGGCGTTCAACTCGTCCACCGCGCCATAGGCTTCGACCCGGCGGTCCGTCTTTGACACCGGCGCGCCCGACGCCAACCGCGTCTGTCCGCCATCGCCGGTCCGGGTGTAGATCTTGTTCAGCACGACCATGATCAGCCTCCGCGCGTCGCCTTCCACAACATCCCGACCACCAGCAGCAGGATCGCCACCGCCTGCAGGCCGACCCGCAGCCGCATCAGCTTGTTGGAGTTGGAGCGTGCATACTCCCCGCCCCGGAACAGCGAATAGAGACCGAAGCCCAGGGTGACGGCGACGGCGGCGATAGCGACCAGGATCAGGATGTCGAAAATCTGCATGGCCCCGTTCTAGGCCCGCAAGCGGCGCCGCGCCAGCGCAAGGGACCGGATCAGCCGCCGCTGAAAAACCGCGCCCTCAAGGGTGCGACACTTGCGACCCTTTCGCACACCCCCCTTGGTGCGGATTTGCGAATGATGTTGAGAGGCGCTCGCAACAACCGGGACCTTTCTCAAGATGACCTTCTCCACCCGCGCTCGCCTGCTGGCCGGCGTTTCGTGCGCCTTCGGCCTGACCTCCGGCGCCGCCCTCGCCCAGACGTCGTCCGCGACGACACAACCGGCGAACCTGGAGGAAGTCGTCGTCACCGCCTCGGGCTTTGAGCAGCGCATCACCCAGGCCCCCGCCTCCATCAGCGTCATCCCCCGCGCCGAGATCGAAGAGATCCGCGCCGTCTCGTTGGCCGAAATCCTGAACAACGTCGAAGGCGTCGACACCGGCGCCGCTGTCGGCAAGACCGGCGGCCAAACCATCAACATCCGCGGCATGGGCTCCGACTACACCCTGATCCTGGTCGACGGCCGTCGCCAGAACACGGCGGGCAGCGTGACCCCGAACGGTTTCGGCGAAACCTCGTCCAGCTTCATGCCGCCGGTCTCGGCCATCGAGCGCGTCGAGGTCGTGCGCGGCCCGGTGTCGACCCTGTATGGCTCGGACGCCATGGGCGGGGTAGTCAACATCATCACCCGCAAGATCGGCGACAGCTGGCACGGCTCGGCGACCGCGCATTACACGATCCAGGGCGATGACGAGTTCGGCGCCATCCGCGGCGGCGACGTCTATCTGGCCGGTCCTCTGGTCGCGGACCGCATCGGCGTGTCCATCCGGGCGTCACGTTCGGAGCGTGAACAGTCGAAACTGACCTATGAGACCATCAACGGCGTCCAGACGCCGGTGTCGGGCTTTGGCCGCAGCGCCACCGCCAACCAGATCTGGTCGGCGGGCGGGCGCGTCGCCTTCAACCTGCACCCCGACCATGACCTGTGGATCGACGGCGACGTGACGCGCCAGTGGTACGACAACTCAAAGGGCCAGATGGGCACCGCCACCACCGCAGGCGGCTATGACCGGTTCCTGGAGTTCAACCGCGACCAGATCTCGGTGGCCCACAACTGGCGCCTGCCGTTCGGCGTGCTGGAGTCCAACTATTCGCTGAACAAGACGACCACCGACGGGCGCATCATCCCCAACGGCGTGGCGGGCGCAGGCGGTTCGCGGACGCTGGAGAGCGAGAACCGCATCTTCGACACCAAGCTGTTCTCGCAATGGCGCAACCACACCTTCACCGTCGGCGGCCAGCATTGGGAAGCCGAAATGACCGATGGCGTGGTGTCGGGCACGTTCAACCACACCCAGTGGGCGGTCTTCGCCGAAGACGAATGGCGCTTCACCGACAGCCTGGCCCTGACGCTGGGCGCGCGCCACGATGATCACTCGACCTTCGGTTCGCACTTCAGCCCGCGCGCCTATCTGGTGTGGAACCCCAACGAGACCTGGACGGTGAAAGGCGGCGTCAGCCAGGGCTTCAAGACCCCGCGCCTTGAGCAGTTGGCCTCGGGCATCAACGGCTTCGGCGCCCAGGGCCGCCTGCCCCTGCTGGGCAGCCCCGGTCTGAAGCCGGAAACCTCGACCTCGACCGAGTTCGCTGTTCTCTATGACGACCGCCGACATCTGCGCGCCGGCGTGACCGTCTTCCACAACAAGTTCGAAGACAAGATCGCCTCGGGCGTGCCCATCGCCAACTGCGTGTTCGGCCTGACCCAGGCTCAATATAATGCAGGCGGCTACAACACATCAGGCTGCTATGATGTGGGCTTCTACACCCCCTACATCTCCACGGTCGCCAGCTATGGCCAGAGCGTGAACATCGACGAGGCGGTGACGCAAGGGGTCGAGGCCTACGCCCGCTATCGCTTCAACGACGCCTGGACGCTTCAGGGCAACTACACCTTCACCGACAGCGAACAGAAGTCGGGCGCAGCCGCCGGCCAGCCCCTGACCGACACGCCCGAGCATATGCTGAACGGCAATCTGCGCTGGGTCGCCAATGACCGCCTGAACCTTTGGCTGCGCGGCGAATACCGCTCGTCACGCTATCGCGGCGAGGGCGCGGCCCAGACGGCGTTGGGCGACTACAAGGCCTACAGCCTGTTCCACCTGGGCGGCGCCTATCAGATCGACAAGAACCTGACCCTGAACGCCGTGGTCTATAACCTGTTCGACAAGGATTTCGTCAGCCTGCTGCCCTACGGACCGACGCCGACCTATGCGCCCGAGTTCGCCAACAACCAGGAGCCGCGCCGCCTCTGGATTTCGGTCACCGCCGCCTTCTGATTTCCTCTCCCAGCCTATCGACAGGGGTCGCTTCGGCGACCTCTGTTCTTTTTTGCGCCTCAGCTAAGCCCTTGGTCACCATTAGGCGTCATCCTGGCGTCATGACTGATCGCGCCGTCCGCAGCCTCGAACACCTCAAGGGCTCCGCCTCCACCGCCCGCGTGCTGAATCTGTTGCGCGTCTGGGAGGAGAACGGCGACGGCGGCAGCGACGGCGTGGCCAAGAACCCGGAATGGGCCGAACGTCCCATCTTCCACACCACAGCCCTCAACCGGGCCCTGATCATCAAGCACCGTCTGCGCCGCAATGAGTTCGACCTGTTCACCGGGCGGCGTCAGGTGGCGACCAAGATCATCATCCCCATCGACGAAGCCGATCTGAAGACCGGCGGCCGCTATGTCTTCGTCAACCAGATCGGCTTCGAACGGGCGATGACCGAGGCGTTCGGCGTGGCGCCGGACCATCCCGACATCACCACCCTGCGCCTGATCGACAAGCTGCCCTCGCTGGACCCCTTCCTGCTGCGTGAACAGCTGCGGCGCGGCGGCCAGGACCCGGCGGCCTGCTATTTCTCGATCAGCGAAGGCGATCTTCAGCGCATGACCGCCTTCGTGCGGTGCGAGATCGAGCCGCTGGTGACCCTGAGCCTGGGGCCGGACACCATGGCCCTGGCGCACGAATCCGCCACCCGCATGGCCGCCAAGATCCTGTCCAACAGCCCCGGCGACCAGTTGGACGCCCTGCGACAGACCCTGCGCCTGGCGCCGGAGCAGTATCAGGAGGGCGTCTTCTGCTGGAAGGGCTTCCTCTATTACAAATGGACCCTGTCCACCCTGCTCAGCGAAGTCGGCGTCGTCGCCGAATCCGTGCGCACCACCCATCCGGCGGGCAGGATGGACCGGGCCGCCCGCGAATATCTGGACCGCAGCCGCGAAGTCCTGCGCATGCGCATCATCAAGACCTGCGACGAGGTCAGCCGCACCCTGCGCGTCTATGACGACGCCTACGCCAAGCTGACGCAGGAAGGCCATCCGGTCGCCTTCCGCGACTTCCTGCTGGACGCCCCGGCCATGTTCGCCAAGCTGGGCGACCAGCTGGGCGCGGTCCAGCATATCGTCAGCTACTGGCGCTTCCGCTTCGGCCCCAACAGCCCCCCGGTCAATGTCGAGGAGCTGATGGACATCTTCATGGACTTCGAGACCGGCCTTCTGGGTCGGGGCGAAATCCCCGAGGCGTCAGGCGTTCTGGCCGCCTGACGGGCGGAAAAGGTTGCATCCCCGCCCCCCCGGTCTTATGCGCGCGTCAACTTCCCGAACGCTTGCAAAAGAGTTGCCATGTCCGCCCCTGCCGACAAGCCCGTCAAAAAGGTCGTTCTCGCCTATTCGGGCGGTCTCGACACCTCGATCATCCTGAAGTGGCTTCAGACCGAATATAACGCCGAGGTCGTGACCTTCACGGCGGACCTGGGCCAGGGCGAGGAGCTTGGCCCGGCGCGCGAGAAGGCCCTGAAGCTGGGCATCAAGCCCGAGAACATCTTCATCGACGACCTGCGCGAAGAGTTCGTGCGCGACTTCGTCTTCCCGATGTTCCGCGCCAACGCCCTGTATGAAGGCCAGTATCTGCTGGGCACCTCCATCGCCCGCCCGCTGATCGCCAAGCGCCAGATCGAGATCGCCAAACAGGTCGGCGCCGACGCCGTCTGTCACGGCGCCACCGGCAAGGGCAACGACCAGGTGCGGTTCGAGCTGGGCTACTACGCCCTGAACCCCGACATCCACGTCATCGCCCCCTGGCGCGAGTGGGAGTTCCGCAGCCGCGAGGCCCTGCTGGACTTCGCAGAGAAGAACCAGATCCCGATCGCCAAGGACAAGCGCGGCGAGGCTCCCTTCTCGGTCGACGCCAACCTTCTGCACTCCTCGTCCGAGGGCAAGGTGCTGGAAGACCCGGCGGTCGAGGCGCCCGAGTTCGTGCACCAGCGCACCATCTCGCCGGAAGACGCGCCGGATACGCCGACCGTCATCGAGATCGGCTTCGAAAAGGGCGACGCCGTGTCGATCAACGGCGAAGCGATGTCGCCCGCCACCCTGCTGACCGCGCTGAACCAGTACGGCCACGACAACGGCATCGGCCGTCTGGACCTGGTCGAGAACCGCTTCGTCGGCATGAAGTCGCGCGGCGTCTATGAGACCCCCGGCGGCACGATCCTGCTGGCGGCGCACCGCGGCATCGAGTCGATCACCCTGGATCGCGGCGCCATGCACCTGAAGGACGAACTGGCGGTCAAATACGCCCACCTCGTCTATAACGGCTTCTGGTTCTCGCCCGAGCGCGAGATGCTGCAGGCCGCCGTCGACAAGAGCCAGGAAAAGGTCTCCGGCACGGTCAAGGTCAAGCTCTACAAGGGCAACACCACCGTCATCGGCCGCGAAAGCCCCTACAGCCTGTACGATCAGGATCTGGTCACCTTCGAAGAAGGCGTCCAGGCCTATGACCACCACGACGCCGAGGGCTTCATCAAGCTGAACGCCCTGCGCCTGCGCGTCCTCGCCAAGCGCGACGCCCGCAAGGGGTAAGTCCAATCGACATTCGGTTGGCCGACGTTAAGCCGTCATTCCGGGTTCTTCGCTTCGCTCAGCCTCGGAATGACAGCTTCGGACTGAATGTCGACCGAGCCTAGGCCATCTAAGGCCGGGCGATCCTCAGGATCGCCCGGTTCTTGTCGTCGGTCACCCAGATCGACCCGTCCCGCGCCACGGCCATGACCACCGGCGCGCCCTGCGGCTGACGGTCCGCAATCCTGTTCCAGCCCGGCGTCAGCACCCTGCCCCGAATACTGGGCGCCCCCGCCGGATAGGCCAGCGACCCGCGCGGATAGATGGCGTAGCGCCCGCCGCGATCCACCAGCGGCACGCCCTGCCCGTCCGTCTCCGCCGCCACGATGCGTCCGCCCGCCCGGCGATAGCCGTGCCAGGTCATCAGCAGACGCCCGCGCAGCTCCGGGAACATGGTCCCCTCATAATAGATCAGGTCCAGCGGCGCCGCGTGCGGCGGCAGCAGGGCGACGGGGCTGGCGCGCTGGCTGCAGCGTGACTGGGCCGCGCTCCATCCTGGCAGGGGCGTCGCCAGATCCACGCAATAGGGCCAGCCGTAGTCGCCGCCCTGACGTAGCACATTGATCTCGTCATACGGATGATCCGGCGTGGTCAGATCGACCGAGTTCTCGCCCTGCAGGATCGTGCCGGACGGATGCCGCACCAGGGCGATGGAGTTGCGCAGACCAGACGCGAAGACCGTGCTGTCCTCAGACCAGCGCCCGCGTCCCAGATAGGCGTGTCGGCGCACCTGGGCCGTCGCTGCGCTGTCGATGCAGGCGCCGGTGGCGTCGACCAGCGGCTTGCCGGATGGATCGACGCAGCGATCCGTCGGCGCGCCCACATTGACCAGCAGATCGCCGTTGCCGTTGAAGACGAAGCTGGACAGCGGGTGGCGGTTGTCGTGCAGCTGGTTGTCCGGCAGGCCGCCGATCACCGTGCGGACGCTGGCGGCCGGATCAGCGGCGTCGGGGTCCAGGGTCAGGATGCGGTTCATCTCCGACACATAGATGCGTCCGTCCGGCCCGCGTGCCACGGTGTGGGGCATGCTCAGGCCGCGCGCCAGCCGTCGCCAGCTGGCTGCGCCGTCGCTGCCTACGCTCAGCCGCCAGACCGCGCCCCGACCTGCAGTCCAGGCGCCCAGATCGGTCACCAGCCAGTCGCCGTCGGCCAGCTGCATCAGGCCGCGCGGCATCAGCGGTCCGTCGGCGCCCGCCCCCTGCCAGACCAGCCCCAGACAATAGTTCGGGGCCATCCGCACCGTCGTGGCGGGCGTTCCGGCGCACTGGCCCTCGGTCACATACTGACGCCGCGCGGCGGTCTGCGCCTGCGGACTTGAGGCGGCGCCGACGACCCCGGCGAAGGCCAGAGCGGCGGCGAGAAGCGGGGTCAGTTTTCGCATCGTCATGACCGGATTCATGCGACCCCAGGCGGCGCTCTGGCAAGGGCGCCCGCCCCGGAACGAACGAATGCCGCAATACGGGCTTGCCACCGCCGTCATAGGCCTTGAGGTTGTGCGCCTGAAAATTGGAGTTTCAAATGCGCCTTCTGACCCCGCTGGCCGCCGCAGCCGCCCTCGCCTTCGCCGCTCCGGCCTTCGCCCAGAGCACGCCCCCAGCCCCCCCGGCAGCTCAAGTCGTGAGCCCCGAGGAAGCCGCCATCGAAGCCAAGGGGCAGGCCTTCGAGGCGGTCATCAACCAGATGAACGCCGAGCTGGAGGCCATTCTGAAGGACGAGAGCAAGAGCGCCGCAGCGGTCACCGCCGAAACCAACGCCGTGATCGACCGTCGCGCCGCCGACATCAACACCTTCGCCAATGAGGTCGAAGCCTTCATCAAGGCCGAAGCCGCCAAGCCCGAACACGCGGCCCAGAAGGACGAAATGATCGCCGGCGCCGCCCAGACCCAACAAGCCATCGCCAGCATTCCGGACCAGATCCGCGCCGGCGTTCAACAGGCTCTGGCCGCACGCGCCGCCGCTCCGGCCCGGCCCCAGTAAGTCCGCCTTACCGCGATTTCACTTGAGACAGGGCGGCGTTGGGCACAGGTTCGGCGGGTCAACAAAGGGGTTCCTCCCATGATCCGCATGCTCAGCCTGACGGCCGCCCTGGCCCTGCTGCCCCTCTCGTCGGCCCTGGCGCAGGAGGCGACGCCCGCACCCGGTTCCGCCGAAGCCCGCCTTCAGGCCGCCTCCAGCGCCTTTGAGCAGCGGATGGAGCGTTTCGGCCAGCGCGCCGAGGCCCTGTCGCTGGACAACAGTCTTCCCGAACTCGAAAAAACCGCGCGCATGGCCGCCTTGTGGGCCGAGTATGCGCCGGACGTGACCGCCTTCACCGCCGAGGCCACGCGCCAGGCCTCCCAGATCGCCGCCGAGGCGCTGAAGGACATCGACGTCAACGCCCTGGTCGCCGAAGCCCTGAACGATCCTGATGTGCAGGAAGCGATGCAGAGCGGCGCCGCCGCCGGGACCGGCATCGCCCGCAACAGCGCCTGGACCAACCCCAGCCCTGAACAGATCGAGACCTACGGCCTGATCGCCCAGTACGCGCTGGACCAGGCGCAGGACGCCGTCGGCCCCTCGGATCAGGCGGACGAAGACGCCGCCAAGGCCAAGCCCGCCGTCCAGCACCCGTAATCGCGCGCTTTCGCCCTCGGCGAACTTGACGCAGGCGACGCTGCGCCCGACACCGCCCCCATGTCCGCCCTGCCCGTTGATCCGCACCTGTATGTCACCTTCCTGGGCGTCATGGTGGTGATGGCCATAACCCCCGGACCGGCAAACCTTTTTGCAGTCGCATCGGGGGTCGAGAAGGGGCACGCCTCGGCCTTGGTCAGCGTGGTCGGCATGAACACGGCCACCCTGGTCTGGTTCGGCGCGGCGGCCCTGGGCCTGGGCGCTTTGGTCAAGGCCTTTCCCGAGGTCTTCCGCATCATCGCCATCCTCGGCGCTCTCTATGTCGCCTGGCTGGGGCTGAAGGCCCTGATGGGCGCCTTCAAGACCGCCGCCCAACCCGATCAGGTCGTGGTGCGCAAGGATCGCGGCGCCTTCCTCGACGGGTTCGCCGTCCAGATCGCCAACCCCAAGGCCATCCTGTTCTTCACCGCCGTCCTGCCGCCCTTCGTGGATGTGAACCGCCCCGTGGCGCCGCAGCTGATCCTGTTCGCCGTCGCCGTCATCGGCATGGATATGATGTCGATGAGCGCCTACGCCCTGTCGGGCGCCGCGCTGTCACGACGCATGCAGGAGCCGCGTTTCAAACGCGGTTTTGGGCTATTCGTCGGCATCCTGCTGCTCACCGCCGCCGTCCTGATCGTGTTACGCCTCTAGACGCGGCGGAGCTTCATCCCAGATTGGCGTGGAACGGGCCGTTCATGCGTCGTTCAGCCGTCAGCGCGCCCAATTGGGCAACAAGGAGTGTGATCTACATGCGTGCCCTACCTCTGAAGACCTTGGCGGTGACTTTGGCCGCTGGACTCGCGCTGGCCGCCTGCGCCACCGCCACGCCCTATCAGCCCGCAGGCCTCAACGGACAGCGCGGCGGCTATGCCGAACAGCGTCTGGAGAACAACCGCTTCCGCGTCAGCTTCTCCGGCAACTCGGTGACCTCGCGCGATCAGGTCGAGATGTCCCTGCTGCTGCGTTCGGCCGAACTGACGGTCGAGAACGGCTTCGACTGGTTCGCCACCGTCAACCGCGCCACCGACCGCGACACCCGCTTCGTCTCGACGCCGGATCCGTTCTACTCGCGCTACAACAGCTTCTATGGCCCCTACTGGGGTCCGTCGTGGCGCTACTACCGCAGCGGATTCTGGAGCCCGTGGGATCGTTGGGGCGCCAATGACTTCGACGTTCGCCAGGTCGACCGCTACGAAGCCAATGCGGAAATCATCATGGGTCGCGGTCCCAAGCCCGCCAATGATCCGAACGCCTTCGACGCCCGCGAAGTCGTCCAGAACCTGAGCACCCGCGTCACCCGCCCCGGCGCCTGACCCATAAATGCGAAGGGCGGCCTGAGACTTCGGTCCCGGGCCGCCCTTTTTCTTTTTGAACTCAGCCGACGCGCGGCGTCTTCAGGCGCCGCTTGTTGGCGTGCGTCGCCGGGGCGGCGCCCAGGTCCTCCGGGATTTCCCCCTTGAAGTAGAAGCGCTGCCACGCCTCCTTGGCCGCATCGGGATCGCCCGAGGCCAAGCGGGTGTTGAAGTCGGTGCGCGCCCGGTTCCAGGCCTCGAACTGGCCCTTCATCACCGGATTGGATTCCAGGGTGCGGATCACCGGCTGGAACTGCTCGACCTTCTTGTGCTCGACCAGATTGATGAAGCAGAAGGGCTCGCCCTTCTCGAACTTCACCCGGCCTGGACGCGTGAACAGCCAGTTCATCGTGAAGGGGAAAGGCAGCCAGTCCGTCTCGATCAGGCCGACCAGAGGCTGGATGCCGTCCTTCATATGGTTGGGCGAGCCCGAGCAGATCATCCCCCAGCCGGGCGGCGTGCGGAACAGATACTGCGGATGCATGGTCAGAACCCCGCGCGAGAAATGCGAGGTGACGAAATGGTCCAGGTCCGCCTGCGGGCGGTCCGGCGTGATGGTGATGTCGTCCTGGCGTGGGCCGCCGTTCCATTCCGCCGTAAAGCCGAACGGGCACAGGATCTCCCACCCCGTCGTATTGGCCATGTTCAGCGGCAGACAGCGATAGGGGTGGCGGCTGGCGAAGGCGTCCATCCAGTTCCGCGACTGGCGCCCGGGCACCAGATCCGGGGGCCGCGACGACATCGGATAGCATTCCAGTTCCAGCGGGCGGGTGTTCGCGGTATCGACCATGACCCTCTCCTACCGCCCTGTTTGCGACGGCTCAACCATGACTGACCAGCCCGCCCCCGACGCCGCCCCCGACCTCGCCCCCGCCGACCTCCCCGCCGACCTCCCCGCCTACGACCGGGATCGCCTGACTGCCTGGATGGCCGAAAACGACGTGGCCCACGTCACCCACGACCACCCCGCCGTATTCCGCGTCGAGGAGGGGCTGGAGCTGAAGGCGGGCCTGCCCGGCGCCCACACCAAGAACCTGTTCCTTAAGGACCAGAAGGGCCGCCTGTGGCTGATCTCGGCGCGTCAGGACACGGTGATCGACCTGAAGCGCGCGGCGGGCGTGATCGGCGCGGCCAAGCTGTCGTTCGGCAACGAGGCCCTGATGTGGGAGACCCTGGGCGTGCGCCCCGGCTCGGTCACGGCCCTGGGCCTGATCAACGACACGGACCACCGTGTGACCTTCGTGCTGGATCAGCGCCTGTGGGACGCCGACATCGTCAACTTCCACCCCCTGACCAACACCGCCACCACCGCCCTGGATCAGACGGCGTTCCGGCGGGTGCTGGAGCTGTTGGGACGAGCGCCGATCGTGGTGGATTTCGAGACGCTGGGCTGAATTCGAAGCCGTGACGAAGCGGTGTTCATGCAAGCTGAATTTCGGCTTTGCGTGCAGGCGTAAAAACCTGCTTTCGACCCGTTGCGGACAACCTGATCGGACTGCCAATATGAAATCATGAGAGCATGGATAGCGACGGGATTTTCGGCATCGCTTCTCACTGCGTGTGCGCCACACCATCCCCTGTTGGATATCTACCCAGAACTTCGACGTGTGCCGCAAGGCGCATGGTGTGAAGCAAGAGGCGGGAGTCCAACAGAGATTCTTGAGCCTGACGAAACTGGCCGTCTTAGGGTCAAGATTGTCGGTTGCAGCATACTTCCTCATACGTCTGGCGAAAGTCAGAGGCTAAGCATCCGGGATTGGATCGCCGAAAATGACAAGTCCGGCACGAGCCGCTAAACCTCCGCTATCCCACCCTTAGCGGCCCCTCGAACAGCCCGCTCTCTGCTCCCCCGCACAAGCCAGGACCCGCCCGTCGCCGTAGTCCCCGGTCAGGCGTCCAGTGCGCGCCCAATCCAGAACGGCTTGAAAATAGCCCGGCGGATTGCCCAGCGAGGTGCGGGCGCCGTCGGGGGCGGTTTCGAAACGGGTCAGGCCGTGGTCCGTGCCGGGGTATTGCATCACCGTGATCGGACGCCCCTGCGCCGACAGGTCGATCAGCCGCTGGCGGGTGGCCTCGGGCGGGGCCTTGGTGTCCTCGCCCGCCAGAATCCACAGCATGGGCGTGTTCAACCCGCTCAGCACCGGCAGGGGGTCATAGGTCCATGAGGTGCCGACGTCATACTGGGGCAGGATGGCGCGGATCTGGTCGTTGGTGGCGTTCAGCAACATGCCAGTGAAGCCGCCCTTCACGTCCGCGAACCACGGCGCGGCGCCATATCGGGCGCGTACGGCGTCCAGCCCCTCATAGCCGACCGCGCTGTTGGAGGCGACGAAGGCGCCCATGGCGTCGGTGATGTCGCGCGCCTGGGCCAGGACGTCCGGCCCCCAGCCCCTGGCCTTCAGCCCCTGCGCCACCAGGTCGCTTTCCTGCGCCAGGGGCGAATAGGCCAGTCCATAGTCGACGATGACGAAATCGACGGGCGTGCGGCTGGCAGCCAGGGGGGCGACCCACCCGGCCTGACTGCCGCCATGCAGACCCACTCGGCCCGCGCGCCGACCGGCCAGGCGCCGGGCCTCTGTCACAGCGGCGGCGGCATCATCGGCCAGGATGTCGAAATCCTGGGTGTAGTGCCCCTCGGACCCGCCCGAGCCGCGCTTGGCATAGACAAAGACGCCGACGCCGGAGGCCGGGGCGAACCGCTGGAAGACATTGAAGTCCAGCGCATTGGCGCCTTCCGATCCATGCACCTCGACCATGATCGGCGCGGAGCCCGCGCCCGGCGGCAGGATCAGCCGCCCCGCCAGCCGGGTTCCGCCATGACCTGTGAAGACGACGTCCTGAACCTGCTGGCTGATGCGTCGCCCGGCCTGACCGTCAAAGACGATCCGAGCCTCGCCGCAGGCGCCCAGTTGCGGCTGCGGCCCCTCGACGCGGCGCGTCCCGCCCAGGGTGCTGATCCACAGGCCGTCGGCGCTCTGCGTCATCCGTCCGCTCGATCCGTCCAGACGCCGCCAGCGCAGACCCGCCTCCGGCAGGGGCGCGACATCCACCCAGCCGCCGTCCGCCAGACGATAAAGGCCCACATGACAGGCGACGGCGGGATTGGGGCGCAGATTGACATCGTCGCCCGGAACCTGGGCCAGGGCGGGCGAGGTCGCGATTGATGCGGCCAGGATCAGGCCGCTCAAGGTCAGGGAGAATGGCCGGGGTTGCGACACGGGATTTCCAATCGATAGGGGATGCAGGGCGATCTCCATTGTCGGACGCACGGGCGGCCGCTAGGCCTTCTTCGCGAGCGGCGCCGGAACTGCGTGAACGGGACAGGATGGACAGCGGGGTCATGACGACGGCGATGCGGCGCGGGCTGATCGACCTGGCCATATTGTGCGCCATCGGCCTGTTGATGGGGTTCCTGGCGCCCCTGAGCTGGGACCGCGCCCCCGTTCCGATCCGCTATCTGTACTGGATGATCTGCATTCTGGGCGCAGGCGGGCTGGCCATCACCCTCGACGCCTGGCTGAGCCGACGCATCGGCGTCCTGTGGCGGCGGCTGCTGGCGGTTTCGGTTCTGGCGGCGCCGCCGACGGCCCTGCTGGTGCTGACAGCCCAACACCTGCTGATCGGCGAGGCTTACAGCTGGCCCGCCTATCTGAAACTGTCGTGGCAGGCCTGGCCCATACTGCTGGCGGTGATCACGGTTCGGGCGCTTGTCTGGCGACGCCCGTCCCCGCGCATCCAGACCCGCATCCTCATCGCCCCGCCTTTGCCCGAGGCCGAGGCGG
Source organism: Brevundimonas nasdae (assembly GCF_016654005.1). Lineage (GTDB taxonomy): Bacteria > Pseudomonadota > Alphaproteobacteria > Caulobacterales > Caulobacteraceae > Brevundimonas > Brevundimonas nasdae. Next base: position 329,094 of record NZ_JAEPWN010000003.1, on the reverse strand, counting down.
CCTTCCGACGGCGGCTGTCGGCCCGACGCCGCGCCGCGCGCCTGATCGCGGTCGAGGCCCACGACCATTATCTGAAGGTCCACACCGATGCGGGCGAGGAGCTGATCACCCTGCGCTTTACCGACGCACTGGACGAACTGTCGGGCGCCCACGGCTGGCGGGTGCATCGGTCCTGGTGGGTGGCGGCGGAGGCGGTCGAGAGCGTGCGCTGGCGGCGCGGCGCGGGCGAAATCACCCTGACGGGCGGCCTGAAGGCTCCTGTCAGCCGGACCCACGCCCCGGCCCTGAAAGACGCGGGCTGGCGGTCGCGGACCCCGCGTCCGGCGCTTTCGGCCAATTCAACGCTTGATGCCGACGCATCCCGACGCCATCTGGACCGTTGAACCTGACAGACCCTGCACGGACCCCGCCATGACCCTCGTTGATCCGACCCTAGACCCGAACCTCGCAGGCGACCTGATCAAGGAAGGCACCGACGCCTCCTTCATGACCGACGTCATCGAGGCCTCGAAGCACCAGCCGGTCATCGTCGACTTCTGGGCCACCTGGTGCGGCCCGTGCCGCACGCTGGGCCCGGCGCTGGAGAAGGCCGTGCGCGCCGCCAAGGGGGCGGTGAAGATGGTCAAGATCGATGTGGACGCCAACCCGGCCTATGCGGGCCAGCTGCGGGTGCAGTCGATCCCGACGGTCTACGCCTTCGTCAACGGCCAGCCGGTCGACGGTTTCCAGGGCGCCATACCGGACAGCCAGATCAAGGCCTTCATCGACAAGCTGACCGGCGGCCAGGGCGGTTCGACCGAGACGGCGCAGCTGCTGGACCTGGGTGAAGAGTCCCTTAGCCTGAACGATCTGGGCGGCGCCGCCCAGGCCTTCGCCCATGTGCTGCAGATCGAGCCTGAGAACGAAAAGGCCATCGCCGGGATGGCGCGGGTCTATCTGGCCGACGGCGACCGCGAACAGGCGCTGCAGACCATCGCCATGGCCCCGCAGGACTCCAAGGAGCCGACGGTCCAGAGCGTGCGCGCTCAACTGGCCCTGGCCGCGAAAGCCCCCGTCGGCGCCTCTGCCGAGCTGGAGAGCAAGGTCGCCGCAGACCCGAACGACCATCAGGCGCGCTTTGACCTGGCCGAGGCCCAGAGCGCGGCGGGCGACTTCAAGGGCGCGGTCGACAATCTGCTGCACATCATCAAGACCGACCGCGAGTGGAACGAACAGGCGGCGCGCAAGCAGCTGCTGGTCATCTTCGAAGCGGCGGGCCTGAGCTCGGACGTGGCCAAGGACGGGCGACGCCGTCTGTCCTCGATCCTCTTTTCGTAACGGGACGGCGGCCCATGCCCCAAAGCTATGTCAGGGCGCTGGACCTGCCGCAGGTGATCCCGGTCTTTCCGCTGGACCGGGTCATTCTGCTGCCGCGCGGCCAGCTGCCGCTGAACATCTTCGAGCCGCGCTATCTGAACATGATCGACGACGCCATGGCCGGGGACCGGATCATCGGCCTGGTCCAGCCGGTCGGCGGAACCCCCGCCCTGCCCGGTCTGTCGCCGGTCGGATGCGCCGGGCGGATCACCAGCTTCGCCGAAACGTCGGACGGCCGCTATCTGATCACCCTGACCGGGGTGTCGCGGTTCCGCATCGCCGCCGAACTACCGTCCAAGGCCCCCTATCGTCAGGTCCGCGCCGCCTTCGACGCCTATGAGGCCGATCTGGCCTCGCCTCCGGAGGAACCTGACTTCGACCGCCACGCCTTCCTGGACGCCCTGCGCAACTATCTGGCGCACCGGTCGCTGGACATCGACTGGGAGACGGCCGAGAGCGCGCCGATGGAGGCCCTGGTCAACAGCCTGTCCATGGCCCTGCCGTTCGAACCGGCCGAGAAACAAGCGTTGCTGGAGGCCGTCAGCCTTCTGCCGCGCTCGGAGGCCCTGATCGCCCTGATGCGGATCGACGCCGCAGACGGCGGTGACGACGCCTCTCCCTCCATGCAGTAGCGCGATGCGACAAGGCCCCCTACAACGGCCTCAAGCAGAGCAAGACGCGATAGGCCCATACAATGAGTGATGCTTTCAACACCCCCGTCTCGGTCGATCCGCGCCTGCTCGAAGTGCTGGTCTGCCCGGTCACGCGCGGCAAGCTGACCTATGACCGCAACGCCAATGAACTGATCTCGGCGGGCGCCAAGCTGGCCTATCCGATCCGCGAAGGCGTGCCGATCATGCTGGCGGAAGAAGCGCGTCAGATCGACTGACCGACGCGCCCAGCCCTTTCTGACATCCACAGGCCCGAGCGCAGCGCGTCGGACGGGCCCCAAGCAGCGCGACGCGCGATAGGCCCCAGCCCATGACTCTCAAGATCGCCATCCAGATGGACCCGATCGAGGCCGTCGACATCTCCTCGGACACCAGCTTCCTGATGGCCGAGACCGCTCAGGCGCGCGGTCACAAGCAATGGGTCTATGACTTCCGCACCCTGGCGCTGGAGGAGGGCCGTCTCTACTGCCGCGCGCGTGCGATCACCGTGCGGCGCGAGGCCGGCAACCACGTCGATTTCGGCGACTGGGAGACGCTGGATCTGGCTGAGGACGTGGACGTCATCCTGATGCGTCAGGACCCGCCGTTCGACATGGCCTATGTCACCGCCACCTATCTGCTGGAGACGGTCCACCCCAAAACCCTTGTGGTCAACGACCCCGCCCAGGTCCGTTCGGCGCCCGAGAAGCTGATGGTCACGGCTTTCCCCGGCCTGCAGCCCCCGACCCTGATCTCCGCCGATCCCGTCGCCCTGACCGCCTTCCACAAGAAGCATGGCGAGGTGGTGCTGAAGCCCCTGCACGGCAACGGCGGATCGGGCGTGGTCAAGCTGCGCGCCGACGATCCCAATCTGGACGCCCTGATCGAGATTCACGCCGCAGGCAGCCGCGATCCCCTGGTGATCCAGAAATTCATTCCCGCCGTAACCAAGGGCGACAAGCGCATCCTGCTGATCGACGGCGAACCGGTCGGCGCCATCAACCGCGTGCCGGCTGCGGGCGCCGTGCGTTCGAACCTGCACGTCGGCGGCACGGCCATGCCGGTCGAACTGACGCCGCGCGATCTTGAGATCTGCAAGGCCATCGGCCCCACGCTGAAGGAACGCGGCCTGATCTTCGTCGGCATCGACGTGATCGGCGACTATCTGACCGAGATCAACGTCACCTCGCCCACCGGCGCCCAGCAGTTGAAGACCTTCACCGGCATCGACGCCACGGCGCTGATGTGGGACGTCATTGAGAAGAAGTGCGCCGCACAGGTTGCGTGACCGCCACTTGAATTAGATTTCAGTTCGTGTTTCGTTCCCCAGCAACAGCGGGGGAGCAGCATGGTCGCGCGGGTTGTCACGGTCGCCTTTGACGGGGTCGAGGCCCGGCGCGTGGACGTTGAGGTCCAACTGATCGGCAACGACGGGCCGACGATCTTCAATATCGTCGGCCTGCCCGACAAGGCGGTCGCCGAAAGCAAGGAGCGGGTGCGCGGCGCCTTTGCGGGCATCGGCCTGGCCCTGCCCGCCAAACGCATCATCGCCAATCTGGCGCCCGCCGACCTGCCCAAGGAAGGCAGCCATTTCGACCTGCCCATCGCCCTGGCCCTGATGGCGGCCATGGGGGTGATCGCGCCCGACGCCCTGGACGGCTGGGCCGCCATCGGCGAACTGGGTCTGGACGGACAGATCGCGCGCGTGGGCGGCGCCCTGCCCGCCGCCGTCTCCGCCGACGCCATGGGCCTGGGTCTGATCTGCCCCGAGGTTTCAGGGCCAGAGGCGGCCTGGGCGGGCGGCGCGCGCATTCTGGCCCCGCGCTCGCTGATCAGCCTGATCAACCATTTCAAGGGAACCCAGGTGCTGCGGGCGCCGGAACCCGGCCCCCTGGCGTCCGGCGGCGTCGTGCCCGATCTGCGCGAGGTCAAGGGTCAGGAAAGCGCCAAGCGCGCGCTGGAGATCGCGGCGGCGGGCGGTCACAATCTGCTGTTCATCGGCCCGCCGGGATCGGGCAAGTCGATGATGGCGCAACGTCTGCCCGGCCTTTTGCCGCCCCTGACCTCGCAGGAACTGCTGGAGACCTCGATGGTCTGGTCCATCGCGGGCCTGATCGAGCGCGGCGCCCTGACGCGGGACCGCCCCTTCCGCAGTCCGCACCACTCCGCCTCGATGGCGGCCCTGACCGGCGGGGGCCTGCGCGCCAAGCCGGGCGAGGCCTCGTTGGCGCACAACGGCGTGCTGTTCCTGGACGAGTTGCCGGAATATTCGGCCCAGGCGCTGGATTCCCTGCGGCAGCCGCTGGAGACGGGCGAGATCGTGGTGGCCCGCGCCAACGCCCATGTCCGCTATCCCGCGCGGTTCCAGTTGGTGGCGGCCATGAACCCCTGCCGCTGCGGCATGGGCGGGGCCGGGCGCGGCGCCTGCGGCAAGGCCCCGCGTTGTCAGCGCGATTACCAAAACCGCATTTCCGGCCCCATGTTCGACCGCATCGACCTGACCGTGGAGACGCCGCCGGTCACCGCCGCCGACATGGCCCTGCCGCCGCCCGCCGAAGGCACGGCCGAGGCCAGGGCCCGTGTCGCCGCCGCCCGCGCCATGCAGGAGGAGCGGGTGCGGGCCGCAGGGCTCGATCCGGCGCAGGGCCTGAACGCCCGCGCATCCGGCGACACCCTGGACCGGTTCGCCACGCCGGACGAGGCGGGACGGATGCTGCTGATGCGCGCGGGCGAGGCGGGGGCGCTGACGGCGCGCGGCTGGACCCGCACCCTGCGGCTGGCGCGCACCATCGCGGATCTGGACGGAGCGACCGGCGTGCTGCGCCGCCATATCGCCGAGGCCCTGATCTATCGTCGCAACACCGTGGGCGCCGAGGCTGATTTCGACCGCCGTGTCGCCGCGCGCAGCGACGCCGGGTTCGGCGTGCGTGAAGACGAAGGGAAACAGACGCCCTTTCTCCACTCATGATGGAGCCATGGGCGCAGACAATCCTTAACCCGCCCCTCCTATCCTCACCGCCCTACGGAGAGCGGCCATGGCGCGACGGACAACAGCGAACCTGATCGAGGACGGCGCAGCGGACGCCGTCGATCCCGCCCAGCAATTCCTGCGGCTGATGAGCCACGAGATGCGCACGCCCCTGAACGGCGTCATCGGCATGATCAATCTGTTGCAGAACACCCCGCTGAACGGCGCCCAGCGCGCCTATGCCGAAACCGCACGCCAATCGGCGGAGCATCTGCTGGGTCTGGTCAACGACCTGCTCGACTATGCCCGGCTGGAGGCCCACGCGCTGGAGTTCGATCTGGCGCCGGTCGATCTTGAGGGGCTGGTGCGCGGCGTCGCCGAATTGCTCAGCCCCCGCGCCCATGACAAGGGGCTGGAGATCGTCTGGTCCGTCGCCGCTGACACGCCGGACATTCTGGCCGACGAAGGGCGTTTGCGTCAGGTCCTGTTCAATCTGGCGGGCAATGCGGTCAAGTTCACTGAAAACGGCGGGGTGCGGATATCGGTCGAATGCGCAGACACCGATCCAAACCGCCCGCGCCTGGCCTTCATCGTCGACGACACCGGGCCGGGCGTCGCCCCTGAAGCCCGCGACCGCATCTTCGAGGAGTTCGGCCATGCCGATTCGTCGGACGCCGTGCGCCATGACGGCGCGGGCCTGGGTCTGGCGGTCGTGCGCAAACTGGCCGCTGCCATGGACGGATCCGTCCAGGTCGAGGATCGGCCCGACGGCCCCGGCGCCCGTTTCCGCTTCATCGCCCCGTTCGATGTCGTCGCTGCGCCTCGCGGCCGTCCGCTTGAGGGCCAGACCGTGGCCGTGCGCTCGCCTCACCCCTTCATCCTGTCGGCCGCCGTCGAACAGATCGCGGCCTCCGGCGGCTTGGTCGCGGCTGACGCGCCGGTCGCCCTGATCGATCACGCCAGCGCGCCAAAAGCTGGGCTGGCGCCCCATCCCGAGACGGGCCGCGCCATCATCCTGCTGAAACCGTCCGAGCGTGACCTGATCGCCCGTTATCGGTCCGCTGGCTTCCACGGCTATCTGATCAAGCCCCTGCGCCGCGCCTCATTGGTCGAGCGGGTCCTGGCCGCCGTCGGCGACGTCGCCAGCGAAGCCGCAGCCCCCGCCCCTTCGCCCGAAGACGACCGCGTCGCCCCGGCCCGCTTCGCCGGCACGCGGGTGCTTTTAGCCGAAGACAATCCGGTCGGCGCCCTTCTGGCCCGCACCCTGCTGCGCCGCGAGGGCTGCGTTGTCGAAACCGCAGCCACGGGCGCCGAGGCGGTCGAGGCCGTCAGCCGCGCCCGTTATGATCTGGTCTTCATGGACATGCGCATGCCGGGCATGGACGGCCCCGCCGCCGCGCGCGCCATCCGGACCGCGGGTGATTCGACGCCCATCCTGGCCCTGACCGCCAACGCCTTCGCCGAGGACCGCCGGGCCTGTCTGGAGGCCGGAATGAACGACCATCTGGTCAAGCCGCTGGACGCCGCCTCGCTCCGCGCCGCTCTGGCCCGCTGGACGAACGCCGACGGACACGCCAAGGTCGGATGAATACAGGCGTCCGCGTTTTGGACGCCGTCGGAGCCGTGCATGAACGACCAGACATCAACGCCCGCTTCTGAGGTCGCGGCGCTTCGACCTCAACCCAAGGGACTGGGCGTTCTGAAAGCCGCTTTCCGCGAGCGGCGCACCCTGGCCATGCTGCTGCTGGGCTTCTCTTCCGGCCTGCCCTTCGCCATGCTGTTCGGCACGTTGAACGCGTGGTTGACGGCGGTGAACGTGTCGGTGGCCACCATCGGCGTCCTGTCGTGGGTCGGCCTGTTCGGCGCCTTCAAGTTTCTGTGGTCCCCGGCTGTCGGTCTGCGTCTGCCGGGCGTCGGGCGATTGGGGCAGAGACGATCCTGGATGATCGTCTGCCAGATCATTCTGGCTCTGACCTTCGTCGTCATCGCCGTGTCCCACCCCGCCAGCAACGCCATCGGCGCCCTGGCCCTGGCTGCCGCCGTCGGCGCCTTCGTCTCGGCGACGCAGGATATCGTCATCGACACCTGGCGGATCGAGGCGGCGGACGACCGCGCGCCGGTGGACCTGCTGTCCGCAGTCTATCAACTGGGCTTCCGCACGGCGGCCCTTGTCGGCGGCGCGGGCGCCTTGATTCTGGCCGATGTGCTGGGCTGGCCTTCGACCTTCCTGATCGGCGCGGGGCTTATGGGCCTTGGCCTGATCGGCGCGTTCATCGCCCCCGAACCCGAGCGCGAGGCCGCTCAGGCGATCGCGCGGGAGCGGGTTGCGACGCCCGGCCTGCGCCGCGCGGCCCTGATCATCACGCTTGCGGCCTGGGGCTGGGCCGCCTTCATGTTGATCCGTTTCATGGTTTCAGCCCTGACGACCACGCCCGCGCCCAGCGCCGGAACCTTCATCCAGACCTGGGGGCCGCTGATCGTCGCCGCCGCCGTTCTGCTGCCTGCTATCCTGGCGGGCGGCCTGGTCTGGCGCGGGCGCAAGACCGTCGCCCCCGCCTCCGCCGCCCACGGCGGCCTGGGCGAGCGGTTCTATGACGCCATTCTGGCGCCCCTGGTCGAGTTGATGGGACGTCTGGGCTGGGGCGCGGTGATCGTGCTGGGCCTGATCCTCAGCTATCGGATCACCGACGGCGTGTGGGGGCCTTTCGCCTATCCCTTCTATATGGGGACAGAGGGCGGCGCCCTGGGCCACACCATGACCGAGGTCGCACTGGCCTCAAAGACCTTCGGCGTCTTCATGACCCTGCTGGGCATCGCGCTGGGCGGATGGGCCCTGCTGGTCATCGGCCGCATGCCCTGCCTGCTGATCGGCGCCGTCATCAGCGCCGCGACCAATCTGCTGATGATGGATCTGGCGATGGGCGCGCCGGTGATCGACCCCTTCATGCGGGCCACCGGCCTCTATGCCCTGTTCGGAACCTTCGGCGTCGGCGAGCCCCTGGCCCGGCTGATGGCCGCCATCGCGGGCGAGAACATCGCGGGCGGCTTTGCGGGCGCGGCCTTCGTCGCCTATCTGTCGGCGCTGTCGAACCGGTTGTTCGGCGCGGTTCAGTTCGCCGTCTTCACCTCTTTGGCCCTGTTGATCGGCACCCTGGGGCGGGCGCCGCTCGGCGAACTGGTGGATCGGGCAGGGTTTGCGCCCATGTTCCAGTTCGCCGCCGCGCTGGGTCTGATCGCCGTGCTGTTCTGCGCGCTGGAATGGATCAGGCTGACGCTGGAAACCCGCAAGGCGGCCAAGTCCATCAGCGCTTGAGGAAGCCGCCGATCATTCCGCCCAGGCCGCCAAGACCGCCCGGCAGTTTGTTCAACAGGTCATCGGCCCCGGCGGTCTGACCGCCCGGCGTCAGCCGGTCGATGGCCTCGGGCAACAGTCCGGCCAGGGTTTCGCTGGCCTGTTGCGGCGAGATGCCCATCTTGGCGGCGATGTCGGCGATAGGGCCATGGCCGATGACGGCCTGGATCTGCTCGGCCGAAATTGCGGCGTTGGCGCCCTTGCCGACCCAGGAGCCGACCACGTCGCCGAGCCCGGCCTGGTTGAATTTCTCCACCAGACCGCCGACGCCGCCCTGCCCTTTCAGCAGATCGCCCAGACCGCCCGCGGCGTCATCGCCCAGACCGTTCAATACGTTGTCGAGAAAGCCCATAGTCCGTCTCCTGTTGAGGTCAGTCCGAGCATAACACCGTCAGATGACGGCGCCGAGAACGACTGTTCCCGCAGGATCGGCCGGTCGGCAGGGCTCGCCTCGACTATTTCTTGGCGCTCTCGGCGGTCGAGCTGACAGCCGAACCCGCCGCCGCCACATCGCGTCCGACGCCGGAAATGGTGTTGCAGGCCGACACGGCCAGGGCGGCGGCGACGACGGACAGAGCGATGATCTTGCGCATGGAGAGAACCCCTTCTTGTATGGTCAAGCTGTCGAAACGCCGATCGCGGTTTCCGGTTGCATGGCCTCGGCGGCGGACAGCGACGGAACACCGCAAGGCCGAAACGGCGCAGGCCATTGCGCCGGGCGCCGATGGCGTCGAAGCTGCCCGCTTCGCTTCTGAGGGGTTGTTGATGCGTCGTTTCCTGATTTCGTCCGTGGCCGTCATGGCCGTCCTGTCCGGTGCGCCGGCCTTGGCCCAGACCACGCCTGTCGCTCCGGCCGCAGCGGCCCAGAGCGAGGACGCCCGGCTGAACGCCTTCTTCGAACAGGCCTTCCAGGCCCGCATCGCCCTCAGTCCCCAGTCAATGACCGCCCTGGGCCTGAAGACCGACTACGACAAGCTGGATGATGTCTCCGACGCCGCCGCCGACCGGGCCCTGGCGCTGCAGGAGGCGCAACTGGCCCAGATGAAGGCCCAGTTCGATCCGGCCAAGCTCAGCCCGCAGGCGAAACTGTCGTGGCGGATGTTCGAATACGGCGTCGAACAGGCGCGCACCTCCAACCAGTGGCGCAACTGGAGCTTCCAGTTCACGGCCATGGGCAATCCGACGACCAGCCTGCCGATCTTCCTGATCAATAATCACCGCGTCGCCAGCGTCTCGGACGCCGAGGCCTATGTGGCCCGTCTGAACGACGCCGAACGCCAGATGGATCAGGTCGCCGCCACCCTGAAGACGCGCGCCGCCGCCGGCGTCGTCTCGCCCCGGTTCGTCTTCCAGCCCTCGCTGGACAGCACCCGCAACGTCATCACCGGCGCCCCGTTCGACACCGGCCCCGACAACCCGGTCTGGGCCGACTTCCAGAAGAAGGTCGCTGCCCTCGACACGGACCAGGCGGCCAAGGACCGGCTGCTGGCCTCGGCCCGCACCGCCCTGACCGGCTCCTACAAGCGCGGGTTCGAGACGGTCCTGACCGCCCTGACCGAGGTTCAGCCCCAAGCCGACAGCGACGCCGGCGTCTGGCGCCTGCCGGACGGCGAGGCCTATTACAACGCCCGCCTCCAGCTCTCGACCACGACCGACCTGACCGCCGACCAGATCCACCAGACGGGCCTGCAGGAGGTCGCCCGCATCCAGCGCGAGATGGAGGCGGTCAAGGCCCAGATCGGCTTCAACGGCTCGCTGCAGGACTTCTTCGTCTTCCTGAAGACCGATCCGCGCTTCCAGTATCCGAACACGCCGGAGGGCAAGGAGCAGTATCTGACCGACGCCCGCGCCTTCATCGCCCAGGTGATGGACGTGGCGCCGCAGTGGTTCTCGACCCTGCCCAAGGCCGCGCTGGAGGTCCGCGCGGTTGAACCCTTCCGCGAGGCGACGGCGGCCATCGCCTTCTATAACGCCCCCGCCCCTGACGGTTCGCGCCCCGGCATCTATTACGTGAACCTGTCGGACATGACCCAGGTCCTGAAGCCCCAGATCGAGGGCATCAGCTATCACGAGGGCGCGCCGGGCCACCATTTCCAGATCGCCTACGCCCAGGAGATCGAAGGCCTGCCGCGCTTCCGCCGTTTCGGCGGATACGGCGCATACGCCGAGGGTTGGGGACTTTATGCAGAGCGTCTGGGCAAGGAGATGGGCTTCTATCAGGACCCCTATTCCGACTTCGGCCGTCTCTCGACCGAGCTGTGGCGAGCGGTGCGTCTGGTGACCGACACGGGCCTGCACGCCAAACGCTGGAGCCGTGAACAGGCGATCGATTATTTCCGCCAGAACTCGCTGCTGTCGGAGCGCGACATCGTCAAGGAAGTCGAGCGCTACATCACCAACCCCGGCCAGGCGACCAGCTACAAGATCGGCGAACTGAAGATCGAGGAACTGCGCGACAAGGCCCGTGCGTCCCTGGGCGACCGCTTCGACATCAAGGACTTCCACGCCGTTGTGCTGGGTTCCGGCTCCGTGCCGCTGGACGTGCTGGAGGATCAGGTCAACGCCTGGATCGCAGCCGGCGGCGGCGCACCGACGAACTGAACGGCCTCTCCCTCCCTTTCGGGGGAGGGAGGCATTTCGACTAGAGCCTCAGACTTCCGGCTGCGGCGGGGCGGTGATGACTTCGACGTTGTCGTTCAGCAGATAGGACAGCTCCGACAGGGCCACGGCGCGCTCGGCGGGGGTGGCTGCGGCCTGGACGGCGGCGATCTTCTTGGGAATGTCCTCGGAGATGCCGCGCAGGATGCATTTCAGGTCGCCGTCGGTGCCGCGCTCCTTCAGGATCAGGTGGCCCTGCATGTCCAGATCGGCCAAGGCGTCGGCCTGGGTCTTGAAGCCGGTGAAGGCCTGGCTGGTGAAGAAGACGGCGTCATCGGCGGCCTTGGAGGCGGACCAGCCGTCGACGACGGACTTCAACGCGCCGGAGCGGGCGATGATGTCGGCGAACAGCGGCTCGCCCGCCACCGAGACGGGCGCGCCGACCGCTGCGGGGGGCTGTTCGGCGGCAAGCGCCACAGCAGGATTGGACATCGCCAGGGCGATTGTGAGAGCAAGGCCGCAGGACATGGGCTGACTTCCTGTTTCATCGTCGGCTAGGACGTTGAACGGGTGTAACCCTGAGCCGTAAACGAGAGTTTACCTTCTTCGCTCCCCAGAGGACTGCCTGATGACGCGCGCCGACGCCTGGACGACCTTCGACCGCACCGCAGCCGAGACGGCGCGCACGCGCATTGTCGATCAGTTCGCCGCCGATCCCGACCGTCTGACGCGAATGTCGGTCGAGGCGGCAGGCCTGTATCTGGACCTGTCGAAACAGAGCTGGACGCGTGAGGCGTTCGACGCCTGCCTCGATCTGGCGCGCGCCAGCGATGTCGAGGGACGGCGCGCGGCCCTGTTCGCGGGTGAGGCGGTCAATCTGACGGAAGGCCGCGCGGTGCTGCATCCGGCCCTGCGCGCGCCGGTCGGGGCGGACTTCAAGGCTCTGGGCGAGCCGGTGTCGGCGGAAGTGGACGCCGTGCGGGCCGAGATGAAAACCTATGCCGAGGCTGTGCGCGCGGGCGCTGAGGCCGGGGCCACGGGCAAGCGGTTTGAGGCCATCGTCCATGTGGGCATCGGCGGATCGGATCTGGGGCCGCGCGTGATCTGGGACGCGCTTCGCCCGCTGGACCCGGCCATCGACCTGAGATTCGTGGCCAATATCGACCCGCGCGACATGGCCGAGGCCCTGACCGGGCTGGACCCCGAGACGACGCTGGTGGTGGTGGTGTCCAAGACCTTCACCACGCAGGAGACCCTGGCCAACGCCGAGGCGGCCAAGGCCTGGCTGGCGGCGGCCCTGCCTGCGGACGGGATGACCAGGCATTTCATCGGCGTGACGGCGGCGCCGGACAAGGCGGCCCAGTTCGGCTGCGGCCGCACATTTGCGTTCCGGGACTGGGTCGGCGGGCGGTATTCGCTGTGGTCGGCGGTCAGCCTGAGCTGCGCCATCGCCCTGGGCTGGGATGTGTTCCAGGGCCTGCTGGACGGCGCGTCGGCGATGGACGACCATTTCGCCTCGGCGCCGCTGGAGAAGAATGCGCCGGTGCTGCTGGCCCTGGCCCAGGTGTTCAATGTCGATGGTCTGAACCGTCCGGCGCGGACGGTTGCGCCCTACGCCCATGCGCTGCGCCGCCTGCCGTCCTTCCTGCAGCAGCTGGAGATGGAATCGAACGGCAAGCGGGTGCATCGCGATGGCACCCCCGTCACGCGCCAGACCTGCCCGGTGGTGTTCGGCGAACCCGGCACCAACGGCCAGCACGCCTTCTTCCAGCAGATCCACCAGGGACCTCAGGTCGTGCCCGCCGAGTTCGTGATCGTGGCCCGCACCCATGAGGACGCGCCGGAATCGCCTTCTGAATCGCCGCTCTGGTCCAACGCCCTGGCTCAGGGCCAGGCCTTGATGGTGGGCAAGACGACCGAGGCCGCCAAGGCCGAAGGTCTGGCGCAGGGCTTGTCGGAAGAAGAGGCGACCCGGCTGTCGACCCACCGCACCTTCACCGGCGACCGCCCCTCGACCGCCATCGTCATGGACCGACTGACGCCGCAGGCGCTGGGCGCCCTGATCGCGCTTTATGAGCACAAGACCTTCGTCGAGGGGCTGATCTGGGACATCAACAGCTTCGACCAGTGGGGCGTCGAACTGGGCAAGGTGCTGGCCAAGGCGATCCTGAAGGACGTCCACGCAGGCGGCCCGTCCGCCGATCTGGACCCGTCCACCGCCGCCCTGATGACCCGTCTGATGAACTAGCAACGAAAAAGGGCGCTCCCTGCGGAGCGCCCTTTCTTCATTCTCGACCTGTCGTCGCTTACCAGCGGCGGTCGTAACGGTAGTCGCGGCGGTTATCGCGGCCATAGTCCCGACGGTCGTAGCGATAGTCGCGGCGGTCGGGGCCGTAGCGGTAGTCGTAGCCGCCGTTGCGGCTGTTGATGCCGTGCTCACGCTCCCAGTGGCCCTGGTTCCGGTAGCACTGGCCGCCGCGGTAATATTCGCAGTTGGAGCCGCGGTTGGAGGCCACGGCGCCCAGGGCCGCGCCGGCCAGGGCGCCGCCTGCGACATAGCTGCCGTCGCCATTGCCGTAGATGGCCCCGGCGATGCCGCCGATGGCGGCGCCCAGCAGGGCGTTGCGGCCTGTGTCGTCGCGGCCGTTATGGCCGTTGTCGCGATAGTCGCGGTAGCGGCTCTGGGCGTCGGCGGGGCTGGCGGCCATGATGGTGACAGCCATGAGCGGAACGAAGGCGGTGGCGGCGATCTTGCTGATGGTCTTCACGGCGCTGTCTCCTCTGAAACGGTGAACCGGTCGAACACGCTGTTCATGACCGATAGTCTGATCTTCTTTTAAGGGGCGCCGTCTGAACGTGCTGCTGAGGCGCACGTTCATCTTCAGTTCATCGCCTGAAAGGGTGTCAGGCGCGGCGGGCGCATCAAATCCGCGTCCCTGGCGTCGGGGTGCGGCGGTTTGTTTGCCGCCATCGTCTTGACGGCGCCACACCGCCCCCCTACTTGCCCGATGCGTTAGCACTCTCGCCGGTCGGCTGCCAAAACGGCGATCGCGAGGGCGCCGCTCACCGTTTCAGAACGCCCCGATTTCGGGGGTTTCATCAGGGAGAAGTCCGATGGCGTTTCGTCCGCTCGGCGACCGCGTGCTGGTCAAGCGCGTTGAAGAAGAATCCAAGACCAAGGGCGGGATCATCATCCCCGACACCGCCAAGGAAAAGCCGCAGGAAGGCGAAGTCGTCTCCGTCGGCCCGGGCGCCCGCGACGACAGCGGCAAGGTCAATGCTCTGGAACTGAAGGCTGGCGACCGCATCCTGTTCGGCAAGTGGTCGGGCACGGAAGTGAAGATCGACGGCGAAGACCTGATCATCATGAAGGAATCCGACGTTCTGGGCGTGCTGTCCTAAGCACCCGCGTCGACGACCTTCTTCAATAAAATCCTAGATAGGAGCAGCCCGCATGGCCGCTAAAATCGTACAGTTCAACACCGACGCGCGCGACAAGATGCTGCGCGGCGTCAACGTCCTGGCCAACGCCGTCAAGGTGACCCTGGGTCCCAAGGGCCGCAACGTCGTGATCCAGAAGTCCTTCGGCGCCCCGCGCTCGACCAAGGACGGCGTTTCGGTCGCCAAAGAGATCGAGCTGGAAGACGCCTTCGAGAACATGGGCGCCCAGATGATCCGCGAAGTCGCTTCGAAGACGAACGACAAGGCGGGCGACGGCACCACCACCGCAACCGTCCTGGCTCAGGCCATCGTGCAAGAGGGCCTGAAGGCCGTCGCCGCCGGCATGAACCCGATGGACCTGAAGCGCGGCATCGACAAGGCCGTCGGCCTGGTGCTGGAAGAGATCAAGTCGAACTCCAAGCCGGTCTCCAACAACTCGGAAATCGCGCAGGTCGGCACCATCTCGGCCAACGGCGACTCGGAAATCGGTGAGCTGATCGCTCAGGCGATGGCCAAGGTCGGCAACGAGGGCGTGATCACCGTCGAAGAAGCCAAGACCGCCGACACCACCGTCGACGTCGTCGAAGGCATGCAGTTCGACCGCGGCTACCTGTCGCCCTACTTCATCACCAACGCAGACAAGATGGAGGCCGTCCTCGAAGAGCCGCTCATCCTGCTGTTCGAGAAGAAGCTGACCTCGCTGCAGGCCATGCTGCCGATCCTGGAAGCCGTGGTGCAGTCGGGTCGTCCGCTGCTGATCATCGCTGAGGACATCGAAGGCGAAGCCCTGGCGACCCTGGTCGTCAACAAGCTGCGCGGCGGCCTGCGCGTCGCCGCCGTCAAGGCTCCGGGCTTCGGCGACCGCCGCAAGGCCATGCTGGAAGACATCGCCATCCTGACGGGCGGCCAGGTCATCTCGGAAGACCTGGGCATCAAGCTTGAGTCGGTCACGCTGGACATGCTCGGCAAGGCCAAGAAGGTCTCGATCACCAAGGAAGACACCACCATCGTCGAAGGCGTTGGCGGCAAGGAAGAGATCGAAGCCCGCGTGGCCCAGATCAAGCGCCAGATCGAAGACACCACGTCCGACTACGACAAGGAAAAGCTGCAGGAACGTCTGGCCAAGCTGGCCGGCGGCGTCGCGGTTCTCCGCGTCGGCGGTTCGACCGAAGTCGAAGTGAAGGAAAAGAAGGATCGCGTCGACGACGCCCTGAACGCCACGCGCGCCGCGGCTGACGAAGGCATCGTTCCCGGCGGCGGCATTGCGCTGCTGAAGGCGTCGAAGATCCTGGCTGACGTCAAGGGCGACAACGCCGACCAGAACGCCGGCATCGCCATCATCCGTCGCGCCCTGCAGGCTCCGATCCGTCAGATCTCGGAAAACGCAGGCGTCGAAGGTTCGATCGTCGTCGGCAAGGTGCTGGAGAACAACGAAGCCTCGTTCGGCTTCAACGCCCAGACCGAAGAATACGGCGATCTGGTCAAGATGGGCGTCATCGACCCCGCCAAGGTCGTCCGCACGGCTCTGCAGGACGCCGCTTCGGTCGCCGGCATCCTGATCACGACGGAAGCCGCTGTCGCTGACGCACCCAAGAAGGGCGGCGGCGCTGCTGCTCCCGACATGGGCGGCATGGGCGGCATGGGCGGCATGGACTTCTAAGTCCAAGCCAACCGTTGCTGAAATGCAGAAGGGCGGGGCCGCAAGGCTCCGCCCTTTTTGTTTGTTCAGCCGCCCGCTTCACCGATCTCACGCCCGGCCAGACGGGCGCCTTCGACCACGCGGGGGTCGTCGCGGGCGGTGGCCAGAATCCAGTCGCGGAAGCGGGCGATCTTGGGCTGAAGGCGGCGGCCGGGCGGGTAGCAGACCCAGTAACCCTCGGCCAGGGCGATGGTCTGGGTGAGGGGGCGCGCCAGAAGGCCCTGCTCGATTTCGCGCGCATAGAGAATGGGCGACCCCAGGGCGACGCCCTGATCGCCCATGGCGGCGGCGACCTCCATCGCCTGATTGTCGGCGGTCAGGCGGGGCGGAGCGGCGGTGTCGGCGGGCGCGACCCCGGCGGCGGCGAACCAGGCGGTCCATTCCGTCGGTTCGCCGATCAGATGGGCGTGTTTGAGGTCTTCAGGCCGCGTCAGCTTCAGCCGGTCGCGCATGGCGGGGGTGCACAGCGGGGTGAAGACGCCCGGCATCAGAAAGCGGCTCTCCAGACCCGGCCAGCGGCCTGAACCGAACCGGATCGCCAGATCCAGCCCGTCGCCGCCCAGGGTGGACAGGGTGGCGCTGGTGTCGACCCGCACCGCCAGATCGGGATTGGCCAGCTGGAAGCCGCCCAGCCGCGTCGCCAGCCACTGGGTCGCCATGGTCTGCAGCGTGGTGATGGCCAGCACGCCCTGATCGGCGTCGGTGACCTCCGTCACCGCGCGGCGCAGCAGGCTGATGGCCTCGGTCGCCGCCGAGCCCAGCCGTTCGCCCTCCGGCGTCAGGGCCACCTGACGGGCGCCGCGCACGAACAGGGCGCGGCCCAGCCGCTCCTCCAGATCACGGATGCGCCAGCTGACGGCGGCCTGGGTCATGCCCAGGGCCTCGGCGGCGCGGGTGAAGCTGAGCAGGCGCGCCGCCGCCTCGAACACGCGCAGGGCGTCCAGGGGAATGCGGGAAAGACTGTCTGACATAGGCTGGCCTTATGTGTCGCCGCCATGGTCTCGTTTGTCAGACCTCCGCGTCAAGCCCAATATGGCGACAGGAAAGGAGATCAAGCCATGGAAGAAATGCACCGCACACATAAGGAACCCGTGTGGGGATGGGTGGACGAGATCGCCCTGATCGCCCGCACGATCCAGCGTCGCCAGCCGCGCCGCCGGATGCGCCCCTTGCCGATCCCCATGGAGGCGTCGCAAGCGGGGCTCGGACGGGTCGAATGTCCCGTCCGCCGCTGATCTGAAGGCCGGGGGCTCGCCTCAGGCACAACCTTTGCGCGCCTTCACGGTTCGAAAAGGCTGTCGTGCCAAGGTGAGACCATGACCCCCGTCCAGACACCTGCTGATCTTCGCCCCATCACAGCCCTGCGCTTCGGCGCGGCGATCTGGGTGGCCATCTACACCTTCTGGGAAAACCTGGCGGGCGCCGAGCGGTCCGGCCTGGTGGACAAGGGCTATCTGGGGGTCGAACTGTTCTTCGTCCTGTCCGGCTTCATTCTCAGCCACGTCTATCTGCAGGCGGCGGGCGAGAAGCAGTTCTCGTATCGCGGCTTCCTGTGGGCGCGGATCGCGCGGGTCTATCCGCTGCATCTGGCGACCCTGATCGGGGTGGGGCTTCTGGCCGCCGCGGCCCTGATCGCGGGCATGAGCGTGGACGGCAATGTGCTGAGCTGGCCCGCGCTGCCGGCCAATCTGCTGATGCTGCACGCCTGGGGGCTGGCGCCGGTGGCGGGGTGGAACCATCCGTCCTGGTCGATTTCGGCGGAATGGTTCGCCTATCTGTGCTTCCCCCTGTTCGCCTTTGTCTTCTGGCGGCTGCGCGACAAGCCGGTGGCGGCGGTCGTGGGGGCGGCGGCCTTCCTGACCGTGCTCTATTTCGTGTTCGAACAGGTTGCGGGCTTCCCCCTGACCGAGGCGACCTTCCGCTGGGGCGCGCTGCGGATCGTGCCTTGCTTCGCCCTGGGCTGCGCCCTGTACCTGGTTTACCGTAAGGCCCCGCTGAAGGCGCCGTGGACGGCGTCGGCGGCCTCCTTCGCCCTGATGATCCTGAGCGCCGCCCTGGGCCTGTGGGACGGGATCACCGTCCTGTTCGCGGGCGCGCTGATCCTGTCATTGGCTTCGCTGCCGAACGAACGGGCCGGGGTGCTGGCGTCCAGACCCGCCGTCTATCTGGGGGAGATCAGCTATTCGGTCTATATGGTCTGCGTGCCGTGGAAGCTGCTGTCGATCAATCTCGCGGCCAAGCTGACGGACGCCCCGGACAAGCAACTTCACATTTTTGTGTGGTTGGCGATTCTGGCGCTTTTGCCGGTCGTGGCGGCGGTGTCCTATCACCTGGTCGAACGCCCGGCCCGCAAGGCTTTGCGAGGGATGGCCGATCGGCGGAAAAAGTCGTCAAGTCAGAAAAAATCCAACGACGATACGCCGGAAAGGGTTTTTCAATCCTGACGTGGTGTGGTGTAACCGCCACAACGACGGGCAGCATACAGTTACAGCATGTTTAAACGGCTCAAAGCCGCTGCGGTTGCAGCGACCCTAGGTTTCGTCACGCTGGGCGCCGTCCCATCCGCCGCGAACGCCAGCGAGCCGTATTGGCAGTGCGTGACCTTCGCGCGCATGTTCTCGGGCATCAACATCTTCGGCGACGCCTGGACCTGGTGGCGTCAGGCCACCTCCAACTTCCGCACCGGCAAGGCGCCTGAAACGGGCTCGGTCCTGGTCTTCCGCCCCGAGGGCCGCATGAGCCGGGGCCACGTCGCCGTCGTCTCCGACATCCTGACCGACCGCGTGGTCCGCGTGACCCACGCTAACTGGGGCGGCAGCCGCGGCAAGGTCGAGGAGAATGTCACCGTCGTCGACGTCTCGCCCGCCAACGACTGGTCGCAGGTCAAGGTCTGGTACAACCCGATCAACGGCCTGGGCACCACCGTCTATCCAACCTACGGCTTCATCTACAAAGGCGCGCGCGACGCCTTCGACGCGGGCCGCCAGATCGCCGCCAATGCGACCGCCCAACCCCAGCCTCAGGCGCCGGGCCAGCACTAAGCCCGACTTGCGCGCCATCCCCTTGCGGGCGATAGGCTAGGCATGACCCAATCCAGCGACATCACCTACGCCGGTTATCTGGCGTTGGACGACCTGCTTTCGGCCCAGCACCCGCTGTCGGACGAACACGACGAGATGCTGTTCGTCGTCATCCACCAGACCAAGGAGCTGTGGCTCAAGCAGATTCTGCACGAGGTGGCCCTGGCCCAGACCATGGTGCGCAGCGGCGATCTGGTGCCCGCCTACAAGAGCCTGGCGCGGGTGTCGCGCATCCAGGCGGTGATGACCCAGAGCTGGGACATCCTGTCGACCATGACCCCGTCGGACTATCTGCGGTTCCGGGGTTCGCTCGGCTCGTCCTCCGGTTTCCAGAGCGACCAGTTCCGCCGGTTCGAGGCCATGCTGGGCCTGAAGGACTCCAGCTTCCTGAAGTTCCACGTCGACCGGCCCCAGGCCCATGAGGCTCTGAAGGCCGCCATCGCCGCGTCCAGCCTGTATGACGACGCCCTGGCCCAACTGGCCATCGCGGGCCTGCCTGTGCCCGTCTCGGTGCTGAACCGCGACGTGACCCAGCCCTATGAGCCGTCAGAGGCGGTCGAGGCGGCCTGGCTGGAGGTTTATCGCGACACCGAACGCTGGTGGCCCCTGTATCAGCTGGCCGAGAAGCTGGTCGATCTGGACGACGCCCTGCTGACCTGGCGGCACAAGCATGTAGTCACGGTCGAGCGGATCATCGGTCGTCGTCGTGGGACGGGCGGGACGGAAGGGGCGGCCTATCTGGCCTCGACCCTGACCAAGCGCTGCTTCCCTGAACTCTGGTCGCTGCGCACCAAGCTGTGACCTTGTTTTGATGGCGTGGGCGGCAACCTTCGCCGCCTCTGTCCATTTCGCCGTTTGACCGCATTTGCGGAAGGCTGAACGCCGAAGGACGACGAGATGAGCAATCCCAACGCCCACGACATCAAGGTATTGAACGGACTGATCGAAACCACGCTGGACAGCGCCGACGGTTATCGCGAAGCCGCCGGGGAAACCCAGGACGCCCATTATCGCGACCTGTTCGAACGCCGCAGCGCTGAACGCGCCAAGGTGGTCGACGACCTGTCCGCCGCCGTGCGCGGCCTGGGCGGTGATCCGGAATCGTCCGGCTCCATTCTGGCCAAGGCGCACCGTGCGTTTCTGGACGTGAAACACGCCCTGCTGCGCAATGATGATTCCGTCGTCGGCTCGATCAACAGCGGCGAGAACTTCATCGCCGACAAGTTCGAGAAGTCGCTGGAGGACGGCGCCATCTCGGCCACCACGCGCGAGATCATTCGCCGCGCCTATGCCGCGATCAAGACCGGGCACGATCAGATGGAGGGGCTGAAACACAGCCTGGAGGGCCAGCGCGACGCCTCCAACCCGCTGTTTCCGAACTAGCGGATCCGCATCGTCCAAAGAAAAAGGCCCCGGCGTGATCGCCGGGGCCTTCGTCTATTCCGTCAGAAGCAGGATTTATGCTTCTTCGCTGGGCTTGTCGGCCGATCCGGTGACCGGAACGACGGCGCCCTTGGCCGGACGAACCGTCTGACGCTCGGCGATGCGCGCCGACTTACCGCGACGGTCGCGCAGGTAGTACAGCTTGGCGCGACGCACGACGCCGCGGCGCTTCACTTCGATCGACTCGACGTTCGGCGACAGGATGGGGAACTTGCGCTCGACGCCTTCGCCGAACGAAATCTTGCGGACCGTGAAGGTCTCGTTCACGCCGCCGCCGTCACGGGCGATGCAGACGCCTTCGAAGGCCTGAACGCGCTCGCGCTCGCCTTCCTTGATCTTCACGTTGACGCGCAGGGTGTCGCCGGGCTGGAAGTCCGGGATCTTGCGGTCGCCCAGAACGCGGGCTTTTTCTTCGGCAGCGATCTGCTGAACGATATTCATTCTATTTCTCCTCGAGCTTTGCGCTCTTTACCTGTGATTTGGCGAGATGGGCCGCCCAGAGGTCTGGACGTCTCTCTCGCGTCGTTAGCTCCCGTTGCGCCTGACGCCATTGGTCGACCTTCTTGTGGTCGCCCGACAGCAGCACTTCGGGAATATCCAGCCCCTCGAACGTCCGCGGCCGCGTGTACTGCGGGTGTTCCAGAAGCCCATCCTCGAAGCTTTCCGACGACAGGCTGTCGCCTGAGCCGAGCACGCCGGGGATCAGTCTTACGCACGCCTCGATCGCGACCATAGCCGCCGCCTCGCCACCGGCGAGAACCGCGTCTCCGACCGAGACCTCCTCGAACCCGCGTGCGTCAAGCACCCGCTGGTCCACCCCCTCGAAACGGCCGCACAGCACGACGATCCCGTCGGCCCCACCCTTTTCAGGTGAGACCCATTCCTTGACGCGCGCCTGGGTCAGGGGCCTGCCCCTGGCGCTCATGTACAAAAGCGGCCGCTTTGGTCCCGACAGGCTATCGACCGCCCGAGCCACAACGTCCGCCTTAAGCACAGCACCTGGCCCGCCACCCGCAGGAGTGTCGTCCAGGAAGCCGCGCGTATCTGTGGAAAAGGCGCGGATGTCAACCGTTTCAAGCGCCCACAGCCCCCTCTCGCGCCAGGCCGTGCCGATCAGCGACACGCCGAGCGGGCCGGGAAAGGCGTCGGGGAACATGGTCAGGACGGTCGCGGTGAAGGGCATGGCGGCGGCTCATACACACAAAGTGGGAAAAATCCGACTCTGTCGACAAACCTCTCCCTCCCCCTGCGGGGAGGGAGAGACTTGGCCTACCCCGTCACCGTCTCCGGGTATTTGATCGCGCAGCCATAGGGCTGGGCGAAGGCGGTGCGGACCGGGCGTTCGGCCTTCACATCCTCCAGCACGGCGCGGACGAAGTTGTTCGCCCCTTCCAGATCCTCGACCTTGCTGGTCGGACGGTCGTCGATGCCGCCTTCGAAGACCAGGCGCCCCTGGGCGTCGATCACCCGCATGTCCGGCGTCGTCTTGGCGCCATACAGTTTGCCGACCTCGCCGGTCGGGTCCAGCAGCAGATGGGCATAGGCCGACTGGTGCTTGGCCTTGTAGGCGCGGGCCGTGTCGCCCTCGACAAAGCCTTGCGTGCCCGGCGCCGACGAGACGATGGTCAGCCAGACCACCCCGTCGGCCTGGGCCTCGCGCTGCAGGGCCTGCATCGCGCCGGTGTAGTGTTTCTGGACATAGGGACAGCCCTCGTTGGTCCATTCCAGAACCACGGTCTTGCCCCGGAAGTCGGCCAGCGAACGCTGAACCCCGTCGGCGTCGACCAGGGTGAAGGCGGGGGCCAGCCCCTCTTGAGCCGCAGCCGGTGCGGATGCGTTTTCAGCGGCGGGCGCCGAGGCCTGCGGCTGGCAGGCGGCTAACAACGCCGCAGAGGCGGCGACAACAAACAGACGGCGTAGCATTCAGACACTCCCCCATGTTCAGGGTCGGCGTCAGCGCGCCGACTTCAGGGAGTCTAACACCACGCCTTCCGTCAGCAGCTGCGGCAATATGCGCGGCTCTCCGCCGCCCGCCGGATACATCAGGTACAGCGGCACGCCCGAGCGCCCGCGCCGCTCCAGCTCATGGGTGATGGCGTCGTCGCGCCGGGTCCAGTCGCCCACCAGATAGACGGCGTTGGCCTGCTCCAGCGCCTGGGCCACGCGTGGCGAAGACAGGGCGGCGCGCTCATTGATCTTGCAGGTCACGCACCAGTCGGCGGTGAAGTTGACCAGAACCGGACGCCCCTGCCCCTGCGCCGCCTCGACCGCCTCGGCGGACCAGGGCTGGGCTGACAGGGCCCGGCCTTCGCTTGAGGCGCTGTCCACCACCGGCGAGCCGCCCGCCAGAACCGCCAGACCCAGGGTCGCGACCAGGACGACGACAGCGGCCAGACCGGCGATCAGGCCTTTGCGGCCATGCGCCCGCTCGGTCTGGGTCAGGCCGAACAGCCACAGGCCCAGCGCCGCCGTCAGGCCCGCGATCAGCAGCAGGCCCAGACCATCGGCTCCGGTCTGGCGCGAGAACACCCAGGCCAGCCACAGGGCCGCCCCATACATGGGGAAGGCCAAGAGGCCCTTGAGCCGGTCCATCCACGGCCCCGGACGCGGGAAGCGCCGCAGCAGGCCGGGCGAGAAGCTGATCGCCACATAGGGAAGGGCCAGACCCAGACCCAGCATCAAGAAGACCAGCAGGGCGGCGGGCCAGGGCATCAGCAATGCCGCACCCAGCGCCGCCGCCATGAAGGGCGCCGTGCAGGGCGCCGCGACCACAACGGCCAGCACGCCCGTGAAGAAGGCTCCCGCTCCGCCCGACAGTCGCGACAGACGCCCCGAACCCGCACCCTGCAGACCCGCGCCGATCTGGAAGACGCCGGACAGGTTCAGACCCACGGCCAGCATCAGCAGGGACAGACCCGCGATGACGGCGGGCGACTGCAGCTGGAAGCCCCAGCCGACGGCCTCGCCGCCCGCACGCAAGGCCAGCAGCAGCCCCGCCAGGATCAGGAAGGTGACCAGCACGCCCAGGCCGAACAGCAGGCCGTCGCGGCGCGCCTCTCTGGCCTGATGGGCGGTGGCGGCCAGGGACGCGGCCTTCATCGCCAGAATGGGGAAGACGCAGGGCATCAGGTTCAGGATCAGCCCGCCGATCAGGGCGAACAGGGCCGCCTGAACTATGGCTGCGGCGTCCAGGGCCGACGACGCCTTGCCGCCGCCCGCCTCGCCGGACAGGGCGCCCTGCCCCGATGCCCCCGCCAGCGCAGGGCCGGGATTGGCGGTGATCTCCCAGGCGCCGATGTCGGTGGCCAGAACGCCCGAGATCGGGCCCTTCAGCCCTGTGGCGCGGATCTCGCCGCCCTGGGCCAGCGACAGGGTCAGGCCGTTGGCGCCGCGCTGGCCGGTCTGGTCGGCCGCATGGTCGATGATCCCGCCTTCGAACGGGAAGAAATGGGCGCGGCCGATCTTGGCGCCCGCCAGCGGTCCGCCCGTGGCGCTCAGGGTCAGGACGCCGTTCGACAGGGAAATGGCGGCGTCTATGCCTGCGGGACGCGGCGCCGCCTCCAGCACCGCCTGAACCGCCGCGCCGTGTTCCGCATCCAGCGGCGGCGTTCCCTCGCGCACCGGCAGGTCCAGCCGCAGTTGCATCGGCACGGGCACGCACATCTGGTCGCTGCACACGAGGAACAGGGCGTCGGCGATCAGCGGCAGGCTGGCTCCCGGCCGGGCCGAGGCCGGGACCTCGATCGTCACCGGCAGATAGACCTCGCCGGAATAGCCATAGTTGATCAGGCTCAGCAGGCGTTGGCGTTCCGGCAGGGGCCAGGTGATCGCGCCCGCCTTCACCCCTTCGGGCAGGGTCCAGTCCAGGGTCGTCGGACCGCCGGAATCACCCGGATTGCGCCAGTAGGTGTGCCAGCCGGGCGCGATCTGCTGACGAACCGCGACCACCACCGTCGAACCGGGCGCGGCCCAGCTCGACAGGGGCACAAGCTCGGCCTCGATATTGTCAGCCTTCTTTGGCCCCGGCGCGACATCAGCGGCGGCGGGGGCTTCGGTTCGGCTGACGATCTGGGCCGCAGCCCTTTCGGGCGCTGCGACGGCAAAAGACAGCAGGGCAAGGGCGGCGAGGAGGACGGCAGGCAGGCGCAAGACAAATATCCGGTCAGCTACCCGTCCAGCCTTAAGCCCTTACGCGCTCGCGATCCATGGCGACGCTGCGTCGCGTCAACGCGGATGGGCGTCGATCACCACCGAAGCCCGGCGGCGCAGCGGCTCGTCCAGCCCCTCGGCCGTCACCGCTCCCGCATCCCCCGCCGCCGTCACGTCAAACGCCGGGGCCGGCAGGCCGCGCGAAACCAGGGCCATGGCCGCCGCCCGCGCCCGCCGCTGCGACAGGGTCAGATTGGCTTCTGGCGCTCCGACATTATCGGCCAGCCCCACGACTTTCACGCTGCGGACGCTGCAGTTGCTGATCTGATTGGCGGCGGCGTCTATCGCCGTGGTCGCCGCGTCCGTCAGCCGCGCCTGATTCTCCACGAAATAGACATCGAAACTGATCGGCGCGCAGCTCGACTCGCCCACCACCAGCGTCGTCCTTTTCGGCGTCGGCGCACAGGCCGCCAGGACCACGCCCGCCAGCATCACCACCTTGAAACCCGTATTCATCCCCACTCCCTATCCCAGCATGAAAAAGGGCGGCCCGCCGTCGACGAGCCGCCCCTGGAATGTCATTCCGACGCGAGCGCCGAAATCGACAGGCCGATCAATAGCGGCGCTGACCGTTATCCCAGTAGCACTCGTCCTGACGGTTGTCGTAGCAGTAGTAGTAGCGGCCTTGGTTGTCGCGGTAGCGCTGTTGGTTGTTGCGGTCCTGGCTGGAGCCGCGGATGGCGCCCGCTGCGCCGCCGACAGCTGCGCCGAGCAGGGCGCCCGTCGCTGCATTGCCGCTGCCGACGTTGTTGCCGATGATGGCGCCGGCGACAGCGCCTAGGCCTGCACCGACGGCGCCCTGACGGACAGCCTGGTTCGGGCCGCTGTTGTTATAGCCGTAAGGGTCGCTGGCGCAGGCCGAAGCCAGCAGACCGGCGCCGGCAATCGCGATGATGGCCTTGTTCATGGTGGAATCCTCTTGTCCCGTTTGTCCGCCCCGAAGGGGGGAACGCTGGATTATGGCTCCGGTTCCCTGACGAGGCGAGTTCAAAAGCCTGTACTATCTTTAATGAAATGCGCTGGCGGACATGAGGTTGCGCGAAAAACGGTGCGCCGCGCGAAGCGGGCGACGGCCATGAAATCTTCGCTGCGACAATCAGTCCTAAAAGCCAAGCTTAGACGGAACGGCAATCTCGGAGAGACGTTCGTCCCGCATGAGCGACACCCTGACACCTGATCCGGCCGCACGCGCGGACGACCGTCCCGCCCTGAGCCCACACGTCGCCCTGAAGCGTGTGGTGATGCTGGTCAATCCCCTGTCCGGCAGCGTGGGGCCGCGGGCCGCCGATGAGGCCAAGGCGATCCTGGCCGACTATGATCTGGACGCCACGGTGCTGACGCTGGACGGCGCAAACTTCGAGCAGTCCATAGATGACGCCTTCGCGGCCAAGCCGGACGCCATTCTGGTGCTGGCGGGTGACGGCACCGCCCGTTCCGTCGCCACCAAGGCCAAGCCGGATGGGCCGATGATCGCCCCCTTGCCCGGCGGCACCATGAACATGCTGCCCAAGGCCCTGTACGGCACGGCTGACTGGAAGGCGGCGTTGAAGCTGGCGCTGGAGGAAGGCGCGTCTCAGCCGGTCTCGGGCGGCGAGGTGCAGGGCGAATATTTCTATTGCGCCGCCATTCTTGGGTCGCCGGCCCTATGGGCGCCTGCGCGCGAGGCCATTCGAACCGGCAAGGTCAAGCTGGCCGTTCAATATGCGCGGCGGGCGTTGAAGCGCGCCTTCTCCGGTCGTCTGCGCTTCAGGCTGGACGGCGGCGAGAAGCGCCGCACCGAGGCCTTGGTCCTGATCAGCCCGATGATCTCCAAGGCGATGGAGGATCCCATCGGCCTGGAAGCCGCCGCCATGGACCCGTCGGACACGTCCCAGGCCTTCCGTCTGGCCGCCACCGCCCTGTTCAGCGACTGGCGTCATGACCCCGCCGTCTCGACCCGGCCCGCCAAGCTGATCGAGGTGCGGGCCCGCTCCAAGATTCCCGCCGTTATTGACGGCGAGCCGATCCTGTTGAAATCAGACGCCGTGATCCGCTTCATTCCCAAAGCCTTCAAGGCGCTGGCCCCCCTGCCCCCGGCGGCTGAGGGCAGCCTCTAGTGGGGCGCATCCTTCAGTTCTCCGACGTTCATTTCGGATGTGAACACAAGCGCGCCTGCGCCGCCGCCCTGGACTACGCCCACGCCACGCCCAATGATCTGGTGCTGATCACCGGCGACATCACGCAAAAGGGTTATCCCGCAGAGTTTGCGGCGGCGCGCGACTGGATGCGCGCCATGCCCGAGCCGCGCTTCGTCATCGTCGGCAATCATGACGTGCCCTATTGGGACGCCATCGCCCGCGTCTTCCATCCCTGGCGGGCGTTCGAGACGGCGACCGGGTTTCCCGCACACGACGGCCAGTTCGCTTCACACGAAGTGATGGTGCGCGGCGTGGTCACGGCGCGCGGTTTTCAGGCGCGACCCAACTGGTCAAAGGGCGTCATCGACCTGGACCAGACCCGGCGCGCGGCCGAGGCCCTGCGTCAGGCGCCGATCGGGGCCCTGCGCATCCTGGCCTGCCACCATCCGCTGATCGAAATGGTCGGCACCCCGATGACGGGCGACGTCAAGCGCGGCGACGAGGCGGCCCTGATTTTTGCCGAGGCGGGGGTGGATCTGATCATGACGGGCCATGTCCATGTGCCCTTCGCCATGCCGATCCCTCTGGCCGACCACTGCTCCTATGCGGTGGGTTGCGGAACCCTGTCCCATCGTGAGCGCGGTTCGCCGCCTGGCTTCAACCAGGTCGATTGGGATGCGACGACCATCACCGTCACCGCCCTGGCCTGGGATGGCGCGGCCTATCATTCGCATCAGGTCTGGCACCTGCCGCGCCGCCAGGACACGCGAAAGGCGGCCACCGCGCCCGACCCGAACGTGCCCGGCGAACTGGAGAAGGCGGTCGTCTGACGACCTGTCATTTTCAGGGATGTCGCAAAGGAAAGGGGCCGGAACTTGCGTTCCGGCCCCTTCGTCTTTCGCCTTGTCGGCGATCCGCTATATTTTGGTACCGCGTCCACGAAGTCCGCCGGCCACAAGGGCGATGACGAACAGGATGATGGCGATCACAGCGATGAATTTGGCGATCTCGAACGAGAAGTTCGCGATGCCGCCGAAGCCGAGAACGGCTGCGACCAAGGCCACGACCAGGAAGATAATTGCCCAACGAAGCATGGCGTTAGCTCTCCTGTGTTAATGTTGCCGACGGCGACTACGAAGCCGGTCATCAGTCATTTCATCAACGTATCGGAGCCAACGCCGTTCCGAAGAAGGACGCAGAATCGCCCTTAACGGCGACGGCGTCTTCCATAGCCGCTGTTGTCGATCTTGCGGTCCGCGACCATGCTGGCAACGATTGCGGCCAGCGCCGGATTACGCAGCAGAAGGAAGGCTGCACCCAGTCCCCCGACGGCTCCGACAATCGGCCGCTCACGGACGATATGCAGCAGCTTGCCGACCAGACCTTCCGGCTCGTCTTCCTCGTCGTCGTCATCATGACCATCGCCCTTCAGGAAGACGAGGGATGTGATCAGGGCCACAAGCGCGAACAGTCCGAAGGTGACGGCTGCGGCACCCAACGGGGTCAGCACCAGGCTCAACCCGTAGAAGATTGCCAGCCCGAGGAAGACCACGGCCAGAAACAGGCTGGCGGCGACCACACTGACCGCCACAAGGCGCTTTACGATGCCCTTGAACATCAGCGACGACGGCCGGCGAGCAGCAGGCCGATCACCACGCCGATGCCCAGGGCGATGGCGGTGGATTGAAGCGGGCGCTCCTGCACGCGCTCAACGACGTAACGCTGGGCTTCGTCCAGACGCTCGGCGGCGTCGTCATAATATTCGCGACCCTGCACGCGGGCCTGCTCGTAATAGCCACGCGCCTGTTCGCGAACTTCGTCGCTCTTGGCGCGCAGGCGGGCTTCCGCCTCTGTTGCCTTCTCGCGCAGGCGCTGGGTTTCCTCGCGCGCGCCGGTCTTCAGATCCTCCTTGAGGGTCTTCAGGTCGTTCTTGATGTCTTCTCGTGCCTTGGTGGTGGCCATGATGCGCGCTCCGATTTCAAGCTTTACAATAGAATAGGGAAGCCCGACTGCCAACGCCACACCGTGGTCAAGGTTCCCGCAACGCAACAAGGCGACTGGCTCTCGTCAGGCGCCAATCGTCGCATTAGAAGACAACGCATGACCAGCTGGCTGTTTCCACCCCAACCGACACCGTCCCTGCCTATCGTCGGCGATGAACGGCGCTTCCCCGTTCGCCGCATCCTGTGTGTGGGTCAGAACTACGCCGCCCATGCGCGCGAGATGGGATCGGATCCGGAAAAACAGACGCCATTCTTCTTCTCCAAGCCCGGCGACGCGGTCGTGTCCGATGGCGCGAACCCGGCCTATGCGACCGCGACCGGAAATCTGCACTATGAGGCCGAACTGGTCGCCGCCATCGGCGAAGGCGGCCAGATCATCGGCTGGGCGGTCGGCTGCGACCTGACGCGTCGCGACCTGCAGGCCGAGGCCAAGAAGGCGGGCCGCCCGTGGGATGCGGCCAAGGGCTTCGACCAGTCGGCCCCCTGCGGCCCCCTAACCCTGGGCGCCCTGCCCGATCCGGCGGGGGCCATCACCCTGACGGTGAACGGCGAGACGAAACAATCCGGCACGCTGGACGACATGATCCTGAACCCCGCCCGCATCGTCGAGGCGGCGGGCAAACTATGGGCGCTTGAGCCCGGCGACCTGATCTTCACCGGCACTCCGTCGGGTGTCGGCCCGGTGGTGAAGGGCGACAAGGTCGTCGTCAGCATCACAGGCCTTGAAACCCTCAACTTCGAGATCGTCTGATGATCCTGCACGGCTATTGGCGTTCCGGCGCCAGCTACCGGGTCCGCATCGGTCTGGCGCTGAAGGGCCTGGACTATGAACTGTCGGCCCATGACCTGCGCAAGGGCGAGCAGAAACAGGCTGACTATCTGGCGCTGAACCCCCAGGGCATGGTTCCGGCTCTTCAGGACGGCGATCTGGTCATCACCCAGAGCCCGGCCATTCTGGAGTGGCTGGAGGAGACGCACCCCGAACCGCCCCTGCTGCCGAACACCGCCAACGACCGCGCCATCGTCCGCGCCATGGCCGCCCTGATCGGCTGCGACATCCACCCGCTGAACAATCTGCGCGTCCTGAAGTCCCTGCGGCACGATTTCAACGCCGATCAGGACGCCGTCGACGCCTGGGCCGCGCGCTGGATCGCGCCGGGCTTCGACGCCCTGGAGACGCTGGTGAGGCAGCACGGGCGCGGCTGGAGCTTCGGCGACGCCCCGAGCCTGGTCGATTGTTATCTGATCCCGCAGCTGTATTCGGCGCGCAGATTCAACATCGATCTGTCGCCCTGGCCGGTTCTTCTGGCGGTCGAGGAGCGTGCGAACGCCCACCCCGCCTTTGTTTCCGCCCACCCGGACCGCCAGCCCGACGCCGACGCCTGAGCGCATATCAGCGGTGGATAAGTAAGGATCGCGTAACGTCTCGCTCAGCGTCCCTTAAGTATTCCGCGTCATTGTCCGAGGGTGACGTATTCTCCCGCCACACCTTCGGCGTCCTCGCCCACCCATCGCCTGGCCCTCGCCGTGGTGACCGAGCCTGCGCGTGCGACGTCCGCCTTCATGACCGCGCCGTCCGGCGCGCGGGAGGAGGCCATGCGTTTCCTGCTGCAGACCGGGGCGGACGCGGGCGTCAAACTGATCGCCACCCGGCCTGAAGGCGACAACGAACGCCTGCTGGGACAGGCCTGGCCCTTCCCCTCGCCCTTCCAGGTCACCGTCCGCACCGTGGCCCTGAGCGAAGGTCTGGACCGGATCGAGGCCCGCGCGCGCCGTTCGCTGGAGCGGATGGGCCTGCCGCGCGGCGAGGTGCTGCTGGTGTCCAACGCCGCCGACCTGGCCGGCGCAGAAGGCCGCGCCCTGTGGGATCGCCTGCAGAAGCTGAAGGACCGGGGTCTTTATCGCAGCATCGGCTTCTGCGCCTCGCTTGAGGATCAGCCCGCCATGCTGGCGCGGCGGCTGAATGCGGATGTCGTGCAACTGCCCTGCAATCTGCTGGACCAGCGCGCCGTTCGCGAGAATGTGCTGGACGCGGTCAAGGACGCCGGCGCGGCCGTGCATCTGTCGTCCGTCTTTGCAGGCGGCCTGTTGTTTGCGGGCGGGGATGATCTTCCGCCGGAGCTGGCCGAACACGCCCAGGCCCTGTCGCGCACGCGTCGGCGTCTGGCCGAACAGCGCTGCGACCCCATGCAGGCGGCCCTGGGTTACGCCCTGTCTCTGAAGGCCGTCGACAAGATCGTCGCCAGCGTGGCCTCCGCCGCCGAACTGCGCGCCATCCTGGCCGCCGCCCACGCGCCCTGCCCCGACCTGGACTGGTCGACGCTGGCGCTGGAGGCGCCGGCGGGTTTCACCGCCGACGCCCGCGCCCGAATCAGTAGCGCAGCCTGATCCCGACATAGCCCGAACGACCGGGCTCGCCGTAACCGAACACCTGCTGATAGTGTTTGTCGGTCAGGTTCTCGATCCGCGCGGTCAGGGTGATGTTGTCCGTCAACACATAGGCCGCGTTCAGATTGCCCGTGACAAAGCCCTTGCGGACCACGGTCGAGAAGCCGCCCGAGTCATCCTGATCGTCTTCTGCACGCACCGTCAGGGCGCCGGACAGACGCTCGCCGGTCCAGCCCAGCGTCGCCGAGGCTGTATTTTCCGGCACGCGCAACAGGCGCGCGCCCGTCGTGCGGTCTGTCGCGTCGGTCCAGGCATAGGCCAGGGTCAGGTCGAAGCCTGCGCCCAGACGCGCGCTGCCCTCCAGTTCAACGCCGTCAGAACGGGTCTTGGCGATGTTGATGTAGCGGCCCGCGACGTAGGAGATCTGGTTTTCGATGTTCAGGCGATAGACCGTCGCACGACCGTCGAAACGACCATCCGGCGAAGCCCAGCCCAGCGCCAGCTCGACGCTGTCGGCGGTTTCAGGCTTCAGTTCCGGCCAGGGCTTGGGCGCATAGCACCAGTCGCACAGGGCCTGGACGACAGTCGGCGCCTTGAAGCCGGTGCCATAGGCGCCCGAGACGGTGAAACCGCCGTTCAGGTGATAGGCGGCCGAAACCCGGCCCGTGGTCTTGGAGCCGAAATCGTCGGTGTCGTCGTAACGCAGGCCGCCCGTCAGGTTCAGTGCGCCCGCATCATATTGCGCCACGCCGAAGACCGAGGTCGTGCCCAGGTCCCGCGACAGGCCCGTGGACAGGTCGCCCTTGGATTCTTCCCGTTCGGCGCCGAAGGCGTAGGCGATGTTCTGGGTCTTGCCGTCCGCCTGCCAGCGATAAACCTGACGGTCGCCGCTGAAGGTCGAACCGGCGCCGCCGCTGTAGGTGGTGCGTTCGATGTCCGAGGCCGAGACGCTGAACTGATGCTTCAGACCAAAGGCCTGGGTGGTGACCCGCGCAAAGCCGGACCACTGCTCGCTGTCCGCCGTGTCGTCCGTATCGGCCAGGCTGTAGTTCGGGGCCGGGAAACCGTCTATCTCGACATGGCTCTTCACCCAGCGGACAGAACCGTCGATCTTGGTCGTGTCGTTGAAGGCGTAGCGACCCTTGGCGCCGACGGTGGTGTTGCGAAGGCCGTCGCGCTCGGTGTTGCCGTCGCGCTCGTCGGCGGCCGAGATGCCGTCGGTTTCAAAGCGCGAGACATAGGCGCCGAATGCGTATTTGTCGTTGGCGACGCCCGCCGACAGGCGGCCGCGCACGGTCGAGAAACTGCCGGCTTCAGCCTCGGCGCGCACGCCCTGGACTTCCTGGGTGGTGAAGGAGATCACGCCGCCGATGGCGTCCGACCCCCACAGCGACGACTGCGGGCCGCTGAGCACTTCGATGCGGTCGATGTCGGCCAGTTCAAAACTGCCGAAGTCAAAGGCGCCATTGATCTCGGCCGGATCATTGACGGGCGCCCCATCCACCAGAACCAGAGTCTTGCCGGGCGCGGCGCCGCGCATGCGGACCTGGGTTAGGCCGCCGAAGGCGCCGGTGCGGGCGATGGACAGGCCTGGCACGGTCGTCAGGATGTCGGCGGCGAAGACTGCGCCATGTTGTTCAATCGTCTGGCTGTCGATGACGCGGGCGCCGGGCGTGTCGGCGACGATGGCGGGCAGGCGGGTGGCGGTGACGACGACGTCGCTGACCTGGACCGCATCCTCGGCCATGGCGGGCGCGGCGATGGCGACGACCGAGAGCGCGGCCGAGGCGAGAAGAATGGAACGCTTCATTGAGCGAAATCCCCGTTGCGGCCCCGCGAATGCGCGCGAGAGACCGATGTGAACGAACCGATCCGCCAGACCCGCTGGGGGCTGGACGGCGCAAGATCGGGTCGCTGCAACGGAAAGAAACCGCGCCTCCGCCTATTCCCGGACAGGGGCGAGCGACAACAGGCGGCCAGGTCTCCTGGCTTGCGGTTCAACAAACATCGCCCTCGCCTTCCCAGTCCTTGGACCAGTGACGCCGGGATCGCGGACCCCGGACGGACGACGTTCTCGCCGCCTACAGTTGCGGGAACAGCCGTGGTGTCTGACCACGTTCCCTAAACCGCCTGTTGGAGGCTATCGCAGGGGGGACAAGCCTGTGCAAGGCTGGCGGAACGGGCTTGAGGCGTCGGTTGCGATCCGTCACCCTAGGGCCACATGAACGCGCCTGTGACCCATCCCCCCGAAATCGCCGCCGCCATCGAAGGCGCGACGCCCTTCATGGCCCAGTATCTGACGGCCAAGGCGGGGCAGACGGACGCCATCCTGTTCTTCCGCATGGGCGACTTCTACGAGCTGTTCTTCAAGGACGCCGAGGTCGCGGCGGCGGCGCTGGGCATCACCCTGACCAAGCGCGGCAAGCATCAGGGCGAGGACATTCCGATGGCCGGGGTGCCGGTCCATGCGCTGGACGGCTATCTGGCCCGTCTGATCCGCATGGGCCACAAGGTCGCCATCTGCGAACAGCTGGAAGACCCCGCCGAGGCCAAGAAGCGGGGCGGCAAGGCCGTGGTCCATCGGGGCGTGGTGCGGGTGGTCACGCCTGGCACCCTGACCGAAGACAGCCTGCTGGACGCGCGCGGCGCCAACCGTCTGGCGGCGGTTGCGGTGCGCAAGGGACGGGCCGCCGTCGCCGTGGTCGAGCTGTCGTCGGGTGCGGTCGACAGCGTCGCCTGTTCGATTGAGGACCTGGGCGCGGCCCTGGCCGCCTTCCGTCCATCCGAGGTTCTGGTCACCGACCGGATGTATTCTGACGAGACGACGCGCGACGCCCTGAACGGCTCGGGCGGCGTGGTCCAGGCCCTGGCCTCGGCCATCGCCGAGCCGCAGGCCGCGCGGACGCGGGTCGAACGCTTGTACGGCGTCGCAGCCCTGGATGGTTTCGGCGCCTTCGAGGAGGCCGAGGTCTCGGCCCTGGGCCTGATCGCCGCCTATCTGGAGACGACCCAGGCGGGCAAGGTTCCGGCCCTGGCCCCGCCGCGCCGACTGGGCGACAGCGGGTTCCTGGCCATCGACCCGGCGACGCGGACCAGTCTGGAGATCGACCGCACCCAGCGCGGCGAGCGGGAGGGGTCGCTTCTGGCCTGCATCGACCGCACCGTCACATCGGGCGGGGCGCGGGCGCTGGCGGAGAGGATCGCCCGGCCCTTGCGTGATCCGCTGGCGATCAACGAACAGCTCGACGCCGTCGAATGGATGCTGGAGCGGCGCGACCTGCGGCGCGACCTGCGCGACGGCCTCAAGGCCTCATCGGACGTGGCCCGCGCCGTCGGGCGTCTGGCGCTGGGACGCGGCGGCCCGCGCGATCTGGCCGCCGTCCGCATCGGTCTGGCGATCGCGGAAGGAATCGCGGGTCTGTTTGTCGGTCAGGTTGATCCTCTGACCGGCCAGCCGCGCCGGATCGCCCTGGCGCTGGACCGGCTGACCCTGTCGGCTGACCTGTCGCGGCTGAAGGCTGATCTGGCCGACGGCCTGATCGACGAGCCGTCGCACCTGGCCCGCGACGGCGGCTTCGTGCGCCCCGACTATCGCCCCGAGCTGGACGCCGCCCGAACCTTGCGCGACGACAGCCGCCGCGTGGTCGCCGATCTGGAGGCCCGCGCCGTCGCCGAATCCGGCGTACCGTTCAAGGTCAAGCACAACGCCGTGCTGGGCTATTTCCTGGAGACCTCGGCCAAGACGGCGGAAGGCCTGCTGCGCGCCGGACCGGACAGCCCCTTCATCCATCGCCAGACCCTGGCCAGTCAGGTCCGCTTCACCACTGTCGAACTGTCAGAGCTGGACGCCAAAATCAGTCAGGCCGGGCATCGCGCCCTGGCCATTGAGGGCGAGATCTTCGAGACCTGGCGGCGCGAGATCGCTCGTCTGGCCCAGCCGCTGCAGGCCGTCGCCGAAGCCCTGGCCGAACTGGACGCCCACGCCGCCCTGGCCGAATGGGCGCAGGAAGTGGGGGCGACCCGACCGACCGTCGACGACACTCTAGTTTTCTCCGTCGAGGCCGGACGCCACCCCGTGGTCGAGGCGGCGGTGAAGGCGCAAGGGTCGCCCTACACGCCCAACAACGCCCGTCTGGACGGATCGGGTCAGGACTGCGCCCGTCTGGCCATCGTCACCGGCCCGAACATGGCGGGTAAGTCGACCTTCCTGCGCCAGAACGCCCTGCTGGTGATCCTGGCCCAGGCGGGGGCCTTCGTGCCTGCGCGTTCGATGCGTCTGGGCGTGGTGGATCGGCTGTTCAGCCGCGTGGGCGCGGGCGATGATCTGGCGCGCGGCCGCTCCACCTTCATGATGGAGATGGTCGAAACCGCCGCCATCCTGACCCAGGCCACGCCGAGAAGCTTCGTCGTGCTGGATGAGATCGGACGCGGCACCGCCACCTATGACGGCCTGGCCATCGCCTGGGCCACCGCCGAGGCCCTGCACGAAACCAACCGCGCCCGCACCCTGTTCGCCACCCATTATCATGAGCTGGCCCAGTTGGAGACGCGGCTGGACCACGTCTGCAACCTGTCGATGGTGGCCAAGGAGTGGAACGGCGACCTGGTCTTCCTGCATGAGGCCGCGCCCGGCGCCGCCGACCGCTCCTACGGCGTTCAGGTGGCCAAGCTGGCGGGGGTGCCGTCCTCGGTCGTCGCCCGCGCCCGGTCGGTGCTGGAGCGGCTGGAAGGCGAAAAGGCGGCGACCGCCCGCCTGGACGACCTGCCCCTGTTCGCGCTCGCCGAGCCGGAGCCGATACGCGGACCTTCGGTCGTGGAGACGACGCTGGCGGACATCGACCCCGACAGCCTGACCCCGCGCGAGGCGCTGGAGGCCCTTTATCGCCTGAGAGGTCTTCTGTAACGGCGCACGAGACGCACGCCCGGCGACTGCCTATGTATCGCCCATGACCGCAGCGACGCCGACATTCGACGATCTTCTGGTGGCCGCCGCGTGCGACGACGATCCGCGCGCCGCCGTCGCCGCCGTGCTGAAGGAAACCTACGCCGCCGCCCGCACGCGCGCCGAACGCCGCCTGTCCGCCGGAGCCAAGGGCCGGGACGTGGCGCGCCTGTACGCCGCCGCCGCTGACGAAATGCTGGGCGCCCTGTGGACGGTGGCGACCAAGGTGTTGTGGCCGGTGTCCGTGGTGGAAAGCGAGCGCCTGTCTCTGGTCGCCGTCGGCGGCTATGGGCGGCGGGTGCTGGCGCCCTATTCGGATCTGGATCTTCTGTTCCTGCGCCCGGCCAAGGCCACGCCGCGCAGCGAGAAGGTGGTGGAGTTCGTCCTCTATGTGCTGTGGGACCTCGGCGTGAAGGTCGGCCAGGCCGTCCGCTCGGTCGAGGAATGTCTGGCCCTGTCGCGCACCGACATGACGGTGCGGACCACGCTTCTGGAGGCGCGCTGGCTGGCGGGCGACGAGGCGCTGGCCCGGCTGATGATCAATCGGTTCCAAGACATGGTGGCCAAGTCCGATCCCCGTCCCTTCATCGCCGCCAAGCTGGAGGAGCGCGCGGTGCGCCACGCCAAGGCCGGGGCCGTCCGCTACAAGGTCGAACCCAACGTCAAGGACGGCAAGGGCGGCCTGCGCGATCTGAACACCCTGTATTGGATCGCACGCTCGCTGGCCCCCGAAAGCCGACTGGGCGCCGCCGTCATGGATCAACTATTGACGGCGCGCGAGCGGCGCATCTCCGACGATGCGTTCGACTTCCTGTGGCGGGTCCGCATCCACCTGCATCTGATCGCCGGGCGGGCCGAGGAGAAGCTGACCTTCGACATGCAGCCCGAGGTGGCGCGCCGCATGGGATGGAGCGGGCGTGGCGACGAACCCGCGGTCGAACGCTTCATGCGCCGCTACTTCCTGATCGCGCGCGATGTGGGCGCCCTGACCCGCGCCATGTCGGCCAAGCTGGAGGCCCGCCATCAGAAGACGGCCCAGGGCCTGTCGCGGCTGATGACGCCTTTCCGCCCCGCGCGGCGCAAGCTGGAGGTCGAAGGCTTCTGGGTCGACCAGGGCCGGTTGTCGATCGAAAGCCAGGAGGTCTTCACCGCCGATCCGGTCAAGCTTCTGACCCTGTTCGCCTGCGCCGACCGGCATGATCTGGACCTGCACCCGGACGCCTTTTCGGCGGTGACCCGGTCGCTGTCGCTGGTGACGCCGAAACTGCGGCGCGATCCGGCGGCGACCCGGGCCTTTCTGGATGTTCTGGCCCATGGCCAGAGGCCCTATCGCAGCCTGACCATCATGAACGAGACGGGCCTGCTGGGGCGATTCCTGCCAGAATGGGGGCGGATCGTCGGCCAGACCCAGTTCAACATGTACCACGCCTATACGGTGGACGAGCATACACTGCAGGCCATCGGCATCATCAATGACATCGCGCGCGGCAAGCTGAAGACCGACCACCCGATGGCGTCCGAGATCGTGCACCTGATTTCGGACATGGAGGCCCTGATGCTGGCCATGCTGCTGCATGATGTCGGCAAGGGCGGCGAGCGGGGCCAGCTGGAGGACGGCGCCATCGCCGCGCGGCGCGCCTGCGAACGTCTGGGCGTCGATCCCCGGCGGATCGAACTGATCGTCTGGCTGGTCCGCAGCCATCTGGCCCTGTCCGACTATGCCCAGAAGCGCGACCTGAGCGACCCGGCGACCATCCGCGCCTTCGCCGAACTGGTCGGCGATCCCGAGCGGCTGCGGATGCTGCTGGTCCTGACCGTGGCCGACATCCGCGCCGTGGGGCCGGGCGTCTGGAACGGCTGGAAGGGACAGTTGATGCGCACCCTCTATGACCGGGTCAACGCCCTGTTCCGGGGCGAAGACGTGGCCAGCGCCGATCCTCTGGCCGACTACGCCGCTCTGGTCGAGCGCGCCCGTTTGACCGGGGCCGCCGCCGAGGCCGTGCCGACGCTGGCGGTCGAGGGCCTGCCGGTCCAGACCACCGAAATCTCCATCGCCGCCGCCGACCGGCCCGGCCTGTTCGCCGACCTGGCCCAGACCATGGCCGCCCTGGGGGCCGACATCACCGACGCCCGCGTGGCCACCAGCGATCAGGGCGTGGTGCTGGACGTCTTCCGCGTGCAGGACGGCGCAGGCCTGCCGTACGGCCAGGCCGAACCGCGAAGGCTCAAGATCCTGGTCGAGGCGCTGGAGAAGGCCGCGCGCGGCGAGGGACGGATCGGCAAGGCGCCCGAACCGGTCGGCAACGCCCGCAAGGCCGCCTTCGAGGTGCGCCCCGTCGTCATGATCGACCACCACGCCAGCGAGACGGCGACGGTGGTCGAGGTGTCGGGCGCCGACCGTCCGGGTCTGCTGGCGGCCCTGTCGCGCGTCTTCAACGACGAGGGGCTGAACATCCGCTCCGCCCATGTCGCCAGCTACGGCGAACGGGCGGTGGACAGCTTCTATGTGGTGGACCGCAAGGGGCGAAAGATCACCTCGGAGCAGCGGATCGACGAACTGAAGACCGCGCTTGAGGCCGTGCTGGACCGCCGCGCCCCCGCCCCCGCCGGACGCAAGGTCGCCTCCGCCCGCGCCAGCGCCCGCGACGTCTCCGAACTGGGCCGCCGCAGCCCATGCGCAAAGCCGGTATCGCCGGACGCCCAGCCGCGCTAAGCGTCCCACGTCTCTCGCCTTTATCGAATGCCCGCATGAGCCTCGCCCGCAACACTCTGGTTCAGTCGTCGCTCACGCTCGGCAGTCGTCTCCTCGGCTTTGTTCGCGACCTGGCCCTTTCGGCCCGCTTCGGCCAGGGGCCGATGATGGACGCCTTCACCACGGCGTTGATGCTGCCCAACATGTTCCGGCGCCTGTTCGCCGAGGGCGCCTTCGCCCAGGCCTTTGTGCCGGTCTATGGCGGGGTCAAGACGCGTGACGGCGACGAGGCGGCGGCGGTGACGGCGTCCGAGGCCCTCAGCTTCATGCTGGCCATGGTGGCGGGCTTCTGCATCCTGCTGCAGGTCGTCATGCCGTGGATCATGCCGTGGCTGCTGTCTGCCTATCGCGACCAGCCCGAGGTGCTGCGCGCCGCCGTGATCGCGACCCAGCTGGCCATGCCCTATCTGGCCTGCATGACGGTGGCCTCGCTGCTGTCGGGGGTGCTGAACACGGGGGGGCGTTTCGCCCTGTCCGCCGCCGTGCCGGTGTTCCTGAACCTGTGCACCCTGGCCGCGCTGGTCCCGCCCATGTTCCTGCCGATCCCGCAGGAGACGGTTCTGCTGATGGTCGCCACGGCGGTGACCGTCTCGGGCGTCATTCAGGCGGTCCTGTTGTGGTGGGGCGTGCAGCGCCTGGGCGTCCGGCTGAAGATCGGCCTGCCCCGCCTGACCCCGAACGTCCGCCATACGCTGGCCCTGGCCGTGCCCGGCGCGCTGGCGGGCGGCGCGCTGCAGGTCAACTCCCTGGTGTCGCAGTTCCTGACCGGGTCGGATGAAGGGGCGCGTTCGGTGCTCTATAACGCCGACCGCCTGTATCAACTGCCGCTGGGTCTGGTGGGCGTCGCCATCGGCCTGGCCCTGGTGCCGCGCCTGACCAAGGCCTTCGTCGCCGGCGACCATGAGGGCGGACAGCGCACGCTGGACGACGGGATCAATCTGGCCATGGCCTTCACCCTGCCCGCCGCCGTCGCCCTGTTCGTCATCCCCTTCTTCATCATCGACGCCACCGTCACGCGCGGCGCCTTCACCTCGGCCGACGCCAGCCGCACCGCCGATGTGCTGCGCCACTTCGCCTGGGGCGTGCCCGCCTTCGTCCTGGCCAAGGTGCTGACCCCGCCCTTCTTCGCGCGTCAGGACACACGCCGCCCGATGATCTTCGCCATCACCAGCGTGGTGATCACCGTGGTCCTGGGGTCGGGTCTGTTCTTCTGGTTCCGCGCTCAGGGCTGGGACGGCGTGCTGGGCCTGGCCATCGCCACCAGCACCTCTGCCTGGGTCAATGTCGCGCTTCTGGGCGGCGTCCTGGTGCGCG
This sequence comes from Brevundimonas nasdae, assembly GCF_016654005.1. GTDB lineage: Bacteria > Pseudomonadota > Alphaproteobacteria > Caulobacterales > Caulobacteraceae > Brevundimonas > Brevundimonas nasdae. Next base: position 288,782 of record NZ_JAEPWN010000003.1, on the reverse strand, counting down.
AGAACAGCTGGAAGCCCTCTCCCGCCTTCCTGTCGCGCATCAGCCGGGTCTTCGCCGCCAGTCTGGTCATGGCCGCCGCCCTGTTCGCCGCCAGCGTCAACTATGGTCTGCTCAGCCGCATCTTCCTGGCCAAGGAGATCGCCGTGCTGATCGTCTGCGGCGTGGGGGCCGTGCTGTACGGGGCGTGTCTGTTCCTGTTCCGGGCCGTCACCGTGTCGGAGCTGAAGGCGACGCTTCGCCGCGAACCCGGCGCCGCCAATGTGTCTGGTCTGGACTGATCGGCCCCGAACCGATAAGCGCGAGGCCATGACGAACTCGGGTTTCATTTTCGATCTGCGATGGCGCGGCTGAAAAGCCGTTCCCTTCACCACGCCTGACACTGATTTTCCGAGATTCAATCCATGACTGACCAGACCCCGGCCCCCGCAGCCCCGGCCTACACCGGCCCGCGCCGCATCCTGTCCGGCATCCAAGCCTCCGGCGCCCTGCACCTGGGCAACTACCTCGGCGCGCTGAAGCGTTTCGTCGAGCTTCAGGACCAGGGCGCGCCCGTCTTCGTCTTCGTCGCCGACATGCACGCCATCACCGTCTGGCAGGAACCGGCCAAGCTGGTGACGCAACGCCGCGAGATCGCCGCCGCCTATCTGGCCTCGGGTCTGGATCCCAGGAAGACGATCATCTTCCCGCAGTCAGCCGTGCGCGCCCACGCCGAGCTGGCCTGGATTTTCAACTGCGTCGCCCGCCTCGGCTGGCTGGACCGGATGACCCAGTTCAAGGAGAAGTCGGGCAAGCACAAGGAACGCGCCTCGGTCGGCCTCTACACCTATCCGGTGCTGCAGGCGGCGGACATCCTGCTGTACAAGGCGACCGAAGTGCCGGTCGGCGAAGACCAGAAACAGCATCTGGAGCTGACCCGCGACGTCGCCCAGAAGTTCAACAACGATTTCGGCGTGCCCGGCTTCTTCCCCCTGCCCGATCCCGTCATTCAGGGACCGGCGACACGCGTCATGTCCCTGCGCGACGGTTTGGCGAAAATGTCCAAGTCGGACCCGTCCGACAACAGCCGCATCAATCTGACCGACGACGCGGACACCATCGCCGCCAAGATCAAGAAGGCCAAGACCGACCCCGCGCCCCTGCCCGAGACGCTGGACGAGTTGAACGCGCGCCCCGAGGCCAAGAACCTAGTCGCCATCTACGCCGCCCTGGCAGGCCTGACCCGCGAACAGGTGATCGCCGAGTTCGGCGGTCAGGGCTTCGGCGCCTTCAAGCCGGCCCTGGCTGATCTGGCGGTGTCGTCCATGGCCCCGGTCACGGCCGAAATGCGCCGCCTGTTGAACGACCCGGCCGAGATCGACCGCGTCCTGGCCGACGGCGCCCAGCGCGCCGCCGAGGTCGCCGATCCGGTGATCGAAGAGGTCAAGAAGATCGTCGGCTTCTGGTCGTAACGGTCTGGCGATTTTCGGACGCTGCGTCCGGGCGGGCCGTTCCGCCCGGCGCCGTCACCGGCTAGAGGATCGGTCATGAGCCATCCCCTCGACCGCGCCATCTGGAACGCGCTGAACACGCGCCTGTCGCCATTTGCGACACCGGACTCCAACGCCCGCGCCGCCCGCATCGACCCTGAGGTCGGCGTCTTCCTGGCCTGCGCCGACGACGCGCCGGACAGCATCGCGGCCTTGAGCGAACTGGCGCGCGCCTATCCGGACGCGGGCCTGATCGAGGTCGAGGGAACCGCCATCGCGGACGTCCTTCCGGTCGGTGCAGCCGTCGCCAGCCGCATTCCGCTGGTGCAGATGACCGCCCAGGCCCTGACCGCCAGCAGCCGGTCCGTGACCTATGAAACCCTGACTGAGGCCGACGCCCCGGCCATGCTGGCGCTGGCGACCCTGACCAAGCCCGGCCCGTTCCGCTCGTCCACGCGCAAGCTGGGCCCCTTCATCGGCGTGAAACAGGACGGCGAACTGATCGCCATGGCCGGGCGTCGCCTACGTGTCGATGGTTTCACCGAACTGAGCGGCATCTGCACCCACCCCGATCACCGGGGCAAAGGTCTGGCGGCGGCCCTGTCGCGCGCCGTGGTCGCCGAGATTCTGGCGACCGGCGAGACCGCCTTCCTGCACGCCTTTGCCGATCACGACGCGACGATCGCCTTCTACCGCTCGCTGGGCTTCGAGGTTCGGGCCCGGATGACCTATACGGTTCTGGCGGACTAACAGGAGGACGGCATGGGCGTCTATGAGGCCAAGATTACTTGGGAGCGCGGCGATCAGCCCTTCCTGGACAAGCGCTACAGTCGCGCCCACACTTGGACCTTCGACGGCGGCGCCGTCGTGCCGGGATCGTCAGCGCCCTCCAGCGTGCCCCTGCCGATGTCGGACGACGCCGCCGTCGATCCGGAAGAGGCGATGATCGCCTCCCTGTCCAGCTGCCACATGCTGTGGTTCCTGGCCTTCGCCGCCAACGCCGGTCTGGTGATCGACGCCTATACGGATGAGGCGTCGGGAAAGATGGGCAAGGACGAGAACGGCCGCCGCTATCTGGCCGAGGTCACCTTACGTCCCTACACCAGCTTCAGCGGGCGCGAACCGGATCAGCAGGAGATCGACGCCCTGCACCATCAGGCGCACGACCACTGCGAAATGGCCCATTCGGTGCGGGCCAAAATCAGCATAGAGGCGCGGCTGGGTTAGGCGACCTCCTCCTCGACCAATGAGCGGAAGATGGCGTGCGCCGCCGTCATCCCGTCCGAGGTCGCCAGGGTGATGTTCGACGCCGCCCGCGCCAGATCGCCCGCCGCGAAGACGCCGGGCTGGGTGGTCTGCTGCAGACCGTCCACCTTGATGATCCGGCCCATGGGCGTGTCGGTCATCTCGCAGCCCAGCCGTTCCGCAAACGGACTGGCGACACGGACATTGGCGCCGACGAAGATCGCCTTCAGCGGCATGAACCGCCCATCGGCCAGACGCGCGCCCGTCAGGGTCGGGGCCTCGCCTTCCAGCGCGGCGATGGGCGTCGGCTCGATAGTCACGCCCCGGCGATACAGTTTGTGCGCATCCTCGGGCGACAGCGGATTGGACAGGTCCATGAACAGGGTCACCTGGCCCCATTCGGCGACGGTGATCGCGTACTGAACGGCGTACTCGCCCCGCCCCAGAACACCGATGGGGCCTGCCCCCACCTCATAGCCATGACACCAGGGGCAATGCAGCGCGGTGCGGCCCCAGCGCTCCTTGACGCCCGGAATATCGGCCAGAACATCCTCGACCCCATGCGACAGCAGAAGACGCCGTCCGCGGGTCCGCGTGCCGTCGGCGAAAGCGACCGAGAACCCGCCGTCGATCCGTTCGACCTCAACCGCCTCGGCCATGCGGAAGGAAGCCGTCGGATAGGCCGACACCTGGGCGCGGGCGGCAGCGGCGATCTCGGCGCCGGGCTTGCCGTCATTGGCCAGAAAACCATGGGCGCGGGCGGCGAAACGGTTCCTCGGCCTGCCGTCGTCGATGACCAACACCCGGCGGCGCGCCCGCACCAGCTGCATGGCCGCCGACAGACCGGCGTAGGAGCCCCCGATGATCACGGCGTCGTGGGGCATGGGTTCAGGCTTTCCCGTGGTGGGCATGGAGACGATCTCTTTCAGGATGGGCGGCCATCCGGCGCGAGAAATCCGCCGCCAGATCAGCCAGTGTGATGTCGTTCAGTCGTGCGACCAGCAGGGCGCGCGCTGCCGCGTAGGTTTCGGCCAGTGCGTCATTGACCGCCGCCTCGACCAGACAGCCATCGGCTTCGACCGGCGGGGTTTCGGGAAACAGGCCCGGCTCTCCCAATGCCAGATTGACCTGGCCCAGGGTCACCTGATCCAGCGGCCGCGCCAGACGCCAGCCGCCCCCGTGCCCCTTCTCCGACGCCACCAGCCCCTGTTCGCGCAGTCCCGCCATGGTCCGGCGCACCACGACCGGATTGGTCGACAGGCAGGTCGCCAGCATGTCCGACGTCATGGGCGCGCCGTGACGCGTCTCATGCTCGGCCATGTGCAGCAGGGCGTGAAGGATGTTGGAGAGGCGGCTGTCGCGTTTCATGTAACTTCAATTGTTACGTGACTGTTCGAACGTCAAGGCATGACGCCCAGATTCTTTTTCAGTTGTGGGGCGCCACGTCCGTCAGGAAGGCGCCGAAGCGACGCAGCGCCTCCAGCGTCAGTTCCGGGTCATGGCGCATCGGGCCGTTGTTGGTCGGCTCATCAAAGGCGTGGGTGCCGACGGCGATCCAGCTCTCCACCTCGGCCCCGCAGTTGCGGATCATGGCGTTGACCAGTTCGGCGTTGCGCACCGTGGTCAGGTGGTCGCTCTTGCAGGTGACGGCCAGAACCTTGGGGCAATGCCGCCACGGCTTCATCTTGTTGAAGGCGAACGGCCCGATATAGGGGTACATCAGCCAGACCGCCTTGACCCCCGACAGATCCACGTCGCCGGGATTGGCCACGCCCAGCGTATGGGGCGCGCGATCCGCGCTCATCATCTCCATGATCGACCAGCCGCCGTGGCTCCAGCCGCCCAGGGCCAGTTTGGTCTCATCGACATCGGGCCGGGCCGAAACCCCCTGGATCACCGCCAGCACGTCGCCCGCCCGTTCATTGCCCCGCAGCAGCAGGCCGGTGCAGACCGTGGTCAGGGTGAAGGCCCGGCCCCAGCCGCGCGGGCCGTAGGAATCTACAATGAAGGCCCGCCAGCCCGCCGCCTTGGCCGCCTCGGCATAGCGCGGCAGGTGATCACGCAACCCCCCGCAGCCGTGGAACATCAGCACCGCAGGCCGGGGCCTGTCATCGTCCGGGCCGACGACGGTGATGTGCGGTTCAAGTTTGGCCCAGCGGCTGTTCAGGTCGTCCATGCAGGGATTTACGCCGCGTCTTGCGGACGAAAACCAGCCCCTCTTGAACATTTAGACATATCGATATATCTAATCGCTAGTGAATAGATATATCGAAAAGGAAATGACGATGCGATCCAAGGGGATCTTCACTCACCACCGCCGCCACGAGGGCGGCGAACACCACGGTCACGGCCATTTCGGCCACTTCATGAAGCGCGGCATGCGCGGCGGCGGCTTTGGCCGCGGCTGGGAACGCGGCGAGGGCGATGCACGGGGCCACGGCCGACGCGGCGGCGGCCGCCTGTTCGACCACGGAACCCTGCGCTGGCTGCTGCTGTCGCTGATCGCGGAAAAGCCCAGCCACGGCTATGAGCTGATCAAGGCTGTCGAAACCAAACTGGGCGGCGCCTATTCGCCCAGCCCCGGCGTCATCTACCCCAGCCTGACCCTGCTCGAGGAAATGGGCGCCTTGGTCTCCGTCACCGAGGGCGGCAAGAAACAGTATTCGATCACGGACGCCGGCCGGGTTCTGCTGACCGAGAACGCCGAGGCCATTGCTTCGGTCCAGGCGACGATGGCCAAATTCTCCGCCCACGCCCTGCGTCCGGAAGCCATCCAGACCGCCATCGGGCGGCTGCGCAACACCATTCAAGGCCGTCTGGCAGGTGAAACGGCCCTGACCGAGGCTCAGATCGAAGCCATGGCCGCCATTCTGAATGAGGCTGCAGATCGGATTGAAAAGGCATGACGGACGCTCTGCGCATACCCCGCCGTGTCCGCCACGACCTGAAGTTCCGCGCCCTGAAGGTCGTGTCGATCGAAGATCTGACGCCCAGCCTGCGCCGGATCGTGCTGGGCGGCGACGCCCTGGAAGGCTTCACCTCCCTGGGCTTCGACGACCATGTGAAGCTGTTTCCGCCCAAGCCGGGCAAGCCGCTGGCCCTGCCGACGGTCGGACCTGACGGACCGGTCTTTCCCGAGCCGCGCCCGGCGGCGCGCGACTACACCCCACGCGCCTACAATCCCGCGACAAGACAGCTGACGATTGATTTCGTCACCGGCCACGGCGGTCCGGCGACCGAGTGGGCCGAGATGGCCGGGCCGGGCGCCATCGTCGGGGTCGGCGGCCCGCGCGGCTCGCTGATCGTGCCGACAGCCTTCCAGAATCATCTATTGATTGGCGACGAGACCGCCCTGCCCGCCATCGCCCGGCGGCTGGAGGAGCTGCCTGCAACGGTGCGCGCCCTCGTCATCGTCGAGGTGGATGACGCCGCGTCGAAACTGCCCCTGACCAGCGCCGCCGACCTGACCCTGGTCTGGGTCGAACGCAATGGCCGCCCGCGCGCTCAGGCCGACGCGCTGATCGAGGCCGTGACCCAATCCGCCGCCGCCGTCGATCCGGCCGACGCCTATGTCTGGATCGCCGCAGAATCCCTGGTCGCCAAGGCGCTGCGGGCGCAGGTCGTGGCCATGGGCTTCAACCCCAAGACCATGAAGGCCGCAGGCTACTGGCGCAAAGGCGCGGTCGGGGCCCACGAAGTCATCGAGGACTAGATTCCAATCGACATTCGGTTGCTTCACCCCTCAACTCGTCATTCCGGGGCTGCGCGGAGCGAAGAACCCGGAACCCAGGAGGCGCGCATCCGGCGTCGAATGCATCCAGCGGTGCGATTGTGGCCCTGGGTTCCGGGTTCGCCCTTCGGACGCCCTGGAATGACGATTCTAGGGCGAATGTCGATTGAACCTAGCCAAGTCAAAAATCGGGAAAGAAAGCGTTCAGGCCGCGCGCGACCGCGTCGTGATCCTTAGCGCCTTCTTTCTCCATTGGGTGTCAGTGCCTAAAGACCCGCACGCCGGTGAAGGCCATGGCGATGCCCTTCTCGTCGGCGGCGGCGATCACCTCGGCGTCGCGCATCGAACCGCCCGGCTGGATCACCGCCGTGGCGCCTGCCGCGACCGCTTCCAGCAGGCCGTCGGCGAACGGGAAGAAGGCTTCCGACGCACAAGCCGAACCCTCGGCCAGCGATTGGGTCAGACCCTTGGCCTCACCCGCCTCCTTGGCGCGGATGGCGGCGATGCGGGCGCTATCGCGGCGGTTCATCTGGCCGGCGCCGATGCCCGCCGTCTGACCATCCTTGGCGTAGACGATGGCGTTGGACTTGACGTGCTTGGCCACGGTGAAGGCGAACAGCATGTCCTGGATCTCGGTCGGCGTCGGCTGACGCTTCGTAACGATCTTCAGGTCGCTGGGCTTGATCAGGGACCGGTCGCGCGACTGGACCAGGAAGCCCCCGGCGACCGAACGGAACACCTCGCCCGGACCATGCGGATCGGGCAGGCCGTTGGTGATCAACAGGCGCAGGTTCTTCTTGGCGGCGAAGACGGCCTTGGCCTCGTCGTCGGCGCCTGGCGCGATGACCACTTCGGTGAAGATGCCGGTTATGGCGCGGGCGTCATCGCCGTTCAGCGGACGGTTGACTGCGATCACGCCGCCGAAGGCCGAGACCGCATCGCATTCCAGCGCGCGGGCATAGGCCTCCGACAGATCCTTGCCGACCGCCACGCCGCACGGGTTGGCGTGTTTGACGATGACGACGGCGGGCTGCTCGAACTCGGCGACCAGCTCATAGGCGGCGTCGGCGTCGGCGATGTTGTTGTAGCCCAGCTCCTTGCCCTGCACCTGTTCGGCATAGGCCACGCCCGGACGACGTTCGCCCGTGCGGTAGAAGGCGCCCGTCTGGTGCGGGTTTTCGCCGTAGCGCAGGGTCTGGGCCAGCGAACCGGCGATGGACTTGCGCGCGGGGGCCGCATCTTCGACCTGACCGGCGAACCAGCCCGAGACGGCGGCGTCATAGGCGGCGGTGCGGGCGAAGGCGCGGGCGGCCAGACGCTTGCGCAGGGCCAGATCGGTCGAACCCTCGGCCTTCAGCGCCTCAAGGATCAAGTCGATGGAGACAGCATCCACAGCGACGGCGACATAGCCGTGGTTCTTGGAGCCGGAGCGGATCATGGCCGGGCCGCCGATGTCGATGTTCTCGACCGCCGCCTCGAACGAGCCGCCTGCATCAACCGTTGATTCAAACGGATAGAGGTCGATCCAGACGATGTCGATGGCGCCGATGCCGTGGTCGGTCATGGCCTTGGCGTGGTCGGCGGCGTCGCGCACGCCCAGCAGACCGCCGTGGACGATGGGGTGCAGGGTCTTGACCCGGCCGTCCATCATCTCGGGGAAGCCCGTCAGGTCCGCCACATCCTTGACCGGCAGGCCCAGCTTCTCGATGGCCGCGCGCGTGCCGCCGGTCGAGACCAGTTCGACGCCCAGATCATGCAGGGTGCGGGCCGCATCCTCCAACCCGGCCTTGTCGGACAGTGAGATCAGGGCGCGTTGCGGCTTGACCCGGTCAGGGGCGGGCGGAAAGTCGGGAGCGGCAGGCATGGCGGCGTCCGTGGATGCTGGAGGAGGATGGCGCGGCGTCTAGCACCATCAGCAAGCTACGTCAGCCGCACGAGTCTGCCGAAGCGCCCCTATTTCATCAGTCCAGGTCGAATTCCGCTGTCGCCTGCGTGCAGAAGAAGCCGTGATCGCCTATCCGGATCAGTAGCGCCGGAACCGCGCCGCCTCGTGGAAACGTGACGGAGTGAGGTACGCCCTGGTCGTTCAATTCATTGATAATCAGGTCAGCGATCGCGGGCGGGGCCGTCGCCAACTGATGCACAGGCGAACGTGCGATCTCCAGAAACCACGAGAGCCTGTCGCCGCCGTTCAAGAAATCTGAGGGCGAACGCAACGCAGAGACATCCAGGAGATAATTCTGGACACGTGTGTAAACCGCCAAAGGCATTGGGATCGCGCCATTACAGAAGATCGACACCGTCGATGGCTGAACCCAAGGGAGGTTTGATGTACGCTCAATATGGAACACGTCCAGCGCCTCGTCCCATTCGGGATCGACAAGCTCCGTCAGATCGATCGAACCGCAGGCGACGCCGTGGAACCGGAACCGTATTTCACCTTCGCTTTCCGGACGATCTTCTCTCCACCAAGCCGCACCCTCTAACGACAAGGTCACCACATCGCCGATCAGTTCGAATGAAGTGATACGGCTTGGGTGCATGATCGGCCGCGCCGCCATCAGATCCAACAGATCAATCGTCTGGCGCATCCTGTCAGCTCGGATCGCCGCTCGCGCCCGCCGGGCTCAGCTTCCAGCGGATCTTGGTTTCGCTGTCGGTGCGGGCCGAGCCGCGCACCACGATCTGCAGGGACCGTCGGGTCAGGCCTTCGTCGATATGGACGCTGGGTTCGATGGCGACGTCGGGACCGTCGGTCCTGAACCACCAGCCCCGGCCCGAGGCGCCGCGCAGCAGGATCGAACGGCGGTCGCGGGCCAGCGAGGCCTGCACCCCCGGCTCCAGATGGAAGCGGATGGCGTAGGGGGCGGCGATCTGACGGACGATCTCCTTGCGGCCCGGCGTCGGGAACAGCTTCTCCTCCGCCCGCAGTTCGTCCAGCTTCTGATCCAGATAAAGGCGACGCTGATGGTTCAGGCCGAACAGTTCGGTCCAACCGTCATGCTCCATCTCCAGCCAGACGGCGCCGTCTCCCTGACGCTGTTCAGACACGGAATGGATGGGCGGCCCGACCAGACGCGGGCCCAGAAGCTCGCTCTTCCAGCCGCCCAGCGGTTCGTTCAATGACCGTTCGCCCAGCGTCAGGGTCGAATGGCCCGGCGTCAGGCGCAGCGCCTGTCGATCCGTCGCCGCGGGCGTCCAGCCCGAACCCGTGACCAGACGGTCCTTGCCGCAGGCGATCTCCAGCGCCATCGGCTGGGCGCAGGCGGCAGAGCCCCATGCGCCTTTCGGCGGGGCGGCCGTGTCGGCGATGATGGTCAGCAGCGGGCTGGCGATGCGGGTCAGCCCGCCGACCGTCGCCTCAGCCGGAGCCGAGGCCTCGTCCGGCGTCTGCTCGTCATGGGCTCGGGCGACGGCGACGCGGGCCGCCGTGGACGGTCCACCGCCCTGGAAACCGGCCAGACGCCCGTCCGGCAGGGTCAGGGTGCGCAAACCCTTGGTCAGGCGGGCGATGGCGGAGGTGACGGCCTCGGGCGCCGGTTCGGACAACTGGGCCAGGGCGTCATCCAGCGTCAGCAGGTCCAGCAACAGCTCCAGCCCCGCCTCGGGACTGCGGGTGGCGTGCGATCCGTCCGCCAGAACCGTCGAACCCAGAGCGCCGCTGAGGCCCGACAGGGCGCGGCGGCGCAGGCCCTGACCGACATTGCCCGCCAGCACGCATCCGGCGATGGCGGCGGCGACGCAGCGCTCGGCCCGCGTGGCCAGCCCGCCGGGGGGGCGCAGCAACTGGCGCGTCTGGCGGGCCATACTGTCGGCCAGACGCAGTCGCTCGGCTTCGGTCGCCACGGCGCCCATCTTGCGCGCCGCGCAGGACAGATTGATCACCCGGCGCGGCAGAGTCTCGGTCCCCCAGGCGAAGGGCGACCAGCGGGCGAAGGCGTCCTGCCAGGCCAGGGTCAGCCGCAGGGCCTCGCGGGCGCCGCGCTCCCCTTGCGCCATCAGGCCCGGCAGCCAGGCGAAGGCGTGAAGCTGCACCGCGAACGGACGCGACGGACTGGGCCGGTTCCACGGATCGGCGGGCGGTTCGACCTCCATCGAGGCCCCTGCCAGAATGAAGCGCCCGACCAGCACGCCCTTGCCCGGCGCGGGATCATGCGGGCGGAAGTCGCGGGGCGTGGCGGCGAAGCTGGTCACCTTGCCGCCGCCCAGCGTCAGCCCATAGCCCGGCAGGCCGTACAGCTCGATCCAGACCTGACGCGTCACCAGCCGCCCGGCGATGGCGGGCCACAGGGCGGCGCCGGCCTTGGAATCGCCCGCGCGCACCGGCGTGCGCACAGGCACGCCCGGCAGGCCGGGGATGTGGCCCGTCGACACATCAGGCCCGCCGTCGCGGGGCGCGAAAGGACCCAGCGGGCTCACGCGGCGTCCGGGGCGGCCTTGAGGGCGGCGATGTTGGCCGCATAGTCGCCCTTGAACACGAACGATCCGGCGACCAGCGCGTCGGCGCCCGCCGCCACACAGGCCGCCGCATTGGCCGAGGTCACGCCGCCGTCCACCTGCAGGTGGGCCGAGGATCCGGCCCGGTCCAGAATGGCGCGCGCCGCCCCGATCTTGCGCAGCGAACTGTCGATAAATTTCTGCCCGCCGAAGCCGGGATTGACCGACATGATCAGAACCAGATCAACCAGATCGACCACTTCCTCAAGGATCGACAGGGGCGTGCCCGGATTGAACACCAGCCCGGCCTTGGCGCCCAGCTGGCGGATGCGCCCCAGGGTGCGGTGGACATGCGGGCCGCTTTCGGGGTGGACCGACAGCACGTCGGCGCCCGCCTCACGGAAGGCCTCCAGCCACGGATCGACGGGCGCGACCATCAGATGCACGTCGAACGGCAGGCTGGTGTGGGGCCGCAGCGACTTCATGATGTCGGGGCCCAGGGTGATGTTGGGCACGAAATGGCCGTCCATCACATCGACATGAACCCAGTCGGCGCCCGCCGCCTCCAGCGCACGGACTTCTTCACCCAGCCGCGAAAAATCGCTGGCGAGGATGGACGGACAGATCAGGGGAGTAACGGCCATGACCTTCGGATAAGGCGGGTTGCGGGCGGGAGCAAGGCGCTCCCTGTCAGGAAACCCGCTCCAGCTTCGCGGCGAAGAAGCCGTCCAGCCCGCCGTGTTCGGCCCACATGGACGGCAGGATGCGCAGCCAGCCCTCTGGCGTCAGGGCTTCGGCCGGCGCGCCAAGGGCGGCGGGATCGGCTGCGACCGTGCGGAAAGCGGGGTTGCGGCGCAGGAAGGCGATGATCTGGGTCTCGCCCTCCTCGCGCTCCAGCGAGCAGGTGCAATAGACCAGACGCCCGCCCGGCTTCACCCGTTCGGCGGCGGCGTCCAGCAGGCGGTGCTGCACATCGGCCAGCTTGGCGACCTCGGCGGGCTTGGTGGCGCGCAGGACTTCCGGGTTGCGGCGGAAGGTGCCGGTGGCGGTGCAGGGTGCGTCCAGCAGGACGGCGTCGAAGGTGCGGGCGTCCTCCCAATCCTCGGCCGGGATGGCGACGACCTCAGCCGTCAGGCCGGTGCGTTCCAGATTCTGGGTCAGGCGCTTCAGGCGCGGGGCCGAACGGTCCAGGGCGACCACCTGACCACCGGCGGCGGCCAGCTGCAGGGTCTTGCCGCCGGGCGCGGCGCACATGTCCAGCACGGTCTCGCCCGGTTTCACGTGAAGCAGGCGGCCCGGCACGGCGGCGGCGGCGTCCTGCACCCACCAGTCGCCGTCCTCGAAGGTCGGCCAGGACGCGACATCCCCTCGACGGCCCGTGCGGACCGTGCCGCCCGGCAGGACTTCGCCCTCGACCGCATCGGCGATGGCGGCCGGATCGACGCCGGGCTTCAAGCTGAGATCGGTCGCGGGCTCCTCGCGCGCGGCCAGGGCCAGACCGGTCAGGGCCGTCTCTCCATAGGTCGCCTTCCAGCGAGCGGCGATCCAGTCGGGCAGATTGCTCTCGGCCGTGGTCAGGCCGGGGCCTTCGCGACCGATGCCGCGCAGCACCGCGTTGACCAGGTTCTTGTAGGGCCGGGTCTTGGGATCGCGCTCGGCCAGTTTCACGGCTGTGGAGACGGCGGCGAAGGCGGGCGTCTCCAGCACCAGGGTCTGAGCCAGGGCCACGCGCATCAGGGTGCGCACAGCCTCAGGCGGGGACTTCTTCAGGCGGCGGTCCAGAATCTGGTCGATCTCGCCCAGGCGGCGCAGGGCCGCCATGGCCACGGCGCGGGCGAAGGCGCGGTCCACCGGCTCCAGCGCGCGGGCGGCGGGTTGCGACAGGGCCTCATCCAGACCGTTGCGTTTCTCCAGCGCGGCGTTCAGCAGGATGCCGGCGACGACCCGGGCCTCGACGCCGATGTCGTCCTGAGACGGAGCGGCAGCGTCCACGACGGCGGCGGGACGCGGGCGTCCCTTGGTGGCCATGCGACGGCCGCGCGCCTGGGAGCTTTGTCCGCCCCGTGCATCATTACTCATACAGCCACCTGCGCGCCCAGCTCGACCACACGGCCGGGCGGGATATGGAAGAAGTCAGTCGGATTGGCCGCATTGCGCATCAGGAAGATGAACAACCGGTCCTGCCACAGGGGCATGCCCTGCCGCGCCGAAGGGATCAAGGAACGCCGTCCCAGGAAGAAGCTGGTCGACATGATGTCGAACTTCAGCCCCTGCTTGCGGCACAGGCCAAGCGCACGCGGCACGTTCGGCGTCTCCATGAAGCCGTAGGTGACGGTCAGCTTTTTGAAGTCGTCATTGATCGGCTCCATCTTGACCCGGTCGGAATCCTTTACGCGCGGGCGTTCCGAAGTGCGCACGGTCAGGATGACGTTCTTCTCGTGCAGCACCTTGTTGTGCTTGAGATTGTGCATCAGGGCGACCGGGGCGACGTCAGGGTCCGAGGTCAGGAAGATGGCGGTGCCGGGCGCGCGATGCGGCGGCCGGGCGTGCAGCATCTCGATCAGGTCGGCCAGCGGCAGACTGTCCTTGCGCGTCTTGGTCGTCAGGATCTGGGTGCCGCGCACCCAGGTCCACATGATCACGATCAGGATGGCGCCCAGCACCAGCGGCATCCAGGCCCCGTCAGGGATCTTCAGCAGGTTGGAGGTCAGGAAGACGCTGTCGATGAAGGCGAACGGGATAAGCGTGCCCGCCACCGCCCACATGGGCCATTTCCAGCCCTTGCGGATCACCGAATAGGCCATCAGCGTATTGACCAGCATGGTGCCCGTCACCGCCACGCCATAGGCTGCGGTCAGGTTATGCGAGCTCTGGAACACGACCAGCAGGGTCAGAACCCCGATCATCAGGAAGGTGTTGACCGCCGGGACATAGATCTGTCCGGCCTGAGTCTCTGAAGTGTTGCGGATGTCGATGCGCGGCAACAGGCCGAGTTGCACCGCCTGTTGGGTCACCGAGAAGGCACCGGTGATCACGGCCTGCGAGGCCACGACGGTCGCCACCGTCGCCAGGATCAGCATGGGCCAGTAGGCGAAGCCCGGAACCATGTTCCAGAACGGATTGCTGGCGGCGCTGGGGTTGTCCAGGATGAAGGCGCCCTGCCCCAGATAGTTCAGGGTCAGGCACGGCAGGGCGAAATAGAGCCAGCCCGCGCGGATCGGCGCCTTTCCGAAATGGCCCATGTCGGCATACAGGGCCTCGGCCCCCGTCACCGCCAGAAACACGCTGCCCAGGATGATGAAGCCCAGGAAGCCGTCGTGCAGCAGCAGGCTGACGCCATAGTACGGCGACAGGGCGCGCAGGATCGACGGGTCATCGCCGATGTGCAGCAGGCCAAGCGCCCCCAGGCTCAGGAACCAGACGGCCATGATCGGCCCGAAATATTTGGCCAGACGGGCCGTGCCGCGCGACTGGGCCATGAACAGGACGATCAGGATGCCCGCCGAAATCGGCACGATGAAGGGGTCCAGCTTGCCCGACAGGCCCGGCGCGTCCTGCAGGCCCTCGACCGCCGACAGAACGGAGATGGCCGGGGTGATGATCCCGTCGCCATAGAACAGGGCCGCGCCGCAGACGCCCAGGATGAAGATCCAGGCGCTGCGCCGTCCGACCGCGAACTGGGCCAGGGCCATCAGCGACAGGGTGCCGCCCTCGCCCTTGTTGTCGGCGCGCATCAGGAAGAAGACGTATTTGAACGTCACCACCACCATCAGCGCCCAGAAGGCCAGCGACACCACGCCGACGATCGCCAGGTCGCCGCCCACGCCCTTCTGGGCATGGCCGATGGCCTCGCGCAGCGCATACAGGGGGCTGGTGCCGATATCGCCGAACACCACGCCGATCGCACCCAGCGTCAGAGCCATGAAGCCAGTACGTTTGGCTGTCAGACCGCCGGGGGCGTGGGACTCGTGTCCCGTGGGGTGTTTGGCGTTTTCCGGCGTGTTCGATGCGGGCTGGGGAGCACCTGCATCGTGGGGAGCATCCCCGGCCATGTGTATCCTCCGGGCGTGCGACGACAGGTCGAGCCCTTCAAAGCGGCGAGCCTTTAGGCCTAATCCGCGTACGCTTCAATCGTGCCCTTTCGGATTCAATTTCACTGTTCCGCGCGCCGATTTGTGATTCGGGCCCGGAGCGCCTATTTTCAATGCTGGAAAAGATCATGTCAGACAGCCAGCGTTTCCCCGTCGCCGCCCACGTCCTCGCCTATATGGCGCACAAGGACGCCTATGGCCCTGCGCAAGCCGCGCCCAGCGCCCTGCTGGCGTCGTCCGTCCCGACCAATCCGGTTGTGGTGCGCCGCGTCACCGCCCTGCTGGCCAAGGCGGGCCTGATCGCGACGCGTCCGGGCGCGACCGGCGGCTCGTGGCTGCTGCGCCGCCCTGAGGACATCCGGCTGGATGAGGTGCTGCGCGCCGTCAACGGCTGCGCCCATCTGGGTTCGACGCCTGCGGGCGCCAAGGGCTGTCCCGTCGGCGAACATATTCCGCGCCAGGTGGCCAAGGCCCTGACCGCCGCCGATCAGGCCGCATCCGAAGCCCTGTCCAAGATCACCATCGCCGATCTGCTGGACAAGGACCCGGCGTCCCTGGCCGCCTTCGCCCCGCACAAGTCCTGCCCGCTGGCCGCCTGAACCGGGTGTCGCGTACGGTTCTCATCACCGGGGCGTCCGCAGGCATAGGCGCGGCGCTGGCGCGAACATACGCCGCCCAGGGCTGGAACCTGATCCTGACGGCCCGGCGTGAAGGCCCGCTTCAGGCCCTGGCCGACGAACTGGCGGCCGCCCATCCGGTGAGCGCGACGGTCATTTGCGAAGACTTGTCCGATCCCGCAGCGCCTGAGCGACTGGTCGCCGCCATCGCGGCAAGGAGCGTGAGCGTCGACGGTCTGGTCAACAACGCCGGTTTCAGCCGGGTCACGGGCTTTCTCGCCACCGACCTGACCGCGCACCGGGCCATGATCCAGGTCATGCTGACCGCGCCGATCGAACTGTCGCGCCTGTTGCTGCCGGGCATGGTCGAGCGTGGCTTCGGGCGCGTCCTGAACGTGGCGTCTCTGGCGGGCCAGATGCCTGCGACGGGCGGCGACACTCTTTACGGGCCGATCAAAAGCTTCCTGATCAAGGCCTCACAGGGCCTGCATCTTGAGACGCGCGGAACCGGCGTCCACGTCACCGTGCTGAACCCGGGCTACACCCTGACCGAGTTCCATGACGTCAACGGCTCGCGCGATCAGGTGTCCAAGGCCTATCCGGCCTGGATGTGGATGGACGCTGGCCGTGTGGCCCGGATCGGCTATCAGGCCTGCGAGGCCAACCGCCCCAGCGTCACGCCGGGCGTCATGAACAATGTCATGGCCGGTCTGGCGCGCTTCCTGCCCGACAGCATGGCCCTGAACATGGTCGCCAACCACGCCAGACGGCTGGACCGAATCTAAGGCCCTATCCAGCCGCCGGATAGGGCGTGGTCACCGCGCCCGAGATCATGCCGGGAATGGCCTCGCCCAGACCCAGCAGTATGAACTGGATCGCCAGCGCACACAGGATCAGGCCCAGAACCTTGACGATGATCGCCATTCCGACCTCGCCCAGCAGGCGGCTCAGCGAGCCGGTCAGGGCGAAACAGACGAAGGAGACGGCGCAGGCGGCGGCGATGGCCGCCAGAGAGCCCATGGTTCCGGCATAGCCCAGCTTGGCCGCCTCGCCCGCCTGGATGATGACCGCCGAGATGGCGCCCGGCCCGATCATCAGCGGAATGGCGAAGGGCACGACCAGACGCTGGAACCGCCGACGGGCATAGCCGCGCACATCCTTGGCGTCGGTGAGGGCGTCCTTGTCGGCGAACATGGCCAGGAAGTCGCCGCGCGCCATGTCCAGACCCAGGAACAGCAGCAGGATGCCCCCCGCGATGCGGAAGGCCGCCAGCGAAATGCCGAAGAACTGCAGCAGGCCCAGGCCCGTGAACAGGAAGAAGGCCAGGAAGATGGCCGCAAAGGCGCAGATCAGCGCCGAGACCGAAATCCGCTGGCGCAGCGTGGCCCCCGCCGTCGCGGCGGCGAAGATCGGCAGATTGCCGATCGGATCCAGCAGAGCAAACAGGGTCACGAACAGGTTGACACCCAGATCGACCGCGTTCATCGCCTCACCTCGCCCATTAATCGTTACGCCGCTCCGCCGACGCACCCCAAGTGTTCCGGCATAGCCGCTCAGCGCGAGTCCGTCGATGACCCAACCCAATCGCAAGCCCGATGAACGGATCATCTGCGCGCTGGACGTGCCGACGACAGCCCAGGCTGTGGCCCTGGTCAGCCAGATTCAGGATGCGGTCGGCTTCTACAAGATCGGCCTGCAGCTGTTCGCCACGGGCGGCATGGAATTGGCCCGCGACCTGAAGGCCGAGGGCTGCAAGGTCTTCCTAGACTGGAAGCTGCACGACATCGGCGCGACGGTCGAGAAGGCGGCGGCCAGTCTGGCCGATGCGGGATGCGACCTGCTGACCGTCCATGCCCGGCCCCAGGTCATGGCGGCGGCGGCGCGCGGCGTGGCGGGCTCGAACCTGAAGGTTCTGGGCGTCACCGTCCTGACCAGCCTGACGGCGGATGATCTGGCCGCCGACGACCATAGCCTGTCCCCCGCCGAACTGGTGGAGCTGCGCGTACGCCAGGCGCTGGAGGCCGGGATCGACGGCGTCGTCTCCAGCCCCCACGAGGCGGCGCGGGTAAAGGAAATCGCGACCCTGGCGGGCCGCGATGACTTTCTTATCGTGACCCCCGGCGTGCGCCCCTCGGGCGCGGCGCTGGATGATCAGGCGCGGGCCGCCACGCCGGAGACGGCGCTTCTGGCGGGGGCGACCCATCTGGTGATCGGCCGCCCGATCACGGCGGCGGCCGATCCGCGCGCGGCGGCCCTGGCGGTCGCCGAGAGCATTGCGCTGATCTGATCGATCAGCCGCGTTCGCCCGGCTCCTGGGCATAGCCGTGGCGTGGGCGCGGAGCCTGCGGCGCGACATGGTCCGGCGGCGGCAGGTCGCCGTAATAGCCCTGCGGCTCCTGGTGCTGATACTGGGGCGGCGCCGTGTTCACCTGCGGCGGGGCCACATAGATCTGCGAAGGGGCGACATTGACGTCCGACGACTGCACATAGACCGGGGCCTGACCGACATAGGTCGGCGGGGCCACGTCCACCTGCGGCGGGGCCAGGTTCACGCGACCGGGCGCGACCTGAACCCGTTGCGGACCGACATTGACGTCTGACGACTGCACATAGACCGGCGCCTGGTCGACATAGACCGGCGGGGCCACATCCACCTGCGGGGCGGACAGGTTCACGCGGCCGGGCGCGACCTGGACCCGTTGCGGGCCGACGTTGACGTCAGGCGACTGCACATAGACCGGGGCCTGATCGACAAAGACCGGCGGCGCCACATCGACCTGAGGCGCGGACAGGTTCACGCGGCCACCTGCGACCTGAACCCGCTGCGGACCGATATTGACCGACGGAGCCTGAATATAGATCGGCGGCTGTTCGATATAGGCGGGCGGGGCCATCTCGATCTGCGGCGGGGCGAAGTTCACCTGCGACGGCGCCACATAGATGCGTTGCGGCGCGACCTGAACCGGCGCGGCCTGCACATAACGGTCAGGATAGGGCGCAGGGCGCGGGCCGCAGTTGCAGTCGACCGGGCGCTGCGGGGCGTAGGGACGCCAGCCGATGTAGTCGCGGCCCAGGCCATAGACCGGATAGCCCATCGGCGCGCTGACCGGAGCCGGTCCGACGAAGTTCACCGGCGCGGACACATAGTTGGCGCCGCCGCCCCAATAGCCGTCGGAATATCCGCCGCCGCCCGAATAGACGGTTCCGCCGCCGACATAGCCGCGCTGGAAGCTGGAGGTGTTGGAATAGCCGCGGACATTGATCGCCGAATAGCTGCGCGAATAGTTGCTCGCAGCATTGTGGTTCACATTGACGTTGTGATTGGCGTTGTAGTTGCGGTTGTAGTTGCCGCCGCCGTGGTGACCGCCGCCGCAGCCGCCGCCGCAACCGCCGCCTCCTCCGCCAGGGCCGCCGGCCAGGGCAGGCGCGGCTGAGAGCAATAGCGCCGCCGACGCGGCCATGATCATAGACTGTATCGTCACGGGACAGACTCCTCTGAGTTGTCCCCTCACTGGCAAGACCGGCGCCTGTCGGTCATCTTTTGTTAGGATTTGGCCGCCGCAGCGGTCTTTTCAACATCCGGCCTCAAAAATCGACCGCCAGACCCTTCTTCTCCCAGTCGCCGTAGCGCGTGGGCTCCGGCCCGGTCGGCCCGCCGTATTCGGGATCAGACTGCAGGGCCGTCTCAGCCGCGCGCCGCTCCGCCGCCTCCAGCAAGGCCTGGCGCGCGACATCGCTCAGCGGACGCTCAGGCGTGGCGTGCGGCACATCGGCGTTGAATGCCGCTGCCGGTTCGATATCGGCCTCTGTCGAGGCGGCGTGGGGGGCGTGATCTTCGGTCACAGGGCGGCTCTCTTGAGGGCTGGGCATCGTGAGATCAAATAGGCGATGCAATGAACCATCTGAAGACCTTCATTCTCCTGGCCGTCATGACCGCCCTGTTTATGGGGATCGGTTACCTGATCGGCGGCCCGACCGGCATGGGCGTCGCCCTGCTGTTCGCGGGGGGCATGAACCTGTTCAGCTACTGGAACGCCGACAAGATCGTGCTGAAAATGTACAAGGCCCAGCCGGTGGACGAGCAGCATCCCAATGCCGTCGTCAGGAACTATGTCGCTGATGTGCGCCAGATGGCCAATGACGCCGGAATGCCCCAGCCCCAGGTCGCCATCATCCCCAGCGACCAGCCCAACGCCTTCGCCACCGGCCGCAACCCTCAGAACGCCGCCGTCTGCGCCACTACCGGCCTGCTGGACATGCTGACGCGTGAAGAGGTGCGCGGCGTGATGGCCCACGAACTGGCCCATGTGAAGAACCGCGACACCCTGACCATGACGGTGACGGCGACCATCGCGGGCGCCATCGCGGCCCTGGCCAACTTCGCCCTGTTCTTTGGGGGCAACGACCGTGAGCGTCCGGGCGGCATGATCGGGACCCTGGCCCTGATGATCCTGGCGCCCATGGCGGCGGGTCTGGTGCAGATGGCCATCAGCCGCAGCCGCGAATATGAGGCCGACCGCGTCGGCGCAGAGATCGCGGGCGATCCGCAGGCCCTGGCCTCGGCGCTTCAGAAGATCGAGGCCTACGCCAAGCGGATCCACAATCCGACGGCGGAACGCAATCCGGCCTCGGGCCAGCTGTTCATCATCAACCCGCTGGCGGGACGCGGCGCGGACAATCTGTTCTCGACCCACCCGGCGACCGGCAACCGGGTGCGCGCCCTGATGGAGCTGGGCGCCAAGATGGGGATGCGGCCCCGCGCAACCCAGCCTGCGCCGGAGCCGATCCAGCCGCGCCCTGCCGCCGGGTTCGCGACGGGCGTGCCGACCACGCCCCCGTCATCCACATCTCGCAAGGGGCCGTGGGGCTGACGCCAAACTTGGCGCTGGGAACCTATCTCCCGACTCGTCATTCCGGCGGTGAGCGAAGCGAAGAACCCGGGACCCAGGGCCGCATTCGCTCGGCTGGACGCATTCGACACCGGATGCACGCCTTCTGTGTTCCGGGTTCGTCCTTCGGACGCCCCGGAATGACGGCTCTGCACGGGTGCTTATCGGCTCTGGATTTAAGCTCGCAACAGATTGACCATCCGACCGGGGCGGTTCGCCACACCTGACAGGTTTGCGAAAACCTGCGTCATCGCGTCAGATGCCGCCCATCTGAATCATGGGGTCTGTTTTCTGAATGTCGCGCCTGCTCGCCTTTGTCTCCGCCGCCGCCCTGCTGGCCACGCCGGTCATGGCCCAATCCGTTGACCGGGTCGCCGTCAACAACATCATCGACCAGGGACTGAACCACAGCCAGGTGATGCAGAACGCCGCCTATCTGACCGACCGGATCGGCGGGCGCATGACCAACTCGCCCCAGATGCGTCAGGCCGAACAGTGGGCGCAGGCGCAGTTCCGCAGCTATGGCCTGTCCAATGTCCGGGCTGAGGGTTTCGAGTTCGGCCGCGGCTGGTCCATCGTCCGCGCCAGCGCCCGGATGACGGCGCCCCGACCGCTGGACCTGCGGGTCATTCCCGTGGCCTGGACGCCATCGACCAACGGGACCATCAGCGCAGGCGTCGTCGTGGCCCCCCTGTCCAAGGTCGAGGACTTCGACAAATGGCGCGGCAAGCTGTCGGGCAAGATCGTCATGGTGTCCCTGCCCGGCACAGGCTCCGAGCCGACGGAACCGGCCTTCCGCCGCCTGACCGCCGCCGAACTGGCCGACCGCAACACCTACGTCCAGCCCCAGTATTCACCCGACGCCATCCGCAAGTCGCTGGAGACCGCCGACTTCGCCGCCAAGCTGGACGCCTTCCTGGTCGAACAGGGCGCACTGGCCTGGGTCCGCATCTCACAACGTGACGGCGGCCTGCTGCACGGCACGGGCTACACCTATCAGGTCGGCGCCACGCCCAAGCTGGCGGGTCTGGAGCTGGCGGCTGAGGACTATCGCCGTCTGGCGCGTCTGGCCCTGACCGACACTCCGCCGACGCTGGAGCTGAACAGCGAAGTCCAGTTCCATGACGAGGACGTCAACGCCTACAACATCCTGGCCGATATTCCCGGCACGGCGCGCGGCACGGAATACGTCATGGCCGGCGCCCACCTGGACAGCTGGGTCGCCTCCGACGGCGCGGTGGACAATGCGGCGGGCAGCGCCGTGGTCATGGAGGCCGCGCGCATCCTGAAGGCCCTGGGCGTACAGCCCAAGCGCACCATCCGCTTCGCCCTGTGGAACGGCGAGGAGCAGGGCATCCTGGGCTCTCTGGCCTATGTCGATCAGCATCTGGCGACGCGCGCGCCGTCCAATGATCCGGCCCTGGCCAATCTGCCGAACAACCGCACATGGCGCACGCGCTGGCCGGTCCAGCCCCGCGCAGGCCACAAGGATCTGGTGGCCTATTTCAATCTGGACAACGGCTCGGGCAAGATCCGGGGCATCAACGCCGAGGGCAATGTGGCCGCCGCTCCGATCTTCCAGGAATGGCTGGCGCCCTTCGCCAGCATGGGCGCGACCACCGTGTCGCTGCGTCCGGCGGGCGGCACCGACCACGTCTATATGCAGACGGTGGGCATTCCCGGATATCAGTTCATCCAGGATCCGCTCGACTATTCCAGCCGCCTGCACCACACCAGCATCGACAGCTATGACCACCTGAAGGCCGAAGACCTGCGTCAGGCGGCCATCATCCTGGCCAGCTTCCTGCTGAACGCCGCCAACCGCGACGCCCCCCTCCCGCGCATGCCGCTGCCGACCGAGCCGACCCCGACCGATCCGTTCGAATATCGGGCGGACTGAGGCGTAGCCGCCCTGAACGTCATTCCGGGGCGCCCATCGGGCGAACCCGGAACCCAGGAGGATGGCGTCGCCCTGGACGCGGTTCAGAGCGAGCGGGCGGTCCTGGGTTCCGGGTTCCTCGCTTCGCTCGGCCCCGGAATGACGACTTGGTTTTTAGGCCCGCTCCACGCACATCGCCACGCCCATGCCGCCGCCGATGCACAGGGTCGCCAGACCCTTTTTGGAGCCCGACCGCTTCATTTCGAACAGCAAGGTCGTCAGGATGCGCGCGCCCGAGGCGCCGATGGGGTGGCCGATGGCGATGGCGCCGCCGTTGACGTTCACCTTGGCCGGGTCGAGGCCCAGCTCCTTGACCACGCACAGGCTCTGGGCGGCGAAGGCTTCGTTGGATTCGACCAGATCGAGGTCGGCGACGGTCCAGCCCGCCTTCTCCAGCGCCTTCTTCGACGCCGGGATCGGTCCCGTGCCCATGATCGACGGGTCGACGCCCGCCGTGGCGTAGGAGGCGATGCGGGCCAGCGGCTCCAGGCCGCGCGCCGTGGCTTCATCGGCGCTCATCAGCACCAGGGCCGCCGCGCCGTCGTTCAGGCCGGACGCATTGGCGGCGGTGACGCTGCCGTCCTTGGTGAAGGCCGGACGCAGCTTCTGCATGGCCTCTAGGGTCGCCCCGTGGCGGATGTATTCGTCCTGATCGACCGTCACGTCGCCCTTCTTGCCGGGGATGACGACAGGCGTGATCTCATCGGCGAACCGGCCCGCCTTCTGCGCGGCCTCGGCCTTGTGCTGGCTGGCGACGGCGAACGCGTCCTGGGCTTCGCGGCTGATCGACCATTTGTCGGCGATGTTCTCGGCCGTCTGGCCCATGTGATAGCCGTTGAAGGCGTCCCACAGACCGTCCTTGATCATGGTGTCGGTGAAGCTGACGTCGCCCATCTTGTGACCGGCGCGCAGCTGTTGCGCGTGCGGCGCCTGGCTCATGCTTTCCTGACCGCCTGCAACCACGATCTTCGCATCGCCCAGGGCGATCTGCTGGGCGGCGATGGCCACCGCGCGCAGACCCGAGCCGCAGATCTGGTTGATGCTCCAGGCGGCGGCCTCCTTGCGTACGCCCGCGCCGACGGCGGCCTGACGCGCCGGTCCCTGACCAGCGGCGGCCTGCAGCACATGGCCCAGGATCACCTCATCGACGTCATCGCCGGATAGGCTGGCGCGCTCCAGCGCCGCCTTGATGGCGATCTCGCCCAACTTGGACGCCGGCAGCGACGCCAGGCCGCCCAGGAAGGAGCCGACCGGCGTGCGGGCGGCGGAGACGATGACAACTTCGGTCATGGGATTTCACTCTCTGACGAATAACTCTGCGTGGCCGTTTTGCCGCATTGCGAAGACTTCGTCACCTGCGGCGATGTCGGCAAGGGCGGATTCAGTCATTTGACACCCTCTCGGCGCCTTGTGACGGGAACGATTGAGGTGGTCCAAGGATTGAAACGGCCATGCTTGGCACGTTGAAACGCATCGTCACCCACGTCTGCACGCCGGACGAGCTGGACATGATCGAGCATTACCAGACGCGCGCCGAACGCCTGGCCGATCTGTGGGTCCATGGGGTGGGCCTGATGCTGGCGGCGGTCGGCGGCGTCATCCTGGCCGGGCTTGCGGGCGTGTACGCGGGCGTCGGCGGCGTGCTGTCCACGGCCATCTACGCCCTGTGTCTGGTCGGGATGCTGACGGCCTCGACCATCTACAACTGGACCAATCCGTGCGCGGCGCGACCCGTGCTGCGGCGGCTGGACGAGGCGGCCATCTTCCTGATGATCGCAGGCAGCTACACCCCCTTCACGACCCAGAGGTTCGAGGGTCTGTGGTCGGTCGGCTTCACCGCCCTGATCTGGACCCTGGCCTTCACCGGCGCCGCCGTGAAGCTGTTCGCGCCGCGCATCTCCGACCGGTTCTGGAGCGGCGTCTATATCGTCTTCGGCTGGCTGGCGGTCGCGGCCCTGAAACCGATGGTCGAGACGGTTCACCCCATCGCCCTGGCCCTCTTGGTCATCGGCGGCCTGATCTATACGGCGGGCGTCTTCGTCTTCATCAGCCCACGGGTGAAATACCGCCGCGCCATCTGGCACGGGTTCGTCGTCACCGGGGCCAGCGTCCACTGGGCGGCGGTGCTGGTCGGCGTGGTCCTGGCCCCCGCGATGAGCCACTAAGCGGGTTTCAGTCACATCCCCTTGTGCGCACTGGCGCTTCTGTCCGCATAGGGGGATAGTGATGCGTTGCAACATCGCGAGAACAAGCGTGGCTGACGAAAAGACCAAGGGTGGAAAACCAGGCGATCCAGACGTGATCGTCATCAAGAAGTATGCGAACCGCAGGCTCTACAACACGCGCACCAGCGCTTACGTGACGCTTGAGGACCTCGCCACAATGGTGCGGGAAGGCGCCGAGTTTGTTGTCTATGACGCCAAGTCCAACGATGATCTGACCCGTCAGATCCTGACCCAGATCATCTTCGAGGAAGAAAGCCGGGGCGAGGCCCTGCTGCCGGTGCAGTTCCTGCGCCAGCTGATCGGTTTCTACGGCGGCCAGATGCAGGGGGTCCTGCCCTCCTATCTGGAGATGTCGCTGGCCAACTTCAGCAAACAGCAGGAACAGTTCGCCAGCCAGATCGGCCGCGCCTTCGGCACAGGCTCCGGCGCGACCCTGATGGAGGAGGCGGCGCGCGCGAACATGGCCATGTTCGAACGCGCCCTGCAGATGTTCCCCGGCTTCGGCTTCACTCGGGCGGAGCCTACAGCGGCGCCCGCCCCGGCCTCTGCTGAACCCGAACCGGCGGCGAAGAGGCCCGAAGCCTCTGACGGGCTTGACGAGATGCGGCGTCAGATGGACGAGATGCGCGCACAGATCGAGAAACTGGCGGGCGCAAAGCCCGAAACGAAATGACGGACCCCATCCGAGCTGTCGGCGGCATGGAGGGCGTGGACCGTCGCGAAGGCGAACGGCGTGAGCGCGAACGCCGCAAGGCCGCCGCCTCAGTCGTCAGCGACACGCCCGCCAACCCCTCCGACAGCCCGGATGCGGACGCCGCGCCGGACATGAAAAGCCCGGCAAGAGCTGCCGTCCATCCGGCGGTCGAACCCGGCGCCGCCGCCTTCGTCGCCCAGCAGATGGGTCAGGCGGGCCAGAAGCGCGGCCTGCGCGGCGGGGCGCCCGTGCTGGACGCCGCCCGCTCCGCCTATCTGGAGACCGAATATTCCGGGGCCGCCGAACGTCGCCCGCGCGCCGGCCGCACGACCCGCACCGAAATCTGATCCTGCGGCACGGAGTTTGCTGGTGAAGGGCCAAGACGCCTTTCCCGGATCAGCCCATGCCCGCCGCACTCAGCATCGCCGCCAAGGTTTTCGACGTCGCCGTCGTGGCCCTGATCTTCACGGCCTTTTCGTAAGGGCGCCTCAATGACCGCCGAAGTCGAAGTCCTTGCGCGATGAGATGATGGTCACGATGAACCCGGCCAGCACATCCAGCAGGATCATCATCACGATCAGGAAGAAGGTCGAGGTGGCGAAGCCGCGCAGCAGTAGGAACTCCACCAGCACCACGATGAACAGGATCATGGACAGGGCGTGATTGATGATGGCGACCCTCTGGCTGGAGGTCGACTTGATCAGTTCGAAGAACAGCAGCACCAGGCCCAGCAGCAGGATCAGGTCCCCCGACCCCACATTCCACAGGGCGCCCGAGGTCATGGGGATCGAGAACAACGGATCACGCAGGATGGCGTCCGCCTCGGCCATGCCGCCCGTGCTGGACCCGCCGAACAGCACGACGATGTTGTAGAGCACCACCGGGATCAACAGCAGGGGAATGGCGATCAGCATAATGGGTCCTTCTCAGGCCGGATGACGCCGCATCCCGCCTGTGGTTTTAGATAGCGCCGTTTGGTTCAGTCCGCCAAGCACGGGCGGAAATCGGCGTCAGACTTTGGGAAATCCGCCTGCCCGGCTCAGCGCCGAGGGGGCAGGTCGGCCGATGGCCTCGCCGATCCAGCGCGCCGTTGCGATCAGGGCGTCCAGATCATAGCCCGTCTGATACCCGCCGCGCTCCAGCATATAGACCAGGTCTTCGGTGGCGATATTGCCCGTGGCGCCGGGCGCGAACGGACAGCCGCCGATGCCGCCGACCGAGGCGTCCAGCACGCTGATCCCCGCCTGGACGCCCGCATAGGCGTTGGCCAGTCCAGTGTTGCGCGTATCGTGGAAATGCAGCCGCAGAACCGCATCGGGCGCCGCCTTCTTCGCCGCCTCGACCACACGTGTCACGGCCCATGGATCAGCCACGCCAATGGTGTCCGCCAGCCCGATCTCACGGACGCCCAGTTCGCCCAGAACCCCGACCTGTTCGGCGATCAGATCGACCGAGACCTCGCCATCGAACGGGCAGCCCCAGACGCACGAGATCATGGCCGTCAGGGACGGCGTCCCCTCTGAGGTCTCTGCGTTGTGCCGCCGGGCGATGATGTCGGCCAGCATCTCCTGCTGCTGTTTCGCCGTCAGGCCGGTGTTCTTCAGGCCGAAGCCGTCTGTCGCCGAGATCGAGACATTGACCTCGTCCACCCCGGTCGCCAGCGCGCGGTCGTAACCCCTGGCGTTCAGCACCAGGCCGATGCGGCTGCGCCCACCCTGATGCGGCAGGGCGGCCATCACCTCTTCGGCGCCCGCCATCTGCGGCACATATTTCGGGTGGACGAAGGAGACGGCCTCGATACGCTTGGCGCCCGCGTCTTCAAGTCGATGGACCAGATCGGCGCGGACGGCAGGCGCCAGCACGGCCTTTTCGTTCTGCAGCCCGTCCCGCGGGCCGACTTCGACGATCTGGATGAACCGGCTCATTGTTCTGACGCCTCCGGGACAGCCGCCGTGCGGGGCGGCGGCGCATAGACGGTCAGGCTGACATCATCGCCCGACGAATAGTTGTGGCCGTTGACCACGCCGACCGCACGGCCCGACACCCCCAGCCGACCAGCGGCGGCGCGGAAGGCGTCGGCGTCATGCGCCTCGACGATGGCGGGACGGCCCTCAGCCAGAGCCTCCGCCGCGCCCTGGGCGTCGGTCAGTTCGGTGTCACGCCCGGTCAGGAAGACGAAGCTGGGCTCATGGAAGCCGGTGATGGCGACCGGCCCCGGCGTGCGGCCCTGCCTGGGATGAAGATCGGCGGCCTCCAGCGTCCGCTCCAGTTGAGGCGCGATGGCCAACGGACGCAGCTGACGGATCGTGCCCGCCAGCGACGCGTGACCGACGACGCCGAAGGCCAGGGACAGGATCAGGGCCGCGACCGGCGCCTTGTTCAACAGCAGGAAGGCGCCGATGGCCGCCGCCGCCAGCGTCGTCACCACGGTCACCGCCGCCCAGGTCTGGGCCGTCGAAGTGCCATAGACCGTCAGCCCGTAGATGGTGATGCCGATCACCAGCACGGCGGCGAACACCGCCAGGACGGCGCCGGTGATGCGCGAAACCCTGCCGATGGGCCGGGCCAGGGCCGCCGCCGCCAGCAGGGCCAGGGCCCCAAAGGTCGGCAAGGTGTAGTGCCACAGCTTGGTCGGGGCCAGTTCGAACATCAGCCATCCGGGAACCAGCCAGCAGACCAGGAAGCGGATCGCCGGTTCCGCCCGGCGGCTCCATCCCGTCGAGACGGCGGCGGGCAACAGGAGCGTGGACGGGAAGAACAGCAGGGGCGCCAGCAACAGGTACATGCCGGGGAAACCCGAATGACTTTCATGGGCGCCCGCAATCTTGGGCGCCAGGTCGCCGCCGATGGCCTCGCGCCAGAAACCGCCGTCCGTGGCGATGGTGATGGCGATGGCCCAGGGCCCGACCATCAACGCAACCAGCGGCAGCCCCCAGCCCCAGCCCAGGCGCCCCAGCCATTTGATGTTTCGATCCCAGATCGACAGGGCGATGACAGCCAGGGCGATGACCAGAAACCCGATCGGCCCCTTGATCAGGATCGACAGGCCCAGGCCAGCCCAGAACAGGAACTTGTGCAAGCGGACAGGTCTCTCGCCTGCTCTCGTCGCCATATAGATGCGCGCCAGCGCCGCCATCGCCAGGGTCGTGGCCCCGCACAGCATGGCGTCGGTCTTTGCGATCCCCGCCTCGGACGACAGCAGGAAGGTGGTCCCCATGATGGCCCCGCCCAGGAAGCCGGCACGCGACCCAAACAAGGCCGCACCCGCCCAGGCCACGGCCCAGGCGGCCAGCATGGCGCCCAGCAGCGACGGAATTCGATAGGGGGCTATCTCGCGATCCTCGACATCCGAGGTCAGGGAGACGGCGGCGGCCTGCAGCCAATAGATGCCGACCGGCTTCTTCCAGCGCGGTTCGTCCTGGAAGCGGATGTCCACATAGTCGTGGCTCTCCAGCATCTGGGCTGTGGCCTGGGCGAATCGGCTCTCATCGCGGTCCAGCGGCGGCATCAGCAGCAGACTGGGCAGTCCGGCGACAAGCGTCAGCAGGGCCGCAAACAAGGGCCCGCGCCAACCGGCGACATGGCGATCAAGATCAAACGTCTTCATCCTGCTTCCTTACACGCCGCCTGCACAGTCGTCAGCCGTCTCCCCTAAGCGACGCATCTCGGCTATGGAGCGGCCATGACCGTTGAATCTGCGCCCGACATCTCCGTCGTCGTCCCCGTCCATGACGAATCCGGGGCCGCCGTGCCTCTGGCGCGGGAAATCGCCGAAGCCTTCGCAGGCCGCTCTTTCGAGATGATCTTCGTCGATGACGCCAGCCGCGACGCGACCCTGGCCGAACTGCAGGCCGTCATGCCGGAACTGCCCATGCTGCGGGTGCTGGCCCACGGCTCCAACGCCGGTCAGAGCCGCGCCGTACGCACCGGCGTGCTCGCTGCGCGCGGCGCCATCATCGTCACCCTGGACGGGGACGGACAGAACCCGCCGATCGACGCGCCCCGTCTCGTCGACGCCCTGATCGCCGCTCCTGCCGACGTCGCTCTGATCGGCGGCCGCCGCGCCAAACGCCAGGACAGCGCTGCGAAACGTCAGGCCTCCCTCTGGGCGAACCGCATCCGCAAGCGCCTGCTGGACGATGACGCCGACGACACCGGCTGCGGCCTGAAGGCCTTCCGCCGCGACGTCTTCCTGCGCCTTCCCTATTTCGACCATATCCACCGCTACCTGCCCGCCTTGGTGATCCGTGAAGGCTATCGGAACCAGTATCTCGACGTCGGGCATCGCCACCGCGAAACGGGGCGGTCGAAATACACCAACTGGGGACGGCTGCGCGCCTCCCTGTCGGACCTGATGGGGGTGATCTGGCTCAAGTCGCGCTCTCGACGACCGGGGGCTGTGTCCGAATTTTGACGCCGCCTCACGCGACAGATCTCCTAAACACAACGTTAAAGAGAATCTCCAAACGCGCGACACATCGTCGTTTTTGAGATTTTCCCTGTAGCATCAAGGCCACGGTTGCAATTTCAGAGTGTTCAGCAACCCCGTTTGCGGCTCGACCTCCCACAGCTTCGCTGATATGAGCCACTATTAGGCGGTTTTCCCGTCGCATTTTTATCAACAAGGCGGAGGGATACCCCCAATGCGTATGAAGACTCTTGTGCTGGCTTCCAGCGCAGCAGCCGCCATGGCCCTTTCGGCCGGCGCCGCTTCGGCGGAGCCCAACGGCTGGTACGGCGCGATCGACGCCGGCTACAAATTCGACCACGACATCAAGGCTGAATCGTCGGTCACCGGCGCGACCTGGAAGTATGAAGTCAATCCGGGCTGGGCGGCCTTCGCCCGTCTCGGCTACCGCTTCAACCCCAACTGGCGCGTTGAACTGGAAGGCGGCTACCGTTCGGGCGACATCGGCACGATCCGCGCCTCCTCGGGCACCCAGGGCCTCTGCAACCTGACGCCCGCCACCGGCGCGTGCCACTCGCCGGAAGGCGACATCGAGTCGACCACCCTGATGGCCAATGTCATCTATGACTTTGGCTCCTCGGCCTGGGGCGTGCGTCCCTTCGTCGGCCTCGGCGCCGGTGTGAACCGCGTCTCGATCGACACGATCGGCAAACAACGCGCCAACCGCGGCGCCACCTTCACCGCTGACGACACCTCGACCAAGTTCGCCGCTCAGGCGATCGCCGGGCTGTCGTACGCCGTGGGCGACCGCGCCAACATCGACCTGACCTACCGTTATCTGACGGGCGACGCCTCGTGGGATTCCACCTCGGTCGGCGGCACCCAGTTCGGCACCTGGGACGGCGACTACAACAAGGTCCACACCGTAACCCTGGGGCTGCGCTACAGCTTCGGCGCTGACGAAGCAGCACCGGTTGCTCCTCCCCCGCCGCCGCCCCCGCCCCCGCCGCCGCCTCCGCCGCCCCCGCCGCCTCCGCCGCCTCCGGCTAAGCCGGCTGCGCGTCAGTTCGTGGTCTACTTCGACTGGGATCGCTCGGACCTGACGGCTGAAGCCCGCTCGGTCGTGACGCAAGCCGCCAACTACGCCAAGTCGGGCGCTCCGACCCGCGTGCTGGTCGTCGGCTACACCGACACCTCGGGTTCGGCCGCCTATAACCTGGGCCTGTCCAACCGTCGTTCGCGCACCGTCGCCGACGCTCTGGTTGCTCAAGGCGTCAACGGCGGCGTCATCGCCCTCGACGGCAAGGGTGAAACCAACCTGGCCAAGGCCACGGCTGACGGCGTGCGTGAGCCGCTCAACCGTCGCGCCACGGTCGACATCAACTTCTAAGTCGGTAAGGGCTCGCTCCGCGAAAGCGGTGCGAGCCCCAACCGCACTTCGAAGTCCGTCGTACAAAGACAGAGCCGCCGACTTCCCAGTGAAGTCGGCGGTTTCTTTTTGCCGATTGGCCAGATCGCCTAATACAGTTCCGCCGTCATCGATGACTGCTGCCCGCCGCCGTCGTGTCGCGCGGGGGTTTGGTCGGAACGAAGCACAGCGCCGCCGATGCCGATGACCAGCGTCGCGGTGAACAGGGCGCAGACTATGGCGATCACCGCCAGCTTCACCGCATCCAAGATCTCGCGCCCCTGTGGCGTCACGGCAGCCCCGTTGAATCTCGCTCTCAACCCGCTCAAGCTGAACCGAGTTGGCCGGCGGGTGCAACCCGGTGACGGAGCACCAACACCCTAAAGCCAAAAGAAAAGGGCGGGCCCCTGCGGTCCCGCCCTCCCTATCGCTCATACGTCCGTAATCAGCCGGTGAAGGGGCGGATCAGGATTTCGACGCGGCGGTTCTGCGCCTTGCCTTCCGGCGTCGCGTTCGTTGCAACCGGATTGCGTGAGCTGTTGCCCGCCACATAGAGGCGTTGCGCGATCACGCCGCGACGCACGAGCTCCGAAGCCACGCTGCTGGCGCGGCGCTCGGACAGGGGCTGGTTGATGGCGTCGCCGCCCGACGAATCGGTGTGGCCGATGATGTCGATGGTCGAGCGGTCATATTCCTGCAGAACCCGCGCCACGTCATCGAGCACCGGCAGGAAGCGCGGGTCGATCGAGGACTGGTTGGTGGCGAAGGTCACGTCCGACGGCATGCGCAGGACCAGGTTGTCGCCCTGACGCGCGACGCCGACGCCTGAACCGGACAGCTGGGCCTCCATGGCGCGCTGCTGGCGGTCCATGTACTGGCCGACGGCTGCGCCGCCCAGAGCGCCGATGCCCGCGCCGATCAGGGCGTTCTTGCGGCCCTGTTCGCCGTTCGAGGTGTTGGTCAGATAACCGAGCACCGCACCGCCCAGAGCGCCGGCGAGGACGCCCGTGCCGGTGTTGTTGCGTGTCGGGGTGGAGCTGTACGGATCGGTCGTGGTGCAGGCGGCGGCGCCCAGCAGGGCGGCGATGGAGACACCGACGACGATAATCTTGGCGCGCATGGATTGGTCCTTCCGATTGGCGGTCTGGCGCGGAAACGCACGCTTACTGTGGAGGTTCCAAGCTGTACCTTAGGTGAACAAGGACGACCATGGTTCATCGTCATGGCGCGCGCCCATGAACTGACAAGGTTGCGGATTAGGCGTATGGGAACCGCCGCACACAGCTACAGTGAGGACGACGCCGATGAGCGCGACCCCGACCGAAACCCCGTCGACCGACGACCGCGCCATCAAGCCCGTGTCGATGACCGGCTATGACGCCGATTTTCAGGCCTTCAGCGACGCCCTGGGCGCCTCCTTCACCCGCTACGGCTTTGCGGTGATCGCCGATCACGGTCTGGACCAGCAACGGATCGACGCCGCCATCAATGACGCCAAGGCCTTCTTCGCCCTGCCCGAAGACGTGAAGCGCCAGTACCACCAGCCGGGAACCGGCGGGGCGCGCGGCCTGACCCCCTTCGGCGTCGAAGCCGCCAAGGGCGCCGCGACCGTGGACCTGAAGGAGTTCTGGCACGTCGGCCGCGAACTGCCTGCCGACCACCCCTATCGCAAATACATGCGTGACAACCTGTGGCCGACCGAGGTCGAGGGCTTCCAACCCCATCTGTACGGCATGTTCGAGGACCTGGACGCTTTGGGCCGCAAGATCCTGCGCGCCATCGCCCGGTATCTGGAGCTGGGCGACGACTATTTCGAAGACAAGGTCGAGATGGGCAACAGCGTGCTGCGCATGCTGCACTATCCGCCGGTTCCCGCCGACGCCCCTGGCGTCCGCGCCGGCGCCCATGAGGACATCAATGTCATCACCCTGCTGCTGGGCGCCGAAGAAGCCGGTCTTCAGCTGAAGGAAAAGGACGGCAGCTGGCTGGACATCGCCCCGCCGCCCGGCGCCCTGGTCGTCAATATCGGCGACATGCTGCAGCGCCTGACCAACCACGTCCTGCCGTCGACCACGCACCGGGTGGTCAATCCGGCGCCGGAACGTCGCGGGTTCGCCCGCTATTCGACGCCCTTTTTCCTGCACTTCAACCCGGACTTCCCGATCGAGACCCTGCCCAGCGCCGTCACGCCGGACAATCCCGACCGCTATGCAGGCAAGACCATCCTGGCCGAGGACTATCTGACCGAACGTCTGCGCGAAATCCGCCTCCTCTGAGGCGGATCAGCGCGTGATGCGCAGGCGGGTGATATCGCGGCCGATGGCCTTGAAGGCTTCGCTCAGGTCAGTGCTGGACGTCGGCAGATAGGCGTAGTCCGGGCTGGTCGCGCAGTTCTTCATCAGATCCGCCGCCGCCCCGGTCGTGCCGACCTGGAAGCCCACGGTGTAGACCGTGATCCCCTGGGCCTTCATGGCCGTGCACAGTTTCAACGCCTGACTGGTGGAGCTGCCGTTGGGGGCGTTCTGGTTGATGTGATCCGGTGTCGATCCCGAGCCGGTGCCGGCGTCCGAGGAAATGACGCCGTTCGAATAGGGGGTATTGAACTCGCCGTCCGTCATCAGGATCACCGACTTCAGCACATTCATGTCGCGGTACGGCCCGGCGCCGTTCGAAGGCCAGAGCGAGTTGAAGTTGGGCGACACAGTGTACCAGCCCCAGGCCGCCCCGATATGGCCAGCCGTCGATCCGCCGATCGTCAGGGCGTTGATCGCGGACTTGAGCCCCGGCTTGTCGCTGGACAGCGGGCGCAGCGGCGCATTGAGGCAGGGATTCAGCCCATTGTTCAGATTGTCGGCGGGATAGTTGAAGCCGAGGCGGGCCGAAGACGGAGACGCATCCGTATAGGCCTGATTGCCCGCCCGTTCACTGACGCAATCGCTGTTCTTCAGCGCACGCAATGAACCGGATGCACTGGTGAAGACCCGCCAGGCGCAGCCGTTCTCACCACAGGCCGTCGTGCCGCCGCGCGTATAGGTCTGTCCGCCCACGACATCGACGATGAAGTCATTGGTGTTCACTTCCGACACCGTAAGGGGGCGTGTGTTCAGATAGTCCATGCCTTGGACGCCTTCGAACACCACAGTGCCGTTTCGTGTCAGCAGGCCATGATTGCTGGCGGTCACCTTGGGCTTGCAATCCGTCCGCAGGCATTTTGCGACATAGGCGGGTTTTGACGCGCTGCCGGTGAAGGTGCTGTAATTCCGGCTGTCGATAACAGCGCCGTTGCCGCCGATCAGCTGGAACGTCCTGGCGCTGGCGTTGACGTTGGTCACTGTGAAGGCGACGCCGTTCAACTGCGTCATGCCGCTGGCGTTCCAGATCGCCACCCGATCGCCGTTGACGAATCCATGAGCGGCTGTGGTGGTGAGCACGGCGGGATTGGCCTTGGTCACGGCGCTGATCGAGGCGATGTTTCCCGTCGACCAGACGATATTGGTGACATTGGCCGTCGCCGTCGGCACGCCGCGCGCATTATTGGCGTAACCGCCCAGGTTCACGCCCATCGAATAGGGGACCAGGGACATCTTGGTGTAATAGGGCGTCTGGACATCCTGAACCACGATATCCACCAGTTGATTGGCGGCGCTCTTCAGGGATTCGATCTTGCCGTTGTTCATCGAGCCGGTGACATCGAGCACCAGGGCGACTTCAATGTTCTTGGACGAGCGCTGCACGTCCGAAGACGAGGCGACCGGAAGCGTGTCGTCCAGCAGCTTGCCATAGGGGGGCAGGATGATGTTGGCGACCAGGGTCTTGACCTGGATCTTCGCCGCCCCCTTCACGACCTGATTGGCGTCGACCGTAAAGCTGATGTCGCTGTCATTGAAGCTCACGCCGTCTGTAGCCCGCAGGTTCGCCTTCAGCGCCGTCAGGCCCACGGCGTTCAACTCCTTGGTCTGATCGGAGGTGTAGGGCGAGCGCGCCGCGGCCAGGGTGGCGGCGTCCAGCGCATCCTGCAGATTGGCTTTCGCGGTCGAGACACGGTTGATGTCGATGCCGCCGAAGACCAGCATCAACAGCACCGGCAGACTGAGGCCGAACATCATGGCGACATTGCCGCGCTGATCGGCGCCCAGCCGCGCCAGGAAGCGGTTCAGTTTGGGCCATGCCCCGATGTTCAGCCGTTGAGGCGCCAAGATCGTGCTTCCGCGACCGGACGCAAACTCGCCCGCTGGTCGTCACCATGGCGCCCGCCGGTTAAGGGAAGGCCCAAACCTCAGGGTTAACCGCGATTAAGCTTCAGACCATCCGCATCTGTGACCCTGGTTCTGTTGGGTCAGCCAGGTGTTCAAAGGGGCGAAATAGTCGGCGATGGCCGAGGCGTCATTGCCTTCGTCGCCGGTGAAGGCCTTCATCGCCTCCTGCCAGGGGCGGGACTGACCCATTTCCAGCATGGCGTTGAATCGGGCGCCGACCGCCGTGTCTCCATAGGTGGAGCAGCGGTGCAGAGGCCCGGTCCATCCCGCCTGGCGGCAGGCCGCGCGCTGGAACTGGAACTGATAAATGTGCGCCAGGAAGTAGCGGGTGTAGGGCGTGTTGCCGGGCACATGGTATTTCGCCCCGGGATCAAAAGCGTCGGCCGGGCGTGCGCCGGGCGGGACCAGCCCCTGATATTTCAGCATGTCGGCGGTCCAGGCGGCGTTGTACTGGACCGGCGTCGTCTCGCCCGAGAACACGTCCCAGCGCCAGCGGTCCACCATCAGGCCGAAGGGCAGGAAGGCGATCTTGTCCAGCGCCATCTTCAGCAGGAAGGGAATATCCTCGTCCTCGCCCGGCACCTGATCCAGCAGCCCGATCTGGTGCAGATAGGTCGGCGTCAGGGCCGACAGGCCGATGAAGTCGCCGATGGCCTCGTGGAAGCCGTCGTTGGCGCCATTGCGGAACAGCATCGGCTGGTCCTTGTAGGCCCGCTGATAATAGTTGTGCCCCAGTTCGTGGTGCACCGTATAGAAGTCGTCGGCGTTGACGTTGGTGCACATCTTGATGCGGATGTCGTCGGCGTTGTCCAGGTCCCAGGCCGAGGCGTGGCAGACCACCTCGCGGTCGCGCGGACGTACGATCTGGCTGCGCTCCCAGAAGGTCTGCGGCAGGGGCGCCAGACCCAGAGAGGTGTAGAAACCCTCGCCCGTGCGCACCATCCTGGTCGGGTCATAGCCCGCCTTCACCAGCAGGTCGGTCAGGTCATAGCTGGACGCGCCGCCCGTCGCGGGGGCGACGATGTCGTAGATATTGCCCCACTGCTGGGACCACATATTGCCCAGCAGGTCAGCGCGGATCGGGCCGTGATCCGGCTGGACCGCATCGCCGTATCTGGCGTTCAGTCGCGCGCGGACATAGCAGTGCAGGTTCTCGTAGAAGGGCTTCACCTGGGCCCACAGCCGGTCCGTCTCGGCGGCGAAATCATCGGCGGGCATGTCATAGCCCGAGCGCCACAGGGCGCCGGTGTCGGCGAAGCCCAGCTCGCGCGAGCCTTCATTGGCGATTTCCACCATGCGCGCATAATCGACCTTCATGGCCGGTGAGATCGTGCGCCAGCCCTCGTAAAGCGCCTTGGTCTCCTGCGGATCGCGGCTGTCCGCCAGGATCAGCGACGCCTCGTCCAGCGTGATCTGGCGACCCTTGTAGTCGAACTTGCCGGTCGAATAGGCCGAGTCCAGACGGGTGGTGATCTGGGCCAGTTCGTCGGCCGCGCCCGGTCGGTCGGGCGCGGGCAGGACAAGGCCAAGACGCAGCAGATCCAGCTTGCGGCGCACGTCCGGGGCGACCGTCACCGTGTTGAACTTGGCCGCCTGATTGGCCAGCTGCACCTGAAGCTCGGTCACCTCGGCGTTGACCTTGGATTCCAGCCACATGGTGTCGAAGGTGATGTTCGTCGCCCGCGACCACTGCACGCGCGCGGCGTATTCGGTGATCTCGGCCCAGCGGACCTCGGCGTCGGCGATGAAGGCGTTCGCGCCTGCGGTGGTGGCCGGATAGTCCGCCTTCAGCCCGGAACCGGCCTGGATCTGCCCCTGGCCCTGCCCCTGGGTCGAGGCCGCGTCGGGATTATGGGCCGACGTCGAGGCGCAGCCTGCGGTGAAGGCAAGCACGCAGACCGCAGCGGCGGTCATCAACTGACGCTTCATCATGGATCTCCTGAACAGCCCGCGCAGGAGAGGCGACGACCATCACCCCGTCAAGCGCTGCGGCTTCAGCGCAGAACGCAGGCGCTGAGCCCCTGCCCCCGCACCGTGCCCATGGCCGCCTGGACGCGGGCGCCCCTGCGGCGGACATAGGGACCGGGATCGGCGGCCTGATACCGGCGCGGCGCAGGCAGGATGGCGGCCAGACGCGCCGCCTCGCGCGGGGTCAGATCACGGGCGTTCTTGTTGAACCAGTGCTGCGACGCGGCCTGGGCGCCATAGACGCCCGGCGCCCATTCGACCACGTTCAGATAAACCTCCATGATCCGGCGCTTGCCCCAGAAGGTCTCGATCAGGACGGTGTAGCCCGCCTCCAGCCCCTTCCTGATCCAGTCGCGCGACGGCCACAGGAAGACGTTCTTGGCCGTCTGCTGGCTGATGGTCGAACCGCCCCGCATACGCCCGCCGTCAGCATTGTGGTCCAGC
This sequence comes from Brevundimonas nasdae, assembly GCF_016654005.1. Classification (GTDB taxonomy): domain Bacteria; phylum Pseudomonadota; class Alphaproteobacteria; order Caulobacterales; family Caulobacteraceae; genus Brevundimonas; species Brevundimonas nasdae. Next base: position 250,965 of record NZ_JAEPWN010000003.1, on the reverse strand, counting down.
GCCTTCTGGATGGCGTCCATGTCGAAGCCATTGTGGCTGCAGAACCGCGCGTCCTCAGAGGCGATGACGGCGTTGACCAGATTCGGCGATATGTCGTTCAGCCCGCGCCACTGGTAGTCCAGGCCCTCGCCCCGCACGACCTGACGCAGCATCAGGATGGTGGGCGTCGGCGGGACAATGGCGAACAGGGCCACGCCGACAAACGGAAACAGCGCCAGAACCAGGATCAGCGTCAGCCAGAACCGGCGCTTGCGGGGCTTCTTGGACTTGGTCATCGCGATATTCTGGTCAAGCTTGGGCGGGACGCAAGCGGCCTAGAGGATCAGGACGCCCGCGGCGCCGTCCTCGTCGGCCCAGGCCACCTTGTCGGCGGCGGGGCTCAGCGTCAGGGCGACGATGGACGCCCCCTTCTCGGCCTTGATGAAATTCAGGCCCTGCGCCGCCGGATGGGCGACCCAGACGCGGCCGTCGGCCAGACCGGCCGCCATCAGCCCGTGCTCAGGCCGCGCCGACACCAGATTGACCAGGGTCGTGTCGTCATAGCCGATCTCGGTCGCCTCTCGCCCCATCGGGCCGTTGGAGCCGATGAAGGGCCACAGCACCACGCCCTGCGCGCCCGAGGTGGCCATCAGCTGACCATTGGCCAGGAAGGCCATGGACCGGACCTTGCCGGGATAGCCCCCCATGCGCAGGCTCTTGGAATCCTTCAGCCGCCAGCCGTGCAGCTGGTTGTCCTGCATGGTGGTGACGACGAAGGCGCCGTCGGGCGAGAAGGCCACGCCGGTGTGCGACCCGGCCCAGGCCAGCTTGACCGGCTGCTGTTTTTCGATCCGGGCGTACCACAGGGCGGCGCCGCCATAGGTCGAGGTGGCGATGCGACGGCCCTTCGGCTCGAAGGCCACGCCCGAGACGGTGCGTTCATGCGCGTAGTCGCGGCGGAAACCGATATCCTTGGGATCAATGACCGACAGGGTGCGGCCATAGGAGAAGGCGATCAGGCCCGAGGCGGGCGAGGCGTCGATGGCGTCGATCCACTGGCCCTTGGCGGTGGCCAGGACCACCGCATCCTCGTCGCGACGCGTCCAGACCACCTTGCCGTCGTCGCCGCCCGTGACCACGCCTTCGCCGGACGGATGGACCACCACACACAGGATGGCGCCGTCGTGCGCCTCGACCCGCGTGCGATCCTCGAACCGCACCGAACCATCGCCCAGGGCGAAGACGGCGCCGGTGTTGTCAAACAGGGCTGCGGTGACCTGGGCGTCGAAATCGAAAGTCATGGAGGCAGGCGTTATCCGTTTAGGCGGCGGTCTGCAATTGGAGCCGTGGGATCGATGCAATCAGGCCGCAAGCGTCGCCTTGCGGCTATCGTCTCATGCGAGGCTATGCCAAGCTCGCTGCAGGGCTTTTGAGGGGTCAAATCGATGCGATGGGCGCGTTTGAGTCTCGTCGTCACGATCGTCGGACTGCTCGGGGTCATGATGACGCGACAGACTTCGCATCCCGCTGATCCCGATGCGCGCCTGATGATCTTCGGCCCTGACGGGCAGAAGGTTTCGGGACGTCTGTTCAGCACTGCACGGGTCAGCGACCATCCGCGCCTTGTCGTGGTGATCCATGGGGACGCTCCGGGCCATGATCCGGTCTACCAATACCACTTCGCCCGGACGCTGGCCGCCGACCTCGACGACACGCTGGTGCTGGCGGTCCTCAGGCCGGGCTATAACGACGGCATGGGCGCGAAGTCGAACGGGTACAGGGGCCTGGCGGTCGGCGACAATTACACCGAGGATGCGGCCGATCGGCTGGGCGCAGCCGTGGCAGAGGCGGCCGCGCGCCTGCATGCCCGGGATGTGCGCGTGATCGGCCACTCCGGCGGTGCGGCCCTGTCGTTGATCATGCTCGCGCAGCGCCCGGGTCTGGCTTCGGGCGCCTTGGTCGCTGCGTGTCCCTGTGATCTTGGGCCTTGGCGACGGCACATGGCGCGGCGCAACCTCAACCCCTTCTTTCTGTTTCCGGTGCGCAGCGTCTCACCGTTGGCCAAGGTTGATCGACTGCCGACCGGGCTCGACATTCGCATCATGATCGGCCAACAGGACTCGATCGCGCCGGTCTGGCTCAGCGAGCGTCTGCTGCGAGCAGCCAGGGCGCGTGGTCTCCACGCCCGGCTGACCATCATCCCGGGCGCGGGCCATGAGATACTGGAAAATCCAGCCGTGATCGCCGCGGCTCGCGATCTGGCCGTGTCGGAACACTAGAGAGGTCGCGCGAACTCCAGCGACCGCTTAGCAAAGCCGCCATAGACGATGCGTGCGAAGGCGAACGCAGCCGCCTCCAGTCGATCGTCGTCATATCCCTCCCGGGACGGGGAGGGGAAGATCGTCGTCGCCTATTCCGGCAGGGGAATGAACTCCAGATCGTCTTCGCTGGGCAGCGCCATGCGTCCGGCCTTCCAGTCGGCCTTGGCCTGGTCGATCCGCGCCTGGCTGGAGGCGACGAAATTCCACCAGATCAGGCGCTGGCCCACCGGCTCGCCGCCCAGCACCATCACCGTGGCGGCGGTGATCGCCGTGATCGTCGGTTCCGCCGTCGGCTCCAGCACGATCATCTGGCCTTCGTGGAAGGTGCGGTCGCCGACCTCGATCGAGCCCTTGGCGACAAACAGCGCCCGCTCGCTCATGCCGCCCGCGCCTGCACCGGCGGGCGGGGTGGTGCGCACGCCGGGCTGAAGCTCCCAGTGCACATAGAAGAGCGGTGACGACACTGGCGCGCTGGCCCGGGCGCCGTAAGCTTCGCCCGCCACCAGACGCGCGAACAGGCCGCCGTTCTCATAGGCGGGCTGGGCGTCCTCGCCCAGGTGATGGAAGGACGGGTCGATATCCTCGGCCTCTTCCGGCAGGGCGACCCAGGCCTGCATCCCGTGCATCCTGCCGCCCAGGCTGCGTTTCAGCGGGTCGGTGCGTTCAGAATGGACGATGCCCTTGCCGGCCGTCATCCAGTTGACCTCGCCGGGGCGGATAACCTGATTATAGCCGAGGTTGTCGTGGTGCATGATCTCACCCTCGAACAGATAGGTCAGGGTCGACAGGCCGATGTGCGGATGCGGCCGCACATTGATGGCGTCGGCGCCCGGCGCGAACTCGGCCGGGCCCATCTGGTCCAGAAAGATGAAAGGCCCCACCATCCGGTGCGAATGGAAGGGCAGGACACGGCCGACCTCGAACCCGCCAAGGTCCTTGCGACGCGCGTCGATCACCAGTTCGATCATGGTCTTCTCGTCCTCGGGCGAAAATCCGCCGCCTGAACGAGTTTATCCGACGTGAGGCGTCACAATGCCAAGTGGCAAGGCGGTCACATTCTTCACGCCGCGGGTCACGATATGGCTTTCGCAGTCCGAGACGATGCCCAGGGCCAGCAGTTTCTCGCGCAGGAAACGGTCGAAGGCGTGCATGTCCGAAGTGATGATGCGCAGCACATAATCCTCGCGCCCCGTGATGGTGGCGCACTGGACCACTTCCGGCCACTTGGCGACGGCGGCCTCGAACAGATCGAGATTCTCGGCCGAGGGCAGCGACAGCTTGACGATGGCGTAAACCTCGAAATCCAGCCCCAGAAGCTGTGCATTAAGAAGCGTGACGCGCTTGGTGATCAGGCCGGAATCTTCCAGCCGTTTGATCCGCCGCCAACAGGGCGAGGCCGAAAGACCGACGCGATCCGCGACTTCCGCGACCGACAACCCGGCGTCTTGTTGAAGGATATCCAGGATACGGGCGTCGATGGGATCGAGTTCGTCCGCCAATGCGTTTCTCCGATTGTGGTTATGGCGAAATAAAATACCCGAAATCGGGATTTAGCAAGGTCAAATTGAGCGAGCACCTGCTTAGGCGCCGTGATATCAAACGTCCAGAGGAAACACGGACGGACCCCCGAACGGACTTGGACGCCCGCATGAACGATAAAATCATGAAAAAGAACAGTCACGCCTTGTCATTACGCGTGCCGGAACCCTCTGGCCGACCGGGTGACACGCCGGATTTCAGCCACCTGCAATTTGATGCTGCAGGCGCCGTCGAACGGCCTGAAGTCGGCGCGACGGCCTATGAAATGCGCGATCTGGCCTTCCGCCTGATTCGGGTGCTGGACGACGAGGGTCACGCCGTCGGTCCGTGGAACCCGCGCCTGGACCCTGAGACGCTGCGTCGCGGCCTCAAGGCCATGATCCTGACGCGCGCCTTCGACGACCGGATGCACCGCGCCCACCGCCAGGGCAAGACCAGCTTCTATATGAAGTGCACCGGCGAAGAGGCCATCGCCGTGGCTCAGGGCATGGTGCTCAGCCGCGAGGACATGGGCTTCCCCACCTATCGCCAGCAGGGGCTTCTGATCGCGCGCGGCTATCCGCTGGTCGAGATGATGAACCAGATCTATTCGAACGCGGCGGACCCGATCAAAGGCCGCCAGCTGCCGATCATGTATTCGTCCAAGGACTACGGCTTCTTCACCATCAGCGGCAATCTGGGCACCCAGGTGCCGCAGGCGGTGGGCTGGGCCATGGCCAGCGCCTACAAGGGCGACGACAAGATCGCCATCAGCTGGATCGGCGACGGGGCGACGGCGGAAGGCGACTTCCACAACGCCCTGACCTTCGCCTCGGTCTATCGCGCCCCGGTCATCCTGAACGTGGTCAACAACCAGTGGGCCATTTCGTCCTTCATGGGCATCGCGGGGGGGCTTGAGACCACCTTCGCCTCCAAGGCCATCGGTTACGGCCTGCCGGCCCTGCGTGTGGACGGCAACGACTTCCTGGCGGTCTGGGCTGCGACCCAGTGGGCCGAGGAGCGCGCGCGGACCAACCAGGGCGCGACGGTGATCGAGCTGTTCACCTATCGCGGCGCCCCGCACTCGACCTCCGACGACCCCAGCCGCTACCGCCCCGGCGACGAGCACGAGAAATGGCCGCTGGGCGATCCGCTGGAGCGTCTGCGCCAGCACCTGACCGTCATCGGCGAATGGGACGACGCGCAACACGCCCAAGCCCTGAAGGACGCCGTCGAACAGGTTCGCGCCGCGGGCAAGGAATCCGAGGCCATCGGCACCCTGGGCCAGTCGCGTCCCAGCGTGAAGACCATGTTCGAAGAGGTCTATGCGACCGAGGACTGGCGCCTGGTCGAACAACGTCGCGAAGTCGGGGTCTGATCATGAGCGAGCAAACCACCTTCACCGAAGCCGACCGCAACGACAGAGTCGAACCCGACATGGTCGACCAGAACGCGGCGCCCGCCTCGCAGGCGAGCGGTTCCGGCGTCGTGCCGATGAACATGATCCAGGCCCTGAACTCGGCCATCGACGTCAAGATGAGCGAGGACGAGAACGTCCTGTCGTTCGGTGAGGACGCGGGCTATTTCGGCGGCGTCTTCCGCGTCACCGACAAGCTGCAGCAGAAGCACGGCCTGACCCGCAGCTTCGACGCTCCGATCAGCGAATGCGGCATCGTCGCCGCCGCCATCGGCATGGGCGCCTATGGCCTGCGCCCGGTCGTGGAGATCCAGTTCGCCGACTACATCTATCCGGCCTATGACCAGATCGTCTCCGAGGCGGCCAAGATGCGCTACCGCTCGGGCGGCCAGTTCACCAGCCCGATCACGATCCGCAGCCCCTACGGCGGCGGCATCTTCGGCGGCCAGACCCACAGCCAGTCGCCGGAAAGCCTGTTCACCCATATTGCAGGCCTGAAGGTCGTCGTTCCGTCCAACCCCTATGACGCCAAGGGCCTGCTGATCGCCGCTATCGAGGACGACGATCCGGTGATCTTCTTCGAGCCGAAGCGCCTGTACAACGGCCCCTTCGACGGCTGGCACGAGAAGCCGGTCAGCCCGTGGAAGACGCAGGATCTGGCCCAGGTTCCGACCGGCAAATACGTCGAACCGATCGGCAAGGCCCGCGTGATGCGCGAAGGCAATGACGTGACCATCCTGGCCTATGGCACCATGGTCTGGGTCGCGCTGGCGGGCGCCGAACATGCGGGCGTGGACGCCGAGGTCATCGACCTGCGCACCCTGGTCCCACTGGACATCGAGACCATCGAGGCCAGCGTCAGGAAGACCGGCCGCTGCGTCATCGTGCATGAGGCGCCGAAAACCTCGGGCTTCGGCGGCGAACTGTCGGCCCTGGTCCAGGAACGCTGCTTCTATCATCTGGAAGCGCCAATCGCGCGGGTGACCGGCTGGGACACCCCCTACCCCCACGCCTTCGAGTGGGAATATTTCCCCGGACCGCAACGGGTTTCAGACGCCTTGAAGAGCGTCATGACTGGCCAAGCTCTAGGGAAGGGTCGTTAAGATGGGTCGTTTCGTCTTCAAACTGCCCGACGTGGGCGAAGGCACCGCCGAGGCCGAACTGGTCGGCTGGCACGTCAAGGTCGGCGACCAGGTCGAGGAAGACCAGATCGTCGCCGATGTCATGACCGACAAGGCTACGGTCGAGATCACCGCCCCCGTCTCGGGCAAGGTCGTCGCCATCCACGGCGAACCCGGCCAGATGATCCCTGTGCGCGGCCCCCTGGTCGAGTTCGAGGTCGAGGGTGCGGGCAACGCCGCCGACGCGCCCGCAGAAACCCCTGCGCCAAAACCCGCCGCAGAAGCCGCGCCCAAGCCTGCATCCCAGCCTGCATCCAAGGCAGCGACTGTCGCCCCGGCGCCTGCCGTCGAAGTCGCTGGCAACTATGTCTTCAAACTGCCCGACGTCGGCGAAGGCACCGCCGAGGCCGAACTGGTCGGCTGGCACGTCAAGGTCGGCGACGCTGTCGAGGAAGACCAGATCATCGCCGACATCATGACTGACAAGGCCACGGTCGAGATCACCTCGCCCGTCGCTGGAACCGTCGTGGTCCTGCACGGCGGAGCGGGTCAGCAGGTGCCGGTCGGCGGCCCGCTGGTGTCGTTCAATGTCGAGGGCAAGGGCAATGTCTCCGCTGCCTCCGCGAGCATCCCCGCCGCCGCGCCCAAGGTCGATGCGCCCGCCCCGGCGCCGGTCGTCAAGAGCGCGCCTGCTGCAACGGCTCAGTACGCAAAGCCCGTCCCCGCCCTGACCGGCCGTGCGCCGGGCGAGCGCCCGTCCGCCTCGCCCGCCGTGCGCCACCGCGCGCGTGATCTGGGCGTCGATCTGACCTTCGTGCCGGGATCCGGTCCTGCGGGACGAATCACCCACGAGGATCTGGACGGCTTCATCGCGCGCGGCGGATCGGTCCCCGCGTCCGCCCCCGCAGCAGGCGGTTCAACCTACGCCAAGGCGGAGGGCGCCACCGAGGTCCGCATCATCGGCCTGCGCCGCAAGATCGCGGAGAAGATTGCCGAAAGCGTGCGCCGCATCCCCCACATCACCTATGTGGAAGAGATCGACGTCACGGCGCTGGAGGAGCTTCGCGCCCATTTGAACACCACCAGGGCCAAGGACCAGCCCAAGCTGAACCTCCTGCCCTTCATCGCCCGCGCCATCGTGGTCGCCCTGCGCGACCAGCCGCAGATCAACGCCACCTATGACGACGAGGCGGGCGTCCTGACCCAGCACGCCGCCGTGCATCTGGGCATCGCCGCCCAGACGCCGAACGGGCTGATGGTGCCGGTGGTGCGCCACGCCGAGGCGCTGGACCCCTACGCCACCGCTCTCGAGATCGCCCGCGTCTCCGGCGCGGCCAAGGACGGCTCGGCCAAGCGTGAGGAGTTGAGCGGCTCGACCATCACCATCACCTCGTTGGGCACCCTGGGCGGGGTGGTGCACACCCCGATCATCAACCACCCCGAGGTCGCCATCATCGGCCCCAACAAGATCGCCGAACGGGTCGTGGTCAAGGACGGGCAGATGGTCGTGCGCAAGATGATGAACCTGTCCTCCAGCTTCGATCACCGCATCGTCGACGGCCATGACGCGGCGGTCTTCGTCCAGCGGATCAAGGGGCTGCTGGAGAACCCGGCGACCTTGTGGATGGGGTGAACCGCTTCCTTCTCCCGCAGGGAGAAGGTGGCTCGCGCAGCGAGACGGATGAGGGTTCGGTTTAAACGATCAGACACCGGCCCCTTACCCTTTCGCGACAGGACGACGGCAGACGCCGCCGTGCGCTCAAGCCCTCTCCCATGGGGAGAGGGAGACAAACGGAACGAACGATGCAGCAGATCAAAACCAAAGTCCTGATCATCGGCGCGGGCACCGGCGGCTATGTCGCGGGCATCCGCTGCGGCCAGCTCGGGCTGGAGACCGTGCTGGTGGATGGCGGAGACGGGCTGGGCGGCACCTGTCTGAACGTCGGCTGCATCCCGTCGAAGGCCATCATCCATGCGGCGGGCAAGTTCGAAACGGTGGCCAAGGCGGCCAGCGGCGGGACGCTGGGCATTACGGCGGCGGCGCCCGGCATCGACCTGAAACAGACGGTCGAATGGAAGGACGGGATCGTCCGTAAACTGAACAATGGGGTCGCGGCCCTGCTGAAGAAGGCCAAGGTCAAGGTCATCAAGGGCTGGGCGAACTTCGAGGACGCCAAGACCTGCGTGGTCACGACCGACGATGGCGAGGTGAAGATCACCGCCGAACACGTCATCCTGGCGACGGGGTCCGAGCCGGTCGAACTGCCCTTCCTGCCCTTCGGCGGCGACGTCATCTCGTCCACCGAGGCGCTCAGCCTGCCCGAGGTTCCCAAGAAGCTGGTCGTCGTCGGCGGCGGCTATATCGGGCTGGAGCTGGGCATCGCCTTCCGCAAACTGGGCGCCGAGGTGGCCATCGTCGAAATGGCCGACCGCCTGCTGCCCCTCTATGACAAGGCCCTGACCGATCCGGTCGCCAAGTGGCTGAGCAGCCATGGCGTCGAGCTGCATCTGGGCGCCCGCGCGGGCGGCTTCGGCCCTTCTGAGCAGGGAGGGGGCAAACTGAACGTCACCACCAGGGACGGCGCGCCGCTGCAGCTGGACGCCGACAAGGTTCTGGTCACCGTGGGCCGCAAGCCCCGCACCCAGGGCTGGGGTCTGGAGAATATGGGCGTGGCCATGGCCGGGCCGTTCGTGAAGATCGACCAGCGCTGCGCCACCTCCATGAAGAACGTCTGGGCCGTCGGCGACCTGACCGGCGAACCCATGCTGGCGCACAAGGGCTCGGCCCAGGGCGAGGTCGTCGCCGAAATCATTGCGGGTCATGACCGCATCTTCGATCCCGTCACCATCGCCGCCGTCTGTTTCACCGAGCCGGAGATCGTCTCCGCAGGCGTGGGACCGCAGGACGTCGAGGGCCGCGACGACGTGATCCAGGCCGTCTTCCCCTTCGCCGCCATCGGCCGCGCCCTGGCCATCGAGGCAGGCGAGGACGGCGGCTTCGTGCGGGTCATCGCGTCCAGGGCCGATCACCGAATCCTGGGCATCCAGGCGGTGGGCCAGCATGTGTCGGAACTGTCGAACAGCTTCGCCCAGATGCTGGAGATGGGCGCGGTGCTGGAGGATGTGGCGGGCGTGATCCACGTCCATCCGACCCTGGGCGAAGCCTTCCACGAGGCGTCCCTGCGCGCCCTGGGCCACGCGATCCACATCTAGCCGCGGCTGACCTAAGACCAGATTTTCCGCACGGGCGTTGAAGTCGAGTTTCAACGCCCGTCGATCAAGATCAAAGCCCAGCTTGATATCGGCTGGATCAAAACGATCTGTCCGCCCCCGTCAGTCGCGGGCGCGGCCTTGGCTTGTCGTGACCAGTTTCGCGCACGTCGCCTCTGCCGACACATCACGAAGATGAACCTTTGTTCATGTTGATTACGCCACGTTGCCTAAGGAACAGGGGTCGCTAAGGTCGGGGTCACCTGAAATTTTAGGAGACGCCCATGCGTTTCGCCCCTCTCGTCGCCATCGCCGCCTTGACGGCCGTGGCCACTCCGGTTCTGGCCCTGACGCCTCCGACCGCATCCGCCCAGGCCGCCGCGCCCGCCCTGCGCGCCGCGCCGGTGTCGGAACTGGTCCGCGAAGTGGACATCCCCTACACTAAGTTCACCCTGCCCAACGGCCTGACCGTTCTGGTGCATGAGGATCACAAGGCCCCGGTGGTGGCGGTGTCGGTGTGGTACAACGTCGGCTCCAAGGACGAACCGGCCGGCAAGACCGGCTTCGCCCACCTGTTCGAGCATCTGATGTTCGGCGGCTCCGAGAATGCGCCCGGCAGCTATTTCACCCCGATGCGCAACATGGGCGCGACGGACATGAACGGCACGACCTGGTTCGACCGCACCAACTATTTCGAGACCGTCCCCACCCCGGCGCTGGAACAGGCCCTGTTCCTGGAAAGCGACCGCATGGGCTACATGCTGGGCGCCATCAGCCAGGAGACGCTCGATCTGCAGCGCGGCGTCGTCCAGAACGAGAAACGCCAGGGCGACAACCAGCCCTATGGCCTGTTCGAATACGCCCAGCTGGAAGCCCTCTTCCCCGACGGCCATCCCTATCGCCACTCGACCATCGGTTCGATGGCCGATCTGGACGCCGCCTCGATGCAGACGGTGCGCGACTGGTTCCGCTCCAACTACGGCCCCAACAACTCGATCCTGGTGCTGGCGGGCGACATCACGCCCGAAAAGGCGCGCGAGCTGACGCAGAAGTATTTCGGCCCCATTCCTGCGGGTCCGGTCAACAATCCGGCCCAGGCCGCCGTGCCGACCCTGCCCGCGCCGGTGCGCCAGACCATGCATGACCGGGTATCCAACACCCGCATCAACATCAGCTGGGCCGTGCCCGGCCTGACCGACCCCGATCTGGTGCCGCTGAGCGTCGGCGCATCGGTTCTGGGCGGCCTGGCCAGCTCGCGTCTGGACAACGAACTGGTGCGCGGCGACCAGACCGCCGTCGCGGTCAGCTCCAGCGTCTCCGACTTCCAGCGCGTCAGCATCTTCGACATCCAGGCCGATGTGAAGCCGGGCGAAGACCCCGCCGCCGTCGAACAGCGCATCCTGGGCATCCTGAACGGCCTGATCGCCAACGGTCCGACCCAGGACGAGATCAACCGCGTCGCGACCCAGTATCTCGCCAACCGCATCAAGGGCCTGGAGCAGGTCGGCGGCTTCGGCGGCAAGGCCGTCGCCCTGGCCGAAGGTCAGCTCTACGCAGGCGATCCAGAGTTCTACAAGAAGACCCTGGCGGCCTACGCCTCGGTCACCCCGGCCCAGGTCCAGGCCGCGCTGCAGAAATGGCTGACCCGTCCGTCCTTCACCGCCGTGACCCTGCCGGGCGAGCGTGAAGCCTATGTCGAGGCCGCCGCGGCGCCGTCAGGCGCCAACCACACGCCCGCCCCACCCATCGAGCGGGTGGCGCGCATGGCCAAGCCTGAAATCGGCCAGGTCGCCAACATCGACTTCCCCGCCGTACAGCGCACCGAACTGGTGAACGGCACGGAGGTGATCTACGCCCAGCGCGCCGCCGTGCCGACGACCAAGATCGCCGTGGAGTTCGATGCGGGTCTGGCCGCCGACGCCCCCTCCAAGCTGGGCCTGCAAAGCCTGATGCTGGACCTGATGGACGAGGGCACCCGCACCCTGAACGCCACCCAGCTGGCCGAGGCCCAGGAAGCCCTGGGCGCCCGCATCTCGACCGGCGCCAGCATGGACCGTTCGGTGATCTCCCTGGACGCCCTGTCGCCCAACCTGGACGCCTCGGTCGCCCTGCTGGCCGATGTGATCCGCCGCCCGGCCCTGGCCCCGGCGGAGCTGGAGCGGCTGCGCGCCACCCGTCTGGCCCAGATCGCGGCGGAACGCACCCAGCCCGCCGCCCTGGCCAACCGCGCCCTGCCTGAACTGATCTATGGCGCGGCCAGCCCCTATGGCCGTCCGTTCAGCGGCAATGGCGACGAGGCCAGCATCCGCTCGATCACCGAGGCCGACATCCGCACCGAATACGCCAAGTGGATCCGCCCGGACAGCGCCAAGATCTTCGTGGTTTCGGACAAGCCGCTGGCGGATATCCTGCCGGTCCTAAACGCCCAGCTGGGCCAGTGGGTCCCGCCCGCATCGGCCAAGCCGGTCAAGGACTTCTCGGCCCCGATCCCGGCGACCACGGCGCGTATCGTGCTGATCGACCGTCCGCAGTCGCCCCAGTCCTATATCCTGGGCGGCGAGGTTCTTGCGGCCTCGGGCACCGACGACCTGCTGGTCCTGAACGCGGCCAACAATGTGCTGGGCAACGACTTCCTGTCCCGCATCAACACGGACCTGCGTGAGACCAAGAGCTGGTCGTACGGCGTTAACGCCTCGGTCGCAGGCTTCCGCGGCCGCGTGCCCTATCTGGTCACCGCCCCGGTGCAGGCCGACAAGACCGGGCCCGCCATTGAAGCCTTGAACCAGCAGTTCAACGACTTCCTGAAGGGCGGAAAGGGCGTCACCCCAGACGAACTGCAGCGCACGATCAACGGCAATACGCGTCGTCTGGCGGGCAGCTATGAGACCTCCGGCGCGGTGCTGAGCGCCCTGCGCTCCAACGACCTGCTGGGCCGCCCGGACAACTATCCGGAAACGGTGGCGGCGCGCACCAACGCCCTGACGACGGCCCAGCTGGACGCCGCCGCCAAGGCCGCGATCGATCCGTCGCGCTTCGTCTGGGTGGTCGTGGGCGACGCCTCGGTGGTCAAGCCTCAGCTGGACGCCCTGGGCATCCCGGTCGAGGTGCGGGCCGCAGCGACGCAATAAGACCGCTCACAACCAGAACGACGAAGGCCCGGAGATCGCTCTCCGGGCCTTTTTCGTATTCCCGCCTGTCCTCTTCGGGACGACCCCGAGGATGACGAAATCAGTCCAGCGTCGCGCCGGTGGTGCGCATGATCTCGGCGCGCAGTTCGGGAAGGCCCAGCCCTTTCTCGGATGAGGTCAGGGCCACCACCGGGAAGGCGGCGGGGCGTTTGGAGATGGCCTTCAGCGTGGCCTCCTGAACCTTTTCGCCCTCGCCCTTCTTCAGCTTATCGGCCTTGGTCAGGACGATCTGATAGCTGACGGCGGCCAGGTCCAGCGCGTCCAGCGCCTCGGCGTCGACGCTCTTGAGGCCGTGACGGCTGTCGATCAGCAGATAGACGCGCTTCAGCGTCACCCGGCCGCGCAAATAGTCGCGGCCCAGGTCCTGGAACTTCTTGACCGTGGTCTTGGACGCCTTGGCCCAGCCATAGCCGGGCAGGTCGACCAGACGCAGCCTTCCGTCCAGATCGAAGAAGTTGACCTCGCGCGTGCGGCCCGGCTCGTTGGAGGCGCGGGCCAGCTTGTGCATGCCCACCAGACCGTTGATCAGGCTGGATTTGCCCACGTTGGAACGGCCCGCAAAGGCGATTTCCGGCAGGTCGGGATCAGGCAGCTGCTCGATCTTGGCCGCGCCCATGATGAAGGTCGCGGGCCGCGCGAACAGGATGCGCGCGGCCTCGATGTCTTCGGGCGTGAAGTCGGTTTCGTCGGTCACGCGGGCTTCGGTTTCTTGAACCGGGCGATGAAGCTGTCGATGGGGTTTTCTGCCTTGTAGCGGTGCATGATGACGTACTGCTGCAGGATGGTCAGGATGTTCGACCAGGCCCAGTAGACCAGCAGGCCCGCCGCGAACGGCGCCATGATGAAGGTGAAGATCAGCGGCATGAACTGGAAGATCTGGCGCTGGACCGGATCGGCCGCCGGCGGGTTCATCGCCGTCTGCAGCCACATGGTCAGACCATAGGCGATGGCCAGCAGGCCCAGGTGCAGCGGACCGGCCAGCAGGCCGCCGATCAGGGGCGCCGCCGCCGGATCCCACGGGATCAGGCCGAACAGGTTCCAGATCGACGACGGGTCACGCGCCGAAAGGTCGTGGATGAAGCCCAGGAACGGCTGGTGACGCATTTCGATGGTCACCGTCAGCACCTTGTACAGAGCGTAGAAGACCGGGATCTGCAGCAGGAGCGGAAGACAACCGGCGACCGGGTTGATCTTCTCGTTCTTGTACAGGGCCATCGTCTCCTGTTGCTGCTTCTGCGGATCGTCTTTGAAGCGCTTCTTGATCTCCTCCATCTTGGGCTGGAGGTTCCGCATCTTGGACATGCTGGCGTAGGCGTTGTTGGCCAGCGGGAACATGACCAGCTTGACGATGACCGTCAGGGCCAGAATCGCGATGCCGAAGCTGCCGACCACCGCATAGACGTTCTCCAGGATCCAGAAGATCGGACGCGTCAGGAACCAGAACATGCCCCAGTCGATCGCATAGACGAAGCGCGGCAGGTGCAGGCTGTCCTCATAGGTCTTCAGGACCTCGGCGCGCTTGACCCCGGCGAACAGGCGCTGGGTCTCGGTCGCGGTCGCGCCCGGCTGGATGGTGCGGGTCGCGCCAAGCACATTGGCTTCCAGCTGCTGGCCGCCATTGACGTCACGGACGCGGAATTCGGTTTCGACCGCCTCGTCCTGCTGAGGCAGCAGGGCCGCCAGCCAGTATTTGTCGGTGATGCCCAGCCAGCCGCCCGTCGAGGCGTTGGCGATGCGCGGCTCTTTCAGCCAGTCCTTGTACTTCTTCTGCTCGGTGCGATAGGCGCCGGGCTTGCCGAAGGTGCCGATCGCGCCCTCGTGGACGATGTGCGACGAACCAGCTGCGGGCGGCACGCCCTGACGCTGGACGCTGCCGTACGGGGCGATGGTGATGGCCTGGGTTCCCAGGTTCTGAACCGTGTCCTGGATCGAGAAGACGTATTTGTCGTCAACCGACACCACGCGGGTGAAGCGCAGACCCTGCTCATTATCCCAGGTCAGGGTGACCGGGGTGGTCGGCGTCAGGGTGGCGCCATTGGTCAGACGCCAGACCGTGTTGGGGCCGGGGACGCCGCCCGCGACATTGGGGCCGGTCCAGCCGAACTGGGCGAAATAGGCGTTCTGCATCCCTTGCGGGCGGAACAGCTCGACCGGCTCGGGCTTGTCCTGGGTTTCTTTGTAGTCGGTCAGGAACAGGTCATCGATGCGCGCGCCCTGCAGCGACAGCGAACCCTTCAGGGTGCCCGACTGGATCGGCACGCGCGCCGCCGTCGCCAGGGCCTGGCCCCGGTCGGCGACATAGGTCGAGCCTACGGGGCTCTGGCTGGTCTGACCGGCGTTGATGTCGGTCTGGGTCTTCTGCTCGGCCTGCGCCTGCTGAATGACAGCGCGGCGTTCGGCCTGCGGGCGCAGGACGGTCAGCCAGTAGATCCCCAGGATCAATACCGAGCACACGATGAAGATGATCGTGTTGCGCGAATTCTCGTTTTTCATGGATTCTGGCGGTCCTGGCCGGAAGGGGCGCGGGCGTTGGAAGGCCGATCAGCCTTAGGTGTCGCCAGCCTTGTAAGCGTCGTTTTCACGTCGTCAAGCAAACGGTCCCACGCACGCTCCGTCGTGCCCATGCGGGCGATGAAGACATAGTCGCTTCCGGGCACGCCGTGGGCGGCGAGCATGGCGCGCGCAGCCTCGCGCAGACGGCGTTTGGCGCGGTTGCGAACCACGGCCCCGCCGACCTTGCGGGTGGCGGTGAACCCCAGGCCGATGTGCGACGAACCGTCGCCGCGCTCCAGCCTCTGGATCACCACGGCGCCGCGCGCCTCGGAAACGCCTTTGGCGGCCGCCAGAAACTGGGGCCGCCGCAACAGACGTTTGATCTGTAAAGGGTCGCTCATGCGTCCAGATGTGCGGACGCGGAGCCGCTTACGCCGTCAGGCGCTTGCGGCCCTTGGCGCGACGGCGCGCAACAATCTTCTGGCCGTTCTTGGTGGCCATCCGGCTGCGGAAGCCGTGACGGCGCTTGCGCACGAGTCGCGACGGCTGATAGGTCCGCTTCACGGTCGGCTCCTGACGTTAAAGGGTTGGGCGGCGGGGCAAGAGGCGTCCGTCGCAGGAAGGGCGGGCGTATAAGTCGCCTGTCCGGATGAGTCAACGCTCTGTGGATAGACATTTCGAGGATGACGGCCTGATGGCGAAAAGAACGGCGAAGGAATGGGGCCTGCGGCTGGCGCCGCTCGTGGCCATCGCCGCGCTTGTGGTCCTGTTCTTCGCCATGGGCTGGAACCGCTATCTGTCGATGGAGATGATCCGCGAGCACGGCCTGGGCCTGCAGGCCTATGCCCGCGACCACTGGTGGATCGCCCTGATCGGCTTTATCGCCGTCTATGCCCTGGCCACCGCCTCGACCATTCCAGGGCCTGTCTTCCTGACCCTGCTGGGCGGCATGATGTTCGGCCCCTATGTCGGGGCGTTGGCGCAATCGACGGGCGCCACCATCGGGTCGGTCGTCATCTACTGCATCTACCGCACCTCGATCGGAACCTGGCTGCGGGCCAAGTTTGCAGCGGACGCGGGCTTCATGGACCGGCTGGCCAAGGGCATCGACCGCAACGCCTTCACCACCCTGTTCACCCTGCGCGTCATTCCCAGCGTGCCCTTTGTGCTGGTCAACGCCACGGCGGGCATGATGGCGGTGCCGCTGCGGCCCTATGTCATCGCCACCTTCATCGGCCTATTGCCGTCGACCTTCATCTACACCTGGATCGGATCGCAGCTGGGCGACCTGTTGCGCGCGGGCGTGCGCCCTGACCTGCCCATGCTGGTGCATGAGTTCTTCTGGCCTCTGATGGGCGTGGTCTTCCTGTCCCTGCTGCTGCCCATCGGCATCAAACTGTTTCAGATGGCCCGCGCGCGCCGTGCGACAGACGCGGCGGCCGCATGAGCGCCCTGTTCGACAGATTGGCGGCGCGGCTGAAGCTTTCGCCCGAGACGACCGAGGCCTGGCGCGAGCGGCTGCGCCCCCGCGCGCCCGACGGCCTGTCGGCGCGGCTGCTTTTGCTGACCGTGGCCTTCACCTTTGCGGTCGAAGGACTGATCATGGCCCCCAACCTGGCGGCCTTCCACGAGCGTTGGCTGCAGGATCGTCTGCAGGCCGCCGAACTGGCCTCGGTCGGGGTCGAGGCCCTGCCCTATTCTGCGGTCGAGGACGACACCGCCGCCGAGCTGATGCGGATCGGCGGGGTCCAGGCCGTGGCCCTGACGGAACAGGGGGTGCGGCGCCTGCTGCTGCAGGCCCCCAACCTGCCCCGCGCGCCCGAACTGATCGACCTGAGGCGCGAGAACACCTGGTCGCGCCTGATCGACCCGTGGCGCACCCTGTTCGGCCACCCGGACCGCTCGCTGCGGGTGCAGGCCAAGCCGCGCTATCGCTCCGGCGACTTCATCGAGATCGTGACCCCGGCCCAGCCGCTGAAACTGGAGCTGAAGGCCTTTCTGCTGAACAGTCTTCTGGTGTCCCTGCTGATTTCGGCGACGGCGGGCGCCCTGTTGTACGGCGGCCTGACCCTGCTGGTGCTGCGCCCCTTACGCCGCGTGACCCGGTCGATGGAGCGGTTCGCCGTCGATCCTGAAAGCGCGGGCGAAACCCCGTCCGACCGCCACGACGAGATCGGCCGGGTCGAACGCGAACTGGCGCGGATGCAGGAAGAGGTGCGCCAGTCCCTGCGCTCACGCGCCCGTCTGGTCGCCCTGGGCGAGGCGGTGGCCAAGATCAATCACGACCTGCGCAACATGCTGACTTCGGCCCAGATGGCGTCCGAGCGTCTGGCGACCTCCGCCGACCCGCAGGTGGCCAAGGCCCTGCCGCGTCTGGAGCGCGCCCTGAGCCGCGCCGCCAACCTGTCGCGCAATGTGCTGGAGTACGGCAAGAGCGAAGAGCCCCCGGCGCAGAAGACCCGCGTGCCCCTGAACGCCGCCCTGACCCTGGCCGCCGAGGATGCAGGCCTGGCTCCCGACGGGGTGAAGCTGGTCAAGCAACTGGCCCCGCGTTTCGCCGTCGAGGCCGACCCGGACCAGCTCTATCGCATTCTGGTCAATCTGATGCGCAACGCCCGTCAGGCCATTGAGGCCGATCCGGCGCGCGCGCCCGAGCAGCGCGGCAAGGGCGTCATCACCGTCAGCGCCTTCGCCGAGGACGGCTTCTGGGTGATCCGCATCGCCGATGACGGCCCCGGCATTCCGCCGCGGCTGGCGCAGCGCCTGTTCGAACCCTTCGTCAGTTCGAAGGCGTCAGACGGCACCGGCCTGGGCCTGACCATCTCACGCGAGCTGGCGGCCCTGCACGGCGGCGATCTGCGGCTGGTGAACAGCGATGGGGCCGGCGCGGTCTTTGAGCTGCGCCTGCCGCCTGAGGCCTATTCCAGGCCGTCTTCCGACACCACGAAGGGCGCGCCGGTCTTCTTGGCCGCCGCCGCCAGTTCATCCTGCACCAGATGCCAGCGCCGCAGCCGCTCATAGTTGATGACGTGTTCCGGCGACGCGTCCAGCCAGTGGCGGAAATCTTCGATCTGCAGCCGGGCGTTCGGCGCATTCGGGTCCGGCATGGCAGGCACGTTCGGCAACTGGCGCGCGACATCGGCGGGGATCGGATAGTCGCCGGACGAGGTGGCTAGGATCATGGCTCTGCTCAGGTGCGGATGGCGTCAGGGGGCGACCATGCCGCGAACCTGGGCCGTGCGCCACCTTTTCGTCAGACAGACGTTGTTGCAGTCAAAGCGGCTTATGGCCAAGGTCGGCCAGCCTCGCCTCGATCCCCGGAGAGTCAGATGATGCTCAACTTCCTGCCCGCCCTGA
The DNA here is from genome assembly GCF_016654005.1 of Brevundimonas nasdae. GTDB lineage: Bacteria > Pseudomonadota > Alphaproteobacteria > Caulobacterales > Caulobacteraceae > Brevundimonas > Brevundimonas nasdae. The sequence continues at coordinate 232,361 of NZ_JAEPWN010000003.1, read as the reverse complement.
CCCTGGCCGCCGCCCTGACAGCCGGTCCGGCCCTGGCCCAGACCTCGCCCCAGACCTCACAGGCTCCACAACCTGCGCCCTATGTTTCGCCTGACGGCTATCGCGACCAGCGCCCCCTGCCGACGCTCGATCCCAATGATCCGAAATCGCGTGACGCCTGGCTGCAGGCGCGAGGCGAGGCTTATCGCCGGGCGCCGGATTCAGCCCAGACCGAGCAGGAGCTGCGCACCACCCAGGCCCTGAACGACGAGATCGCCGCCCAGAACGCCCTGGCCGACAAGGCGGACGAAGCCGCGCGCCTGGACCACGACGCCGCCGTCGCCCGCTATCAGGTCGAACTGCGCCAGACCCAGGAGCGCGCCCGCGCCGAGGCCGAGGCCACCCGCGCCGCCCAGAACCAGTATGACCGCGACTACGCCGCCTGGCGGGATCAGGTTCAACGCTGCCAGTCCGGCGACCGCTCGGCCTGCGCGGCGCCTGCGCCGCGCCCGCGTTAGGCGCTCTTGCCCTTCATCTCCGCGATCAGGGCGTCATCGATCTCGCGCGCCCGGATGGCGGCGGGACGGCTGCTCAGGCGCGCGGCATAGGCCTGGAACGACGGGCGTTCCGGCAGGGTCTTGAACATCAGGCCCCAGACGATCTGGCTGCCGACATAGACATCGGCGGCGGTGAACTGCTCGCCCAGCAGCCACGGGCCGTCGCCCAAGGCCGTCTCCAGCCCGTCCACCATATGATCGAAGGTGCCATAGCCCACGGCCCGCGCCTTCTCCTCGGGCGGCAAAAGCCCCATCGAACGCGCCGTCACCGCCGCCTCGACCGGACCGGCGGCGAAGAACATCCAGCGATAATAGGGGCCGCGCAGAGGATCGGTGGGCGCAGGCGCCAAACCCGCTTCAGGAAAGGCGTCGGCCAGATAGGCGCAGACGGCGGCGCATTCAGTCACCGTGACGCCGCGATGGGTGAGCGTCGGCACCTTGCCCATCGGATTGAGCGCCAGATAGTCCGGCGCCTTCATCGTGGTGGCGAAGTCCAGCACCACCGTGCGGTAGGGTTGGCCCACCTCCTCCAGCATCCAGCGGGCGATGCGCCCGCGCGACATGGGGTTGGTGTAGAAGACGATCTCTTCGCTCATGGCGCGCTCTCTCTTTGCAGGGAGAGCTTACGCCTGAATGCAGATCAAGGTCAGCCCGCGACCAGGCTCATGTCGCGACGGGCCATCATGCGGTCGAACTCGGTCCAGACGCCGTCGGCGCCGTGCCAGCTGCCTTGCGTCGCCGCCTTGGAATATTCGGTGGCGCGCGCCTCGAAGAAGTTGGCGTGTTCGACGCCCGACAGCAGCGACTGCAGCCACGGCAGCGGGTTTTCCGTCACGCCATAGACTTCCGGCAGCTTCAGCTGACGCAGGCGCCAGTCGGCGATGAAGCGGATGTACTGTTTGATGTCCTCGGGCGTCATGCCCTGGACCGAGCCCATCTCGAAGGCCAGGTCGATGAACTTGTCCTCCATGTTCACCACGGTCTTGCAGCAGTCGACGATGTCATCCGCCACCGAGGGGGTCACCGCGCCCGTCTCCTGATTGAAGGCGTGGTACAGCTTGATGATGCCCTCGCAGTGCAGGCTTTCGTCGCGCACCGACCAGGACACGATCTGGCCCATGCCCTTCATCTTGTTCTGACGCGGGAAGTTCATCAGCATGGCGAAGCTGGCGAACAGCTGAACCCCTTCCGAGAAGCCGCCGAACATGGCCAGGGTCCGGCAGATGTCGGCGTCGCTGTCGACCCCGAACTGGCCCATGTAGTCGTGCTTGTCCCGCATGGCCTCGTATTCCATGAAGGCGCCGAACTCGCTTTCCGGCATGCCGATGGTTTCCAGCAGCAGGGCGTAGGCTGCGATATGGATGGTCTCCATATTGCCGAAGGCGGCCAGCATCATCTTCACTTCGGTCGGTTTGAACACCCGACCGTAACGTTCCATGTAGTTGTCCTGAACCTCGATGTCCGCCTGGGTGAAGAAGCGGAAGATCTGGGTCAGCAGGTTGCGTTCGCCGTCGTTCAGGGTCGAGGCCCAGTCCTTGACGTCCTCGCCCAGCGGCACCTCTTCGGGCATCCAGTGGACCTGCTGCTGCTTCTTCCACATGTCGAACGCCCACGGATAGCGGAACGGCTTGTAGGCGGCGGACGGGGTCAGAAGACCGGCGCGTTCGGGAAGGATGATCGAAGAGGGAGCGTTCATCGGACGGGGACCTGAAAGCATTACCGGAGAGGCGCCAACAATGCGGCGCATCGCCCCCGGCGCCAAGCCGTAAATCACCTATGTTGCGATCACATTTTTCATGACCGCTATATGTAGTGGTTCCGCCTCAGGAAATTGGGGAGGGAGCTGGGGATGGATTTTCGTCCAAAAGCCAGGCTGGCCGCAACTCGTCTCGTCATTCCGGGGCTGAGCGAAGCGAAGAACCCGGAACCCAGGACCACATTCACACCGCTGAATGCATTCGACGCCGGATGCATGCCTCCTGGGTTCCGGGTTCGTCCTGCGGACGCCCCGGAATGACGACTCCAACTGAATGTCGATTGAACCTAGTCCAGATGCGCCCAGGACCAGTCGCCGCGCTTCTCCACCGTCGTGGGCATTCCGAACAGGTCCGACAGGACCGGGCCGGTCAGCAGGTCCGATTTGGGCCCGTCGCTCAGCACCTGTGCGTCGCGCAGCAGGACCAGATGATCGATCTCGGGCAGGATCTCCTCGACGTGGTGGGTGACCAGCACCAGGGTCACGCCCGAGCGGGCCACGTCGCGCAAAGCCTCCAGGAACTGGCGGCGGGTGGCGGGGTCCAGACCGGCGCAGGGTTCGTCCAGCAGCAGGGCGCGCGGACGGTGGACCAGGGCGCGGGCGATCAGGACGCGGCGCGCCTCGCCCGTCGACAGGGTCGCCATCTGGCGCCCGATCAGATGGGTGACGCCCATCCGCTCCAGCGCCTCGCGCGACGCCTGGCGCATGGCCTCGGTGACGGCGTGGTTCCAGACCCCCCGCGCGGCGAAGAAGCCGGACACTACCGCGTCGAACACCTCCAGCGCCTCTTCGCCGGCATAGTCGGTCTGGATGGCGGGAGAGACGACGCCCAGCAGGCTGCGCAGCTCGAACACATTCCACTGGGTCTGGCCGAAAATGCGCACGGCGCCCTGCCCGCCCGTCGGATACAGCTGGCGCGTGATCAGCTTGACCAGCGTGGACTTGCCCGCGCCGTTGCGGCCAAGAATGGCGGTGTGACGCCCCTCGGGAATGGTTAGGCTGATGTCGTCCAGCATGGGACGACCGTCGCGCACGACACTGACATGATCGATGGACAACAGGGGTTCGGTCATGACCTGAGGCCATATCCAAAAACCGTGCGGCATAAAACCGCAACGCTTGGATTTCGGCCTTAAATCAAGCCCTGTTCGGCGGCCGACCGGGTCAGCTCATCGCGGAACTGCGGCGCCGCCAGTCCGATCAGGGCGCGGGCGCGCTGGTCGGTGGACAGGCCTTTCAGGTTCACCCAGCCGTGTTCTGTGGCGACGATGTGGGTGTCGTTGCGCGGGGTGGTCACCGGCCCGTCCAGTCGGGCGACGATGCGTGAGGCCGCGCCCTTCGCCGCCGTCGAATGACAGGCGATGATCGACTTGCCCCCGTCAGAGGCATGGGCGCCGCGCACGAAATCCAGCTGGCCGCCCGCCGCCGTGAACTGTCGCCCGTTCAGGAACTCCGAACAGCAGGCGCCGGTCAGGTCGATCTGCAGGGTGGCGTTGACAGACACCATCTTGGCGTTGCGGGCGATCACCGCCGGGTCGTTCACATAGGAGACGGGATGCGCCTCCATCCCGCGATTGCCGTCCAGAAAGTCATAGGTGTTGCGGTCGCCCATGGCGAAGGTGAAGACCCCCACGCCGGGGTGCAGCGTCTTGCGGCTGTGGTCCGCCACCCCCGCCTGCATCAGCTCCACCAGCCCCGGCGTCAGCATCTCGGTATGGACGCCCAGATGTTTATGACCGCGCAAGGCGTCGCATACGGCGTCGGGCAGGGCGCCGATGCCCATCTGCAATGTGGCGCCGTCCTCGATCAGACCGGCGATGATACCGCCGATGATCAGGTCGTTGGGCTGGGGCTCGGCTTTGGGAACCTCCACCAAAGGCGCCGCGTGCTCGACCACCGCCGCGACCTTCGAGACATGGATCGTGCAGTCGCCGAACACGCGCGGCATGTTCGGATTGACCTCGACGATCACCGTGCGAGCCGTCTGCGACACCGGCTTGGCGTAGTCGGTGTTGGTGCCGAAGGAGAAGAAGCCGTCCTCATCCATTGGCGACACGGTGCAGACCAGGGCGTCCATCCCGACCTCGTCGCACAACAGGCGCGGCGACTGCTGGAAGCCGGTGGGGATGAAACGGACCGGGTTCGGCCTGCCCTCCTCGAAGGCGCGCTGCTCCAGCTTTCGCTCGATGGCGCTGTGAAACAGGCTCCACGGACGGATGCGGTCCATCAGTTCGTAGCGCAGCACCGTGTCCGCCGCGATCCGGCACGACAGCAGGTAATACAGATTGACGTCCTCGACCTCGCCCCGCTCGGCCCGGTCGGCGATGGCCTTCAGCACTGCAGGCGGCTGGGACACGCCCAGCCCCATGGCCACCTTGGCGCCCGATCGGATCAGGGCGGCGGCCTCATCGGCGCGCTTCAGCCGTTCGGCATAGAGGGCGGCGTGGGTCATGGCGTGTCTCTCCCGTCTGCGCCTTTGCGGCGTCTGATGGCCGACTATCCCGCGTCAGAGGCCATGACGGGGCCTAGACATTGGTCGGAGCCCTGACGGTCACGGTCCGCTCGTCCTGCAGCGCCGCGCCGTGGCCCCTCTGCACCCGCTCGACCGCATAGGCGATCAGCCACAGGACCATGGCCCAGGCGGCGCCGACGGCCCAGCCGGCGAACACGTCCGATGCCCAGTGGGCGCCCAGATAGATGCGGGTCGCCCCGACCAGCAGGGCCATCAGAATGCCCACCCCCATCACAAAGATCTTGAACCGATGACGCGGGAAGGCGCGCGTCAGCATGACGGCGACCGTCAGATAGAAGACGGTGGACAGCAGGGCGTGGCCGGAGGGGAAGCTGGCGTTGATCGTCTCCACCGCCTGCATGACGGCGGGCGGGCGTTCACGCTCGAACACCTTCTTGAGGCCTTCGCTCAGGCCCACGCCGCCCACCAGACCCAGCGGCAGCAGCAGGGACGACAGCCATTTCTTCTGGATCAGCAGGAAGACAATGACGATCAGGGCGAACAGGCCCAGCACCGATATGCCGCCCAGAGAGGTGATGTCGGCCGCCGCCTCCTTCAGCCACCACGGCCCCCAGGGACGGCCGGGATCATCGGCATAGGGCCGCATCAGCGACAGGACATGCTGATCGAACGCCTGGCCGCCAGGCTCGCGCACCTCGTCGGCGATCTGGATGAAGGCGAAGACGCCGACAGCCGCCACCAGAAAAGCGCTCAAGGCCGCCATCTCGGTGCGCGCCAATGTCAGTGCGCGTGTCAAAAAGGGACGTTGGGCGGGCGTGTTCATCGAGTTTCCAAACGGCTCCGTTTGCCGCGCGTTCCGATCACGCGTTCGTGATCGCGTGACTTGGAAGCGTCACAAGAGGTTCGCTGGCTTGCTGCCGGGCTTTGTCCCCAGTCGGCGATCATTTGTCCAAGTGATTCGCGCCCAAAGGCTGCGTCAAGTCGTTGACGGCTTATTAGGCATGTGCGCCCTATATGTGGGCTCAGGGAGCGCGACGGCCACAAGATGATGTGGTTCTGGCGCAAGTGGCTCTAGGCTCTTTTTGTTCAGGATGCAGATGACCATGGCTGGCGGCGAGGCTTTAAAGACGACCGAATTCCAAGGTGTTGCGGGGACGCAGGCGCCGGAGAAGCCGCATCTGACCGTCGTGAAATCGGTCCAGGTGGACCGTTCGCGCGACGCCCTGCTGACCGATTTCGGCAAGAAGACCCTGGAAGACCGCTACCTGCTGGCGGGCGAAAGCTATCAGGACATGTTTGCGCGGGTCTCGACCGCCTTCTCGGACGACGCCGAACACGCCCAGCGCCTTTATGACTATATGAGCCGCCTGTGGTTCATGCCCGCGACCCCCGTCCTGTCGAACGGCGGCGCCGACCGCGGCCTGCCCATCTCCTGCTTCCTGAACGCGGTGGGCGACAGCCTGGACGGCATCCAGAACGTCTGGAACGAGAACGTGGCCCTGGCCTCGAACGGCGGCGGCATCGGCACCTACTGGGGCGGCGTCCGCTCCATCGGCGAGAAGGTCAAGGGCGCGGGCAAGACCTCGGGCATCATCCCCTTCATCCGCGTGATGGACTCACTGACCCTGGCGATTTCGCAAGGGTCGCTGCGCCGCGGCTCGGCCGCCGTCTATCTGGACATCCATCACCCGGAGATCGAGGAGTTCCTTGAGATCCGCAAACCCTCGGGCGACTTCAACCGCAAGTCCCTGAACCTGCATCACGGCATCAACATCACCGACGAGTTCATGGAGGCGGTGAAGATCGGCGCCACCTTCGACCTGAAGTCGCCCAAGGACGGCGAAGTCCTGAAGACCGTCGACGCCCGCTCGCTGTGGACCAAGCTGCTCGACATCCGCATGCAGACCGGCGAGCCCTATCTGATCTTCTCGGACACGGTGAACCGCCAGATGGCGCCGCACCAGCGCGACCTGGGCCTGAAGGTCAAACAGTCGAACCTGTGCGCCGAAATCATGTTGCACACCGGCAAGGACCACCTGGGCGTGGACCGCACCGCCGTCTGCTGCCTGTCGTCCGTCAACGCCGAGACCTTCCTGGAGTGGCGCGAGGAGCCCCGCTTCATCGAGGACCTGATGCGGTTCCTGGACAATGTGCTGCAGGACTTCATCAACCGCGCCCCGCCCGCCATGGCCGCCGCCGTCTATTCAGCCAAGCGCGAGCGTTCGGTGGGCCTGGGCCTAATGGGCTTCCACTCCTTCCTGCAGGGTCAGGGCGTGGCCTTCGAAAGCGCCATGGCCAAGTCGTGGAACATGCGCCTGTTCAAGCATCTGCGCCGCGAGGCCGACAAGGCCAGCCGCACCCTGGCCGAAGAGAAGGGCCCCTGCCTGGACGCCCAGGACCGCGGCGTCATGGAGCGGTTCAGCCACAAGCTGGCCATCGCCCCGACCGCCTCGATCTCGATCATCTGTGGCGGCACCTCGGCAGGCATCGAGCCGATCCCGGCCAACATCTATACCCACAAGACCCTGTCGGGCTCGTTCGCGGTCAAGAACCCCTATCTGGAGCGCCTGCTCGACGAAAAGGGCATCAACACCGAGGCCGTGTGGAACTCGATCCTGGAGCACGAAGGCTCGGTCCAGCACATCGACGCCCTGAACGAGGACGAGAAGGGCGTGTTCAAGACCGCCTTCGAACTGGACCAGCGCTGGGTGGTCGAACTGGCCGCCGACCGCGCGCCGGAAATCTGCCAGGCCCAGTCGCTGAACCTGTTCATCCCCGGCGACGTCAACAAGTGGGACCTGCACATGCTGCACTGGTCGGCGTGGGAACGCGGGGTGAAGTCGCTGTATTATCTGCGCTCCAAGTCGGTCCAGCGCGCCGCCTTCGCGGGCGCCGAGGACAAGGCCGAGGAGGTGCTGGATCCGAACCAGCCGGACCTCTTCTCCATGCCCAAGACCGACTACGACGAGTGCCTGGCCTGCCAGTAAGGCCGACATTCAGACCCAGTTCAGGGGCCTCGCGAAAGCGGGGCCCTTTCTCTTTGGGGGAACCCTTGCCGTGCGGCGTCGTTCAAAAGTGACGAAACCGTGTCAAAATCTCCGTTGGACTCCCTGCTTATCTGGTGCAGGGTCAGGGTCAGCGGACGGTAGGGAGACCGAATGCGCATCGCGGCCTGGATATTCGGCGTGGGGGGCGTGCTGGCGGTGGCTGGCGCGGCTGACGCCCGCACCCAGCTCTGGGCCCCCAACAGCTTTGACGACGGCCCGGTCACGGATGTCGACGCCGCCGCGCCTGCGCGCCTGGCCGACCAGACCCGGTTCGACGTCCTGCCCGACGCCCGCTTCGGCCCCGTGGTCGAGTTTCCCACCGCCTTCCGTCCCGCCGAGGGCGATGGCCTGGCCGTCACCACGCGCCGCGACGTCTGGATCGACCGCAATGTCGCCGCCGACCGCCTGACGCTGGAGACCGCAGGCCGCCTGCGCCGCGCCGACGGCTCTCCCCTGCCCGTCACGCCGCGCGACGACGTCGAACTGGATCAGAGCGCCTATGACTTGCGCTATGTGCGCGGTTTCCGGGGCGCCAGGGGCCACACCCCGTCGGGCCTCGAAGTCAGCCTGACGCCTCACGCCGGTTTCGGCGTCGGCAGCGACGGCGGATCGGCCGAAGCCGGCGCCACCCTGAAGATCGGCGAGGGCCTGGACCGACTGGCCCCCAGCGGTCAGCAAAGGTTCGGCGAACGCGCCCGCTGGTTCATCTACGCCGCCGGCTCGGGCCGAGCGGTGGGCTATAATTTCGCCCGCACCCGTGACGGCGACTATGCCCGTTCCGGCGTGGCGCAGGACCGCGACCGCGGCTCCTTCCTGGGCGACGCCTCGGTCGGCGTGGCCTATCGGCGCGGCGACATCCAGACCTCGTTCGGGGTGGTCTATCGCGAGATCGACGCCGGCAAGGGCCTGCGCGGCATGAACGGCCTGGACACCGACGTCAGCGAAGGCCTGATCGCCTTCCAACTGTCGATCAGACCCCGCCGCTAAACCCGCCTTACTTCGTCAGCACCACGCCTTCGCGACGCGGATCGGCGCCCGCGTCCCAGGCGCCGTTGCGCCAGATCATGCCGTGCAGACCGGACGTCTCCGTCGCATTGGGCCGCAGCGGCATGCCCGCCTCGGCCAGCGCGGCCTGGATCTCGGGCGACATCTGTTCGGTGTCCGCCCCGACCATGGCGCCGCGCACCACCAGGTTCGGCAGGGCGATGGCCTCCTGCATCGGCAGGTTCCAGTCGATGGCCCCGACCAGGGCCTTAGCCACATAGGCCAGGATGCTGGAGCCGCCCGGCGATCCGATGGCGCCGACCAGGTTCCCCTGACGATCCAGGATCAGCGTCGGCGTCATGGATGAACGCGGCCGCTTGCCCGCTGCCACCGCATTGGCCGCCGGATGACCGTCTTCGCTGGGCGTGAACGAGAAGTCGGTCAGTTGATTGTTCAGGAAGAAGCCGTCGACCAGCCGCCCATTGCCGAACAGGCTCTCAACCGTCGTGGTCATGCTGACCGCATTGCCCCAGGCGTCCACGACGACGAAATGGGTGGTGCCGCCCGGCTCAGCCGTCGCATCCACGCCGACCGGCGGCGCGCCCGTCGGATGTCCCGCCGGGACCGGACCGTTCACCTCGGGAACCAGAGCCGCGCGGCTGGCGACATAGTCCGGGTCCAGCAGGCCCGCCAACGGCACGCCGACAAAGTCGTTGTCGCCGATGTAGCGGTCACGATCCGCATACATCAGACGCTGCAGCCGCCCCAGCGCGACCCAGGCCTCGGGGCTGCTCGCCCCCTTGTCGATGTCCGGCGTCTTCTCGGCCATGGCCAGAAGCTGCAGCACGGCCACGCCGCTGGACGGCGGCGGCGGCACGCAGATCACATAGGCCCGGTACGGACGGCACAGGGCGTCACGCCGAAGCGGGCGATAGGCGGCGATGTCTGCTGCGGTCAGACCACCCGGACGCGGCTCCGCCGCCACGGCGGCGGCGATGTCACGACCGATCTCACCACCGTAAAACACCCCCGGCCCCTGCTGCGCCAGCAAGGACACCGTGCGGGCATAGGCCGGGTTCTTCAGCAGATCGCCCGTCTGATAGCGCGTGCCGTCCGGCTTGGTGAAATAGGCGCTGGCCGACGCCGTCCTGGCCTGGGGCGCATTGCTGTTGATCATGCCCGCCAGACGCGCGCTGACCACAAAGCCGTCGCGGGCCAGTCGCTCGGCGTCCCCGAACAGGTCGCGCCACGCCAGCTTGCCATGATCCTTCTGCGCCATGGCCAACATGGCCACCGCCCCCGGCGCCCCGGTCGAACGGCCCGACAGGACGCCGTCGACAAAGCTCAGCGGCTTGCCATTTTCATAGAACAGCTCCGGCGTCGCCGAAGACGGCGCCGTCTCGCGCCCGTCGTAAGAGGTGATCTCCCCCGTCGCCGCGTCATAGGCCATCAGGAAGGCGCCGCCGCCCAGGCCCGACGACTGCGGCTCGACCAGACCCAGCACGGCCTGCACCGCCACCGCCGCATCCACCGCCGACCCGCCGCGCCGCAGCACCGCCATGCCCGCCTCCGCCGCCAACGGATTGGCCGCCGCCACCAACGGCCCCCGCGCCTGAACAGAACGGGCTTGGGTCGGCTGAACCTGCGCCGAACGCGCTTGCACAGCGCTCTGGGCCACGGCGGAGGCAGGCGCCGCCTGCCAGGCGGTCAGCATCGCCGGAACCAGCAAGGCGGCGGCAAAACGACGGTCGAGACGCATGAAAATCCTTACGGCTGCACGGCTTTCAACCGACCTAAGCCTTACGACCGCACACGCCAACCCGCCCGAACCAGATAAAATCTAAACAGCGGCTTGCGCTTCCCAAACCAGACGCTAAAGACACCCCTTCGCTGCAAGGCGAATGCGCACCCGTAGCTCAGCTGGATAGAGCACCAGACTACGAATCTGGGGGTCAGGAGTTCGAATCTCTTCGGGTGCGCCATTTTTTTCAATGACTTAGCGTCTGGCCCAGTGGTAAAAAGCCGCGCTGTTACAGTCATTTTACAGCCTTCGTTACAGCCTGCGTTCACGCCCTGTTCGAAGACCGCTTTCTCTGAACCTTGATCGCGACGACATTATCGACTCGATCCTGCCCACTGTCGGCCATGCGGCGACGCTCGGCCTGCCGACGGTAAATCTTCGCCGCGCGTTCAGAGGAATGTTCAAGTTGCGCCATGATCTCGGCATCCGACGCACCTGCGTACGCCAGTTCAAGCCCACGGGCGTGACGTAGGCCATGCGGTGAGAGATTGGGACGAGCGTGGCCGGATTGGGCAAGCGCGCCGATCAGGCGGGCGACTGCCTGATTCAAAGCCCGTTGCTTCCAGGGTTGACCTTTTTGGTCGTAGGCGATGGTGAGGGCCTTTGCAGGCGTGCTTTCCAAAAGCGCCGAGAGACGGCCGTCTTCCCGCTTGTCGCACAAGACCTTGCGCTTCTCCGTCGTCCAGTAGAGCCGACGTTGAGGCAAGCCGTCATCATTCTGGGCGAGAACCCTAGCGTTCAGGGGAATATTGCAGATCGTTCCCCGACGAAAGCCGGCCCAGCGCCCAAGAGCCACAGCACGGGCCAAGCCCGGCATCTTGCGCTGGAGGGCCAACGCGATGAACGCGTCAACTTCCTCGTCTGTCCAGGCAAGGTTCACCTCATCGGCGCTGTGCGGCGGCGCCAACTTCTTCAGCTTTAAAAACGGATCCGCTTTTATCCGTTCGTCATTCACCGCCGGCGCCAAGGCGTTCTTTAGAACTTGCAGTCGGTCATTTGCGGCCTTGTAGCCGCGCGGCGCCCAGAGATCGCGCAACTCTGTAATCCAACCCTTATCGACCTCTTCGAGACGGACTTCGCCGACATCGGCTTCGATTTCACGAAGCAGACGCTCGTATTCCTTCTGTGTTGATCGGGCCAGGCGGATAAAATCGGCCGACTTCCTGTAGCGTTGGATGGCGCCGCCGACGGTTCCCGCTTTCGGCGTCTGGGCGGCGTGCGCTCGGGCGATCCGAGCAAGAATGGCGTCAACCTCGGCCTTCAACTCCAAAGACCCATCCAGCGACCGCAGAGGCCCTTCGCGGTGCCCCCCTTTACGAAAATAGAGATCAACAACCCCAGTCCGGCGTCGGATGCGCTGGACGTACCTAACCTGGTCCATTGCGTCCCTCACCACTTGAGCGACAACGACCTTGATCATGGCGACGAAGAGTCGTGCGTGCCCGGACCCTTTCCAATGCAGAGGCCCGCCTCTCGCTGCTTTCGAATTCTGGGTCCGGAAGACTCGCCCTTCCTGCTGCCGCGCGCTTGGTGGGCTTAGAGGGCAGACCTGCAACCCATTCGTCGATTTGAACACGACTATACCGGACCACACTGACGCCAACATCGATGGGGGCCACGGTGCAAATCTTGGAGATGGTTGACCAAGATAGCGCCAGGTATGCGCACAACTGCTCCTTCGAAAGAAGAAGCGGCCAAGCGGTGGGGATTGGAGATGGCCGAGCCTCCTGATCCATCTGTTCAGGAGGCAGCAGGTAGAAGGCGGCAGCCTTAAGCTGGGACCAGTCTTTTGACGCTGCGTCAGGGGAAAATGGCGAGGGGAGACGATTGGGCATTCGACGACTGGAGATAGATATCAAGGCTCGGGATTGAGCGACGCCTTCCCCGACTGTCGTCACGGCCGAGGAACAACGTTGTTCACACAGAAATAGCACATGTGGCGGAGATTGCAATGGGAATGGCCATTTAACCTATTGTTATTGTAAAGGAATGTTCCGTAGCGCCATTCAAGAACACCCTCTATTCGCCTGCTGAAGCATAGGCCGTCAGAAAATCGCAAAACTCGGCCGCCTGCTCCTGCGTGGCTAAAATCACAAAGACAGCGACAATCCAGCCCGCACCAATGGCGCTAAACCCAGACTCGAATCCAACGGCCTCCACCGGGGTCACCTCATCGTTGGTGATGGTGATATGATCGATGATGTCAGACCGAATGCGCTGACCGAGCCAGACGGCTTCAGCCGCATCTGTACAGCCTTCGATCTTGATGATCGCCGTGGTCCAACCATCCTCCGGCGGCCTGGAGCCGACGAAAACACGCTGGCGCCCTTGAGTGACTTCAGGCCCCATGAAGTGGCGCAGCAAGCCCTGCGGACGACATTCAAACCAGGTCATCAGCGCTTCCAATCCGCGCGTATGAACGCCGCTTCCAAGAATTTGGCCACCTTTGCCCATTCCTCACCGGCGCGCCCCGCCAGCGCCGCCTTACGCCGCACCTCGGCAAGCAGGAGTTCCCGGTCGAGGTATTCGACCAGTCGCGCATAATCGGCACGACGCTGATCGACGGCAGTCACAGCACGTTCGATCAGCCCGTTAATGTCCAGGGCGCCCTTCAGGCGATTGGCCCGGTCAGAGATGACGCGGGTGTTCCCGCGAACATAACCGAGGGCTGGGCGTATGCGGTCAAGGGATGGCGAATAGGGCGACCGCATCTCGCCAATAACGAGCGGCACGCCCAAAGCGGGACAGATCGTAGGTACAATGATGTCGCGCACCTCCAGATCGAACGGCAGTCCGCGACGGGCTGCACGCTGGCGGGCGCGACTATGGAGCGCGACGGCAGGGACCAGACGCCGATGGACCTTGAGATAGCGGCGCATGTACGCGGCGTTGCACGTTGCGCAGGCCGAGCGCTGAAGGCGTTTGCCGTGAATCGAGCAGGAAGGGTTGGGCGGATCGTAAATAGTCATTTAAGACTCCATCTTCAGAATGAGTCCACGAATTCAAACTTAGGCTAAAGAGTCAAATTGAATTATGAGCACCCCAAGGACGAAACCCGCCGATCACCCCACCGGCGCCCAGTTGCGGGCCGCCCGAGGACTGGTGAACATGTCTGTATTAGATCTGGCCGAGCGCACCGGACTGGCGCCGAACACGATCAAGCGCGCTGAGTCTGGCAATGGCCCGGCGCCGGTGAACACCGCAAACGCCAAACTGATGGTGTCCATCCTTCATTCAGCTGGGGTGATCTTCATCCCAGCTTGGGCGGACTTGGGGTCTGGCGTGCGATTAGCGTCACCGGAACAACCCGCATTGGCGCGTCGGCGAACGAACGCCAAAACGGAAACCATGACTCCACAAAAGGAGTCACGAAATTCATCGGCGCCGCCCAAACCCTGACGCAGCCTGAATTCAGGAGTCACTTTAGCAGCCATCTATGACTCCGGCAGAGTCACGATAGCCTCTGTCGAGTCACGATAGCCGAAAAGCCCCAGATCGACCGGCCGGCGCCTGGAAACGGGCGCTGAGCGCTGAAATCGGGGTAAATGAGGCACGATTGTGGCGGAACAGGGTTTCAGAGGAGGAGTCACGTTAGCCGCCGAGCGAGGTCAGGCCTTTTGTTGATTTTATTAGACTTTTTCTAGGAATCGGAGGCGTTTTGGAGTCACGATTGCCGTTGTGCGGTGCAGCAATGTGCGTGAAATGGACGTTCTGGGTGGGGACAGAACGGAGTCACGTTACCGTAAGCGATTGAAATCGCCCTGGAAAAATCGAGCGCTTTCGACCTGAGTCACGTTACGCACCAACGATGACTCCTAGGCCCGGCCGGAAGGGGGGCGGCAGGGGCTGGGGGGGTCACCCCCAGCCGCCCCCCTTCCGGCCGGGGACCGCGCCTTGCTTATTCTGGCCAGTCTTCTTCGTGTTGATCGCCTATGCGTTCGAAATGCCCTTAAAGGACATAGTCCGGGAGGCTGGCGGATCCGAAAAAGTCATAAGACCTAGGGCACGACTTGGAGCCGCTTGCCCTTGAGGCTGCCGCACAGCTTAGCGTCAGCGCCGACCCTATTCCAGATCGAACAGACGGCCAGGCTGCACGCCAAGAGCATCCGACAGCTTCACAAGGAACGCCAAGCTGGGGTTTTCCTCGCCCCGCTCGATCCCGGCGAGATAGCGCATAGCCATGCCAGCCTCATGAGCGAGCGCCTCCTGGCTCAGCCCCTTGGTCTTGCGCAATCGCCTAATATTCGCGCCGACTCGATCTTCCCACCGCATCGCTCCATGGGCGCCGACAGTCGCGCTCGGCTCTAGGAACTATCTTGCCTAACTTTCTGGTAACGCTTGATAGGCAAGATAGATCCCACTCAGAGGGAGTTGAGCATGTCCAAGCGGTATCGCATTCGCAGGGTTCAAATCGCCATGGCAGGGGCCGTCGCCGTTGCCGCCATAGGCATCGCCTCGCCCAGCAGCGCGAGAGGCAATCCAGAAACCTGCAGCTACAGAGAAGCCCGTTTGGCGCAAGTCTGCCGCACCGATTCCGACATCCGACAATTTCTGCGCGACCCGGCGAACGCAGGCGTGGAGTCCTACATGGCGATCCCGCCTGTCATTCGCGGCTGGGAACCTGGGGAAGAAGAAATGGTGCTCAGCGTGCTGTCCGGGCAGCCACAAGCGCGCCCCGTTGCCGCCCAGACAAGCCCCTCACGCGGCAGCATTATGGACCGGATCGACCGCTTGGCCTCTGGCGAGTATGATCGTCAGGTGGCTGCTGAGCGCGCTCGAACACACCGAGTGAACTGGACTGCGACCCAAATCCGCACCGCCGCCCGCACCGCCGTCACAAATCGACTGCGCGACCCAGGCTCAGCGCAGTTCCGCAACGTCCGGAGACACGTGAACAGCCTCGGCACAACAACCTTCTGTGGCGAAGTGAACAGCCAAAACATTTACGGCGGAATGACCGGCTTCAGGCGCTTCCATTCTAGCGTCTCCGATCGCGGAGAGGCGTCCGGCCGCATCAATGACGAAAGCGGTCTCATCGGGACGGTCTTTGAAGCGACGTGGGAGCGGATTTGTGATGGCGTTCCAGGGACGCCGACTCAGTTCTGATCTGCCCCCGGTAGCGACAAGCGCCGCTGCAAATCAGCGGCGCCCACTTAAGGCGCTCCGCATCCCTTCCATGTGATCAGGGTAGGGGTGATATAGACACGGCGGATCAGCGCCTCGCCAGTGCACGTGAACTTCGCCACATCCAGGTCGACACGCTTTGCCGCAACAACCAGATTATGCAGGTGTGTTTGAACGTGCGCGGCGCGCCGTTTTCATCCAACTGGGCGAGTCGGAAGGCAGACCAAAGCCCACCTTCTGACGCTGAATGATCTCGTCGGCGTGGCCGCAAGTCCCATGGGTCGTCAGACGACGCCAGCGCAGTAAATACGGCAGCCGCCGCTCGGGAATGGCGTAGGGACGACACCGATTGAGTGTCTCACGCTCAGGCTTGCCGCGCCGATAGATGCGATTGTCGTGAAGATCGACGAAGCCTGCTTCAGCGTTCCCCATCCAGAGCAGGTTCAGCACCGCGCATGACGCGCACTCGTATACAGCGCGATCAAGATGACGCGGGAGACATGATAATTCGGGGTGCCGCCAGATCGCATATCCCACAGCGACCGGATCATATGCGGTAGATGCGGCGACGATCGAATTTCGGTTACGCCCACGCCATGTCTGCATGGGGACGCCAAGTGCTTTAAACCACGACAATTGAGCCGAGCGCCGCCGTCGGCGGTTATGTTTTCGCCGAACAGTTACTGATCCCGGAAGGGACGCGTCGCCAAGTTATTGTCGAGGTTAATTTCGCCGGTTCTCCACATCGCTTCACCTTGAGCCTCGTGCCTTCCGGCACCGATTTTCCCGTGCCTGTTGGCATTCCGGCAACGCCAAGACAGTCCGTTCAGGCGCTGCAGCGTACACCAGAGACATGGCACTGGACCGACAACCTCCACCGTCAAAGGTCGATGGTTTGCCTGTGATAGAATAAACAACTGACGTGCAACGATCGGTACAGATTTTGATCTCGGATAGAGATATAGATTTCCTCTGAATTCAGCCAAACGCCTATCATTGATGAAGGGGCGTAATGCGCTTCGCGCGACAACTGATCCGGTCGCAACAGCCCTTCATTGTTAGCACGATCTTCGCCATAGATGTGCGCCGCAGCAATTTGAATGGCCCTCTTGAATGCACCTTGTTATGTAGCCCACGGCAGCGCTTGGGGTGAAGCTGCATTCGAGGAAACCATGGCTACAGAATTGAACGGTAAGGTCGCACTCATCACGGGTGTGACGGGACAGGATGGCGCGTACCTTTCAGAACTTCTTCTGGAGAAGGGCTATATCGTCCACGGGGTGAAGCGTCGCTCTTCGTCGTTCAACACCGCCCGGATCGAGCACCTTTATCAGGACCCTCACGAGAAGGATCCGCGCTTCATCCTGCATTATGGCGACCTGACGGACTCGACCAATCTGATCCGCATCATTCAGGAAACCCAACCTGACGAGATCTATAATCTGGCGGCGATGAGCCACGTCCAGGTCTCGTTCGAGGCGCCGGAATACACCGCCAACGCCGACGGCATCGGCACGCTACGCATCCTCGAAGCGATCCGCATTCTCGGCCTCGAAAAGAAGACGAAATTCTATCAGGCCTCGACCTCGGAGTTGTACGGCCTGGTGCAGGAAGTGCCGCAGTCGGAAACGACGCCCTTCTATCCGCGCAGTCCCTATGCCGTGGCCAAAATGTACGCTTACTGGATCGTGGTGAACTATCGCGAGGCTTACGGCATGCATGCTTCGAACGGCATCCTGTTCAACCACGAGAGCCCTCTGCGCGGCGAAACCTTCGTGACGCGCAAGATCACCCGTGCGGTCGCCGCCATCAAGCACGGCTTCCAGGAGACGCTGTTCCTGGGGAACATCGACGCCAAGCGTGACTGGGGCCACGCCCGTGAATATGTGCGCGGCATGTGGCTGATGCTGCAGCAGGACAAGCCCGACGACTATGTCCTCGCAACCGGTGAAACCACGGTCATCCGCGACTTCGTCACCCACGCCTTCAGCCAAATCGACGTGACCCTGCGCTGGGAAGGCGAGGGGGTGGACGAAAAGGGCGTCTGCACCGAGACCGGCCGCGTCTATGTCGAGATCGATCCCCGCTATTTCCGCCCGACAGAAGTCGATCTGCTGATCGGCAACCCCGCCAAGGCCAAGGCCAAGCTGGGCTGGACTCACGAAACCAAGTGGGAAGCCCTGTGCGCCGAAATGGTCGCCGCCGACCTGATCGCCGTGGCGAAAGAGCAGCGCGGCAATGGCGAGTGAGATCATCTTCCCGCTTGCGGGCAAACGGGTCTGGGTCGCCGGCCATCGCGGGATGGTCGGCTCGGCCATCGTGCGCCGTCTGGGCAGCGAGAACTGCGAGATCATCACGGCGACCCGCGCTGAGGTGGACCTGAAGAACCCGGCCGAGGTCAACGCCTTCGTCGCCGACAAGAAGCCGGACGCCATTTTTATGGCGGCAGCCAAGGTCGGCGGCATCCTAGCCAACGACACCTACCCGGCCGACTTCCTCTACGACAACCTGATGATCGCGGCGAACGTCACCGAGGCGGCGTATCGCAACAATGTCGGCAAGATGCTGTTCCTAGGCTCCAGCTGCATCTATCCGAAGCTGGCGCCTCAGCCGATCCCGGAAAACGCCCTGCTGACCGGCCCCCTAGAACCGACCAACGAGTGGTACGCGATCGCCAAGATCGCGGGCATCAAGCTGGCTCAGGCGTATCGCAAACAACATGGCTGCGATTTTATCAGCGCCATGCCGACCAACCTGTACGGCCCCGGCGACAACTTCGACCTAAACACCAGCCACGTCCTGCCGGCCCTGATCCGCAAGGCGCATGACGCCAAGGTCTCGTGTGCGGATCACATCACCATCTGGGGCACAGGCACGCCGCGTCGGGAGTTCCTGCACGCTGATGACTGCGCGGATGCCTGCGTCTTCCTGATGCAGCACTACTCCGACTTCGAGCATGTCAACGTCGGCTCGGGCGAAGACATCGCCATCATCGATCTGGCGCGATTGGTGTGCGAGGTCGTGGGTTTCTCTGGCGAAATCTGCACCGACCCTGCCAAGCCAGACGGTACTTTGCGCAAGCTGATGAGCGGGGACAAACTCAGGACCATGGGTTGGCAAGCACGGACTAAGCTGAAGGACGGGATCGGCGAGGCATACAGTTGGTTGCTGGCTCAAGAGGTCGAGCCGATCCATTGAAGGCGATTTTCATGAGGTCGGGCTCACGTAGGCTAGGCAACCTGATCCTGTTGATCGGTGGCTATGGCCTTGGCCAGGGCACTATCTTTCTGGCTCAAACTTGGCTGATTTCTCGCGGTCAATTGGGGCTTGTCGCCAACTTTGGCGTCAACTTCTACATCGCAACCCTGGCGATCATGCTGGTTGATTTCGGATCGACCGCCGTTCTAGCGCGCGAGACGGCGGCTATCCAGCATGCGCGAACGCTCGAACAGACTGCCGTCACGAGGGCAACGAATCTGTGGTCCGAATTCTGGGCCATCGTCCCATCACGGGTAGCCATGGCCGTAGCGGTTGTCGCCGCTGGAGCGATAAGCGCTATTTTGACCGCAGACCCCTTCGCTCGCGCCTACGCCATCTGGGCCTGGCCCGCCGTGGCCATCTGGGCCTTCAACGCCACGGGCCTGCTGGACGGCCTTAGGCTCAGCGGTATGAACGGTGTCGCGGGCGCCCTGCCATTCATCCTCTCGGGCGTGAGCCTGGCCCTGGTTGCGGACCAGCCCCCGGCGGTGGCCGGAGCCCTCTTGGGTGCAGCCCTGTCGACCGGATATTTGCTGGCCGTCACGGGCCAAATGCTGGCCCTGGGCCGCTCCGGCCACGCCCCACGCTGGGTCCGCCCCACACGCCCCACCGTGATCCAGTCCGCTCGCTCGGGCTTCGCCGCCCTGCTGGCCACCTTGCCGGGCCAGATTTATTTCCGGTTTCAGATACTTCTGGCTGGAGCATTCCTGGGAGAAGCGGGAGTAGCGCTGTTCCTGTACGCAAAACAGATCGTCATAGGGTTCGCTCAATTGATCGGCTTCCTGCGACGAATCGAGTTTCCGGATCTCGTCAGCCGTTTGAAGGGGACCCACGGGCCTATTCTACGTGAAATCATGGCTGCCCAACGCCTCGGAACTGTGATCGCTGCCGCTGCGAGCGTGTTGGTGCTAGTTGTCGGCCTAACTGTCTGGCTAACGACCACAGGATCAATAGCCGAAGCGGGGCTGGCGACTGCCTTGTTTGCACCGATAATTATCACCAGCGGGGTCATGCTGTCTCTGACACAAGCATTGACCGCCCAAGGTAACTATCATTGGACGGCGCTCGTAATGATCATGTCCAGTGCCATAGCGGCCCTGCTTACCTTTGTTTTCGCATTTTCACGCAACATAACGGGCTTTGCTGCAGCCGATGCCATAGCAAATTTACTGGCTATCACCTTGGCGATCTGGGTGTTGAAGCACCCGGCCAAGTCTCGAATTGAAGTGGTCGCTCAATGATCAAGATACTAGTTCAGTTGGCGCTGATGCCTTTGCCGTGGCCACTCCGGCGGCGGCTTCTGTCTGCGTTTTTCGGCTATAGGATCGCGCCGTCAGCACGGATACGATGGTCAATTGTGATGGCTGATCAAGTCGATATGGAGCCCGGCGCCCGCATCGGTTCTCTGACCTATGTGAAGGGCTTAGGAGAGCTGCTAATCGAAGAGAACGGCCGCCTCGGTAACTTAAATTGGGTAACAGGTCTACCGAAGTCTTCGACTGCGTTTTTCAAAGAGCAGCCTGACCGTCGCCCCGCTTTGGTGATTCGATCTAATGCCGCGATCACTCATCGACACCTGATTGATTGTACTGACCTTGTCGAAATTGGAGCATACGCGACATTTGCTGGATGGGGCTCCCAAATTCTAACCCATGCGATTGACTTTGCGGCAAACCGCCAAAGTGCATTACCCGTACGTATCGGCGCGTATGCCTTCGTTGGAACACGGTGCGTGTTTCTTAAGGGCGCTTATCTTCCCGAACGGTCCATTCTTGCAGCAGGATCCGTCTTGTCCACCCACGAAACACAAACAGACTCCCTTTACTCTGGCGTGCGCGCCACCTGGATCAAACGCCTCGATACCGGGCTCGCCTATTTCCAACGACATTTAGGGTTCGTCCAATGAACACGGCTCACAACCCGCGACAGACATCAAATGTCAATATAGCACAAAATTTTGCCGAAAAACGTCAGCAGAACAATTGGCTGTTTTCAATATCTGCATTGACATTGGCGGTATATTTCTTCTGCCTTTTGTGGCCACAACAGTACCTTATCAACTGGCTGATGAATGCCTCGCCAGTTGTTCAGGGTGAAATCAGAAGATGGAACACGATTGGAGTTTTGTCATTTTTTGTTTTGAGTTTTTTTACCGTCATCGGAAATAGCGGTAAAACACAAAAAATTCACGCTCCATATTTAATTCTCTGCTTGTCGCTAGTTACTTGGGTTTTTTTCACAAGTTTTTGGTCAATAAATTCGTCGTCATCAGCGACATACAGCCTTGCTCTTTTGGCTCTATTTGTATCTGGCGCCCTTTTTTGGTGCATGCCGGGCTCTTACGTAAAGCGTTCAGCTACGCTGGGGTTAGTCGTAGGTGGGCTCATGATGGCATATCTTTTCAGACAGCTTCCTTTGGTAGGTAGGGATTTGGGAGGAATCCAGCCTAATGTTCTGGGGCATATTGGCTTCGCATTTATACTGCTCGGATACATAGCTGGAGGACACACAAGGACCGCCGCCATCGTTCTGGGCGGTGCACTCATTGCTGTAGGTCAGGCCAGAACTGTATTTTTGGGATTAGTTACATTTTTGGTAGTTTATCACCTAGTGATGCCGCAAATCAAAAACAGACAATCCCTCATAATGACAGCCATCTGTGCATCATTTGCATTAGTCCTCGTATCATTGACTTTTGAACCAGTGGTTGATGCATCCAGTCGTGCTGCCACACAGTTATTAGGCGTCACTGACGCTGCAAGAACAGGTAGCGGATTTACGGGCCGAGATACGCTTTGGCAGAATGGTCTTGATGTCATGAAAGGCCACGAACTGAACGGATATGGATTTCGTACTCGAGGCTCGAAAGAACTTTCTCAAGCGGGAATTGCAGTCAACGCGCACAGCGGGATAATCAATGCAATATTGGATATAGGGCTTGTTGGATTATTGCTTTACATGATGGTAATCGGCACTGCTGCGTTCAAGATGTCGGAAGCTTGGGGCCGCTTTCGAGAAACAAGTGATAGGGCGGGCGCTGCATTCCTTGTAGCCATGGTTCCGGTTTTGGTCGTGGAACCGAACTACCTAAACTTTGGTTCGGCCTCTCATTTTCTAATGCTTTTGTTCCTCACTAAGCCATTGGTCGAAATAGTGCGCCTTCGACAAGGGGCGGTCTCCAACTTTACGAATGTTACGCGATGAAAATTCTTCGGATTATTGCCACTGTTGATCCCCGAACAGGGGGACCGATTGAAGGGTTGGTTCGGAGTTCAGAAGCGATGCGGCGGCTTGGGCATCAGGTGGAAGTCGCCACATTGGACGCCCCCCAATCGCCGTGGGTAACAGAATTCCCGTTTCCCGTTCATGCCCTTGGACCGAGGATGCGTGTGTATGGGTATGCCAAGCGCTTTACACCGTGGCTGATCAACAACCTGTCTACATACGACGCCGCGATTGTTCACGGAATCTGGAATTATACATCTTTCGGGGCATGGCGAGCCTTGCGTAAATTTAGCACTCCATATTGCATATTCACACATGGAAGCCTCGATCCTTGGCATCGCAAGGCCTATCCAATCAAAGACTTTTTTAAGCAGTTATACTGGACCTTCTTCGAGGGTTCAGTTCTACGCGACGCACGCTATGTACTTTTTACGACTCAAGAAGAACGACGACTTGCACGATTATCCTATCGGGGCAGGCAATCTTATCGTGACCGAGTGATCGCCTATGGCACAGCTGACGCCCCCCCTGCATCCAGCGCTCAACAGGCTGCATTTATCGAGGCCACGGGACTAAACCCGGATCAGCCGTACCTTCTTTTTCTTAGCCGCATTCATCCGAAAAAAGGGGTAGATCTTTTGATCCGCGCCTTTGCAGGCATCCACTCAAACTGGCCAGATCACCGACTGGTTATTGCGGGACCAGATCAAACGAATTGGCGACCCGCTTTGGAAGCCCTGTCAACTGAACTGGGTGTCGCAGAGAAGATTGTTTGGCCAGGCATGCTCAAAGGTGATGCTAAATGGGGAGCATACAGAAACGCGGCTGCATTCGTTTTACCATCGCATGGAGAGAATTTCGGCATCGTAGTGGCGGAGGCCCTAGCCTGTGCGACGCCGGTGTTGATTAGCGACAAGGTCAATATCTGGCAGGACGTCAAGGCAGCCGATGCAGGGCGGGTTGCGGCGAATACCACAGAAGCAACAGAAATTATGTTGCGCTCATTTCTTGCTCTGAGTGATGACGAACAGAAGGCGTGTGGCGTCGCTGGTCGACAGTTGTTTCTTCAGAAATTCGACATTGAGAATTCGGCAAAGGATATCGTGGACGCATTGTCATGACTCTGGCCGTTGTAATCCTCACGTATAACGAGGCTATACACCTGTCCCGCGCGCTAGCTTCGGTCGCCATGATCGCGAGCCAAGTCTTCGTAATCGACTCAGGCTCTACAGACGAGACAGTTGCGCTCGCCGAGGCGGCGGGCGCAATTGTTCTTACCAATCCATTCATTAATCAGGCGCAACAGTTCCAGTGGGCCTTAGATAACGCGCCAATTACAGCGGATTGGGTTATGCGACTGGATGCCGACGAGGTCATTGAAGCTGATCTAAGCGCGACACTGGCGGAACGGCTTTCGACACTTCCACTCGAAGTGTGCGGCGTGAACCTGAAACGCAAGCATATCTTTATGGGTCGCTGGATTCGGCATGGGGGACGATACCCTCTGACGATGCTACGGGTCTGGCGACGCGGTCATGCCAGAGTTGAGCAGCGCTGGATGGATGAGCACATACTACTCAAATCAGGGAGTACTATCTCTGTGGATGGCGGGTTCTCGGACATAAATCTAAATGACCTGACCTATTTCACCGACAAGCATAACAAGTACGCGACGCGCGAAGCCATCGATGTGATAGCCCAAAAGTACGACCTGTTTTCACGTGGCGAGGCCTTGGAGACACGCACAACCTCTGCAGCCGTTTCAGGCAAGCGATGGCTGAAGGAAAGTCTATATAATCGCCTGCCCTTCTGGGCAGGCCCAGTGTGCTATTTTATCTATCGCTATGTATTTCAAGTCGGATTTCTAGATGGCCGAGAAGGCTTAATTTATCACGGACTTCAAGGCGGCTGGTATCGCTTTCTTGTAGCCGCAAAGGTATCTGAATTAGAACGAGAAATTTCTTCTCTAGACGGCACCCACGCTCGGATAGCGGCTCTGAAGCGATTGACGGGACTTGACTTGGCAGCTTTGGCTCAACGTTAGGTGTGGTTGAGATTAGACACCGCCCGAACCTCAACTTGCCTTAAAGCGCTTTTGGGCCGTAAGCGAAACACGCCTCCTCAAACCCGTCGATGATGGCGCTCTTGCGCCAACGGGTCTCAGCGCGGAGGCGGCCAGCGGCGCCGAGGGTGCGGCGCAGATCGGGGTCCTCGGCAAGACGCAGGATGGCGGTGGTCATTGCTTCGGCATCGGGCGCAACGACCAAGCCACAGCCATCGACCTCATACGCCAGGCCCGTTCCCTCACTAGCCATGGCGACGACCGGCCTCCCGGAGGCCAACATCCCCGTCAGTTTTGACGGCAGGACCAGATCGGCCGCCTCGGGACGTTGGGGTAACAAGTGAATATCCGCTGTGCCTAGTAGTTCCGGCAAACGCTCCATTGGCTGTAACGGCAGGAAATGAACAGTATCTATATCTTTACAAGAGACCTCTAGCGCGAGGCGAGCAGGACCTTCACCACATAGAAGGAGCGACACCGGTGCTAGCGCAGCTTTCAGATTTTTTGCCACTTGAGCTAGTACCTCCAGCCCTTGTTTTCCAGCCATATTCCCAGAATATAGAGCGACGATCTGGTCATCGGGAATGCCCAGTTCTTGGCGGTACCGCGTGTTAGGGCTGGCGAATACTTGCACAGCATCGACGTCTACCCAATTGCGAAACTCAACGATTTTGTCAGTGCTGACACCTTTGGCCGCCAAGCGCTGAATCATTGCGGGTGAGATACTGGACACTCGGTCGAACGTTCGGAACAGACTGCTCTCGACCCGCAGGGCCATCGCACGGCCTATTGTGTTCTTCAGCATGTTCAAATCAAAGGCGGCGTCCACCTCAAAGTCCTGAATATGCAACCAACTGGATGCTCCCGAGGCTTTTGCAGCCACCAATGCCGTAGATGCTGCGGCCAAGGTCGGGGCTACAGCGAAAACAAGGTCAGGTTTGAAGCGCAGGGCCACACCAAGGGCCGCCGGAAGGGCGGCAGCCCCAAACGAAGCCAAATGCATCATACGCTTGAAGGCGTCGGGCCTTGGCGGAACATAGAGAGGAGTACGATGGACGACGACGTTATTCAGTGTCTCGTTGCTCCACCGGGCACCAGAGTATCCTGAAGCAACAGACCAGGCCGGGTAGTAAGGCGGTCCGGTCACCACTTCGACCTTATGCCCGCGCGCAACTAGTTCTTCGGCAAATTCCGTCGTATATTTTGCACAACCAACCAGTTCAGGAGCGTAGTTCAGCGCAACGATCAGAATTCGAAGGCGTTCATTGTTGAATCGGTTTTCTGGACTTAGTTCAGTTACGTTGGAATCTATAGTTCCAACCACCTCACTCACTTTCATAACCCCACCACCGCTTGCCCCACTATAAAAAGTCGTCCTTCAGCAGAATCTTGGGCAGGTAATCGGTCAGGGCATTCAGCTTTGACATCCGCATAGGTAGCGCCTGCGTCGGCGACCAGGACCTTCATCTGCTCATGATCGGCGATGTCGGCCCGGACCATGCGAAAGCCCTCACGCCCTTCCAGCCGGGCGGCGCGGGCCTCTTTCAGCGCCGGGTCGTAATAGTCGTTGAGGACATCGACGCCGATCACGGTCTCGCCACGGTCAAGCAGACGCTCGGCCGTATGCATGCCGATGAACCCGGCGGCGCCGGTGACGATGATCGGCGTGCCCATCAGCCGCGACCGATGCCGGAATATTTGAACCCACGCTTCAGCATGTCTTCGGAGCGATAGACGTTGCGCAGGTCCACCAGCACCGGTTGGTTCATCAGCCCCTTGACCCGGTCCAGGTCCAGGGCGCGGAACTGATCCCATTCGGTGACGATGACCACGGCGTCGGCGCCGGTGACGGCGTCGTAGGCGCTGTCCTTCATCTCGACGCCCGGCAGCAGCTTGGCGGCCTCATGCATGCCTTCGGGATCAAAGGCCTGGACCCTGGCGCCGGCGGCGATCAGGGCGGGGGCGATGTCGAGGCTGGGCGCATCGCGCATGTCGTCGGTGTTGGGCTTGAAGGTCAGGCCCAACAGGGCGACCGTCTTGCCGGAGACGCTGTCGCCCAGGGTCGTCTCCACGCGTCCGGCCATGGCCTTCTTGCGCGCGTCGTTGACCTCGACCGTGGTCTCGATCAGGCGGACCGGGGCGCCATACTGCTGGGCCGTGCGGACCAGGGCGATGGTGTCCTTGGGGAAGCAGGAGCCGCCATAGCCCGGACCGGCGTGCAGGAACTTGGACCCGATCCGCTTGTCCAGGCCGATGCCGCGCGCGACCTGCTGCACGTCGGCGCCGACGGCTTCGCACAGGTCGGCCATCTCGTTGATGAAGGTGATCTTCATCGCCAGGAAGGCGTTGGCGGCGTATTTGATCAGCTCGGACGTGCGGCGGCCCACGAACAGCAGCGGGCTCTCGTTCAGGTTCAGCGGGCGGTACAGTTCACCCATCACGCCCTTGGCGCGCTGGCCTACGTCGCCGTCGATGTCGTTGACGCCGATCACCACCCGGTCGGGACGTTTGAAGTCGCCGATGGCGGCGCCTTCGCGCAGGAACTCGGGGTTGGACACCACGGCGAAATCAGCGCCGGGATTGGCCTTTCGGATGATCGTCTCGACCTCGTCGCCGGTGCCGACCGGGACGGTGGACTTGGTCACCACCACGGTGAAACCGTCGATCAGGCCAGCGATCTCTTCGGCGGCGGCATAGACGTAGGACAGGTCCGCATGGCCGTCGCCGCGACGGGTCGGGGTGCCCACGGCGATGAAGACCGCGTCGGCGTTGCGGATGGCCTCGGCGCCGTCCAGGGTGAAGGACAGCCGCCCTTCGCGCACGTTCGTCGCGACCAGATCATCCAGGCCCGGCTCATAGATCGGAATCTCGCCGCCGTTCAGCCGCTCGATCTTGGACGGGTCCTTGTCGATACAGGTCACCACATGACCGAAATCGGCAAAACAGGCCCCTGACACCAGGCCGACATAGCCCGTGCCGATCATCGCAACACGCATAAATACGCCCCCAACAAGCTTGGCGGGTCCTTACCCCGTTGCGATGCAACATAGCAACGGTTGATAAGGCTGAGGGCGAGCAATAGGATGTCGCAGGCACAATGTGGCCCAAAACGGTCGCCTCTAGTCGGCCGTAAACGACGTAGCCGCATTTTACCCCGCCGCAACAACCTTGGCTGTTACGGACCGAAAAACTACAGGGCTGATTCCTCTGGCCATTTCACCAGACTACGAATCTGGGGGCAGGAGTTCGACTTTCTTCGGGCGCGCCATTTTTCTTCAATGGCTTAGCGTCGTTGAGCATTGGGTTAGTCTGGCGTTAGACGCCTCGGCGTCTCAAAAGCGGCTAGTTGGGTGCAATCCAGCCGCTGTCACCGCGGCCAGCGCTCTGACCTGATCGCAAAGGGCGGCGTTGTCCAGCGCCATGTCCTTGAAGCCTTTCACCGCGTTCGAGATCACGGCGGCGAAGAGGTGTTCGGAGATGTCTAGGCGACTGTCGGCCAGGGGTTGGCGGATGATGTCGGCGATCAGGGCCTCGAACGCCTCGTGGCTTTCGCGGACGGGCAGGACTTTCAGGTCGAACAGGTCCTGGGCGTCGGGATAGTCGCGCACCAGTTCATAGGCGCCCAGAACCCAGGTTTCGCAGGCGAACACCAGCCTGTCCTGCAAGGTCTCGCGCTCCGCCACGCCGAGACGGATTTCGGCGATCCGGTCGGCGACCATGGCGCGGATGACGGCGTGGAAGATGCTCTCCTTGTCGCGAAAGCTCAGATACAGGGTCGGCCGCGTCAGGCCCGCCGCCTGGGCGATGTCGCCCATCGTGGTGCGCCCATAGCCGTAGCGCAGGAACACGTCCCGCGCCGCCGAAACCACCATCGTCCGCCGGTCCGATACCGGTTCCGCCTCATCTGCCATGGGGCCGATCTGACATACCGCGAAAAAATGTCAAACCGCATCATTGACAATCTGACAACAAATGTCATTTGCCGAACTCACTCTAGAGAGCTCGAAAATGGCAGACTCCAAAATCTGGTTCATCACCGGCGCCAGCCGCGGCTTCGGCCGCATCTGGACCGAAGCGGCCCTGGCCCGTGGCGACAAGGTCGCCGCCGCCGTCCGCACCCCCTCGGCGTTGGATGATCTGGCGCAGAAGCACGGCGACAGCCTTTATGTCGTCAAGATCGACGTCACCGACCGGGACGGCGTCATCCAAGCCGTGTCGGATGTCGTCGGCCATTTCGGACGCATCGACGTGGTGCTGAACAACGCCGGTTTCGGCTGCATGGGCGCCGTCGAGGAAGTCAGCCCGGACGATGCGCGCGCCACCTTCGAGACCAATGTCTTCGGCTCGCTGTGGGTCATTCAGGCCGTTCTGCCGCACCTGCGGGCCCAGGGCTTCGGCCATATCCTGCAGCTGTCCAGCGTGGCGGGGGTCGTCGCCCTGCCCACCGCTGGCGTCTATGAGGCCGCCAAGTTCGCCGTCGAGGGTCTGGTCGAAGCCCTGGCCGCCGAGGTCGCGCGCTTTGGCGTCAAGGCGACCCTGATCGAGCCGGGCGGTTACGCCACCGACTTCCTGGAAGGAACCAACATCAGGAACGCCGAACCCATCGCCGCCTATGATCCGGTGCGTGAGGATCTGGCCCGCCAGATCACCGCCGACCAGCTGGGCGATCCCCGCGCCACGGTTCCGGCCATCCTGAAGCTGGTCGATTCCGACGCGCCGCCGCTGCGCCTGATCCTGGGCGACCTGCTGCCTCTGGTGAAGACGGTCTATGCCGACCGCATCCAGACCTGGGAGGCCTGGGACGAGGTCGCGCGGGCGGCCAAGACCCTCTGACGCCGCGCCGTCCAATCGCTCATCTCATCTGAAAGGCCTGCCCCCATGCCCCAGTCCCCTGCCCGTTTCACCGACCAGACCATCATCGTCACCGGCGCAGGGGCCGGCATAGGGCGGGCCACGGCCCTGCGCCTGGCCAGCGAGGGCGCCCGGGTCATCGCCGCCGACCTGTCCGCCGCCAATCTGGCGTCTCTGGCCGATGAGGCCGCAGGCGGAGAGATCGTCCCCGTCGTCGGCGACCTGACCCAGACCGACTTCATCGACGCCATCGTCGCGGCGGGCGGCGACCGGATCGACGGCGTGGCGAATATCGCCGGGATCTCGGACGGCTGGCGTCCCCCGGCGGAGATCGACGACGCCACATGGCAGCGGGTGTTCGACCTGAACCTGACGGCGCCCATGCGTCTGTCGCGCGCGGTCCTGCCGCAGATGCTGGCCAGAGGACGCGGGGCCTTCGTCTTCGTCTCGTCGGAAGCCAGCTTCCGCGCCTCGCTGTCGGGCGCCGCCTACACCAGCTCCAAACACGGGCTGAACGGCTTCGCCAAGTCCATCGCCTTCTACTATGGAACCGAAGGAATCCGCTCCAATGTCGTGGCGCCCGGCGGCGTCCTGACCGGCATGGATACGGTCTTCCACTCCGACTACGCCAAGGCCAAGACTGCGCCGATCCTGCAGACAGCCCCGGCCTCGGTCGAGCCGGACGTCATCGTCCATTCCATCCTGTGGCTGCTGTCGGACGACTCGCCCAACATCAACGGCGTGATCCTGCCGTGCGACAGCGGCTGGACCACGATGTGAGATGAAGGCGGCGCCCGCTAGCGGTTCGAAACCAGCGCGGGCGCGTCCAGATCGGCGTACATGCGCCGCGCCATCTGCCTGAACTCGGGATCGTCGAGATGGGCGGCCAGCAGCAGGGTCTGGGCCAGTTCGGCGCAGACCACCGCTCCCAGACGCACGTCCAGAGGCGCATTCCGGTCCATGGCGGCCTTTTGCGCCATCGCCCGACTGACGGCGCGCTTGACCTCGATCGGCGCATAGGCGGCGGCCAGGACCAGACGCGCCGCCTTCTGATGGGCGGGCGACTGCTCGCCCGGCGTCCAGTCCTCGACCTCGTCCAGGGCCGTCTCCACGCAGCGGACGAAAAGCTGGGCCTTTCCCGTGAAATATCGGACGATCAGGGCGTGATCCACGCCCGCCCGGCTGGCGATCCGCCGCAGGTTGGCTTCATGATAGCCCAGCGCGTCGAACAGGTCGGCCGCCGTGGCCAGGATGCGTTCGGGCGTCGACAGACAGTCGCATCCCCTGCCCGTCCCCAGCGGCCGTCCCGTTCTGCTCATGGCGGCGTCACCCTCCGTCGCCATCGACCTTAGGCCCGCCGCCCAGCGCGCGATAGAGGGCGATGCTTGCCGACGACTGCGCCGCCTGCGCGCCCAGCAGGGCCAACTGACCGCCATACAGCTGACGCTGGGCGTCCAGCAGCTCCAGACGGCTGGTGGCGCCGGCGCGGTAACGGGCCTCGGCCAGGGTCACACGCCGCGACGCCGCCTCGACCGCCTGGCGTTGGGCCGTGATCTGACGGTCATAGGTTTCGCGCGCGGCCAGACCATCGGACACCTCGGCAAAGGCCCGCTGGATGGCCCACTCATAGCCCGCCACGGCGACGTTCTGACGAATGACCGACAGGTCCAGCTGGGCCTGCAGCCGCCCCCCCTGGAAGATCGGCACGCTGATCTGGGGCGTGAACGACCAGACCTCCGGTCCGTCGAACAGGCTGTCGAGGTCGGAGCTGGCATAGCCGTACTGACCCGTCAGGGCGATGCTGGGCAGAAAGGCCCGCCGCGCCGCACGGATGTCGGCGCGGGCAGCGAACAGCGACCGCTCGGCCTGACGGATGTCAGGACGTCGGGTCAGCAGATCGGACGGCAGGCCGACCGGCAGACGCGTCAGCACCGGACTGGTCTCGAACGTCGCCGTTCCCAGTTGATCCGCCGCCAAGGGCCGTCCGACCACCAGAACCAGAGCGTTTTCGGCGACGGCGGCGTCGCGCCGCGCCGCCTGCAGGTCCGCCTCTGCCGAACGCACCTGGGCCTCGGACGAGGCGACCTCGGAGCCGTCGGCCTGACCGGCGTCGTACAGTTGCCGGGTCAGGCGTTCGGACGCCTGCCAGTCCGTCAATGTCGCCTCGGTCAGACGCACCCGCTCGCGCGCCGCCAGGGTGGCGACATAGGCGTCCGCGACGGTGGCGCTGAGGGTGATCCGCGCCGCCTGCGCCCCCTCGCCCGCCGCCAGATAGGACTGGAAGGCGGCCTCGGACTGGGCGCGCAGCCGACCGAACAGATCTAGCTCAAAGGTGCTGAGGCCCAGACCCGCCTGGGCCTGGCTCTGCACCCCATCGCCTAGACCGGATCGAGCGCGGGTGTAGGACCCAGAAGCCCCGATCTGCGGCCAGAAGCTGGCGCGCTGCATCCGCAGCTGGGCCTGCGCCGCATCCGCCTCCAGCAGGGCCAGCCGCAGGGGGCGACTGTCGCTGAGGGCGATCTCGACCAGTTGCTGCAGGCGGGGATCGACGAAGACCCCGCGCCAATCCAGATCCGCCGCCGTCTGGGCGTCAGAAACGCTTTCGACCGGGTATTGGTCGGCGACCACCTGAACCGCCGGATCGACGGTCGGGATGGTCTGGCAGGCGGCGAGAAGGGCCGCCGCCGCCGACAGGGTGAGGAAACGACGCATGGTCAGACCTTCCGCGAGAAGTTGGGCAGGCGCAGGTTCAGCGCGGCGGCGCGGCGTTGCAGGAACTCGATCCCGCCGACCACGACCACGAAGAAGACCGGCACGAAGATGATCGCGAACAGGGTGCCCGTGATCATGCCGCCGAAGACGCCGGTGCCGATCGCCTGCTGGGTCGCCGAGCTTGCGCCCGAGGCCAGCATCAGGGGCGTGACGCCCAGGGTGAAGGCCAGCGAGGTCATGATGATCGGGCGCAGACGCAGGCGCGCCGCCTCGATCGCCGCCTCGACCAGCCCCATCCCCTGTTCGCGCAGCATCTTGGCGAACTCGACGATCAGGATGGCGTTCTTCGAGGACAGGCCGATGATGGTGATCATCCCCACCTTGAAGAAGACGT
Organism: Brevundimonas nasdae; assembly: GCF_016654005.1. Taxonomy (GTDB): domain Bacteria; phylum Pseudomonadota; class Alphaproteobacteria; order Caulobacterales; family Caulobacteraceae; genus Brevundimonas; species Brevundimonas nasdae. The sequence continues at coordinate 200,138 of NZ_JAEPWN010000003.1, read as the reverse complement.
CGTTGGGCAGGCCGCGGATCATCACCGCCGCCACCGCGCCGATCAGGCCCAGCGGCACCACCAGCATGACCGACAGCGGGATGCTCCAGCTCTCGTACAGGGCGGCCAGCACCAGGAAGACGACCAGCATCGACAGGATCAGCAGCATGGTGGCCTGATCGCCGGTCTGCTTCTCCTGCAGCGAGGTGCTGGTCCAGGCCACGGCGAAACCGTCCGGCAGCTGTTTCACCAGCCGCTCCATCTCGGCCATGGCCTCGCCGCTGGACACGCCGGGCGAGGCGCTGCCGGAGATGCGGATCGACGGATAGCCGTTGTAGCGGACCTGCTGGACCGGGGCGTCCTCCCAGATCGGCCGCACGAAGTTGGACAGGGGCGCCATGCCGCCGGACGTGCTGCGCACATACAGGGCCATGACGTCGCCGATCTGCATCCGGTGCGAGGCCTCGGCCTGGATGATCACCTGCTGCAGACGTCCGTGGTTGGGGAAGTCGTTGACATAGGTGGAGCCCATGGCGGCCGAGATGGTGCTGCGGATCGCATCGAACGACACGCCCTGCGCGGCCGCCTTCTCGCGGTCGATCTCAAGCCGGATGCTGGATCCGGGCGGCAGGCTCTCGGGATAGACGCCCGCGACGACCTTGCTCTCGGCGGCCAGCTGAAGCAGCTGGTTCTGCGCCGCCTGAAGCGCGCCCTGACCCTGGTTCCTCAGATCCTGCAGACGCATGGTGAAGCCCGCGCTGGTGCCCAGCTCCGGAATGGCCGGCGGGTTCAGCGACATGACCATGCCGTCCGAGACATTGGCCATGGCGGCGTTGGCCGCCATGATCTCTTCCTGCGCGCTCGCACCGTGACGGTCTTTCCAGTCGACCATGTTGGTGAAGGCGATGCCGGTGTTGGGGCCTGAGCCGTTGAAGCCGAAGCCCTGGATGGAGATCACGCTCTCCACCCCGTCGCGGCTGCGCACGGCGTTCTCGAACTCGCGGATCACCCCGATGGTGCGCTCCGCCGTCGCCTCGGCAGGCAGGGTGAACATGGTGATGAAGGCGCCCTGATCCTCATCCGGCAGGAAGGCGGACGGCAGGCGCACGAAGGTGAAGCCCAGCGCCAGAACCATGACAGCAAAGACCGCCATCATCCGACCGCCGCGCCGGATGGCCGTGCCGACCCAGCCGGTGTAGCGGCCCGTCAGGCGGTCCATGCCGCGGTTGAACCAGCCGAAGAAGCCTTTCTTCTCGTGATGACCGGGATCGACGGGCTTCAGCAGGGTGGCGCACAGGGCGGGCGTCAGCGACAGGGCCAGAAGCGCCGAAAACAGGATGGAGACCGCCATCGAAACGCTGAACTGGCGATAGATTTCGCCGACCGAACCCGAGGCGAAGGCCATCGGAATAAAGACCGCCGACAACACCAGGGTGATGCCGATGACGGCGCCGGTGATCTCCTTCATCGCCTTCTTGGTGGCTTCCTTGGGCGACAGGCCCTCGGTGGCCATGATCCGCTCGACGTTCTCGACCACCACGATGGCGTCATCGACGATGATGCCGATGGCCAGAACCATGCCGAACATGGTCAGGACGTTGATCGAGAAGCCCGTCGCCATCATCACCGCCAGGGTCCCCATCAGGGCGATGGGCGCGACGATGGACGGGATCAGGGTGTAGCGGACGTTCTGCAGGAACAGGAACATCACCAGGAAGACCAGCACCATGGCCTCGACCAGGGTGTGGACCACCTTCTCGATCGAGATTTCGACGAAGGGCGCGGTGTCGAACGGCACCGAGACCGCCATGCCGTCAGGCAGGGCCGGCTCCAGCTCCTTCAGACGCTGGTGCAGGGCCTTGGCCGTAGCCACGGCGTTGCCGCCGGGCGCCAGCTGGACAGCGGCCACCGCGATGGGACGGCCGTTCTCGAACGCCGAGAAGTCATAGAACTGGGCGCCCAGCTCAACGCGGGCCACGTCGCCGATGGTCAGGCTGGAGCCGTCCAGGTTCGAGCGCAGCACGATGGCGGCGAACTGGTCCGGCGTCGTCAGCTGGCCGTCGGCCGTCATCGGCACGGTGACGCTCTGGCCTTCGATCTGCGGCATCCCGCCCAGACGACCCGGCGCGATCTGGGCGTTCTGGGTCTGGATGGCGGCGGCGACGTCATTGACCGTGATGTCGTAGCTGGCCAGCTTCTGCGGATCGATCCAGACGCGCATGGCCCGCTCGGACGAGAAGTTCTGAACCCGGCCGACGCCTTCGACCCGCTTCAGCTCCTCGATCATGTTGCGCGACATGTAGTCGCCCAGCTCCTGGGCGTTGTAGCGCCCGCCGTCCGCGCTGACGGCGACCATCATCAGGAAGCCTGACGAGGCGGCTTCGACATAGAGGCCGCTCTGGCGCACCATCTGCGGCAGGCGCGGCTCGACCGCCTTCAGGCGGTTCTGCACGTCCACCTGGGCCAGGTCCGGGTCGGTGCCCGGCTTGAAGGTGGCGGTGATCTGGGCGATGCCCGAGGTGTCCGTCGCGCTTTCGAAATAGAGCAGGTTCTTGACGCTGGACAGCTCCCGCTCGATCGGCCCGACCACGCTGTCGGTCAGCGACTGGGTCGAGGCGCCGGGATAGTTGGCGTAGATGGTGACGGTGGGCGGCGCAACCGACGGAAACCGCTCAACGGCCAGATTGGGAATCGCCAACAGGCCGAGCAGGATGATGAAGATGGAGAGCACCCATGCGAACACGGGCCTCTCGATGAAAAACTGGGGCATGGGGCGGCTCGACCTCAGGCTGCGGCGGCTGGGGCGGGCGTCGCTGCGGCGCGCCAGGGCTTGGTCTTGACCGTTTCATCGGGTCGGGCGCGGTCACGCCCCTCGACGACCACGCGCTCTCCCTCGCGCAGTCCGTCCTCGACGACATACTGATTGTCGACCACCTCGCCGATGCGGACTGTGCGCGCCTCGACCTTGCCGTCCGCCTTGACGACCAGAACCTGAGCGCCGCCCTGGGTGCGGACCACCGCCTGCTGCGGCACCCGCGTCAGGGTCTGCTCCGGTCCGCGCGGCAGGCGGACGCGGACGAACATGCCGGGCAGCAGACGCCCGTCTGTATTGTCCACCAGCACCCGCGCGCGCAGGTCGCCGGTGCCGGGATCGACCACCGCTTCCGAGAACAAAAGACGCCCCGTCAGACCCAGCGGCTTGCCGTCGCCGTCCAGCAGCTCGACCGTGCTGGAGCCCTGCCCCAAACCGCGCAGCGCCTCCAGACGCGCGGCGGGCTGATTGACGTCGACATAGACCTGATCCAGCTGGTGCACGGCGGCCAGAGGCTCGCCGCCCGCCGCGCTGACCAAGGCCCCCTCGGTGATCGACGAGGCGCCGATGCGGCCGCTGATCGGGGCGGTGATGGTGGCGAACGACAGGTCCAGATTGCGGCGCGACAGGTTAGCCCGCGCCACGCCGACCTCCGCCGCCGCCTGTGCGAATGCAGCCTCGGCGTCGTCGAAGGTCTTGCGGCTGACCGCATCGACATCGATCAGCCCCTTCAGGCGGTCACGCTGGACCTGGGCCTGGTTCAGGGTCGCCTGTGCGCGTTGCAGGGCGGCCTGCGCGCTTTCGACCTCGGCGCGGAACGGGGCCGGATTGATCTGGTACAGCGCCTGGCCCGCACGCACTGTCGCGCCTTCAGTAAACATCCGACGCTGGATGATGCCGCTGACCTGCGGGCGGATTTCAGCGACGCGGACCGCGACGACCCGCCCCGGCAGGGTGTCGCTCAACTGGACCAGGCCGACTGTGACGGGGGCGACGCTGACTTCGGGCGGGGCCGGAGGCGGAGCCTTGTCGGCGCCGCTGCATGAAGCCAGCGCGAGAGCGGCTGACGCCGCCAGCAGCGCGGCGCGGGTGGTTCGATACATGAGCATCACCTGGAGAATTTCGGCGTGCGGGGAGGCACGGGAGCGGGGCCTGTCGCACCAAAACATCCGGCCTTGTTGGAGACTTCTTGGAGATTTCATCCAGACGACCGCCTTGCGGTGGCGCCCCCCTGGCGTCGGCTGTAGGACAGAGGCCATGACCCCCTTGGCCCTGATCGCCGAGGACGAAGACCAGATCGCCGACGTCCTCGACCGGTATTTCATTCGCGAAGGCTTTCGCACCAGCCGCGCCGGCGACGGCGTGACAACGCTGGACCTGCATGCCGCGCTGAAGCCGGACGTCGTCCTGCTGGACGTCATGATGCCGCGCATCGACGGCTGGTCGGTACTGGCCGAGCTGCGCCGACGCGGTGACACGCCGGTCATCATGATGACAGCCCTGGATCAGGATCTGGACAAGCTGCAGGCCTTGCGGATGGGGGCCGACGACTATGTGGTCAAACCGTTCAACCCGCTGGAGCTGGTGGCCCGCGCCCAGGCGGTGATCCGTCGGCACGGCAAATGGGGGAATGATCGGGTGCTGCGCCACGGCCCGCTGGAGATCGACCCCGAGGCCTATGAGGCGTCCATCGTCCGCGATGGCGCCGCCGCCCCGCTGAAACTGACCCTGACGGAGTTCCGCCTGCTGGAGTTCATGGCCCGCCAGCCGATGCGGGTCTTCACTCGCGCGGACCTGGCCGACGCCTGCCTGAACGGCGACGAGGTTCTGGACCGCACGGTCGACAGCCACATGAGCAATCTACGCCAGAAGCTGAAGAAGAACGGCGCGGGCGAACTGATCGCCAGCATCCGCGGCGTCGGCTTTCGGATGAACCGGCCGTGATCTCCTGCCACAGCGGCCTGTCGCGCAAGCTCGCCCTGCGCATGGCCCTGGTCGCGGTCTGCAGTGTCGTCCTGACGGTCGCCGGTTTTCTGGCCATTCAGGTCTTCATCCTGAAGCAGCCCATACTACTGGACACGCGCGACTACGTGGCCATCGTGTCCTTCTGCATCCTGGGGGTGGTGATGGGCAGCGTGGCGGCCAACCACCTGGCGCGCCAGATCGTCTCGCCGGTGCGGCGCATCGCGGCCGCCGCCCGCCGCATCTCCGAGAACGACCTGTCCGCCCGCGTCGACGAACCTGATGAAACCCTGGGCGAAGTGCAGGAGCTTGCGCGGGACTTCAACCTGATGGCGGTGCGGCTGGACCGGCTGGCCAAGGAGCGCAAACAGTGGCGCGACGCCATTTCGCATGAGCTGCGGACCCCGCTGATGATCCTGCGCGGGCATCTGCAGGGCGGGCTGGACGGCATCTATCCCAATGACGATCGCCTGCTGAGTCTGGCGCTCAGCCAGGTCGAGACCCTGACCCGCGTCATGGGTGATCTGGCGGCGATGGAAGACGCCGAAGACCCCGGCCTGCAAGCCCACCCGGTCGCGGTCGACCGTCTGCTGTCCGACATCAGAAGCCTGATGGACCCGCCCCTGCGCCGGGCGGGCTTCGTCGTCGACTGGCGCATCGCCCCGGTCGCGGCGGTCGTAGACGAAACCCGCATCCGCCAGGCTGTGGTCGCCCTGGTCCAGAACCTGCTGGTCCACGCCACGCCCGGCCCCGCCCAGGTCCAGCTCCAGCAAAACGATGATCGGCTGGTCCTGACCGTCGCCGATTCCGGGCCGGGCATCGACGCCGCCCTGTCCGAGACGATCTTCGAACCCTTCAAGCGCGGCCCCACCCAGGCCAGCGGCTGCGGCGTGGGCCTGGCCATGGCCCGCTACGCCGCAGACGCTCACGGCGGCTCGGTCCAGCTTCGCCCCTCAGACCTAGGCGGCAGCGCCTTCGTCGTCACCGTGCCGCTGCGCGGTTAAGCCAAGGATCAGCCCCCCGCCTCCGCCCCGGCGCGCGCCTTCTTCAGGTCCGGCAGGAAGGCGGCCAGCAGGCCGATGGCGGGCAGGACGCTGCAGATCGCATAGACGGTCGTCACCCCGTACAGGTCCGCCATCCAGCCCAGGACCGCCGCGCCTATGCCGCCCATGCCGAACGAAAATCCGAAGAACAGGCCCGAGATCATGCCGATCTTTCCGGGCGCCAGCTCCTGGGCGAAGACGACGATGGCGGGGAAGGCCGAGGCCAGCAGCAGGCCGATGATGATCGTGATCGGTCCCGTCCAGAACAGGCTGACGTGCGGCAGCAGAAGCGTGAACGGCAGCACGCCCAGGATCGAGGCCCAGATCACATATTTGCGCCCGAAACGATCGCCGATCGGCCCCCCGATCATCGTCCCCGCCGCCACGGCGCCCAGGAAGGCGAACAGGTGCAGTTGGGCGGTGTCGACATCCACGCCGAACTTCTGGATCAGGTAGAAGGTGAAGTAGCTCGTGATGCTGGCCAGATAGACATATTTCGAAAAGATCATGGCCAGCAGAATGGCCAGGCCGCGCCGCGCCGTGCCCTTGGGCAGTTCAATCGCCTCCAGATGTTTGCGTCCGGCGACCAGACGGGCCAGGCCGTGATCCCGGTACCAGAGGCTGACCTGCCACAGGATGGCCCCCGCCAGCAGGGCCAGAAGGGCGAAGAAGGCCAGGCTGCTCTGCCCCCAACGGACCACGACGATGGCGGCGGCCAACGGCCCCAGGGCCGAGCCTGCATTGCCGCCGACCTGGAACAGGGACTGCGCCAGCCCCGCGCGGCGCCCCGCCGCCATCCGCGCCACGCGGGAGGCTTCCGGGTGGAAGACCGACGAGCCCATGCCCAGCAGGGCCGCGCCGACCAGCAGCAGCGGATAGGTGTGGGCGACCGACAGGACGACCAGGCCCGCCAGCGAGAACAGCGTCCCGCCCGGCAGGGCCAGCGGCGTCGGGCGTCGATCCGCATAGACCCCGACCAGAGGCTGCAGGATCGAGGCGGTGATCTGATACACCAGGGTGATCAGGCCGATCTGGCTGAAGGACAGGTCAAGCGACGCCTTGAGGTTGGGATAGATGGCCGGAAGCAGCGCCTGCATCATGTCGTTCAGCAGGTGACAGGCGCTGACCGCCACGATTACGGGAAACACCGTGGTTTGCGCCACCGAGGGCTGGGCAGGATCTGCGTGGGCGGTCGTCATCAACTCAAACCTTGTTCGGGCGTCTGCGATAGCGCACAGACCCCTGGCCCGCATTCGATGTCGGGACATTCACTTTCGCGAGTGGGACATGGCCGAAGTCTGGATCAATCCTGACGACTATGATCAGACGCCGCGGCCGGTCGTCGGCATCGGCAACCGCTATCCGCCGTCATTCGAACTGGCGCCCCACAGTCATGGACGCGGCCAGTTGCTGTACGCCGCCAGCGGCGTGATCGTGGTCAGCACCGCCCATGGCGCCTGGGTCGCCCCGCCCGAACGCGCGGTCTGGACGCCGGCAGGCATAACCCACGCCGTGCGCATGGTGGGCAATGTCGAAACCCGCAGCGTCCTGCTGGACGACGCCGCAGCCCGCGCCCTGGGCGGTCAAAGCCTGGTGATCGGCGTCCCGGCCCTGTTGCGCAGCCTGCTGATCGCCGCCTCCGACATCGTCGCCGACTATGAGCCGGGCGGGCGCGATGAACTGGTGATGGCCCTTTTGCTGGCGGAGTTGGAGCGCGCGCCGCGCCTGCCCCTGTCCGTCCCCTTCCCCGTCAGCCCCGCACTGGCCGCCCTGTGCCACAGGTTTCTGGATCGCCCGTCGCCGCACGACACCATCGACGACTGGGCGCGGCGGATGGCGATGGACCGTCGATCCTTCACACGCCGGTTTCGCCGTGAGACCGGCATGAGCTTCGGCGCCTGGCGGCAGCAGGCCTGCCTGGTCAACGCCCTGCCCCTGCTGGCCGAAGGGCGTTCGATCACCGCCGTCGCCCTGGACCTGGGTTATGACAGTCCCGCCGCCTTCTCGACCATGTTCAAACGCCTGACCGGCCTGTCGCCGGTTCGATATGCGGCTGCGCAGACGCCCTAGCGCCGCGCCTCGGCCAGCATCGACACCGCCAGCCCGCCCAGCACCGTGCCCATCAGCCAGCGTTGAATGGACAGCCAGCTGGGACGACGCGTCAGGAAGACGGCGATCGATCCCGCCGCAACAGCGATCACGGCGTTGACGCTGAGACTGATCACCACCTGCGTCATGCCCAGAACCAGCGACTGCGCCAGCACGCTCCCATGTCCCGGCGTGATGAACTGCGGCAGCAGCGACAGATACATGATGGCGATCTTGGGGTTCAGCAGATTGGTCATGAAACCCATCATGAACAGCCTGCGCGGGCTGTCTTTGGGCAGTTCGCGGACCTCGAACGGCGAACGACCGCCCGGCTTCACCGCCTGCCATGCCAGATAGAACAGATAGGCCGCCCCCGCGATCCGCAGCGCATCATGGGCGAATGGCACAGCGATTAGAAAGGCCGTGATCCCGAAGGCTGCGCACAGCAGATAGAAGACAAACCCCAGCGCCACCCCGCCCAGAGAGATCAGACCCGCCACGCGCCCCTGGCTGATCGAGCGGGAGATCAGATAGACCATGTTCGGTCCCGGCGTCAGGACCATGCCCAGCGCGATCAGGGCGAAGGTCATCAGGCTGGACAGTTCTGGCATTCGGCTTGTTTCCCTATTAGGCGACCGTCTCTCACCTATCTTATTTTGGCGACAGGATCAGTCGGTTATCGGCCCAGCCGCCCAAGGGTCAGACAGCAGCCTGGGCCACGGCGAAACTGTCTTCGAACATGCGAAACCGGACGATCAGACCGTCACGGAAGGTCAGGTCGAAGGCGAACTCCGACACAATAAGCTTGCCGGTGCTTTTCACGCGGGATTCCAGGTCGCCCAGGGCAATGGCCCGGTTTCCCTGCACCAGGATCTCCGTGACCTCGAACCGTTCTGAAACGATCAGATCGCGGATCGCCTGATAGAATTCAGCGACGCCTTTACGCCCCGTCTTGCGGCCGATCCAGGAGACGGCGTCGACATCACCGGCGACATGCCAGTCCACGTCCTCGCTGAACAAGGCGCTGATGTCCTGCGGGGTTTCGCAAGCGGTGCGGCGGAAGAACTCGATAACGGCGGGTCGGATGGGGTCGGTCATGGCTCTATTTTTGTAAACCTCAGTACATAAACCTATCTGCATTTGCGCTGTTCGCGTCAAGCATTTATGTAGCAAGAATTATAGAAAGGCTGGCCCGTGCCCCCGCGTGGAAGACCCCGAAAATTCGACCGCGACCAGGCGCTTCAGCAGGCGTTGCAGATCTTCTGGGAAAAGGGGTTCGAGGCCGCCCAAGTCGGCGATCTGACCGCGGCCATGGGCATCAATCCGCCCAGCTTCTACGCAGCCTTCAAGTCCAAAGAAGCCCTGTTCCATGAGGCGTTCGACCTCTACCTCTCGACCATCGGGGCGCGCAGCATCACCGCGCTGGACGCCACGCCCGATGTCCGGGCCGCCATCCACGCCATGTTGGCCGCCAGCGCCGATAACGCGCTGGGCGCCCCCCGTGCGGCAGGCTGTCTTGCCGCCCTGGGGCTGGTGAACTCACCCCATGACCATGTTTTGCGCCAACGCATGGCGTCCGAAAGACGCGCCATGATCCAGCGCATCCATATCCGTCTCGAAAAAGGCCGCAGCGAGGGCCAACTGCCCCCAGACGCCGACACATCCGGCCTGGCCGTCTTCTACGCCTCCGTCGTTCTGGCCCTGTCGCTTCAGGCGCAGGACGGCGCAGATCGGCCGGAACTCATGGCCACGATCCAGGGCGCGATGCACGCCCTGAACTGACGCCCCACGGCCGCAGCAACCTTCACACCATCGGCGGCGGACCGGCCAGGACGTCACGCTTGCCGGCGTGGTTGGCCTGCGAGACGACGCCTTCCTGCTCCATCCGTTCGATCAGGGAGGCGGCGCGGTTATAGCCGATCTGCAGACGGCGCTGGACGTAGCTGGTCGAGGCCTTGCGGTCGCGGGTGACCACGGCGACCGCGCGATCATACAGGTCGTCGCCGGAACCGCCGTTTCCGCCCTCGTCAAAGGCGTTGTCGCCGTCGCCGTCCGGTTCGTCGGTGATCAGGTCCAGATAGTCGGGTTCGGCCTGGGCCTTCAGGTGTTTGCAGACGTCCTCGACCTCCTTGTCGTCGACGAAGGGGCCGTGCAGGCGGGTGATGCGCCCGCCGCCCGCCATATAGAGCATGTCGCCCTGACCCAGCAGCTGTTCGCCCCCCTGTTCGCCCAGGATGGTGCGGCTGTCGATCTTGGAGGTGACCTGGAAAGATATCCGGGTCGGGAAGTTGGCCTTGATGGTGCCGGTGATGACGTCCACCGACGGGCGCTGCGTGGCCATGATCAGGTGGATGCCCGCGGCGCGCGCCATCTGGGCCAGACGCTGGACGGCGCCCTCCACATCCTTGCCCGCAACCAGCATCAGGTCGGCCATTTCGTCCATGACCACGACCAGGAAGGGCAGCGGCTCGGGCCGGATCTTCTCGGACTCGTAAACGGGGCGGCCCTGATCGTCGAAGCCGGTCTGGACGGTGCGTTCGAAATGTTCGCCCTTCTCCTGCGCCTCACGGGCGCGTTCGTTGTAGGAGGCGATGTTGCGCACGCCCAGCTTGGACATGCGGCGATAGCGGTCCTCCATCTCGCGCACCGTCCATTTCAGGGCGACGACCGCCTTCTTCGGATCGGTGACGACCGGGGCCAGCAGGTGCGGAATGCCGTCATAGACCGACAGCTCCAGCATCTTGGGGTCGATCATGATGAAGCGGCATTCGGCCGGGCTGTGGCGATACAGGATCGACAGGATCATGGCGTTGACCCCGACCGACTTGCCCGAGCCGGTGGTGCCCGCGATCAGCAGGTGGGGCATGCGCGCCAGGTCGGCGACATAGGGCTCGCCGCCGATGGTCTCGCCCAGAGCCAGCGGCAGAAGGTGGCCCTTCTTGTCGTATTCGGCGCTGGCCAGAAGGTCGCGCAGATAGACGGTCTCGCGCTTGGCGTTGGGCAGTTCGATGCCGATGGCGTTGCGCCCCTGAACCACGCTGATGCGGCAGGCGCGGGCGGACATGGAGCGGGCGATGTCGTCGGCCAGGGCCACGACGCGGCCATGCTTCACGCCCGGCGCCGGGACCAGTTCGTACAGGGTGACCACCGGGCCGGGGCGGATCTGGTCGATCACCCCGCGCACGCCAAACTCCTGCAGCACGCCTTCCAGCATCTTGGCGTTCTGTTTCAGCGAATCCTCATCGACCGAGGCGGTGCGCTGGCCGGGCTTGCTCAATATGCCCAGCGGCGGCAGGTCGAAGTCGCCCTCTGGCCGGGTGAAATCGAAGGCCTGCTGGTCCAGATCGTCCTTGCGCGCCTTGGGCGCCTTGACGGCGGCGACGCGCGGTTCGACGGCGCGGGAGGCAGACGGGCGCGGCGCGGTCTCGACCGGCAGGGCCTCCTCCCACGGCGGCAGATCGTCATAAGCCGTTTGTGACCCGGCCTGGGCCTCATCGGCGTAGGTCGGGGCCTCGGCCTCATAGGCCGGTTCATCCTGGGCGGCCGCGCGGGGGGCGGCCTTGGCCCTGGCCGACTTGGCGGGGGCGTCTTCAGACGGTTTGGCGCGCTGGGCCTTCTTGACGGCGGCCTGCGGCGCGGCGGGCGCCCGCAGCGACTTGCCCCAGTGCAGGGCGTCGATGAAGTCCATCGCGCGGATGCCCACGGCGTAGGCCAGCATCCACAGACTGGCGATCAGGAAGATCAGACCGGCGATGATCCGTCCAGCGGGAATATGCAGGGCGGTGATCCCCTTGGCGGCCAGGCCGGTGACGGCGTCGCCCCACAGACCGCCAAGACCGGCCGCCAAGGGCCAGGCGGCGGGCGCAGCCAGCGCCGCCAGGGCGCTGGACAGCAGCAGCGTCCCGCCCGTCGCCGCCAGCGCCTTCAACGGCGTCGGCTTCAATCTTTGCTGCAGGGCGTCGCCCACCGCGCGGGCCACGCCGAAGGCGATCAGCAGCAGGGCCGCGGGCCAGGCCGCCAGCCCCAGCGACTGCATGAAGATGTCGGCGAACAGGGCGCCGTTCACACCCAGCCAATTGGTCGTCGGCAGGCTGGAGGCCGCGTTCAGGCTGGCGTCCGCCGGATTCCACGAGATCAGGGCGACCAGCAGCAGCGCCGCCAGCAGGGCCTGCAGCACGCCCCTGAACCGCACGACAAACGGCGCGTCCCACAGGATGCGGGCGCTGATCCAGGCCTGACGGCTGATGGCGAGGGCGGTGGACATGAAGGGCGGAACCTTCCTGGCGGCTGACGTTCGGCAGCCCTTGTCGCACCCACAGGGTTAAGAGCCCATTTACCAGAGCCGCCGCTGCGAAGACGTTTCGCCCTCTGGACCTTTGGGCCGCCCGGCGCGACAAGCCTGTCATGTCCGACACCGAAACCTACGACATCATCATCGCAGGCGCGGGCCTGACCGGCGCAGCCTTCGCGCTGGCGGCGGCGCAGGGCGGGCTGAAGGTGGTCATGATCGACCCCCAGCCGTTCGACGCCCAGCTGGCGCCGACGTTCGACGGGCGTTCGACCGCCATCGCCTTTTCGACCTTCCGCATGCTGGACGCCTTGGGGCTGGGCGAGGATCTGCGCCCCCACGCCTGCCGGATGGACCATATTCTGGTCACGGATGGGCGCCGGCCGGGCGCGGCCAGCTCGGCCCCCTCCTCCGCCTTCCTGCGCTTCGACGCTGACGAGATCGGCGGGCGCACGGGCGGAGAGCCTCTGGGCTATCTGGTCGAGAACCGCCGCATCCGCGTGGCCCTGGCCCAGGCGGTGATCCGGGCGGGGATCGAGGTTCGCGCGCCCGCCTCTGTGGCTTCGGTCACTACGGACGCGGGCAAGGCGACGGTGACCCTGGCCGATGGTTCAACCCTGACCGCGCCTCTGGTCGTCGGCGCCGAGGGACGCGGATCGACCGTTCGCCGGGCCGCCGGGATCGAGACGGTGGGCTGGACCTATGGCCAGAGCGGCGTCGTCGCGACGGTGCGGATGGGCCGCGACCACGGCAATGTCGCCCACGAATATTTCCTGCCCAGCGGCCCCTTCGCCATCCTGCCCCTGACCGACCAGCGCGCCAGTCTGGTCTGGACCGAAAGCACCCGCCGGGGCGAGGCCCTGCGCTCAGCCTCGGACGAGGCCTTCCACGCCCATCTGATGCGCCGCTTCGGCGAGTTTCTGGAGGATGTGACGGTCGAGGGGCCGCGCTTCGTCTATCCGCTGTCGCTCAGCCTGGCCGAAAAGCTGATCGCCCCGCGCATCGCCCTGATCGGCGACGCCGCCCATGGTGTGCATCCCATCGCCGGACAGGGGCTGAACATGGGCCTGAAGGACGCCGCCGCCCTGGCCGAGGTGCTGGCCGAGGCCGCGCGTCTGGGCGAGGATCTGGGCTCTGAGACGGTGCTGGAGCGCTACGCCCGCTGGCGCCGGTTCGACAATGCGGCGCTGGCGGCGGGCTTCGACGCCTTCGTGCGCCTGTTCTCCAACGACATCGCCCCGGTGCGGTTCGCGCGCAATCTGGGCATGGCCGCCGTCAACCGCATCGGCCCCCTGCGCCGCGCCTTCATGCAGGAGGCGGGCGGCGCGACGGGCGACCTGCCCCGTCTGCTGCGCGGCGAGCCGGTTTAGGTCCTATGCCGGCTTAAGCCGTTCAATCACACGGCCAACGCCGATAAGCCTGTCCCCTTCTTGAATACGCCATTCACGGCCATTCTGAAGAAGATCATTCAGTTCCGGGGCATCGAAGAATTCAATAGTGACGTCTCTTGTCTCTCCCGGGTGACAAGGCGCAGTCCCGAAATCGATCTGACCGATCATCATCTCTGATCGGTCGTTGTCGAAGAAACCATGATTGGGTCTGTATCGACCATAGACCGGCAAGGTGCGCCCGCCCTCATCTGCTGACAAAAGCCTGATCCGGGCTTTCACCACGATCGCTCCATCAGCCAAGATCGCCTCCGGGGATCAATTCAACCGCATCCGCAGCCGTTCGAAACTGCTCGAACGCTGGGCTTCCTCCAGTCCGTTCAGCCCGTGCGCCTGTGACAGGGCCTGAAGCGAACCGGCCAGGGCGCCCTGTTTCTCACGCGCGGAGGCCACGTCCAGCCAGTGACGATGGTCGTCCGGCGCCAGCAGCGCGCGGCGCAGGGCCGAGCGTTCGGCGCCGACATAGTCCTGGCTGCGTATGGCGCGGTGAAACAGCATGTTCTGCAGCCGGATCAGGGACTCGCGGTCCGACACCGGCGTCATCAACACCTCCAGCCGGTCGGCGACCTGCGGCGTCAGACCGGCGCGCAGGGCGCGGCGGGTCAGTTCGCTGGGCATGACCAGCCGCCCATGGGCGAAGGGGTCCAGCGCCACCGGCCCGACAGGGGTCTCGACGCGGACCATGAAATGGCCGGGAAAATCGACGCCGGCCGCGTTCAATCCCGCCGCGCGGGCGGCGTGCAGATAGAAGATCGCCAGGGCCGCCGACAGGCCGCGCCGCCGCTCGGCCACGTCAATGATGTCGGTGTTGGCCGGGTCGTCATGGTTCAACAGATCGCCATTCAGACGCAGGTCCGAGCCCATGGTTTCGGACAGGGCGTCGTCAGGACTTTCAGTCGCCACCCGCTCCTTCAAACGCTCGCAGGCGCTTTGGGCCAGGGTGCGCACGGGTTCGACATCGCGCAGCGGATAGTCATGAATGGCGCAGGCGATTGCGGCCTCCAGCAAGGGGAAGGCGGCGTCGTCGGCTTCGCCCGCCGACGTCAGGATGGCCTCGGCCTCCTCACGCGTCATACGCCCCGGATCCTCGTTTGCGTCAGACGCCCCGAACATGACGTGGAAAGCGGCCGGGGGCCAGCGCCACGATATCAATTCTCAAATCAAGAGCTTGCAGGGCCGGGCGATTGCGCCTGACGGCCTCGCCCGCTGCGGCCAGACGCTGTCTCTGGGCGGGTTTCAACGCCTCAATCGCCGCCTGGACAGTCGAACGACGCTTGACCTCGACCACCGCCAGAACCCGGCCGCGTCGGGCCAGAATGTCGATCTCGCCGCCGCGCGCCTTCAGCCGGAAGCCCAGGATCTGATAGCCCTTGACCATCAGCAGCGCCGCCGCAATCCATTCGGCGGCATGTCCGGACTTGAACGCCTGCCCGCCCTTCGCCTGCCGCCACGCCGCCTTGGGACGACGGATCGGCGCCGGGCGAGGCAGGCGTTCGCTCACTTGCCCTGAAGCTCCAGCGCGCGGCGATACAGGGTCTTGCGGTTCATCCCAAGGGCCCTGGCCACCTCGGAAGCGGCCTCGCCCGTCGGCAGGCGTTTCAGCGCCTCGGTCAAGGCGGCGTCGGCGTCGGCCTCTGACGCCTGTTCCACTTCGCCCGGCCCGATCACCACGACGATCTCGCCCTTGGGCGCATCCAGCTTCGGATGGACGGCCAGTTCATCCAGCGTCCCCCGCACGCATTCCTCGTAAAGCTTGGTCAGTTCGCGCGCGACGGCGGCGGGGCGCGGGCCCAGCACGGCGGCCATGTCGGTCAGACTGTCCTTCAGGCGCGGACCGCTTTCGAAGAAGACCAGGGTCTGGCGCTGGCCCTTCAACGCCTCCAGCGCGGCGCGGCGTCCGGCGGTCTTGTTCGGCAGGAAGCCGGCGAACAGCACCCGGTCGGCAGGCAAACCGGCGATGCACAGGGCGGCCAGCAGGCTGGACGGGCCGGGGATCGGATGGACCGGCAGACCCTCGGCGATCACGGCGCGGGCCACGACAAAGCCGGGGTCGCTGACCAGAGGGGTTCCGGCGTCAGACACCAGGGCCACCACCTGGCCTTCGCGCAGACGCTCGATGGCCAGTTCGGCGGCGCGGGCCGACGCATGGTCGTCACAGCGTTCCAGCTTGGCCTTCAACCCATAGGCCGACAGCAGTTTG
Source organism: Brevundimonas nasdae (assembly GCF_016654005.1). Lineage (GTDB taxonomy): Bacteria > Pseudomonadota > Alphaproteobacteria > Caulobacterales > Caulobacteraceae > Brevundimonas > Brevundimonas nasdae. The sequence goes on along the minus strand of NZ_JAEPWN010000003.1, from coordinate 184,318 downwards.
GCCGTGACGCGGGTGTCTTCGGCCAGCACCAGATCGGCGGCGGCCAGCACATCCAGCGCCCTCAGCGTCATGTCGCGCAGGTTGCCGATCGGCGTGGCGACCAGATAGAGGCCCGGTTCGACCCGTCGCGGCGGCGGGGCGGTCGGGGGATAGAGTGCAGGCTCGTTCATCGGCGGACCGTGCCTGCACCCGTCGCGGGGTTCAAGCCGTGATCAGCGCTCGACCAGGGCCGCAGGCGGCCGAGGCGACGAGGTCAGCCCTGTGCCCTGGAAGGCGGGCCCGGCGTCATAGGCCGCAAAGGTCGCCGCCGTGATGATTTCCGACACCGAGGCGCCCAGAGACACGATCTGCACCGGTTTCTCCAGACCGACCAGCAGCGGACCGATCAGGGTCGCCCCCTCCAGCGCCTGGACCAGCTTGGTCGAGATGGCGGCGGAATGGATGGCGGGCATGACCAGGGTGTTGGCGGGCTTGCTCAGGCGGTTGAACGGATAGGCGGGGTGCCCCTTGGGATCCAGGGCGACTTCTGGGGGCATTTCGCCTTCATATTCGAAATCGACGCCGATCTTGTCCAGGATGCGGATGGCCTCGCGCACCTTCTCGCTGCGGTCGCCGGGCGGGTTGCCGAAGGTCGAATAGGACAGGAAGGCCACGCGCGGATTGCGGCCCAGCTTGCGCACCGTCTCGGCGGCCTTGATGGCGATTTCGGCCAGCTCCTCGGCGCCCGGCAGTTCGTGGATGGTGGTGTCGGCGACGAACAGGGTGCGGCCCTTGGCCAGCAGGATCGACAGGCCGATCAGGGTGTCGTCCACGTCCAGAACGCGCTGCACCTCCTTCAGGGCCATGTTGAAGTTGCGGGTCACGCCCGCGACCATGCCGTCGGCCCGGCCCTTGGCGACCAGGGTGGCGGCGTAATAGTTGCGGTCCTGGTTGATCATCCGCTGCACGTCACGGCGCAGATAGCCCCGACGCTGCAGTTTCTCGTACAGCCAGTCGGTGTCCTCGACATTGTGGCCCGAGACGCGGGCGTTGGTGATCTCGATGCCCATGTCGTCGAAGTTGAACCCGGCCTCGGCGGCGTTCTGACGGATCAGGTCCTCGCGTCCGACCAGGATGGGCGTGCCCAGTTCGGCCTGTTTGAAGCCCCAGGCGGCGCGGATGACGGCGGGCTCCTCGCCCTCGGCGAAGACGATGCGCTTGTCCGCCCCGCCGCGCACGGCCGAGTTGATCTTCTGCATCAGGGCCGCCGACGGATCGACACGCGAGCGCAGGGCGTCGCGATAGGCGTCCATGTCGTCGATCTGCACGCGGGCCACGCCCGTATCCATCGCCGCCTGAGCGATGAAGGGCGGGATGTACCAGATCAGGCGCGGATCGAACGGAGTCGGGATGATGTAGTCCGGGCCGAACTTCAGCTTGCGCCCGCGATAGGCGGCGGCGACCTCGTCCGGCACATCCTCGCGGGCCAGGGCCGCCAGGGCCTGGGCGCAGGCGACCTTCATCTCGTGGTTCACCCGGCGCGCACGCACGTCCAGCGCGCCCCGGAACAGATAGGGGAAGGCCAGGACGTTGTTGACCTGGTTCACATAGTCCGAGCGCCCGGTGGCGATGATGGCGTCGGAGCGGACGGACTGGACGTCCTCCGGCGTGATTTCAGGGTCCGGATTGGCCATGGCGAAGATGATCGGATTGGGCGCCATGGAGGCGACCATCTCCTTGGTGATCGCGCCCTTGGCCGACAGACCCAGCACCACGTCGGCGCCGACCATGGCCTCGGCCAAAGTGCGGAAGGGGGTGTCGGTGGCGTGGGCGGCCTTCCACTGGTCCATGCCGTGCTCGCGGCCCTTATAGACCACGCCGTCACGGTCGCAGATGACGGTGTTCTCGGCCTTGACCCCCGCCGCCTTCATCAGGGCGATGGAGGACAGGCCCGCAGCGCCTGCGCCCGCCAGAACCACCTTGACCTCGTCCAGCCGCTTGCCCGCGATATGGACGGCGTTGATCAGGCCGGCGGTCGAGATGATGGCCGTGCCGTGCTGGTCGTCATGAAAGACGGGGATGTCCAGCAGATCCTGAAGCTCGCTCTCGATCACGAAGCATTCCGGGGACTTGATGTCCTCCAGATTGATGCCGCCCCAGGTGTCGCCGATGTTCTTGACCACGGTGATGAACTCGTCCGGATCGGTGGTCTTCACCTCGACGTCGAAGCTGTCGACGTCGGCGAAACGTTTGAACAGGACGGATTTGCCCTCCATCACCGGCTTGGAGGCCATGTGGCCCAGATTGCCCAGACCCAGGATGGCCGTGCCGTTCGAGATGACGGCGACCATGTTTCCCTTGGAGGTGTAGTCATAGGCCTTGTCCGCATCGGCGGCGATGGCCAGCACCGGCACGGCGACGCCCGGCGAATAGGCCAGCGACAGGTCGCGCTGGGTCGCCATCGGCTTGGTCGGCGCCATCGAAATCTTGCCCGGCGTCGGAATGCGGTGGAAGTCCAGCGCCTCTTCGTCGGAGAAGGTCTGTTTGTCGGTTTGATCGGGCATGATGTCGGGCGTTTCCGGGCGCGTCGTTTCTGGTTGTCTTGCCTGTTCCTAAAGCGGGCGGGAAGACGGGACAACCACAGAGCCGGGAACACGGCCTGACAGGCCGCAAAAGCAAGATCTGCGGCGGTCTGCGCGATATTTGTGCGGAAAAGGTGACCGTGCGGAAGCTGTTCGTGCGGATTGCCGCAAAAACCCGTTGGGTCAGATCGCCAGGACGCCCGTCCGCTCGATCTCCACCGGGCCTGTCATGAAGACGTGGTCGGTTTCGGCGTCCCAGTCGATGACCATTTCGCCGCCGTCCACAACCACCGTCGCCCTGCGTTCCGTCAGGCCGCGCCGGGCGGTGGCGACCAGGGCGGCGCAGGCGCCGGTGCCGCACGCCTTGGTCAGGCCCGCGCCCCGCTCCCAGACGCGCAGGCGGATATGGTCGCGGTCCAGCACGTTTGCGAAACCGACATTGACCCCTTCTGGAAACAGGGGGTGATGCTCGACCAGAGAACCCGAGCCGGTGATGAAGGCGTCGTCCTGGCGGTCGGTGAAGAAGACGACATGCGGATTGCCCATCGAGACGGCGCCCGGCGTGTGCAGGACCGGCGCGTCGATGGGGCCGACCTGCAGCTCGATGTTGCGAGTGTCCATCTCCTCGGAGAGCGGCACCTGGGCCCAGTCCAGACGCGGCTTGCCCATGTCCACGGTGACGCGGTGGTCGCCTGCGCGGGTCGCCGTGGCCGGGCCGCCCGTCGTGTCGATCACGACCCGGTCCGAGCCATTGGCCTGCATCAGCAGCCAGCCGACACAGCGCAGGGCGTTGCCACAGGTCTCGACCATCGAGCCGTCTGCGTTCCACACCCGCATGAAGGCGTCGGCGTTGTCGGACGGCTCGATCGCGATCAGCTGGTCGAACCCCTCGCCCGAGGCGCGCTCGCCCAGCGCCCGCACCTGATCGACAGTGGGGTTGAAGGGCTGCTCCAGCGCATTGACGACGACGAAGTCGTTGCCGGCGCCGTTCATCTTGACGAAGGGACGGGTCATGCCGAGCCATATAGGCGCGCTGGCGGCGCTGCGCGATCCCCTTGTTCTTCGGCATCCGCAACCAGGCCGACTGCAGGCGGACGCTGTAAGCATTGGACACCAGGGGCGGCGCGCTGTTCAGTGGCGGTTCGCCGGGCCGCGTGTTCGGAGCGAAGGAAGGTCCAGTTGGCCCAAAAGAAAACCGAGGCGGGAACCGGCGCGGACGCCGAACCCAGAGGCGAGGGCCTGCGTCTGCGGACCTGGCTGCGCTACCTCTATCACGGCTCACGCCCGCTGGCGGTCAAGTTCCGCCTGGCGGTGATCGTGGTCGACGTGGCCATCATCGCCTTCTTCCTGGCCTCCCCGATCCTGAAGAACATGGGCTGGGCCTTCTATGTTCTGGACTATGTGATCGCGGCCCTGCTTGCGGCGGATCTGGCGGCGCGGGCCTATGCCTACGCCGACATCAAGGACTGGCTGAAGCGGCCCATCGTCTGGGTGGACCTGTTCGTGCTGGCGACCCTGCTGTTCCCGGCCTGGCTGTTCAACCTGGGCTTCCTGCGGATGCTGCGGCTGTGGACCCTGCTGAACTCGGACTTCTTCTGGCGCACCGTGGGCCACAGGTTCGATGACACGCGGGTCGAGGGTATCGTCCGCGCCATGGCCAATCTGGTCACCTTCGTCTTCGTGGCCACCGGCTTCGTCTATGCGACCTTCCTGGGGCACGAAGGGATCGCGGGCTATGTCGACGCCCTCTATTTCACCGTGGCGACCCTGACGACGACGGGGTTCGGCGACGTGACCCTGCCGGGGCCGACGGGCAAGCTGCTGTCCATCGCCATCATGCTGGTGGGAATCACCCTGTTTTTGCGCCTGGCCCAGGCCCTGATCAAACCAGCCAAGGTGTCCTATCCCTGCGACCGCTGCGGCCTGCACAAGCACGACGCCGACGCCGTCCACTGCAAGGCCTGCGGCAATCTGCTCTGCATCCCGGACGAGGGTTCGTAATAGGGATCATGACAATGTCGTAACCTTTGGGGCGGTCGCTTGCCGCCCCGGCGCCCGTCGTTAAGGTGCGTACAACCTAACATTTCGGGATTCATTGCATGATCCGTTCGTCCGCCGCCGTTCTCGCGGCTCTTCTCGCCTCCACCAGTCTGACCTCGATCGCCATGGCCCAAACCCAGCCCCCGACGCCTGCCGCCTCCACCGGCTTCGCGACCAGCGAGGCGACCGATCCCTATGTCTGGCTGGAGGATGTCGAGGGCGAGCGGGCGATGGAATGGGTGCGCGCCCACAACGCCCATTCGCTGGGCGTCCTGCAGGGCGACCCCCGCTATGAGACCCTGCACCAGCAGGCGCTGGAGATCGTGCAGTCGCGCGACCGCATCCCCTCGCCCGGCTTCACCCACGACGGCCATATCGACAATTTCTGGCAGGACGCCGAACACGTCCGCGGCATCTGGCGTCGCACGACGCTGGACAGCTACCGCACGACGGCGCCCCAGTGGGAGACGATCCTGGACTTCGACGCCCTGTCCACGGCCGAGGGCGCCAACTGGGTCTATAAGGGTTCGACCTGCCTGCAACCCGAAGAGCGCTACTGCCTGATCAGCCTGTCGAACGGCGGCAAGGATGCGGTGACCCTGCGCGAGTTCGACAGCGTCGAACGCAAATTCGTCGAGGGCGGCATCGTCCTGCCGGAATCCAAGGGCGGCGCCGACTGGATCGACAAGGACACCCTGCTGGTGTCGCGCGACTTCGGCCCCGGCACCCTGACCGAGTCCGGCTATCCGATGGTGGTCAAGCGCCTGAAGCGCGGACAGACGCTGGAGCAGGCCGAAACCCTGTTCACCGGCGAACCGAGCGATGTTTCGGTGTCCGCCTACACCCTGCGCGACGCCGACGGGGTGCTGAAGGCCACCCTGATCAACCGCGCCATCGACTTCTATTCGTCCGAGACCTGGCGGGTGGAGAGCGACGGAACCCTGGTGCGCCTGCCGCTGCCGGCCAAGTCCGACATCGACGGTCTGGTCGACGGCCGCCTGATCGTGACGGTCAAGGAGAACTGGACCGCGCCCTCGGGTCAGGCCTTCCAGACCGGCGACGTCATCGCCTGGCCGCTGGACGCCTGGCTGGCCGATCCCAAGACCATGGCCCAGGTGGTGCTGCGCCCGACCGAGCGTCAGTCGGTCGAATCCATCCGCGCCACCCGCCATCATCTGGTGGTCGCCCTTTATGAGAACGTGCGCGGTTCGGTGCGCGTCTATCAGCCCGGCGACTGGTCCTATTCGACCCTGGACCTGCCGCAGAACGTCTCGGTCGGCGTCGGCTCCGCGTCCGAAAAGGACGACCGCGTCTTCGTCAGCGTCACCGGCTATCTGAACCCGTCCAGCCTGTGGCTGGCCGATGCGTCGACCGGCGCGGTCGAGCAGGTCAAGTCCATGCCCGCCAAGTTCGACGCGACCGGCATGACGGTGGACCAGCACGAGGCCCGATCCGCCGACGGCACGATGATCCCCTATTTCGTGGTCCATAAGTCGGCCATGCCGCTGGATGGATCGAACCCGACCCTGCTGTACGGCTATGGCGGGTTCCAGAGCTCGCTGCTGCCCGGCTATTCGGCGACGGTGGGCAAGCTGTGGCTGGAGCGCGGCGGCGTCTATGTCATCGCCAACACGCGCGGCGGCGGCGAGTTCGGCCCCCGCTGGCACGAGGCGGCCCTGCAGCAGAACCGCCAGCGCGCGCATGAAGACTTCCAGGCCGTGGCCCTGGACCTGATCGCCCGCAACATCACCAGCCAGCCCAAGCTGGGGATCATGGGCGGCTCGCAGGGCGGGCTGTTCATGGGGGCGATGCTGACCCAGCGCCCGGACCTGATCAACGCCGCCGTCATTCAGGTGCCCCTGTTCGACATGCTGCGCTTCCACAAGCTGTTGGCGGGCGCGTCGTGGATCGGCGAATACGGCAACCCGGACATCCCCGAGCAACGCGCCTGGATCGAGCAGTATTCGCCCTATCAGAACCTGCGCGCGGGCCAGCCCTATCCCGAGGTCTTCATCCACACCTCGACCAAGGACGACCGCGTCCATCCGGGCCACGCCCGCAAGGCGGCGGCGCGTCTGGAGGAACTGGGCTATCCGGTTCTGTTCTATGAGAACACCGACGGCGGCCACGCGGCGGGCGCGAATCTGCGCGAGACCGCGCGTCGTCTGGCGCTGGAATACACCTATCTGTCGCGCCGTCTGATGGACACGCCCGCCCAACAGTAGGTTCTTTATGTCCTCCCCCGCAGCGCGGGGGAGGATCATCGAAGCGGAGTTTTTGAATGCGTCACCTGATCCTGTCCGCCGCCATTCCGGCCCTTCTGATGGCCGCCGCGCCCGCGCTGGCCCAGAACGCCGCCTCGGGGGCTTCGTCCGCCATCAGCCGCACGCCCGCGCCCCACTTCCCGCGCGACCTGAGCCCGGCCGGTGTCGCGGCGGCGGACGATCATCTGGCGCTGGAGCAGGTGGACGGCGCCGAGGCCATGGCCTTTGTCGCCGAGGAGAACAGGAAGTCGCTGGCCGCCCTGACCGGCGACCGACGCTATGAAACCTTCCGCCGCGAGGCCGAGGCCATCCTGACCGCCACCGACCGCATCCCCACGCCCCGCTTCCTGGGGGATGGGATCGCCAACTTCTGGCAGGACGCGGCCAATCCCAAGGGGGTGTGGCGCCGCACGACGCTGGCCAGCTATCGCACCGCCAATCCGCAGTGGGAGACCCTGCTCGACATCGACGTCCTGTCGAAAGCCGAAGGCAAGGACTGGGTGTTCAAGGGCGCCGACTGCCTGGCGCCCGACGAGACCCGGTGCCTGATCAGCCTGTCCGACGGCGGCAAGGACGCCGTGGTTGTGCGCGAGTTCGACACCACGACTAAACAGTTCGCAGCCGACGGCTTCAACCTGCCCGAGGGCAAGCACCGCATCGAATGGCTGGACCGCGACACCCTGCTGGTCGCCACGGATTTCGGCGCCGGAACCCTGACCGAGTCGGGCTATCCCTTCATCGTCAAGACGCTGAAGCGCGGCCAGACCCTGGCCCAGGCGGTCGAGGTCTATCGCGGCGATCAGTCCGACGGCGGATACGGCGTCAGCCCGTCCGTCTATCGCGACAAGGACGGCAAGGTCACCGCCGTCATCATCACCCGCCCGCTGGACACCTTCCGGTCCGAGACCTGGAGCGTGGCGCATGACGGCAAGACGCAGAAGCTGAACCTGCCGGAGCGTGTCGGCGTCTATGGCGTGATTGATGGTCGTCTGGTCTTCTCGCCGGACCAGGCCTGGAGCTTCGACGGTCAGGATTATCTCGCCGGATCTCTGCTGGCCCTGCCGCTGGGCGTGTTGGGGCAGACACGTCTGGACATCCACATCGGTCGCGATACCGCAGTCATCTTCCAGCCGACCGCGCGTCAGGCGCTGCAGGACGTCGCCGTCCTGTCCGACGCCGTGGTCGCCGCCGTGACCGACAATGTGGCCGGGGCGTTGACGCGTTTCCGTCCCCAAAGGCAGGGTTGGACGGCGACATCGATCAATGTTCCTGCGAACCTCGCCGTCAGTCTAGGCGATGCCTCCAAATCGCGCGGCGAGGTCTTCGTCTCGACCCAGGGCTTCCTCGTGCCGCCGACCCTGAGCCTGGCCAATGTCGGCGCGGCGACCCTGACCGAACTGAAATCCGCCCCCGCCAAGTTCGACGCCTCACACGACATCACCGAACAATATGAGGCGACATCGACCGACGGGACGAAGATCCCCTATTTCATCACCCGTCCGCGCGACATGAAGCTGGACGGGTCGAACCCGACCATCATGTTGGGCTACGGCGGTTTCCAGGTCAGCCTGAACCCGGCCTACAAGCCCGAGATGGGCAAGCTGTGGCTGGAGCGGGGCGGCGTCTTTGTTCAGGCCAATATCCGCGGCGGCGGCGAGTTCGGCCCCGACTGGCACCAGGCGGCCCTGAAGGAGAACCGCCAGCGCGCCTTCGACGACTTCGCCGCCGTGGCCCGTGATCTGGAACAGCGCGGCGTCACCAGCCCGCGCCGTCTGGGCATATACGGCCGCTCGAACGGCGGCGTGCTGACTTCCGTCTCCATCACCCAGCACCCGGAGCTGTTCAATGCGGCGGTGATCGAAAGCCCGCTGGTCGACATGCTGCGCTATCAGGACCTGCCCGCAGGCGCCTCGTGGATCGGTGAATACGGCGACCCGCGCATTCCGGGCGACGCCGCCTTCATCGCCCGCTATTCGGCCTATCAGCAGCTGCGCCCCGGCGCCGCCTATCCGCGCGTCTATCTGACCACCAACACTCGCGACGACCGCGTCCATCCCGGCCATGCGCGCAAGTTCGCCGCGCGTCTGGGCGACCTGGGCTATGACCACCTCTATTACGAAGACACGGCGGGCGGTCACTCCAACGACGCCGATCCGGTGGCCAACGCCCGCCGCTGGGCCCGCCACTATGTCTATCTGTCGCAACAGCTGATGGACTGAGCGCGCTTTCACGCACTTATGAGGCGCTCTGGCGAATAGCGAAGTCTAAGAACGGGACCATGAAAACCAAGGGCTGGGTCATTGCGGGCACGGTGATAGCGGGCGCCCTTCTGTCGATGGGCGCCTCGGCCCAGCCGACGGGAACGCGCGCGGCCCTGACCCGGCACGCCGCCAGCAACAGTCCGCCCGTGGTGATCGAACTGTTCACCGCCCAGGGCTGCGGCAGCTGCATCGAGGCCAATGCGGCGGTCGAGCGCGCGGCGGGCGATCCAGGCGTGATCGCCCTGACTTACGGCGTCGACTACTGGGACTATCTGGGCTGGACCGACACCTTCGCCCAGCCCAAGTTCTCGGAGCGCCAGCGGGCCTATCGCTCGGCGCTTCGCCTGCGCGGCGTCTCGACCCCGGAAGTGGTCATCGACGGCCGCCGCCAGATGTCAGGGGCGCGCGCCGCCGAGCTGGAGGCGGCCATCGGCGAGGAGGCCAGCCGCCTGAACTGGCCGCCCCAGATCGAGTTCCGTGAGACCGGCGACCGCGTGGGCGTCGGTTCGGGCCGCGCGCCCGCAGGCGGCGCCGAGGTGATCGCCGTCACCTACACGCCCGGCCCCCAGGTGGTTCAGGTGCGGACCGGCGAGAATCGCGGCCAGTCGGTGCGCCACATCAATGTGGTGCGCGACATCAAACGCCTGGGCGACTGGCGCGGACGCCCCGTCCTGTTCCACCTGCCCCACGCCACGGAGGGAGAGGCCGTCGTCGTCCTGGTCCAGTCCAAGGACAGCCGCCAGATCATCGGCGCGGCCGCGCAGGACTGACGGGCCTCAGGCCCCCGCCTTCTTCGCAAATCCCCAGGCCGCGTCGCTGAGCGGGCCGACCTGTGCGGCCATGGTCCTGGCGTGGGCGCTGGCGGCGGTGCCGTCGCGAACGCGGCCTGCAATGCCCTGACAGATGGCCGACAGGCGGAACAGATTATAGGCGTACAGCCAGTCCAGATTGGCCGGTTTCAGACCCGTTCTGGCGGCATAGCGTTCGACCGTTTCTTCGACCGAGGGAATGCCCAGGGCCTCAAGGTCGGCTCCCGCCAGACCATTGCGCAGGCTGGCGGGAATGGCCCAGCCGATCAGCAGATAGGAGAAGTCGGCCATCGGGTCGCCCAGGGTCGACAGCTCCCAGTCCAGCACGGCGCGCACCTCGGCCCGGTCGGGCGCCAGGATCATATTGTCCAGACGGAAGTCGCCGTGGACGATGCGGCTTGGCCCCTCGGGCGGCAGGCTTTCGGGCAGGAAGGCGATAAGCCGGTCCATGGAGGCGATCGGCTCGATCTCGGACGCGCGATACTGTTTGGTCCAGCGCCCGACCTGACGGGCGAAATAATTGCCCGCCTTGCCATAGTCCGCCAGGCCGATGGCGTCGGGATCAAAGGCGTGCAGGGCGGCCAGGGTGTCGGTCTGGGCCTCATAAATGGCGCGCCGCTCCAGCGGGGTCAGGCCGGGCAGTTTCAGGTCCCAGAAGATGCGCCCCTCGACCTTGTCCATGACATAGAACATCGAGCCGATAACGGCATCATCCGTGCACAGAGCATAGGATCGGGCGACAGGGAAACCCTGCGCCGCCAGGGCTGAAATGACCTGGAACTCGCGGTCCACGGCGTGGGCGCTGGGCAGCAGGACGCCCGGCGGCTTGCGACGCAGCACATAGGCGGCGGTCGGGGTGGTCAACTCATAGGTCGGGTTCGACTGGCCGCCCTTGAACTGGCGCACCGTCAAAGGCCCGGCGTAGCCCGCGACATTCTCGGCCATCCAGGCGTCGAGCGCCGCCTCGTTCAGCTGATAACGCGGATCCACGTCGCGCGTGCCGGAAAAGGCGGATTGGGCGTCCAGGGTCTCAGTCATTCACATCCTCCGCCGTCCCGTCTTCAGCGGGGTCGTGCGCTGCAACAATGGCGGCCTTCACGGCCCGACGCCAGCCCGAAAGCAGCCGTTTGCGTTCATCCGCCGTCATGCGCGGGGTCCAGCGCGCGGGGGCTTCCGCAGGGTGAGCCTCCAGATCAGGGATCAGGCCGACGCCGAATGCGGCCAGACGCGCCGCCCCCAGGGCCGTCATTTCCTGAAAGGCCGGACGCTCCACCACCACGTCGCAGATGTCGGCGACGAACTGCATGGCGAAGCTGTTGGCGGTGACGCCGCCGTCAACCTTCAGCGTCTTCAGCGCGGGGGCGCCGTCGGCGGCGAGCGCGTCCAGCAGATCGCGGGTCTGATAGGCCAGGGCCTCCAGCGCGGCGCGGACGAAATGGGCCGGTCCGGCGTCGCGCGTCAGTCCGACGACGGTTCCGCGCGCCTGCGGCTCCCACCAGGGCGCGCCCAGGCCGGTGAAGCCCGGCACCAGATAGACCCCGCCATTGTCCGGCAGGCTCTGGGCCATGGCCTCGGACTGGCGCGATTCCGAAATCAGCTTGACCCCGTCCCTCAGCCACTGGATCGCCGATCCCGCCGAGAAGATCGACCCCTCCAGCGCATAGGCCGTCTGGTCCGCCGCCGCATAGCCCAGCGTGCCCAGAAGCCGTCGGGTCGAGATCACCGGCTGGTCCCCGACATTGGCCATCAGGAAGGCGCCGGTGCCATAGGTGATCTTGGCGTCGCCGGGCTTCAGCGCGCCATGCCCGACCAGGGCCGCCTGCTGGTCTCCCGCCGATCCGGCGATGGGCAGGGCGCGTCCAAACAGCTCGGCCTCGCTTTCACCGACCACCTCGGCGCAGCCCGCGATGCGCGGCAGGGCGGCGCGCGGAACCTGGAACAGGGCGCACAGATCGTCGCGCCATTGCAGCGTCTTCAGATCGACCAGCGAGGTGCGCGAGGCGTTGGAGGCGTCCGTCGCATGCTCGCGCCCGTGGGTCAGTTTCCAGATCAGCCAGCTGTCGATGGTGCCCAGCTTCACCTCACCCTTTTCGGCCCGCTCTCGCGATCCGGGCACGGCGTCCAGCAGCCAGGCGAACTTGGTCGCCGAGAAATAGGGATCCAGGATCAGGCCCGTGGCCTGTTGAACGGCGGCCTCATGTCCTTCCGCCGCCAGACGGCTGGTCACGGCGGCGGTGCGGCGGTCCTGCCAGACGATGGCCCGGTGCAGGGGTTCGCCCGTCGCAGCATCCCAGATCACCGCCGTTTCACGCTGGTTGGTGATGCCGATGGCGGCGAACCGGCTGACCCCGCCCGCCTTGCGGATCACCTCGCGGCAGGTCTGGAGCGTGGCGGACCAGATTTCGGCGGCGTCATGCTCGACCCAGCCGGAGCGGGGGAAATGCTGGGCCAGTTCGATCTGGCTGACGGCGACGGGGCGCAGGTCGGAGGGCTGATCCCCCGAAGTCAGTTGAAAGGCGATGGCTCGGGTCGAGGTGGTGCCCTGGTCGATGGCGAGGATCAGGCTCATCAGCGGTTCCCATGCGAAGCGGCGGCGATGCGGACCTGATCGGAGCATAGGACGAAGGCGGGGGCCAGCGCCTTGCGCCGCTTGCGGCCATCCGCCCTTTTCTTCGCGGCGCAGGACGTTAAATCTGACGGCTTCGTACAGATTGGAACAAGGGGAGACGCACATGACCAAGCCCAGCGAACTGGCGGGCCTGATCGGCCAGGAGGTCGGGGTTTCGAAATGGATCGAGGTCACCCAGGCGCGCATCGACGCCTTCGCCGACTGCACCGAGGACCATCAGTTCATCCATGTGGACCCGCAGGCCGCCAAGGCCACGCCGTTCGGCGGGACCATCGCACACGGCTTCCTGACCCTCAGCCTGGCCTCGGCCATGAGCTATGACGCCGTGCCGCCGCTGGAGGGCGTGGTGATGGGGGTCAACTACGGCTTCGACAAGCTGCGCTTCCTGGCGCCCGTGCCCGCGGGATCGAAGGTGCGGGGCCGGTTCAAGCTGCTGGCCGCCGACGACAAGGGTGGCGGCCGCTGGCTGCTGAAGCACGAACTGACCGTCGAGATCGAAGGCGCCGACAAGCCCGCCCTGATCGCCGAATGGCTGGGGATGCAGATGGTCGGCGGCTGATCCGCCGCCAAACCCGTCCGTCAAAGAAAAAAGGCCCGGAACCTGAGTTCCGGGCCTTTCGTCTGTTCTAGTCCAAGGTGCGCTTGATCTCTTCGACCGTGAAGCACTCGATGTAGTCGCCTTCCTTGATGTCCTGGAAGCCCTGGAACTGCATGCCGCACTCCTGGCCCGAGGGCACCTCGTTGACCTCGTCCTTGAAGCGTTTGAGCGTGTTGAGCACGCCCAGCTCCAGCACCACCACGTCGTCGCGGATGATGCGGACGCGGGCGCCCTTGCGCACGACGCCTTCGGTGACGCGGCAACCGGCGATCTTGCCGATCTTGGAGATGTCGAACACCTGCAGGACGGCGGCGTTGCCCAGGAAGGTTTCCCGTTGCAGCGGCGCCAGCATGCCCGACAGCACGCCCTTAATGTCATCCAGCAGGTCGTAGATGATCGAATAGTAGCGGATCTCGACGCCCTCGCGGTCGGCCAGATCACGCGCCTGTTTCGACGCACGAACATTGAAGCCCAGGATCGGCGCACCGGCCGACTTGGCCAGGTTGACGTCGCTCTCGGTGATGCCGCCAGCGCCCGAATAGACCGTACGGGCGCGCACTTCGTCCGTGCCCATCTTGTCCAGCGAACCCACGATGGCTTCGGCCGAACCCTGCACGTCCGCCTTGATGACGACCGGCAGCTCAGAGGCCTTCTTCGTACCCAGCTTGGCCATCATGTCGACCAGCGACACCGAACCACCCGAGACCTGCGCCTTCTCACGCTTCACGCGCTGACGGTATTCGGTCAGCTCGCGGGCGCGGGCTTCGGAATCCACGACGGCGAAGACGTCGCCCGGAGACGGGGCTTCGTCCAGACCCAGGATCTCGACCGGAACCGACGGACCGGCTTCGGTCAGCTGTTCGTTGCGCTCGTTCAGCAAGGCGCGGACCTTGCCCCACGAACCGCCGGCGACGACGATGTCGCCGCGTTTCAGCGTGCCGCGCTTGACCAGGACGGTGCCGACGGGGCCGCGGCCCTTGTCCAGCTTGGCCTCGATGACCACGCCTTCCGCCGAACGATCGGGGTTGGCGCGCAGGTCCATGACCTCGGCCTGAACCAGGATGGCTTCAAGCAGGCCGTCCAGGTTGGTGCGGTTCTTGGCCGACACCTCGATGATCTGGGTTTCGCCACCCAGGCTCTCGGCGATGACCTCGTACTGCAGCAGTTCGTTGACCACCTTCAGCGAGTTGGCGTCTGGCTTGTCGATCTTGTTCACCGCCACGATCAGGGGCGCATTGGCGGCCTTGGCGTGCTGGATGGCTTCGATCGTCTGCGGCATGACGCCGTCGTCGGCGGCGACGACCAGCACCACGATGTCGGTCACATTGGCGCCGCGCGCCCGCATGGCCGAGAAGGCGGCGTGGCCCGGGGTGTCCAGGAAGGTGACCTTCTGGCCATCTTCCAGACGCACCTGATAGGCGCCGATGTGCTGGGTGATGCCGCCGGCTTCGCCGCCCGCCACATCCGTGGTGCGCAGCGCGTCCAGCAGCGAGGTCTTGCCGTGGTCGACGTGGCCCATGATGGCCACGACCGGGGCGCGGGTTTCGGTAGCGATCTCGTCGTCGGCCTCGGCGATGAAGCCGGTTTCGACGTCGGATTCCGACACGCGACGCACGGCCATGCCGAATTCTTCAGCCACCAGTTCGGCGGTGTCGGAATCGATCACGTCGTTGATCTTCATCATCATGCCCTGACGCATCAGGAATTTGATGATGTCGACGCCGCGGACGGCCATCCGGTTGGACAGCTCCTGCACGGTGATGACGTCGGGAATGACCACTTCGCGCGGACGGTTCGGCGCGTCGGTCGAGCCGCCCTTGCGCTTTTCCTTCTCGCGTTCGCGGGCCCGGCGGACAGAAGCCAGCGAGCGCATCCGCTCGGCGGCGTCGCCGTCGCCGACCACCGACTGGATGGTCATGCGGCCTTCGCGGCGCTTGGGCTCGCCGCGCGTGCGGCTGACCGCCTTGCCGGCGTCGGAGAAACGCTTGTCGCGATCGTCGTCACGGCCGACCGGACGGCCGAAGCCGGCGCCGGGGGCGCGGCTGGGGCGCGCCACTTCGGGCGTTGCGGGGGGCGCGTTCGGTGCGGCGCGGCCGCCAGGGCCGGAGCGCGCGCCGCCAGGACGGGCCGCACCCGGCGCCGGGCGCGGGTTCAGCGCCGAATAGCGGACGGGCTCCGCCGGCTTGGCGCCTTGCGGACGCTGGCCGCCGGGGCCGGAACGCGTGTTTTGCGCACGATCACCCTGCGGGCGTTCGTTCTGCGGACGATCCGTATAGGAACGCTCGCCGCCGCCCATCGCCTGTTCACGGGCCGAACGGCCGCCGAAAGCGGGACGTTCAGCCGGAGCACGCTGCGGGTTGCCGGGCTTGGGCACGCGCTGGCCGAAGTTGACCACGGGCCGCGCCGGACGGGCCGGAGCCGCAGGGGCTGCGGGCGCCGGGGTCTGGGTCGCGGTCGGGGCGGCAGGAGCCGGAGTCGGCGCGGGCGTCGGCGCCGCTGCGACAGGCGCAGCAGGCTTGGGCGCGGGCTTGGCCGGTGTCGGTGCGGCTGCGGCCAGCTTGGCGGCCTCGGCGCGCGCGGCGTCAGCGGCGGCCTTGGCGGCGGCGGCTTCTTCGCGGGCGGCCTGTGCGGCGCGCTCGGTGGCGGCGGCCTGTTCGCGGGCGGCGTTCTCGGCCGCCAGCTTGGCGGCGGCGGCGGCGCGCTCGCGTTCGGCGTTGGCCTGCGTCGCCATGGCGATGGCGCGGCGACGCGCTTCCTGCTCCTCGGGCGACAGGGCGCCGCCGGCGGGTTGCGGCGAACGCTGGCCCTGCGGGCGCGACTGCGACTGCTGCGGACGCGCGACATCGAAGCCCTGGGGACGTTGCGGTCCGCCAGCGCCGGGACGGCGCTTGGTTTCGACCACCACCGTCTTGGATCGGCCATGGCTGAAGCTCTGCTTCACGGTCCCGGTCGAAACCGATCCCGCAGCGCGCGGCTTAAGGCTCAGCGGAGCGCGCGGCCCCGACTGGGACGGCGTGCCGCCCTGATTGCCTTGTCCGGCGCCTGGGCCTTGGTTGGTCTTGTCGTTTTCGTCGCTCATCCGGTCGCTTTACTAGGGGCGGAAAAGCCCGCCGTCGTCTCAATACCCATGAACGACCGTGAGCCCGTCTCCGCCCTTGGAGACAGGCCCTCGGCCGTCAAAATCCTCAGCTCGCCCCTATCGGGGTTGCTCCCGCCGATCCGTCCTCGCCACCGGGAACATCCCAGTGAGGGGGGCGAAGCGGCCGAAATCCGGCCAGTCGTTCGACCTCAATGGTCCACCGATCGGCCCTTCCGCCCGCAAGCAGGACGGCGTGTATCGCATTTTCCAGCCCAAGGGCCAAACTCAAATCGTCCGCCGTGAAGGCGCCGCAGATCTTGGAGGTCTGATGGCGGGCCAATGCGAGGATTTTGCCACGCCCGTCGGCGGAGCCGTCGGCGGCTTCCAGCACCCAGGCGGCCTTGCCGGAACGGATGCTCGCGGCGGACTTTTCGAAGCCGGATATAAGCACGCCTTCGCGCCGGGCAAGACCCAGCTGGTCGAGACAGCGCTTCACCAGCAACCGTTCGACGACATCGGCCAGGTCGGCCGGGGCGGTCAGTTTTGTCTTGGCCGAGCGGGTGAAGCCGTTTTTCTTGACCGCCGCCTCGACGGAGGCGCGGCTGGCTTCGACCCACAGGCCGCGTCCGGGCAGTTTCCTGCCCAGGTCGGGGACCACCTGGCCATCAGGCCCGGCGACGAAACGGATCAGGCGAGATTCATCCATGACCTCGTGCGAAACGAGGTCCCGGCGTTCTCTATCGATCGTTGCGTCGCGCAAGCTCATGTACGGCCAGGTCTCCCATCACGCGTTCGACGGTTCGGAGGCGTCCTCGTCGAGGACCTCCGCATCGTCGGCTGCGTCGTCTGCATCATCGGCCGAAGCTTCGCCGAACACCTGGTCCGGGTCGTATTCGCCCTCGGCGTATTCGCCGTCTTCCTCGAACTCTTCCGGCTCGGACTGCGGCAGCTCCGAGGCGTCGATCCAGCCTGCGGCGACGCGCGCCTGCAGGATCAGCAGCTCGGCGTCTTCCTGGGCCAGGTTGAAGCTTTCCAGAACGCCCGGGACCTTCACCCGTTCGCCGTTCTTGACTTCATAGCCGCCGCGGATTTCGTCGGTGGCCAGGTCGGCCAGATCCTCGACCGTCTTCACGCCGCCTTCGCCCAGGGCGACGGCGATGGCCAGGGTCACGCCCGGCACCTGAAGCACGCCGTCCTCGACGCCCAGTTCGACGCGCTTGGCGTCCAGCTCGGCGGTCTTGCGGTCCAGGAAGTCGCGGGCGCGGGCCTGCAGCTCCTCAGCGGTTTCCTCGTCGAAGCCTTCGATCTCGGCGACTTCGTAAGCGTCGACATAGGCCAGGTCTTCGACCGTGGCGAAGCCTTCGGTGACCAGCAGCTGGGCGATGACCTCGTCCACGTCCAGGGCTTCCTGGAACAGGCTGGTGCGTTCGCTGAACTCGCGCTGACGACGCTCAGAATCCTGGGCCTCGGTGATGATGTCGATCTGCCAGCCGGTCAGCTGCGACGCCAGACGGACGTTCTGGCCGCGACGGCCGATGGCCAGCGACAGCTGTTCGTCCGGCACGACCACTTCCACGCGGCCGGCTTCTTCGTCGAGCACGACCTTGGAGACTTCGGCCGGGGCCAGGGCGTTGACGATGAAGGTCGGCTCGTCCGGGTTCCACTGGATGATGTCGATCTTCTCGCCCTGCAGTTCGGCGACGACCGCCTGAACGCGCGAGCCGCGCATGCCGACGCAGGCGCCGACGGGGTCGATGGAGCTGTCGTTGGACAGGACGGCCATCTTGGCGCGCGAGCCGCTGTCGCGGGCCGCGGCGCGGATCTCGATCACGCCGTCGTAAACTTCGGGCACTTCCTGCGCGAACAGCTTGGCCATGAAGCCCGGATGGGCGCGCGACAGCATGACCTGCGGCCCCTTGGCCTCAGGACGGACGTCGTAGATGTAGGTGCGGATGCGGTCGCCGATGTTGAACACTTCGCGCGGGATGGACTGGTCGCGGCGCATGACGCCCTCGCCCCGACCCAGATCGACGATGGTGTTGCCGTATTCGACGCGCTTGACCGTGCCGTTGACGATCTCGCCGACGCGGTCCTTGAACTCTTCGTACTGGTTGGCGCGCTCGGCTTCACGGACCTTGCCGGTCACGACCTGGCGGGCCATCTGGGTCTGGACGCGGCCGAACTCGAACGGCGGCAGGTGTTCGACATATTCCTTGCCGACTTCCGCTTCCGGGTCGCGCTTGGAGGCGTCGGTCAGGCGCACCATGGCGCTGTCGTTGAACTCTTCCAGCTCGTCTTCCGGCATCCAGTCGTCGGCGACGATGGTGACGTGGCGGGTCAGCGACAGTTCGCCGGTCTTGTGGTCGATCTTGGCGCGGATGTCGTGGTGGGCGCCGTAACGCGACTTGGCGCCCTTCTGGATCGCCTCCTCGATCGCCTCGATGACGATTTCACGGTCGATGTTCTTCTCGCGCGCGACCGCGTCCGCGATCTGCAGCAGTTCGAGGCGGTTGGCGGAAATACCGGTGACGGCCATCAGGCGTTGTCCTCAGAAGGGGTCGTGGTGTCGGTTTCAGTGTCAGCGACGTCGCCTTCCGGCAGGCCGTCGTCTTCGGGTTCGCCACGCGCAGCGCGAATGGCGGCGCCCCGTTTCATCAGGGCGTCGGTCAGAACCAGTTTGGCGTCGCTGATCCAGTCGAACGGGATCAGGGCGGTGTCTTCCTCGCCGTCCAGGTCGATCAGGACGTTGTCGTCTTCGAACCCGGCCAGCACGCCCTTGAACCGCTTGCGGCCCTCGATCATGCGGTCGGTCTCCAGACGGGCCTCCTCGCCCTCGAACAGCTCGAAGTCGATGGGACGGGTCAGAGGGCGGTCGATGCCGGGCGACGAGACTTCCAGCAGATATTCGCCGGCGATGGGATCAGAGGCGTCGAACACCTCGGACACCGCGCGGCTCAGCTTGGCGCATTGTTCGACCGAAATGTCGTGATCGGTCGGGCGCTCGGCCATGATCTGCAGGCGCTGGCGCTTGGAGCCGGACATCAGGCGGATGCGCACGACGTCGAGGCCGAGCGACTCTGCAATAGGGTCGATCAGCTCAAGCAGTTGGCGGTCCTGGGCGGTTTTTGCGCGCAAGCGTCGAATATCCAAAACAAAAGCGGCGGTCCGTCCGGGCCGCCGCTTGGAACGACGCCGTTGGACGCCGGTCTAACGATGTGAAGGGCCATATAGGGGTTTCAAGCGCGCTTGTCAGCCCTCTTTGACGCGCGCCCTCCCCGCCTGAGGCGAAAGTAGAGAGATCCCGCCATGAAACCCGCCGCCAGAATAGCCGCTACGACGCCGCCCAGGGTCGGATCCCAAAGCCAGTCGGGAGCCTCGTCATATGCCCGCCGCTGCTCCATCAGAAACAACCAGGGCGAAAACAGAAAGCTGAAAGCAGCAGACAGACGGCTGCCGACGAGGGCCGTCACCACATAGCCCCCCGCCGAGAGCAGACCAGCCATACCCCACATCCACCATCCACCCGACCGCAGCGTGCGCTCGGCCAGCCAACAACCCGTCGCACCGAACAGGAGCGACGGCAGAAGGCCCCAGAGGGTCACCATGACGATCAGCGCCAACAGGGCGACCAGGGTCTGGATTGCAAACTCCAATGACGCCCGTATCTCGCTCGCAGGCGGCGCAGTATCGAAAATCGCGCCACCCAGCGCCCAGACCAGAACAAAGATCAGGGCCAGGCCCGGGGCGCACAAGGCACTGAGACAAAGGCCGGACAGACGAATCCCATCGCTGGACGACTTCATGTCCCCCTCCTGAACGCCATGGTCGGTTCAACCGCCGATACTTGTCCGTCCTGACCGCCGCCCGTCAACAATGACGGAGATTATACGCGGCGGAATTCAAGGAAGACCGGCGTGGTGTCGCCCAGCTTCTTTTCCTCATAACGGGTGACGACGTGATCCGCAGGCGGGACGAACCAGTCCTGATCCGCCGCACCGATGCGTTCCAGACCCGGCGTGCGCTCCAGCCGCTCCAGCGCCCACTCGGCGTAATCCAGCCAGTCGGTGACGAAGCGCAGGGTTCCGCTCGGCTTCAGGATGCGGGCGAAGGCCTGGGCCGTCTCGTCCTGCAGCAGGCGGCGCTTGTTGTGGCGCGCCTTGTGCCAGGGATCGGGGAACAGGATCAGCACCCGATCGACCGACGCGTCCGGCAGGGCGTCCACCACGTCGCGCGCATCGTCGGCGTGGATGCGGACATTCTTCAGTCCGCCTTCCTCGACATGGCGCAGGGCCGAGGCCACGCCGTTCAGGAAGGGCTCGCACCCGATGACCAGGGCGTCGGGCCGCGTCGCCGCCTGGGCCGCCATATGCTCGCCGCCGCCAAAGCCGATCTCCAGCCAGACTTCCGTCGCCTCGGGCATCATCGCCCTGGGGTCCAACGGTCCGGCCTTGGGGTCCGGCACGGCGATGGCGGGCAGCAGCGTGTCCATCAGGGCCGCCTGACGCGGCTTGATCGGGCGGGCCTTGATGCGGCCGAACGACCGCAGCGGGCGGTCCAGGTGCGGATTGTCGTCTTCGGGGGGCAGGTCGGCGCTCATGCGCCTGCCGTTAGCGGTCGAAGGCCAAGGCGTCCAGCGCAGGACGCATCAACCAATCCGCTCGCGCTCGGCCGAATGCCAGCGCCAGGCCGACTGGATGATGTCCGTCAGGTCGCGCGTCGGCCGCCAGCCCAGCACCTCGCGCGCCCTGGCGTTGTCGGCGACCAACACCGGGGCGTCCCCCGCGCGGCGCGCCACCGTCTCAACCTCGAACGGCAGATTGGTGGTGCGGCGGATGGTGTCGATCAGCTCCTTGACCGTGGTGCCAGTCCCGGTGCCCAGGTTGAAGACCGTCGTCTCGCCGCCCTGCAGCAGATATTTCAGCGCCCGCACATGGGCGTCGGCCAGATCCATCACATGGATGTAGTCGCGCACCGCCGTGCCGTCGCGGGTGTCATAGTCGTCGCCGAACAGTTTGAAGCCCGACCGCTGGCCCAGGGCCGTCTGCAGCGCCAGGGGAATGGCGTGGGTTTCCGGGTGATGCCGCTCGCCGATCCGTCCCTGCTCATCTGCGCCCGCCGCGTTGAAATAGCGCAGGCAGACCGAGCGGAACCCGGCATAGGTCGAGTAATCGGCCAGGGCCTGTTCGACCATCAGCTTGGACCGGCCATAGGGGTTCAGCGGCGCCTGGGGATGGGTCTCATCCATCGGCAGACGCACCGGATCGCCATAGGTGGCGCAGGTCGAGGAAAAGACCATGCACTCAACCCCGCCGCGCCGCGCCGCCTCGATCAGGGTGATCGCGCCCGCGACATTGTTCTCATAGAACCGGCCCGGCGCCTTCACCGACTCCCCGACCTCGATCAAGGCGGCGAAATGCAGGACGGCGACAGGCCTGTGCGTGGCGATGACCTCATCCAGACGCGCGCCGTCGCGAATGTCGCCCTGCTCCAGAACACCCCACTGCACAAAGGCCGCATGGCCGTTGCTCAGGTTGTCATAGACGACTGGCGTGAATCCAGCCTCATGCAGGGCCAGACAGACGTGCGATCCGACATAGCCCGCGCCGCCGGTTACAAGAACGGTTTGAGACATGAGTTTCTGTTCAGTTCAGCCGAAGCGGGCTGGCGTTCAGACCTACGGCCTTGGCGGTGACCTGCAGCTGAAGATAGGCCCCGAGGATGTGGTAAAATGAGCTCGCTGGCGCTGGCTCATCAATGAAATCGCCGCCTTCCAGCAGCTTGTCACGCCACAGGCCGTCCGGCGTCAGATAAAGCCACAGGGCGCGCTGGGCGGCGGCGGCGTCCTCCAGAAAACCGGTCCGCTCCCCGTCGTCGCTGACTTCCGCCAGAATCAGCGCCGCCTTCATCCATTCGGTCTGAGGCCAGAGCCTCGCCCGCGGGTTCCGCACGGAGCCGTCGGCATTCAGGGCGTCGACCGCCACCTGTCTCTGAGAGGCGATCCCGCGTCGCCCAAAGGCGTAAAGCCGACGCGCTGCAGCCAAGGCTGTCGCGTCGCCGCGCGCCCGTCCGTACCGCGCCAACAGCCACGCCCACTCAAACTGATGACCCGGCTCGACCAATCGGCCATCCTCGCCCGCAGCAGGCGACCAGTCCGCATCGAAATATTCGCGCAGGAAGCCGCCCTCTGCATCAATGAACCGTTCCAGCGCCAGAGCGACAATACGATCGGCCAGTTGCGCCCAACCTGCGTCTTCGCCCGCGATCTCCCACGCCAGACAGGCTTCCAGCAGATGCATGTGGGCGTTCGACTGATAGGGATGGTCGCCCTTTTCAATCAGCCCGCCCTGTTGCGGCGCATGCTGCAGCAAAGCCTGCCGCACAGCCAGGGCGCTGTTCTCATGATCACCCTCAACCCCGGCAAGAGAGGCCGACGCGCGGGCCAGCATCAGAAACGCCTGATCATAGACCATGGCCGTTTCATCCAGCGGCCGTCCCTCTTCATCCAGCAAGGTCCGCATCAGGCCGTCCGCCCGAAGATAGTCAGCCTCAAGCCGGGCCAAGCCCTGTTGAACCAGACCTATCCACGGCCCCCGCCATCCGCTTCGGCCCGCTTCGGCATAGACGTGGATCTGACGCGCCTGAACCCGCGCACGCCGCTCGGCTGCAACAGATCGGCCATCAAGGCCCAGAAGCTCGGCGAAGGCGCCCTGATCCTGACCTGCCGACGCCCATAACGGCAAGGCGCGCATGCGCAGCCAGTCGGCGAACCGTCGTCCGCCATCCGCCAGACCTTCCGGCTTCGGGTTCTTAAAATCCAGATGTTGAGGCGAAGCCGTCTTCAGGCGTTCGACCACCTTCTTGACCTCCTGACTGCGGTTCATGTCGCAGACCAGAACGGCGTCGTGTTCGACGATGATGGCGAGGTTGCGCACGCCGATGGCTGCAACCATCACCCCTTCCGGCGCCCGCGCCATGCAGTTTTCAGCATCCTCAAAAATAAAGGCGCCGAGATCGCCCTCGCCTGTCGCGGAAACCGCGTCCCAAGCCCCCAGGTCAGACCAGGCGAAGTCCACGGCCAGAACCGAAGCATGCCGGGTCTTCTCCATCACCGCATAGTCGATGGAGATCTTGGGCGCGGACGAAAAAGCGGGCGACAAGGTGGCCAGATCCCCGGCCTCTATCGGCGGCAGGGCGGCGACAACCGCCGCGGCCACCGCAGGCGCCTCATGCCTGAGCTCGTTCAATAGGGTTGCAGCAGAGACGATGAAATTGCCGCTGTTCCACAGATAACCGTCAGCAATATAGCGTTCGGCGGTATGAGCATCCGGCTTCTCGACAAAAGCCTTCACGGCGGACAGCCCCTGCCCCTCCGGCGCGATATAGCCATAGGCGGATGACGGCGTATCCGGCCTGACGCCCAGGGTGACGATCTGGCCTGCTCTGGCCGCTTCCGCCGCTTTCAGCGCAGCGTCGCGGAACGCCTGATGATCGGGAATATGATGGTCCGATGCGACGAAGACATTGACGCCCGTCGGGTCCAGGCGCGCGGTCCAGGCGGCGGCTGCGGCCATGGCTGCGGCGGAATCCCGCGCTTCAGGCTCCAGCAGAACCTGCGCCTCGATCCCCAGTTCAGCCAATTGGCTGAGGATCGCATCCCGGTGCGCCACGCCCCCGACGACGATCAGCCGCCCGCCGTCCGACGACAGCGGCGCCACGCGCAGCGCCGTCTCCTGAAACAGAGAGCGGTTGCCTGACAGCGGAATGAATTGTTTCGGCCTGGAGGGTCGCGACGCCGGCCACAACCGCGTCCCCGCCCCACCGCACATGATTACCGGATAGATCCCCATAGGCCCCAGATTACACACCGGCCGCGCTCATAAAACCTTGAAACGATGACACTTCGCGATTTCAATCGATCATTGTTACAAGAAAGCCGCGCAACCCCAGGCTCCTGCTGCGTCAGCCTCGTCCTCTCGAAAGGCGCAGGCAACAAACCCCTGCATTCAGCATTTCGATGAACAGGGCTTCATCGGAGCGCCGGAATATGGTCAGGCTCGCGTCATGCTGACGCCCGACCGACGCATGAGGGTGGCGGCCTCGACAACCGTCCCGAACGGGAGACTTAAAGACATGAACGACCGCGCCGCCAAGACGATCGCCGCCCCTGCCGATCTGCAACGCCGCCAACTGCTGCTGGGCGCCGGGCTGGTGACCGGCTTCGCCGCGCTCGGCGTCTTCGCCTCGCCGGCGCAGGCTCAGACCGCTCTGTCGGCTGAAGACCGCGCCGTGGTGCAGCAGGCCCAGACCTATCTGCAGGGCCTGACCTCGGCTCAAGGCTCCTTCGTCGAGACCGGACCCAACAATGTCCGCCGCGAGGGGCGTTTCTATCTGCAGCGTCCGGGCAAGATGCGGTTCGAATACACCAACCCCGCCGGGCTTCTGGTCGTGTCGGACGGCTATAACGTCAAACGCTATGACCCCCGGCTGGAGAATTTCCAGCAGGTGCCGCTGGGCCGAACACCCCTGTCGGTCTTCCTGGCCCGCAACGTCCGCCTGGATCAGGGCGTCCGCATCGATGGCGTGACCCGCATGGCTGGCGGCGGTTTCTCGATCACCGCACGCGATTCCGCCCGTCCGAACGACGGTCAGGTGGTGTTGAGCTTTGCAGGAAGCCCGCTGCGCCTGACCGAATGGACCATCACCGATCCGCAAGGCGCCCGCACGCGGACCCAGCTGACCGCCCTGCAACCGGCCTCTAGCCTGGCCGCCAGCCTGTTCCAGCTGCGCGACCCCACGCGCCGCCCGGGCCGTAACTAACGGATCATGGAACGGAAACCTCAACGATCACGGTTATCAGTCCGTTACCGGATAATCACACTCAAACAGTAATTATGACAGTTTGACCTTTTCGTTTTGTCGTGACATCTAGATCACAGGACGACGGCGGTCGTCCTACCGCCACGGATGTCATCCCCCTCCCGGCGGCGAGAGAGACGAAACTTTCAGAGCCCGGCCCGCAGCGGCCGGGCTTTTTTTATGCCGCCAAACCTGATCCTGGCCTGCTAAAGCGGGGCCATGACCCTTCGCCTCGCCACCTGGAACATCAACTCCGTCCGCCTGCGCATCGACCAGGTCGCCCGCTTCGTTCAGGAGCGCGCGCCCGACGTCCTGATGCTGCAGGAGATCAAATGCACCACGGACCAGTTTCCGCGCGCCGCCTTCGAGGAGATGGGCCTGCCGCACCTGCGCGTTCTGGGCCAGAAGGGCTGGCACGGGGTGGCCATCGCCAGCCGCCTGCCGATCGAGGACAGCGAAACCTTCCAGGTCTGCAAGCTGGGCCACGCCCGCTGCGTTTCGGCCAGCGTCGCCGGAATCGACATCCAGAACTTCTACATCCCCGCAGGCGGCGACATCCCCGACCGGGCGCTGAACCCCAAGTTCGATCACAAGATGGACTTCTATGAACAGCTGACCGAGATCGTGGCGCGTCAGGACAAGTCGCGCCCTCTGGTCATGGCGGGTGATTTCAACATCGCGCCGGGCGAAGGCGATGTCTTCAACCACCGCTACATGTCCAAGATCGTCAGCCACACCCCCATCGAGGTCGAGACCCTGAACCGGCTTCAGGCCACGGGCGGTTTCGCCGACGTGCTGCGCGACCGTTTCCCCGAACCCCAGAAGCTGGCCAGCTGGTGGAGCTACCGCGCCGCCGACTTCCGCAAGTCCAACCGGGGCCTGCGGCTGGACCACATCTGGACCTCCCCCGGCCTGACCTCCGCCGTGGTCAAGAACACCGCCCGCATCCACGACGATGTGCGCGAATGGGAACGCCCCAGCGACCACGCCCCCGTCACGGTCGACCTGGACGTCTGATCCTTAATAGACGGCGACCGGACGGCTGGGCTGAGACGGCGTCGACTTGGGCGACCGCCCCACCTTTTCCGCCGCTCGGGCCAGACGCTCGACCACCTGATCCAGTTCGGCTTCCGGCAGGGTGTACGGCAGGCGCAGGCGGCGTTCGAAGGCGCCGTCTATGCCGAAACGCGGGCCGGCAGCCAGCCTGACCCCCTCCTCCCCCGCCTGCTGGACCAGGGCCGAGCTGACCGGCCCGGGCAGGCGCGCCCACAGGGACAGGCCGCCCGCCGGACGCGGACAGACCCAGTCGGGCAGGCGTTCGGCAAGACGCGCACGCAGATGATCTCGCCTGGCCCGCAACAGGGGCCGCCGCGCCGCCAGGGCCGCGCCGCCGTCGTTAAGCAGTTCGACCGCCGCCAACTGCTCCAGGATCGGCACGCCCAGATCGAAACTGGCCCGGCTCTGGGCCAGACGCTGGATCACCGCCCGGTCCGCGCGGATCCAGCCGATCCGCAAACCGCCCCAGACGCTCTTGGACATGGACCCCAGCCGCACCATGCGCGGCGCATCCACCGCCGAGGCGGTCAGGGCGGGCGGACCGCTGAGGGTCAGCTCCACCAGCGTCTCGTCCAGCACCAGCAGGGTCTCCGAACCCTTCAGCGCCGACAGCAGGCGCAGACGGTCCGCCGCCCGCATCATCCGCCCCGTCGGATTATTGTGGTCCAGCACCAGATAGGCCATCGGCGCGGTGTGGCGGCGGCAGGCGCAGGCCAGACCCTCGACATCCCAGCCCTCCTCGCCGTCTTCGTCCGGCAGGGCGACCGGGATGGGCCGCGCGCCCGCCGCCAGAATGGCGTCTATGGCCTGCGGATAGGTGGGATGGTCGAACACCACCGCATCGCCGGGCCGCACCGTCAGCCGCAGCAGATGCACCAGCCCATTGTGCGCCCCATGGGTGATCAGGATCTGCCCCGCCGAGGTCGGCAGGCCGCGCCGCCGATAGCCCGCCGCCACCGCTTCGCGCAGCTCCTCCAGCCCCGCCGTCTCATAGCCATGCCCCGGCAGATTGGCCGGCAGACGCTCCAGCGCCCGCACATAGGCGGCGTGAATATTGGGGTCGGCCGGCAGGACCGCAGCGGTCAGGTCGATCACATCCGAGGTTTCCGCCTCGGTTGCCGCGGGCGGACGGGTCAGGCCAAGGTTGCGGCCAGGGTTGCGACTGGGGTTGCGGCTGGGCGGCAGGCTGGTGCGGGCGGCGGCCCCTTGTCCTCCGGTCAGAAATCCGTCATCGCGCAATCCGCCATAGGCGGCTGAAACAGTCGTTCGGC
This sequence comes from Brevundimonas nasdae, assembly GCF_016654005.1. GTDB lineage: Bacteria > Pseudomonadota > Alphaproteobacteria > Caulobacterales > Caulobacteraceae > Brevundimonas > Brevundimonas nasdae. The sequence continues at coordinate 156,894 of NZ_JAEPWN010000003.1, read as the reverse complement.
TCAGACCCAGCGCCTGGGCCAGCTCGCGTTCTCCGGGCAGGCGCGCGTCCAGCGGCAGTCGTCCGTCCAGGATCAGCAGCCGCACCGCACCGGCCAGCTGGCGATAGGCGGCCCCTGCCCCCGGCCTGCGCCAGTCTCCCAGATGGCGGATCAGGGTGGCGGAACGGATGGTGCGCGGCGTCATCAGGCCAGAATGCCACAACTGGCCCTTTTTCTGAAGTCCAGTTTGGCGCAAATGACCCGAATGACCCGTCGCCTGCTCCAGCTTTTCCTCGGCCTTGGCCTCTACGGCCTGTCCATCGCCATGATCGTCCGCGCCGGTCTGGGACTGGACCCCTGGGATGTGCTGACGCAAGGGGTGTTCGAACGGTTCGCCGGTCCCGCCGGGATCAGCTTCGGCATGGTGGTCAATCTGATCGGTCTGGCGGTGCTGCTGCTGTGGCTGCCGCTGCGCCAGAAGCCGGGCGTCGGCACGGTGGCCAATGTTTTGGTCATCGGCACGGTGGCCAATTTCGGTCTGGACTGGATCCCGTCTGACCTGGCCCTACCCCTGCGCGCGGGCCTGCTGGTCGCGGGCATTGTGCTGAACGGCGTGGCGACCGGCGCCTATGTCGGGGCGGGCCTTGGTCCCGGTCCGCGCGACGGCCTGATGACCGGCATCGTGGCCCGCACCGGCTGGCCGGTGAAATGGGTCAGAACCGCCATCGAGATCACCGTCGTCGCCGTCGGCTGGCTGCTGGGCGGATCGGTCGGGCTGGGCACCATCCTGTACGCCGTGACCATCGGCCCTCTGGTCCATGTCTTCCTGCCGATGTTCACGATCAGGAAGAAGGGCTAGAGGCCGCTCGACATTCCGTCGGCTGGAAATCTTAGATCGTCATTCCGGGGCTGAGCAAAGCGAAGAACCCGGAACCCAGGGCTGCAGCGCCGTCGTTGGACGTATTCGGCGCAGGGTTGCGAGCCTCCTGGGTTCCGGGTTCGTCCTACGGACGCCCCGGAATGACGCGCTAGGCTGAATATCGATTAGCCTTGAGGACCGCCAGCCCGCTTACGGCTGCAGCCTGTATCCGCCCGCGTCCGTCAGCAGCAGACGCGCCTGACCCGGCTCGGGCTCGATCTTCTGGCGCAGGCGATAGATGTGGGTTTCCAGCGTGTGGGTCGTGACCCCGGCGTTATAGCCCCAGACTTCCGTCAGCAGCTCTTCACGCGACACCGGCTTGGCCCCGGCGCGATAGAGGTATTTCAGGATATTGGTTTCCTTCTCGGTCAACCGCACCTTCTTGCCCTTGGCGTCCGTCAGCATCTTGGACGCGGGGCGGAACTCGTACGGGCCGATGGTGAAGACCGCGTCCTCGGACTGTTCATGGCTGCGCAGATGGGCGCGGATGCGCGCCAGCAGCACGGCGAACCGGAAGGGCTTGGTGACATAGTCGTTGGCGCCCGCATCCAGCCCCAGAATGGCGTCGGCGTCCGCCGACTGGGCCGTCAGCATGATCACCGGGGTCGACACCCCGTCCTTGCGCAACAGGCGGCAGGCCTCGCGGCCGTCCATGTCGGGCAGGTCGACGTCCAGCAGGATCAGGTCGGCGCGGACCTCGCGGCCCATGCGGACCCCGTCCGTCGCGGTCGCGGCCTGCAGGGTGCGGAACTCTTCATGCAGGTTCAGCTGCTCGGCCAAGGCCTCGCGCAGGTCGTCGTCGTCGTCGATGATCAGGATGGTCTTGGGCGTAGGCATGGGTCAGACAATGGCGAGGCTTTGGCCCCGCGCCAAGGCTTGGGGGTGCGAATTCAACTCAGGTAACCGCTTAGAGCCTGTTTAAGGCCGATTTCGTTCCCCGAACAATGCGGTTCCGACGCGCACATGGGTGGCGCCGCGACCGATCGCCGCCTCGAAGTCGCCGCTCATCCCCATCGACAGGACCGACAGGCCGTTGCGCGCCGCGATGGATTTCAACAGGTCAAAATGCGGGGCGGGATCTTCATCCGCAGGCGGAATGCACATCAGGCCTTCGACATTCAGACCATGGGTGTCGCGCGCGGTCTGGATCAGGGCGTCGGCCTCCTCGGGCAGGACGCCCGCCTTCTGGGGCTCGGCGCCGGTGTTGACCTGAACCAGAACGCGCGGCGAACGGCCCAGCTTGGCCGCCGCGACCGCCAGGGCCCGCGCCAGTTTTTCGCGGTCTAGGGTCTCGATGACGTCGAACAGGGCCACCGCGTCCTCGGCCTTGTTGGTCTGCAACGGGCCGATCAGGCGAAGCTCCAGCCCCGGCAGGTCCGCCAGACGGTCGGCCCAACGGCCTTCAGCCTCCTGCACCCGGTTTTCGCCGAACACCCGCTGGCCCGTGGCCAGAATGGCGTCGATGGCCTCGGCGCCTTGCGTCTTGGATACAGCCGTCAGGACCACCGAGGCGGGGTCGCGGCCTGCCGCCTGACAGGCCGCGTCGATACGGCTGCGGACGGCGGCGACCCGTTCAGCGATGGACGCCGGAGGTGAAGCGGGGGAAGAAGGGCTCATGATCCTGCCGACCGGTTACAGCGATGAGGCGCGTGCGCTCTGGGATGCGGCGACCGCTCTAAACCGCGCCGCCGCGACTGTCAGCCCGCGCGCCGCGGGTTTGCCGCCGCTGCTGTTCTTCACCGACCCGGAACGGACGCCGCGTCCGTGGGAGACGGCGGCGCGTCTGCCCGCAGGCTCCGCCGTCATCTATCGCGCCTTCGGGGCGGCGGATGCGGTTGCGACAGGCCGGCGTCTGCGCGAAGCGACCCTTGGCGCCGAGGTGCGGCTGCTGGTCGGACGCGACCTTGATCTGGCCCAGGCGGTTGGGGGCGACGGCCTGCATCTGCCGGAGCGCGAGGCCGCGCGGGCCGTTGAAATCCGCGCCGCCCATCCCGACTGGCTGCTGACCGCCGCCTGGCACGGCGCGCCTCAGCCGCTGCAAAAAGGGTTGGACGCCCTGATCCTGTCGCCGGTCTTCCCGGCGGGCGGCGCGTCGTCGGCCAAGCCTGCGCTGGGCGTCGCGGGGTTTCAGGACAGGGTCAGCTCAATCGCCGCGCCCGTCTATGCCCTGGGCGGCGTCAGTGCGCTGAATGCGGGCGAACTGCGGGGATCGGGCGCCTGCGGACTGGCGGGCGTCGATGCGGTTCAGTCAGCATTTCGCTGACCTTAAAGCCGATCAGAACTTGAAGATGGTTTCCAGACGAACGCGCGGCTGGGCGCGGCCGTTGGTTTCCTGGGCGCGGGCCGGATCGGCCTCAGGCGCGCCGACAGCGGCGGCGGCGCCGACACGCAGGCGGTCGTTCAGGCGGTAATAGGCGCCCGCTTCGACATCGCCCCAGTCGGTTTCACGACCGACAGGCTGGTTCAGGTTGAAGTCCAGGCTCCAGCGGCCGTTTTCGTTCAGGCGCAGGCCGCGGCGCGGGGCCGGGGCGTTGGGCTGGCCTGCCTGGGCGTCGGCCAGGGAGACGCTGGGCGCGCGGGTCTGCGACTGGGCGAGCACAGGCGTCGACACGGCGAGAACCGCCGTCGCAAACCCTGCTGCTATGATGCCGCCGAAACGCATTCCAGATCCTCAATGACCTCGCAAACCCGCAAGGCCGCACGCTTTTCCGTCCTTAGATGGGGACGGACTGCGCGATTAGACACCCGGGGTCCGGTCGGTCAACGCAGTCACGGGCGCATATTTCCGATTCTGTTCATTGTTGCACTGCGATGTGGCTCAAGCGTCACGGGAATTGCCCCAAAACGAGCCGATGTTCGCCCAATGGATCGTCGAACTGGCCAAACAGAAGCCCCCGCCCGCGACTTCGCCTTGTCATCGCCCCTTTTGACCGTGTTATAGAACCCTGCTGCGGCGCGGATCATGCGAAAGCCGTGCGCGTGCGGGCCGAGGGCCCCCACGGTTCAGAGTTTACGGAGACTTCCTTGATGAGCCTCAACAAGGCCCTGGTTCGCGGCGTCGCCATCGCCCTGGTCTCGGGCGTCGCCCTCGCGGGCTGCTCCAGCATTCCTTTCGTCGGCGGCAAGAAGAGCGCGCCCAAGACGAACGTGCAGCAGGGCATCGGCGTCAACGGCTATCTGTGGCGCGCCTCGCTCGACACCCTCAGCTTCATGCCCCTGATCACCGCCGACCCGTGGGGCGGCGTGATCAACTATGACTGGTACTCCAGCCCGCAGGCCCCGAACGAGCGGTTCAAGGCCACGGTCTTCATCCTGGACACCCGCCTTCGCGCCGATGCGCTGACGGTCACGGTGAGCAAGGAAGTGAAGGGCGCGGACGGTCAATGGACCACCGCCCCCGTCGCCGCCCAGACCGAGTCCGATCTGGTCAACGCCATCCTGACCAAGGCGCGCCAGCTCAACCTCGCCAACGCCGGCTGATTCAGGCGCTCTTCTATGCTGGCGCCGATGCTTCGGCCTGAGCGCCAGCCACTATTCTTCTTGGGGCGCGACCGCCCTTCGGGCTAGTTGAGCGCGAGGGCGCGTTAGCGTCCTCGCTGCTTTTCAGGATCCCCGTGGCCCGTTACGAACCCAAGACCGCCGAACCCCGCCAGCAGACCCGCTGGGCGGACGCCAACGCCTTCGTGACGAAGGACACCGGCCGTTCGAAGTATTATGTTCTTGAAATGTTCCCCTACCCGTCCGGGAACATCCACATGGGTCACGCCCGCAACTATGTGATGGGCGACGTGGTGGCCCGGTCCAAGCGCGCCCAGGGCTTCGATGTTCTGCACCCGATGGGCTGGGACGCCTTCGGCATGCCCGCCGAGAACGCGGCCATGGAGCGCGGCATCCACCCCAAGGGCTGGACCTACGACAACATCGCCACAATGCGGGATCAGCTGAAGCTGTTGGGCCTGTCGCTGGACTGGTCGCGTGAGTTCGCCACCTGCGACCCGGAATATTACGGCAAGCAGCAGGCCTGGTTCCTGGAGCTGTATCGGCGCGGTCTGGTCTATCGCAAGGACGGGGTCGTCAACTGGGATCCGGTCGACAATACGGTCCTGGCCAATGAACAGGTGATCGACGGGCGCGGCTGGCGTTCCGGCGCCCTGATCGAGAAGCGCAAGCTGAACCAGTGGTTCCTGCGCATCACCGACTATGCCGACGACCTGATCGACGGGCTGAAAGACCTGGACCGCTGGCCCGACAAGGTCCGCCTGATGCAGGAAAACTGGATCGGCCGCTCCAAGGGTCTGCAGATGACCTGGAAATGGGCGGGCGAGGCCCCTGCCGCATCGCCGGAAGGTCTGGAGATCTACACCACCCGCCCCGACACCCTGTTCGGCGCATCCTTCATGGGGATTGCGCCCGACCACCCCATCGCCAAGGCCCTGGCCGAGGCCAACCCCGAGGTCGCCGCCTTCGTCGCCGAATGCCGCAAGGGCGGCACCTCGCAGGCCGACATCGACCAGGCCGAAAAGATCGGCTGGGACACGGGCCTGAAGGCCGTCCATCCCTTCACCGGCGCCCAGGTTCCGGTCTGGATCGCCAACTTCATCCTGTCGGAATACGGCACAGGCGCCATCTTCGCCTGCCCGGCCCACGACCAGCGCGACCTGGACTTCGCGCGCAAATACGGCCTGCCCGTCACGACCGTGGTCCGCCCTGAGGGCGCCGGCGACGACTTCGCCGTCGGCGACGAGGCCTACACCGGCCCCGGCTCCATCTTCAATTCCGACTTCCTGAACGGTCTGGACATCGAGGCCGCCAAGGCCGAGGCCATCGGCCGGATCGAGGCCGCCGGAACCGGCAAGGGCGCGACCATCTACCGCCTGCGCGACTGGGGCGTTTCGCGCCAGCGCTACTGGGGCTGCCCCATCCCGATCATCCACTGCTCGACCTGCGGCCCGGTGGAGGTTCCGGCCGACCAGTTGCCGGTCGTCCTGCCTGACGACGTCACCTTTGACGTGCCTGGCAACCCGCTGGATCGCCACGCGACCTGGAAACACGTCAAATGCCCGTCGTGCGGAACCGATGCGACGCGCGAGACGGACACCCTGGACACCTTCGTGGACTCCAGCTGGTATTTCGCCCGTTTCACCGATCCCAAGGCCGAGGCGCCGATCGACAAGGCCGCCGCCGACCACTGGCTGGCCGTGGATCAGTATATCGGCGGCGTCGAACACGCGGTGCTGCACCTGCTCTACGCCCGCTTCATCACCCGCGCCCTGACCGATGCCGGCCTGATGAGCGTCAAGGAGCCGTTCGCGGGCCTGTTCACTCAAGGCATGGTCGTCCACGAAACCTATTTCGAGGGCCATGACGAGGTCGGCAAACCGCGCTGGGTCGAACCCACCGACGTGAAGATCGAAACCGTCGACGGCCAGCGCGTCGCCACCCGCCTGTCGAACGGCGCGGCCCTGACCATCGGCGACATCGAAAAGATGTCCAAGTCCAAGAAGAACGTCGTCGCGCCGCAGGAGATCCTGACCTCGCACGGCGTGGACGCAGGCCGTCTGTTCGTCCTGTCCGACAGCCCGCCGGAACGCGACATCCAGTGGACGCCGGGCGGCATCGAGGGCGCCAGCCGCTTCGTCCAGCGCACCTGGACCCTGTTCGACGGCTTCGATCCCGCCGTGGCGGGCGACGAAAAGGCCAACGCCGAACTGGTGCGCGAGACGCATAAGGCCATCAAGGCCGTGTCCGAAGGCGTGGAAGGTTTCCGCTTCAACTCCGCCATCGCCAAGCTGTACGCCTTCGTCGCCACCGTGCGCGACAACGCCCAGGCGGGCGGTGACGCCAAGCGTCAGGCCCTGTCGGCCCTGGCGCGCCTGATCGCCCCCTTCACCCCGCACCTGGCCGAGGAATGCTGGACGCGCCTGGGTGAGGACGGGATGGTTCTGGACGCGCCGTGGCCTGTGTGGGACGCTGCGCTCGCGGCTGACGACGAAGTGGTCCTGCCCATCCAGATCAACGGCAAGCGCCGGGCGGAAATCCGCGTGGCGCGCGGTTCCGAACCGGCCGCGGTCGAGGCTCTGGTCCTGGCTGACGAGACCGTCAAGGCGCGTCTGGAGGGTCTGAGCGTGAAGAAGATCGTCGTGGTCAAGGACCGCATCGTCAATCTGGTGGCCGGCTGATGCGCGTCGCGGCCGTCTTTGCCGTCCTGCTGGGGCTGGGGGTTTCGGCTTGCGGCTTCACGCCCATGTACGCCGAACCGGCGACGGGGTCGGCCCTGCGCCGCATCGCCGTCACGACCCAGGACGACCGTCTGGGGTACCGGCTGCGCGAGCAGTTGGAAGACGCCCTGGCCTGGGACCGCAGCGTCACGCCGCTATACCGCCTGACCGCCACGGTCGAGCAGAACCGCCGCTCGCTGGGCCGCCGCATCGACGACACCGCCACCCGCTATGAGCTGACGGTCAAGGCGACCTGGACCCTGACCCCGGCCGCGGGCGGAACGCCCCTCAGCGGCGCGGAAACCGTCACCACGACCTACGCCAGCGACGACCAGCCCTATGCCGCCATCGCCGCCCAGCAGGACGGCGAGGAGCGCGCCGCGTCGGAACTGGCCCGCCTGATCCGTCTGGACGTCATGCAGGCGCTGTCAGGCCAGTGAGCCGACTGCGATGATCCTCGCCAAACGCCCGGAAATCGAACGGTTCCTGAAGGCGCCTGATCCGGCCATCCGCGCGGCGGTGATCCACGGCAAGGACCGTTCCGGCGTCGCCGAACGGGCCGAGATCCTGTGCAAAACGGTCACGCCGGACCTGAACGACCCCTTCAACGTCACCGTCCTGACCGACAGCGACATCGACGGCGACGAAACCAGGCTGGAAGAGGCCCTGACGGCCATGTCCCTGATGGGCGGGCGTCGTCTGGTGCGCATCCGCCTGTCGACGATCAAGCCCGGCGTGGACAAGGCGGTGGCCGCTGCGCTCAAGATCCATGCGGCGGGCGGCTATAATCCCGACGCCATGATGGTGGTCGAGGCCGACCAGCTGGGCCGTGAATCCGCCCTGCGAAAGACCGCCGAAAAGGAAAACGGCGCCGTCGGCATCGTCTGCTACGAGGATGAAACCGGCGATGTGGCCCGCATGACGCGCGAGGCCCTGGCCGCGGACAAGGTCGGCCTGAACGCCGACGCCCTGGACCGTTTCGTCGCCCGCCTGCCCCGCGAACGCGGCCTGATGCGCCAGGAGATCGAGCGTCTGGCCCTGTTCATCGGCCCGGGATCCGGCCGCACCATCGGCCCGGAAGAGCTGGAGCAGCATCTGGGCGTCGAGCCCGACGCCTCCTTGTCCGACGCCGCGCTCCAGGCATTCGGCGGTCGTCCCGGCCCTGCCCAGTCCGGCCTGCGCCGCGCCTTCGCCGAGGGTGAGTCTTCGGTGCTGGCGGTGCGTTCCGCCGCCATGCATCTGGGCCGTTTGCGCCGGATCAACATCCTCCAGGCCAATGGCGCCAACGCCAAGGAGGCTGCAAAGGCCGCAGGCGTCTTCTGGAAGCAGGAGGCGGAAATGCTGCGTCAGGCCCGCGCCTGGCGGCTGGAGGCGCTGGACGATGTTCTGGACAGCATCAACACCGCAGACGTCGCCACCAAGACGACGGGAATGCCGGATCAGCTGATCGCGGAACGTCTGCTGCTGGAGATCGCGGGCCGCGCGCGGCGCCTGGGCCTCTAGAGCCCGCGACCTGCTCTGCGGAAGGCCTAGCCCCGCTTCGAGGCCTTGCGGAACGCAGGCTTGGCCATGGCCACATTGCGCGCGGACACGCTTTTTTCTTCAGCCTTGGCGCTGGGCTGGCCGGAGAATCCGTGGCCGGCCTTGGCCTTCTTGGCGGCCAGGGCCTGTTTCAGCTTTTCGGCGGGGGTGAGCGTGGTTTCTTCAGTCATAGGCTCACCCTAGCACGTGAAACCCCTCAGCCCCGCATCAATCGGCGGCACAGGTCATCCAACTGCTCCAGCGAGCCGTAACGGATGGTCAGTTCGCCTTTGCCGCTGCGGTCGTTCAACTCGACCTTCAGGCCCAGGGCGTCGGCCAGATCCTGTTGCAGGGCCACGACATCCGCCGAGCCCTCGCCTGCCCGCGCCACAGCCTTGGCCTTGACCGGCTTTGGCCCTTCCGTCGCGCGACGCGCCAGGGCCTCGGTTTCGCGCACGCTCAGACCGTCGACAAAGGCGATGTCGGCCAGCTGGCTGGGATCCGGCGTATTGATCAGCGCCCGCGCATGACCCGCCGACAGCTTGCCCTCGCGGACATAGAACAGCACCCGCTCCGGCAGCTGCAGCAGGCGCATCATATTGGCGACATGGCTGCGGCTCTTGCCGACAACCCCGGCGACGGCGTCCTGGGTTCGACCGAAACGGTCCATCAGAACGCGGTAAGCCTCGGCCTCCTCCAGCGGGTTCAGGTCGGCGCGCTGGACGTTTTCGACGATGGCGACTTCAAACACCTCGACGTCATCCATCTCGTGAACGACGATCGGCACCTCAGTCAGCCGCGCGGCCTGCGAGGCGCGCCAGCGGCGTTCACCGGCGATGATCTGCCAGACGCCGTCCTCACCCGGCTGGCTCCGCACCAGAATGGGCTGAAGCACGCCCTTGTCACGGATCGAGGCTGTCAGCTCCTCCAGGTCTTCCTGGCGGAAGGTCTTGCGCGGCTGGTCCGGGTTCGGCTTCAGGCTCTCAATCGGCACGCGCTGCACGCCCGCCGGGACCGGAGCGTCCGGCGCCACCGGCGCCTCCGCATTCTCGCCCATCAACGCCGACAGGCCGCGGCCCAGACCTCTGTGTCGTTCAGCCAAGATACTGTTCCGTTTCTTCTTCTAAAACTCAGGCCGCCAGCTTCAGACGCTGACGTTCGCGCTTCACCACTTCCTTGGCCAGACGCAGATAGGCCTGGCTGCCGGCGCATTTCAGATCATAGATCAGCGCGGGCTTGCCAAAGGACGGCGCCTCAGCGACGCGGACATTGCGCGGAATGACGCTGGCGTAGACCTTGTCGCCGAAGTGAGCGCGGACGTCATTGGCTACCTGCCCCGACAGGGCGCTGCGGCGGTCGAACATGGTCAGGACCAAGCCCTGGATCTCCAGCGCCGGGTTCAGGCTGTGCTTGACCATGTCGATGGTCCGCATCAGTTGGCTGAGACCTTCCAGCGCGAAGAACTCGCACTGCAGCGGCACCAGAACCGCGTCCGCCGCCGCCATGGCGTTCAGCGTCAGCAGGTTCAGCGACGGCGGGCAGTCGATCAGCACATAGTCATACGCGGTAGGGCCGTCGTCGTGGGCGCGCAGAGCATCCCGAAGGCGATAGGAGCGACGATCCGCCTGGCTCAATTCGATCTCGACCCCCGACATGTCGGCGTCGGCCGGGACGATCCACAGGTTCGGAACCGTCGTCTGGACCGAGGCGTCCGCGATGGAACGCTGGTCCACGACCACGTCATAGATGGTGACCCGGCGTGTTTCACGTGGAACACCCAGCCCCGTCGAGGCATTGCCCTGCGGGTCCATGTCCACGATCAGCACCCGCTCGCCGATGGCGGCCAGGGCGGTGCCCAGGTTGATGGCGGTCGTCGTCTTGCCGACGCCCCCCTTCTGATTGGATACGGCGAGAACTCGGGCAGGCTTTTTAACGGGCACGTTTCAGGCTCCGGACTGTCACGATACGGCCCCTCGCATCGCTCTGCGACGGAACCAGTTCAGCTTGGAAATGCCAGGATTTCCGGGCTTCAAGCAACTCCGATTCCGCCTTCTCCCCCTTGAGAAACAGACCTTGTGCACCCCTTTCGAAATAGGGCTGTGCATAACCGAGAAGCTTATCCATAGGCGCCACAGCCCGTGCTGTAACGATGTCACATCGCACACGCTGCTCCTCGGCCCGTCCATTCAGAACCGTCGCCGGAAGACCGAGTGCATTAACGATCTCCTGAAGGAAACGGCAACGTTTGCCCAGGCTGTCGATCAGCCAGACATGCGCCCCTTCCCTGCCCTTCAGCAGGATCGTCAGCACAACGCCCGGAAACCCCGCCCCCGCTCCCAGATCCGCCCAGGTCAAGGCGTCCGGGGCGTGGGTCAGCAGTTGGGCGCTGTCCCAGGCGTGGCGGTTCCAGAAGTCCGGCAAGCTGTCCGGCCCCACCAGGTTCATGACCTCATTCGCCTCCGCCAGACGCAGGCGAAACGCCTCCAGATCAGCCATCTGTTCCGGCGTCGCCTGGGTCTTTTGCTGGAAGACGGCCTTCTCGGCTTCCAGGCTCATGCCGCCACCGTCGTGCGCGGCGCGCGTTTCACGTGGGACAGCAGGGCCGTCAGGGCGCCCGGCGTCATGCCTTCGATCCGCCCGGCCTGGCCGAGCGTACGCGGACGGATGCGGATCAGCTTGTCCTTCACCTCGTTCGACAGACCGCCGATGGCGCCATAGTCCAGATCAACCGGCAGGGTCAGCGCCTCCTCCGAACGGAGGGCGGCGGCGTCCACGGCCTGGCGGTCCAGATAGTTGGCATAGCCTGCATCAATCTCGACCTGCTCCCTCACCTCTGGGCTCCAGTCGGCAATGGCCGGGCAGACGGGAACAAAGTTCTCCAGGGTCACGTCCGGGAAGGCCAGAAGTTCTCGCATCGAGCGGCGGCGCCCATCAGCGTTCACCGGAATGCCAAGGGCGTTGGCCTCCTTGGGCGTGAACAGGGTTTCACGTGAAACAGAACTGGCCTTGGAAAGTTCGGCCGCCTTGGCCTCAAAACGCAGCCGCCGCGCCTCCGACACGATGCCGAGAGACAACGCCAACCCCGTCAGACGCTGGTCGGCGTTGTCGGCGCGCAGGCTCAGCCGATATTCGGCGCGGCTGGTGAACATGCGATAGGGCTCGGTCACGCCCCGCGTCACCAGATCGTCGATCATCACGCCGATATAGGCCTGGTCTCGACCGAAGACGACGGGTTCCAGACCCGATGCGGAACGCGCCGCATTCAGGCCCGCCATCAGTCCCTGGGCCGCCGCCTCTTCATATCCGGTCGTGCCGTTGATCTGGCCTGCCAGATAGAGGCCAGGCCGCTTCTTCACTTCCAGCGTCGGGCTCAGTTCACGGGGATCGACATAGTCGTATTCGATAGCATAGCCGTAACGGAACACCTCGACCGCCTCCAGACCGGGGATGGTCCGAAGGAAGGCCAGCTGGGTCGGCTCGCTGACCGAGGTCGAAATCCCGTTCGGATAAACGGTCGGATCATCCAGGCCTTCCGGCTCGAGGAAGATCTGGTGGCTGGTCTTATCGGCGAACCGCACCACCTTGTCCTCGATCGAGGGGCAATAACGCGGGCCGATGCCGGAGACCTTGCCGCCATAGACGGCGCTCTCGTTCAGATTCTCGGCGATGATGCGGTGGGTCTCGGCCGTCGTATGGGTCACGCCGCAGGCGATCTGCGGCACGGTGATCTGATCCGTCAGGAAGGAAAAGGCCGACGGAACGGTGTCCGCATCCTGCATCTCCAGACGATCCCAGGCGATGGTTCGGCCATCCAGCCGCGCGGGCGTGCCGGTCTTCAGCCGCCCCATCATCAGGTCGGCGGCGTGCAGATCGGCGGCCAGGCCGGTCGAGGGCGCCTCGCCATGTCGGCCTGCCGGGATACGTTCGTCGCCACGGTGAATGACGCCGTTCAGGAAGGTGCCGGTCGTCAGGACCACGGACGAGGCGTGAATCCTCTCCCCTGCCCCGGTCGTGACGCCGACCACGCGGTCGCCGTCAAGGATCAGGCTTTCCGCCGTGCCCGCCATCAGGGTCAGGTTCGGCGTCCGGGCCAACTCGGCCTGCATGGCTTCGCGATACAGACGGCGGTCGATCTGGCTGCGCGGGCCCCGAACCGCCGCACCCTTGGAGCGGTTCAGCAGGCGGAACTGGATGCCCGACACATCCGCCAAGCGGCCCATGATGCCGTCCATGGCGTCGATCTCACGGACCAGATGTCCCTTGCCCAGACCGCCGATGGCCGGGTTGCAGGACATCTCACCGACGGTCTCAAGCTTCTGGCTCAGCAGCAGGGTGCGCGCGCCTGCGCGGGCGGACGCCGCCGCCGCTTCACAACCGGCATGGCCGCCGCCGATGACGACGACTTCACAGGTGATTTCGAGTGGGGAGTTCATCTGCGCCACATAGTCCAAACAGCGCCTCTTCGCCACCCGTGCGAGAAAGGCAGGGCGGATACGGTCAAGCCTGTTTCACGTGGAACACCGGTATTACTTTCCGATGCAGAAGGTCGAAAAGACCTGACCGAGTATGTCCTCGACCCCGATCGCGCCGGTGACACGCGACAGCGCCTCGGCCGCACGACGCAGATCGTCACCCGCCATTTCAGGCGCCACGTCCAGCGCCGCCAAGGCCGCCTCGACCGCCGCCAGGGCTTCCGTCAGACGCAGTCGGTGACGCTCGCGCGTAATGGCCGGGAAGTCGGCGCCCGACAGATCGCGGGCCAGTCGCGCGGCGATCCAGTCATGCAGATCGGACAACCCCTGCCCAGTCTGGGTGCTGACCGTCAGACTATCCAGGCCTCTGGTCGCGGTGACTGTGCCGACATCCGCCTTGTTGGCGATCACCAGGTCGCCCGATTGGGCATAGTCGGCGGCGACGCCTTCCGGGTCGCCCGGCGCCCGGACCCACAGTCGCAGGTCCGCCTGTTCGGCGCGCAACCGCGCCCGGCGAACCCCTTCGGCCTCGACCGGATCATCACTGTCGCGCAGACCCGCTGTGTCCGACAAGGTCACGGCATAGCCGCCAATGACCAGATCGGCGTCCAGCACATCCCGTGTGGTGCCGGCGATGGGGGTGACGATGGCCGCCTCGCGCGCGACCAGGGCGTTGAACAGCGACGACTTGCCGGCGTTGGTTTCGCCGATCAGAACGATGCGATAACCGTCGCGCACCCGTTCGCCCCGCCGTCCCGTATCGACGGCGCGGCGCAGATCCTCCGCCAGTCGGACCAGAACCGGACCAGCGGTGCGGGCCAGATTGTCGGGAACCTCCTCATCCGGGAAATCGATCTCCGCCTCGACCAGGGCCAGGGCGTGCAGAAGATCGCGGCGGAACCCGACGTAGGTTTCGCTGAGTTTTCCCTCCAGCTGACCTAGGGCCTGTCGGGCCTGGGCCGCTGTCTCGGCGTCGATGAGGTCGGCGACCGCCTCAGCCTGGGCCAGGTCCATGCGGCCGTTCTGGAAGGCGCGGCGGGTGAACTCGCCCGGTTCGGCGGGACGTACGCCCAGGGCGATCAGGGCGGAACTGGCCGCCTCGACCACCGCGCGGCCGCCGTGAAGATGAAGCTCGGCGGAGTCTTCGCCCGTATAGGAATGAGGCCCGACAAAGCGCAGGACCAGGGCCTGGTCGATATGGGCGCCGCCGTGCGTCAGGTCGCGCACAGACGCCATGCGCGGTTTCACCTTGGACGCCCCCAGCCCCGTCAGCGTCGCCTCAACCTGGGGGCCGGACAACCGGATGACGGCGATGGCCCCCCGGCCGGGCGGCGTCGCGAGGGCGAAGATGGTGTCGTTGGTCATGAGATTTCTCCCCGCTCTGGTCTGGCGGGCGGCAACGTCGACGTCCGGGGATTTCCCCCTTCGCCCCGTTGCGCACGGCCCTCCTCCCCCACGGGGGGAGGAGAAAACCGGCTCATTTTACGGCGGCTTCCATAAGGCGGCGGAACTGGTCCTGGGCCTGAAGGCCGAAGCTGGTCCAGGTCTTCATCAGTTCTTCGGGCTGCATGGCCGCGACATTGGCCTTCATCCGATCCTGCATTTCCGCGACCATCGCCTCGTTCAGCGGGGTCACGTCGGGCAGGCCGAGAAAGGCGCGCGCCTCGGCGGGGGTGCAATCGATCTCGACCTGGACCTTCATGGAAGCCTCTCCTGTTTCACGTGAAACTGAACTCCCTCAAGCAGCCTCACGCCGCGCGTGAGGCGATAGGGGGAACAATGATCAGGTGTTCATCGACTGGAAGAAGTCCGCGTTGTTCTTGGACTGGCGCAGCTTATCGAGCAGGAACTCGATCGCGTCCTGCGGTCCCATCGGGTTGAGGATGCGGCGCAGAACATAGGTCTTGGCCAGCTGATCCTTGGGCGTGATGAGGTCTTCCTTGCGGGTGCCGGACTTGAGCACGTCGATGGCGGGGAAGATGCGCTTGTCCGCCACCTTGCGGTCCAGCACGATTTCCGAGTTGCCGGTGCCCTTGAACTCTTCGAAGATCACCTCGTCCATGCGGCTGCCGGTGTCGATCAGGGCCGTGGCGATGATGGTCAGCGAACCGCCCTGCTCCACATTGCGCGCGGCGCCGAAGAAGCGCTTGGGACGCTGCAGGGCGTTGGCGTCGACGCCCCCGGTCAGCACCTTGCCCGACGACGGGACGGTGGCGTTATAGGCGCGGCCCAGACGGGTGATGGAGTCCAGCAGGATGACCACGTCCTTCTTGTGCTCGACCAGACGCTTGGCCTTTTCGATCACCATTTCGGCGACGGCGACGTGGCGGGTGGCGGGCTCGTCGAAGGTGGAGGCGACGACCTCGCCCTTCACCGTGCGCTGCATGTCGGTGACTTCTTCGGGGCGTTCGTCGATCAGCAGGACGATCAGGAAGACCTCGGGGTGATTGCGCTCGATCGACTTGGCGATGTTCTGCAGCATCACCGTCTTACCCACGCGCGGCGGGGCGACGATCAGGCAGCGCTGGCCCTTGCCCAGAGGCGCGACGATGTCGATGACGCGGCCCGAACGGTCCTTCAGGGTCGGGTCCTGGATTTCCATGTGCAGCCGCTCCTCGGGATAGAGGGGCGTCAGGTTGTCGAACAGGACCTTGGTCTTGACCAGCTCCGGGTCTTCCAGATTGATCGTATCGACCTTCAGCAGGGCGAAGTAGCGTTCACCCTCACGCGGGCCGCGCACGGCGCCGTGGACCGTGTCGCCCGAGCGCAGGCCGAAGCGGCGGATCTGCGACGGCGAGACATAGATGTCGTCCGGGCCCGGCAGATAATTGGCGTCAGGGCTGCGCAGGAAGCCGAAGCCATCGGGCAGGATCTCCAGCACGCCATCGGCGATGATCTCGACCTCCTCGTCGGCCAGGGCCTTCAGGATGGCGAACAGCAGGTCCTGCTTGCGCAGGTTGGAGGCGTTCTCGACCTCCAGCTGCTCGGCGAAGGCGACCAGATCGGCCGGCGTCTTCTCGTTCAGCTCGGCCAGGGTGATGCGGCCGTTCGGCACGACGGGATCGCCGTCCTCTTCATCCTCGACCGTGGTGTCGACGCCGGAATCGGCGCCTGCGGCCTCGCCGGCCTCATGCTCGGCGCCGTGATGGGTCGGGGTTTCAGCTTCGAGGTTTTCGGCCTCGGGGGAGTCGGGATCGGTGTCGCGGACGTCGGTCATGATGCAGGCTCGCAGTCGCGCACAGCAAAGGGCTGCGGCGTCAGGTCTCTGGGAATGTCTGGCCGTAAGGCCGAAGGGAGGTGCGGCGGGCTCCCGCTGGTCGATACCTGCAGGCGTCGCAAAAAGAGAGGGACCGCCAGCAGGGCCGAACGGTTCACCGCCAGCGGAACCACAGGCGAGCGGTCAGGTCAAGCGGAGGGGTTAAGGAAACCGAACCCTGCCTAGCGCAGGGTCCATTCCGTCGTCACCGACAGGACCATGATGATCGCCAGAACGAAGGGGATCTCGTTCGTCATGCGCCAGAACCTGCCCGAGTATTTGGACGTGCCCGCCGCGATCTTCTTGCGCTGCCCGGCCAGGAAGCCATGCCAGCCGAACAGCAGGACCACGCCGATCAGCTTGGTGATCATCCACGGCTGATGCGCGAAGGACCAGTCCGCGCCCTGCCCGCTTCTGAGCCAGAACAGCCAGACGCCGAAGATCAGGGCCAGGATCATGGCCGGGTTCAGGATGATGCGCAGCAGGCGCGTCTGCCAGGTGCGCAACAGGGCCTGCATCTCGCTTTTCAGCGGCTCGGGCTTTGCGTTCTGTTCGGCGTCATAGGCATAGAGGCGCGGCAGGAACAGCATCCCCGCCATCCAGGCGATCACCGCCAGAATGTGCAGGCCCCGGACCAGATCATAGGCGTTCATGCTGCGGTCCTCGCACTACAGGTCCCGGCGTCCCCGCGCGGGCAGGATTTCCACCTGGCCTTGCAGCCCGGGCCGAAAGGGGCGACGCCGCTGCGATCTAAGGCGTCGAGCGCCGCATCCGCCAGGGCGCCGATGAAGGGGGCGCCGATTCCGACGGCGGGCGCCCGCAGATAGGGACTGGCGCCTTTTTCATGGGCCAGTTCGGCATATTCGATATCCAGCTCGACCAGGGTCTCGATATGTTCGGAGACGAAGGCGGTGGGAACCACCACCACGCCCAGACCGTCACGCCCCGCCGCCTCGATGGCCTCGGGCGTCGAAGGGCCCAGCCATTTCATCGGCCCGACGCGGCTCTGATAACAGATGGCGTGGTCGATCGGCCCGCGCCGCGCCTCTACGGCGGCGACGACCGCGGCGACGGTCGTCTCGACCTGCTCCTGATAGGGGTCGCCCTTGCCGGTCACTAGCTTCTCGGGGATGCCGTGGGCCGAGAACAGGACCCGCACCGGCGCATCGCCAGCCGCATCCAGCTTTTCGCAGACGCCATCGGCCTGAGCCTCGATCCAGCCGGGCGCATCAGGATAGCAGCAGACGGCGCGGCTGACGCCCGAACCGGCATAGACGGCGTTCCATTCCTTCAGCGAGGACTGGGTCGTCGTGGTCGAATACTGCGGATAGAGCGGCAGCAGGATCACTTCGTCCGGCCCATAGACCGCGACATCGGCCGCCGTCTCCTGGGTCAGGGGATGCCAGTAGCGCATGGCGATGAAGACGCGGACCTCGTCGTCCGCCAGCCGGTCGTTCAGCACCGCCTCCAGCGCCTGCGCCTGCCTGCGGGTTTCCGGCAACAGGGGCGAACCGCCGCCCATCAGACGATAGTTGGCCTGGGCCGCCGCCTCGCGACGGCTGGAGATCAGACGGGCCAGAGGCGTGCGCGCCAGCCCCGGCAGGCCGATGATGGCCGGGTCGTTGAACAGGTTGAACAGGAAGGGTTTGACCGAGGCCTGATCGTCCGGCCCGCCGAGATTGAACAGGACGACGGCGATGCGCCGCCCCTTCAGCCCGCCTGCGTCTCTGTCCGCACCGCTCATTGCGCGCCGATCCGTTTCAGCACCTGTTCGACATGGCTGATCGGCACGTCCGGCAGGATGCCGTGGCCCAGGTTGAAGATCCACGGCCCCTGCCCCCAGGCCTCCAGCAGCTGATCGACGCGGCGGTCCAACATCTCGCCGCCGGCGCGCAGCAGAAGCGGGTCGAGCGCGCCCTGGATCGGCTTGATCTGCTGCACCCGTTTGCCGACCTCCAGAGGACAGGCGGTGTCGAGGGCGACGGCGTCCACCTCAACCTGTTCCGCATATCGCTCTGCAAGCGCCGCAGAGCCCCGTGGGAAGCCGATCAAGGGGACGGTGACCCCAAGCTCCCGCGTGCGCTTCACAAGCGCCTGGTGGGGCTTCAGAACCAGACGCTCGAACAGATCGTCGGGGAGCCCTTCGGCCCAGCTTTCGAAAATCTTGAGCACCTGGGCGCCGCTGTCGGCCTGCATCTTCAGATAACGGGCGCTGGCCTCGACCAGAACCTCCAGCGTCTCATCGACCCGTTTCGGATCGGCGTAGGCGTAGGTGCGGGCCTGGGCGCGTTCGCCCTTGCCGATGGTGCGGTGTTCCCCGTCCAGCATATAGGTCGCCACTGTCCAGGGCGCGCCTGCGAACCCGATCAGGGCGCGTTCCGGCTCCAGCGCCGCACGTACGATGGACAGGGTCTCGCCCACGGCGGACAGATGTTCACCCGCCGACGGCGCCAGTTCCGCCATCCGGCCGGGGATCGGCATTTCGCCCAGCCTGGGTCCCTCGCCCGTCTCGAACCAGACGTCCTGACCCAGAGCGCGCGGGATCAGCAGAATGTCGGCAAAGACGATGGCCGCGTCGAACCCGAACCGACGCATCGGCTGCAGCGTCGCCTCGGCCGCCATCTCGGGGTTCAGGCAGAAGGCGATGAAGTCGGGCGCTTCGGATCGGAGCTTGCGATACTCGGGCAGGTAACGTCCCGCCTGGCGCATGAACCAGACCGGCGGACGGTCCAGAGTCTCTCCCCGGAGAGCCCGGATCATCAGGGGCGTCTGGTCGTGTGTCTGGGTCTGATCGGTCATGCCTGGACGATTAAGGTCACAGCCCCCTGCTCTCAATCCCTAATCAAAATAAGAATTAAAAGATTCGTAGAGGCAGGTAGGGCCGTGGAAACCCGGGGAAGACTCACACGTCGCCCACGGAACAAAAGCGGATATCCACGCGCCGAAAATACTTAACGGGGATGCAGACCAACGCTATCCCGACGGTGGATAATCCTTAACAAGGTCTTAATTTCCCAGGCTTTGCAGGACGCCAGCCTGTGAACGCGGTTAAGGGCCGTTAACCTCTCATTAGGTTTTCCACAATCGAGGGGAAACCGGATATCCGCCTTGGGATGAATGGGGCGCCAAGCCATGAGATCACCCACCATCATCCACGCTCGCCGCCCGAAGGATCAGCGGCTATGGAGAATGGCGCCCGGATGACGCCGGATCGCCCCCACCCTTTCCACAGGGACCGGCCCCAGGTCGGACTGTTTGCCGGGACTGATTGAATGAGCCCTTCAAGACCCCATCGACTGGCGACCTATTTCCACGTCCATCTGGTGTCGGACTCGACCGGCGAGACCCTGAACGCCATGGCCAAGGCGGTGACGGCCCGTTTCGACGGCGTCATTCCGATCGAGCACATCTATGCCCTGGTGCGGTCGGCCAAACAGATGGACCGGGTGCTGGAGGAAGTGGCTTCGGCGCCGGGCGTGGTTCTGCACACGCTTGTGGACCGCGAGCTGCGCGAACAGCTGGAGGAAGGCTGCCGTCGGCTGGACATGCCGCAGATCGGGGCGCTGGACCCGCTGGTCGGGGCCATGTCGCGCTATCTGGGCGCGGCGCTGTCGTCGCGCGTTGGCGCCCAGCACACCCTCGACCACGACTATTTCAACCGGATCTCGGCCCTGGACTTCGCCATGGCCTATGACGACGGGCAAGGCACGCTGGAGCAGCTGGAAGGCGCGGACGTGGTGCTGTGCGGCGTCAGCCGGACGTCCAAGACACCGACCTGCATCTATCTGGCGCATCGGGGCATCCGGGCGGCCAATGTGCCGCTGGTGCCGGGACAGGAGGACGGCGAGCGTCTGACCCAGTTGAAGAAGCCGCTGGTCATCGGCCTGACGGTGTCGCCTGACCGGCTGATCCAGATCCGCAGGAACCGCATCGACAATCTGAACGCCAATCAGACCTCGTCCTATACGGATCAGGACGCGGTCAGGGACGAGACGATCAAGGCGCGGCGCGCCTTCGAACGGCGCGGCTGGCCCACCATCGACGTGACCCGCCGCTCGGTCGAGGAGACGGCGGCGGCCATCACCAATCTGCTCAGCGAGCATCGCAACCACAGGATCGGGACTACCTGGTGAGTAAGGAAAAACTGGTGCTGGCGTCCAAGAGCGCCGCACGCCGCGCCATGCTGGAGAACGCCGGGGTCGCGTTCGAGGTCCGGGTCGCGGGCGTTGACGAGGACGCGATCAAGGCCCGTTCGGGCGATCTGGATGCGGCGGCCCTGGCGGTGCGGCTGGCCGAGGCCAAGGCCCTGGCCGTGTCGCGCGATGACGAGGCCGCCTGGGTGCTGGGCTCGGACCAGACCCTGGCCTTTGACGGCGGCCTGATCTCCAAGGCCAAGACGCTGGAGGGGGCGCGCGCGCGGCTGAAGTCCATGCGCGGCAAGACCCATCATCTGCATTCCGGCGCGGCCCTGGCGGTCAAGGGACAAGTGGTCTGGTCCGGCGTGGACACGGTGCAGATGCGGATGCGGGATTTCTCGGACGCCTTCCTCGACGCCTATCTGGCGGCGGAGGGCGAGGTGTTGCTGACCTGCGTCGGCTCCTACCGGCTGGAGGGGCTGGGGTCGCAGCTGTTCGAGGCGGTGGACGGCGACTATTTCACCGTTCTGGGCCTGCCCCTGTGGCCGGTCTTGGCCGAGTTGCGTCGCGCGGGGGTTCTGGCGGCATGAGCAGACAGATCATCACGGGCGCGGCCCTGCTGGGCGGCATCGCCGGGCAGCCGGTGGCCCATTCGCTCAGCCCCATCATCCACAACGCCTGGCTGACGGCGGGCGGGATCGACGGCGCCTATCTGCCGTTCGCGCCGGTCGATGCGGCGGGGTTCGAGGCCCTGGTCGCGGCGGGTCGCGCGGGCCTGATCTCGGGACTGAACGTCACCTCGCCGTTCAAGGAGCAGGCGTTCGCCCTGGCCGACGAGGTGTCGCCCGCATCGAAACTGACCTCCTCGTCCAACATCCTGAAATTCGTCGACGGCCGGGTGCTGGGCGACAGTTCGGACGGGATCGGACTGATGCTGGGGCTGAAAGAGCAGGCGCCGGATCTGGATGTGGGCGGCAAGCCAGTCGTCATTCTGGGCGCGGGCGGCGCGGCGCGGGCCGGATCGGGCGTTCTGGTCGAGGCGGGCGCCGAGGTGCGGATCGTCAACCGCTCGCGTGACCGGGCCGAGGCCCTGGCCGCCGATCTGGGACCGTCGGTGCGGGTGATGCAGGCGGCGGAAGCGTTCGACGGCGCGGCTCTTGTCGTCAATGCGCTCAGCGTTCAGCCCGATGTGGACTTCGACCAGATCGCGCCCGGAACCGTGATCATGGACATGACCTACAAGCCGCTGTGGACGCCCTTCCTGATCGAGGCGCGGGCGCGGGGTCTGACCACCGTGGATGGTCTGGCCATGCTGATCGGACAGGCGGCGCCGTCGTTCGAGGCCATCTTCCGCCGCCCGCCCCCGCCGCTGGACCTGCGCGCCCTGCTGATGGCGCATCTGGTCGAGGCGGCCGCATGATCCTGCTGGGCCTGACCGGCTCCATCGGCATGGGCAAGTCGACGACGACGGCCATGTTCGCCGATCTGGGGGCGGTGATCTGGAACGCCGACGAGGCCGTGCATCGGCTGTACGCCAAGGGCGGGGCGGCGGTCGGGCCGGTCGGACAGGCCTTTCCCGGCGTGGTCGTGGACGGAGCCGTGGACCGCACGCGCCTGGCCGAGGCGCTGGGCCGTGACGAGACGGCGTTCAAGACTCTGGAGGCCATCGTCCATCCTCTGGTCGCCCAGGGACGCCAGGCGGATCTGGACGCCGCACGGGCGGCGGGCGTCCGGCTGGGCGTGCTGGACATCCCCCTGCTGTTCGAAACCGGCGGCGACCGCAGCGTGGACGCCGTGGTGGTCGTCAGCGCCGACGCCGAGGTTCAGGCCGCCCGCGTCCTGGCCCGCCCCGGCATGACGCGCGAAAGGTTCGAGGCCATTCTGGCCCGCCAAACGCCGGACGCCGAAAAACGCGCCCGCGCCGACTTCATCGTCGACACCGGCCATGGTCTCGACGCCGCCCGCGCCGAGGTGGAGGCCATCGTCGCCGCCGTGTTGGATCCGGCGTGGATATCTCCGCGTCGCGACGCCGCCAGACTTTCGCAATCCGGCGAACGACCCCATTAAGGGCGCATGGCGCGCGAGATTGTCCTTGATACGGAAACCACCGGGTTTGACCCCAAGACGGGCGACCGGCTGGTCGAGGTCGGCTGCATCGAACTGCTGGACCTCTTGCCGACCGGCCGCACCTTCCACCGGTTCGTCAATCCCGAGCGCTTGATCCCGGAAGACGCCATCCGCGTTCACGGCATCACCGACGAAAAGGTCAAGGACGCGCCCAAGTTCGCCGAGATCGTGGATGATCTGTTCGAGTTCATCGGCGACGCGCAACTGATCGCCCACAACGCCAATTTCGACCGCAACTTCATCGACTTCGAGCTGAACCGCGCCGGGCGCCAAATCACGGGCGAGCCGCGCTGGATCGATACGCTGAAACTGGCCCAGACGCGGTTTCCGGGCATGCCCAACTCGCTGGACGCCCTGTGCAAACGCTTCAAGGTGTCGCTGGTCGAACGGACCCTGCACGGCGCCCTGATCGACGCCCGCCTGCTGGCCGAGGTCTATCTGGAGCTGCGCGGCGGCAAGGAGCGGGTTCTGGACCTGTCGTCCGGCCCGCGCGGCAAGGGACCGGGCGGAGCCATCGAACTGACGGTTTACGGCGCGCGCCCGCACCCGCTGGCGCCCCGTTCGACGCCGCAGGAGCATGAGGCCCACGCCGCCTTCCTGCGTTCGGTGCTGAAGGACCACAGCCTGTGGGCCCGTTACGGCGTCACGATCGCCGAAACAGAAGAGGCGAACTGACCGTTTTTTCCCTCCCCGTCCGGGGAGGGTGGTCGCGTTTTAACCCGTCATTCCGGGGCTGAGCGAAGCGAAGAACCCGGAACCCAGGACTACAGTCCTGCTGCTGGACGCATTCGACGCTTGATATGAACGTCTGGGTTGGCTGCTGCGCGCCGCCCTTCGGGTCCGGGTTCGTCCTTACGCCCCGGAATGACGGTTTCTGGCTCAATGTCGATTGAGCCTAGAGACTGGGGAGGGTGGCTGAGCTTAAGCTTGGCCGGTCGCCGGCGGCTGTTGGGCGATCTGCTGCTGGCGGGCGATGTAGATGGCCGCGAAATCGATCGGGTCCAGCATGAAGGGCGGATAGAAGCCGCCGTCCGCCGTGGCGCGGGCGACGATCTCGCGCGCGAACGGGAACAGGTAGCGCGGGCATTCGATCAGCAGCAGCGGCTCGATGTCCTGCTCCTGGACATTGGCCAGCTGGAACAGGCCGCCATAGACCAGTTCGACGTGGAAGACCGGCTGGTTCTCGTGCGAGGCCTTGATCGACAGTTTCAGATCCAGCTCGAACAGGCCGTCGGGGCGGCCCTGCGCGGCCATTTCGACGCCCAGGTCGATGGCGGGCTTGCCGTCGATGCGCAGGGATTCCGGGGCGCGCGGGTTCTCGAACGAGAAGTCGCGGACATATTGCGCCAGGATGCGGAAGCCGGGACCGGCGGGCTGGCCCTGTTGGGCGTCGGCGCCGTTGGGGGTTTCGGCAGGCGGCGTTGCGTCGGTCATGTTGCGATCTTCAAAGTCGGAATTGGGCCGATTGGGCCGGGAATAAGGCGGGGCGATTACCATGCCGAGACGCTTGGCCGCAACTTTGGTTGGAGCGCGGGGGGCGCGCTTCGCCTTGCTTCACCTTATATCAGCCCCTAATCGTCAAATAGTGTCTTTTGACAAGCTCCCGCCTGCCACAGGAATAGCCCCTTGAACCTGCCGGTCCAGTTCCAGATCGTCGTCTTCGCCGTGATCGCGGCCTTTGTCCTGTTCCAGCTCTATAATGTGCTGGGCAAGAAAGTCGGACGCCAGCCGCAGGAGGACGCCAAGCTGGTCGTTCCCGGCCCGAACACGCCTGATCAGGCGGTCAAGCCGACCGCCGCCGAGGCCGCCATGCTGGCGTCCGTCGCCGGTCTGAAGGCGCGCGACCCGGCCTTTGACCCCGCCCGCTTCGTCGAGGGCGCGCGTCAGGCCTATGAAATCATCGTGCGCGGCTATGCGTCGGGCGACCGTGCGGCGCTGAAACCCCTGCTGACGCCTGCGGTCATGGCCTCGTTCGAGGCGGGGATTGCAGCGCGTGAGACGCGCGGCGAAACCGAGACGGTCGAGTTCCTGTTCCCGCCCCGCGCCGATCTGGAAGGCGCCACGGCCGAGGGCGACAAGGCCGTGGCCAAGATCCGTTTCCTGGCCGAACTGCGCAGCCATGTGACCAAGGCCTCGGGCGAGACGGCGGACGCCGCCACCGGCGAGCCTCTGGTCGAAGAGCGCCGCACCGCCGAACATTGGACGTTCGAGCGCACCCTGGGCGCGGCTGATCCCAACTGGGTCCTGGCCCGCGTCGAGCCGGCCAACGCCTGATGGGCCTTATGCGTCGGCTGATCGCCGCAACGCCGACGCTGGCCGCCCTTCTGGCGGCGGCGGCCTGTTCGACCGGGCCGATGACACCTGGGCCTGCGACCACGCCTGGAAGCGAAATCCCCTACACGCCGCCCCCCGGGGGCGTCGGCCCCGCCCTGCCCCCGACTTCGTCCCACGCGGTCAGTCCTGCGGTCCTGCCGGGCTGGAATGACGAGGATCATTTGGCCGCCTTCCGCGCCTATGTCGACGGCTGCGGCGCGGCGCGGGATGCGACGGCGCGCACGACCTGCAGCCGCGCCAAGGCCATGAACGCCGGAACGACGGTGACCCCGTCCGACGCGCGCGCCTTTTTCGAAGCCAACTTCAGCGCGGTTCCGGCGGAAACCGCCGATGGCCGCCCCGGTCTGCTGACCTCCTATTTCGCGCCTGAATATCCCGCCCGTCGCTGGGCCGACGCCGAGTTCTCGGCCCCGCTCCTGCCCAAGCCCGCCGATCCGCGCGCGGCAGGCGACCGGGCGACGATCGAGGCCAACGCCCGCCCGGATCAGGCCCTGGCCTGGATGCGGGCCGAAGACCTGTTCTTCCTGCAGATCCAGGGGTCCGGCTATCTGACGTTCGAGGACGGCCGCCGCGCCCGCGCCGCCTATGCCGGGGACAACGGCAAGACCTTCGTCGGCATCGCCCGCCCGATGGCCCAGCGCGGCCTGCTGCCGGAGAACGGCACGTCCGGCGATGCGATCCGGGGCTGGCTGGCCTCGCACCGGGGCTATGAGGCCCAGAGCGTGATGGCGTTGAACCCGCGCTACATCTTCTTCCGCATCGACCCCGACGACAACGGCCATCCGCCGGGCGCCGCAGGGGTGCCCCTGACCGAGCGCCGCGCCATCGCGGTCGATCCGTCCCAGTGGCGTTATGGCGAACTGGTCTGGCTGGATGCGGACGCCGGCAATCTGCGCGGCGCCACCGCCAGCTACCGCGGCCTGGCCATGGCGCTGGACACCGGATCCGCCATTCGCGGCCCCGTCCGCGCCGACCTCTACATGGGCCGCGGCGACGCCGCCGGCGCCGAAGCCGGCACGGTGCGTCACCCTTTACGCATGTGGCGTCTGGTCCCGAGGGGCTAGGCCAGATCCTCGATCTCGTCTTCGGTCAGGACGCCGGGGACGATGGTGACGGGCAGTTTGCGGCCGCCAAGGGATGCGCCGTGCTTGATGATGGCGGAGACCAGGGGGCCGGGGCCGCGCGACCCGGCGCCTGCCGCCAGGACCAAGATCTTGATGTCGTGATCGTCGCTGACGACCTTGCGAATCGCGCTTTGGGCCTCGCCCTGTTCGATCAGGAAGATGGGGGCGGCACCTGAGCGTTCCAGCGCCTCTTCGCCCAGTCGGTTCAGCAGGGCCTCGGCCTCTTCGCGCTGCTGGCGTTCGATTTCCTCACGCGCGCCGGACCAGTGGGCGTCGCTGTTGGAGGGCAGGACGCGCAGCATGACGACGCGCCCGCCCGTCGATTTCGCCCGACGGCAGGCGAAGCGAAGGGCGGCCTCGAACTCGGGCGTGTCGTCGGCGACGACGAGGAATTTTCTCGGCATGACGGCCTCCCCTGCCCGTTAATCGGTTTTTGAAAAGGCCGCGAGACGGCGGCTTCGTCAACTCATTCCTTAGCGCCCCATCCCGACTGGCGTCGGGATGGGGCGGCAGGATCAGAGCGCGGCGACGGCCAGGTCGCGGATCGTGGCGTTGGCGATGGTCAGTTTGGCGAAGGTCCAGCCGGAGCCGGACTGTTCGATCTCATCGACCGAGGCGCGGACGCTCTCGACCAACTCCTGCTTGGAGCCGATCCAGGCGTCGACAGCCGCCTCCGCCGCATCCTCGCTGACGCCGACCGAAGGATCGGAGGCCTTGGCGACGGCGCGGGTCAGGGTGGCCTGTTCGTTCATCAGGTCTTCGATCAGGCGGCGGACGGCCAGGCGATCGAAATGATCCGCCGACGGAATCGAACCGGCCGCTGCACGCAGACGGTCGAAGTCGAAGGCGGCGCCGACCTGGTGATACAGGCGCGCCATGGCCGGGACGGGCCACTGGGCTTCCTGGGCCAGATCGCCGATGTCGGCGGCGGCGACCAGCGGACGCATGATCGAGATGGAGCGCGCCAGATCTTCCGGGGCGCCCAGATCGGCGAAGCGGCGGACCCGCTTGTCCAGCTGCGCCTGTTCGAAGCGCGACAGGACCCCTGCCCCTTCCGCCTGGATCGCATCGGCGACCGGACGATAGAGGTCGATCAGGGCCTGGACGCTCATGCCCTTCTTGGCGCGGCGGGCCAGCCAGGCGGTCTGGCGGCGCAGGACGACGGCGATCTCGCGATAGAGGGCGATCTGGGCCTCGGACGGGATCTTCAGGTCCAGGGCCGAAACCGCCGCCCAGGCCTCGTCCAGACGGAAGGCGCGGCGTGCGGCCTCGAAGGCGATGATCAGGGCGGTGGTGTCGCACTCGACCGAGTGGCGCAGACGGTCCGGGAAGGTCGGGCCGCACATATTGACCACTTCGTTCGACAGAACGGTGGCGATGATCTCGCGCCGCAGCCGGTGGCTCTTCATCTCCGGCTCGAACCGGGCCAGGGCGTCGGGGAAATAGCCCGTCAGGATGCGTTCGAAGAACGGATCTTCCGGCGCCGTCGAGGCGACGATCTCGTCCGACAGCTCCAGCTTGGCGTAGGCCATCAGCACGGCCAGTTCGGGCCGGGCCAGCGGAACGCCCGCCGCCATCATCTCCTTGACGCGCAGGTCGCTGGGCAGGCCCTCGACCTTGCGGTCCAGCTTGCCGCGCGCCGACAGGGCCTGCATGAACCGTTCCTGGGCGTCCAGCCCGCCCGCGCCTTCGGCCTGTTGCAGGGTCAGGGCCAGGGTCTGGTCGTAGTTGTGGGCCAGAACCTTCTTGCCCACGACATCGGTCATCGAGGCCAGCAGGGGCGCGCGTTCGTCCGCCGGCAGGACGCCGTTGGTGACCGCCGATCCCACCAGGATCTTGATGTTGACCTCATGGTCGGAGGTGTCGACCCCGGCGGAGTTGTCGATGGCGTCGGTGTTGATGCGGCCGCCGTTCTGGCCGAAGACGATGCGGCCCGCCTGGGTGAAGCCCAGGTTGGCGCCCTCGCCCACCACCTTGACCCGCAGTTCGTCGCCGTTGATGCGCAGGGCGTCGGTGCCCTTGTCGCCGACCTGGGCGTCGGTCTCGGCAGGCGATTTCACATAGGTGCCGATGCCGCCCAGATACAGCAGCTCGGTCGGGGCCTTCAGGATGGCGCGGATCAGGCTGACGGGGTCCAGCACGTCGTCGGCGATGTCCAGCGCGGCCTTGATCTGGGGCGTCAGCTGGATCGACTTGGCCGAGCGTGAGAAGACGCCGCCGCCCTCGGAGATCAGGCTCTTGTCATAGTCCTGCCAGGACGAGCGCGGCAGGTCGAACAGGCGCTTGCGCTCGGTCCAGCCAGAGACATGATCCGGGTTCGGATCAATGAAGATGTCGCGGTGGTCGAAGGCGGCGACCAGGCGCGTGGCCTTGGACAGCAGCGCGCCATTGCCGAAGACGTCGCCGGACATGTCGCCGACGCCGACCATGGTGAAGGGCTCGGTCTGGATGTCCTTGCCGATCTCGCGGAAGTGGCGCTTGACCGCTTCCCAGGCGCCGCGGGCGGTGATGCCCATGCCCTTGTGGTCATAGCCGACCGACCCGCCCGAGGCGAAGGCGTCGCCCAGCCAGAAGCCGTAGGAGGCCGAGACGCCGTTGGCGATGTCGGAGAAGGTCGCCGTGCCCTTGTCGGCGGCGACGACCAGATAGGGATCGTCCTGCTCCCAGGCCACGACATTGGCCGGGCGCACCACCGAACCGTCGGCGGCGATGTTGTCGGTGATGTCCAAGAGGCCCGACAGGAAGGTGCGATAGGCGCGGATGGCCTCGCCCTGAATGGCCTCGCGGTCCGTCGTGCGGGGCAGTTGCTTGGGATAGAAGCCGCCCTTGGAGCCGACCGGCACGATGACGGCGTTCTTGACCTGCTGGGCCTTCACCAGACCCAGAACCTCGGTGCGGAAGTCGTCGCGACGGTCGGACCAGCGCAGGCCGCCGCGCGCGACAGGGCCGAAGCGCAGGTGCACGCCCTCGATGTGCGGCGCCCAGACGAAGATTTCGCGATAGGGTTTGGGCAGGGGCAGGTCCTCAAGCTCACGCGAGGCGATCTTGATGGAGATGTGGGGCTTGGGCTGGCCGTCGGCGTCCGACTGGAAGAAGTTGGAGCGTTTGATGGCGCCGATCAGCAGGGCGATCCGGCGCAGCGCCCGGTCGTGGTCCAGGCTCTTGACGTCCTGAAGCAGGGCGACGATGCGCTCGTTCAGTTCGGCGACCGTCGCCTCACGATCCTGAACCGCACCGCCTTCATCGCCGAACTTGGCGGTGAACAGGGCCATAAGGGCGCGCGTCACCTCGGGATATTCGCGCAGGGCCTCTTCCTGCACCGGCTGGGACGGGTCCAGGCCGGTCTGCTGGCGATAGCGGGCCAGGGTGCGGATCAGGGCGGCTTCGCGCCATTCGAAGCCCAGTTCGACCACCAGACGGTTGAAGCCGTCGCTTTCGGTGCGGCCGGTCCAGACGGCGGCGAAGGCGCGCTCGAACGGGGCCTTCACATCGGCGAAGATCAGGGCCTCGCCGCGCGGGTCCTCCATCAGGAACTCGTGGACGTGGATTTCCTCTTCGCCCGCCGGACGAATGGAATAGCCGTATTCCTCAAGCGTTTTCAGGCCCATGTCGGCCATGATCGGCAGGACGTCGGACAGGGGCACGGCCGGACCGCGACGGTACAGTTTGAAGCGGAACTGAAGGCGGCTGTCGTCGGGATTGCGGAAGGCGCGCACGGCGATGGGTTCGCCCTGGCCCGGCTCTCCGGTCGCGTTCAGACGGTCCATCTGCTGCAGGTCGACGGCGGCCTCGTCGGCGTCGTAGCGGTCGCGGTAGGCGGCGCCGAAAGCGCGGGCCCAGCGGGCGCTGAGCGGGCCGACCTGGACATCGGCGACGTTGGCGCGGCGCAGGGCGGCCTCGAACCGATCGACCCAGCCGCGACCGGCCTCGGCGACGTCATGCTCCAGCTGGGCATGATCCGGCGTCGGATGGTTCCCCGGCTCGACGCCGATGATGTAGTGGACCCGAACCAGCGGCGCGTCGGACAGCTGCGGATACCAGGCCGAGACACGGCCGCCCCAGGCGCGGGCGATGATATGGCCGATCCGTTCGCGCACCGAGGCGTCGAACTTCTCGCGCGGAATGAAGCACAGGACCGAGACGAACCGGTCGAACGGATCCTGGCGCGAGAACAGCCGGATGCGCGGACGGTCGTACAGGTGCAGGATGCCCAGGGCGATGGACAGCAGTTCGTCCTCGCCGATCTGGAAAAGCTCGTCGCGGGGATAGTTCTCAAGGATGTTCTTGAGGCGTTTTTCGTTGTGGCTGCCCGGCGCCTTGTCGGCGCGGGCCAGGGCGTTGGCCACCTTGCGGCGCAGCAGCGGCACTTCGGTCGCCAGCTGGTCGTAGGCGTCGGAGGTGAACAGGCCGACGAAACGGGTTTCGCCCGTCGCCTTGCCGTCCGCGCCGTAACGCTTGACCCCGACATAGTCCATGTAGGCGTGACGGTGGACGCGCGAACGGGCGTTGGCCTTGGCCACGGTCACCGGCTCGGACAGGTCCAGTTGGCGGCGCATCTGGCGGGTCAGGACTGCAGGCTCGGACGCGCGGCGCAGCACGGTGCGTTCCGGGTCGGCCAGAATGCCCAGGCCTGCGCCCGACTGGTTCAGCGCGGCCTCGGCCTCATAGTCGCCGTCGGCGGCGCGGGGATAGTCGTAGTCGCGCGCGCCCAGGAAGACGAAATGGTCGCTCTTGAGCCATTTCAGGAAGGCGATGGTTTCGGCCAGCATGGCCGGATCGCCCTGGGGCGGGGTGTCCTGCAGACGTTGCAGGGCCTGACGCATCAGGGCGGCCATGGCCTCGTGGTCGTTCACGGCGGCGTGGACGTCGGACAGGGTCTGGGCCAGACCTTCGCCCAGGGCGTCGCGACGCTCCTGCGGCACGCCGTCGATGACCAGCATGATGATGGACAGGCGCTGGCCCTGAAGCTCGACCACCGGGTGGAACAGGGCGCGCACGGAAACCCCGGCTTCGGCCAGAACCCCCATGACGCTGTCGACCAGGAAGGGGGCGTCCGACTGGACGATGCGGACCAGATTATAGTCCAGCGTCTGACCGTCCGCGCCGACCAGGGGGCCGACGGTGATCAGGGGGGCGGACCCGGCGGCGTAGGCGCCTGCGGCCTTCCAGGATTCCGCCAGCAGGGCGGCCAGGTCTTCGCCGTCCAGTTCGGGGGTTTCGTCGGCGGCGTAGTCTTCGTGCGCCTGGGTCAGATAGGCCTTTTCCGAGGCGCCCGGCCCAGACCCAATGATCCGCGCAAACGCCGCCTCCAGAGCCGTCAGAGAAATCGTCTGGACTGGGGTGGGACGCGGATCGAGGGCGGTCATTTCAACTTGTCTCGGCGACGCGGCGAGGCCGCAGGAAGAGCGGCGCGACGGCGCGCCACCCATTTGACCTAGGCCAGGTCCGGTCGCGGGAAAAGCCCCCAAAACGGCTGAACGCGCGAGATCATGCTCATGATCGTCGTTAAGCTTGGAATGATTGTGCGGCGCCGCAAACGAGAAGGCCGCCGAGCTAGGGGAAGCTCGGCGGCCTGCGCGGGCCGACGCTTGGGGAGGGGAGGGCGCG
The DNA here is from genome assembly GCF_016654005.1 of Brevundimonas nasdae. Taxonomy (GTDB): domain Bacteria; phylum Pseudomonadota; class Alphaproteobacteria; order Caulobacterales; family Caulobacteraceae; genus Brevundimonas; species Brevundimonas nasdae. Next base: position 125,201 of record NZ_JAEPWN010000003.1, on the reverse strand, counting down.
CCGGTCTCGCATCCACCGCGGTTCGGAGGGGAGGGTCACCGCGGCGTTGAGGCTAAGGTGGTGAAACAATCCGGCGGTTCAAGGGCGCCCGTTGCGACATTTTTCGAGAATATGTGCGACTGGGCGCCGCAGGTGCTCAGTCGGCGGCTTCGGCGGCTTTCGGCGGGGACTTTTTCGGTTTGCGGACAGGCTTGGCGCGCCTGGCCTTGCTCTCCTCGGCGTAAGGGTTGCCGTCGCCCGACAGCAGCACCGCCATCCAGCGTGATCCCTTGAACTCGGCCAGGATCGCCATGGCCATGACGGCCAGCGGCGTGGACAGGAACATGCCGACCACGCCCCACAGCTTGCCCCAGAAGGCCAGGGCCAGCAGCACCACCACCGGGTCGATGTTCTGGTTGTCGCCCTGCATGCGGGGCTGGATGAAATTGCCGACCACGAACAGGATGATCTGCAGGCCCACCAGCAGGATCAGGGCTGGCCAGTAGCTTTCGAACTGCACCAGGGCGAACAGAGGCGGGGCCAGGCCCGCAATGGCGCCGCCCAGCATGGGGATGAAGCCGACGATGAAGATGACGAAGGTCCAGAACTCGGCGTTCTGAAGCCCGACGGCCCGCATCAGAGCCCAGGCCACGGCGCAGACCATCACGCCCGTGACGGCCTGAACCCAGATATAGCCCTCGACCCCGCCGCGAACGCGCTGGAAGATGGCCACGGCCTCGTCCCGCTGGGCCTTGAAGGGGAACATGCCGACCACCTTGCGCTGGAAGCCCATCTGCGAGGCCAGAAGAAAGCCCAGATAGATCAGGACGAAGAAGGCGCTGGAGACGACGCCCTGGGCCTGAAAGGCGGCGGAGGCCAGATAGGACCGCAGATCGACGCCGTTGATCAGGTCCTGCGTCTTGGGCGGATTGGCCAGATGGAACAGGCCATAGCTGTCGTGGATGATCTGGTCGATGCGCGGCCCCAGATTCTGGGACACGCCGGACGCCTCGCCGAAGAAGCCCGCCGCGCCGTTCACGATGATGCCGATGGAGGCGAAGAAGCCCAGAACCACCAGGGTCAGGGCCGCGATCCCGGCCCAGCGGTCGTCCAGCGGCGTGCGCGCGGCGATCGAACGCTTCACCCCGTCGATCATGATCAGCAGGAACAGGGCCATGGCCAGCGGCGTCAGAATGTCTCTGAGCCAATAGACGGCGGCGCCTGCGGCGACGGTCGCGATGATCGCCAGGGCGTTGCGTGAAGCAGCGGGCGCCGGGGTTGTGATCGGTGTTTCCATCCCCCAGTCATCGACTTGACAGATCGTGACGTCAATCACTGTTCCGGCCCGGGATTTATCGCGCTAGACCTTGTCGTGACGCTCCCGGAGACTTGCATGTCCGATACGCCTTCCGGCCTGTTTCTTGGCCAGTCCGACGCCAATGCGCCGGAAAATCTTCTGTTGAACCGCGCCAACCGCCACGGCGTCGTCGCGGGCGCCACCGGCACCGGCAAGACGGTCACCCTGCAGATCATGGCCCAGGGCTTCTCCGACGCCGGGGTTCCGGTCTTCTGCGCGGACGTGAAGGGCGACCTGTCGGGCATCTCCCAGCCGGGAGCGCCTAACGACAAGCTGATCGCCCGCGCCGCCGACATGGGCCTGACTTTGACCCCGCGCGCCGCGCCCACCGTCTTCTGGGACCTGTACGGCCAGAAGGGCCACCCGATCCGCGCCACCATGTCCGAGATCGGCCCCGTGCTGATGGCCCGGATGCTGAACCTGAACGAGGTTCAGGAAGGCGTGCTGACGGTGGTCTTCCATGTCGCGGACAAGGAAGGCCTGCTGCTGCTGGACATCGGCGACCTGCGCAGCCTTCTGGCCTATGTGGGCGAGAACGCCGACCGCATCGGTCGCGAGGTCGGCAACGTCGCCCCCGCCTCCATCGCCTCGATCCAGCGCGCCCTGCTGCAGGTCGAACAGGAAGGCGGCGGCGCCTTCTTCGGCGAACCTGCGCTGAAGCTTGAGGACATGATCCGCACCGGCCTGGACGGACGGGGCCAGGTCAATGTGCTGGATTCCACGCGTCTGATGAACAGCCCGCGCCTGTATGCGGCCTTCCTGCTGTGGCTGCTGTCGGAGCTGTTCGAGCGCCTGCCCGAGATCGGCGACCCGGACAAACCGCGCATGGTCTTCTTCTTCGACGAAGCCCACCTGCTGTTCAATGACGCGCCCAAGGCCCTGCTGGAGAAGGTCGAACAGGTCGTGCGCCTGATCCGGTCCAAGGGCGTCGGCGTCTATTTCGTGACCCAGAACCCGGCGGATATTCCCGACAGCGTCCTGGCCCAGCTGGGCAACCGCATCCAGCATGCGCTGCGCGCCTATACGCCGTCGGACCAGAAGGGTTTGAAGGCCGCCTCCCAAAGCTTCCGCGCCAATCCCGCCTTCAACACCGCCGAAGCCATTCAGGCCTTGGGCGTGGGCGAGGCCCTGGTGTCGGTGCTGGACGAAAAGGGCGCGCCGACCGTGGTGGCCCGCACCAAGATCAGGCCACCGGACTCGCGTCTGGGCCCGGCGACGGACGCCGAGCGTGCCGCCACCATCGCCGCCAGCCCTGTCGGCACGCGCTATGATGTCGCGGTGAACCGTGAGTCCGCCGAGGAGATTCTCAACGCCCGCCATGCCGCGTCCGATCAGGCCGCCGCCCAGGCCAAGGCGCAGGCGGACGCCGCCAAGGCTGCGGAGGCTCAGGCCAAGCTGGACGCCAAGGCGGCCCAGGTGCAGGCGCGTGAACAGGCCAGGGCGGCCCCCAAGCCTGCACCGCGTGCAACGACCCCCGCCAAGCGTGCCTCCACCCGCCAGACGCCGCTTGAGGCCCTGACCACATCTGTGTTGCGCACGGCGGGCACGACCCTGACCCGTGAGCTGATGCGCGGCATCCTGGGCGGCTTGAAAAAGCGCTAGGCGTCTTTGGACCTTGAAACGGGGCGGGAGCGAGCGCATCTCCCGCCCATGTTCATCCAGACCGAACCCACGCCCAATCCCAATGCGCTGAAGTTCCTGCCGGGGCGCGAGGTTTCGCCGCTCGCCACGCTGGAGTACCGCACCATCGACGAGGCGACTGCCTCGCCCCTGGCCGAGGCCCTGTTCGAGCTGGAAGGCGTCGACGGCGTGATGTTCGGCATGGACTATGTCTCGGTGACACGCCACGAGCGCGGACCCGACTGGTCGGAGATGAAGGCGCCGATCCTGGGCGTCATCATGGACCATTTCGTCTCGGGCCAGCCCCTGACGCGCGGCGTCGAGGCGGACGCCGACGGCCATGCCGAGGGCGACAGCGAAATCATCACCGAGATCAAGGCGCTGCTGGACAGCCGCATCCGCCCGGCGGTGGCCCAGGACGGCGGCGACATCCTGTTCGACTCGTTCGACGAGGAGACCGGCGTGCTGAACCTGCGGATGCGCGGCGCCTGTTCGGGCTGTCCGTCGTCGTCGGCGACGCTGAAGGCGGGCGTGGAGCAGATGATGCGCCACTATGTGCCCGAAGTGACGCGGGTCGAGCAGACGATCTGATCTGACGGTCTGGCGTGTTGGAGCTTCTTCTCCAGTCCGCCTAAAAGACGCGGCATGAGACTTCTGGTTATTGATACGGCGCTGGGCGCCTGCACGGCGGCGGTGTTCGAGGACGCCCGGCTGCTGGCGGCGCAATTCCTGCCCATGACCAAGGGGCATCAGGAACGCCTGGGCGGCGTGGTGCGCGATGTGGTCGCAGAAGCAGGCGGCGGTTTCGACGCGCTGGACCGGATCGGCGTCACGGTCGGGCCGGGGTCGTTCACGGGCTTGCGGGTCGGATTGGCCTTCGCCCAGGGTCTGGGCGCGGCGCTGGACCGGCCGGTGGTCGGCATCTCGGCGCTGGACGGTCTGGCGGGATCATTGCCCGAGGACGGATCGCCCGTCGCCGCCCTGATCGATGCGCGGCGGGGGCAGGTTTACATCAAGCTGTTTGTGAACGGCCTCGCCGCTGGCCCGGATGAGGCCCTGACGCTGGAGGAGGCCGCGCAACGGGTCGCCGCGCTTGGCCCCGATGTGCGTCTGGTCGGCAATGGCGCGCCTGTGCTGATCGACGCCTTCCCCGATGTGAAACACGCGCTGCTGGACGACCGCGTCGCCCCCTCGCCCGAGGCCCTCGCGCGGCTGGCGGCGGCGGCTGATCCGGCGACGGATCTGCCCAAACCGCTTTATCTGCGGGCGCCCGACGCCACCCCGCCCAGCCGCCTGCCGGGCCAGCCGCGCCAGCCCGCGCCCCCGACCGCCACATGACCGCGCCCGCCCGTCTGGCTTCCCTGCACGCCCAGGCCTTCGCTGCGCCCTGGAGCGAGGTTGAGTTCGCGGACCTGCTGGATCAGCCGGGCGTGTTCGCGGTCGAGGAGGCGGACGGCTTCATCCTGATTCGCGTCGTGCTGGACGAGGCCGAGATCCTGACCCTGGCCGTGCGCCCGTCCGCCCGTCGCGCCGGTCTGGGCGGGCGTCTGGTGGGGCAGGGGGCGATTGCGGCGGCGCAGGCTGGGGCCGTGCGCCTGTTCCTTGAAGTGGCCGAGGATAATGTCGCCGCCCGCGCCCTTTATGAACGCGCAGGCTTCGGTCAGATCGGACGGCGGAAAGCCTATTATGCGGCCCCGGACGGCGGGCGGACCGACGCCCTGGTGCTGGCGCTGGACCTCGCGGCGTCGTGAAAGCCGAAAGGGGCAAGGTCACGCTTCCCTGATGCGTTCCAAATGCCTATTCTAGGGGCATGGACCGGATCGAAAAACTTTGCGCCGACCGCGGCATGCGCATGACCGAACAGCGCCGGGTGATCGCCCGGGTGCTGTCGAACGCCGATGACCACCCCGATGTCGAGGAGCTGTACCGCCGCGCCTCGGCCATTGATCCGCACATCTCCATCGCCACCGTCTATCGCACCGTGCGCCTGTTCGAAGAGGCAGGCGTGGTCGAGAAGCACGACTTCGGCGACGGCCGCAGCCGCTATGAAGAGGCGGGCGACGACCACCACGACCACCTGATCGACACCAAGACCGGTGAAGTGATCGAGTTCTTCGACGCCGAGATCGAGCGCCTGAAGTCCGAGATCGCCGAGCGCCTGGGCTTCCAGCTGATCGGCCACAAGCTTGAGCTTTACGGCGTGCCGATCGAGGGCGCCGAGCCGTCCAAGCGCGAAGGCCTGATCTTCACCCGCCACGCCGCGCGGGTCGATCCGGCTGATGTCGACGCGGGCTGATCGCGTCATCGCGTCCGCCTTGTCGTCGCCCGCCTGGGCGATCATAAGCCGACCATGAGCGACACCCTGCGACCCCAGCCGGTCGAGGCGACGGATGCGCCCAAGCGTCTGTTCATCAAGACCTACGGCTGTCAGATGAATGTCTATGACTCAGAGCGCATGGCCGATGTCCTGCGCCCGCTGGGCTATGCGACGACGGAGGATGTGGCCGAGGCCGACTTCGTCATCCTGAACACCTGCCACATCCGCGAGAAGGCGGCGGAAAAGGTCTATTCCGAACTGGGCAAGATGCGCGAGCTGCGCGACATCAAGCGCGAGACCGGCGGGGACATGACCATCGCCGTCGCCGGCTGCGTCGCCCAGGCCGAGGGCGAGGAGATCATGAAACGCCAGCCCGCCGTCGACATCGTCGTCGGGCCGCAGGCTTATCACCAGCTGCCCGAACTGCTGACCCGCACGGCGCGGGCGCGGGGCGAGCGGATCGGCGCCGACTTCGCCCCAAACGACAAGTTCGATTCCCTGCCGGCGGCGCGCGGGACCAAGGGGCCGACCGCCTTCCTGACCGTGCAGGAGGGTTGCGACAAGTTCTGCACCTTCTGCGTTGTGCCCTATACGCGCGGCGCCGAATGGTCGCGCCCCCTGGCCTCGGTGCTGGAGGAGGCGCGCCAGCTGGCGGATCGCGGCGTGCGCGAGGTCACCCTGCTGGGCCAGAACGTCAACGCCTATGACGGCGAACGGGCGGACGGCAGGAAGGCGACCCTGGCCGAGCTGGCCTACGCCCTGGCTGAGATCCCCGGCCTGGACCGCATCCGCTATACGACCAGCCACCCCAACGACATGAGCGACGACCTGATCGCCGCCCATGCCGATCTGGACGCCCTGATGCCCTATCTGCACCTGCCGGTTCAGGCCGGGTCGGACCGCATTCTGCGGCTGATGAACAGGAAGCACGGGCGCCAGAAATATTTCGACCTGATCGACCGCATCCGTCAGGCGCGGCCCGACATGGCGCTGGCTGGCGATTTCATCGTCGGCTTCCCTGGAGAGACGGACAGGGAGTTCGAGGACACGCTGGATCTGGTGCGGCGCGTGAACTACGCGGGGGCCTTCGCCTTCATGTATTCGCCGCGCCCCGGCACGCCGGCGGCGGGCATGGGCAAACAGGTCGAGCCGGAGGTGGCCAAGGAGCGGCTGCACCGCCTGATCGCGCTGCTGACCGAACAGCAGACCGCCTTCAATGAATCTCAGGCGGGAAAGACCCTGAATGTCCTGTTCGACCGCAAGGGGCGCCATGCCCACCGTCGCCAGGCGATAGGGCGATCCCCATATCTGCAGTCGGTCCACGTCGATGACGCGGATCATCTGATCGGCCAGATCGTTCCGGTCGAAATCATCCTGGGCCAGCAGAACAGTCTGCATGGCCGACTGGTCGCACCCAACGGGCTCATGCAGCCGAGCGCCGCGCGCGAGGCGATAGCCCAAGAAGACAACGGGCTCATGCAGCCGAGCGCCGCGCGCGAGGCGATAGCCCAAAAAGAAAAGGCTGCTTGATGGCGAGAGAGTCCGAGTTCGTACCGCTGAATGACGCTGAACTGCGCGCGGTCATCGGGCCGAACAGCCGCCACGTCGCCCTGATCGAGGACGCCTTCAAGGTGTTGGTCGAGGCGCCGGGCGGCGGGGTCTCCGTCAACGGCGGCACGCGCGACCGATCCGACGCCCGCCGGGTGATCGAGGATCTGGCCAAGCGCGCGGCCCTGGGCGCCGAGGTCACCGAGGCCGATGTGCGCGCGGCTCTGGGTCAGGCGCGCGGCGGCAAGGGCACGCCGGGCATGGCGGCGGCGGGCGTGTCCCTGCCGGGCGGCAAGCGCGGCTCCATCGTGCCCAAGACCAAGGCGCAGGCCGCCTATCTGGACCTGCTGGGCCGGTGCGAGCTGACCTTCGGCGTCGGGCCTGCGGGCACCGGCAAGACGTTTCTGGCGGCGGCCTATGGCGCCTCGCTTCTGCGGCGCGGACAGGTGGACCGGCTGGTCATCACCCGCCCGGCGGTTGAGGCGGGCGAGAAGCTGGGCTTCCTGCCTGGCGACCTGAACGAGAAGGTCGACCCCTATCTGGCCCCGATCTGGGAGGCCCTGAACGATATTCTGGGCGCCGAGGACGTGCAGCGCCGACGCGACAAGGGCGAGATCGAAGCCGCCCCCATCGCCTTCATGCGCGGCCGCACCCTGAGCCACGCCTTCGTCATCGTGGACGAGGCCCAGAACACCTCGCGCCTTCAGATGAAGATGGTGCTGACCCGTTTGGGCGAAGGCGCGCGGATGGTGGTGACGGGCGACCCGTCGCAGATCGACCTCTTGAACCCGCGCGATTCCGGCCTGGCCCATGCGCTGCGGATTCTGGACGGGGTCGAGGGCGTCGGCGTGCTGAAGTTCGACGCCTCGGACGTGGTGCGCCACGCCATGGTCGAGCGGATCGTGCGCGCCTATGACGCCGACGCAGCGCGCGGTCGTCCTGCCCCGGACCTGGAAGACCCCGCATGATCGAGATTGAAGTCGAAACGGACGACTGGACCGCCGCCCTGCCTGAGGTCGAGGCCGTGGTTGAACGTGCGGCGACGGCGGCTCTGGGCAGGATCGAGGGCGATGTCGTCGTCCTGCTGACCGACGACGCAGCGGTGCGCGACCTGAACGGCCGGTTCCGCGACAAGGACAAGCCGACCAACGTCCTGTCCTTCCCGGCGCCCGAAAGCGCCGCGCCGCATCTGGGTGACATCGTCCTGGCCTACGGCGTCTGCGCCGACGAAGCTGTGGCGCAGAAGAAGACCCTGGCCGATCACCTCAGCCATCTGGTCGTCCACGGCGTGCTGCACCTGCTGGGCCGCGACCATGAGGACGACGCCGAGGCCGAGGAGATGGAGGCCGAGGAGCGCGAGATCCTGGCCGGGATCGGCGTCGCCGACCCCTATGCCGCAGACGCTGAAAGCGCCGACTGACATGATGATCGACGCCGTTCTGGACCGTTTCGCCGCCCCCATCCGGGCCTTGCCGGACAGACGGCGCGCCCTGGCCTGGCGGCTGATCCGCATTCTTCTGGCCCTGCTTGCAGGGGCCGGGACAGCCTTCGCCCATCCGCCGTTCGGGGTTCTGATCGGCCTTTTGGGCTATCCGCTGCTGATGATCCTGTCAGAGCGGTCCGACACGGTGCGCGGCGCCTTCTGGATGGGCTGGCTGGCAGGGTTCGCCTATTTCTTCGTCGGCTGCTGGTGGGTGGCCGAGGCCTTTTTCGTCAATCCCGAACAGGCGTGGATGGCGCCCTTCGCGGCCAGCCTTCTGCCGGCGGGCCTGGGCCTGTTCTGGGGGGCGGCGACCGCGCTCTATCGCCGGTTCGCCCCCATCGGATCCGTGCGGGTTCTTTTGTTCGCCGCCCTGTTCTGCATCTTCGAATGGCTGCGCGGCCATGTGCTGACCGGGTTTCCGTGGAATCCGGCGGGCGCGACCTGGAAGGCGGGCGGCGGCATGTCCCAGTTCGCTTCGTTGGTCGGCGTCTATGGGCTGAGCCTTGTCACCGTCGCCGCCACCTCGGCCTTTGCGCCCTTGATCGGGCCGGGTCTGAAGCGCAGCCGTCTGATCTCGGCGGGTCTGGGCGCCCTGACGCTGGTTTCGGTCGGCGTCTTCGGCGCGGTGCGGCTGGCCCAGTCGGACCTTCAGTTCACCGACACGGTGGTGCGTCTGGTTCAGGCCGATGTGAAACAGGAGACGAAATGGTCGCCCGAGACCTATCGCTCCATCGTCGACCGCTATGTGCAGCTGACGGCGCAGCCGACCACGAACCCGGACGGGCGCGCGCCCAATGTCATCGTCTGGCCGGAAGGGTCGCTGCCGGCTTCGGCCAACGACGTCTTCGCCTCAGAAGACGCCCGCGCCATCGCCGAAGCCGTCCGCCCCGGCCAGACCCTGCTGGTCGGCCTGGCGCGCGGACAGATCGATCCGACCGCGCCCGACGGCGCCCGCTATTACAACAGCCTGTTCGCCCTGTCCGGGGAGGGGCAGGCCGGTCTGCGGATCGCCGCCGTCTATGACAAGCACCGCCTGGTGCCGTTCGGCGAGTATCTGCCGCTGGGCTCGCTGATGACCTCGATCGGGCTGCGCAGCCTGGTCCATATGCCCAGCGATTTCTCGGCCGGACCCCGGCCCGAGCCCATCGCCATTCCCGGCGCGCCGCGCGCCCAGATCCTGATCTGTTACGAAAGCCTCTATCCGGGCTTCACGCCGGGTGCCGCGGGGCGGCCGGATTGGATTGTTAATGCATCAAATGACGCCTGGTTTGGTGCAACCTCTGGTCCGTTGCAGCATCTGAACCTGGCCAGCTATCGCGCCATCGAGACCGGCCTGCCCATCGCCAGAGCCACGCCGACCGGCGTTTCGGCCATGATCGACCCGTGGGGACGGATCGTCGGCAACTCCCAATTGTGGTCAGGTGTCATGGGGGTGGTGGATGCGCCATTGCCCCGTCCGACGGGTGTCACAGCCTATGGTCGTCTGGGCGACTGGCCCTTGCTGATCGGCCTTTTGTTCGCACTTTTCCTGTCCTTGTGGCCGCTGGGACAGCGAACTAGGGTGGCCCCGAATCGCGAGTTGAACTGAACGGGGGGGAAGTCTTGGCGCGCATCAAGGATGAGGATCCGCATCCCGTAGACCGCCACGTCGGTCGCCGCGTTCAGGAGAAACGCCTCGGTCTGGGTCTGACCCAGACGGCGCTGGCCAAGGCGGTCGGGGTCAGTTTCCAGCAGGTGCAGAAGTACGAGAAGGGCACCAACCGCGTCTCGGCCTCCAAGCTTTTCGAAATCGCCGACTTCATGAAGGTGGACATCCCCTTCTTCTTCGAGGGCTTCGCCGTCGCCCAGCCGGGTTTCGGCGAAGAGGAGACCGCCGCCTTCGACCACGAACGGTCGGCGACCAAACACTCCATCGAGATCGACAATCTGGTGCGCCGCCTGCCGGCCCGCAAACAGAAGCTGATCCTGGACATGGTGCGCGAAATGCTGGGCGAAGGCCCGGACAGCGAAGACTGACTGCGCCGTTTTAGTCGACGGCGACGATCTCCACCGTCTGACCCGCCACCGTCGCCTCATCCCCGGCCCGCTTGCCCAGAACGGCGCGGGCCAGAGGCGAGACATGGCTGACGCTGCCCTGAGCCGGATCGGCCTGGTCCTCGCCGACGATGCGCCAGGTCTGGGTGCGGCCGTCCTCGCGCGCGATTGAGACGGAGCCGCCGAAACGCACGACGCCGTCATCCTCGCCCGGCTCGACCAGCTGGGCGGAGGCGCGGCGGGCACCCCAGTAGCGCAGGTCGCGCGTGGCGCGGGCCATGGCGGTGCGGTCGCTTTCGATCGACCCCTGAACCTGGGCGGCGGTGTAGGCGGCGCGGGCGGCGGCCAGCTCGGCCTCGATCAGGGCCAGGCCTTCAGGCGTGACCAGATTGGGATGGGGCGAGATCGGGCGGTCCGCCAGGTCGGCGGCCGTGGCTTCCAGATCTTCTTCTCGGGTGAAGGCGACGCTCATGGCGCGGAGCATAGCGGCGCGCGACCCTATGGCCAGCCCTATGGTCAGGACGGGCGCGAAAGGGCAAAGCGGGGCGATGACGCAATCCGCGAAAAAACAGGTTCATGTGATCGGCGCCGGGCCGGCCGGTCTGATGGCGGCCGAACGTCTGGCCCAGTCTGGCCTGAGCGTGGTCGTGCACGAACGGATGCCCTCGGTCGGGCGCAAGTTCCTGATGGCGGGCCGGGGCGGGCTGAACCTGACCCATTCGGAGCCTCTGGCCCGCTTCCTCGACCGATACGGCGCCGCCGCCAGCCGGGCCGCCGGATGGCTGGAGGCCTTTTCGCCGTCTGATCTGGTCGCCTGGGCCGAGGGTCTGGGGCAACCGACCTTCGTGGGGTCCAGCGGGCGGGTGTTTCCCAAGGCGATGAAGGCCTCGCCCCTGCTGCGGGCCTGGCTGGCGCGATTGAATGCGCTGGGCGTCGAGGTGCGGCTGCGGTCGCGCTGGACCGGCTGGGATGGCGAGGCCCTGCGGTTCGAGACGCCGGACGGAGAACGGCTGGAGACGCCCGGCGCCGTGGTCCTGGCCCTGGGCGGCGCCAGTTGGCCGCGTCTGGGCTCGGATGCGGCGTGGACGCAATGGCTGGAGGCGCCGTTGCGCCCGTTCCGCCCCGCCAATGTCGGTTTTGACGTGGCCTGGTCGGATGTCTTGCGCGAGGGGTTCGCCGGGCGTCCGCTGAAGGGGATAGCCCTGACGCATCAGGACCGCACGGTGCGGGGCGAGGCCATGATCGCCGCCTATGGGATCGAAGGCGGGGCGATCTACGCCCTGTCGGCGGGACTGCGCGATGCGGTGGAGCGGGACGGTCAGGCGACGCTGGCCATCGACCTGAAGCCCGATCTGGCGGCGGATGACCTGGCCGTGCGTCTGGCGCGTCCGCGCGGCAAGGCCAGCCTGTCCAATCATCTGAGAAAGACCGTGGGGCTGGATGCGGTCGGCGCGGCCCTGCTGCGCGAGGCCGGACCCTTGCCGACAGCGCCCGATGAGCTGGCCGCGCGGATCAAGGCCACAACCGTGACCCTGAGCGGGGTTCAGGGATTGGAGCGGGCCATATCAGCGGCGGGCGGGGTGAGGTTCGACGCGCTGGATAAGCATCTGATGCTGACGGCCCGGCCCGGCGTCTTCGTCGCGGGCGAGATGCTGGACTGGGAGGCGCCGACCGGCGGCTATCTGCTTCAGGCCAGTTTCGCATCCGGCGTCGTGGCGGCGCAGGGCGTGAAGGCCTGGCTCGACAGGTCCGGCTGATCGGCCCAAGAAGACGGTCAGATCTGGAGGGAAGCCGCATGAAGACCCTGACCACCGCCGCCGTTCTGGCCCTGTTCGCCGCCACGACGGCCCAGGCCCAAGCCCAGACGCAGGACGCAGCCCCTGCCATCAGCGCCGAACGGATGAACGAGGCGGTGCGGGTTCTGGCCTCGGATGAGTTCGAGGGGCGCGGCCCGGTCTCGGCGGGCGAGGAGAAGACCGTCGCCTGGCTGGCCGAACAGTTCCGCGCGGCGGGCGCCGAGGGCGGCGGGCCGAACGGCTCCTATTTCCAGACGGCCCTGTTGTCGCGCACCCGCCAGAACGGGCCGGCGACCGTAACGGCCAGGGTCGGCGGCCAGAGCCTGTCTCTGGCGCGCGGGCCAGACGTGCTGGTGTCCAGCGACCGGCCCGTGGACCATATCACCGTCACCGACGCCCCCATCGTCTTCGTCGGCTATGGCGCCGATGCGCCCGAGCGCCAGTGGGACGACTTCAAGGACGTGGACGTGCGCGGCAAGGTCATCCTGGTCCTGGTCAACGACCCGGACTTCGAGGCCGAGGCGGGCGAGCCGGTCGCCGACAAGTTCGACGGTCAGGCCATGACCTTCTATGGCCGCTGGACCTACAAGTTCCAGGAGGCGGGCCGTCGCGGGGCGGCGGGCGTGCTGGTGATCCATGAGACGGCGGGCGCTGGTTACGGCTGGTCGGTGCTGCAGAACTCGTCCGCCGCGCCCAAGTTCGACATCGTCCGAGCCGATCCCAACGCCGAGCGTGCGCCCTTCCAGGGCTGGATACAGCGGGCCAAGGCCGAGGAGATCTTCCGCGCCGCCGGGCTTGATTTCGCGGCCCTGAAGACCAGCGCCCGCCGGGCCGACTTCCGCCCCGTCGTTTTGCCGAATGCGGCCATGAGCGTTGATTTCGGCCAGATCGCTGACCGGGTTGAAAGCCGCAACGTCCTGGCCCGCATCCCCGGTTCGGAACGCCCGAACGAGACGGTCATGTACGGAGCCCATTGGGACGGCTACGGCGTCGGCACGCCGAATGCGGCGGGCGACAAGATCTATAATGCGGCGGTCGACAATGCGACCGGCGTCGCCGCCCTGCTGGAGCTGGCCCACGCCTTCGCCGAGGGGCCGCGTCCGAAGCGTTCGATCGTTTTCGCCTCCTGGACGGGCGAGGAGGCGGGGCTTCTGGGCTCGACCTATTACGCCGCCAACCCGGTCTGGCCGCTGGAGACGACCGTGGCCAACATCAATGTCGACAGCCTGCTGCCGGGGACCGAGATCGACCCGAACATCGTGGTGATCGGCAAGGGCAAGAACCAGCTGGACGACTATCTGGCGCGGCGGGCCACGCAACAGGGCCGCACCCTGATCGCGGACCCCGCGCCCCAGGCCGGGGCCTTCTATCGCTCGGACCACTTCCCGCTGGCGCTTGAGGGCGTGCCGGCCCTGTTCCCCGCCGCAGGCTTCACCGGGGCCAGCGCCGCCAGCCGCGACTATGTCCAGAACCGCTATCACCAGCCGACGGACGAGTGGGACCAGACCTGGCGCATGGACGCCGCCGCCGCTGACGTTGCCCTGATCTACGCCGTGGGTCGTGATCTGGCCGATTCCAACGTCTGGCCGGAATGGAACCCGGACGCCGAGTTCGCCGCCGCGCGGGATCGCTCCAAGGCGTCACGGAAGTAGGCGCCGCCAAGAAGGCGGAGGCTAAAAGTCTTCGCCCTCCAGCGCCAGTTCGGGCGGGGCGGCGATGGTGGCGGCGCCGAAGGGCAGGTGCAGGATGAAGGCGGCGCCCTTGCCGGGGTCGCTTTCCACCTCGGCCCAGCCGCCGTGCAGTTCGACCAACGCCTTGACCAGGGCCAGGCCCACGCCCGGACCGCCGCGCTCGCGCCGCACGAACCGGTCAAAGACGTGGGGCTGCAGGTGATAGGGGATGCCGCGTCCGGTGTCGGCGACCGACAGGCGCACTTCCGACGCCGTCGCCTCGGCGGTCAGGGTGACAGCCCCGCCTTCGGACACGGCGCGGGCCGCGTTCTCCAGCAGATGCTCCAGCGCCTGACCCACGCGGCGGGCGTCGGCGCGGATCGGCCGCAGATCGGGCGGGTAGGTGACGGTCAGGCTGGCGCCGCGTCCCTCGACCTTGCCGCGCACCTTGGCGGCGGCTTCTTCGAACAGGTCGCCGATGCGCACGTCGCCCAGCGACAGCTCCATCTCGCCCGCGTCGATCTGGGACATGTCCAGCACGTCGTCGATGGAGCGGGCCAGCTGGCTGGCGGCGACGCGGATGGCGCCGGCGTGCTGGCGGCTGCGCTCAGGCAGGTCGCCCAGGGTCTCCAGCAGTTCCGAATAGCCGACGATGGTGGTCAGGGGGGTGCGCAGCTCATAGCTGACGCTGCCGACGAACTCGCGTTTCAGGGCCTGGCTTTCGGCCAGAGCCTGTTCGCGCTGGACCAGGGCCTGCTCCAGCTCGCGCCGGGCGGTGACGTCGGAGAAGGCGACCAGGGTTGCGCCGTCCGGCAGGGGGCGGGTCTGCCAGGCGGCGGCGCGGCCGTCGGTGGTGCGCCCCTCGCCCGAGATGGCGACACGGCTTTCCGGATCGGGATCGGCGACGCGGGCCTTCAGTCCCAGCCACAGGGCGGGATCGGGCAGGACGGGCTTGCACAGCTCAGCCAGGGCGTCGAACTCGGTCGCGCCCTCGATCCGGTCTGCGGTCAGACGCCAGAAGCTTTCGAACGCCTCGTTGTGCAGGCGCAGGCGTCCGTCCGACCCGAACACGGCGACGGCGTCGTTCAGCTTGTCCAGGGTGGCGCGCTGGACCTGAAGCTGGGCGTTGAAGCGGCTGCGCAGCTGAAGCTCGTCGGTGATGTCCGAGAAGATCAGCAGGATGCCGCCCAGAGGGTGGGGCTGGCGAACGACGCGCAGGGTGCGGCCGTCCGGCAGGGACCAGCTGTCGTCGGGCGAGGCTTCTGACGCCTCGTAGAACTGCAGCTCGCGCGCCTTCCATCCGGCGTAGTCGACCACCTCGGGCAGGCGGCGGCGCTGGCGCAGGCGATCCAGCAGTTCGGCGTGTGTCGGGCGTTCGTCCAGCCAGGCCGGGTCGATGTCGAACAGGGTCTGGAAGGCGGTGTTGTGGAAAGCCAGACGCTTGGACGGGCCGAAGATGGCCACGGCGTCGGCCAGATGGTTCAGGGTCTCGTCATGGGCCTCGACATGGCGGCGCAGGTTGTCGCGCGTTTCCTCGGCCTCGGTGACCTCTATGGCGAAGACGGTGACGGCGCCCCCGCCCGCCGGTTCGGCGATGATGCGCCAGGCGCGGCGCGCGCCCCCGCCGGTGGTCCAGCGGAAACCTTCCTGGCGCACGCCCAGACGGCCCGTCTCGGCGGCCAGAGCATCGGCGCCCCGGTCGAAGCTGAGGTTCTTCTCCAGCGCCTGTTCGATGGTCTCGGCGCCAACCTCGGCCAGCCAGGCGCGATTGGCCCAGGCCAGTTTGCCGGCGCCGTCCACGACCCAGGTCGGCGTCGGCGAGGCGTCGGCCAGCAGGGCCAGTCCGCTTTCGACGGCCTCGCTTCCGGTCAGGGTCAGGCTGGAGGCGGGCGACAGCCGCACCCAGGCGACGCCGCCGGCGACGCGGCCCTCGATCCGCCACGGCTCATGGTCCAGCGACAGCAGGCCTTCGAAGGCTTCGCCCCTATGGACCAGGGCCTCGATCTGACCGGCATGGGGCAGGGCCAGCCGGGCCAGTATGGCCTCGCCCGCTTCGGCGGTTTCATCGGACAGGCGCGCGATCAGTTCGGCGGGACCGATGGGGTCGCCAGCGGGGCGGCCGTCCGGCGTCAGCGGCAGGCTGACGTCGTCAAAGGCGCGCAACATGCTCTGGTGACGGCCCAGGTCGGCCAGGGCGTCAGCGCATCTGTCCTGGGCCAGGTCGCTGGCCGAGGCCAGGCGCGCGCGCAGGCGCACGGCCCAGGCGCTGACGGCCAGCGCCAGCCCGGCGGCCCCTGCGGTGGCGACATAGGCGATGTCGGCCTCGGCCATGTGTCTCCCTGCGACGCGATTCGCGGTTAACATACCCCAGTCGCGCGAATTTGCGCCTTTTCCGTTGCAGCGTCATCACGTCCGATTGCGACTTTGGTCCGGGACGGTGATAGCGAAGCCATGACCGACGTTTTCGCCCCCTCGCTCGACGACTTCGCCCGCTTGGCCCGCGAGGCCTTCGACGCCCTGCCTGCGCCGTTCCGACAGGCGGCGGGCGAGGTGGTGTTCCGCATCGACGATTTCGCCGACGAACAGACGCTGAAGGATCTGGAGATCGAGGACCCGTTCGAACTGACCGGGCTTTATCACGGCGTGGACATCGGCAGCCGCGACGGCCTGGGTCCGGCGTTCGAACCGTCGCGGGTCTTCCTGTACCGCCGCCCCATTCTGGACGAGTGGTGCGAACGCGGCGACGTGGGCCTGGCTGAACTGATCGCCCATGTGCTGGTTCACGAGATCGGCCACCACTTCGGCCTCAGCGACGACGACATCCACGCCATCGAGGATGCGGCGGACTAGGCCTGCGCCCTACGTCTTCTGGCAGACGGGGCAGTAGAAGGTCGAACGCCCGCCCTGGACGATGCGGGCGACGGTTCCCTTGCAGTTGTCGGTGCGGCAGGCCTGGCCCTCGCGGCCATAGACGTCGAACCGGTGCTGGAAATAGCCCTGCCCGCCCTCGACATTGGCGAAGTCCTTCAGGGTCGATCCGCCCGCTTCGATGGCGTCGTTCAGGACATTGCGGACCTCGGTCGCCAGCCTCTCGAGCCGGGCCTTGGATATCGAACCGGCGGCGGACAGGGGCGAGATGCGCGCCCGGTACAGGGCCTCGCAGACGTAGATGTTGCCCAGTCCCGACACGACCCGTTGGTCCAGCAGGGACACCTTGATGTTCTGCTTCTTGCCGTCGAAAGCCTCGGCCAGATGAGCGCCCGAGAAGCCGTTGCCCAAGGGTTCGGGCCC
Source organism: Brevundimonas nasdae (assembly GCF_016654005.1). Classification (GTDB taxonomy): domain Bacteria; phylum Pseudomonadota; class Alphaproteobacteria; order Caulobacterales; family Caulobacteraceae; genus Brevundimonas; species Brevundimonas nasdae. Next base: position 108,106 of record NZ_JAEPWN010000003.1, on the reverse strand, counting down.
CAGGCCTGCGAACCACGGATGCCGGTCGACGCTGGCGGTGGGGATCAGGCCCATGAAGCCGAAGCGGCGCGCGTCGGCGTATCCGATGCGGACGGCCGCATCGTTTAGCACGGCGCAGGCGCTGAAGTGTTCATGCTTGCCCGCGATGGGGGCCGGTTCCTCGAACTCGCCCAACTGCATCCCGTCCAGGGTGAAACGTCCGGTCATGCCCAGGTGGGTGATCCAGGTGTCGCCGGTCGACAGCGGCGCCAGCAGATATTTGGCGCGGCGGTCGATCCGCAGGACGACGGCGCCCTCCAGCCGGTCGGCGAAATGATCGGGGAAGGGAAATCGCAGGTCTGGCCGGTTGATCCGCACGCGCGACAGGCGCGCGCCCTCCAGCACCGGCGTCAGGCCGCGTCGGACGGTTTCAACCTCGGGAAGTTCAGGCATGAAGCGGTTCCTAGACCGGGCGATCATGCAAAGCGAGTTGCCGCCTGCGTCATTCTGCGCTTACGGTCCCGGCAAACGTGGGAATTCTTCAATGACTGACAATAACGCCGCAACGCCAAAGCCTGGCGGCAAGCGGCTGGAACTGACGCTACGCTCGCTGGTGCTGGGGTGTCTTCTGGCCGTGGTCTTCACCGCCGCCAACACCTATCTGGGCCTGCTGGTCGGCCTGACCTTCGCCTCGGCCATTCCGGCGGCGGTCATTTCGATGGCCATACTGCGGGTGTTCCGCACCTCGACCATCTGGGAGAATATGACGGTCCAGACCGTCGCCTCGGTCGGCGGGGCCATGAGCTCGATCATCTTCGTCCTGCCGGGTCTGGTGATGATCGGCTGGTGGCTGGAGTTCCCGTTCTGGCAGTCGGTCGCCATCTGCATTCTGGGCGGCATTCTGGGGGTGACATTCTCCATTCCCCTGCGTCGCGCCCTGGTCACCAACGGCGGCCTGCCCTACCCGGAAGGCGTCGCCGCCGCCGAGGTGCTGAAGGTCGGTTCGCGCGGGGCTGAACAGACCGAGAGCGCCGTGCGCGAGAACAAATCGGGTCTGTGGATCGTCGTCGCGGGCGCCGTGGTTTCGGCCGGTTATTCGTTGCTGGTCGCCGGCCGCGTCTTCGCCGGTGAGGCCGCCAAATTCATCAAACTGCCTGCCGCGCTCGGCGGCGGCGCGACGGGCATGGGCTTCGGCATGCAGTTCGCCCTGCTGGGCGCAGGCCACCTGATCGGTCTGACCGTGGGTCTGGCCCAGCTGTTCGGTCTGATCCTGGCCTGGGGCATCGCGGTGCCGCTGCTGACCTCGCCCGACACAGTGACATGGCTGACGGCGCACGGCATTCCCTCGATCGCGGCGACCCTGCCTGCGGGCGCCCACGCCGAACAACTGGCCATGACGGTCTGGAGCCGTGAAGTCCGCTTCATGGGCGCAGGCGTCATCGGCGTCGCCGCCATCTGGACCCTGATCAAGCTGGCCGGACCTCTGGTCGCCGGTCTGGCCTCGGCCCTGGCCGCCAACGCCAAGCGTGAACACGGCGAAGCCCTGGACCGCACCGAACAGGACCTGCCGATCAAGCTGGTCGGTTCGATCTCGGTGGCCTGTCTGATCGGCATCGCCGGTCTGCTGGCCTGGTTCGCCCAAACGGCGCCCGCCCTGGCTTCGTCCACCCCGCTGCTGGTGATCGGCGGCCTGGTCTATGTGGTGCTGATCGGTTTCGCCGTGGCCGCCATCTGCGGCTACATGGCCGGTCTGATCGGGTCGTCCAACAGCCCGGTGTCGGGCGTCGGCATCCTGGCCATCATCATCGCCTCGCTGCTGATGCTGGGCGTCATGGCCATTGCGGGCGTGCCTGCGGATCCGTCGATCATCGCCTTCGCCCTGATCGTGACGGCTGTGGTCTTCTCGGTCGCCGTCATCGCCAACGACAACCTGCAGGACCTGAAGACCGGCCAACTGGTCGAGGCCACGCCGTGGCGCCAGCAGACGGCCCTGATCGTCGGCGTCGCCGCCGGCGCCCTGGTCATTCCCTTCATCCTGAACCTGCTGAACCAGGCGTTCGGCTTCGAAGGCGGCCCGGCGGCCATCGTCGAGGGCACCAAGACCCTGGCGGCGCCCCAGGCCACCCTGATCTCGGCCCTGGCGCGCGGCGTCATCGGCGGCGATCTGCGTTGGGACCTGATCGGTCTGGGCGCGGCCATCGGCCTGGTCATCATCGTGCTGGACGCGGTGCTGGAGAAGGCGACCAACAAGAAGATCAAGCTGCCGCCCCTGGCGGTCGGCATCGGCTTCTATCTGCCCGCCGCCGTCACGACCATGCTGGTCATCGGCGCCGTCTGCGGCTGGCTGTACGACCGGGCCTCGCGCTCGACCCGCTACGCCGACGTGGCGCGCCGCATGGGCGTGCTGCTGGCCTCGGGCCTGATCGTGGGCGAAAGCCTGTTCGGCGTGCTGACGGCGGGCGTCATCGTCTCGACCCGCAGCGACGCGCCCTTCGCCATGCTGCCCGCCGACACCGTCTGGCCGGCCATGCTGGCGGGCGTGATCGGCTTCTTCGTGCTGACCTTCGGTCTGTACCGCTGGGCCATCACGCGGGCCGCCAAGGTCTGATGCTTTAGGGCTGGAAATCACGCGGATGGGGGCGGCGGACACAGGTCCGCCGCCCTTTTTCGTTTGTGCGCGCACGGATCATCCGCAGCGATAATCCGACAGTGAGATTTCACCGCACTGGCGTTTTGGCGCCAAGGCCTGTAAGAGGCCGCCTGAAATCCTTCCCACATCTGCATCTTGTTGCAGCGGCGCGGCCTTTTCCGTGACCGAACACAGTCCGCCCGAGCCCGATATGAACCTTCGTAACGTCGCTATTATCGCCCACGTTGACCACGGCAAGACGACCATGGTTGACGCCCTTCTCGCCCAATCCGGCGTGTTCCGAGCCAATGAGGCGACCACTGAGCGCGCCATGGACTCCGGCGATCAGGAAAAAGAACGCGGCATCACCATTCTGGCCAAGTGCACCTCGGTGCTCTGGAACGGCAAGGCAGGCGAAACCCGCATCAACATCATCGACACCCCCGGCCACGCCGACTTCGGCGGCGAGGTCGAGCGCATTCTGGGCATGGTGGACGGCTGCGTCATCCTGGTCGACGCCGAAGAGGGCGTCATGCCCCAGACCAAGTTCGTGCTGACCAAGGCGCTGAAGATGGGCCTGCGCCCGATCCTGTGCATCAACAAGGTCGACCGCGCCCACGCCGACCCGGACCGCGTCCACAACGAAACCTTCGACCTGTTCGCCGCCATCGGCGCGACGGACGAGCAGCTGGACTTCCCGCACATCTACGCCTCGGGCCGCAGCGGCTGGGCGACGCTGGACCTGAACGTCCCCAACGACAACCTGCACCCGCTGTTCGACCTGATCGTCGAACACGTTCCGGCGCCCAAGGTTCAGGAGAACCGCGACAAGCCGTTCCAGATGCTGAACGTCCTGATCGAAAGCGACCCGTTCCTGGGCCGCCTGCTGACCGGCCGCATCCAGTCCGGCAAGGCCGTGCCCGGCATGGCCATCCACGCCCTGGACCGTGACGGCAAGGAAATCGAGCGCGGCCGCATCACCAAGGTTCTGGCCTTCCGCGGCCTGAAGCGTCAGGCCCTGGACGAGGGTTCGGAAGCGGGCGACATCGTCGCCATCGCCGGCATGTCCAAGGCCACCGTCGCCGACACCCTGTGCGCCATGGAAGTCACCGACGCCCTGCCCGCCCAGCCGATCGATCCGCCCACCATCTCGATGACGGTTTCGGTGAACGACAGCCCCCTGGCCGGCCGCGAAGGCGACAAGGTCCAGTCGCGCGTCATCCGTGACCGCCTGCTGAAGGAAGCCGAAGCCAACGTGGCCATCCGCGTGACCACGACCGAAGGCGGCGACGCCTATGAGGTCGCAGGCCGTGGCGAACTGCAGCTGGGCGTTCTGATCGAAAACATGCGCCGCGAAGGCTTCGAGGTCTCGATCTCGCGTCCGCGCGTGGTCTTCAAGACCGGCGAGAACGGCGAACGCCTGGAGCCGATCGAAGACGTCATGATCGACGTGGACGACGAGTTCTCGGGCATCGTCATCGAGAAGCTGTCGGCCCGTAAGGCCGAAATGACCGACATGGGCCCGTCGGGCGCAGGCAAGACCCGCATCCAGCTGAAATGCCCGTCGCGTTCGCTGATCGGCTATCAGGGCGAGTTCCTGACCGACACGCGCGGTTCGGGCGTGCTGAACCGCGTGTTCAGCCACTATGAGCCGCACAAGGGCGAGATCGCCGGCCGCCTGAAGGGCGTGCTGATCTCCAACTCGGACGGCGACACGGCGGCCTTCGCCCTGTGGAACCTGGAAGACCGCGGCGTCATGTTCGTCGGCGCAGGCGAGAAGACCTACCAGGGCATGATCATCGGCGAGAACAGCCGTTGGGACGACCTGGACGTCAACCCGATCAAGGGTAAGCAACTGACCAACGTGCGCGCCTCGGGCAAGGACGAGTCGGTCCGCCTGACGCCGCCGCGCCAGATGTCGCTGGAGCAGGCCATCGCCTATATCGACGACGATGAGCTGGTCGAGGTGACGCCGAAGTCGATCCGCCTGCGCAAGCAGGTGCTGAACCCCTCGTTCCGCAAGAAGCGCGTTCGCCCGGAGTAGTCGCGAGACGATGTCCTTCTCCCGGCGGGAGAAGGTGGCCCGAAGGGTCGGATGAGGGTTGTGCGGCGGACCAGTCCGGACACCGGACCCTCACCCTTTCGCGCCAGGACGACGGCTGCGCCGTCGTGCGCTCAAACCCTCTCCCGGCGGGAGAGGGATGCACAAAGAAAAACGGCGCGCCCCGCAAGGAGCGCGCCGTTTCTGTTTTCAGGGTGTGCGGCCGATCAGGCCTGCATGGCCCAGCCTTCGACATCCATGGCCGCCTGACGCACGGCTTCCGAACGGGTCGGGTGGGCGTGGCAGGTGCGGGCGATGTCTTCCGAGGCGCCGCCGAAGCTCATGGTGATGGCGGCTTCGTGGATCATCTCGCCGGCCTGCGGGCCGATGATGTGAACGCCCAGAACCTTGTCCGTGGCGGCGTCGGCCAGAACCTTCACGAAGCCGTCGGTCTCGTGATTGATCTTGGCGCGGCTGTTGGCGATGAAGGGGAACTTGCCCTTCTTGTAGTTGACGCCAGCGGCCTTGAGCTGCTCCTCGGTCTGGCCGACCCACGACACTTCCGGGGCCGTATAGACGACGCTGGGGACCAGGGCGTAGTCGACGTGGCCGTACTTGCCCGCGATGATGTCGATGGCGGCGACGGCGTCTTCTTCCGCCTTGTGCGCCAGCATCGGGCCGTGGGTCACGTCGCCGATCACCCACACGCCGTCAGCAACCTTGAAGTGGTCGTGGTCGATGAAGCCGCGCTTGTCGGGCGTCACGCCCACGCTCTCCAGACCCAGGCCGTCCGTATAGGGACGACGGCCGATGGCGACCAGGACGACGTCGCCCTTGATCGTTTCCGCAGCGCCGCCCGCCGACGGCTCGACCGTCAGCTCGACCCCGTCCTTGCCCGACTTGGCGGCCGTGACCTTGGCGCCCAGTTTGAACTTCATGCCCTGTTTGGTCAGGGTGCGCTGGAAGGTGGTGGCGACTTCGGTGTCCATGCCCGGCGTGATCCGGTCCAGGAACTCGACCACGGTGACCTCGGCGCCCAGGCGGCGCCAGACCGAACCCAGCTCCAGGCCGATGATGCCGGCGCCGACCACGATCAGCTTCTTGGGCACCGACGGCAGCGACAGGGCGCCGGTGGAATCGATCACCTTGCCCGCCTCGAAGGCGACGCCCGGCAGCGGGGTCGGCTCGGAGCCGGTGGCGATGACGATGTTCTTGGTCTCCAGCGTCTGGACCGAACCGTCCTCGGCGGTGACTTCAACCTTACCCTTGCCGACGATCTTGCCCTTGCCCTTGATCCAGTCGGCCTTGTTCTTCTTGAACAGGAACTCGATGCCCTTGGTCAGGCCCAGAACGCTCTCGTCCTTGGACTTCTGCATCTGGGCCAGGTTCAGCTTGGGCGAGACCTCGATGCCGATCTTGGCGAACTCGCCGTTGGCGGCTTCCCACAGCTCCGAGGCGTGCAGCAGGGCCTTGGACGGCATGCAGCCGACGTTAAGGCAGGTGCCGCCCAGCGTGCCGCGCATTTCGACGCAGGCAACCTTCAGGCCCAGCTGTCCGGCGCGGATCGCGGCGTTATAGCCGCCCGGCCCTCCGCCGATGATGACGACGTCGTAGGGAGCGGGGGCTTCGGCCATGATATCCTCTGATCGTTCAGCGCTTGGGATGCTGCGCGGGGCTTAGGCGCCAGACCCGTCGGGGTCAACCGCCGCGCTCCATATGGGTATGGGTTTGCGACCTTTGGAGGGGCCTGTGGCGTTTGCGTCGCCGCGTGGCGTCTATTGGTCTTCGTCGAACTTGCGCGCGACCAGATCCCGCAGGGCCTCGATGGCCTCGTCGGCGTCCGGGCCTTCCGCCGAGACGTCGATGCTGCAGCCGATGCCGGCGCCCAGCATCAACAGACCCATGATCGAGCGGGCGTCCACGGTGACGCCGTCGCGCGTGACCTGAATTTCGCTTTCAAAGCCGGAGGCCAGCTTGACGAACTTGGCCGAGGCGCGGGCGTGCAGGCCGCGCGTGTTGCAGATGTCGAACCGGGCCGCTGCGCTCATTTTTCGCCCGCAAGAACCCAGGACGCGACCGAGATGTATTTGCGCCCCGCGTCCTGGGCGTGGGCCACGCAGGCCTCCAGCGTCTCGCGGCTGCGCACGCTGGCCAGCTTGATCAGCATGGGCAGGTTCAGGCCGGCGATGACCTCGGCCTTGGTCTGCTCCATCACCGAGATGGCCAGGTTGGAGGGGGTGCCGCCGAACATGTCGGTCAGGAGGATGACGCCGTCGCCGTCGTCCACGGCCGCAGCCGCGTCAACGATGTCGCGACGTCGACGCTCCATGTCGTCTTCCGGGCCGATGCAGATGGCCGCGACGCCGCGTTGCGGGCCGACCACATGCTCCATCGCCGAAAGAAATTCTGACGCCAGTCCCCCGTGGGTGACGATGACCAGACCGATCATAAGGACTTCACTCGCAACCCGCCCAAACCGTCCCAGCACGTCGACATCGCCCCGGCTGGCGCCCGGACGCGCCCGCTCAGGACCGCAAGAGGCCTGTCATAGACCCGTTATCTGCGGGGTCAAAGCGTAAGCAACGCCGCATCGACCATGTCGGGGGCGGAGGGCAGGCGCGGGTCGAGGGCGAACAGGGGCAGGTCCACTCCCTCGAAACGCCGTGTCTGCGGCTCTGGAAGCCGTTCGACCGCCTCTGGAACACAGGCGACGGCCAGGACGACTCTGGCGATAGGGCGTGTCTCGACGGACACGATTCCCACGCCGCGCGCTTCGATTCTTCCGGCGATCTGCACCGGCGCCGTGGCGTAGAGCGCGCCCTGGGAGGCCCAGACGCGGGTGTAGTCGTCGCTGACCAGTCGCCAGCCGCGTCCGATCAGGCGCAGGCCCAGGTCGCTCTTGCCCGCGCCGGACGGCCCCAGCAGCATCACCGCCCGCCAGCCGTCCGGGCCGAAGCGGGCGACGGTAGTGGCGTGGAGGGGCTGAATCTGGGTCATGCGCGTTTGCCCACGGCCGGCAGGGCGATCACGAACCGGGCGCCGAGGATCCGGCCGTCTTCCGCCAGCCGGTTTTCTGCCCAGGCGAGGCCGCCGTGCGCCTCGGCGATCTGGCGCACGATCGACAGGCCAAGGCCGGAGTTGGAGCCGAAGGCCGCCCCCTTGGGCCGCGAGGTGTAGAAGCGTTCGAACACCGTCTCCAGGTTTTCGGCCGGGATGCCGGGGCCGTCGTCCTCGACGCGAATCTGGATCGGCTGGTCGCCGTCGGTCTCCTCCAGGGTCACGTGCACCACGCCGTCGGGGGGGCTGAACGAGCGGGCGTTGTCGATCAGGTTGCGGAACACCTGGCCCAGCGGCCCGTCACGGCCCATGACGCGCAGGAAGTCCTGCGGCTGGGTCAACTGCACGGGAATGTCGCCCGGCTTGGCTGTGGTCTCATAGACGCTGACGATGTCGCCCAGCAGCCGGTTCAGTTCGATGGCGCGCGGCCGGTCGCGCGACAGTTCGGCGTCCAGGCGCGAGGCGTTGGAGATGTCGGTGATCAGCCGGTCCAGGCGCCGTACGTCCTGCTGCAGCAGGTTGGTCAGCTTCTCGCGATGTTCATCCGTCTTGACCAGAGGCAGGGTCTCCAGCGCCGAACGGATGGAGGTCAGGGGGTTTTTGATCTCGTGCGACACGTCGGCGGCGAACCGCTCGATGGCGTCCATCCGCGTCGACAGGGTGTCGGTCATGGATTCCAGCGACCGGGCCAGATCGCCGATCTCGTCCTTGCGGTCCTCAAGATCGGGCAGGGAGATGGCGCGCGCGCGTTGCAGCTTCACCTGATCCGCCGCCGCCGACAGGCGCATGACCGGGCGGGCCACGAACAGATGCAGCATCAGCGACGCCAGCAGGTTCACCCCCAGCGCCACCAGGGCGAAGGGCATCAGGGCGCGGCGCTGGGCGCTGAGGATTTCATCCACATTGCCCGCCTCGACCGTCAGGGCGCCCAGCACCTGACGCACATGGCGCACGGGAATGGTGACCGAGACGACGCGCTCGCCCTGTTCATTGCGGCGGACGGTGACGACGGAGCGGCCGTCGAGGGCGGCGTTGACCTCGCCGCGAATGGCGGCCTCGGCCTTTTCGGCTTCCGCCGCTGCACGGGCCTTCTTGCGGCTGTCGTCGGCGACGGGGGTTCCGGCGGCCTGCGCCGCGCCCAGAGGCTGGCCGCTGACGGCCTCGGTCACCTGATAGGAATCGACGACCAGAAGGCCGTTGCTGTCATACAGGCGCACCCGCTGGCCCGCCGGGATGAAGCGGTCGGTCAGCCAGATGGAGGCGCGCTCCAGGTCCAGTTCGGGCGTGGGGACGCCGCGCGTCACCCCCTCTTCGCGCAGCACGTTGGCCAGCAGTTCGGCCTGAACGGTCAGGGATTCCTGGCGCGCCTCGATCAGGCCCTGGCGCCATTCGTTCAGCAGCAGGGCGCCGCCGAACAGGATCAGAAGGCTGAGCAGATTGAGCGAGAGGATGAAACCGCCCAGCCGCGAGCCGCCGAAGCGGAAGCGTCTTCGGCGGGCGGGCGTTTCATCCTCGGGCCGAGGCCCGGAGAGGTCAGCTTTCGCGGTAGCGGTAGCCGACGCCATACAGGGTCTCGATCGCGTCGAATTCGTTGTCCACGGCGCGGAACTTCTTGCGCATCCGCTTCACGTGGCTGTCGATGGTGCGGTCGTCGACATAGACCTGATCGTCGTAGGCGGCGTCCATCAGGTTGTCGCGGCTCTTAACAAAGCCGGGGCGCTGGGCCAGGGCCTGGAGCAGCAGGAACTCGGTGACGGTCAGCTTGACCGGCTTGCCGTCCCACATGGATTCGTGGCGGGCGGGGTCCAGCGACAGCTTGCCGCGCTTGATGGCCTTGCCCGAGATGTCGGCGGTGGGTTCGGCCTCGATGCCGTCGGCGCCGGTGCGGCGCAGCAGCGCCTTGACCCGCTCGATCAGCAGACGCTGGCTGAATGGCTTGTGGATGTAGTCGTCGGCGCCGAGGTTGAAGCCGAGAATCTCGTCGATCTCCTCGTCCTTGGACGTCAGCATGATGACCGGAATCTGCGAGGTCTGACGCAGGCGGCGCAGCACCTCCATGCCGTCCATGCGCGGCATCTTCACATCGAGGATCGCCAGATCCGGCGGCGTGCTCTCCAGCGCCGCAAGGCCCGCGGCCCCGTCGTGATAGGCCGTGATCTTGTGGCCGTGACTTTCCAACGCCAGTGAGACGGAGGCGACGATGTTCTCGTCGTCGTCGACCAGAGTGATGTTCGCCAAAGGGCTTCTCCTGAACTTAACGTTCCCGCGAGCGAGAACGCACGGCAAGCGTAACCGTTCGATCTGGTTCACAATAGGGCCGTTTAATTGGCCCTTCATGACATGATTTCAACGTAAGGAGGTCCTCGCCTCCGTCGTCTCGCGGAAAATTCATCGTTCAGCCTGGTCTGCAACCGGTCCTTAAAGGCTTCCCCGGTTAGAAGCGGGCATGGCCGGGCCGATCCATTACGAAGTCTATGTTCGCAAGACGGCCCTGTCCGACTGGGCCCTGCTGATTGCGTCGGAGAACCGCAGGCATGCGGTCGAGGCGGGGCGCGAGCACATCGACGCCAAACAGGCCGTCGCCGTGCGTGTCACCAAAGAGACGCTGGATCCGGATACGATGGCGTTTCAGAGCGTCGTCATCCTGAACCTGGGCTTGCCGGAGCAGAAGGTGAAAACCTCGTCCGAGACCGAAACACGCCCGGCCTGCAGCACCCCGGTCGAGCTTTACGCCCCCCATGCGCGGATGCTGGTGGCGCGGGTGCTGGAGGACTGGCTGAAACGTCAGGGCGTGACGGCGTTCGAACTGTTGCACCGACCCGATCTGGCCGAGCTTCTGGAGGCGTCGGGCGTGGAACTGCAGCACGCGGTGCAGAAGATCGCCGTGCCGGAGGCCCAGGCCTCGGGCCAGGAGGTCCACGCCATGATCCGGCACTATCAGCGGCTGGCGGACGCCACGGTGGCCCGGCTGCTGAAAGCGCGACGGGACGGACGGTTTCCGGCGCTGGACAAGGCGTCGGTCGCGGATGTGGCGCGCCGTCTGGTCGATGAGCCGGAGCGGGTCTTTGCGATGGGGGGCGTGGTGTCGCAGGCCCTGGCCGGCAAGAAGGGCGCGCGGGCGCGTCTGGACGCCCTGATGGACCTGGTCGCCTCTGCACCGGCGGATGGACCGGAACGCGCCCTGGTGCTGGGCGCCGTCGAACAGATCGCCGCCGAGATGCTGGCTGTGCGGGCCAATGTGGTCGAGATTCTGGAGCCGTCGCTGGATCTGGGCGCCAATCTGGCCGCCGTGATCCGCATGATCGCCCCGCGCGAGGTCGAGGCCCTGGTCGCAGTGGACGGTCGGATGGCGCGTCTGACCCCGCAGGTCGAGGGGCCGGCAAGGCGGCTGGGCGATCATCTGGCGGCGGGCGGATCGTCGCTGCTGACCGCCTCGCTGACGCGGATAGTGGTGCGCGAACTGACGGGGCAGCGCCGCCTGCGGCCCTCTGACCCGGTCGGCGAGATCGATATTCTGCGCGTTCTGGCCATGGGGCTGACGGCTTCGGCGGGACGGCTGCTGAGCCTGGAAGAGGTCCAGAACGCCTTCATCGAACGCTCCAGACGCCTGGTCGCCGCCGATTTCGTCGCCGCCTATGTCAAGGATTGCCCGACCGCCCTGGCCGAGGCCGAACAACTGGCGCGGCTGTGCGAGAACGTCACCGGCGGGGCCAGCAAGCGGGCGGCGGCGCGCTGGCTTCTGGCCTGTATCGCCGCGCTTAGATTCGAGACCGAGATGCGGCAATCGACGCCGGGCGGACCGACGGCGGCGCAGAGGCTGGCGACGCTGGCGCGGCTGCAGCGTTCGGTGCGCATATCGCATCTGGGCGAACCCGAAGAGACCCAGATCCTGGCCGCCATCGGCGTGGTCGGCGGCGCGGTGGAGGCCGACGTCGGTCTGACGGCCCAGATCAGCCGGGCTAAGATCGCGCCGCTGCACAGGCTGGGCGTGCTGCTGCGGCTGGCGGCGGGCGAGACGGCGCCGATCGGCCCGGCGGCGGATCGCGCGCGGGCCGAGGCGCTCAGGCTGTTGCGCGCACCCGAGGTCCGCACGGCTCTGGCCGACGCCCCCGGCGAGATGGCGGTGTTGAAACCTCTGATGCAGACGGCGGGACTGGCGGCCTGATCCGCCGCCTGACGGCTCAGTCGAAGATGTCGAAGATGCTGTCGCGTTTCTTCTTCTTATAGCGATAGTCGTCGTCGCGGCGGTGATCGTCGTGGCGTCTGTCATCACGACGCGGCTGATGCGGCGCGCTCCACGGCTGGGGCGGGGCCTGATGGTGGGGTTGGGGGGCGGCAAGGGGCGCAGAGGCGCGGCCTTCTTCGACGGCGGCGGCCATCAGCTTTTCCAACTCGCCGCGATCCAGCCAGACCCCGCGGCAGGTCGGGCACATGTCGAACTGGACGCCGTTACGCTCCAGCGTCTGCATGGCGGCGTTGTCGTTCGGGCACATCAACAGGGGCATGTGGGCTCCATGGGTTTCCAGAGGAAACGGGGGTCGATGCATGGAATCCTGAGGGGGAAATGATCCACGCACCGACGCACCCGTGCGGTCCGACATCGCATCGCTCGATCCGGCTGAGGAAGAACAGGGGCGCCGAACCGGAGCGGCGCCAGAGGGGCCCGTCCCGCCTCTTCAAGCTAGGGAGGCCCCCTGGCCCCCGCCATGCGTCGCGGGGCCGCAGGGGGCGTTATGCGGTTTCAGATCAGGCGTTCTGGCCTGCAGCCCAGCCGGACGACCAGGCCCACTGGAAATTATAGCCGCCCAGCCAGCCGGTCACATCGACCGCTTCGCCGATGAAATAGAGGCCCGGAACCGCCCTGGCCTGCATCGTCTGCTGGTCCAGGGCCGCCGTATCGACGCCGCCCAGGGTGACCTCGGCGGTGCGGTAGCCCTCTGATCCCACGGGTTTGACGCTCCAGGCGTTCACCGCCTGATCCAGACGACGCAGCACCTTGTCGGACAGGTCCGCCAGATTGCCCGCCGCCCCTTCGCGTTCGCACAGGCTTTCGGCCAGACGACGGGGGATGATGTGGCCGAGCGCCGTGTGGATCGCCTGACGCCCGTTCGCCGCCTTGGCCGCCTTCAGTTCGTCGAAGATGTTCCGCCCCGGCGCCATCGAGGCGACGATGGCCTCGCCCTCGCGCCAGTAGGAGCTGATCTGCAGGATGGCCGGGCCGCTGAGGCCGCGGTGGGTGAACAGCATGGCCTCGGTGAAGCTGGCCTTGCGCGTCCTGGCCTCGGCCTTGGTTTCGGGGGCGGAGGCGACGACGGCGTCCACCGCCACGCCCGCCAGCGGCGTCAGCGTCTCCAGCAGACCGGCCTCGAAGGTCAGGGGCACCAGGGCGGGGCGGGTGTCGGTGACGCGGATGTCGAACTGGCGCGCGACCTCATAGGCCCAGCCGGTCGCGCCCATCTTGGGGATCGACTTGCCGCCCGTCGCCACGACCAGAGACGCCGCCGTGACCTGTGATCCGTCGGACAGATGGGCCGTGAAGCCGTCGCCGCTGCGGGCCAGACGGTCCACGCCGGTCTTCATTTTCAGGCTGACGCCGGCCGCCGCCATGTCATCCGTCAGCATGCGGATGATCTGCTTGGCGCTGTCGTCGCAGAACAGTTGGCCCAGCGTCTTTTCGTGCCAGGCGATCCCGGCCCTATCGATGCGCTTGATGAAATCGTGCTGGGTGTAGCGGCGCAGGGCCGAGGTGGCGAACCGGGGGTTCTCGCCCAGGAAGTTCGCCGGACCGCAGCCCAGATTGGTGAAGTTGCAACGGCCGCCGCCGGAGATGCGGATCTTTTCGCCCGGTCGGTCGGCGTGATCGACGACCAGGACCCGGCGTCCGCGCCGTCCCGCCTCGATGGCGCACATCATGCCGGCGGCGCCAGCCCCGACGACGAGGACGTCGTAAGACGCCCTCGTCATTTTGGCCCCCTGCAAGCGGGGACCGGCCTCGGGGAGAGCTTAGTAACGGTAGTGATCCGCCTTGAACGGGCCTTCTTGCGGCACGTTGATATAGTCGGCCTGATCCTTGGTCAGGACGGTCAGCTTGGCGCCCAGCTTGGCCAGGTGCAGGAAGGCGACCTTCTCGTCAAGGTGCTTGGGCAGGGTGTAGACCTTGTTCTCGTACTTGGCGGCGTTGGTCCACAGTTCGATCTGGGCCAGGGTCTGGTTGGTGAAGGACGCCGACATCACGAAGGACGGGTGGCCCGTGGCGTTGCCCAGGTTCACCAGACGGCCTTCCGACAGCAGGATGATCTTCTTGCCGTCCGGGAATTCGACGTGGTGGACCTGCGGCTTGATCTCGTCCCACTTGAAGTTCTTCAGGCCCGCGACCTGAATTTCACTGTCGAAATGGCCGATGTTGCAGACGATGGCGTTGTTCTTCATCCGGCGCATGTGCTCGACCGTGATGACGTCCTTGTTGCCCGTCGTCGTGACATAGATGTCGGCGCGGTCGGCGGCGTCGTCCAGGGTCTGGACCTCATAGCCTTCCATCGCGGCCTGCAGGGCGCAGATCGGGTCGATTTCGGTGACGATCACGCGGGCGCCGCCCTGACGCAGCGAAGCGGCCGAGCCCTTGCCCACGTCGCCGTAACCGCAGACCACGGCGACCTTGCCCGACAGCATGACGTCGGTGCCGCGACGGATGGCGTCGACCAGGCTCTCACGGCAGCCGTACAGGTTGTCGAACTTCGACTTGGTGACGCTGTCGTTGACGTTGATGGCGGGGAAGGGCAGCTCGCCCTTTTCGGCCATCTGGTACAGGCGGTGCACGCCTGTGGTGGTTTCTTCCGACACGCCGCCGATGGCGTCGCGGATGGCCGAATAGAAGCCGGGCTTTTCGGCGATGTAGCGCTTCATCACCGCGAACAGGGCTTCTTCTTCTTCGTTCTGCGGGTTGGCCAGGACCGAGATGTCCTTCTCGGCCTTGGGACCCAGAACGGTCAGCAGGGTGGCGTCGCCGCCGTCGTCCAGGATCAGGTTCGGATAGCCGCCGTCAGCCCATTCGAAGATCTTGTGCGCATAGTCCCAGTATTCCACCAGCGTCTCGCCCTTGGTGGCGAAGACCGGGGTGCCGTTGGCCGCGATGGCGGCGGCGGCGTGGTCCTGGGTCGAGAAGATGTTGCACGAGGCCCAGCGCACTTCGGCGCCCAGGGCTTCCAGCGTCTGGATCAGGACCGCCGTCTGGATGGTCATGTGCAGCGAACCGGCGATGCGGGCGCCCTTCAGCGGCTGGCTGGCGCCGAATTCGTCGCGCAGCGCCATCAGGCCCGGCATTTCGGTTTCGGCGATCGCGATTTCCTTATTGCCCCAGTCGGCCAGGGTGATGTCGCGAACAATATAGTCGGTCATGGTCAGGCTCCTGGCCGGATGGGGCCGAATGGGGTCGAACGAGGGATTTGAGCCCTCCTTAACCCGACAGGCTTCCTGGAGCAATAAACATATAAGGAAATCCTTATATGTGGGTCGATCAGGCCTTCAGACTGACATATCCGCGCTCAACCATGCGCCGCAGGGCGTCATAGACCTCGACCAATTCCTCAAAGGCGGTGCGTGCGGCCGTCAGGCGAGCGGCCTGGTCGGGCGTGACCGGCGATCCTGAATGGGCCAGGCGCAGCGCCTCCGCCGCCCATTTGGCCCGCGCCGTCGCCGTCAGCACCGCCAGTTTCTGCATCGCCGCGGCGTCCAGGCCGTTCAGGCTCTGGCCGATGATCTCGCGGTTGGCGACATAGGCGGCGTAGTCGATCTGCTCCAGCTGGCCGCGCAGGCGGCGCTGCTCCTGCGGGTCGGTGTCCTGCGGTTCGAAATGGTCGCTGTAGCGGCGTGTGCTCGAAGTCATCTTGGTCGACATGACGGCCCCTCCCGGCCTGTCGCGAAGGCCATAGGCGACGAAGGGTGCGCTTTGTCGGTTAACGACGCGTTGCGGATCGCGCTTCAGCGCCGATATGGAAGGCGACGCCCAGCAAGGAGATCGACATGGACCTGAAACTGACCGGAAAACGCGCCCTGATCTGCGGCGGATCCTCGGGTCTGGGCCGGGCGGTGGCGACGGCGCTGGTCGCGGAAGGCGCCCATGTCGCCCTGCTGTCGCGCGATGCGGCCAAGCTTCAGGCGGTCGCCGACGAACTGAATGCCGCAGGTCCCGGCAAGGCGGTGGCGGTCACCGCCGATCTGTCCGATCACGAGGCCCTGCTCAAAGCCGCCGACCTGGCTGAGGAGCTGCTGGGCGGCCATATCGAGATCCTGCTGAACAATACGGGCGGACCGCCGCCGTCGGGCGTGTCGAACCTGGAGCCGTCGGTATGGCGCGATCATTTCGAATCCATGGTGCTGTCGGTCTTCCGCCTGACGGACCGGGTGCTGCCTCGCATGCGGGCGGCGGGATGGGGCCGCATTCTGAACGTCGCCTCGATCACGGTGGTGGAGCCGTCGGCGGCGCTGGGCGTGTCCAACACCCTGCGGGCCTCGGTCGCGGCCTGGGCCAAGACCCTGGCCAATGAGGTCGGCCCCGACGGGGTGACGGTCAACACCCTGCTGCCAGGCCGCATCGACACCCCGCGCATCCAGAGCCTGGACAAGTCCGCCGCCGAACGCACCGGCGTGACCCCTGCGGAGGCTCGCGCGGAATCGGTGAAATCCATTCCCGTCGGCCGCATCGGCACGACCGAGGAGTTCGGCGCCACCGCCGCCTTCCTGGCCAGCCCGTTGGCCGCCTATGTCACCGGCTCGCTGATCCGTCTGGACGGCGGGGCGATCAAGGCGATCTGACCTCGGGTCTGGGCGCAGGGCGGCGAAGCAGGCCGCCGAAGGTCACGCGGTTGCGGCCGTAGTCCAGGCTGATGCGGCTGAACCGGGTCAGGAGGTCGCCGCCCAGCAGCAGGGCCGGCTGCTCGATCAGGTTCATGATGCGAAAGGCGTGCAGGTCGGCGAACAGCAGGGGCGTCGGACCCAGCGACCGGCCCGCCACCTTCAGCGACCGCACGGTTCCCGTCTGGGCCGTGACCCCGCCGCCGACAATGCCGAGCAGACGGACCATGCGGGCGGCGTCATTGGACTGGCTGACCCCGACCGCCCGCATGAGGGCCAGGTTGCCGATGGAATACTGCGCCCCGCTGTCGATGAAGGCGGACACGTCGACGCCATCCGCTTCGACCCGGGTCAGGATCAACTGACCGGATTGGCCCCGGCGCCCGGTGACGACGACCTCTCGCTGCCGCAGGCTGTAGCTGGCCTGGGCGTCGCGTAGGACAGGGGCGTCGCGGGAGCCCGACTGTGAAAGGGTCACCCGCCGCGCGCTCATGTCCAGGGTCAGGCGGAACCGCGACAGCAGGTCCAGCCCCAGCAGGCCGTCGGCGCCCAGAAGACTGCGGGGAAAGACCGGAAGGGTCAGGTCGGTGAAACTCTGGCGTCCGATGTCGATCCGGGCGACCCGCACCGTCGGCGTGATCTCGGCGGCGGTGACCCCGTGCACATTGACCGAAGGGCCGGGCGGCAGGCCCAGGCTCTGGGCCAGTTCAACGGAGACGGCGCTGGCCTCGGCGCCGGTGTCGATGAAGAACAGACGCGGACTGTCGCCCTCCAACCGGACCTCGACCCCCATCCGGGTCAGCAGGTTCTGCAGCAGCCGCACTTCTTCGGAGGGTGAGGACTGATCCTGGGCGGCGGCCAGAAAGGGGGTTGAGGCCAAGAGGCCCAGCGCATCGCGTCGCGATGCGGTCGGCGGCGTCGGATCGTGAACTGGCGGGCGCAAACGCCTGTCCTCCTCAAGCCCCAGCGGGCCGTGACGAACTATAGACCTTCACTGATGACGGAAAAGCCGAGCCTGCTCGTCATCCTGAAGAAAAAGAACGGACATCGTGCGGCTGGCCAATCCTGAGTTGCGGCAGTAGTCTTGGTCCACCACAGGAGGCTGCCCATGCTGACCCTTCTCGCGCTTGCCCTGTCCGGCCAGTTGGCTGTTTCGTCGCCGCCATCGCCGCCTATCGTCAGTCAATCGCCTATCGCTTCCGTTATGAACCGGGTTCCTGAGGCCTGTGGTGATGGGATCGTTTCGGTCGATTTCCAGCCGTCGGCATCGGCGGGGTCTGGGCCATCGACCCTACGTTTCGATGGCGCACAGACTGCGGACGGGCGGGTCCGAAAATACATGCTTCTGGATCGTCGCGATCAAAACAACTGCCCGTCGCCGATCAGCTACGCTGTTCCGGATCAGCCGCGCGCCCTGGGCCGGGTGATCGGCGAGCGTGCGTCGGAGGCGCCAGTTCAGCTTAACCGCTAAGGCTCAGTCAGGAACCGGCGAAACGGGCGGCTTGCCGGCGAAGACGGCCTGCAGATTGGCGATCATCCGTTCGGCCATGGCTGTGCGGGTCTCGACGGTGGCCGAGGCGACGTGGGGCGCAAGGACGCAGCGGTCGCTGTCGATCAAGGCCTGCGGCACATTGGGTTCGTCGGCGAAGACGTCCAGCCCTGCGCCGCCCAGACGGCCGTGGGTCAGGGCCTCGACCAGCGCCGTCTGATCCACCACCTCGCCGCGCGCGACATTGATCAGGACCCCGGTGGGGCCAAGCGCTTCCAGAACCTCAGCCGAGACCAGGCCGCGCGTCGCGGTGCCGCCCGGCACGATGACGATCAGCACATCGACCGAGGCGGCCAGATCGACCAGCCGGGGTTCATGCCGCCACGGCGCGCCCGCGACGGGGTTGCGGGTGTGATAGGCGATCTTTCCGGCGAAGGGGGCCAGACGGCTGGCGATGGCCTGACCGATCCGACCCAGACCCAACAGGCCGTAGCGCAGGCCGCTGGCGGTGCGCGACAGGGGCGGCGGCCCTTCCTCAGCCCAGCGTCCGGCGCGGACATAGGCGTCCATCGCGGGCAGGCGTCGCAGGGTCGCCAGCGTCAGCAGCAGGGCCATGTCCGCCACATCGTCGTTCAGCACATCCGGCGTATGGGTGACCACGATCCCGCGCGACCGGGCGTGGGCCAGATCGACCAGATCATAGCCGACGGCATGGACCGAGATGATCTTCAGGTTCGGCAAGGCGTCGATCAGCCGGGCGTCGACAGGCGACGATCCGGCGGCGGCTATGGCGGTGATGCGTTCGGCCGCCTGCGGCGGGGGCAGGCCATCCGGGCCGGGACGATGCACGGTCCAGCCCAGCGACGGGGCGCGGCGGGTCAGAAGATCATCGGCGAGGCCGGGCAGGCCGATGGCGAGAATGTCGTGGCTCATGCGCCCAATCTAGGCGCGGGGGTGGGCCGCCGCATAGGCGTTCAAAAGTCTATCGGCGTCGACGCCGGTGTATTTCTGGGTCGTCGACAGACTGGCGTGGCCGAGAAGCTCCTGGATCGACCGCAGGTCGGCGCCTGCCCCTAGCAGATGGGTCGCGAAACTGTGGCGCAGGGCGTGGGGCGTGGTGCGCTCCGGCAGCCCCAGCCGTCCGCGCAGCCTCTGGACGCTGGCCTGAACGTGACGGGGGCTGAGCGGTCCGCCGCGTCGGGCGCGGAACAGGGCGTCGCTCGGCTGAAGCGGGAAAGGCTGCAGCGCCAGATAGGTGTCCACCGCTTCGCGCACGGCGGGCAGGACCGGCACGATCCGGGTCTTCGATCCCTTGCCGATGATGCGCACCGTCTCACCTAGCGGGGCGTCGGCGCGGGTCAGGCTCAGGGCCTCTGATATCCGCAGGCCGCAGCCGTACAGCAGGGTCAGGACGGCCCGGTCGCGCGCAGCCTCCCACGGTTCGGCGTCGGGATCGGCGTCCGGTTCGGCCAAGAGGCCGCGCGCCTGATCTTCGGTCACCGGACGGGGCAGGGACGGCTTGACGCGCGGACCGCGCACCAGGGCCAACTGCGGGGCGGGCGTGTCCATCCGCCGGTCCAGAAAGGCGTGAAATCCGCGAATGGCCGACAGGCTCTGGCTTAGCGACCGCGCGCCGAGAGGATGATCCCCGGCCTCCTTTGAACCTTGGCGTCGCTCGGCCATATGGGCGCGGACCTCGGCGGCGGTGATGGTTCCCATGGCCTTCAGCGACAGGGTCTCGCCGCGATGACGCTCCAGAAAGGCGACATAGAGCCGCCCGATATGGCCATAGGCCTCCAGCGTCCGGGGCGACAGCCGCCGCTCATGCGCCAGATGCTCCAGCCAGGCCATGAGGGCGTCGGAGGCGGTCATTGGCCCATTCTCCATCCGTCATTCTCGGGCTTGACCCGAGGATCGGGCGAGGAGCGAGACGAACCTTGGGGCTTGTGCGCTAGGCCTTCCGCATTTGCGACGGCGCATCCGGTCCTCGGGTCAAGCCCGAGGGTGACGGTGAATGACTTGCCGACGGTCAGACCAGCACCGGCCATCGCTCAGCCATCCGTTCGGTCACCCGCGCCAGGAAGGCCGCCAGTTCGCAGCCCATATTGGGGGTGAAGCCGTCTTCTTCGGGCGAGCCGAAGGCGCAGATGCAGGGGCGCGGCGGTTCGCCCGGCGTCAGATGCGGGGCCATGCGGACCAGGGCGATGGACTTCACCTGATCCTCGACGGCGCCGAAGAAGTTCAGCCCCTCGATCATCGGGCCAAGCCAGATCAGGCCGTGTTCGCCCAGCAGATTGTCGACGTCGCCTTCTTCCAGCGCGCGCCAGCCGAACGGCACGCCGCCGGGCTTCTCCATGGCGATGGCGGCGCCTGCCAGGCCGAACCGACCCTGGGCCGCCCCGTCCAGCCGACGGGCCAGGTCGGAATGGTTGCGCGCCTCCATCAGGTCCAGGGTGGCGACATGGGTCTGGGTCTGGGCGGCGAAATTGGCGCGGGCGATGGTCTCGACCTCGCGCCGGGCGCCCGTCTCGCGCTCGACCACAGCTTCGAGCCGGGTCAGGGCGGCGGCGCCGAAATCCACGACATTGCGGCCATGCGGACGCAGACCGATCTCCTCCAGCAGGGACCGGTCGTCCAGCAGGGTCTGGGGATGGGTCTGCAACCAGCCGCGCACCTCGGGCCAATGCAGATTGTCGCCCAGATGCGGGGTTGCGTCCGTTTCCGACGTTTCAAAGAGGCCCAATGAATCGCTCAAGAGACCTCTCCGAGAACGCGATGTTACAGAATCGACTGGCCGGTCTTGCCCCAGTCCGCCAGGAAGGCATCAAGCCCCTTGTCGGTTAACGGGTGCTTTACCAGGGCCTTGAAAGTGTCCGCGCCGAAGGTGGCGGCGTCCGATCCGGCGACGGCGGCGGCGGTCACATGGGCGACATTGCGCAGCGACGCGGCCAGGATTTCCGTCTCGAAGCCATGCACGTCATACAGGACGCGGATTTCCTCCAGCAGGGCGATGCCGTCCGCGCCATTGTCCTCCAGACGACCGACGAAGGGCGACACGAAGGTCGCGCCCGCCTTGGCCGCCAGCATGGCCTGGGCCGCCGAGAAGCACAGGGTGACGTTGGTCTTGATCCCCTTGTCCGAAAACACGCGGCAGGCCCGCAGCCCGTCCCAGGTCAGGGGCAGCTTCACCACGACGTTCGGGGCGATGGCGGCCAGCTTGTCGCCTTCCTTGACCATGGTCTCGAAATCGGTCGCGACGGCCTCTGCAGAGATCGGCCCCTCGACGAGCGCGCAAATCTCAGCAATGACCTCGGCGATGTTCCGACCCGACTTGGCGATCAGCGACGGATTGGTGGTGACCCCATCGACCATGCCCGTGGGCAGCAGTTCCTTGATGGAGGCGATGTCGGCGGTGTCGAGAAAGAGTTTCATGTCCGGCTTCATAGCCGAGGGCGCCGTTCGGTGAAAGTCGCCTCGGTCCTCATTCCCCTGCCGGTGCCGGAGGCCTTCGATTATGAAGTCCCCGAGGGGCTGAACCTGACGCGCGGCGATCAGGTGGCGGCGCCGCTCGGCCCGCGCCTGGTGCGCGGCGTGGTCGCCGAGGTGTTCGAGACGACCGGATCGAACCGGCGGCTGAAGGCGGTGGACGCGCGTCTGGATGATCCGCCCCTGCCGCCGCGCGTGGTGGACTTTGTCGAATGGGCTGCACGGTGGACCCTGTCGCCGCCGGGCGAGATGGCGGCGACGGCCCTGAAGGGGCTGCGGGCGCCGCGTCCGCGACCTGAACGCCGGGTGCGCCGGGTGGAGCGCCGTCAGCCTCTTCGCGCCACGCCGGCCCGTCTGGCGGTGCTGGAGGCCCTGGGCGCACAGACCCTGACGCCTGCCGATCTGGCCCGCGCCGCCGCGGTGTCCTCCGGCGTCATCAAGGGACTGGTCGACGAGGGGGTGCTGGAGACGGTCGAGATCACGGCGGAGGCGGCCTTCGACGCTCCCGATCCCGACCATGCCCCCGCCACTTTGAACAGCGATCAGGCGGCGGCGGCCGAGGCCCTGTCCCAGGGCGTGGCTGACGGCGGCTTCAAGCCCTTTCTGCTGGACGGGGTGACCGGTTCGGGCAAGACCGAGGCCTATCTGGAGGCCATCGCGCGGGTGCTGCGCGCCGAGCCGACGGCGCAGATCCTGATCCTGCTGCCCGAGATCGCCCTGACCCAGGCCCTGATCGAGCGGATCGCCGCCCGTTTCGGCGCCGCCCCCGCCGAATGGCATTCCGGCGTCGCCCCGCCCCGCCGTCGTCAGGTGTGGGAGGCGGTGTCGGCAGGCCGCTGCAACATCGTCGTCGGCGCCCGTTCGGCCCTGTTCCTGCCCTTCGTCAACCTGCGCCTGGTGATCGTGGACGAAGAGCACGACACCTCGTTCAAACAGGAGGAGGGCCTGGTCTATCATGGCCGCGATCTGGCTGTGGCGCGGGCGCGGATCGAGGGGGCGGCGGTGGTCCTGGCCTCGGCGACGCCATCGCTGGAGACCCTGTGGAACGCCCAGCAGGGGCGCTACGCCTGGCTGAAGCTGGGCGCGCGTCACGGCGTGGCGGTGATGCCGGACATCGCCCTGCTGGACCTGCGCCAGAACCCGCCTGGTCCCCAGACCTGGCTGTCCCAGCCCCTGCGCGAAGCCATCGGCGAGACCCTGATCCGCAAGGAGCAGGTGCTGCTGTTCCTGAACCGGCGCGGCTATGCGCCCGTGGTCCTGTGCCGGGCCTGCGGACATCGGCTGACCGCACCCGACACCGACAGCTGGCTGGTCGAGCATCGCTACACCGGGCGGCTGGTCTGCCATCTGACCGGCTTCTCCATGCCGCGACCCAAGCTGTGCCCGTCATGCGGGGCTGAGGATTCGCTGGTCTCCGTCGGCCCCGGCGTCGAACGGGTCGAGGAGGAGGTCCGCCAGCTGTTCCCCGAGGCCCGCACCGCCGTCTTCAGCTCCGACACCGTGCCGGACGGCAAGTCCGCTCGCGCCCTGATCCAGCGGATGACGGACGGCGAGATCGATATTCTGGTCGCCACCCAGGCGGCGGCCAAGGGGCATAATTTCCCCGGGCTGACGCTTGTGGGCGTGGTGGACGCGGACCTAGGGCTTCGCGGCGGCGACCTGCGCGCGGCCGAACGCACCTATCAACTGCTGGCCCAGGCGACAGGTCGGGCGGGTCGTGCGGACAAGCCGGGACGGGCCCTGCTCCAGACCTGGACGCCCGAACATCCGGTGCTGATGGCCCTGGCCGCCGGGGATCGCGACGCCTTCGTCGAGGCCGAGATGGCCGAGCGCGAGGCCGCGTCCCTGCCGCCCTATGGCCGTCTGGCGGCGATCATCCTGTCCAGCGAGAATGCGCAGGCGGTCGAGAAGCTGTCCAATGATCTGGCCCAGGCCATTCCCAACGCCGAGCGGCTGGAGGTTTACGGCCCCGCCGACGCGCCTCTGGCCCTGGTGCGGGGACGCAGGCGCAAGCGGCTGCTGGTGCGCGCCGACCGGGACGTGAACATCCAGGCCTTCCTGCGCGCCTGGCTGTCGCGGGTTAAGGTTCCGGGTTCGGTCCGCCTGACGGTGGACGTGGACCCCTATTCGTTCCTGTAGAGGTTGAGCGGGGGCGGCGTCAGAGCGCCATCACCGTGCCCAGCAGCAGCCGCGCGCCCGCCCGGCCCAAGGCGGCATTGGTCGCCGCCTGCAGGGCCGCCGCAAGTTGATCGACGTCGGGCGGCATTCCGGGCCGCATCCCGTTGGCGAACCTCTGGGCCGCCTCATTATAGGCCGAGCGCAATCGCGGCCCCGACGCCTGCACCCGCGCCCTCAGCGCCACATCCGGAACATCGACGCCCGTCTCGATCGACAGCACGCCCCTACGACCATTGGCCAGCAAGATGGTGGCCGTCACGACCGGCAGCCGGAAATAGGTCTCCGCCGACGCAGGCGCAGCCCCACCCGACGACGCCTTGGCCGGAGCAGCAGCCGCCGCCACAGCGGCCAGACCCAAGAGTGCACGACGATCCATGCGCACAACATGGCGCGGTTGCGCTTAAGAGCGAGTTACGGTGGTCGATCTGATTTCTGCGGACCGCCTGGTGGAGCCGAGGGGAGTCGAACCCCTGACCTCGTCATTGCGAACGACGCGCTCTACCAACTGAGCTACGGCCCCGTTTCCAGTGCTGGATCGGGCCCCAGGCGAGGTCGGGACATAAGAGGGGCGCGGGCGCGGTGTCAACGGGCTTGTGCGCGCAATGGGCGCAGGGACGACGCCTGGATTGTCGGGCGGCGGGCGACAGTCTAGAAGCCGGTTTCGCTCTAGGGAGACACTTCATGGGTTACGCCATCGTCTGGCTGATCAACACCATCATCAGTCTGATGATCTGGTTCATCATCGCGCAGGCCATCCTGAGCTGGCTGGTGGCCTTTGACGTGGTCAACTACCGCAATCGTTTCGTCTATTCGGTGGGAACCTTCCTGGACCGGATCACCAGCCCGCTGCTGGAGCCGTTCCGCCGCATGATCCCCAGCCTGGGCGGCATCGACATCTCGCCCATCGTGGTGATCCTGCTGCTGCAGTTCGTGACCGTGCTGTTCAACCGCTCGGCGGCGCCCGCTCTGATCGCCATGCTGGGCTGAGACGCAACCGCCGGACGCGCCCGGCGGTCCGGACCGGGGTTCGCAGCGACACGAACGGGTCGGAATCTGACCTTGGGGCGCCGATGGCCCCTTGCGCCGCGCTCGCACCTTCCTAAGGTGCCCGCCCCGACCATTTTCGACCACGGTTCATGAGCACGATCTCCACAGTCGCCGTCATCGGCGCCGGACAGATGGGCGCAGGCATCGCCCACGCGGTGTCCCTGGGCGGTTATTCTGTCCGGCTTTATGACGTGAACGCCCAGCGCCTGCCCTTGGCCCAGGGCGAGATCGCGGCCAGTCTGGCGCGTCATACGGGCCGCGGCCTGATCGCCCAGGCCGACGCCGATGCGGCCCTGAAACGCATCACCGCCGTCACCACCATCGCAGACGCCGTCACGGGCGCAGACCTGGTGATCGAGGCGGCGCTGGAGGACGAGGCGGTCAAGAAGGGCGTCTACGCCCAGGTCATTCCGCATCTGGGGCCGCAGACGCTGCTGGCGTCCAACACCTCCTCGATCTCGATCACCCGTCTGGCCTCGGCGACGGACCGGCCCGACCGGTTCGTGGGCCTGCACTTCATGAAGCCCGCGCCGGTGATGAAGCTGGTGGAGATCATCCGCGGCATCGCCACCTCGGCCGAGACCCACTCCGCCGCCGTCGCCTTCGCCGAGAGCCTGGGCAAGACCACCACGGACGCCGAGGATTTCCCGGCCTTCATCGTCAACCGCATCCTGGTGCCGATGATGAATGAGGCGATTTTCGCCCTGTATGAAGGGGTCGGCAATGTCGCCTCAATCGACAAGGCCCTGCGTCTGGGCGCCAATCACCCGATGGGGCCGCTGGAGCTGGCCGACTTCATGGGGCTGGACGTGGTGCTGGCCATCATGAACGTGCTGTACGACGGCTTGGCCGACAGCAAATACCGGCCCTGTCCGCTGCTGGTGAAATATGTCGAGGCGGGGTGGCTGGGCCGCAAGAGCGGGCGCGGCTTCTATGACTATTCGGGCGAAACCCCGGTGCCGACACGATGAGCGGCCGGTTCGAGAGCTATGAGGATCTGCCCGGTCAGGCGCGGATCGTCGAGCGTCCGGGCTCTGTCTTCGCGATCGCCGCCGCCCTGGTCGGGGCCGCCTGGCCGCCGCTGATCCTGACCCTGCCGATCTGGCCGCCCAGTTCATGGATGCCGGGCTGGGAGCTGGACTGGCGGCTGATGGTGCTGGTCATCGGCCTGATCGCCGCGCCGCTGGGCCTGTGGCGGGTGCAGGTCGAGCGTCGCCGCAACGGCAGGCCGGGTTCGCGCCTGGGCGTGGTCTGGCGCTTCATGCTGTTCGGCGGACTGCTGGCGGCGGTGCTTCAGGTGGTCATGGCCCTGGCCCTGACGGCGCTGGGCGCGATGGCGTCGGGCAACGTCATGCAGGCCCTGGGCGCCGCAGAGACCACCCTGCTGATCTTCGGCGTGGGCGCCCTGCCCCTGTCGATCATCGTCGGCATCAGCTACGGCCTGTGGGCGGGCCTATGCGCGGCCTTCATCGCGTTTGAGGCCAAGCCAGTGGTCAAGGATCGCCTGGGATTGATGCCCAGGACCTGAATAGAACGGGCGAGGCTTGGGGGATCCGATGTCTGACGCAGCTGGAATTCAGGCCCTGTCCCCGGTCGCGCCGCGTCTGCGCATCGCGTCTCTGGACGCCATGCGGGGGCTGGCGATCCTGGGCATACTGGCGGTCAACGCCTCGGCTTTCTCATTGCCCTTCATGGCCTATGGCGAGCCTGCGCTAAGCCCGTTTGCGCTGGTCGGCGCCAACGCCGTGGCGCGTTGGGCGGTCGAGGTCTTCTTCGAGCAGAAATTCCTGACCCTGTTCGCCCTGCTGTTCGGGGCGTCCCTGTATCTGGTCGGCGGCGAGCGCAGCGATGCGGCGCGCGGGCGTCTGTTGCGGCGGCGCCTGTTCTGGCTGGCGGTCATCGGCCTGATCCATGGTCTGGCCTTGTGGTACGGCGACGTGCTGCTGCTCTACGCCTGGTCCGGTCTGTTCGTGATGCTGATGCGGTCGATGTCCGCCCGGCGTCTGATCGCCATCGGCCTGGGGGCGACGCTGGTGATGGGGGGGCTGCACGCGGTCATGGCCTGGTTGGCGGTGTCGGGCCCTGAGGCTCTGGTCAATGAGATGCAGGGCGGGGCGCCCGGTTTCGACATCGCCGCCGTTCAGGCCTCCATCGCCGCCTATCGCAGCGGCTGGGGCGCGGCCATGGGGCAGAACCTGTCGGCCTGGCTGTTCGTCCAGGGCATGAGCGTGACCGTGTTCGTCTTTTCGACCATCCCGCTGATGATGCTGGGCATGGGGCTGTTCAAGTCGGGCTTCTTTGGCGGACAGGCCTCGACGCGGACCTATCTGGCTGTGGCCGCTGTCGGCGCCGCCGTGCTGGCCCTGCTGGGCGGGCTGAAATGGATCGAGGTCATGGCGCCTGCGGGCGGCCATCCGACCGGTGGTCTGGCGGATGCGGCCATGGCTTTCCCGATCCTGATCACCCTGGGTTACGCCAGCCTGATCATCCTGTTGACCACGCGCGGTCTGGACTGGGCGACGGCGGCGTTGAGGCCGGTGGGGCGGATGGCCTTCACCAACTATCTGACCCAGACCCTGATCATGACCACCCTCTTCTACATGCCGTGGGGACCGCGCCTGTTCGGACAGGTGGATTATGTCGGGCAGTGGGGCGTGGTTGTCGTCGTCTGGGCGCTGCAGCTGATCTGGTCGCCGCTGTGGCTGGCGCGGTTCAGCATGGGGCCGTTGGAGTGGGTGTGGCGCTGCCTGACCTACGGCCGCCGGGTGCCGATTCTAAAACAGGGCTGAGAGCGCTTTTATCGCGCGCGGTTAGCGACTAACTGAAGGCATGGCCGCCCCGGATACTCCCGCCGAAACCTTCAAGCGCGCGCTGGGCCATGCCGCCCGCGCCCTGGCTGAACAGCCGGAACTGGAAGTCGTGTTCGGCTCTGACGGGCCGAAAATGGTTGGCGGCGTCCTGACCCTGCCCCATCCGCCGCGCGATCCGTCCGGGCCTGAAAGCGCGTCGCTGCGCGGTCAGGCCGACCGGCTGGCCCTGCGTCTGGCCAATCATGATCCGGCAGTCGACGGGCGGCTGCGCCCCACCGACAGCAAGGCCGCCGAGGTGTTCGAGGCCGCCGAGCAGGCGCGGGTCGAGGCGGTCGGGTCCGAGTTTCTGGCCGGGGTGCGCGGCAATCTGGACGCCGCCCTGGTCACGCGCCTGGAGCGGACGGGCGCCCTGCGCATCAACGAGCCGGAGCGGGTGCCGGTGTCCGAGGCCGTGGCCCTGCTGGTGCGCGAACGGCTGACCGGACGGCCTGCCCCGGACGGCGCCAGGGCCATGCTGGATCTGGTGCGCGCCAATATCGAGGCCAAGGCGGGCGAGAAGCTGGACGCCCTGGCGGCTGCGGCGGGTGATCAGGCCGTCTTCGCCCTGAAGCTGCGCGAGGTGCTGCGCGCGCTTGACCTCGATCCCGCCGACGGGCGCGGCGAGGACGCGTCCGAAGATCCCGGCGACGAGGAGCCGGACCCCCAGGATCCTGCGTCTGACGACGATCAGGATGAGGAAGAAGAGGAGGACGGCGGCGAAGGCTCGCAGTCGATGGAGGGCGACGCCGACGATCAGTCTTCGGAGGATGAACGCGAGAGCCGCCCCGAAGGCGCGCCCGCCGACCCTGACGGCCAGGCCTCCGACGAAGGCCCCGAACTGCAGGAGGGCGAACAGCCCAACCGCCAGCAGACCGCCGACGACGGCCGGGCCGTGGACGCCTACCGCGTCTTCACCACCGCCTATGACGAGGTGGTGGACGCCGCCGACCTGTGCGACCCGATGGAGCTGGACCGGTTGCGCGCCCTGCTGGACGGCCAGCTGGCGGTGCTGTCCAGCGTGGTCTCGCGCCTGGCCAACAAACTGCAGCGCCGTCTGCTGGCCCAGCAGAACCGATCCTGGATCTTCGATCTGGAAGAGGGGATGCTGGACACCGCGCGCCTGACCCGGATCGTCACCGACGTCACCGCCCCCCTGTCGTTCAAGGCCGAGAGCGAAAGCCCGTTCCGCGACACGGTGGTGACTCTGCTGCTGGACAACTCGGGCTCGATGCGCGGGCGTCCGATCATGGTCGCCGCCGTCTGCGCCGACATCCTGGCGCGGACGCTGGAGCGGTGCGGGGTCAAGGTCGAGATTCTGGGCTTCACCACGCGCGCCTGGAAGGGCGGGCAGAGCCGCGAAGCCTGGATCAGCGCGGGCAAGCCCGCCAATCCGGGCCGCCTGAACGACCTGCGCCACATCATCTACAAGGCCGCCGACGCGCCCTGGCGGCGGGCCAAGAAGAACCTGGGCCTGATGATGCGCGAAGGCCTGCTGAAGGAAAACATCGACGGCGAGGCCCTGCAATGGGCGCACGGGCGCCTGTTGGCCCGCACCGAGCAGCGCCGCATCCTGATGGTCATTTCCGATGGTTCGCCGGTCGATGACTCGACCCAGTCGGCCAACGCCGCCCTCTATCTGGACAAGCACCTGCGCCAGGTGATCGCAGAGATCGAGGATCGCTCGCCGGTCGAACTGCTGGCCATCGGCATCGGCCATGATGTGACCCGTTGGTACCGCAAGGCCCTGACCATCGTCGACGTCGAGCAGCTGGCCGGGGCCATGACCGAGAAGCTGGCCGAACTGTTCGAGGCGGACACCGCCGCCGGGCCGACGCGGCGGTCGTCCCGGAAGCGCGCCGCGTGAAACGGATTCGCCGTCTGACGGCGGTCTGGGCGGCCCTGACACTGACGGCCTGCGCAGCGTCGCTGGGACCGCCGCAACCCTATCCTCTGGTCACGGACGGATGGACGCCTGCGGTCGTGCAGTTGCGCAGCGTCGGTCTGGGCCTGCCGGGCGGGGCGGTTCTGGCGGCGGGGGTGACCTTTGCGGGCGGGCTGTCGATCATCGCCGACCCGACCTCGCCGGTTCACAGCCTGTCGGACTTGAAGCTGACCGGCGACGGCAAGGTCGTCATGGTGTCGGACGTGGGCGATCTGGTCATCGCCGACCTGCGGCTGGATGGGCAGGGGCGTCTGGTCGGACTGGACCATCTGCGCACCCGCCGCCTGACGCTGCAGAACGGTCAGCCCATCGCCGACAAGCGTGACGGCGACGCCGAAGGCCTGGCCCTGACCCCGGAGGGCGACCTGTTGATGAGTTTCGAGCGAAACCATCGGCTGTGGAATTACGGCCCCCTGTCGGCCCTTCGGCCCGACCCGCAGGCTTTGCGCATTCCCGATTTCGACTTCGCCGAGAATGACGGGATGGAGGCGGTGTCGATCACCGCCGACGGATGGCGCATCGCGGGCGAGGCGGGCGGCCTGTGGGACTGCACCCCTGCGCGTTGCGTGGTGGTGACATCGCCGCCGCAGACGCCGGTTCCCCTCAGCGGCTGGCGCATCACCGGCATGGACCGCGACCCGTCGGGCGACGGCTGGTTCGTGGTCGAGCGCCGCTATCGCGCGCCCATCGACCTGCGCGCCCGCCTCCGCCGCCTGTCGCTGGACGGGTCGCTGGGGCCGGTGCTGGTTGAGTTGAAGCTGCCGGGAACGACGGATAATTTCGAAGGCGTCGCAGCCGAGCGGCGGGGCGACGCGACGCGGCTCTACATCCTGTCCGACGACAATTTCAATCCGGTGCAGCGGACCTTGCTGCTGGCCTTCGACCTGCGCTGATCCGCATTTTCGTCACCGTCGCCCTCGGTTCAGGCCCGAGTGTGGCGAAAGGGGGGCTAGGCCGCCCCCGGCCACTGGCTGTTTTCAGGCTCGCCGTCGGCGGGCAGCAGGGCCTTGACGAAGGCGTCGCGCCAGATGCCGACGTCGGTGTCGCGCACCACCTGCATCAACGCCTCCCATTTGCGGATGCGCTCGTCCAGCGGCATGGTCAGGGCCTTGTGGATGGCGTCGGACAGCTCCTCGCGGCTGTAGGGATTGACCAGCAGGGCCTCGCCCATCTGCTCGGCCGCGCCCGCGAACCGCGACAGGATCAGCACGCCGGGATCTTCCGGATTCTGGGCGCAGACATATTCCTTGGCCACTAGGTTCATGCCGTCGCGCAGGGGCGTGACCAGACCCACCCGCGCCGCCCGATAGATGCCCGCCAGCTGGTCCCGGCGATAGGTGCGGTTCAGATAGCGGATGGGCTGCCAGTCCATGTCGCCAAAGGCGCCGTTGATCCGCCCTGCCAGGGCGTCCAGCCGCGCCCGGATGTCCTGATAGGAATCCACGTCGTCGCGTGAGATCGGCGTCACCTGCAGCAGGAAGACCTCGCCCCGCATCGACGGATTGTCCTGCAGGAACTGCTCATAGCCCAGCAGCCGCTCCTCCAGCCCCTTGGAGTAGTCCAGCCGGTCCACGCCGACGATCATCTTGCGGAAGGCGGCGGAGGCGGCCATCCGGTCATAGGTCCGCGCGCCCAGCGTCGAGTTGCGCGCCGCAAGGAAGCCCTCGACGTCGATGCCGATGGGGAAGACGCCCGTCTGGACCCGGCGTCCGAAACACTCCAGCCCGCCGTCGCCGAACAGTTCGCCCCGCGCCTCGCTGACCACATAGTCGGTGAACAGGTCGCTCCATTCCTGGGTGTGGAAGCCGATCAGGTCGAAGTCGAACATGGATTCCACCAGACGCCGGTGGTGGGGCAGGGTGACCAGAAGCTGGCGCGTCGGCCAGGGGGTGTGCAGGAAGAAGCCGATCCGGTTGCGCACGCCCAGACGGCGCAGGTCCCGCGCCATCGGGATCATGTGATAGTCATGGATCCAGATCATGTCGTCGGGCTGGATCAGGGGCGCCAGAACCTCGGCGAAGCGTCGGTTCACCCGCTCATAGCCCTCGCCGTACGACCGTTCGTACTGGGCCAGATCGGTGCGGTGGTGGAACAGGGGCCACAGGGTCTTGTTGGCGTAGCCGTTGTAATATTCGTCGACGTCGTGCGGCTCCAGATCGACCAGGGCCACCGTGACCCCGGCCCGATCCTCGATCTTCACCTCGCCGGTCCATTGTTCGACGGTTTCGCCGGACCAGCCGAACCACAGGCCGTCGTATTTCCGAAGGGCCGCAGACAGGGCCATGGCCAGGCCCCCGGCGGACCCGGCGGCGGGATCCCTGGGTGCGGATACGCGATTCGAAACAACGATCAGGCGGCTCATCTACTCACTGCTGGCGGCGTCCCCAGCCCAGGGACGGAAAAAGGCGGTTCAGGTCTTAACGCACGTCGGTCCAGGATCGACTCAACAACACGGCGCAATTGATGATGCCGACCAGGGAATAGGTCTGCGGATAATTGCCCCACAGTTCCCCGTCCTCGATGGAGATGTCCTCGCTGAGCAGGCCCGCCGCCGTGCGGCGGCTCAGCATCTCCTCGAAGATGGTGCGGGCCTCGGCGGCGCGCCCGTTCTGCAGCAGGGCCTCGATGAACCAGAAGGTGCAGAAGTTGAAGGCCGTCTCCGGTTCGCCGAAATCGTCCGGCTCGACATAGCGGAACAGGAAGGCGCCCTTCTTCAGATCGCGTTCGATGGCGTCGAAGGTGGCCACCTGACGCGGATCGTGCGCCTCCAGGAAGCCCAGGTCGGTCATCTGCAGCAGGGAGGCGTCCAGTTCGCGATTGCCGAAGCTGGCGGCGAATCGCCCCTCGTCGGGCAGGAAGGCCTCGGCCTCGATCCGTTGGCGGATGATGGCCGCTCGCTCGCGCCAGATCTCGCCGCGCGGCTGCAGGCCCAGATGGTCCGCCGCCTTGGCCAGACGGTCGCAGGCCGCCCAGCACATGACCGAGGAATAGGTGTGGACCCGCGCGATCGTGCGGAACTCCCACAATCCGGCGTCGGTCTGGTCATGCATGGCGAAGGCGCGCTCGCCGACCTTCTCCAGCGCATGGAAATCCTCCACCGTGCCGGGCCGCAGCAGCCGCTGGTCATAAAAGGCCTGAACCAGAGGCAGGACGATCTGTCCGTACACGTCGTGTTGCAGATGCTCGTGCGCCTGGTTGCCGATCCGCACCGGCTTCATGCCGCGATAGCCCGCGACGCTCTCGATGATGCTTTCACCGATGCCGGGCTCCAGGCCCACGCCATAGACCGGCTGGACGTGGCCGCCCGCCGCGTCATCGACCAGGTTCCTCAGATAGCCGAGATAGTTCTCAAGAATGTCCACCGCGCCCAGCCGGTTCAGCGCCCGCACCGTGTAGTAGGCGTCCCGGATCCAGCAGTAGCGGTAGTCCCAGTTGCGCCCGCTCTCGGGGAACTCGGGCACCGAGGTGGTCATGGCCGCGACGATGGCCCCTGTCTCCTCATAGGCGCAGAGCTTCAGGGTGATGGCGGCGCGGATGACCGCGTCCTGCCAGTCCAGCGGCAGATACAGGGTCTGAACCCAGCTCTGCCAATAGTCCACTGTGCGATCCAGCGCGGCCTGAACGCCCGTGCTGATGTCCTGGTCATAGCCCTCGTCCGGGCCGAGGAAGAAGTAATAGGGCCGCTCCAGCCGGATCGTCCGTTCATTGAGAATGTGCGAGACCGGACAGTCGGTGGTCAGGCGGAAGACGATGTCCGGGCAGATGAAGCGGATGTGGTTCGAGCCCGAGGTGTGGGGCGCGGCTTTGGCGCCCCAGTCCGTCGATGGGCGCAGCCTCATCCTGACGCGCGGCGTGCCGTTCAGCGGTCGGACAATCCGCCCGAAAGCCAGCGGGCGATAGGTGCGGGCGTGTTTGGCGTGGCGGGGGGCGAAGTCGATGATCTCGACCGCCGCGCCGTCTCTGGCGGTCAGCACGGTGCGCAGCACAGGGGTGTTGCGCACATAGGCCTGGTCGACGCTGACCTGATCCTCCAGTTCGACGGCCCAGAAGCCGTGATCGGGCGTGTCGCCGTTCATCAGGGCGGAGAAGACCGGATCGCCGTCCACGCGCGGGGCGCAGGCCCAGACGAAGCGGCCTTGCCGGTCGATCAGGGCGCTGATGGCGCAGTTGCCGATGGGCCAGAGATCCAGATTGGGTTTCATGCTCGCATTCAGGCTCACGTCTGGGCCTCGGCGATTGCTTCCAGCCAGGTCAGGACGGCGTCGACGTCGTCCAGCCCGTAACGGGCGGCGGTCGGGCGGACGGGGCCGACCAGAACGCCGTAGCCGCCCAGGGCCTTGGCGGCCTCGAACCCGTCTTCATCGGTCACGTCGTCCCCGACCATGACGGGCAGGGCGTCTTTGAACGGCGCCTCGCGCATGAAGGCGGTCAAGGCCGTGCCCTTGGTCGCGCCGGGCGTCTTCAGCTCCAGCACCATATGGCCGGGCTGCAGCGTCAGACCGGTTTCGATCTGCAGGCGGTCGGCCAGCGCCTCGGCGGCGCGCGCCTGATCGGGGGCGCCGCGATAGTGGAGCCCGGCGGAAACCCCCTTGTCCTCGACGATCATGCCCGGACGGTGCGCAGCGAAGGCCTCAAAGGCCTCAAGCGCGTAGGCGACGCCGTCGTCGGCCGGTTTTCGCTCCGTCTCGCCGTCATGACGCCGCCGCTCCAGCCCGTGCACGCCGGAGGCGGCGGTCAGGGCATGGTCGGAAATCCGGTCGATCTCGGCGATGGTGCGGCCGCTGATGATGGCGACGCGGCCCCCTAGACGAAGGTCGAGCGCCTTCAACGCGGCGGTGCGGCGGGCGACCGGCCCGACCTCTCCCGGCGTCGGGGCCAGGGGGGCCAGAACGCCGTCCATGTCCAGGAACAGGGCCATGTGGTCTCCCCGTACAGGCGGTGCAGGCAGGATGAGGTCGACGGTTCCGGCGCGAGACGGCATGAGGCTTCGGCTCTTTCTTTTGTTCCCCGGTGTTGCAACGCGCCAGACCGGCAAAGGTTGACCAGAAAGCGACAAAGGCGTCTGAAAAGGACGAGTTGCGCGCCACGCGCGGGTGGGGCAATGGCCGCAGCCTCGAACAAAGGAGAGCCCGACTACGGGCCTGTCGCCAGATGACCGAGATCGAACATTCGTCGCCGGACGCCATCGCCGTCATGACCGAACGGGCGCGCGAGGTCGTCAAGCTGAACATGGAGGCGCTGGAGGCGCTGGAGCGCTCCATCGACGTCTCCATCGCCCGCGCCGTCGATGTGATCATGAGCCGCCCCGGCTATGTGGTCGTCACCGGCATGGGCAAGTCGGGCCATATCGGCGGCAAGATCGCCGCGACCCTGGCCTCGACGGGCACCAATTCCTTCTTCGTCCATCCGGCGGAAATGAGCCACGGCGACCTGGGGATGCTGCGCCCTGACGTGACGCTTCTGGCCATCTCCAACTCCGGCGAGAGCCGCGAACTGCGTGATCCGCTGATCTATTGCCAGCGCAACAACATCCCCGTCATCGCCATCACCCAGCGTCCGACCAGCTTCCTGGGCCGCAACGCCGCCGTCTGCCTGACCATGCCCAAGGTGGCGGAAGCCTGCCCCAACGGACTGGCGCCGACGACCTCGACCCTGATGACCCTGGCGCTGGGCGACGCCCTGGCCATGGTGCTGATGGATCGGCGAGAGTTCACGGCCATGGACTTCGGTCTGCATCATCCGGGCGGCGCCCTGGGCATGAGCCTGCAGAGCGTGCGCGAGTGGATGGGCGACAACGCCGCCGCCCCCGCCAGCGTGCCCCTGAGCGCCAGTTTCAGCGAAGTCGTCTCCGCCGTCACCGAGGGGCGCAAGGGCGCCGTCGCGGTTCTGGATGACGCCGGTTCGCTGGTCGGCATCGTCACCGACGGCGACCTGCGCCGCGCCTTCCAGCGCGACATCAACGGCCTGACCGCGGCCGACATCATGGGCGCCAATCCGATCACGGTGGACACCAATGCGCGGATGAGCGACGTGGTCGATCTGCTGACGGCCAACAAGATCTCCAACCTGTTCGTGGTGGAGGAGGGGCGCCCCGTCGCCATCGTCCACATCGCCGAACTGATGCAGGCGGGCTACGTCGCCTGACCGCGTGACCATGAGAATCCTCTACGACGCCAGCCGGTTGATGAGCCGGGCCGACCGCTCCGCCCCCACCGGGGTGGACCGGGTCTGTCTGGCCTATGCCGAATGGTTGTTGTCGCGTCCTGACGTGACGACCATTCCCGTGCGGGGGCGCAAGAACCGGCTGGTCACCGTCGACGGCGACTGGTTCCGGCGTTTCGTCGTCGATCTGCGGGCGCGCTGGAACGGCGCGGTCAGCACT
Source organism: Brevundimonas nasdae (assembly GCF_016654005.1). GTDB lineage: Bacteria > Pseudomonadota > Alphaproteobacteria > Caulobacterales > Caulobacteraceae > Brevundimonas > Brevundimonas nasdae. The sequence goes on along the minus strand of NZ_JAEPWN010000003.1, from coordinate 72,177 downwards.
CCCGCTGACCTGGCGCACGAAGCCCGTTTGCTGCAGGCCTTGACGGCGTTGGCCCGCCCCGCCGCCTCGGTCATCGGCGAACCGCCTGCGCCCGCGCCTGAAAAGCCCGCCGACAAGACCCGGGTGCTGAAACAGTTCTTCCGCTCCAACCACGCGCAGCGTCTGCCGGATGCCGACCTGTATCTGAGCGTCGGCCACACCACCCTGCATGAATCGACCGCATTGCAGGAGTTGGAGGCCGCCGGCGTCGAGCGGGTGATCCTGATCCACGACCTGATTCCGATCACCCACCCCGAGTTCTGCCGCCCGGGCGATGGCGACAAACACTATGCCCGGGTCACCAACACGCTACGCTACGCCAGCCGTGTGATCGTCAACTCGGCATACACCGGTGATGAACTGCGGGCCTTTGCGTCGCGAGAGGGTTTGCCCCAGCCGCCGATTCACGTCGCGCACCTGGGCCTGGAGCCCGTCTTTGTCGCGGGCGAGGCCATACAGGCGTCTCGACCCTATTTCGTCCATGTCGGCACCATCGAGGCGCGCAAGAACCTGGCTCTGCTGCTGACCCTGTGGCGCAGACTTGAGGAGCGGATGGGCGGCCAGACGCCGTCGCTGGTCCTGGTCGGGCGTTACGGCTGGGAGAATGAGGCGGTTCTGGATCATCTGCAGCGTTCGCCCAATCTGCGCGGGGTCGTGCATCAGGCCGCCAATCTGTCGGACGTGGTTCTGGCGCGGCTGATGCGCGGGGCGCAGGCGGTTCTGGCGCCCTCGTCGGTCGAGGGGTTCGATCTGCCTGCCGTCGAGGCCTGCGCCATGGGCCTGCCGCTGATCGCCTCGGACATTCCGCCGCATCGTGAACTGACGCCCCACGCACTGATGATTGATCCGCTGGATGGACTGGGCTGGCTGAACGCGATCCAACAGGCCGCCTCCGTCCCGCCGCCTTCCCCGTCCAGATATTCGGCCCCGACCTGGCCGGCACATTTCCAGATCGTGGCCGAGGCTATCGGTCTGGAACCCGTTTCGCCTCTGGCGAGCACGGGCAAAGACTTGTAATCAATCCGCGAACGAGGGCTTTTCAGCTTCATGACGCGCACCATTCTGCCGCTTGCCATCGTCGCCATTCTGGGCGGCTGCTCGACGCTTCCGCGCGACGGGCCTTCCGGCGCCTCCATCGATTCCGGCGCCACGACGGCTCAGGCCCTGGGCAGCTACGCCCTGGTGCCCCTGACCTATGAAGTGACCGAGCGGATCAAACATGTCCCGCCGCAGTTCTTCGGCACCCTGGCGACGGCCTCCAGCGAACAGCCCGTCGACATCATCGGCGAGGGCGACACCCTGGCCGTGTCGATCTACGACCCGTCGGGTTCCTTGTTCGGCGGCGGCGGGAGCAGCAATAGCCGCTCAGCCAGCATCGAGGGTGGAAGCCAGGCCCTGCCGGGCGCGGTCGTGGATCGCAGTGGTTCGATCTCCATTCCCTTCGCCGGGCAGATTCATGTCCAGGGTCTGACCTCGACCCAGGCCGCCGCCGCGATCCGCCGCGCGCTGGTCGGCAAGGTCGCCAATCCGCAGGTCATGGTCGCTATTGCGGGCAATGTCTCCAACAGCGTCAATGTGCTGGGCGACGTTCGCCAGCCGGGCCGCGTGCCGGTCGGCGTCAACCGCGACCGGATTCTGGACGTCATCGCCGCCGCAGGCGGTTCGGCGCGTTCCACCGACGACCTGACCATCTCGATCCAGCGCGCAGGTCAGACCTATACCGCCCCCCTGTCGGCCGTGACGACCGAGTTCGGTGAAAACGTCCGCCTGCAGCGCGGCGACGTGATCAATGTCCAGTACAAGCCGCGCCGTTTCTCCACCTTCGGCGCCCTGAACGCCGTGGCCCAGGTGGACATGCCCGCCGGTCCCATGACCCTGACCGGGGCCATGTCCAAGGTCGGCGGTCTGAACACCAACGCCGCCAACGCGCGGCGGGTCATGGTCTTTCGCTTCGAGCGGCCGGAAGTCGCTCAGGCACTGGGGATCAATCAACCCGCGACGCCGCGAGGCGTGCCGGTGGTCTATGAGTTGAACTTCGCCGACGCCGCCAATGTCTTCGCCGCCACCAATATGCAGGTGATGCCGGAGGACGTGGTCTATGTGCCCCTGGCGGGCGCCGCCGAGATGCGGAAATTCTTCGAAGTCGTTCAGAGCATGACCCGGGTCGTCTATGACATCTCGGTCACCAGCACCCTGAACAACAACTGATCCCATGGCCTGGCGCGACCTGTTTTCCGGCCTGACGGGCGGCAGGCGCGCCAAGGATCAGGAAGCGGATCACGATCCCTTCACCCGCCCCGAAGCCGTCGAGGCGACGGAGCCCGATGGTCTGGCCCTGGCTCTGGATGAGATCGAAGCCGCAGCGCTTGAGGTCTATGCTTCAAACGGCCTGCCGGACCAGCCGGGCCACTACCGCCGCGCGCCGAACGAGACGGAGTGGCGGTTCCTCGGCGCGCATCTGGCACCCGAGGCGCGGTTCGCCCTGGCGCTGGAGCATCCGCCCGAACAGGGTTGGCGGTTTGCGCGGCTTCAAGACCTCGGGGCTCGGTCGGATCGGGCGGACGTGCGCGAGGCCTCGCGCCTGCTGAACGACGTCGCCGAGTTGCGCCGCGCCCGCCGGGGCGTCTTGACCCAGGAACACCTGTTGATGGCGATGGAGCTTGGCGGGGCGTGGCGCGCCCTTCAGGACGCCAGGGCCATCCGAAGCTCGCAGTTGAGCCTGTCCGTCCCCCGGAAACCTCGCGCCAGACGCGACAAGCCCGTTTCCGAGGCGTAGGAACAGCGCCTCCCCGAACGCCAGAGCTTTCTCCCATGTCCGACACGCCCGCCTATCCGCCCGAAACCCAGCCCGTCGGCCGCATCGTCGCCATGCCGGCGGACACCAACCCCGAGGGTGACATCTTCGGCGGCTGGCTGCTGGCCCAGATGGACCTGGCGGGAGCGACCCCGGCGTTCGAGCTGGCGCGCGGACGTTGCGCCACGGTGGCGCTGGACGGCATGGTCTTCCACCAACCGGTCTCGGTCGGCGACGAGGTCAGCATCTACGCCGAGGTCATCCATGCAGGTCGCACCTCGATCCGCGTCAGCGTCGAGGCCTGGAAGAGGGCGCGCGGTCAGCCGCAGGTCGCCTCTGTGCGGGTGACGCAAGGCGTCTTCACCTATGTCGCCATCGACGAAAACCGCAAACCCCGCGCCCTGCCCGGCAAGGAGTGAGGGCTGCGCCGACTGCGGCGATCAGGCCATAGGGGCGCGACAAACCTGACCGTGCAGGTCGGAAATCTTGACCTTCTCATGGGGCGGGCTTACCTCCCGCTCATGGCTATTCGTCGCATCCTCACCATTGATAACGCCGCCGATCTGGCGATCCTGAAGCAGGTCTCCAAGCCCGTCGCGGCTGTGGACGACGCCGTCCGCACCCTGATGGACGACATGCTGGACACCATGTACGACGCGCCGGGCATCGGCCTGGCCGCCGTTCAGGTGGGCGCGCTGGACCGGGTCATCGTCATGGACCTGGGCGACAAGGACGGCGTGGTCTGCGAGACCGAGGAAGAGGCCGCCGAGAACGCCGAGGCGCGCAAGAACCCGCGTTTCTTCGCCAATCCTGAAATCCTCTGGTCGTCGGACGAGCTCTACACCTACGAAGAGGGCTGCCTGTCGATCCCGGAATATTTCGACAAGGTGGAACGTCCCGCCCGCGTCCGTATTCGCTATCTGAACCGTGCTGGCGAACAGGTGGAGGAAGAGGCCGAAGGTCTTTACGCCGTCTGCATCCAGCACGAGATGGATCACCTTAACGGCGTGCTCTTCATCGACCATCTGTCGCGGCTCAAGCGCGAGCGCGCCGTGACCAAGGTCAAGAAGGCCGCCCGAGACAGGATCGCCGCATGAGCCGCCGCACGCCCCGCCGCAACGCCTCCGTCGTCATTGACACCAACGGCCGTCGGCGCCTGACGCGCAGCCAGAAGATCGGCGTGGCGGGTGTGGCCACCGTCGCCGGGATCGCGCTGCTGGGCGTGGTCGCGGGCCTGCTGCTAGATCGGCTGTTGGATTTCGACGACGCGCTGGACGCGGGCGGCGAATGGGATGAGGGCGGCGGCGTCTTCACCCGCTGGCAGTAAGCGCCGCAAACCAAATTTAAGAGAGAGCATGATTCACGCTCCGGCCTGAACCGCGTAACGGTTCCGTCCGAAACGATCATGCTCTAAAGGCGTGCCCATGCGCCTTGCCTTCATGGGAACTCCCGATTTCGCCGTGCCGTCTCTGGCCGAGCTTATTGCTTCGGGTCACGAGATCGTCGCCGTCTATTCGCAGCCGCCGCGCCCCAAGGGCCGGGGTCAGAAGCTGACGCCGTCGCCGGTCCACGCCTTTGCCGAAACCATGGGCCTGCCGGTCTTCACGCCCGAGAGCATGAAGGCCCAGGACGCCATCGACACCTTCCAGAGCCTGGACCTGGATGCGGCCTGCGTCGTCGCCTATGGCCAGATCCTGAAGCCCGCCGTGCTGGAGGCGCCGCGTCTGGGCTGCCTGAACCTGCATGGCTCGCTTCTGCCCCGCTGGCGGGGCGCCGCCCCCATCCAGCGCGCCATCATGGCCGGTGACGCCCAGACCGGCGTCCAGATCATGCAGATGGGCGAGGGGCTGGACGAAGGCCCCATCCTGCTCAGCGAACTGATGGACATCCGCCCTGACGACACGGCCGCCAGCCTGTCCGAACGCATGGCCCATGTCGGCGCCGCCCTGTGGCCCCGCGCCCTGGCCGCCATCGAGCGCGGCGGCGTCACGCCCAGCGAACAGGCGGGCGAGGCCACCTATGCGCGCAAGATCACCCCGGCGGAGGCCCGCATCGACTGGACCCGTCCGGCGGCCGAGGTGGACGCTCATATCCGCGGCCTGTCGCCCTTCCCCGGCGCCTGGTTCGAGGCCCCGTCAGAGGCTGGCCCCGTGCGCATCAAGGCCCTGTTGTCGACGCTGGCGGATGGGTCGGGGGCGCCGGGCGCGGTGCTGGACGACGCCCTGACCGTGGCCTGTGGTAGCGGCGCGGTGCGTCTGATCCGCGTTCAGCGCGAGGGCAAGGCGGCGCAAAGCGCGGATGAGATGCTGCGCGGCTTTCCCCTGCCTGCGGGGACGGTGCTCGGCTGATGCCGCGCTACAAGCTGACCCTGGAATACGACGGCACGGCCTACAATGGTTTTCAGGCCCAGGACGGCCAGCCGACGGTGCAGGGCGCGGTCGAGGACGCCATCGCGGCCTTTTCGGGCGAACGCATCCGCATCGCAGCGGCGGGACGAACCGACGCCGGGGTCCACGCCACGGCCCAGGTCATCCATGCCGATCTGGACCGCGACTGGCCGGTCGCCACGGTGCTGAACGCCATCAACGCCCATCTGGTGCGCCAGGACGTCTGCGTTCTGGCGGCGGACTATGCGCCCGATCCTGAGTGGCACGCCCGGTTTTCGGCGACGGGCCGGGGCTATCTGTACCGCATCCTGAACCGCCGCCCCCAGCCGGTGCTGGAGCGTGACCGCGTCTGGCACGTCAAGAAGACGCTGGACGCCGAGGCCATGCATCATGCGGCCCAGGTGCTGGTGGGCCACCACGACTTCACCACCTTCCGCGACGTGGGCTGCCAGTCCAGGTCGCCGGTCAGGACGCTGGACGTGGCCCGTGTCAGCCGCTTCGACGAAGAGGTGCATCTGGTGTTCCAGGCCCGCAGTTTCCTGCACCGTCAGGTCCGCTCGATGGCCGGGACGCTGGTCGAGGTGGGCCTGGGCCGCTGGAGCGCCCATGATTTCAAGGCGGCGCTGGAAGCGAAGGACCGCGCGCGGTGCGGCCCCGTCGCCCCCTCGGCGGGGCTCTATCTCAGCGGCGTGCGCTACGACTGAACCCCGCCTGTTCGACCTGGATCAGCCGTTCTGCTGGATCAGGACCTCGGCGATCTGAACCGCGTTCAGAGCCGCGCCCTTCCTCAGATTGTCGTTGGACACGAACAGGGCCAGGCCGTGCTCGACCGTCGGATCGGGGCGCACGCGGCCGACGAAGACCGGGTCCTTGCCGGTGGCGTCCAGCGGGTTCGGCACCGCCGTCACCACTACGCCCGGCGCCTGACCCAACAGTTCCAGCGCCGCCTCGACCGAGATCGGGCGATCGAACTCAGCATTGATCGACAGGGAGTGACCCGAATAGACCGGAACGCGCACGCATGTGCCGGACACCGGCAGGCCGGGGATCTCCAGGATCTTGCGGCTTTCGTCGCGCAGCTTCAGTTCCTCGTCGGTATAGCCGTCTTCCGACAGGCTGTAGTTCAGGGCCACCACATTGTTGGCGATCGGCACGACCCACTTCTCAGGCGCGCCGAAATCGACCGCGCCGCCGTCGCGGGCCAGGGCCGCGCCCTGATCCACGGTCGCGCGGCTCTGGGTCTCCAGAACACGGATGCCCTCGACCCCGCCGCCCGACACGGCCTGATAGGTCGAGACGGTCAGACGCTTCAGGCCCGCCGCCTCATGCAGGGGCTTCAGCACCGGCATGGCGGCCATGGTGGTGCAGTTGGGGTTGGCGATGATGCCCTTGGGGCGGTCGGCCAGGGCGTGCGGGTTCACCTCGGCGACGACCAGCGGAACGTCCGGGTCGCTGCGGTAGGCGGACGAGTTGTCGATCACCACGGCGCCGGCGGCGGCGACCTTGGGAGCCAGGGCGCGCGAGGTTTCGCCGCCCGCCGAGAAGAAGACGATGTCGAGGCCGGCATAGTCTGCGGTCGCCGCATCCTCGACCACCACCTCGGCGTCGCCGAAGCGGATGGTCTTGCCCGCCGACCGGGCCGACGCGAACAGGCGCAGCGAGGCCAGCGGGAAATTCCGCTCGGCCAGCAGGCCGCGCATCATCTCGCCGACAAGGCCGGTGGCGCCAACGATGCCCACGTGGGGCGGATTGGACGGGGAAAAGGTCATGTAGGGCGTCTCCTGGGAAGGTGGGAGGCGCGGGGCGTACGATCCGGCTGGACCGCCCCGCGCGTCGGCGGGGCTTGGGATCGAGGTTGTCGCTTAGACCTTGCGCACACCCGAAACCGCCCCGCCGAGGCAGGTGGTTTTCGAGGTAATGGTTTTGGTCATGAGCATGGACACGGCGACGCTCTCTAAGGGCGAGAAACGGTCGTGTAAACAGGCAATCTGGGAATGATCGGGCGCAGGCGTTGCTGTGGCGTGTGCGTCGCGCAAAAACTTCGTCATCCTCGCCACAGGGGCGAGGATGACGGGGCCGGAACGGCGGGTCTCAGACCTTCGACAGGATCAGCGTGCCGTTGGTGCCGCCGAAGCCGAAGCTGTTCGACATGACGTGGGTCAGTTCGCCGTCGTGACGCTTGCGCAGGATGGGCATGCCCTCGAACGCCGGATCGAGGGTTTCGATGTGGGCGCTTTCCGACGCAAAGCCGTTCTGCATCATCAGCAGGCAGTAGATGGCTTCCTGCGCGCCCGCTGCGCCCAGCGAGTGGCCCGTCAGCGACTTGGTCGAGGAGATCATCGGCAGATTGTCGCCGAAGACGGCGCGCACGGCCTCCATCTCCTTGGAATCGCCCACCGGCGTCGAGGTGCCGTGCGGGTTCAGGTAGTCGATTTTCGGATTGCCGGCCTGCTCCAGCGCGATCTTCATGCAGCGCTGCGCGCCCTCGCCCGAGGGGGCGACCATGTCATAGCCGTCGGCGTTGGCGCCGTAGCCGGTGACTTCGGCATAGATGGTCGCGCCGCGCGCCTTGGCCCTCTCGTATTCTTCCAGCACCACGATGCCCGCGCCGCCCGCGATGACGAAGCCGTCGCGGTTGACGTCATAGGCGCGCGAGGCGACCGAGGGCGTCTCGTTGAAGTTCGACGACATGGCGCCCATGGCGTCGAACATGTTGGACATGGACCAGTCGATGTCCTCGCAGCCGCCGGCGAAGACCACGTCCTGCTTGCCCCACTGGATCTGTTCGACCCCGGCGCCGATGCAGTGGGCGCTGGTCGCGCAGGCCGAGCTGATCGAATAGTTGATGCCGCGCATCTGGAACCAGGTCGACAGGACCGCCGACGGGCCCGAGGCCATGGCTTTCGGCACCGCGAACGGGCCGATGCGCTTGGGCGCGCCCTTTTCGATGGTCGTCTGGGCCGCCTGGAGGATGACCTGGGTCGAGGGGCCGCCCTCGCCGACGATCAGGCCGATGCGGTCGTCCTTGATCTCATCCGCCGACAGACCCGACGACTTCAGCGCCTCTTCAAAGGCGATGTGGGCCCAGGCCGTGCCGTTGGCCAGGAAGCGGGCGGCGCGACGGTCGACCAGTTCCTCCCACGGGCCGATCTTGGGCGGCGCCCAGACCTGGCTGCGGAAGCCGTATTTGGCGTGATCGGCTGCATGAACGACGCCCGAACGGGCTTCGCGCAGCGACTGGGTGACCTCTTCGGCGCCATGGCCGATGGAGGATACGATGCCCAAGCCGGTGACGACGACACGACGCATGGTGTTTCCTTCTGATGCTTCTCGACCCGAGGGTCTTCCGCCTTGCTGACGGTATATAGGCGCTTAGGCGGCCGTCGGCTCGTCTTTGGCGGCGCCAAAGAGTCCGACCCGCATGTCGTTGCAGGTGTAGATGACCTGACCATCGGCCTCCAACACGCCGTCGGCGATGCCCATGACCAGCTTGCGGTTGATCACCCGCTTCAGGTGGATTTTGTAGACCACCTTCTTGACGTCAGGCGTCACCTGGCCGGTGAACTTGACCTCGCCGACGCCCAGCGCGCGGCCGCGGCCCGGTCCGCCGATCCAGCCCAGGTAGAAGCCGACCAGCTGCCACATGGCGTCCAGGCCCAGGCAGCCGGGCATCACGGGGTCGCCGATGAAGTGGCACTGGAAGAACCAGAGCTCTGGATTGATGTCGAGTTCCGCCTCGACATAGCCCTTGCCGTGGTCGCCGCCGTCCGAGTTGATCGTGACGATCCGGTCGAACATCAGCATCGGCGGGGCGGGCAGCTGGGCGTTGCCTGGACCGAACAGCTCGCCGCGGCCAGAGGCCAGCAGGGCCTCATGATCAAAGGACGAGGGGTATTGGGACTGGGTCAAGGCGCTTCCGTTTCGTAGAATATCAAAGCGCGGGTTACACGACCGCGCGGTTTGGCTCAACAGGGGGGCTTAAGGGCGGGGGTCAGCCGCGTCCGGTTCCAGCCGGACGGTTGGCGTTGCACAGGGCGCGTTCCTGGGTTCCGAACACCGAGCGCTGCGCCACCCAGCCCTCCAGCCGTCGCGCCCTCACCCGGCACCAGCCGTCCTCGCACTCGTCCAGCGACACCAGAGCGCGGGGCGACAGGCGTGCGCGCACCGAGGCGGTGTCGGAGCGGCCCGAGCGGATCGGCACCTCTTCTTCCGTCGTGTTGAACACCGAACGACGGCCCGACGAGACAGTGCGGTGGATCCAGGCCACGGCGCCGTCCGGGTCGCAGATCTTGCGCCATTCCGCCGTTTCGGCGATGACCTGAACCGGCAGACCGGCGGCGCGGTATTCCCACAGGATGGGATAGTCCAGCCCCGGCCCCTGGCGCGCGCGGACGTGTGAGGATTTCAGCGAAATCCAGCGCGGCACCTCCAGCCCCGTCGGCGTGGGGCGGCCGTCGGGCATGGACTGACCGGCGCTGGTCAGGACGCCCAGACCCCCGAACAGGGCGATGACAGCCCCGGCGACGACGATGCGGCGCCAGAAGCTTTGGAAGATGGCGGCGGCTTTGCTAGACACTGTATGGAACGACCCGTCGCGCGGGCCTCGATCCATTAAATCGCCGCCCGCAAACCAAGGCCTGCAATGTCCGCCTCCAAGCTTAAGGTCGTATTAACCAGACGCCTGCCGGACGCGGTCGAGACGCGGATGCGCGAACTTTTCGACGCCGAGCTGAACCTGAAGGACCAGCCGATGAACCGCGCGGCGCTGGAGGCCGCCGTCCAGCGCGCTCAGGTTCTGGTGCCCACCATCACCGATAAAATCGACGCCGACCTGATCAATGGCGCGGGCGAGCAGTTGAAGATGATCGCCAACTTCGGCGCGGGCGTGGACAATATCGACGTGGACGCCGCCGTGGCGCGCGGCATCATCGTCACCAATACGCCGGGCGTCCTGACCGAAGACACCGCCGACATGGCCATGAGCCTGATTCTGGCTGTCAGCCGCCGTCTGGTCGAGGGCGCGCAGGTGATCGCTGACGGCCGGTTCGAGGGCTGGACCCCGACCTGGATGTGCGGGCGCAAACTGTGGGGCAAGCGGCTGGGCATCGTCGGCATGGGCCGGATCGGCCAGGCCCTGGCCCGTCGCGCCAAGGCCTTCGGACTTCAGGTCCATTATCACAACCGCAAGCCTGTCTCGGCCCTGATCGAGGAGGAGCTGGGCGCGACCTACTGGGACGACCTGGATCAGATGCTGTCGCGCATGGACATCATCTCGCTGAACTGCCCCGCGACCAAGGACACGCGCCACCTGTTGTCGGCCCAGCGACTGGCCAAGCTTCAGCCCCACGCCATTCTGGTCAACACCGCGCGCGGCGAGCTGATCGACGAGGCGGCCCTGGCCCAGGCGGTCGCCATGCGCGCCGTCTCAGGCGTCGGTCTGGACGTGTTCGAGAATGAGCCGGACATCCACCCCGGCCTGCTGGGCCAGCCCAATGTGGTGCTGCTGCCGCACCTGGGGTCTGCGACCCTGGAGGCGCGTCAGGACATGGGCGACCGGGTCATCGCCAATGTCATGACCTACCAGAACGGCCACCGCCCGCCCGACCGGGTCATACCGGCGATGTTCTAACCGGCGCTCAGCAGTTCAGCCGACGTCGGGAAACGCTGCGCCAGCCGCGCGGCCCAGTCGGCTCTTTGCGGCAGGGACTTGTGGATCTCGCGCCGCCTGTGCTCGACCATGGCCGCCGCCTCGCGATGGGCGGGCCAGTCCATCAGGAAGCCCAGCCCTTTTTCGAAATCGGCGTGGGCGGCGGCAAGCGCCAGGGCGCGGTCCAGCGCCTCCACGTCGTCGAAGTCCGGCAGGCGCGCCAGATAGTCCTTGAGGACCGGCGCCGACAGCTCGTGCTGGAACAGCTCCCAACGCAGGGTCTGGGCCTCGTCCTTACGCCCTTCGGCGTCCAGAACGGCGATTGAGGCGGCCTCCCACGCCGGGGTCAGGCGCGGCGGGCCTGCGTTGGGCGAGCGTCCGAACGTCCATAGTCGGTTCGAAGCCGCAGGCGTCAGCGCCGCCTCCAGCGCCTCGCGCGCCTCGACGATCCGGCCCGCCGCGACCAGCCGCTGGGCGACGGCGGCGGCGAAATCAGGCGCGCCTCGTTCATCCCGGCTGACCAGAGACAGCCACAGGTCCAGGTCGCCCGCGCGGTCGGCCAGCCGCCGCATGACCGTCCGCATCCCGCGCGCGTCGGTCTTGGCGTCCAGATGGTCGATCAGGCCGCGGGCCAGATCCGGCGTCAGGGCGTCGTCCGCCAATGCGATCCAGCGGGCGTATTCCAGCGGCTGGCGGGCGACGGCCTGGGCCAGATGCTCCAGCGTACTGTCGTCCGTCCGCACGGCCTTGGCCGCGATCCGCCACAGGTCGGGAGCGGCGTCCTCGAAGGCGGCGGCGACCTCGCCCTTCTGGTCCTTGACCCGCGCGGCCAGACCGCGAAACAGATCAAGCCAGCCGATCATCCGCTCCAGACCTGCTGACGGGGCGGCGGGCGCCAGATCATCCAAGATCCCGCGCCGCAGGATGTCGAGATCGCGCAGCAGGTCGGGGCGTTTGCGCCACGACACCCGCGCCCGGCTGGTCGCGATGGTCGTCAGCCGCTTGTCCAGCTCCAGCCCCAGCACCTCGGGTCCGGCCTCGGCGGCCATGACCAGCCGCAGCCGGCGTTTCAGTATGGGGTCGCTGTCCGACGCCTCCATCAGCAGTTCGGCGATCCGCTCTGCGCCCAGTCCGGCCAGATTGGCGGCGTTCAGGCGTTTGGCGGCGACGGGACGGCGGGCCATGCCTAGGCGCCGCAGACGGGACAGGCGGGCTCGGCGGCGATCTTCACCGTGCGCGCGGCGGCGCTGAGGCCGTCATACAGCATCAGCCGCCCGGTCAGGGGCTGGCCCGCGCCGGTGATCAGCTTGATCGTCTCCAGCGCCGCCATCGACCCGATCACCCCCGCCAGCGCCCCGACCACGCCGACGCGCGAACAGGTCTCGGCGTCCGGCGGAACATCCGGCACAAGGCACTGGTAGCAGGGCCGACCGATGAAGACCGCGACCTGTCCGCTCCAGCGGCCAAGCGCGCCGGAGACCAGGGGCTTGCCCGCCGCCACGCAGGCCGCATTGACCAGATGGCGCGTCTCGAAGTCGTCGGTCCCGTCCAGCACGATGTCGAAGGCGCCGATCCGCGCGGCGGCGTTGTCGGCGGTCAGGCGCTCAGCGAAGGTTTCGATGGCGACATGGGGGTTCAGGGCCGTCAGGCGCGCCGCCCCGGCCTCGACCTTGGGCCGGCCCGTTTCGCCGGTCGAAAAGATGATCTGCCGCTGCAGGTTCGACAGGCCGACCGTGTCGTCGTCGATCAGGCCCAGGGTTCCGACCCCCGCCGCCGCCAGATACAGGGCCGCAGGCGCGCCGACCCCGCCCGCGCCGACGATCAGCACCCGCGCCTTCTTCAGCGCCTGCTGCCCCGGCCCCCCGATCTCGGACAGGACCAGATGGCGGGCGTAGCGTTCGACTTCGTCTTCAGAGAAAACCATGCCCTTCATCTAGCGACGCCCGGCCTGGGAAGCGAGGCCCCGACTTGGCGGGCAGGGTCAGGCGATCGGGCTTGCGGTCCGATGCGCCTCGGCCATCAGCTGCTCAAGCATCAGTCCGGTCTTCTGCGCCGTCAGTCCGGCGCAGATCAGGCGATCCAGCGCAGGCGTGGCGTCGATCCGCGACATGGGGCTGTCGGGAAACAGGCGCGCATCGACGGGGCGATCGGCCAGGATGCGGATATCGGTGTGACGGCGGTCGGCGCGGATGCGGTTCAGCGTGCGGTCCAGATCGACCCGCGCGCCCTCCATGACCTGGAAGAACCGACCGTGGCGACGCAGCAGGGCGCTGGTGACGTGGTCGCGTCGGTTGTTCGCGTTCGACACGCCGATGATGTCGATCAGCGGCAAAAGCCCTTCAGCCGCGGCGCCGACGGCGTCGCTGGCGAAAACAAGGCGAAACAGACTCATGGGTACTCGTACGCTTGAGCGCCAACTGGCGGACGATCCTGCCCTAGAGATGTATCATTAACGGAATACGACCGGGCGGTGACAGGACGCGCTCAGACCATTGGGCTCAGGCCGTTGGACTCAGGCCGCCAGGGTCAGATGGTCGCACATCAGCAGGCGTTGCAGGCCGTCAGCCGACAGGTGGCTAAGGCGGCGTCCCTGCAGCAGGGTCTGGGCCTGATCTGGGCTGAGGGCGCTGAGGCGGACGGGGTTGGCGGTCTGGCGTTTCAGCACGGGGCGATCCTGCAGAACCCGCAGGTTCCTGTGTCGGGGATCGCGGGCCACGCGGGCCAGAAGCCGGTCCACGTCCACGCGCTTGCCCTCGATCATCTGGGCGGCCTCGCCGTCATGAAAGATCAGGGCGCTGGTGATCTCGTCGCGCTGGTTGTTGCGCTGACACACGCCCAGAATTTCGGCCACCGAGCGCATAGACTGTCCGGCGCCAGCGACAAGTTCGCTTACAAAAACAACGCGGAACAGCAGTTTAACGCCCTCTGTGATCGTTATCAGCGATGATGTTTGCTCTTTTTCTCCAAAAATGGGGTGAAAGTGAGATGGTGTTATGCGAGTTTGCGGCGGGTCTGGGGCTCAGGGGCCGCGACGTTCAGCGCCGGACTTGATGCGCGGGCTTGGGCGGGCCATCTGGCGGACATGACCCAATCGCACGCTTCCAACTTCCCCGACTGGCACGGCACCACCATCCTGGCGGTGCGCAAGAACGGCCGCACCGTCATCGCCGGCGACGGCCAGGTCTCGATGGGGCCGACCATCGTCAAGGGTTCGGCGCGCAAGGTGCGGACCCTGGCGGGCGGCAAGGTTCTGGCGGGCTTCGCTGGGGCCACGGCTGACGCCCTGACCCTGATCGAGCGGCTGGAGGCCAAGCTGGAGCAGTATCCGGATCAACTGGCGCGGGCCTGCGTCGATCTGGCCAAGGACTGGCGCACCGATCGCTATCTGCGTCGTCTGGAGGCCATGCTGCTGGTGGCGGACAAGTCGTCGATCTTCACCGTCACCGGCGTCGGCGACGTGCTTGAGCCAGAATACGGCGTCGCCGCCGTGGGGTCCGGCGGCAACTACGCCCTGGCCGCCGCCCGCGCCCTGAGCGATGACACCGAACTGGACGCCGAGGCCATCGCCCGCAAGGCCATGAAAATCGCCGCCGAGATCTGCGTCTATACCAACGGCAATCTGACGGTGGAGACGCTGGAGGCCTGACCGGCCTTCAGGTCTTGGCCGGGGCGGGGCGGCCCAGGAAACGCTGGGCCAGCCAGCGCCGCACCGGCGCGTCGAACAGCTTCAGGCTGGTCCAGGCGATCAGCACCGATCCGACGAAGACCCCCACGCCGACCAGCGCGCCCAGCGCCAGCGGCGGCTTCGCGTCCACGACCCAGCCGGTGTAGATATAGATCAGCGGATAGTGGGTGATGTAGATCGGATAGGACAGGTCGCCGAAGAAACGCGCGACGCGGACCGACACGCCATCGACCTGCTTGTCGCCCGCCCCGATGGCCACGATCAGCGGGAACAACAGGATCACGCACAGGGCCTCGTACAGGCCGTTGACCCACAGATGCTCCGCCCCGCCGAAACGCGGCAGGGACAGGCCGACGATCAGCAGCAGGCTGGCGACCGCAAAGGCGTGATTGATGCGGATGCGCCGTCCCACCCGGAACAGCAGAACCCCGGCGCAGAAGGGGAACAGCACGCGCGTCAGGCCGATGCGCACGCCCTCGGCATCCAGCGCCCAGCCGCCGATCAGGTCGCCCCGTCCGCCGAACACCGCCAGATGGATCAGGGCCAGACCCGTCAGCGCCACGACCACGCCCAGCGCCCGGTTCGACAGTTTCCTAAGGCCCAGGGCGTACAGCAGGTTGGCGACATATTCATAGAACAGCGACCAGGCGGGGCCGTTCAGCGAATAGATCTCGCCCCAGCCGCGCACGTCCATCGACTTGGGTTGGGGGATCATCAGGGCGCTGAGGATCAGCACCGCGATCACCTGCCAGGCGGTGGCCGACTGGAACTTGGGAAAGATCGAATAGTCCTGGAACACGAACAGGGCCGCGCCCAACAGGCTGCCCAGGATCAGCATGGGCTGAAGCCGGATCAGGCGCCGCTTCAGGAAGTTCGCCACCGACATCTGGCCCCAGCGGTCGTCATAGGCATAGGCGATGACGAAACCCGACAGCAGGAAGAAGAAGTCCACCGCCAGGTAGCCGTGGTTGATGATCTGCCGGTGCGCATCGCCGCCAGCGTGCGCCTCGAGCACGTGGAACGCCACCACGATCAGGGCGGCGACCCCGCGCAGACCGTCCAGAACGGCGTAATGGGTCTTTGCGGCGGGCGCGGCAGGTGCGGTCATGGAACGCGGATCATCCCCAATGAAGAACGATCTTGTGAACGTTCTCATTCGGCTTGGCAATATGTCGCAGCACGCCGGTTTCTGATGCGCAAACGGCGGAGACGGATCGCCCGTCTCCGCCCGTTCGGACGTTGCGTTCAGGGTGTCGGGATCAGAACCGGGCGCGTAGGCCCAGCACGAGGTTGCGGCCCCGCAGCGGCACCAGATCGCTGATGAAGGAGGCGTGGTTGAACGCCAGTTCATTCAGCAGATTGGTCCCGCGCACATAGATCTGCGCCTCAGTCGGTCCCAGGTCGAAGTCGTAGGCCGCGGTGGCGTTGATCATGTTGTAGCCCGGCGTCGTCGTCTCATAGCTGGCGACGCGATCCTGTTCGAACACCCGCACATATTCGACCGAACCGGACCACGGTCCCTGGATCAGATCGGTGCGGGCGCCCAGACGACCGGCGGGAATGCGAGGCAGGTCGCCGCCGTCGTCCAGCTCGGCGCGGACATAGTCGCCGAACACCGTCGCCGACAGATTGGGCCGGAAGCGATGGGTGGCCTCGGCCTCGACCCCGGTGAAGGTGGCGTCATGCTGGGTGTAGCGGATCAGGCGGAAGTCTTCGAACCGGTCCAGAGTGTCGGCGTAGATATAGCCGTCATAGGCATAGCGATAGGCGCTGACGCCGAAGGTGGTCCGGCCTTGCGTCTTCTTGATCCCGGCCTCCAGCGAGACGACGCTTTCGGTCTTCAGGTCCACCGACCCCAGCTCATAGGTGTTGGTCGCCAGGTGGACGCCGCGCGCATAGAGCTCCTGGATATTGGGCGCGCGCTGCGAGCGGGCGGCCGAGAGCGACAGGACATAGTCCGGGGCGAACCGCCAGTTGGCGCCGATCGAGGCCGAGAAGGGCTGGAAGTCGCGGTCGGGGCGCGAAGCGACGGCGATATCGCCGCGCGCGCCGGTCTTCTGCCATTCCTGACGCACCGCCCCTTCAAAGGTCCAGGCTCCGGCGTCGAAGGTCTCCAGCACGAACAGGGCGCTGGTCTCGGTGCGGCTGGGGCGGATGAAGGATTCCAGACCCTCGGCGGCGAAGTCGCTGCGGGCGACCTGTCCGCCGATCACGCCGCGCAGGCGGCCGATGGGGGCGTGCTGCACCTCGACGCGGGCGTCATAGCCGCGATTGGTGAAGGTGGTGGTGATCTGGCCGTCGTCCCGTTCGTCATGGGCGTAGTCGGTATAGCCGCCGCGGAAACGGATGCGCTCGACCCCCGCGAACGGATCACGCAGTTCGCCGCGCACGTCGGTGCGGCGGCTGACCAGATCGACGGTCGGGGCATGGCCATGGCCGTGCTCATGGTCATGATCGTGGTCGTGACCGTCCTCGTCGTGGTCATGGCCGTGTCCGCCGCAATGCAGGTGCGTGCCGTGCGGGTGGCAGGATTCGTATTCATGGCTATGGCCCGGCAGGCCGTAGGTGCTGTTCTGCTGGGTGTAGGCGACGCCCAGATAGCCGCGCGACCCGATCCAGGATGCGCCCAGGGTGGCGGTGCGGCTGTCGTTGGCCGATCCGTCCAGACGCTTTTCGCTCCAGTCGGGAACCCTGTAGTCGTCGGTCTTACGCCGCGCCGCCTCGATGCGGACGGCGAAGCCGTTTCCGCCTGCGGTCAGGCCGGCCACCGCCGCCTCTTCATTGTCCGCCGAGCCGATCCGGAGTTCGGCGGCCCCCTCTCCGCCTCGGGGCGGGATGGCGGTCGGGATCTTGCGGTCGATCAGATTGACCGCCCCGCCGATGGCGCCCCCGCCGTACAGCAGCGCGCTGGGGCCGCGCAGAATCTCGACCCCCTGAAGCAGCAGGGTCTCGCCGCCGACCGCATGGTCGGGCGACACTTCGGAAGCGTCCAGCAGGGCCGACCCGCTGCTCAGCACCTTCACGCGCGGCGCGGTCTGGCCCCGGATGACCGGACGGCTGGCGCCCCCGCCGAAGGTGTCCGAACTGACGCCCGGCAGGCCGTTCAGGGTGTCGCCCAGCGTCGCCTCGCGCCGATGGACCAGATTGTCGCCGCTCAGCACCGCCACGCTGGACACGACCTGATCGCCGGAACGGTTCAGCGGGTCGGCGGTGACGATCACGTCATCGACCTTGGCCACGGCTGAACCAGATGGGGGCGCCGACTGAGGCAGGGGGGCGGCATGGGCCGTCGTCGTGATGGCCAGCGTCGCCGCAGCCGAGAGAAGCATGGTCTTTGTACGCATCGTCGCACCCCCATTTCCGAAAGAGGGGTGCTGGGTATGTTATACAGTAACGATTCTCAAGGGGGTTTTGAACCGATTGGGCGAATTCGCACGGAGCAAGATGTCGCAGCGGATCTTCAGGCTGCGTTTTGGCGCAAAGCCTCGGTCCGGAGAATTAAGGGGCTGATCGGCGGCTTGAGTTGCGGCGGCGTGGCCCTTGGCTTAATCGCGCGGCATGACTGATGAAGCCCCCATCCGCCCGCTCGCCCGCAATCCGCGCGGTTTCGCCGACAAGCGCGGGCGCGACCTGACCGCCGAACGCCGCATCGTGGCGCGCGTGTCCGAGGTCTATGAGCGCTGGGGCTTCGAGCCGCTGGAGACCCCGGCCTTTGAATACGCCGACGCATTGGGCAAGTTCCTGCCTGACGCCGACCGCCCCAACGAAGGCGTCTTCGCCCTGCAGGACGACGCGGGCTCGGACGAACCGGGCGACTGGATGGCGCTGCGATACGACCACACCGCGCCCCTGGCCCGGTTCGCGGCCCAGACCTGGGAGACCCTGCCCAAGCCCTTCCGCCGCTACGCTTATGGTCCGGTCTGGCGCAACGAAAAGCCCGGCCCTGGCCGCTTCCGCGAGTTCTGGCAGTGCGACGCCGACACCGTCGGCTCGGACCGGCCTGAGGCGGACGCCGAGATCATCGCCATGGCCTGCGAGGGTCTGCGCGGCGCCGGGCTGGATGCGGGCCAGGCCCAGATCCGCGTCTCGAACCGCAAGCTGTTCGACGGCCTGTTCGACGCCGGCGGCGTGACCGAGGCGGGCCAGCGCCTGACCGCCCTTCGCGCCATCGACAAGTTCGACCGTCTGGGCTGGGACGGCGTGGTCCAGCTTCTGGGCGAAGGTCGTCTGGACGATTCCGGCGACTACACCAAGGGCGCGCAACTGCCCGCCAAGGTGACGGCGGCCATCGAGGCCTTCCTGGCCTCGGCCAACACCCCCGGCCTGACGCGGGCCGAGACGCTGGACGCCGTCGCCCGTTCCGGCGACCTGGGCGCGGCGGGCGAGGCGGCGCTGAACGAACTGGCCGCCATCGACCGGGCGCTGAACGCCATGCAGGTCGCCCAGGACGCCGTGAAGTTCGATCCGACCATCGTGCGCGGTCTGGAATATTACACCGGCGCCGTGTTCGAGGCCGAACTGCTGCTGGACACGGTGGACGACAAGGGCCGTCCGGTCCGCTTCGGCTCCATCGGCGGCGGCGGCCGCTATGACGATCTGGTCGCCCGCTTCACCGGCCAGAGCGTGCCGGCGACCGGCTTCTCCTTCGGCGTCTCGCGTCTGGCCTCGGCCCTGCGCGCGGCGGGTCGAGGCGCAGAGGACGCGGTGCGCGGCCCCGTCGTGGTCATCGTCTTCTCCGAGGACGACATGGGCCACTACCTGACCGCCGTCGCCGAACTGCGCGCAGCGGGTGTGGCCGCAGAGCTGTACCTCGGCCGCGCGGGCATGAAGGCCCAGATGAAGTACGCCGACCGCCGCGGCGCGCCCGCTGTCGTCATCCTGGGCGGAGACGAGATCGCGGCGGGCGAGGTGACCATCAAGGACCTGGACGCCGGTCGCGCCGCCGCCGCCGGGATCACTGACAACGACGCCTGGAAGGCCGAGCGCCCCGGCCAGATGAAAATCCCTCGCGCAGGCCTGGTCGCGGCCATCAAGGCCATTATCGAATAAGTTTCGATAATAAATCTGTCCCAAGATAGGTTATCACTGATAAGTCGAAGAAAGTTCGATTGAGGGTGAACTGGTCGTTGACGGCCACGGGGGGCTTGGGCCAAATGAACTCACTCGAGGGCAAGCGTTGCTCAAGCGCGCAGCACTCGAAGGCGTTTCGGGGAGGAAACGTCCGCTCTTTAAAGAGCAAGATAGCCCGCTGCGATGTATCCCCCGCAGCGGGCTTTTCTATGCCCGGAATGCTGGCGTAACCGATGAAAAATATCGAGAAATTGTCCAGACGTCTGAAGGTCGGGGCCTCGGATTCTGCAGGAATTCTCCATGAAAAAAGGCCGGGGCGAACCCCGGCCTTTTTCCTTATCGACGAAGCTTCGTCCTACCAGAGGCGGACGCGCTCATCCGGGGTCAGATAGTATTTGGTCCCCGGCTTGACCTCGAAGGCGTCGTACCAGGCGTCGACGTTGCGCAGCGGGCCGATGACCCGGAACTGGGCGGCTGAGTGCGGGTCGGTGGCGACCTGCTGCTTCAGCGCCTCGTCACGGTACTTCGACTGCCAGACCTGGGCCCAGCCGTAGAAGAAGCGCTGGTCGCCGGTCGTGCCGTCCAGAACCGGCGCCGGACGACCGCCCAGCGACAGGTGATAGGCCTCAAGCCCCACCGCCACGCCGGAGGCGTCGCCGATGTTCTCGCCCATCGTGAGGCCGGGGTTGATGTGATAGCCGGCGATCGGCTCGTAGCTGGCGTATTGCGCGCCCAGACGCGCGGTCAGGGCCTCGAAATTGGCCTTGTCCTCGGGCGTCCACCAGTTGCGCAGAACGCCGTCGCCGTCGGACTTGGAGCCCTGATCGTCGAAGCCGTGGCCGATCTCGTGACCGATCACGCCGCCGATGCCGCCGTAGTTGACGGCCGGGTCGCCGTTCGGATCGAAGAAGGGCGGCTGCAGGATGGCCGCCGGGAAGACGATCTCGTTGTTGGCCGAGTTGTAGTAGGCGTTGACCGTCTGAGGCGTCATGCCCCACTCGGCCTTGTCGACCGGCTGGTTCAGGCGCGCCAGCTGATAGTTCCACTGGAAGCGGCCCTGACGCTCGACGTTGCCGACCAGATCATTGGCGCGGATGTCCAGGGCGGAATAGTCGCGCCACTTGTCCGGATAGCCGATCTTGACCGTGAATTTGCGCAGCTTCTCCTGCGCCGCCGCCTTGGTCTCCGTGCCCATCCAGCTCAGATTATCGATCCGGTGCGACAGGGCGGTGCGCAGATTGGCGACCAGTTCTTCCATCTTGGCCTTGGATTCGGCCGGGAAATACTGGGCGACATAGAGACGACCCGCAGCCTCGCCCAACGCCCCTTCGGCGAACGAGATGGCGCGTTTTTCACGCGTGCGCTGCTCGGGCTGGCCCGACAGGTCGCGTGAGTTGAACTCCCATGCGGCGTCCGAGAAGCGCTTGGACAGATAGGGGGCCATGTCGTCGGCGGTGTGGAAGGCTTCCCACGCCTGCAGCAGGGCCACCGGGGTCTCGGCGTAGATGGCGGCGATCTTGGGCAGGGCCGTGTTCTGACGCACGATCAGACGCGGCGCGCCGCCCAGTTGGGCCGCGTCGAAATAGGGCTGCCAGGCGAAGCCGGGCGCGTCCTGCGTCAGGCTGGCGATGGTGTATTCGTTATAGGTCTTGTCGCGGTTGCGGTTCTCGGCGGGGCTCCAGTGCGCCTCGGCGATCTTGCTTTCCAGCGCCACGATCTGGGCGGCCGTCTCGGTCGGGTTGTCCCAGCCGATCATGCCCAGGATGCGCGCCACATAGGCCTGGTAGAGCTCTTTCTTGTCGGCGAAACGGGCGTCCAGATAATAGTCGCGGTTCGGCAGGCCCAGGCCCGACTGGCCGGTCGACACGACGTAGCGGGTCGGCTGCTTGGAATCGATGGTGATGCCGGTGCCGAAGAAGGAGCCGCCGAACCGGCCGATGGTCTGGCCCATGTGGACGGCCATCTTCTCGTGCGTATCCGCGGCGCGGATGGCGGCCAGATAGGGCTGCAGCGGCTGGGCGTCCAACTGATCGACGCGGGCCTGATCGATGTATGAGCGATAGGCGTCGGCGATCTTCTTCTCGTCCGTCCCGGCGGTCAGGTCGGTGCGCGCGGCCAGGCCCGTCACCAGTTCCTTCATGCGGTTGTCCGACAGTTCGCGCAGCAGGGCGAAGGAGCCATAGCTGGTGCGGTCCGACGGAATGACCAGTTTGTCGATCGCCGCGCCATTGGCGTAGCGGAAGAAGTCGTCGCCGGGGTTCACCGAGGGGTCGCGACCGGCCAGATCGAAGCCCCAGGTTCCGTATTTGGGGGCGACGGTTCCCTGCCATCCTGCGGCGGTTTCTTCGCCCGAGAAGATCGAAACCATCTCGCAGGCGTCGTCGATGCAGGCGTGGTCGTGACCGATGTCCTGGGCGAAAGCCGCGCTGGCGGGCAGCAGAAGGGCGCCGACAGCGGCCCCGATAAGCAGACGTTTCATCATTGGATCCTTGATGCCGTCCCCGAAATGGACGGGTCGGCGCGGACCCTAGACCGGCATAGGGGGGTGTCGCCTTAAAAAAAATTCATGAAAGGCCTGCGACGACTCGCCACAGGGGTGGGTTCAGGGTCAGATGCGTCTGAAGCGGAGGGCGGATGCACGGACACGGCGCGGACTACAAGGATCTGGTGGTTTTCCTGGCTGCGGCCGGGGTGATCGTGCCTCTGGTCAACCGGCTGAAGATCAGTCCGGTGCTGGGGTTTCTTGCGGCGGGCGTGGTGCTGGGGCCGGATGGTCTGGCGCGGTTTTCGGGTGCGTTGCCCTGGCTGTCCTGGATCACGATCCGCGAGCCGGGGCAGTTGGCGCAGCTTTCGGAACTGGGCGTCGCCTTTCTTCTGTTCATGATCGGGCTTGAGCTGTCGTGGGAGCGGCTGCGCGCCATGCGCCGTCTGGTGTTCGGCCTGGGCATGATGCAGGTGCTGGCCTGTTCGGTGGTGCTGGCGGGCGGCTTCATGCTGATGGGTCAGTCGCTGGCTGGGGCGGCGGTGCTGGGCATGGGGCTGGCCCTGTCGTCGACGGCGGTGGTCATGCCGGTTCTGGCCGAGCGCGGGCGGTTGAAGGGGACGGTGGGCCGTTCGACCTTCGCCATCCTGTTGGCGCAGGATCTGTCGGTTGCGCCGATCCTGATCACGGTCACGGTTCTGGCGGCGCTGGCCCAGCAGGGCGGAGGACTGGACCTGGATCCGGCTGTGCTGGGGCGGGCCCTGTTCACCCTGGCGCCCGCCGCCATCGGTCTGGGCCTGTTGATACTGCTGGGACGGGTCGTGCTGCGGCCCATGTTCCGATCGGTGGCCAAGGCGCGCAAGGTCGATCAGGGCGGCGAACTGTTCGTCGCCGCCAGTCTGCTGGTCGTGGTCGGCGCCGGTCTGGCGGCCCAGGCCAGCGGTCTGTCCATGAGCATCGGCGCCCTGGTCGCAGGCGTGTTGCTGGCCGAGACCGAGTTCCGGCGCGAGGTCGAAATCTCCATCGAGCCGTTCAAGGGCCTGTTGCTGGGCGTCTTCTTCGTCGGGGTCGGCCTGGGGCTTGATCTGGACGCCGTCGCCGCCAATCCATGGGGCGTCATCGGTCTGGCGGCGGCCATCACGGTGGTGAAGACGGGCGTGATCTTCACCCTGGCGCGACTGTGGGGTCTGGCCGCCCGCCCGGCGCTGGAGACGGCCCTGGTGCTGGCCCCTGCGGGCGAGTTCGCCTTCGTCGTCTTCGCCACGGGATTGGTGGAGGGCGTCGCCCCCTCGGCTCTGACCTCGACGGTCGCCCTGTCCGCCACCCTCAGCATCTTCTCGATCCCCTTCCTGGCGATGCTGGGCCAGCGCCTGACGCGCCGCCCTCGTCTGGAAGCGGCGGCCATGCCTGACGAGAGGGAGTTGCCGCAGCAGGCGGACGGCGCGGTCGTCATTGTCGGCTTCGGGCGGGTCGGGCGGCTGATCGGCGAGATGTTGAAGGTGCACGACCAGGCCTTCATCGCCGTGGATGCGGACCCGGGCATCGTCGCCGCCGGACGTCGTGACGGCTATGACGTCTTTTACGGCGACGCAGGCCGCGCAGAGATGTTGGTGCGTTGCGGTGTCCAGACCACCCGCGCCCTGGTCGTGACCATGGATGCGCCCGGCAAGGTGGACGAGGTGGTGCGCACGGCGCGTCAACTGCGCGACGACCTGATCCTGATCGCCCGCGCCCGCGACGACCAGCATGCAGCCCGGCTCTATGCGCTAGGCGTCACCGACGCCGTGCCGGAAACCACAGAGGCCAGTTTGCAATTGGCTGAAAACACTCTGGTCGATCTGAGGGTGCCGATGGGACTTGTGCTTGCGTCGATCCACGAACGCCGTGATCAGTTCAGGCAGGTATTCCAGGCGGCGGTGTCTGATCAAAGACGTGACCGCCCGATGAGGGCCTTCAGGGTGTCCCAGAATAGGACGCGGGCAAGATTAGAATAGATTTGCAAACAGCTAAGCTTGTCTGGACCCAATTTTGTCATGGTTCCGTGATGGAAGCGATGCTTCTGTATTCGTCCCGTAGCGGACAAGCAGCATTTGTTTGCCTTGCCCTGGGTTGCGGACGCCCAATCCAGGGTCATCTTTGGGTGGCGTCTTTTGTGGCTAAACGTAGAGTAAAAGCCTGAATTTATGACCGATTCCATCGCACACGCCCTCGTTGAGCCTCGCCTGAATCGGCGTCAGGCCGCGAAGATCCGCACCCGTCAAAAGGTGCTGGACGCCGCCCGTTCGCTTTTTGCAGAGCGCGGTTATGAGCCGGCGACCATCCGCGACATCGCCAAGGGCGCAGGCATGTCCACCGGGGCCGTCTTCGCCAACTTCCAGGACAAGGCCGAACTGTTCGAAGCCGTTCTGACCGAAGACATGACGCGTCTGGCCGAAGTGGTCGAGGCGGGCTCCACGGCCGGCGACCCAGTCCGCAACCGTCTGGTCGAGGCCCTCAGCGCCGGTTACCATTCGTCGTTGGACCAACTTCCGCTGTTCCAAGCCATCGTCGCCCGCTCGTGGTTCCAGCCCCTGGCCGCTGAAATGCGCGCCCGCGCCGCGACCAAGAAGCTGCAACTGGCCATCGGCGCCATCGTTCAGGACGCGGTGACCAAGGGTGAGCTTCGCCAGGACGCGGATGTTCGTCTGCTGGTCGAGCTGATCTGGGATTCCTACCTGTCGAACTATCGCCGCGCGGCCTACGACAACTGGGATGCGCAGGCTCTGTCGGAACACATCGGCAAGCAGATTGATGTGATCTTGGCCGGGGCCCTGGCCAAGTAAGATGCTCTAGCGACCAAAGATAAAAGGCCTCCCGCACGGGAGGCCTTTTTCATTTCAGCTCTTCCAGCGCAGGGTCGTCGGCTTGATCGGATTGACGAAGGCCCGGCCCTCGGCCCGGCTTCTGGCCCATTCGCGTTTCAGCTGCTGGTACCATTTGGCCTGTTTGTCGGCGTCGTCGATCCAGATCAGCGCCGGATCGTAGCGCAGACCCTCGTTCTGCAGGTTCACCATGCCGCCGTCCTGTTTCAGGAAGGCGACCACCCCCATCCGCAGGAAGGGCTTGGCCAGTCGGAACACCCAGTGGTCGGACCAGAAGATCTGGGTGATGCGGGTCTTTGTGTCGGTCACCGGGGTCAGGCAGGTCAGGGCCAGCACCTGTTTTTCACCGACCTGGATATGCTCCCAGCGGAAGCCCGGCAGGCGGAAGGTGATCTCGGTCGCGGGCGCGCCGCCCAGGATCTTGTAAAGGCGGCTGTTCGACGATGGCGCGTGACGCACCATGGCCCAGCCATAGTCGGTCGGCGCAAAGGCCTTGGACTTTTCGTGCATCGAATGTTCGGACCGCCACCACCATTGCTGGTGGACATAGGGGCCGTGGGCGGGGTCCATCAGGCCGACGACGGCATGGTCGATATGGCTGTCGAAATCCATGGCCTCGACCAGCTTGGCCTCGCCGCCCACCACGCCGGGGAAGACCGGCGGCGCGTGGTCCGGTTCTGATGGATTGCGCGCGTCCGACGCCATCCAGACGAAGACCAGGCCCTGGCTTTCGCGCACCGGATAGGAGCGCACGCGGATGCGGTCGGTCTCGAACGCCTGATCCTCGACCAGCGAAGGAATGGCCGCGCAGACCCCGTCGGTGCGGAAACGCCAGCCGTGATAGGGGCATTCGACTGTCTCGCCCTCGCCCGGCTTCTCCACCAGCCTGCCCGCCGACAGGGGGGCGGCGCGGTGGGGACAGATGTCGCGCATGGCATAGACCTGGCCCGCGCGGGTGCGGCCGATCAGGACCGGCTCGCCCATGATCTCGTAGCGTTTCAGACTGGCCGGGGCGACGTCGCGGCCCAGGGCGACGAAATACCAGGTGTCGGTGACGAACCCCTTGCCGAACGGCGAGGCGCCCGCCTTTGACGGTGCGGCCTCGGCTTGCGGGGCGGTCGGGTTGGCGGCGTTTGAGGCGTCGGCGGTCATGGGGGTTGTTTAACAGCGTGAGGGCGACAGCCATAGACCCCGCGCCGCCGGGTTCGCGTGCGCGCGACGTCTTCCCCGATGGGCCGGTGAACAGCTATGACGAGGGCGATAAGGCCGCTTGAGCGGTTTCAGGGAAGTCACGCCATGTTCCGCACCCTCGCCCTCGCCGCCCTGTTGTCCGTGACGGCGCCGCTCGCGGCCCCCGGTGCGGCGCTTGCCCAGGATGGACACGTGAACCATGCGGCCCATGGCCCCGCCGCCTTCTCTTCAGACAGGATCACGGTCCGGGTCGACGGCGACCTGGATGGACGCGACATCATCCTGATTCCTGGGCTCAGCTCATCACCGGACATCTGGCAGGGGACGGTGGATCATCTGACCGCGCAGGACGGCGCGGGCTGGCGCGTTCACCGCGTCCATATCCAGGGCTTCGCCGGCGCACCGGCGGGGGGCAACGCCCAGACCGGCGCAGCGCCCACGCTGATCGGCGCGCCCGCCGCCGAGGAGATCGCCCGCTACATCCGTGAACAGGGCCTGCACAAGCCCGCCGTCGTCGGCCATTCGATGGGCGGAACCATCGCCATGATGCTGGCCGCGCGCCATCCCGACAGCGTCAGCAAGCTGGTGGTCGTGGACATGATCCCCTTCATGGGCGCGATGTTCGGCCCGCCGGGAGCCACGGTCGAAACCGTGACCCCGGTCGCGGACCAGGTCTGGGCCGCTCAGGCCAACAGCCCGCGCGACGCCTATGTGGCCCAGGCGACCACGGCCATCACCGGCATGGTCAACAATCCCGAGCGCCGCGAAGAGGCGCTGGAGGACATGCGCACCAGCGACCAGAAGGTGTCCGCCGCCGCCTTCCGCGAACTGATCACCACGGACCTGCGTCCGGAGTTGTCCAAGATCACGGCCCCGACCGAGGTGCTGTACGTCAAGTTCAACCCGCCCCTGACGGCCGAACTGACCGACGCCATCTATCAGGCATCATTCGCCACCCTGCCGGGGGTGCAGCTGAAGCGGATCGACGACAGCGCCCACTTCATCATGTTCGACCAGCCGCAGACGTTTTATGGCGATCTGGACGCCTTTCTTTCGGCGAAATGACCGCTCACGTTTGCGTGAGATCGACAGGGCCGTTTCGGCGCTCCGTCAATCCAGCTACATAAACCCGAGACGAAACCCGCCTGAGCGCGGCATCTGAGGATATACATGGCGGGTCCACGGGCTGCAGGTGACGATCGGGGCGCAAAGCCGAAGCGGACGCCGTTGCAGAGGCTGTTCTACTGGGGCGCGGTTCTGGCCGTCTGGGGGGTGATCTTCCTGGTGGTCTTCTTCGCGGTTTTTGCGCGCGGACTGCCCGACACCTCCAGCCTGTATAATGTCGATCGCCAGCCTTCGATCACCTATCTGGACCGCAACGGCGCCCTGATCGCGACGCGGGGCACCCAGATGGCGCCGCCTGCCGATCTGGACGCCCTGCCCGACTATGTCCCGGCGGCCTTCATCGCCATCGAGGACCGGCGTTTCTATCACCACCCCGGTTTCGACCCCATCGGCATGAGCCGGGCCATGGTGCGCAATCTGCGCGCCGGGCGGGTGGTGCAGGGCGGTTCGACCCTGACGCAGCAGCTGGCCAAGAACCTGTTCCTGACCCCCGACCAGAACATGCGCCGCAAGGTGCAGGAGCTGATGCTGGCCGTCTGGCTGGAGATGAAATTCTCCAAGAAGGAGATCCTGGCCCTCTATCTGAACCGGGTCTATTTCGGCGCGGGCGCCTATGGGATCGAGGCGGCCTCGCAACGCTATTTCGACAAGTCGGCCAAGGATCTGACGGTTGGAGAGGCCGCGCTTCTGGCGGGCCTGCTGAAGGCGCCTTCGCGCTATTCGCCGGTGTCCGAGAGCGAGCGGGCCGCCGCCCGCGCCACCGTCGTCCTCAATGAAATGGAAGAGGCGGGCGTCATCACCGCCGCCCAGCGCGAACAGGCCGTGACCCAGCCGGTCATCGTCTCGCGCACCCTGGCGACCCAGCACGCACAGTATTTCATCGACTGGCTGGACAAGTCGATCCGTGGTCTGGTCGGCGAACCGACCGAGGACATGGTGGTCGAGACCACACTGGACCTGACGCTGCAGACCGACGCCGAACGCGCCGTGCGCCGCATTCTGGACCGCGACGCCTCCAAGGGCGTGCAGCAGGCGGCCCTGGTCGCGCTGGACGGCGACGGACGGGTGCGCGCCATGATCGGCGGCGCCTCATACGCCGACAGCCAGTTCAACCGCGCCGTCGATGCGCGCCGTCAGGCAGGTTCGTCGTGGAAGCCGTTCGTCTATCTGGCCGCCATGGAGGCGGGCTATACGCCCCAGACCCCGGTGGTGGATGAGCCGATCACCATCGGCAACTGGTCGCCCAAGAACTATTCCGGCAACTACAGCGGCAACATGACGGTGGCCCAGGCCGTGGCCAACTCGACCAATACGGTCGCCGTCTCCATCGCCGACAAGATCGGCCGCGACAGCGTGGCTCGCGCCGCGCGCCGTCTGGGCATTCAGAGTCGCATCGGGCTGGAGCCGTCGATGGCTCTGGGCGCGGTCGAGGTCTCGCCGCTGGAGATGGCCACTGCCTATGACGCCTTCGCCAACGGCGGGCGCCGCGTGGACGCCTATGGCATCAGCCGCATCCGCACCCCGCAGGGCCGCGTCATCTATCAGCGCGCCAGCGGCCAGAGCGGTCAGGCGATCAACAACCCGCCGCTCTATTACATGAACCAGGTCCTGCGCGGAGTGGTGACGTCCGGCACCGGACGCAGCGTGGCCATTCCGGGCCGCGATCTGGCGGGCAAGTCGGGCACGACCTCGGACTACAAGGACGCCTGGTTCGTCGGCTACACTGGCGGTTTCGTCGCCGCCGTCTGGGTGGGCAAGGACGACAACACCGCCATGCGCGGCGTCACCGGCGGATCGTCGCCCGCCGCCATTTGGCGCGGCTTCATGGAGGCGGCCCTGCCGCGCCTGAACGCGCCCAGCATCCCCAACGGCCCGCCCATGCCCGAAGGCTGGACCGCGCCCGATCCGGTCGGTGATCTGATGAGCGGCCTGGGCGAAGGCGGCGCGCCGGTCGAGCCCGTCGATCCGAACCTCGGCGAACCCTATGTCGACCAACCGGCGCCCCAATATCAGCAGCCGTCGCCGAAACAGCCGGTCGTGCGCCCGACCTCGCCCCAGCCCGGCTATCGCGATCCGCCGAACCAGCAACCCGAAGGCCGCCCGGCGCCCGAACGCAAGCCAGACGCCCTGTTCTTCTGATCTTTGGCGCGAGGCCTCCCTGTCGAACAGCGATGAGGAGGCGGCGCGAAGGAGCCGCGCCTGTTCTTGTCCCGTGTGACCGGCGGCGGCGTTCCTGCCATGAATGTCAGGTCTCTGGCGACATTCTAATTCTTGCTAACGACCCAAAGGCGACATTCGGATGATCCGTTAGTTGCCAGCGGGACAGCGAAGGTATCCTCTAACGGGATAGTATCCGACAACCGTGGTATCGCGCGGCTGTCCGATCGTCGAAATATCTTCGAAATCCCAGCATTGCTCTGGCCTCTGCTCAGCGGATGGTGCCGTTTCGGAGAGTCTCACCTCCCTACCGCACACGCCGGCGTCGGTGATCCTGACAGACTGAATTACGACGCGGGTGCCCTCCGAAGAACAAAACGAAAGTTCAGTAAAGTCAGGATCGTGCTGTCTGGAGAGGCGGGCCTGCCCGTGCGTAAGACTTCGCTCTGCAACTACGGCCCTATGCGCTGAAACGGAATCTGGAGGTGAACTGGTGTATGACACCGAGGGGACGCAGGCCGATATCGACAGTGCGATAATTAAACCTACTGCTCGCTGAGCGATGCATAGCCTATTGGTCATGATCCCCCTCCGTTGAGGTTGATACGTTGCCCTAGCTAAGGGCTGCTTTCCCACCCCAAGCGGCGGTTCAGCGGGTCTGCTTTCGGCCCCTCCAGTCTGTGTCTGGTTCCGGGCCTGACACCAATGTCGTGCTCCGACCCATAGCTGACCTTTTCGGCCGAAGTCAGCTAGGCTGACCATATGCCAGCTTTCGAACACCACTATGTTCCACTTCATCCCGCTCCGGCGACTAAGGAAGAGTGTGACGAGCTCACCGTTCTCGGAACCCTAAACTACGACACCAAGATCGGGATCGCGCTAATCGTCCGACTGTTGGGCACTGAGGCCAAAGGGATCAGGGTGATCGCCATTGCTCTGCCGGAAGCGGGCGGCGGCCATGAAACCTTGGAGAAGTGGTTCAAACAGATCGTAGAGACCACATTGGCGTCGATCCGCTTGACCTACGATCAGGACGCTCAGCCTGAATACACACCCAACGGATTCTTGAGGCTCATGACGCAGACGGACGCCCCTGAACCCGAATATGGTTTCCCTGTCCAGATGACGCACAACGCCGACTGGCGCATCAACATCAACAACGTGATGGGCGTGTTCGGCGCCATCCACGGGAAGGGAAAGGCGGACATCGCTGCGCTATTGGCGGAGTCTCAGGTTTCGTCGCTTCCGCCTCACTACGCGGTCCTGTCGTTGGTCAGGGCCATCGAGCTACTATGGCCGATTGAAACCGATCGCCACGCGATCCTCAACGCCAGAGAGGCCGAGTTCGCAGCACTCGCAATCAGCCAGCGAGCGTTCCGCAATGCTCTTCCCGAACTGCGAAACAAGTGCGCCCACGCCCATGGGCGAGGTCGTGGAGAGCCAGAGCCGTGGGTCGGTCTAGGCTACAACAACCCGGTGGTAAGGCCGCTGAAGTTGCTGCTCACCAGCATCGTGGCACGCGGCCTTCGGGACATCCATGGCGTATCCGTCAGAGAAGCCGACCTTTATGCTGAGCAGCAAGTCTAGCGACGGTCGGCTTCGTCAGCGTAGTCGTGGTCGCCAGTGATTTAAAGGAACTGTCTCATCGGGAGCCGATAGTTGGGAACGTGTCTGCTCACCACCCTTACGCGAACCTCGTTGAGTCTGCCTTGGCGGCCGCGTGGAAAAGTGCTCTCACCGCCCCACGGCGTGCAGCGCGCCGCCGTGATCGCGCAGCCATTTGCGATAGGGTTTGTGGTCTCCGATCAGGCGCTCGACCACGGACCAGTAGGCGGGGCTGTGGTCGGCGTGGACCAGGTGGGCGACCTCGTGGGCGGCGAGGTAGTCGATGACCGGGGGCGGGGCCATGATGACCCGCCAGGAATAGCGGATGGTGCGGTTGTGCGGGCTGCACGAGCCCCAGCGGGATTTGGTGTCGGCGATCGACACCTTGACCGGCTTCTGGCCCAGGGTGCGCAGATGGTGCTCGGTGCGTTCCTCAAGCGTCAGACGGGCTTCGCGTTTCAGCAGGTTCTCGACCCGTCGGGCATAGGCCTCGCCCTCGCCGCCCGAGCGGATGACGGTTCCGTCCTCGACCAGACGCGCCGCCCCAGCGCCCGGCGTGGCTTCAAGCTGCACCCGGCGGCCCCGCAGCGAGATGACCTGGCCCGGCTCCAGCGGGCGGCCCCTGGGCTGGACGGCCAGACGCTCGGCGATCCACGCGGCCTTGGTGCGGGCGAAGGCGACGGCCTGGGTCAGGCCGCGCTCGGTCGGGGCGATGACCACGGCCTCGCCCGCGCGCGCATCGATCCGCACCGACAGGCGCCGGGCGCGGGGATTGACGGACAGTCTCAGGGTCGGGCCGGAACCCGCCTCGTCAAGCGGCAGCCGCTGACCGTTGCGGTACGCCACTGATGGCCTCGTTCTGGGCGATGAAATCGCGGACGCGGGGATAGATCTCGTCTCGGAAGCGACGGCCGTTGAAGACGCCGTAGTGGCCTACGCCCGGCTGGACATAGAGCACGCGCTGGTTCTCCGGGACATTGGGGCAAAGGCCGTGCGCCGCCTGGGTCTGGCCGACGCCGGAAATGTCGTCCTTCTCGCCCTCGACCGTCATAAGGCCGATGTCGGTGATCCGGGTCAGATCGACCTTGCGCCCGCGATGCTCCAGCAGGCCGCGCGCCAGCAGGTGCTGCTGGAAGACGATGTCGATGGTCTGGAGGTAGAATTCCTCGGTCAGGTCCAGCACCGACAGATATTCGTCGTAGAATTCCTCGTGCTTCTCGACCCCGTCGCCGTC
The DNA here is from genome assembly GCF_016654005.1 of Brevundimonas nasdae. Lineage (GTDB taxonomy): Bacteria > Pseudomonadota > Alphaproteobacteria > Caulobacterales > Caulobacteraceae > Brevundimonas > Brevundimonas nasdae. Next base: position 39,900 of record NZ_JAEPWN010000003.1, on the reverse strand, counting down.
GCCGTGGATCAGGCTGTTGAAATAGTCCCAGTGGGCGTCGCGGTGCCGCTCTTCGTTCATCGACATAAAGCTGTAGAGCTGGACGAAGCCCGGATAGACGTTCCGCCCGAACCCCGGATAGGGCAGGGGCACGGTGTGGATCATGTTCGACCTGAACCAGGTGAAGGGTTTCTCCTCCGCCAGTTGGTTGGTCACGGTCGGCGACAGGCGCGCGTCGATGGGCGAGCCCATGAAGGTCATGGAGGCCGGGCGGTTGGGATCCTTGTCCTCGGCCATCACGGCGCTCGCGGCCAGAACGGGCGGGCCCGGCTGGCAGACGCCGACGACATGGGCGCGGCCGCCGATCTCGGCCAGCATCAGGCGGACATGGTCGATATAGTCGAAGAAGTCGAACCGGCCTTCCAGCACCGGAACCTGACGGGCGTTGATCCAGTCGGTGACATAGACGTCGTGGTCCTGAAGGAAGGCCTCGACCGTGCCGCGCAACAGGGTGGCGTAGTGGCCAGACAGAGGGGCGACGATCAGGACGGCGGGGGCGGCCACCGGCTTGCCCGCCCGTTTCAGGTCGCCGATGTTGCGCGCGAACCGGACCAGACGGCACCAGGGGCTCTGCCAGATCACCTGTTCGGTGGTGCGGATCGGATGGCCGTCGGCGTGGATCGTCTCCAGCCGCCAGTCCGGCTTGCCGTAGCGGCGGGTCACGCTTTCGAACAGTTCGGCCGAGGCATAGGCCGTGCGGCCGATGGCGGTGTCGGACACCGGGTTCAGCGGCGAGGACCAGAACTGGCGCGCCATCTGGGCGCCGATGCGCCACGGCAGGGCCGACTGGTAAGCGAGTTCATGAAACGCGTAGAGCATGACTGTCCTGACGGCGGAGGCCGTTTGTGCAGAGCAGCATATAATGCGCAGGCCCGCAAAAGGTATTCACGGGCCGAAAACGGCCTCAGCCCCGATCCATCGCCTGTTCGATGATCCTGGTCGATTTGTCCGGGCCCAGACCATAGGCGACGGCGGTGCGGAACCGGCCGTCCGGTCCCATCAGATAGACGGTCAGGCTGTGGTTCATCGTATAGCCCTCGCCCTCGCCGACCTTTTCATAGAAGGCGCGATAGGCCTTGGCCGCCTTGGCGACCTGCTCCGTCGTGCCCGTCAGGCCGATGGTCCCCTTGGGGAAGCCGTCTGACGACAGATAGTCCTTCAGCATCTGCGGCGTGTCGCGCTGGGGGTCGATGCTGACGAAGATGATCTGCAGGTCCTTGCCCTTGTCGCCCAGCTGCTGCTGCACGGCGGCCATTTCGGCCAGGGTCGTGGGGCAGAACTCGGGGCAGTAGGTGAAGCCGAAGAAGACCAGGCTCCACTTGCCGTTCAACAGGGTCTGATCGACCGTCTGGCCGTCCTGATTGACCAGTTGGAAGTCGCCGCCGACCAGCGGCTGTCCTGACGAGGTGACCTCGGCGCCGGGTCCGACGCGGTCGCGTCCGCTGACCACCACCACGGTGACGATGGCCAGGGCGGCGGCGATGGCGATACAGGCGCCTGCGAACAGCAGGATGGAACGGCGCGGCATGACGGCCTCTCACGAAACGGAACTTGCCGGTCTATAGAAGGACCGTGACCTCGACAGAAGCCCACATTGCGCCGCAACCCCCCGACCTTGACGGCTGGAGCGACGTGCCGCGCCGTGGCCGGGGCTTTTCCCTTCGCACCCTGATCGTTCTGCGCTGGCTGACCATACTGGGCCAGAGCGCCGCGATCCTGACCGCCTATGGGGTGCTGCACTTCCCCCTGCCGTTGTGGCCCTGCCTGATCGTCATCGCCATCAGCGCGGGCGTGAACGTGGCGGCGATGGCGCGCGTGCGGCGGCTGGAGTCCAGCCTGCCAGATGGACGCCAGACGGCGATCCATCTGGGTTTCGACATTTTCCAGCTGGGCGTGCTGCTGGGGCTGACCGGCGGGTTGGAAAACCCCTTCTGCCTGCTGCTGGTCGCGCCGGTGACGATCGCGGCGGCGGCCCTTCCGGCGCGTCAGGCCCTGTTGCTGGGCCTGCTGGCCCTGGTGGCGGTGGCGGTGCTGTTCTTCTGGTCCGAACCGCTGCCGTGGCGGCCCTATGAGCATTTCCACCTGCCGACCCTGTACCGGCTGGGCATGGCCATGGCCCTGGTGACGGGGGTGGTCTTCACCGCCGGATACGCCTGGCGGGTGGCGGCGGACGCGGAAAAGCTGGAGCTGGCTCTGGCCACGACCCAGGACGTGCTGCAACGCGAACAGCGGCTGGCGGCGCTGGGCGGGCTGGCGGCGGCGGCGGCGCATGAGCTTGGCACGCCGCTGGCGACCATTCAGGTGGTGGCCAAGGAGATGAAGCGCGCCGCGCCGCCCGGCGGCGAGGTGGCGGAAGACGCCGACCTGATCCTGCAACAGGCCGAACGCTGTCGGGGCATTCTGGCCCAGCTGTCGCAACAGCCAGAGGGCGACGACGCCCTCTATGCCGATGTCGCGCTGAAGGCTTTGCTGGAGGAAGTGGTTCAGCCGCACCGGGGGTTCGATCTGGCGTTCGAGGTGGCGGTCCGCACCCCGCCCGGTCAGCCCGCGCCGCGCGTGCGCCGGATGCCTGAGGTGGTGCATGGCCTGTCGACCCTGGTCGAAAACGCCGCCGACTTCGCCCGGTCGCGCGTCGAAATCCGGGCTCTGGTGGATGCGGGTTGGATCGAGGTCGAAATTCTCGATGACGGTCCCGGCTTCGCCAGCGACATCCTGCCCCGTCTGGGCGAGCCCTATGTGACCAGCCGCCCGCACGGAAAGGCGCGGCGCGCCCTGGCCGACCAGATCGCCGCCGCCGCCCGCCGCCGCCCGCCGGTCGAGGCGCCGATTGCACCCAGCCAGGGCGGCATGGGCCTGGGCTTCTTCATCGCCCGCACGCTTCTGGAGCGGACCGGCGGCTCGGTCAGCGTGGGTCAGGGCTTGTCTCACGCGGACGGCAAACCCGCCGGACGGGGGGCGCGCGTCGCCGTTCGCTGGGCGCGTCCGGCGCTGGAAGTCGCCGAATGAGTGTGGTTTCGTGATTGGGTCTTAGCGTCGCAGGGGGAACCTTGCGCTTGACCCGCGCGCTGTCGGTCCCGACTTGAAGCGGCAGGAGAGAATAATGTCCGACCTAGAGACCCGTATCGCCGCCTTGCCCGACAAGTCCCTGCTGCTGCTGGACGATGATCAGGCCCTGCGCACCCGCATGGGCCGCGCCCTCGAAGCGCGCGGCTTTGACGTGACGACGGCGGAATCCGTCGCCGAAGCCACCGCCGCCCTGCGTGACAAGGCCCCCGCCTTCGCTGTGCTGGACATGCGCCTTGAGGACGGCAACGGCCTGAAGGTGGTCGAGGCGGTGCGCGATCGTCGCGCCGACGCCCGCATCGTCATGCTGACCGGATACGGCGCCATCGCCACCGCCGTCGCTGCGGTCAAGGCCGGGGCCGTCGACTATCTGTCCAAACCCGCCGACGCCGACGACGTGGTCAAGGCCCTGCTGGCCACAGGCGAGGCGCCTGAGCCGCCGGAAAATCCGATGAGCGCCGACCGGGTGCGTTGGGAGCATATCCAGCGGGTCTATGAGCTGTGCGACCACAATGTCTCGGAAACCGCTCGCCGCCTGGGCATGCACCGCCGCACCCTGCAGCGGATTCTGGCCAAGCGCGCGCCGCGGTGAACTGGGCCTATCGCTTTCGTGTGCGTGTATCGTGAGGCCGGTGTCGAGTTAGGTTCAATCGACATTCGTTAGGACAGGCTTCCGGTTCGTCATTCCGGGGCTGAGCGGAGCGAAGAACCCGGACCCAGGGCCGCATGCGCAATGCGGGACGCGCTTAAAGCCTGATACGTGCCGCCTGGGTTCCGGGTTCGTCCTTCGGACGCCCCGGAATGACGTAGTGAAGCTGAATGTCGATTGAACCTTAGTCCCGCATCGCCCGCCATGCGCCCAGGCGGGCAAAGGCGATGGTCAGGGCCTTGCGGCGCGCGGGCGCCAAAGGGGATGACGGGGCGTCGCGAAGGACGGCGCCGCCAAAGCCGTCGGCGACGATCAAGCCGGGTTCCTCGGGCAGAATGTCTTGCGGAAACTCAGGCGCGACGGCGAAATAGAAGGCGTCGCAGAACGGGCCGTATTCATGCCATTTGCGGTCGACGCGGTAGTCGTCGACGCCCGACTTCACCTCGCAGATGACGATGTCGCCCTTGGGGCCAATGGCCATGACGTCGGCGCGCCGCCCGTTGGGCAGACAGACTTCCAGCAGGGGCGCATAGCCCATATCCATCATCAGCCGCGCCGCCCCGCGCGTGACGGACAGGGTGGTTTCGGGGCGGCTGAAGACCAGTTCGAGCGTGACGGCGGACATTTCGCTCTTATGTTCCGCTTGTGTTCCGCCCGCAAGCGTGGGGGCGGATCAGCGGATCAGGGTCAGTCGGTTGAGCGCCCATTCCTCGCGCGTCTGTCCCCACAGATTGGCGACGACATGGGCGAAGGGCTCGGGCAGGGCGGAGGGGCCGCGATTGCGCGAGCCCAGACGCTGGGCCAGGCGCGCCGAGGCGGCGTTGCCGTCCTCGATGGTGTGGATGACGTCGTCCCAACCCAGCACATCGAAGGCGTAGTCCATGCTGGCGACAGCCGCCTCCTGCGCATAGCCCTTGCCGGTGGCGTCGGGGTGCAGCGACCAGCCGACCTCCGCGCCGGGCCAGCCGTGCGGGCGCCACGGTCCGATCCGGCCCAGCCATAGGCCGGAGGATTTCTCGATCACCGAGAAGAAGCCCACGCCCGTCAGGCTCCAGGCCCCCGCCACGGTCGCCAGGATGCGCCAGGTCTCCGCCGGCGTCTTGACCCCGCCGATGAAACGGGTGGTTTCGGGATCGGCCTGGAACTCGGCCCAGCGCGGAAAATCCTCCAGCGTCGGCGGGCGCAGGATCAGGCGTTCGGTTTCAACCCGGATGTCGCTCACAACAGATACTCACGCTCCAGTTCGTAATGGCTGCCGTCGTCGGTCAGGACGCTGGAATAGAGGCCGAAGCGGTCGATGCGGATCGGCGGCGAATGCAGCAGATTATGTCCCGCCATCCAGGCCCCGATGCGGTCGGGATTGGTCTGGGGCTTCAGATAGGCCAGGGTGACATGGGGCCGGTATTCGCGCGTCTCCATGACCACGCCCGCCCGTTCCGCCGCCTTCTTGCAGCGTCCGGCCAGAACCGAGAGGGGTTCGTTCGGCGTCTCGACCCCGGCCCACAAGGTGTGGCTGCGGTGGTTGTCGCCAAAGGCGCCGACGCCTTTCAGAGTGATCTCGAACGGCCCGCCGCCGATGCGCGACAGTTCCGAGGCCAGGTCGTCGGTCCGACGTTCGTCCATCTCGCCGTAGAAGCCCAGGGTGACGTGCAGGGCCTCCAGCGGTCGCCAGCGCGCGCCGGGAAGGCCGCTTTGGCGGCGTTTCAACGTATCCGTGACATCGTCCGGCAGGGTCAGGGCGGTGAACAGGCGAAGCATGCGACCGTTGGTAGCGGTGGGAACGTCCGTCTCCAAGTCCGGTTTTCCTTGCAGTCGGGGTCGTGCATGCCGATATTTGCGGCAACGATCCGGGGAAACCTCTTCGGACCATGGGAGAAAGTTCGTCGCCATGAGCGATTTCAACAACGGCTATGCCCGCCCGCTGCCGCAGACGGCCGACATGTCGATCGACGCCGGTCTGCGCGCCTTCATGCTGGGCGTTTACAACAAGCTGGCGCTGGGCCTCGTGGTCGCAGCGGCGCTGGCCTATACGACCGGCAACGTCCCGGCCGTGCAGCAACTGCTCTACACCGTCGGTCCCGACGGCCGCATGGGCATGACCATTCTGGGCATGGCGGTGCAGTTCGCGCCGCTGGTGCTGATCTTCGGTTCGATGTTCTTCATGAAGAACCCGACGGCCCAGGGGACCAGCGTCCTCTACTGGCTGGTCGTGGCCACCATGGGCGCCTCGCTGGGCTGGGTCTTCCTGGTCTATACGGGCGCCAGCGTCGCCTCGACCTTCCTGGTGACCGCCGCCGCCTTCGGCGCGCTGAGCCTGTACGGCTATACGACCAAGCGTGACCTGTCGCCGATGGGCACCTTCCTGATCATGGGCGTGATCGGCCTGATCATCGCCTCGCTGGTCAACATGTTCTGGCCGAACGGCGTCCTGTACTGGATCATCAGCGCCGCCGGCGTGCTGCTGTTCTCGGGCCTGATCGCCTTCGACACCCAGCGTCTGAAGATGAGCTACTACGCCCTGGGCGGCGACAAGAACGCCATCGGCGTCGCCACCAGCTATGGCGCGCTGAGCCTGTTCATCAACTTCGTGAACCTGTTCCTCTTCCTGCTGCGCTTCATGGGCGGCAACCGCAACTAAGGTCAGTCGCAAGACGGATCTGGAAAGGGCCCCTCGCGGGGCCCTTTTCGTTTGCATGCAACCTAACGGCGCCTTCTTATGGTCGCGGCGCGGGTGGTGCGTTGCTGAGGTGAGACATGTTTCGACGTTTGCTGGCGCCGATCTTTTTCGCTCTCGCGATGACTGGGACTGCCCTGGCTCAGGATGCGCCGCCGCAGCAGGTTCAAGTCTGGTCTATCCCTGAGACGGTTCGTCTGGGACAGGCAATTTGGCGTCAGGACATGGCGTCAGCGCGCGCAACTGACGCTTTTCTGGCGGCCTATGCTGGCAAGCTCCCAGAAGGCCTGATTGGCTGGATCGTTGTGGAAGACGGGCGCAATCAGCGTGTTCGCTTTTTGGCGGGTACGATGGATGCGCCGCTAGCCTTCAAGGATGTGGTGGTGGACGATCACCTGCGCGCTGGGGCCGTGGTCGACGCTGCCGACCTCACACTCACGCCCGATGAGCTCGCGAGGTTTTCAGCACGGATGACGGCTGCGCTGGGGATTGGGACATTGCGTTGCGCGGCGCGGTACAACCCGGTTATCCTGAAAAATCCGGACGGAGAGGGATGGCTGGTCTGGTTGCTGGCCTCGACGACGCAGCCGGGTCTGGTGCCTATGGGCGGCCACTATCGGTTCCATATCAGCGCAGACGGCAAGACGGTGGAGCGCCGGGAACAACTGTCGAGTAGTTGTCTGGATATGGATAGCAGCCAGGTTCGGCAGGGCGGGCAGATCGCAGGCCTGTTCACCAACGTGATTGTCGCGCCTCAACCGCTGGAGATTCACGTGTTTGTGTCGCTGCTGAACCAGTTGCCGATCTACACGAGCGCAGGCGGCAAACTGTGGGAAGTGAACGGCGCGCGAATTCAGCCAGTGAACCGCTGATCGGCGCTATTCCACCACCTGAAAGCGGCGGGCGTCGAAGACGCGCAGGACCTGGGGCAGGTCGCGGCCGCGGCGCAGGACCTGGCCCCCTTCGCCGATGACGGCCCATTGGCCCTGGCGGGTCTGGAGCGCGGGGCGTTTTTCGATGCGGTAGGCGGGGGCGTCCCCGGTGCGGCGAAAGACGGCGAACTCGGCGAAGTCTTTGTGGCCGGCCATGGCGTAGTCGCGCCATTCGCCCTGGGCGACCATGCGGCCATAGACCTTCAGGATCGGGTCCAGTTCGCGGCGGTCGAAAAAGACCGGCCCGATCTGCGGCCCGGTTTCGTGAGGGTTCATGCTCATGGTTTGAACTTAAGGGCGCGTTCCGCCAGCGCCAGTGGCGCCGGATAAATCGCCCCCGACACGAAATGGCCCCGTTTCGGTCCTTCGCCCGCCCGGTTGGCCGACGAAACAAGACACATCGGCTCGTCGGAGTTCGGAAGTGTCCGGATACTGAACAGCCCCCCCAGCCCCCTGGATGTTTCCATTAAAGGGCTCCGGCGGCCGATGCTTCCTCCAAGCGAGCGCCCGCCCTGCCGATCCCTCCCCCTCCCAGGCAAGGCGGGCGTTTCGCTGTCTGGAGCCTGGTTTCGGGGTGCAGCCGTGTCCCCCGGCCGGAAGGGCCGGAGGAACGGGCCGGACTTTCCTCAGATCGTCAGCGTCAGCTTCTCGGTTTCGCCGTTGCGCGTCACCGTCACCTCGACGGCGCCCGACGCGGACTGCAGCGCCCGGGCCGCCGCGCGGGAATCCTTGATCGTGGCGCCATTGATGCTGGTGATCAGGTCGCCGGCGATCAGCCCGGCCTGGGCGAAGGGCTGACCTGCCTCGACGGCCGACACCTGGGCGCCGCCGTCGGAATCCCGCACCGTCGCGCCATGGGCGGCCACAGCGCTGGCGCCGATCACCACGGGCACATCCGCCGTCATCTCGACCGGCAGGCTGACCGTGGCCTCGCGCCCGCCGCGCAGATAGACCACGCTGAGATCGGAGCCGGGCGCAGCGATGCCGACGGTGGCGTTGATCGAACCGGCGTTGGCGACCGGGCGGCCGGCGATGCGGGTGATGACATCGTTGTGGCGCAGGCCCGCGCGCTCGGCCGGAGAGCCTGGCGCGACATCGGCGACCACGGCGCCCCGCACTATGCGCAGGTTCAGCTCACGCGCCCGTTCAGCATTCAGAGAGCCGAAGATGGCCCCGGTCGAGCCGCGCTTGACCTCTCCGTTCTTCCTCAGCTGGTCGGCGACATAGAGCATGATCCGCGTCGGCACGGCGAAGGCGATGCCGTCATTGCCGCCCCCGAACCCGCCCGACAGGATCGAGGTGTTGATGCCGATCAGACGGCCCCGGCTGTCCAGCAGCGGTCCGCCCGAATTGCCGGAGTTCACGGCGGCGTCGGTCTGGATATAGTCCTCGACCGCATCGCCCAGGCCGGAGCGGTTCAGGCCCGAGACCACGCCCATGGTCAGGGTCTGGTCCAACCCCAGCGGATAGCCGACGGCGAAGGCCAGATCGCCGGTGCGCAGGGTGTCGGAATCCACCGTCTGCACCTGACGCAGGTTCAGCGGGCGCCCGTCGGGCACGATCTTCAGCACCGCGATGTCGGTGGCCTTGTCCGCGCCGATCAGGGTGGCGTCGAACAGGCGCCCGTCGGTCAGGTCGATGGTGAACTTGCGCCCGCCCTCGACCACATGGTTGTTGGTGATCACAATCCCTTCGGCGGCGTCGACGATGACGCCAGAGCCCGAGGCGTAGGGCTTGGGATCGCCGCCGTCCGAACTGGGGCCGCGCGACTGTCCCAGGGTCGTCACCTGCACCACGGCGGGCAGGGAGCCTTCCAGGCCGGAGGAGAAGCTGAACACGCCGCGTCTTGCATCATAGGGCAGGCTGGCGGGGGCGGCCTGGGCCTGTGCGAGCGCCTGAACGGGTGCGGCGGCGCCGAACACGGCGACGGCGACAGCGATGGACGAAACGGCCCTGAAGCTTAGCGGCATGAGCTTTCCTTTGATCGAATGCGGACCCTAAACCGAGAAATCCGTGCTGACGATGGCCTGTTTCGCTCTCTGGATTTGGGGGTTGCGCAAAAGCCGTTTCAGGGGGACGATTGTAATCTTGTATCACCGGAGTTTGATCTCATGAGCCAGACGACGATCGACCGCACCCGTTCGGGTTCGACGCCGTTCGCCCGGCTGTTTCGTGATCACCCGCGCGAGGTGGGCGAAACCTATTTCGAACATATGGCCGCCTCGTCCGCCTTTGGGTTCAGGCTGATGGGCCTGGCCTGCGCCGCCTTCGCTCACGCCCTGGTTCCGGGGGTGCATAAGGCGACCGTCTCCACCGCCATTCGCGGCATGGCCGCCGACATGGGCGGCCGTGCAGAGGAAGCGCGCGAAACGCGCATGCGCGACGCCGGCGTCTGGGACGTCGGGCTTTAGGAACCGTCCTTTTCCGCCCGGCCATGCAATCGCCGGGATCCGTGCTATATAGGCAGGCTCAACTGCATGCAGGATCGCCGCCTTGAGCATCACGCTCGACCTTTCGCGCGTCTCTAACGCGCCCGCCGTCAAGCCTCTCGTCAACCTGTCCGGGCTGACGCGCGAGGGTCTGCGTCAAGCATTGATCGACGCCGGTGTCTGCCCGCCTGAAAAGGCCAAGATGCGCGCCAGCCAGATCTGGGGCTGGATCCACCACTATGGCGTGACCGAGTTTTCGGCCATGAGCAATGTGGCCAAGGACATGCAGGCCAAGCTGGCCGAGCATTTCACCCTGGCCCGCCCCGAGATCGTCGAGCGTCAGGTGTCCAAGGATGGCACGCGCAAATGGCTGATCCGCACGGCGCCGGGCATCGAGGTCGAGGCCGTCTATATTCCCGACGTGGGCCGCGCGGGCGCCCTGTGCGTCTCGTCCCAGGTCGGCTGCACCCTGAACTGCACCTTCTGCCACACCGGCACGCAGAAACTGGTCCGCAACCTGACCACGGCCGAGATCGTGGCCCAGGTCCAGGTGGCGCGCGACGATCTGGAGGAATGGCCGTCGCCCATGGAAGACCGCCGCCTGTCCAACATCGTCTTCATGGGCATGGGCGAGCCACTCTACAATCTGGACCATGTCGCCGACGCCATCGACATCATTTCCGACAATGAGGGCATCGCCCTGTCGCGCCGCCGCATCACGGTCTCGACCTCGGGCGTGGTGCCGCAGTTGGAGGCGCTGGGCACGCGCACGGCGGCCATGCTGGCCATCAGCCTGCACGCCACCAACGACGCCCTGCGCGATGTTCTGGTGCCGCTGAACAAGAAATATCCGCTGGAGCAGCTGATGGCGGGCATCCGGGCCTATCCGGGCCTGTCCAATGCGCGCCGCGTCACCTTCGAATACGTCATGCTGAAGGGCGTCAACGACAGCCCTGAAGAAGCCAGGGCGTTGCTGAAACTGATCGAAGGCATTCCGGCCAAGGTCAACCTGATCCCGTTCAACCCCTGGCCTGGCACCGACTATCAGTGCTCGGACTGGAAGACGATCGAACGCTTCGCCGCCATCCTGAACAAGGCCGGATACGCCAGCCCAATCCGCACCCCGCGCGGCCGCGACATCTTGGCCGCCTGCGGCCAGCTGAAGTCCGAAAGCGAAAAGATCCGGGCAAGTGCGGCGAGAAAAGCAGAGCAGGCCGCAGCTTAAAGGCCGCGCCGGCACTGGCTTGTAATCTTTCGTCACAAGGTGTGGCCGTGGGGCGCTTGCGGATTGGGGCGACAATCAGGCAAGGCGTGGAGCCATGGACCCGTCCGATGTTCTGACCAGCGCCGAGGTGCAGGCTTTCGCCTCGGGCTTCCCGATCATGGTGATGCACCTGGTCGTCAGCCTGCTGCTGCTTGCGGCGGGGGCGGCGGTCTATGTCATGCTGACGCCATGGCGCGAGATCGCGCTGATCCGTGAGGGGAACCCGGCCGCCGCCGTGGCCTTCGCCGGGGTTCTGGTCGGGCTGGCCATTCCGCTGGCGGTGTCGATGTCGGTGTCCAACTCGGTGCGCGACATCGCCATATGGGGCGTGGCGACAGTGGTGCTGCAGCTTCTGGCCTTCCGGGTCGTGGACATGCTGCTGACCGGCCTGCCGCAGAGGATCAAGGACGGAGAGGTTTCCGCCGCCGTGGTTCTGGTCGGCGCAAAGCTGGCCACGGCGTTGATCATGTCCGCCGCCCTGACGGGGTGAGCGGGATGCAGTTTCCCCGCCTGCCCGACTGGGCCATCTATGCGGCGGTCGTCGGGGTGCTGCTGAGCGTCTCTGTTGCGCGACGCGAGAACGCGGATGCGCCGCCTGCCCCGCCGCCGCCGGATGCGGTGGAGGGGGCGCTGCTGGGGCCGATCACGCCCTTTGACGCCGCCGTCACGGTCAATGCGCCAGAGACGCCGTTCCAGCCCACCTCCGGCACCGCCTTCTCGATTGCGGGCGAGGGGCGCTGGGTCACGGCCCGCCATGTGGTGGAGGGATGCCGCAAGCCCGCCCTGGTCATCGGCGGCGGGCGCGCCATCGCCGCCGACGTGCGCCTGGCTGCGCGCGCGGACGTGGCGCTTCTGATTACGGACGGGGGTCCGCCCGCCCTGCCGGTCGCTGTCGATGCGCCCCTGCACAAGAACCAGCGCGCCTTCCATCCGGGCTTTCCGCAGGGCAGCGCGGGCGAGGTGACCTCGCGTCTGCTGGGGCGCGAAACCCTGCAGATTTCAGGGCGCGGGGCGCGGTCCGAGCCGGTTCTGGCCTGGGCGGAAGTGGGGCGGACGCGCGGCCTCACGGGCACCCTGTCGGGGCTTTCGGGGGCGCCTGCGCTGGATCGTCATGGGCGGGTGATCGGCGTCACCCTGGCGGAATCACCGCGTCGGGGCCGGATCTATACGACGGCACCGGAATCCTTTGGCCCCGCCATCCGGGGCGAGCAGCGCGCGGACGAGGCGTCGCTGGGCGAGCCGGTCACGATCGACAACTATGGTCGGGTGTCCGACACCCTGCGGCGCGACCTGCGCGTGGCCCAGGTGGTCTGCCTGTCGGTCTGAACCGCCGCCTCCTCCCCGCGTGAGACGGGAAGGAGGTCCGGGTTTCCGGCCTTACTTAAGCGTGGCGCTGTTCAGGTTCAGGTCGTCGATGTTGATGACTTCGACGTTGGGGTGTTTGGCGCGCAGGGCGTCCAGGAACAGCGAACCGTCGCCCACGATCACCAGGCTGGCGCGGTTGATCGGCAGGTGGTTGGCGAAGGCCGCCTGGACCTGTTCCGGGGTCACGGCGCGCACCCGGCCGGCATAGGCGGCCAGTTCGGTCATCGGCAGGTCGTACTGGGCCAGGCCCGCGACCAGAGAGCCCAGCCCGTCCACCGTCTCCAGCGAATCGCCGAAGCCGCCGATCAGGGTGGCGCGTCGCGGGGCCAGATCAGCCTCGGTCGCGCGCGTCGCGCCCAGCTTGCCGACTTCGCTCAGCAGCAGATCAGCGACCTTTACGGCGGATTCGTTCTTGGTCTGGGCCGAGGCGGTGAACAAGCCCGCATTGGCGCGGACGCCCAGCGACGAGCTTGCACCATAGGACAGACCGCCCTTGATGCGGATTTCCTGGTTCAGACGCGACGAGAAGCCGCCGCCCAGCAGGGTGTTGCCAACCGTCAGCGGGAAGTAGTCGGCGTCGGTGCGCGACACGCCGCGGATGGCGGCGAAGACGGCGGCCTGACCGGCGCCCGGCTGGTTGATCACCACCACGCGCGGGGGCAGGGCGGCGCCGGCGGGATTGGCGACTGCGGCGGGAGCGGCGCCGGTTACGGTCCAGTCACCGAACGCCTGCTGCGCCAGCTCACGCGCGGCCGCAGGGGTGATGTCGCCCGAGAAGACCAGGGTCGCGTTCGCGGGGCGATAGCGGGCCGCATGGAAGGCGGCGACATCAGCGGTGGTGATCGTCGGCACCGATTCCACCGTGCCCGATCCGGGGGCGCCGTAAGGGGCTGCGCCATAGATGACGCGGGCGGCGGCCAGACGGGCGACCGGGCCGGGCTGGCTGAGGGCCACGCGCAGGCCGTCCAGGGTCTGGGCCTGCTGACGCTCCAGCTCCTCGCCGTCGAAGGCGGGGTTCTTCACCAGATCCGCCATCAGGGCCACCGTCTGGCCAAAGGCGTTGGCGGGGGCGTTGGCGTAGACGCTGGAGAAGTCCGATCCCGCGCTGGCGCCGATCACCGCGCCCAGTTGCTCGATCTGGGTGGCGATCTCCGGGGCGGATTTCGTCTTGGTGCCCTGGGTCAGAAGGGCCGAGGTCAGGGTGGCGACGCCCGCCTTGTCAGATGGATCGGTCGCCGTGCCCGCATTGATGTTTAGACGCGCCGAGATCAGCGGCAGGCCGTTGGTCGGGGCCACCAGGACGCGCAGGCCGTTGGCGAGGCGGAACTCGCTGACGGCGGGTGTGGCGGGGGCCACTTCGGCGCCCGGTTGCGGCAGGGCCGCGCGCTGGCCCTCCGGCAGCAGGGTGACCGGTGCGCCTGCGGGCGCAAGGTCGGCGACCTTGACCGGCGCATCCACATTGGTGCGCGCGACCGACGGCGGATTGGCGGCGTCGGAGGCCAGGTACAGGATCGTCGACTGGCGTTGCGGCGTCAGATACTTGCGGGCCACGCGCTGGACGTCGGCGATGGTGACGGCCTGGATGCGGGCGACCTCCTGATCGGCGGCGGCTGCGCTGCCCGTGTTGATCAGCGAGAAGCCCAGGGTCTGGGCGCGGCCTTCGACGGTTTCGCGGCTGCGCAGGGCGTCGGCGACCAGTTCGTTCTGGGCCTCGGACAGTTCGGCGGCGGTGACCGGCTGATCGCGCAGCTTGGCGATTTCTTCGTTCAGGGCGGCGACGCCTTCTTCGGCGGTGTGGCCATCAGCCATGATCGAATAGGCGGCCAGATTGCCGGCCTGCTGTGCGAAGTCGGGGTTGGAGCCGATGCTGGTGGCGATCTGCTTGTCATAGACCAGCGAACGATACAGGCGGCTGCTTTCACCGGTGGACAGGATGCCGTCCAGCACCTCCAGCGCCGGGCGGTCGGCGTCGGCGTATTTCACGGCGGGCCAGGCGATCACCGCCGTCGGCAGGGGTACGTTCGGCGCATAATAGGTGACGGTCTTGGGACCTGTCGGCTCGGGCTCCGCGACATTATTGGCCGGGATCGGCGTCGTCGGGTTCTTCAGCGGGGTGAAATACTGGTCGACCCAGCGGTCCAGCTGGGCCTGATCGAAATTGCCCGCCACGATCAGATAGGCGTTGTCCGGGCGATAGTAGGTGGCGTGGAAGCGACGCACGTCGTCCAGGGACGAGGCCTCCAGTTCTTCGATCGAGCCGATGCCCGGACGGCGATAGGGGCTGTCCTTGTAGATGGTTTCAGGCAGGAACAGGCCGAACAGGCGGCCGTAGGGGCTGGCCAGAATTCGCTGGCGGTACTCCTCCTTCACCACGTCGCGTTCGGAGATGAAGGTCGGCTCGTCCACGACCAGCGACCCCATGCGGTCGGCCTCGGCGAACAACAGGCGTTGCAGGTGGTTGGCCGGAATCGTCTCGTGGTAAGCGGTCACGTCGTCGGCGGTGAAGGCGTTGTTGCCGCCGCCCACATCCTCGGTCAGGCGGTCGAAGCTTTCGGACGGCAGGTTCTTGGTCGCCTTGAACATCAGGTGTTCGAACAGGTGGGCGAAGCCGGAGCGCCCTGCGGGGTCGTCCTTGGACCCGACCTTGTACCAGACCTGCACCGTGACGTTGGAGGTGTTGGTGTCGCGCGCCGAATAGACCTCCAGCCCGTTGGGCAGCACGCGCCGGGTGAAGCCCAGCGGCGGGACGACGACGCCCTGCTGCGCCTGGATGGCGGCGGCGGGTGCGGGGGAGTTGTCGGCGAAGGCGGCCGGGGCCAGGCTCAGCAGCAGGGCCGATGCGGCGACGGTGGCGGTCAGGCGGAATTTCATTCAGGCGGCTCCAGCGCTGGGCGAATTTGGCGCGACCGTACCAGTGATCCGCACAAACGCACCTTACAGAGATGTAATGAAATGGCGTTGGTCGAATGGTGTTCCGCTGTCGGCGGCGGCTTTTACCTGCCGGACGTGTCGCGGATCAGTAACGCCAAGCTTGTCGTCGCAGACTTCAGTCCCTGAAGACTTCAACCCCGATGTCGCCGTCTGGGGTCAGCCAGGCGTGTTTCATGCCCTGACTGTTGAAGGGCGCGGCGATATTGCCCTGGGCGTCCAGGGCGATCAGGCCGCCGTCGCCGCCCATGACGCCGATCTCGTCGATCACGGCCTGGGTCGCGTCCGCCAGCGACTGTCCCGCCGCGACACGCCAGGCGACCTGTGCGGCGGCGGCGACGCGGATGAAATACTCGCCCTGCCCCGTGCAGGAGGCGGCGGCGCCTGCATCCGCCCAGGTTCCCGCCGCCGGGATCGGGGTGTCGCCGACGCGGCCCGGCATCTTGCCGAATACGCCCGCCGTCGAGGTCGCCGCCGCCAGCCGCCCGTGCGCGTCCAGCACGCAGGCGCCGACCGTGCCGTGGCTGAGGGTTCCCGGCGGATGATTGTCCTCGCCCTTGCCCGCCCCGGTGAACCAGGCGGCTTCGTCGGCGATCATCTCCAATGCCTGATCATGGGCGAACAGGGCTGCGCCTTCGCCGACCAGCATGACGTGGGGTGTCTTTTCCATCACCGCGCGGGCGGCGACGACGGGGTTGCGGAACCCCTGAAGCGCCGCCACCGATCCGGCGCGACGGGTCGATCCATCCATGATGCTGGCGTCCAACTCATAGGCGCCGGCCAGGTTCGGCGAGGCGCCCTTGCCTGCGACATAGAGACCCGAATCCTCAAGCATGACCACCGCCGCGACGGCGACGTCCAGGGCGCTGTCGCCTGCGTCCAGCCGGACCTTCATGGCCTCGACCACCTGGCGCATATGGACGATTTCGGCGTCGTAGTTGCGTTCGCGCCGGGCGCCGGCGCCGCCGTGGATGATGAGGGCGGTCATGTCGTCTTCCTGAGCCTGTTCGGTCGCCTCTTTCAATCGGGCGTGCCGCTCTTTAGCGTCACCACGAAGGCTGCGCCATGGCGGCCGGATCGATCATCGCAACGGTGTCCGGCGCGTTTTGGCGTCGGGGCCACGGAGGGAAATGATGCGCGCTGTACTGTCCAAGACTGCTGGTGGTCCCGAAACCCTTGAGATCGAGGATGTGCTCGATCCGACGCCCAAGGCGGGCGAGGTGATCATCGAGGTCAAGGCGGTGGGCATCAACTTCCCCGACACCCTGATCATCGAGGACAAGTATCAGTTCCGTCCCGAACGTCCCTTCTCGCCCGGCGCTGAAGTCGCGGGCGTGGTCGAGGCGGTGGGCGAGGGCGTCAAGGGCGTGTTCAAGGGCGACCGCGTCATCGCCGTGCCGGGCTGGGGCGGTCTGGTCGAGCGTCTGGCGGTCAAGGCCGAGACCCTGATCCCCATTCCCGACGCCATGAGCTTTGAAGAGGCCGCCGCCCTCGTGATGACTTACGGCACCAGCTATTACGCGCTGAAAGACCGGGCGAAGCTGCAGCCGGGCGAGACCCTGCTGGTGCTGGGGGCTGCGGGCGGCGTCGGGGCGGCTGCGGTCGAACTGGGCAAGGCCATGGGCGCCAAGGTGGTCGCCGCCGCCTCGACCAATGACAAGGTCGAGTTCGCGTTGGAGCTGGGCGCCGACAACGGCCTGATCTATCCGTCCGGCGCGCTGGACAAGGCTGCGCAGAAGCAGCTGTCCGGTGAGTTCAAACTGGCCACGGGCCGCGACGGCGCCGATGTCGTCTATGATGCTGTGGGCGGCGACTACGCCGATCCGGCGCTGCGGGCCATGGATTGGAACGGCCGTTATCTGGTTGTCGGCTTCCCGGCGGGCATCCCGTCCCTGCCGCTGAACCTGACCCTGTTGAAATCGGTGTCGGTGGTCGGGGTCTTCTGGGGCGCGGCTGTGGCGCGCGATCCGCAGGGACACGCCGCAAACATGGCCGAACTGATGCAGTTCTATGCCGAGGGCAAGATCAGGCCGCGCGTGTCCCAGACCTATCCGCTGGAGCGTGCAGGCGAGGCCATCAAGGCCCTGGGCGACCGCAAGGCCCTGGGCAAGATCGTGGTGACGGTCGAAAGCTGATCGCGCCGTCCGCGCCCTTCGCCCCGTGCGGGAGAAGGGCGCCTATTTCTCTTTCAGGCTTTTTACGGCGTCTGCGGCCAACAGCCTGTGGCGCGGCTTGATGTGGGCGCTGACCATGGCGATGACGGCGGCGATCACCGCCGCATCGTCCGTATAGCCGATGCCCGCGAAGACATCGGGAATGGCGTCGATGGGCATGACGAAATAGGCCAGCCCCGCAAAGATCATCCCCTTGGCGCGCAGCGGCGTCTCCGGGTCGCGCGCGGCGTACCAGGCGGCCAGGGCCTGATCGGCGAAGGGTATCCGCGCCGCCGTGCGCTGGATCTTGGGCCAGAAGCTGCGCGTCACGCGCATCTCGTTGACCTTCACGACCGATGGAACCAGCGCCTTGTTCGGGTCGATGGCGTCGGCGGGATCTGCGGGTTTGGCTTTGGCGGTCATGGCCGCTAAATCCTCAAACGAAACTCAGGTTCAATAATACATAGGAACGTCTGGCATGAAACTCGACACCAGCATCGCCGCCGTGGTCACCGGGGGCGCTTCGGGCCTGGGTGAAGGCACGGCCCGCGCCATCGCCGCCACCGGCGCCAGGGTCGCCCTGTTCGACCTGAACGAAGAGCGCGGCGAGGCGATCGCCAAGGAAATCGGCGGCGTCTTCTGCAAGGTCGACGTGACCGACGACGCCTCGGTCGCCTCAGCCTTCGAAAAGGCCCGCGCCGCCCATGGCCAGGAGCGCCTGACCGTCAACTGCGCCGGCATCGCCACGGGCCAGAAGACCGTGTCGCGCAAGAAGGACACCGGCGAGATCCGCGCCCATGACATGGCGGCGTTCGAGCGCACCGTGCGCGTCAACCTGTTCGGCACCTTCCGCGTCCTGTCGCAGTCGGCGGCGGGCATGGTGACGCTGGAGCCGATGGCGGACGGCGAGCGCGGCCTGATCGTCAACACGGCCTCGGTGGCGGCCCAGGACGGCCAGATCGGCCAGGCGGCCTATTCGGCGTCCAAGGGCGGCGTCTACGCCATGACCCTGCCCATCGCCCGCGACCTGGCTCAGGAAGGCGTGCGCTGCAACACCATCCTGCCTGGCATCATGTGGACGCCGATGATGGCCGGGATGGACCAGAAGGTTCAGGACAGCCTGGCCGCCGCCATCCCCTTCCCCAGCCGCCTGGGTACGCCTGCCGACTATGCCTCGCTGGTGCTGGAGCTGGCGCGCAACGTCTATATCAACGGCGAGTGCATTCGTCTGGACGGGGCGATCCGTCTGGCACCGCGCTGAGGCGCGCAACGGCAGTCTGGAACAGAGCGAAGAGCGAACGTCGATACGTCCGGCCAAGCTTGTGATCGGAGATGAAAAGCTTAGGAAAATCAGTTTATTGCGAACTGTTTTGCGATAGGCCGAAAAAAGGGGTTGCGGTCCGCCGCAACCCTCCGCTATACGCCCCCTCCTCGACGGGGAGCGCAACTGGCTCCTACGGAGTGCGGGCGTAGCTCAGTGGTAGAGCACAACCTTGCCAAGGTTGGGGTCGAGAGTTCGAATCTCTTCGCCCGCTCCAGTCGAGATTGCTAAGGCAATCAAGAGGTTAGGCAGGGGCGGTCCTTCGGGATCGCCCCCCTCCTTTTTTCCCGCCGCTACCACCCCGCTACCAAAAACTTTTCGGGCGTCTAGCGCTGGCTTGCTACTATCGGGTGAACTTCCATGAAATCCGCTGGACTCTGCTGAAAAAGCGAGCCGCCGTGTCCGCGAACGGTGGGTGGTGAACAAAATTGTGAGCACACTTGAAGTGGCAGCGCTCAATGCGCTTTTCAGAACCGCGCCACCCAGCACGTTCACATCGGTTGTCTTGCGCTTCACGCAATGTCGTATGCACACAGCCGATCGGTTCTGAAGGCCGAACCCCACACATTGCCGGACCAAGCGGGCGGACATATTTGACGAGTATGGCCATGCTATAGGCCAATGATCGACGATGCGCGCCATCGACTAAAGGGCTTCCGCCTTCAGGCGCGCGACGATCCTCATCTGGACGGCAGGCCTATGCCGGACGCGCAATCGCTTCACACCCTTCAACTGATCCGCAAGGGCGTACTTGCGGTCGGCATCCTGGCGGTTGTCATCCTGGCGGTCTTCACGGGGGAAAGGCTCTGGTCAGATGCGGTGCATGCGGGCTTTCGGGCCGCCGGCCTCGTGATGATCGGGATCGCCATCGTTGGACGGGCCTGGTGCTCGCTCTATATCGGAGGCCGCAAGGCCGCCGAGATAGTGGATCGCGGCCCTTATTCCGTAACCCGCAACCCTCTCTATCTGTTCAGCTTCATCGCGGCGCTCGGTATGGGTCTTCAGACCGGCAGTCTGGTTCTGGCGGGGCTGTTCGTGCTTGTGGCTGTAGGTGTCTTCTTCGCCACGGTGAAGCGTGAGGAGGCCTGGCTTCAGGCCCGCTTCGGCGAAGCCTACAGTGAGTATCGGCGTCGCACGCCCCGGTTCTGGCCGCGGCTCTCGGCCTGGCGAGACCTTGAGACGCTTCAGATCCGACCAGACCGGTTCGTGATGACCCTGAAGGACGGTTCGGTCTTTCTTCTGGCCGTACCGATTTTCGCCTTCGTGGCCTGGCTGCAGTCGAAGGGCTGGGTGAATGCCGTCATCACGCTGCCCTGAGCCAATGACACCGGTACCGGCAACCACAAACGGGCGGCCTCCAAGCCTGGCTGTTCACCGCGAGAGTCCGGCATGAGCACCTACACCGTGTTTCCATTCAAGTCGTCCGGCGTTGCGCCGAGCGTCTACTGGATCGAACAGGGCGACGATGTCCTGGCGGCGGCTGAGGGCCTGAGGCTGCTGGCCGACCACCAAAGCGCCGTCCGCGTGACGGTCTGGCGAGGGGAGGCCCTGGTCTTCAGTGGTCCCTCCGCCGAATGCGCCGCGTGGCTCTCGAGCGAGCCTCAACGCCGCTCAGACTGTCCGGCGATCTCCCACCCGGACCAACTCTGCAGCACAGACTGCGGACGACTGCGCCTCGATGTTGGCTGACGTCTGTCTTGGACAAGACGTCAACGGTTCGGGGGCTGCTGCCCCGGTTGCCTCTTCTCCGTCAGCGCCCCGGGACCTTCGCCAGCCTCTGGTCGTCGTCACCCAGACCTTGACCTGAATCAAGGTGTCGTCGCGCACCCGACCTAAGGTGCGTGTGGCTCGATCGGGGCTGCGACGGGTTTGATGATGTGGACGTGACATGGCCCGGCCTCGATCAGGATGAGGCCGACCGACGGCTCCTGTCCGCAGGTCCGAACATCCCTTCTCCTGTGCGCGCCCGCAGCCTGGGCAGGATTCTGCTTTCGACCCTGCAAGAACCGATGTTCCTGCTGCTGGTCGTTGCGGCCGGGCTGTATCTGTTTCTGGGCAGCCTCGCCGAGGGTCTCTTTCTGACCCTTGCCGCGGTCGGGACGATCAGTCTGGTCGTAGTGCAGCAAGCGCGGAGCGAAAGCGCTATGAAGGCGCTGCGCGACCTGTCCGAACCGACCGCCAGGGTCATGAGATCCGGTGTCGCGTGCACGCTCGCCATCGACCGGCTGGTTCAGGGCGACATCCTGCTGGTGAGCGAGGGCCAACGCCTGCCCGTCGACGGTCGCCTGGTCGATGGCGACGTGCTGAGCGTGGATGAGTCGACCCTGTCGGGAGAGTCCGCCCCGGTCATCAAGACCGTGCGCCAGGCGATCTCGGATCCGGACGGCGCCGGCGACGCCGTGTTTTCCGGCACGCTCGTCGTGTCCGGCCAGGGCGTGGTCGAAGTGCTGGAGACCGGGCCGCGGACGAGATTGGGTCAGATCGGAACCTCGCTGGCCGCCATTGCGCCTGACCGGACGCGACTGGAGAGGTCGACTGGACGCCTGGTCGCCCTGTTCGGCTTTCTGGCGGTTGTGCTCAGCGCCACGGTCGTCCTGGCCTACGGGCTGATGCGGGGCGACTGGATCGAAGCACTTCTCGCAGGCATCACCGTCGCCATCTCGCTCATTCCCGAGGAGTTTCCGACCGTCCTTGCCGTGTTCATCGCGCTGGGCGCCTGGCGTCTGGCGCGCCATCAGGTTCTGGTGCGGCGCGGCGCGGTGATCGAGACCCTGGGATCCGCCACCCTTCTGTGCGTCGACAAGACCGGCACCCTGACCGAGAACCGGATGTCGGTGGCCGAGGTCTGGGTCGAAGGAAAGAGTGTCGACGCTTCGGCGGGGCCTTTGCCGCCTGATGCCGGTCTGGTCCTAGATGCCGCTGCATTGGCAAGCGCGTTGCAACCGACCGACCCGATGGACCGCGCCATTCGCGAGCGGTCGCCATCGACGGGCGGCGGGACCGTGACCCGGGCCTGGCCGCTCGAAGCTAAGCGGATGGCTGTGATCCAGACATGGCGGCTTGCTGACGGCAAATCGGCCGCCGCGGCGAAGGGGGCGCCCGAGGCGATCTTCAGCCTGTGCAAGGCGTCGGAGAAGACCCTGGCGCCGGCAAGAGAGGCTCTGGATGCGATGGCGGCCAGAGGGCTCCGCGTCCTGGCTGTTGCAACGGTCCGTCAGGTCGATGCTGGATTCACCGATCCGGATCAGGCCCCCTTCATCTTCAGCGGACTGATCGGCTTTCTCGATCCGGTGCGAGAGGATGTGCCGGGAGCCTTGCAGGAGGCGCGTCGCGCCGGAATCAGTGTGGCGATGATCACGGGCGACTACCCCGCTACCGCGCTCGAGATCGCGCGACAGGCCGGCGTCGATGTGGACCCTGGCGTGATGACGGGAGACGAGATCGCGGCTTTGTCCGCCGAACTTTCGGAACGCATCCGCACGGTCCGGGTCTTCGCCCGCATCCAGCCTCAGCAGAAGCTGGCGCTGGTCCAGGCCTTCAAGGCGAATGGCGAGATCGTCGCCATGACGGGAGACGGGGTCAACGACGCGCCTGCGCTCCAGGCGGCCGATATCGGGATCGCCATGGGAAAGCGGGGGACGGACGTCGCGCGCGAGGCGGCCGACATCGTGCTGATGGACGACAGTTTCGGCGCCATCGTCGGCGGGGTCCGCCTGGGCCGCCGGATCTTCGCCAATCTTCGTAAGGCGCTGACGTTCATCGTCGCCGTTCATGTGCCGTTGGCCGGTCTTGCTCTGATCCCGATCCTGATGGGCGCGCCGCCCCTGCTTTTCCCGGCCCATGTCGTCTTTCTTCAGCTGATCATCAGTCCGGTCTGCTCCCTGGTCTTCGAGGCGGAGCCCAGCGAAGGCGACGCGATGACGAAGCCGCCCCGTTCCGATACAGCGTCGCTGTTTGGTCCGCGCCAGATCGCGTTCGGGGCCCTGCAGGGGGTGGTCATCCTGTCCGGGGTGCTCGGCTTCTATGTCTGGATGCTCGCTCAGGCGCCGGAAACGGAGGCTCGCGCCGCCCCCTTCATCGCCCTTGCGATCGCGAACATGGTGCTGGCTTTGACGGACTCGGCCACCTCGGGCGTGTCTCTGTTCGATCCACACCGCCGGATCTTCTGGCTGATTTGCGCCAGCGCGGTGATCGTTCTGGGGGGCTGCGTGTCCGTGCCGTTCGTCGAGGATCTGTTCCGCTTTGCCACGCCGTCTGGCGACGCTCTCCTCTTGGCCATTGCCGTTGCACTCGTCAGCGGAGGCTGGGCCGGCCCCTGGCGGTGGATCGTTCAGCGGGCGCAAGCCACGCCCGGCCCGCTGCGGGAAGCGGGGCCCGTCGTGGCCGGCTGATCCGTCCAGTCCTTGATCTGCCTGAACGACGGACCGCGCCGCGGTCAGGCTGACGTCAGGTTTTCCAACCAGCGTCCATTAAACGGAGGTTTCTATGACCAGCACGGCTCCGAAGGCGATCAGGATCATCAAGACCTGGGACTGGGGCGTCCGCCTGTTCCACTGGCTCCTCGTGGCCGCGATCGCGCTCGCCTTTCTGTCCTCAGAGGAGGGCAGCGCCCTGTCACCCTGGCACGGGTCAGCGAGCTGGGTGGCGGCGATCCTGATCGCCTTCCGGCTCCTCTGGGGCTTTGTGGGCGGGGAACACGCACGCTTCGCAAACCTGATCCGTCCGTCGCGGATGGCGGGCCATGTGAGAGGACTGTTCGCGGGGCGGGTTCATGCATCGCTGGGCCACAACCCGCTGGGCGGGATCGCTGTGATTGTGCTTCTGGCCCTCGTCGCCGCGACCACCTTCACCGGCATCACGGGCGGCGAGGGCGGGCATGAGGCCATCGCCTACATCCTTCTGGCTATGATCGCCCTGCACGTCGTCGCGGTGGTGGCCATGTCGTTCTTGACCCGGGACAACCTGATCGGCGCCATGATCACCGGCAGCAAGAAAACCACTCACTTTCCTAGTGCCTTGGATGCCACCCCGCCGGCGCGCTTGGCCGTTCCCCTCGCCGTTCTCGTCGTGGCGGGGTCCGCCTATGCCGCGACCCGCATCGACCCGCAGGCCTTCACACCGGGCGCGCATGGCGAAGCCGGCGAAGGCGGTGACGGCGGCGAAGCCGGGGAAGCGGACGAAGACTGAACCGGCTTGAGCACAGCCGGGCTAGATGACGGTCCCGAACAGGTGGCCGATGCCGGCGGTCAAACCCATGGCGAATGCCCCCCAGAAGGTGACGCGCACGATAGCCTTGGCGATACCGGCGCCGCCGACCCTGGCGCCGATACCGCCCAGCAGAGCCAGCCCGACGAGGGCTGAGCCCGACACCAGGGCGACGAGCAGCGATCCGGGGGCCACGACCACCATCGCCAGCGGCAGGACCGCTCCCACCGAGAAGGTTGCCGCCGAAGTCAGGGCGGCTTGGATCGGGCGCGCCGCCGTATGTTCCGATAACCCCAGTTCGTCCCGCGCGTGCGCCCCCAGCGCATCATGGACCATCAGCTGGCGCGCGACTTCCAACGACACATGCGCATCGACGCCCCGGCTGCGATAGATCGCGGCCAGTTCGCGGGTCTCGGCATCGGGGTCAGCATCGAGCTCGGCGCGTTCGCGTGCCAGATCGGCCGCCTCCGTATCGGCCTGCGAGCTGACCGAAACATATTCGCCCGCCGCCATGGACATGGCGCCGGCGACCAGGCCGGCAACGCCCGCGACGAGGATCCCGGTCTTGCTGGTCTGGGCGGCGGCGACGCCAACGATCAGACTGGCGGTCGACACCAGCCCATCGTTGGCCCCCAGAACAGCGGCTCGAAGCCAGCCGATCCGGGAGACCAGATGGCGTTCGGGATGGCGCTCAAGACGGCTCATGATTGGGTCTCGGTGGAATGGGCAAAGACGAGGATTAGTTCGGACCGATCCGGCCGGGTCTCGATCCATCCACCATGCGCCGCCATGATGCGCGAGACGATAGCCAATCCCAGACCCGCGCCGCTTGTGCTGGCGTGATCTCCACGGCGATAACGTTGGCTGAGGTCAGCAAGGCGCTCCGGCGTCAGTCCGCCCCCGCCGTCGCTCACCGAAAGCCGCGCGCCCGGGCCGGCCGTAACCGTCACCGTTCCGCTGGACGGCGTCACCCGCAGCCCGTTCTCGACCAGATTTCTAAGCGCGGCGCCGATGGCCTCTCGGCGACCTTTGACTAAGACGTCATCATTGAGTTCCAACGCCACCGACTTGTCGTCCGCGACGGCGAGAGGGGCATACTGCGAGACGATTTCCGTAGCGATTTCGGCCAGATCAACCGAAGTTGCCGACACAGGAGCCGCCGCCTGCGCGTCCAGCTGCGCCAGCACCAGAAGCTGATCGACCAGTCGCGACATCGCCGAAACATCCCGTTTCAACCGCTGGCCCTCGGGCGATTCGAGCCGATCCAGCTCGAGCGCGAGCACGGCCAGCGGCGTTCGCAGTTCATGGGCGACGTCGGCGGCAAAGGCTTCCTGACGGGTCGCGGCTTCATCGAGACGCGAGAGCATACCGTTGACGGCGTCGGCGAAGCCCGTCGCCTCGGCCGGAAAGTCATGCACATCGACCCGGAAACCCTTGTCGGCGGCCTGGGCGGCCTCAATCCGCGCGCCGGCAAGGCTCAGCGGCCGCAGGGATGACCGGATCACCCAAAGCGCAGCCAGGGTCATGGGCACGATCAAGACGAGCAGGGGCACCACGACATGGTCGGCGACCTCGTTCGCGATCCCCGCGAACTGGATCTCGTCCCGCCTCGCGCGAGACGACAGGCCGTACTCGACGCCGACAAACAGAAGCAGAATGAAGCCGCCGATGACGCTCATCAGCGCAAACCCGAGCATCAGGCGCTGGAAGATAGAGGGGGTGCGGGTCAAGCGACGGCGTCCCGCATCAGATAGCCCAGCCCACGGACGGTGTGCAGCATTCCTGTGCACCCCGCATCGTCGAGCTTGCGGCGCAGTCTGGAGACCGCCACCTCGACGGCATTGGGCGTGACCGGCTCGTTGAATGCATAGAGCGATTCCTCCAACGACCCCCGGGTCACGACCGAACCCGCCCGACGCATCAGCGTCTCCAGAAGGTCGCCTTCACGGCGGGAGAGTTCGATCGGCAGGTCACCGTGCGCGGCCTGGCGCGACGCGACGTTAAAGGCGAGCGCGCCGACGTGAAGCACCGGCGTCATCCGCTGACCGGGCCGCCGCAGGATCGCGCGACACCGCGCCGACAGCTCCGAAGCCTCGAATGGCTTGACCAGATAGTCGTCCGCGCCGGCGTCCAGCCCCGTAACCCGATCGTCGAGCCCCCCGCGCGCGGTCAGCACCAGAATGGGCGTCAGGTCGGTCGCGCGCCGCAGGGTCCTGACCCAGTCGAGCCCGTCGCCATCCGGCAGTCCGAGGTCGAGGAGGATCAGATCGTAGGTCGCGCTGGCGACCGCCTCCGCCGCGCCCTCGATGTCCTGACGCCAGTCCACGACGAAGCCGTCGCGGGCGAGCCCTTCGCTCAGGAGCTCGCCCAGCCGGACCGTGTCTTCAACGAGGAGGAGACGCATGATCGACATCCGTTCCGCTGGCGGCGCGTTTCCAGCCGGTCACCATCGACATGACCAGATTTTCGCGGTGACGCCAGCTTTCCACGAGGGCTGCGACGACATGCAGGATCGCAAGCGCCATGATGGTGTTGGCGGCGGTCTCGTGAGTGGCCTCAAGCCAGGGTGCTCCCCAGAAGGCATCGAGTCCCATCATCCAGCCGGTGACGCCGCAGGAGAGCGACAGGAGGATCAGAGCGATCATCATCAGGCCGCCTGCAGGATTGTGACCGATGTAGCGCGGCTCACGCCGCTGGATCATGGCCGTCAGGTAGCCGGCGAGGCGACGGGGGCCGGCAATGAAGTCGGAGAACCGCGCATGCTGCGGACCGACAAAACCCCAGACCAGCCGGATCGCGATCGCCGCGACGATCACATAGCCGACGTATCGGTGCACCGCCTTCAGCTCACGAAACACAGTCAGGTTGGCGACGATCCCTGTGACAAGGGTCCAGTGAAACAGTCGAACGACCGGATCCCAGACCTTGGTGCGCTTGGGTGTCTCCGCAGGGGATGGGGCGAGTGACCCATCCCCAAGAACCACGGTTGCCTTGGTCACTGCGCTCAATCCTCGTTGTTCTGGACCACGGCGCCAGTCACTGGGTTGAAATAGACCTCGGCGCGACGGCCATTGGCGGCGCGGGCATAGATCTCGTAGCAGCTGCCGCTGACCTGAAAGACGCGGATGTTGGTGTAGCCGAGTTGGGCCACACGAGCCCGCATCTGGGCCTCGGTCAGCCATTGGGCGCGGGGCGCGGTGGTGCAAACCGGGCCGGCCGAGACCGAGGTCGCAAAGCCGGTCATGGCCATGCCTACGGTAGCGGCGAGGGTCAGGGCGATGCCCGAAGGAATCAGGAACGTCTTCATGGGGAGCCTCGAGAAAGCTGGACTTGTCGCCGGACGACATCACCCGGTGACGCCAACCTGACGTCCGAAGCTGACGGCGACCTGACGGCTGGGGCGACATTCAGTCCGAACGTGAGCGGCCGGGTGATTTCATTTCGTCAGGCTCCGGTCAGCCTTCGGGCCGAGACAGCACCGGCGCATCGGGCGCATCCCAGACACCGGAGCCTTCCCATGACCCTCAAGATCTTTCTGACCACCGCCGTCGCCGTCGCCCTTTCGGCCGGAGCGGCATCCGCTCAGGACCTGAACCCGCAGACGCGGGCCAATCTGGAAGCCGCCATGCATGGCGAGGCCTTCGCCAACCTCAAGTATCTTCGCTACGCTGAGGTCGCCCGCGAGAGCGGCAATGCCGAACTGGCCCAACTGTTCGAAAGCTCCGCCAACGTCGAGGCCAACGAGCATTTTGCGCGCGAAGCCGACGCCCTGAAGCTGGACGGGACCAACGAGGCCAATCTGGTGGATGCGATGGCCGGGGAGCAGTACGAGAACGTCACCATGTATGTCGGGTTCGCAGATCAGGCCCAGGCAGCGGGCGATACGCGCGCTGCAGCGATGTTCCGGCAGATCGCCTCCGACGAAGGTGATCACTACGAACGCTATCGCGCCGCAGCTGAACGCCTCCGTCAGGCCCGCTAGACTGTATTGCGCTGCTCCCTTCGTCACGAGCGGACGAGGGGGGCACAGGCGTGGGTAGACCTGTGGCTGTATGACGTATTCCCGGTTTCTGCAGTCTTTGGTCTGGACGCCAGCGTCGGCCCGCCCATCCCACGGTCGTGAACGTCTGACGCCTTGTGGTCGGCCGGTCCTGCCGTACATCTCGAAGACCCTTAGGTCAGAAATGCTCACCGAGACCGAAGCCGTGGCGGACAACCGACCATAGCGCGTTCGCTTTGGTAGCGGATCCACTCCTCCATGTTTCCGCAATGAGCTGTCGTTTTATTGGTGATTAAAGGCGACGTTCGGCACATCGAACGGATAGCCCCTGTCCTTGAAGGGTGGTTACACAGGGTCTTTGTAAGCGCTTAAGACCGAACTTAGCGGAAGGCTGCTCCGG
This sequence comes from Brevundimonas nasdae, assembly GCF_016654005.1. Taxonomy (GTDB): domain Bacteria; phylum Pseudomonadota; class Alphaproteobacteria; order Caulobacterales; family Caulobacteraceae; genus Brevundimonas; species Brevundimonas nasdae. The sequence goes on along the minus strand of NZ_JAEPWN010000003.1, from coordinate 11,478 downwards.
TCCTGACGCCGAACCTTTTGAACAGCATCGCCGCGGGACAGAAGCCGGTGAAAGCAGCCTGGAGCGCATTCAGGCCGGCGAAGATCGTCAGCGCGATCCACCAGGGATTCACGAAATGCGCCAAGGCGACACTTGCCAGGATAACACAGCCAAGGAAGGCGAATACGGCACGGTCTAGGCTCAGGACTCATAGCCAGAAGAGCACGGTAGCTGCGAGGGCGATGGCGGAGAGGAAGACGGTCGGGCATCGATCGTAGCGGGTGGCGACGCGCCGCCAGTCTTTCAGTCGGCCGAACATGATTTCGATGCGGTTTCGGCTTTTGTACCGGCGCTTGTCGTAACGGACAGGCACAGTCCGGGATTTCCGACCGGGGATGCAGGGCGTGATGCCCTTGGCCTCCAGGGCATCCCTGAACCAGTCCGCGTCATAGCCCCGGTCGCCCAACAGCCATTGGGCCTTGGGAAGGCTGTCCAGCAGGGCCGCAGCACCGGTGTAGTCGCTGACTTGGCCTGCCGTCATGAACAGGCTGATGGGGCGTCCGTTCGCATCGGTTACGGCGTGAAGCTTGGTGTTCATGCCGCCTTTGGTGCGTCCGATGAGCCGCCCAAGACCCCCTTTTTTACCGCGAGGCTCGAAGCCGTACGGTGCGCCTTGAGATAGGTCGCGTCGATCATGAGGGTGCGCCGTTCGGCCTGAGCGCCGGACAGTCCCTCCATCATCCGGATGAAGACCCCGGCCTCGCTCCAACGCTTCCAGCGATTGTACAGCGTCTTGTGTGGGCCATAGACCGGCGGCGCATCACGCCAGCGAAGCCCGTTGCGGTTGACGAAGATGATCCCGCTCAACACCCGACGATCATCCACCCTGGGCTTGCCGTGGCTCTTGGGGAAGTGCGGCTGCAGCCGCGCCATCTGCTCGTCCGTCAGCCAATAGAGGTCGCTCATATCCAGTCTCCTTGCAGAGCCTGAATCAGATCGAGCACATCACATCAATGGGTCCTGAGCCTATGATGACTGTTGATAGGATATGTCGGAATGTGATTTCGATGGATGACAATCTGCAAAAAGGGTCGGAGGGCAAGATAAAAGGGTGTTTTTGGCTGCTCCGGTTTCTTCTATTCTGTCCGACAGTTAGCCGCGTGCTGGAGTGCGATTGACGACTTGCCTTGAGTTGTCGTCCTTCGAGCCTTCGTTGCATGCTCTGGAGGACTGCGAATGCTGATCCGCGACGAGATAGACGGCAGAGTTTCCACCGGCTCCGGCCGGACCGCCGACGCCGTGCGCCTCGGCCTTCCGTTGTCCCTCAAGACCGAGCGGATGAACGTCAAGAACGGCATGCTCAAGCGTCTGGCGAGTTCCAAAGCCTTCGCTTTGGGCAATCGTTCAGGGGTGCTCAAGGCGGCGCAGAACCGGTCAGGCCGCGCCTTCAGGCTGGACGTTCGCCAGAAGGTGATCGTCAAGGCGCTGGTCTCTCGACACATGGGCAAGGGCGCCGACCGGGCCGCCGCACTGGCCAAACATGTGTCTTATCTCGGACGGCCGGGCGCCGGCGTCGAGGGTGAGCGGCCGGAGTTTTTCGATCGCAGTGCCGATGGCGTTCAGCCCGGCGTCGAGACCGATGGCTGGAGCCAGGACAGGCATCATTTCCGCTTCATCATCTCGCCTGAGCACGGCGAACGGCTCGACATGAAATCCTATGTCCGCGAGGTCATGGGACGCGTCTCCGCGGACCTCGGAGAACCCAATCTGAAGTGGGTGGCGACCTGCCATTTCGACACCGATCAACCCCATGCCCATGTGCTCGTTCGGGGCCGCCGCGAAGATGGCCGGGATCTCGTCATTCCCCGCGATTACATTGGTTATGGATTCCGCGCGCGGGCGCAGGAAGTGGCGCAGGAGCGGCTTGGCGATCTGTCACGGGTCGAGGCCGAACGACGCATCTGGAAGGAGACGGAGGCGGATCGCTTCACCGGTTTCGACCGGCGGCTGATCGCCGAGACGGACAAGCACGGGATGGTCGATGACGGGGTCGGATCGACCGACGCTTGGGCGGCGCTGACACGGGGGCGGCTGAGACATCTGGAACAGCTTGGGCTCGCGACGCGGTCCGGGCGGCGGTATCGGCTCGACGGCGAGATGGAGAAGAAGCTGCGCACACTGCAGGTGCGGCGCGACATCATCCGCACCCTCAATCAGCGTCGGCTAGAGGGCGCGAGGGATGTACGGGTTCTCGGTAAGGACAGTGTACGAGGGGTGGTTGTGAAGACCGGGTTTCATGATGAGGCAGGGGCTTCGCCCTGGGCGGTCGTGCGCGACGGATCGGGCATCGAGCATTACGCACGGCTCCGGCCAGGCAAGCCCACTGAGGTCGGAAAAACAGTATCACTCGAGCCCGTCGGCAACGGACTGGCGCAGATCGCAAAGGGGCGAGGCGAAGATCTTAGCCGCTGAGGCCTGGCGCCTCGGGAGTTCAGAGCGTCGGGAGGCTCCACCCCTTCACTGACCGTTTAGGTCAAAAGGACAGGGCTACCCCAAGACAAAAGATTGCTGATCTGCTCGGCAGCACGTTCGCTCCGAAGGCGACTGATCGCTTCCTGCGTCGCATCAACCGTTTCGAAGTCCCGGATCAATCGCTCGGGCTGCTGCATCCGCGCCATCGTTGAGGCCAAGGCTTCGGCGACGGAGGATCCCGCGAGATCGAGAGACAGTGAACAGCCGAAGGCAAGCGCGGCATAGTAGTCGATCGGCCAGAGATGCCCGATGACGCTCTGATCCGCGGTGGTAAGCTCGTGTCCAAAGCCGATGCGAGCTAGTCCGCCCCGGTTCTGGGTCGCCGTTGCGCTGCAGATATTCAGCACCAGAAGACGCCGGCCGGTTTCAGGACGCGCGTAAGCCGCGATCTCGGTTGATGTCAGCACAGTTCCGTCAGCCAGCACCAGTCCACTTTCACTTTGCCGGAAGGGTGACTGTTCGCCGTGTCCGATGATCCACAGGAGGTCGGCATCTGGATCTTCATAGAATGCCTGGAACGCACGCTGGTCCAAGGGCGCTCCGACAACCTTGATCTCCCAGCCGGCGTGCAGACCCACAGCCCGGATGAAACTAACCTCGGCCTCCGTTGTCTGGGTTTCGCCCGGCCAGATACTGACGCATCGGGTGGTCCTGTCCTGAAGCGGAGCGGCAAGGCTCGCTTCCATGGGTGCCAGCCAGCCGAGAATGTTCGAAAGCGTCGCCTGTACCGGGTCACGATGAGCGGGCATGACGACCACCGATCGCGGGCGCCATCGTTCAGGCAGATGAGGCGCCAGCTCGTCGAAGCGATAGTGGCGCGCGATCGCTGCCGTGAGCTCCGGCGCTTTGTCATGAGCCGGCGCGCCGAGCATACGCTCGTCCAGAAGCAGCGCGCGGTCACCCGCCGGGCCGCGGAAATATTCATTCAGGGCAGTCGATAGGCCCGCTAGGAGGCCTTCCAGGCTCTCGCCGCCTTCATCCCCTTCAATCAGATGCCGGCCGCCAGGCCAGAGATAAGCAACGCCGTTCTTGTGTGCTGAGCCGATGTAAAGGACATCGGCACTGGCCTGCTCCATCCCGTCGACCCCGTACCAGGCCCACAACAAATCCATGATGTCCGCGACCGTCCCGAAATCGGTCAGACTGAAGATCAACGGGTGGATAATGGCGACGCGAGCTTCCAGGGCAAGGATTGCCACAGGGCCGCTCTCGAGCGCCCTGTAATCGTCCGCAAGTTTCCGGACTTCACCGAGTATCTGGACCCGAGCGGCGGTCCAATCCTCGTAGTCATCGATGGTGACCGCCAAAAGTTGGACGACCTCGTGTTCGACGAGGACATGGCGCAGGTCGCGGAGTGCTTCCTTGGCCCACTCCTGATGCGTTTGAGGCGTCCATTGAGCGGCAGCCGTCGTGAACAACACGGCCATCGTGGCCTTGGAGCGGTCGTCTATGCCGGGACGGCCATAGATTTCCGCCATGCTGCTGACCAAGGGCTCTGCGCATTTGTGCCCGCGATTGGTCGCCCAGTTGGCGATAGTGACGATCGCAGGAACGCCTCGCACGACATCTCCGGCCACGATCTCGTCCAAGACGTGAGCGATGCAGTAATCGGCGATCTGGTCGCACCAGTCGTCCATGCCGCCGAATTTTCTGGCGATCATGAAGGCGGCAGTGATCCAGTCGGTCAGGTTACGAAGACAGGCGGCATTCATTGGCCTGGCGACGCCGTCATACGGCGGCAGGCGATAGTCGCCTTTGTTGGCCCGCAGGTTGACGTTGTGGGTTCGGCTGGCGGACCAGTGGAGCCAGTTGTAGCAATCGCCATGCGCTCCCATCGCGACCGTCGTCATGATGGCGGGGATCGAAATTATGAACCGCATAGCGTCCAACCAGACAGCGCCCTCGTCGTCGCCGATGCGTCGGGTCTCGGCGGTCAGATCGCCGCGGATGGTTTCGGCCAGGTCGAAGAACGGTTGTCGATCTGCTCCCTGAGCTTGTTCGATAGCGTCCCGGAAAAAGCCAGCTACCGCCACCGGTGCCACGCCTTTCCACTCGAACTCGGCATCCCAGTTGGCGAGACCCGGATAAGCCGCTGAGGTCGTCGGAAAGCTATCGCGCAAGGTCATTGGTTTCCCTCGGTTCGTTGGGCGTCACCACCCGCTCGCTGACGGCGTGATGGGTTCACTCTCACCGGTTGCGACGGACGAGAACATAGGCAGCCCCGTGTCTGGTTGATTAGCGCGTTGCATGCGCCGCATGGGAGGCGAGGCATTTATGGTTGACCGGATTGCGGTGAATGCCCGCACCCGGTGGGCTGTTTGGTCAGACGGATTGACCGGCCTGATCACGCAGGTCGGCTAGCCGTTTCTGGCACGCCGCATCGATCAGGCCTCGCAGAATCCCGATCCGTTCAACAAGATATGCCAGCTCTTCGTCGGTGATCTTGAAATGCTTCGAATATCGACCCTTCACATAGGCGGCGCGAAGGAGTTCGAAGCTGCGCCGCTGAAGCTTAGTTTCGTGGGGCCAGGCGTCCGCCAAGCCAGCCACAAGCGGCTCCGTTAGCCGACGCAGGTTCGTCAGTTTGTGGGATTTCGGGGAGTAGCCGGTCAGGACAAGTAGTAGTCCGGCGTAAAGAGTCTCGGTCGCCTGGTGCAGGAGAAAGGCAGTCTTACGAGTGAATCCCCGGCCGCGAGTGAAAGCTGCTGTCTCAATGAACTCGTCGGCGCTTTCGGTCGCTTCCGCGTAGGTGTCTTCCGCCTCCTGCAGAGCCGTTTCAGGCGAGAGCGGGGTAGGCTCGATGAAGCTGACAGACGGCGTGTTCAGCAGGGTCACGCCGTCCCGTACGATGTCGATGAAGAAAGACCGGCCGTGTTCCAGCTTGTAGTTCACATCATCCAGACTGTGGACGATGACGCTGACTGGCGTTCGCAGCATTTGCCCCGAGGTGACGTCGGCCAGCAGCCGCTTTTCGGCCTTCTCCCAGAATTCGAAGTCCGTCAGGTCCTCGTGATCGACGACGACCAGCAAATCGAAATCCGAGAAGTATCTGCCGACGGGGTCATGAACCCAGTCGCCGCGCGCGTAGCTGCCGAACAGGATGATCTTGAGGATGCGTCCGTCGCGCAGGCGCGGCGCCTTGCGCGTCGAGGTCGCGACAGCGAACTCTTCCCGCAGGATGGCCACGGCGTGGTCCAGCTCCCGGCGTTTCGCAGGCGTCAATGACCTCAGAGGTTTCTTCATCAGTCAGAGTCTCTCTGATTGGCGGGCAGTCGGCAAGGAAAAGCACGGCTTGCGTGTTGTCTTGGACGTTTTCGCGGGACGGGGAATCTGCCAGAGTGAAGCTCAGCGGGTAGACGTGAATAGAGGTCGGTCTTCGGTCCGGGGAACGCGTGCTTCGGCAGGCGTTAGGATGCGGCCGCCCTTCAATCAGCGCGCCTCTTTGTCGGAGGATTCCAATGCCCGCGCCCCATTCCCCGCTTGCGGGAGCTGCGACGAGGTTGCGAGCAAAGCCGGGCGCCCGCCGGTGAACCCCAACAGGAAACTGCGCCGGCGGCGACGGGCCCTCGGAGCCCGCGATGGGGTATCCGCGCCCGTGACGCCCGTGGATGAGGCGCTGGAAGAGCTCATCCACGTCAGCGGGTTTTCGAACGATGTCTCCATGGCCTTGAGTGGGTCGGCGACGGACCGCGCCCGCGAATTGGCGTCTATGGTGCATGCCAAAGCCTGCGCCCACGGTCGGTCGATCGGGTTCGTCTGCCGCTCCAACATGTTCGATCATTCCGCCATTCTGGGATTGGCGCGCATGATCATCGAATGCCTCTCGACGTACGCCTACCTGGTCGAACAGGTGACCGAGGAGGACTGGGCCTTCCGGTACGCCGTGCTGCGACTTCACGACACGGTCTCCAGGATCAAGCTGCTTCGCGCCTGGCCCGCATGCGCAGGCACCGCCGACCTGAAGGCGGGTCGTGAAGACCTGATTATGGAAATTAGGTCACATCCGGCTTTCGCGGGCTTCGATGGTGAACAACAGAAACGCCTCGTGTCCGGCGAAACGATCTTCATCGGCGGTATGCGCAAGTCTGCAGCCCTTGCGGGCTGGAATCCTGATGTTTTCACTGCGCTCTACGGGTACTTCTCAGCCCACCTCCACGCGGCCCCGATGAGCTTCTTCCGCATGGACGATCATCGGGTGGACTACTTCTATCCCAATGACGCGCAAAAGCAGATCGCCTCCGTCGGTATCGCGACCGCCGCCGCTGCACTGAGACGTCTGTCGCTCCTTCATCTGGGCGATTTCGATTACAGCGGTCACCCTACGCTGTCGGCTGTCACGGCCGGCATGCGGGAGGCGGATGCAGCGTGTGAAGTTTTCGGGTAATCCGGAAACCTGCCGGACCTCGAGTTTCAAATCTCGTGCCGTTGCGATACGATTGGAGGCGGGCGCCGGTCTATAGGCGCATGTCCAATGGCCGCAGGGGCTGGCGCGAGCCAGTAGCGGCCGGACTCTCTCTCAAATTTCCGGGCCTTGTGTCGCAAGGTTCCAACGCCCGCCCCTTTCCACCTTTCCGGGTCTTGCGGACCCAAATCAAATCAGCCACGATTCCGGGGTCGGCCTTGGCCGATAGGGGCGTGGAATCCCCTGCGACATTCTAGCTGATCATGACGACGACGGTTTCGAGCTGTCCGCCGTCCTGTCCGGACGCGTAGATAACGTCGTCCGACGACCCCTCACGGGCGCAGGTATTTCCATGTGCGACTCTCAGCGCCCCTTCATCTGGATGGAGGCGGTTGCGTGTCGGAAGCCAAGACCGTGGGAGACGAGAACAGCGGCCGGTCCCGCCGGCACGCCCGACTGGAAGCCTTCTATCGTCGCTATTCCCCATGGCTGACGGCGCGACTGCGTGGTCGGTTCGGTTCGGACACTGAGGATCTGGTCCAGGAAATCTGGCTACGAGTGGCAGCGATCGAGGCGGATCTGGACATCCGTCACCCCCGGGCATTCCTGTTGAAGGTCGCCTTCAACATCGGTCTCAGCGGGGATCGTCAGCATCGGCGCCGGCGGCAGATACTCGACAGCGCCGCTCCGTTGGGAACAATGGCCCTGGAGCCGACCCAGAACGCGGCGGTGCAGATTCAGGAAATCGTGCTCGCCTTGCCACAACCTCTCCGGGATGTCTTTGTGTTATCCAGATTTGGCGGTTTGACGAACAACCAGATCGCCGAGCAACTGGACATCAGTCCGAAGACCGTCGAATGGCGCATGACCAAGGCCTTGGCTCAATGCGCCGCAGAGCTTCGGCGCTAGGGAATGGGGCGTATCATGGGCAACCCGAAAGCACGGGTTGAAACCGCGGACCGGGAAGCGGCCGAGTGGCACGAACGCCTCGGCGCGCGCAGCGTCACGACAGAGACGATCCGTGAGTTTTTCGACTGGCGGAAATCTCCGGCCAACGCGGACGCGTATCGTCGGGTCGAGCTGATCTGGACGGAAAGCCGGAAGCTCGCCGGCCGGCCGGAGATTAACGAGGCGCTCAACGACGCCATGTCGCGTCGACTCCGCAAGACGTCAGAGGATCGATCGACCAGAAGACTGCTGGGCTTGGCCGCCATCGGCGCAGCTGCGGCACTCGTGATCGGCGGATGGACGTGGTGGCAGGGGCGATCCACCTTCACGACCGGCGTGGGCGAGCAATGGGTCGTACAGTTGGCGGACGGGTCGTCGGTTCGCCTCGACACAGATTCCCGGATGAGGGTCAGGTTCAGCGAAGGCCAGCGTCTCGTCGATCTTGAACGCGGACAGGCGATGTTTTCCGTGGCCCATGACGGTCAGCGACCATTTGTCGTCGCGGCGGGCGACGCGCGCGTGACGGCCTTAGGGACGGTGTTCGACGTCCAGCGGCAAGGCGCCGGCGTCAGCGTCACTCTGGTCAGCGGCGCGGTGGATGTGACCCGTTTGTCCGGGCCGGAAAGGCCGTTGCGACTTGCGGCGGGCCAAGAGGCGCGAGTGACCCCGGCCGGCACAGCCAGTCGCTCGGTTGATGTGCCCACGGCCACCAGTTGGACCGAGGGACGGATCGTGTTCCGAGACACGCCGATGAACGAAGCGGTTGCCGAGGTGAACCGGTACCTCACTGCAAAGGTTGTTCTGGAGGCGAAGGATCTTGCGACAGTGCCGGTCAACGGCGTGTTCAAGACGGGGGATCGTGACGCCTTTGTCGCAGCGGCGTCGGGCGTTTTCGGTCTGGAGCCGTCGGCCGGGCCGGACGGCTCGATCCGATTGTCGGAACGCGGAAAATAAATCCGTCGAGGCTCCGGGGTCCCCCGGGGCCTCGATCACCTCCTCTTCGACGTCGCGTGGCGTCGAGGGGAGCCCTGAATATGAGTCGCTTGAGTCTATTGTCCTGCAGCGCGATCGTCGCCTGCGCCGTATCCATCAGCGCGACGGCCTGCGCTCAGGATGCGCGTGAGTTCAACATTCCGGCGGGTCCGCTGCGGGATGGACTGAATCTTTTCGCGACCCAGGCCGACCAGCAGATTCTTTTCGCCGGGGACTTGGTCGCGGGCCGGACGACGCCGGGGCTGGTGGGACGATTTGCGCCACGGGATGCGCTGGATCGGCTGCTGGCGGGATCAGGAATCGTCTGGTCGCAAGGACGGCCGGGCGTCATTTTCTTGCGCCGTGGTGAAGTCCTTGCCAACGCCGAGGCCGTGACGGCGCTTGACGATGTCGTTGTCACCGGAACCCTGTTGAGGGGGTCGGGGAATCTGGCGTCCCCGGTTGTGACCCTGAACCGCGACGACCTCGATCGCCGCGCCGCCGCCACAGTGGCTGAGGCGCTCATCTCCCTGCCGCAAAATTACGCTGGCACGTCTACGCCGATCAGCCAGGCCGCTCTGTCCGATGCTGGCGGATCCAACAATGTTTTCGCGACCGGCATCAATCTGCGTGGCCTCGGGGCAGCGTCCACGCTGGTTCTCGTCAACGGCCGTCGCCTGGCGGGTACCGGGTCGCGGGCCGAGTTTGCAGACATCTCCGCCCTGCCGTCCGCCGCCGTGGAGCGTGTGGACGTGCTGTTGGACGGGGCTTCGGCCTTGTATGGCGCGGACGCGGTCGCCGGAGTGGTCAATGTGATCATGCGCCGGGCATTCGACGGGCAGGAGTCCCGTTTCCGAGCCTCCGCTGCGAAAGGCGGCGCTGAGGAGATACAGCTCTCGCATCTGGCTGGCCGTAGCTGGTCCTCCGGCGCGGCCTATCTGTCCTACGAATATCAAACCGGAAACGCATTCAGCACTTCTGACCGCCCTTATACACGAGACGGTGACCTCCGTCCCTTCGGCGGCACCGACCATCGCGGCTTCTACAGTGCCCCCGGCAATATCGTCGCGGTCAATCCGGCGACGTCGACGTTCGGGGTCCAGTACGCCATCCGACCGAATGCCAGCGGATCCGCGCAGGGTCCGGCGGATTTTGCGGCCGGTCAGACCAACCTGCAGTCCGGCCTCCTGGGGGTAGACCTGCTGCCGGAAGTCCAGCGCCACAGCGCCTATGGGCGGGTCAGTCAGTCTTTCGGCGGCCGGCTCGAGGTGACGGGCGACGTGCGCTACAGCTACCGCACGACGGACCTGAACACCGCTCCATCGGCGGGGATATTCACAGTCACGCGCGCCAATCCATGGTTCGTCTCACCCACCGGCGCCGCGTCTCATCAGGTCGCCTATTCCTTCGTCCGCGACATCGGTCCTGCACGCAGCCATACGCAGTCCGAAAGCCTCGGCGTAACGCTTGGAGCACGCTTCGATCTCTCGGCGGACTGGTCGGTCGAGGGCTACTTCGCCCAGGCGACCGAGCGCGCAGATTTCGGCAACAGCAATCGGGTCAACACCCGATATCTGGCCGAGGCGCTCGGCACGATTCCAGACGACCCGAACACGGCGTATCGGGCCGCGGTGGATGGATATTTCAATTTCTTCGGAGGCGGGACCGTCAACAGCTCCGCCGTGCTTGATTTCATCGGCAGCGGCTATGGCGAAGTCCATAATCGAAGCCGCACGCGCTCGGCCAACCTCCTTGTCCAGGGGCCGATGATGCGCCTTCCGGGAGGCGATCTGTCGATCGCCCTCGGCGCACAGGTTCGCGACGAGACCTTCTACACCCGGGGCGCGACCTTCCTGTCCGCGGCCGCTCCCTTGTCATTCTCAAGCCCGACAGCCGAGCGTTCGATCGCAGCGATCTTTGCAGAGACCCGCATCCCGATTGTGGGTCCCGATAACGCCAGGCCCGGGATCCGTCGCCTTGACCTGTCGATAGCGGGCCGACTTGAGGACTACGACGATTTAGGGACGACCACGAATCCCAAGATCGGGCTGGTCTGGTCGCCGGCAGAGCCCTGGGTCGTGCGATCGTCCTGGGGGACCTCCTTCCGCGCGGGGGCTCTGTCCCAGCTGTTCGATGCGCCCGGGGTGTCTCCAACCTTTCTTAACCGGGCGGGCGGGGTTCAAACCTTGATTCTCATGGTTTACGGCGGCAACGCGGACCTGAGACCTGAAACCTCCGAGACCTTCACCGCCGGCTTCGACTATCGGCCGAAAGGCGGGCCTTCGTTCAGCTTCAACTACTTCGATACCCGGTTTGAAGACCGGATCGCCCAGCCTGTGAACGCGAACTTCAGCGGCGCCTTGATCGATCCGACTTTGAGCCCGTTCGTGACCTTTGTTGATCCGGTGAATCGGCCGGCCGATCGCGCACTCATCGAATCGTATGCCGCGGTTCCCGGCTTCTCCACTTCGTTCCCGGTCACCGCCTACGGCGCCATAGTCGACACCCGTTGGGTCAACACAGGCGCTGTTCGGGTCAACGGCTTGGATGTTGACGTGCCCCTGAGAATTTCCTCCACGCGGAGCTAGAGTCCGGCCCTTGAAAGGACGGACGGAATGAAACGAGCGAGATTCACGGAAGAGCAG
>NZ_JAEPWN010000002.1 GCF_016654005.1 Brevundimonas nasdae | reverse complement strand
TATGCCGACCGGATCGTCGTGCGTTGCGAGGGTGAGGTCGTCGCCGACCATCGCCGGTTCTTCGGTCGAGACCGCACCCTGTATGACCCATGGCATTACCTGCCGGTGCTGGCGACCAAGCCCGGCGCCCTGCGCAATGGCGCGCCGTTCCAGGACTGGGAGCTACCGCCCGCCCTGGCGCGCCTGAGGCGCAAGCTGGGTGCGGGTGACGAAGCCGATCGCCGGTTCGTGCGGGTTCTGGCGGCTGTGCTGGAAGACGGCCTGGAGCCGGTCGAGGCCGCCGCGCGCGAGGCGCTCGCTGCCGGGACCGTGAGCGACGACGTCATCCTCAACATCCTGGCGCGCCGACGCGAACCGCCCCGGCCGCTGAGCATCGTCACGTCGGATGACCTTGCCCTGCGGCATCCGCCTCAGGCGGACTGCGACCGCTACGACAGTCTGCGAGGCCTGCATGCAGCGGCATGAGATGATGGCGGCCCTGACCGGCCTGGGCCTCAAGGGCATGGCCGGCGCCTTCGACGAGGCGGTCACCACCGGCCTGCAGCGCAAGCGCACGACCATGGAGATCCTCGCCGACCTGCTCCGCGCCGAGACGACCCACCGGCATGCGGCTTCCATCCGGTACCGGATGGCGGCAGCCAAGCTGCCGGCCGTGAAGGACCTGGACGCCTTCGTGTTCGACGACACGCCGATCAACGAGGGGCTGGTGCGCTCGCTGCACAGCGGCGCCTTCCTGGCGAACCGGCGCAACATCGTGCTGGTCGGCGGGACAGGCACGGGCAAGACCCACCTGGCCACCGCCATCATCACCAACGTCGTGCGCGCCGGGGCGCGTGGCCGCTACTTCAACACCGTCGACCTGGTGAACCGCCTCGAGGAGGAGACCCGCCTGGGCAAGGCCGGTGCGCTGGCTGCTCACCTCTGCCGCCTCGACGTCGTGGTCCTCGACGAGCTCGGCTACCTGCCGTTCGCACGCTCCGGCGGCCAGTTGCTGTTCCACCTGATCAGCAAGCTCTACGAACGGACCTCGGTGATCGTCACGACCAACCTCGCCTTCGGCGAATGGCCGACCGTGTTCGGCGATCCCAAGATGACGACGGCCCTGCTCGACCGCATCACCCACCACTGCGACATCGTCGAGACCGGCAACGACAGCTGGCGCTTCAAGCACCGCAGCTGACCCCACCAAAAGAACGCCAAGCGAGGGTTGAGCCTCCGGTCGGGCTACGCCCTCCCTACGCCCCAACCCTCGCAAGCGGTGCGCTCGTGACGTCCATCACGAACCCCAAAAGGGGGTCCCTATTGCACGCCGATAGGGGGTCCCTTTTAGACGCCGATTGACACTTGGTAGGGGCGACCATCAGTTCAGCCCTCCGTTCAGGATTGCATCCACAACCGACAACCCGACAGTATCGCGCCAGTCGTTATCTACCGAAGTGGTCGGATAGAGCACTTCCTTGGCGACGCGGGCCTTGACCTTCAATCCCTCCATCGTGGAGCACGGCGTGGCGACTATTTGTTCCTCGATCTCTCCCACTCGGCTGTAAGCAGCCGCAAGATCAGGACCGAAACCCGAAGCCGCGTTCTTGATGGTCATAGCGGCTGCCCACTGTCTTCCGAGGTCGATCAGTTTGGCGTCGGGATGTGCAGCAGCCTCGACGGCGACGGGCAGGGCGACAACAGCGACGGCAGCAGCCGAAGCTCCGAACAGATGACGACGGCTCAGCATTCGACCAACTCCCGAGAAGGGGCCGGACGAACCGGGGCAGGGCGGGCGATGACCGGAGCGGCGCCGCGACCGTTGAAGAAGCGGGCGAGATCGCCAAGCGGGTAGGGAGCGGGCACCCAAGTTGGGTTGCGACGCGCGAGGTTGGAGCGGTCCATTACGCTGCCTCCCCTTCACCGGAGGCAAACTTGATGCGGTCCGGCACTCGCGAGGCGAAGTAGGTCAGGCCTTTTGCGGTGATGAAGGTCTTTGGCCGCGCCTTGTCGTCCACAATGGTCGATTTGACCTCGAAGACTCCCATTTGGATAAAGCGGACGCGGGGGACTACAGCCGTTCCTTGGTGGAAAACGTAGTCCTGCTTCAGCCAAGAAACGAACTTGTTGGGATGGCAACCCAAGGCACGCCCAGCATTCTGCAGGCCGTAAAGACCATCCGCGTTGACGAACTGATCGTAGAATCCGGTTTTCGGCTTGTCGGCCTCGACCCTGGCTTCCAGTGCGATCACCTTCTCGACGTTTTGCAGCAGTAGGCCGCGAAGGGCAGTCGGGTCGTTCAAGGCGACGACAGGATCGACCTGCTTCGCCTTGCGCTCGCACTCGATGAAATACTGGCGGGCGCGTTTGCCCTGGTCGTTGCGCTCGACCATTGCCAGCTCTTTGGCCATGTCGATGGTGACGGCGTACTCAGTGGCAACGACAGGCCTAGATTTTGTGCTCCCCGATTTTGGGGACCGCAAATCTTGATAGGTCACATAGTCCACGCCGTCGACGAAGTCGTATTGACCGATGCGATCTTTGATCCAAGTCGAGAAGTCCTTCCCAATCGTCAGAAAGGCGTGGAGGTCGCGAGCCTTGACGGTTTGAACCGTAGCCTCGCCGATGGTCCCTGTGACAACCACGGGGAATGAGTTATCATTCGCGTTCATTCGATAGCTTCCTTCTATCGGGTGTTTGAAGGCCGCTCTTGCAGGAGCGGTGTTCGGTTTAGCTGGTGGGGCGGTTTCCTACGCCCGGTCCCCACCAGCGGCCGATTTCCCCACTGACTCTTCAAGTCGGCGAACAATTTCGCTCGTCAGGGTTCGATCGTTTTCAGCAGCTCTTACTCTCAGCTCCTTGCGCAGTTCAGCAGGGAGCCGGACGCTGGTAACAGGTGGTTGGGGGTCTTTCGTCATGCGGTCCTCGATGTAAATCACGGTCATTTATATGACGGTGATTTTATTGACCGTCAACCGAAAAAATCACAGTGATTTTCATCATTGGGGAGTCGCCATGTCAGATATCAAAACCGGTCGTGCCTCAGATCAGTTTCCACTCCGTTTGCCTGAGGGGATGCGTGAGCGGATCAAGACTGCGGCTGAGGTAAACGGGCGATCAATGAACGCTGAGATCGTGGCGGCGCTAACTGAGAAGTTCCCAGAGCCAGTGGACCTAGAGTTCGAGAAGCTGTTTGAAATGGCGGAGAGATTGGCACCTGGAGAGTTCGCGCGACTTACCCAGGCACTCTTGGATCGCGACCTTGCTTCGGGGAAAATCACCGAAAAGGACCTGGAAGACGGGCTCGTTCCCGGCTTCACCGTGCGCCGCGTTCCCGTCGAACACTGAGCCGCCGGCTGTCTGGGCGGGCTTGACCGACTAAGAGCGCATCCGCCTTAGCGAACCTCCTCCCGAACCCCGCCAGAGCGGCGGTAGTAGCCTGGAGCACCCTTCACGCGCCAAAGGGATCGAGCGGCGTGTTGACAATAGTCTCGGCGCTCAGAGCTGCGGCGATGAAGATCGCCGCTCGTAATAGATTTCCAGACTCATATCGCCGTAAATGTCAGAGTAGCTAAGCATTATGGATCGGTCTGGCCAGCGCCATTCGCAATGCTCGCCGAACTGCGATGCATCGCATGAGAAGGGCTCGCCGTAGACTTCTCTCAGGTCGTTAGCGACCGGCCGGAACATCGGCCGGAAAGCATATTTGCTGACAGTGCTGTCCGGTTCGAGGATGACGATGTCGAGGCGGCCATCCCTGAAATAGAAGCCTGCGCTCCAAGACTTGCTCTGTAAGGTAATGCCTTCGACAATCGCTCCGCGAACTCGCCCTTCAGAGATCGTCCGGTCATCAGACAGTGCAGCACCTGGGATCGTTTTAATGACCTCATCAACGGTCATGCCGCCCCTAGCGCCTCGCCAAAGCTCCTGCGCCCCCGCCGATCCCGCCCACGTTGCCAAAGCTAATGCTGCGATAGTCCCGATCTTCCAGCCCATTCACCCCTCCATAGTTAGGGGGAGGCTATTCGGAATAGGGCTCGATCTCCAAGCCCCAATCCTGCGCCATACGGTGGAACATGACCGGATCTGGCGCATCGACTTCGGCCGGCGACTGTTCCCGGAAGAATTGGTCGATGTAAGTCTGTGGTCCCTGAAGCCTCTCTTCACGGGCGAAGCGCTCGGCAAACCACCCGGTGTAGAGGTAGCCAATCGCAGCATTCCTGCGGTGAGATTTGACCCGTGAAATCAGGTCGTATGGCGTTAGCTTCCAGAACTCGCATTCCGAAATATTGCAGTCTCGAGCTACGGAAAGAGCCTCGCCCACAGGGTCGGACGACGGCTCTTCCGAGGGTTTGCCGGGCCTTCTTCGGCGGACCTCCCATCAGGACCATATTGTCCGATTTCCCAAGCTCTCCACAGCGCCTTAAGCGTGGCGTTGAGCGGATAGGAAGCAGCAGGAGCGGAAAGCACCTCGGACGAAGAGACCGCGCCGTTGCTCAGCAGTTCGATCAGATCGCCTGCTGCTTTGCTAGAACCGGAGCGGCCCTTCTGGAGATCCTTGAAGCGATCCATCACCCACTCATAGCCGTGGGCGTCAAGAGCGGCGTAAGTGAGCTGGAGTGGGATGGACCTACCATCTGGCAGGTGCAGGCGAACGATCCCGAGGCGGTCGTCGGAAACCTCGGTCATGCGGCCAAGGTCTCGCGCGCCGGCATGGCGACCGGCGACAACGACAGCGAGTACATGGTCTTGCCATCGACCTGGGCGCTCAGGGTCAGGTTGGGAACCGCCTTGAAGGTGATCTGCTTGGCTTCGGCACCGGTGCCGAAGGCGACCTTGAAGGGCAGTTCGGCATTGTTGGCGTGGGCCGCGAACAGGGCTTCCTGCTCGGTATCGCCTTGCTGATAGTGCAGGTCAGCCGTGAACGGCGACGGCTCGCGCGGGCCGTTGATGTACTCGCGGGTGCCGGGCGCGGTGTCGAAGTCGGTCGCGTCGATCCGGTTTTCCGACGCGCCGCCGCCGTTCAGGTTCGTGACGCCGGGGACGTTCTTGTAAGTGATCGTGGTCGTACCGCTGCCGACAAGCAGCTTGATGAACCCTTGAACCAGAGTGGCCATGGTCAGTTGTCCTTTTGGAGTTCGAGGCGGAGCGTGACGCGCCGACCAACCAGGGATGGATCGGTCGTTGGCGCCGCGACCGGCCCCGTAGCGGTCGCGATGGTGCATTTCCCGCCGTCGACAGTGAGGTCAGACGGCTGGAGGTGGAAAAGGTCTCGGATCAGGCGGCCCAGTGCGTCGATCTCAGCGGTTGAGCCAGTGTCCTTGGCGTAGATGCGAACGTCCTGAGTGATCTCGCGGATCGTCTCGGTGAAGGTGCTGGCGTCCCGGTCGGCAGATGGCGCGGCAATCACCACGGCGGCCTTCTCTCCGAAGATGAAGTCGTCGGGCGCGCGGTCGCTGAAGATGGCGGGCGTGCCGTCGACCTCCGCCACGTCGTGGATCACGCCGCCGGTGCCGACGAGCCGCTGAAAGATGGCCTTGGTGGAGTTCATGATTTCCTCACGCAACTCAAGGTAAGCGTCGCGGCAGTGCTGACTTGGAGGGAAGCATGAAGGCTGTTGAGCAATATGCCCGGAACTTGGCTGTCAAAGACGGCCTCAACCCAGATGCGCGACGTGAGCCCAGGACCGCGCAGGAGCGGCAGGCTGTCCGTGAAGGGAAGCCAGCGCCCAAGGTCTGGATGGACTACGTTTCAGTAGCCCTGAGCGCCTTGGCGGAGCCGCCTGCGAACAGCGCTAGGATTTCGCTCCGGCGATGAAGGCCTCGGTCAGCTCGCGCTGGTTCTCTTTGGCGGGCAGATCCATGAAGGGGCGGGCCGCGATACGCTCGGTGCCTTCGTGCAGCGGGCGGGCGTATTCAGAGTTGGCGACGACCTGGCCGACGACATCGTTGCCATCCTCGCGGATATTCGGGTCGGCGTTGGTGTTGGCGACCAGGTTGCCGAGGTCGCGGGCAGGGGGCTCGCCGGGCGCTGAGGCCTGGTGCTTGCCGTATTGCTTCCCGGTCCCGGCGCGGTTCAGCACATCGGTCTTAAGGATGCGCTCGTATTCGCCGAGGGCCTGTCTCAGTCCGCCTTCAGCGGCGCGATCCGACATGGCGTCGATGGCGCCGAGGTCGAGCGTGACTTTCGCCATGGCGGCCTCCTATGAAGGCTGATGACCCAGCCATCGAAACTGATCGTCGTGACCACGACCGAGCCGCGCCAATATCTGACGGAGGCGAGAGCCTGGTCGTCCAGTGCTGCCGATGCGGAGCAGTTTGACTGGCCCGATGTGGCGGCGGTGATCGGCGCGCTTCCGAAGGGCACGCCCGCCGCGCCCGTGCGAGCTGAGGACGCTTAGCGCGCCTGGAGCTTGTAGAGGGCCGCCGCCGGGTCGCCAGTCTTGGCGATCACATTGAAGGTCGTCGACAGCAGGCCCTTGGCTGGGTCAGGTGCCGTGATCTTGTGCCCAGCGGCTGGGATGATGCCCGAGGGCAGGGATGCGCCCAGGACCAGCACCTGGCGGTCAGTGGCGGGGATGCCGAGGGCTTGCCGGCGATAGTCGCTGTAGTCGGTCAGCAGCACCTTGCAGGGGTGATAGGCCGTGTTCGTGTTGATCCAGCCCCCTTGATTGTCGGAGACCCGACCGCCCGGAATCGTCAGCATGCCGTCTTCGAAGTCGTCGCCGAAGTCTTCCAGCGCTTCAGCAGCAACACCGTCGAGGATGCTCATAGGGGCCACTTCCTGATGGTCAGATATTCATCGCACCGGCACGCGATCACTTCGGCGGCCGGCGCTCCGAACGAAGTATCTCCAGGCCAACGGAACTGCGCGCCGCTCGGGCTGGTGAACGGCATGTCCAGCCCGCGCACCTCTTGCCCGTTCATTGCGTCGTGGGTGTCGCGCTGACGCCCGTCCTGGCTCGTGGACCAGCCGCGCACGATGTCCATGGCATCAATCCGGCCGTCATCGACCAACTGCTGATACGCCTCGTGCTTGGCGGCCCGAATGGCGGGGATGCCTTCCGTCCTGGCGATAACCTCGCCCCGAAGCTGGGTCAGGCGCGCCGCATAGCGCGTCGTCATGGTGAGGGCGGTCTCAGCGGGGACGGGCTTGCGGGATATTATCGCCGCTCGAACACGAGCGTCATAAGTGCGGTCACGACGGCTGCGCGTAAGGTAGTTTCTCATCAGCGCGGGATCACCCGACGCCAGTTCGGCCCGGGCGGTGGCGACGTAGTCACGATAGGGGCCGGACAGACCGATCAGGCCTCCAGTGCGCTCACCCGTCGCTCTCGAAATCCGCCCGACCAAATCCAGCGCCACAGACCGGGGACCGGCGCCGCGCGCCATGCCGTCGGCGAGGAATGCACGGGCCTGGTCGATCTCGCCCTGCGTCAGGCGCGTAATAAGGGTGCCAGCCATCTCGCGGATGATCGCGGCGGCGCGCTGGTTGCCGGGGTCGAAGCGGAAGCCGATCGACACGGCCGCCGGCATGGATGCGACAGCGCCTTGGCCCCCAGCGGTGAAGGCCTCGACCAGCTTGGCTTCCAGGGGCTGGAACGCGGCGCGGTCGATGTGCAGGGCCTGCATAGCGGCGTCGAGATCGCGGCGCTCCAGGGCCAGCAGCAGCTTCTGGAAATCCACCTCGCGGGTCAGGTCTTTCACCGCCGCCATGAAGGCCTGGGCGACCTCCAGGCCATACTTCGCCGCCAGCTCTCGGAAGAGCCGCTGTTGAGCCGGGTGCCTGGCCATGATGGTTAGGGGTTAAGCGCTCGGACGCGCACGGCCGCTTCGGCCATGAGATCGAGATAGGCTTCGAACTGCGAGCGAGCGACCTCGCGAAGATGCTCAACCCGCTCCTGCGGATGGCCCTCGTAGATCGCCTGCTGCATCAGGTCGGCCGTGGTCACGACCTCGATGATGGTCGCGGTCGCCATGCGGCCGGGCATCCGGTGCGCGGTCTCGCGCTCTTGTTCAGGTTCTTTCGCCACGGCCGGGACAGTCGCACAGGTCAGCATCTCAGCCAACCGCCCATAGGCCGAGGTATGGGGCCGAGTTATCGGGAATGAGGAACGGGGCGAGCAGGCCTTCGACGGCGCTCAGCCGCAGGGTGTTGTCGGTGACGGCGTTGCCGCTGCCCTCGAAGTATTCCTTCTCGATGGTGTCGATCTTCTTGCGCTTCAGGGCGCCGGCGGCGGTGACGCCAACGGCGAGGCTGCCAGGATTGGCGCTCTCGTGCAGAGCGGCAGCGTAGGTGGCGTACTCTAGCGCCGTGCGAAGAGGCTCAGACGTTTGATCGCCAACGATCCTCGTGCCGTACAGCCCATCAATGTAGTCGGTTGCGCGCTGGCGAAGTTGAGCCGGTGTGAGGTCGCCAAGCGACGTGCTGTAGCCGCGAGCATCCATCCATGCTGCCAGCCCTTCATCCGAACCGCGTGCGCTCATTGGATAACCCCG
This sequence comes from Brevundimonas nasdae, assembly GCF_016654005.1. GTDB lineage: Bacteria > Pseudomonadota > Alphaproteobacteria > Caulobacterales > Caulobacteraceae > Brevundimonas > Brevundimonas nasdae. The sequence goes on along the minus strand of NZ_JAEPWN010000002.1, from coordinate 462,499 downwards.
TCAGATGGGGTAAAATGCCGGACCCGCCGAGCATCCTACCTCTCGACGGGTCCTAACCAAGCCAACCTGTTGAGAGGTCGAAATGGCTATCGTCCGTCTATGTTCAGTCCCCGATTGCGGCAAGCCGCATCTGGCCGGTGGGCTATGCAATCCCCACTACCTCCGCCGTCGAAAGTATGGAGACCCGACTGGCGGAGGCGAGATGCGCCACCTCATGGCCGAGACGTGCTCGGTCGAGGGATGCGATGCCGTGCGAAGCGCCAAAGGCCTTTGCGAGAAGCATCACAAGCGCTTGCTCCGGCATGGCGACGCAGCAGTTGTTGAAACCGTGCCGTCTCCCGCACGCGACTGGCTTGAAGAGCACGTCGCGCACCAAGGCGGTGATTGCTTGATCTGGCCGTTCGCTCGGCTGAACAACGGATATGGCTGCATCAGGTCAACGACTGCCAGTCGCGCGATGTGTATCTTGGCGAACGGGCCGCCCCCATCCCTCGACCACGAAGCAGCTCATTCCTGCGGCAAAGGGCATGAAGCCTGCGTCAATCCCCTGCATCTGCGATGGGCGACGCCGCTCGAAAACGTTGGCGATCAGGAGGTCCATGGAACGATCGTTTGGGGCGAGGCTGCTCCCAACGCGAAACTAACTGAGGCAGACGTTCGCCTGATGCGTCGTTTAGGCTCCCGATATTCAGCGGTAGAGTTAGGCGAGGCGTTTGGCGTCTCCAGACAGACGGCGAGAGACATTGTCGCCCGCCGCCGCTGGAAACGACTGGCCTAACTCTTGGCGTGTTCCGCCGCAAACTCCGCCTGATCCGAGGGGCTCAGTTCGGAGAACGCCTTGGCGTCGTCTTCACGCAGGCCCTTGCCGACCTTCTCGCCCTTGGCGTCGAGAATGCTCCACCAGCCGTTTCCGCCGTCGGTGACGGTGAAGGGGCCGGCCGGCGCTTCGTCGCCGGGTAGGGCCCCGTCCTTGGGGTTGGTGACGGCGGTCTTGCCCTTGCCGTCGCCCGACAGGACTTCGTAGCGGCCGGCCCAGACGGTCGGCTCGTTCTTGACGTCGAGTTCGGTGCCGACCTCGATTTCCTTGCCCTCGGAGGTGTAGATCCCGGGCTTGGTGATTTTGACGCGCATGGTGCGCTCCTTCCGTTTGATAGGAAGGGCCCCGACCGAAGCCGAGGCCCAGCCGGGTTAGTCGAGGTCGGTCGTGTAGAAGACGCCGGCCTTGCCGTTGTAGTCCGCGCCGATTTCCAGACCCATCGCCCCCATATTGAGGAATTGGTAGTTATCGGTCGGATTCGGACGGGCCATCGCCGTGGTGTTGACGGCCATGCCCAGATCGCCTGCGCACGGGGCACGAAGCCGAAGAAGGCGTTTCCCGTCAGCTTGAAGGTCACCGCGATCTTGTTGATGCGGCGGTTCTTCTCCAGGTGCTCCCACAGAGAGCCGCCCTTGAAGCCGCTCGACGTGGACAGGTCCCGGTCGAGGTTGCGGGCGATCTCCGGCGAGACGTAGACGTTGACCCGCTCGCTGATCAGGTTCGCGTCCAGCATGGCGCCGAACGTGTTGTTGAAGAACGAGATGATCGCGTCCGTGGTGGTGGACGGCGAGGTCAGGTCGATGTTGGCGCCGCCGCCGGCCGAGCCCAGGTTGATGACCTTGGAGTAGGTGGAGGTGCGGATGCCCCGGGCGCCGTAGCCCTGGAAGGTGATGTTGGCGTCACCGTCGAGGACGTAGTCGGCCATGTTGCGACGGAGCTTGTCCAGCGAGGCTTCCTGATCGTCGGCAAGTGCGTCGAAGTTCTCCGACTGCAGGGTGTTCCATTCGCGCCATTCGCGCCCATAGGCGTCGGCGAAGATCGGAACGGGGACGCCGCGGTAGTCGTAGACGACCTTGTCCATCGGCACCGGCACCTGACCCGACAGCGACCGGATGACCGGGTTGTTGGAGTCCGAGGCCACGCGGGTCATGTGAACCAGCTTGCCGATGTTCACCGCCTTGGCCAGCGGCATCAGGTCGGCCATGAACACCTCGCCGCCGTCGTCGCGCATGACACGGCGGGTGATGGTGTCCATTTCGAGCCAGGCGTCGCGCGGCAGGATGGAGGCATTCAGGGCCGTGCCGGAGACGTTGCCGTAGAGTTCGGCGTGGGCGTCCTCGGTGCGGTGGAAGTGCTCGCGGGCCATGCTGACCTCGCCCCACCATTGCTGGTGAGGACGGGAGTTGGCGACGAGCTGTTCGTCGAAGTAGCGCATCGTCAGCCCTCCTTAGGCCGCAGCCGTCAGGTGACCGTTCGTGGCCGCGCGAACGCGGACCAGCTGGGTCGAGCCGGACGTGTTGTTGTAGATCTCCTCCGAGTAGGCGACGACGAGGTCACTGGTGGAGGCGATGGCAAGCGTGCCGCTGGCGGCGGGGGTCAGCGGAGTGCCGACCGCCGCGATGTTGACGCCGGTAGCGACGCGGGCGTTGAAGAACTGCTCATCCAGCAGTTCCATGCCGATGCAGACGTCATCCGCCGCATAGGCATCGTCGACGCCCTTCTGGGCCAGGTAGTTGTCCTGGGCGATCCAGACCTTCCCGACGGTCGTGGCGCCGGCGGGCGTGAACTCGCCGGACGACAGGACGATCAGCTGGCCTGGCGTGATGGCCGTGGCGGCCGGAGCCTCACGAACCTGCGGGGTGACCTGCGTCACCGGACCCGCATAGATCTTGTTGAAGCGGGGCATGGATCAGCCCTCCTTCTTGTCGGCGGCCGGCAGCTTGAAGCTGGGCTTGGTGTCGCCAGACGGGCGGAAACCGCTGTTGGCGATCGGGGCAGCCTTGCCGGGCTCGGCCTTGGGGGCCAGCTTGCGCAGGGCGTTGAGCGTCAGCTCTTTCGCCGTCTCTTCGTCCAGCAGGTTGGCCTTGACTACCTTACCCACCAGATCGGTGTGCTCGGCTTCGTCTTTGGCCTTCTGGTCTGCGGCGTTGGCGATCATCTGATCCGTGATCGGCTTGATCTTGGCGTCGATGATCGTGCCGAGGCGGGCATCCAGGGCCTCGGGCTTGAGAGCATCCGTGATGGCGTTCACCTTCGCGGAAAGCTCGTCGAATTGGACCTTGTCCATCTCGTCGTCCTTCTGATTGTTGGAGGGTTCCCGCTCGGTGCCGAAAGTGGCCTCGATCACGGACTTGAATTTGTCGAAGAGCGACGCTCGTTGACGCTTCTCGACGGCACGTAGAGCCTGGTCGAAGGCCCATCCGAGTTCGCGATCGGCATCATCTTCGATGACCGAGTTGACGACCTGGATCTCTTGGCCCGCCGAGTTGACCATCATGCCGACGCCCTGTTCGGGGGTGGCGGCGCCGTCTTCGTCCAGAAGGATGGCGTCGTGGTCGAACTCGATGTCGCGAGCGGTGAACTTGTAGGGAACGTCGCCGTTGGCGGCGTCCATGATGGCCAATAGGCCGGTCGAGGTGTGGACGGCGTCGCCGGCATCGATGGCCGCTAGGACGCGCTTGCCGCCGGCGGACTGGTTGGCGAACTCGATGTCGATCACCTTGTCCAGCAGGACCCGGCCGCCCTCTTGGCGCACGTTCTCGTTCCAGGCGCCGATGTAGTGACCGTTGATGCCCTCGGGGTCGCGGGCCGACAGGAACTTGCCGTTGATGGCCGGGTGGCCCAACGGGGCGGGCGTGCGCTCCAGCGTCTTGAACGACTTGGCGATCTCAGCGGCCGGATAAAGGATGTCGTTCATGACGACGTCGTCGGGCAGGGTCGCCGAGGGGACGATGATCACGTCCCGGCCGTTGCGCTTCTCGCGCTTGATCGCCGCCGAGTTGGCCAGGGTGCGGATGTTGACGCGGACCTGATCGCCAGCCGTGAGGCCTTTGTTGACCAGGAAGGCGCGCGTCGGCGCTGCGGGCTTGTGCACGCGGGCCTCCTTAGATTGTGGATGGGTCAGGCGGTTTGTCGGCGCAGCACGGTCACTGAACCGCCGCTGCCAGTGTCGTGGACGATTGCGGCCTTAACCGCGTCTTCAGCGCTAGCGCCGTGCGCCATGGCGCCGAGGGCGAACTTCTCGCCGCTTCCGGCCGCCCAGTAGGGAGCCTTCAGAACCGTGTCGCCGTCCTCATGCATCCAGACAATCTTGTCATCGGGCATGAAGACGAAGACCGAGCCGGTTGCCTCACCAGCCTTCAAGGGCGGTCGGTCGCCGATCATTCCGGCCCTTATCCAGGCCTCGACCTTATCGGTGAGCCCGCACGAACCACATGATCCATAGAGAAGCGGCCCGCGTGCCTTGATCTTGGTCTCGGTGCCGCATCGAATGTTGCCGGCAGTGATCAGTGTGTCGGCGGCAAGGATGCCGTCGCGGAATGCGATGGTCGTCATGCAGCCGGCTCGTCTTCGATCTCGGGCAGGCCTAGGGCGTCCTGCTCTTCGTCGTCATCGCCCTCGTCGCGGTACTTGTCCGCCTCGCTGAGGGGTTCGCGGTCAGCCACGCCGCGCATGTCGTCGATGGTGAAGACGAACTCGCCCGTGTCCTTCATCTTCACGTTCACGTCGGCCATCTTGTCGGCGAGGGCGACCTTGTCGGAGAGGGACGCGTCGGTCAGGTCGGACCAGCTGAGGAACCAGTCCCTGGCGGGCAGGATGCCGACCTGCTCAAGGCGTCCGACGAACGTCATGATGGCCGGGATCACCTGATTGGTGCGGCGCCCCATGCAGGTCCGCGACCATTCCTCCGCGTCCTCAGTGCTGGCGCGCTCGCCGGTCTGCGAACCGACGAGGATCTTCATCGGGATCTTCATCGAGGCGGCGAACGACTGCGCAGCGACGGCGAAGAAATGCTCGGGCGAGGGCAGGGACACCTGAATGGGGGTGACCTTCATGCCCTGGGTCATCAGGGACTTGTCGAAGCCCCGATTGAAGCTCTCGACCTGCTCATCGATCTTATCGACCACATCAGTGGTCTGGACGCCCATGGCCGCCGCCATGCTCTCCAGCTTCGCGTCCTTGTCGATCTCGATGGAGAGGCCAGACTTGGCGTTCTTGTAGAAGCCCTCGCCGCCGGCACCGATGATCTTCGACAGGGACAGGAGGTCGTTGTAGCCCGGCTCCAGCGCCGAGCGGCCGTTCAGCGTGCCGTCCCGCGACCAGACGATGACCCGGTCGGGGTGGATGTCGAAGTTGCGGGGCTGCGCGGTCTCGCCGACAGCGGCCTCGTTGAACTGATACATCGTCGGCTGGCCATAGCCTTCCGAGGTCTGGTCCGTGTCCCAGGCCGACGGCTTGATCTGGCCTTCCCATGCCGGGATCACCTCGACCAATCCAGCCAGGCCGCCGTTGACGCGATCAACAGGCTCCCGAAGTTGCTTGCTGTCGGCGAAGCGCAGGATCAGCACGGAGTACCGCCCGACCATGCCCCGGCGATCCGCCTCGGCCATGTGCTGCCATAGCCGCAAGTCGGCGAAACGCTGCCGGATATCCGCCTCGACCTTGGTCTCTTTCTGATTGCCGCCCTTGGTCCCGTCGCGCTGGAACTCCTGCAGGTACGGCATGTCCTGCCAGGTCTTCTCGACCGTCTTGTCCACCCCGGCATTGGCGAGGCCGTTGCGGGTGTAGGCTTCATAGGCCGTGTTGAAGTCCACGAGCGCGGGATAGCCGAAGTCGGCGGTATGGTTGTGCTTCGCGGCCCCGAAATAGCCGGGGAACATGGCCTGCAGCGATCGTGTCGCGACGTTGACCAGAAGCTGACGCGCGCTCATCAGCGGTGCCGGCTCTTCAGGAACATGGCGACGGTCGATTGCGCCTCGATCTTGAGACTGTGGATAGCCCACACCAGCGCATCCATGCGGTTCGGCGAGAAATCGCCCTGGTAGCCGGCCGGAGTGGTCATCAGCATCTCGGCCTCCATCAGCGGAAACTGCTCGCGGTGCCTGATCCGCTTCTGGTCGTAGAGGGCGGCGACAGGCTCGGCGCGGACCTGCTTGCCCCGGCTGGCGGACACCATGACGACGCGGGCTTTGACGCCGCCGGCGCGGAGCGTGCTCTCGACCATGTCGCCGCCGAAGTTCTTCTCAGCGACCACGCAGTCGGCTTTCCAGCGATCGACGCACTTGGCGACGGCCGTGGCCCAGGCCATAGGGGAGGTGGCGGGGCAGGTGCCGTCTTCCAGAATGATGGCTCCGTCGCCGTATTCAGCCGCGACCACGATACCGACGTCATCACCGCCGCCAGACGGGTCAACGCCAACGACGACGCGGCCCCAATCGCCCTCAGATGCGTTCCGGCCCTCGCGCCACGCCTCATCCAGCGCCTCGCGGTTCCAGATCGCGCCTTGAACCGACGGCATGTACGCGCCGAGCCAGATCCAGGCAGCCCGGAGTTTGTCCTTAAGGAAGTCCAACTCCATCAGCTCGCGCAGAGCTTCGGGGAAGAACGGGTTCTGGTCGAAGTTGATCTTGCGGACGATGGCGCGCTTCGGCTTCACCGGACCCCGGAAGAAGACGTCGATAGGGTCGGTCGCCAGGCGCGGGTTCCAGATCGCCCACAGCTCGGAAATGATCGTGCGGAGCACGGTGGGGATTAGCACGTCCAGCGACGCCTGCTTCACCTCCTGCGCTTCCTCCAGGATCGTGAGGCCGGCGCCCTCCAGCGACTTGATGCCCTCGGGCTTGCCGCCCTTCCAGAGGCCGATGAACATGATCTTCTGACCGCCGAGGCCGATGAACGTGCCGTCCACCTCGCGGAAGTAGGTGCCGAGCAGGCCGTAGTGCTGGAGCCGGGTGCGGACCAGCTCCAGAGACGACTCCTTCAGGTTCGCCATCACCTCCCGCAGGAAGACGACGCGAAGCCGAACGGTCGTGACTGTGTGGAAGATCGCGGCATCCACGACCGACCAGGACTTCGCCGAGCCCCGCCCGCCGTGGGCAGCGCGGAAGCGATATGAGCCGAGGGGCTTCGCGGTCAGGAACCGGAAAGCCGGGATCGGTTCGTAGATCACTCGGCCGTCTCGTAGTCCTCCGGGCTAGCGGGCACCGGAGCATCGGCATCAGACCGGGTGACGTAGGAGACGGTCAGGACCGCCGAGTTGGTGTTGTCTGCCTTGTCGATCACGAGGCCGTTCAGTTTGGCCGCATCCATCAGACTGGCGCGAGCGACCTGGAGCATCGGCGCTTCGTTCTTGCCTTCAGCCTTCTTGGCGATGGCCAGCAGCCGCTCAGTGATCGTTGCGACTGTGATGACGGCCTTGTCGGCAGCGCGTTCCTGCAACTCCGAGACCCTGGCCTGCACCTTGTCATTTCTTGTCAGGCGGGAGGCGTTGGGTTCGCTGGGCTTGTACCCTGCATCGGCGTAGGCCTCGGCCTGGCCCTTCCCTTTGGCCAAAGCTAGGGCGAACCGCTCATGTTTCGGATTTGAGAGGGCAGGCATGTGTCCTCCCGCCTATCTGGCATATCCGCCGATCCAAACCCGCCGGAAGGTGGTGTTGTCGTTGGTGCAGCGGAGGTGTTCGAAGTGGTCGCGGCCTTGGGTCCGCCTGGTGATCATCACCGGATCACAGAAGCCGGCGCACATCGTGCATTCGATCTTCCGGGACCGGCCCTCGGCGATGATGCTGCTGACCTCAGCCGTCATGACCTGGGATCAGCCTAAGCCGCCATGGCCCTCTCGGGTGACGATGGTCTCGGTGGCGCGCTGGATCACCGTGGTGTTGGCCATGACGCCCTCCGAGTGAGAATGGCGAGGGAGGCAGGATTCGAACCTGCGACATCCGGTTTTGGAGACCGGCGCTCTACCGACTGAGCTACTCCGACAAGGGGCCTGCCCGGTGCGCATCAGCGAGAGGCGGGGCAGGCCTACGTCCGCGATCAACTCGGACGGCTCGCCGGAGCGAGACTTCAAGTCCCTTGCGGGAACGAAAAAGGCCCTCCGGTTTCCCGTGGGCCTGATCTTCTGGACGCGCGAAGCGACCTTGCATTTATGTACCCTGCTTCGACCGGTCGGAAAAGCCCCAAGTTATCGACCGAAGTCCGAGCGCTAGGGTTTACCTGGCTTTCCCGAAATCCATTGGGGCACAGTCTCTCCGGTGTGGAAGCGGGGACGGTGGCGCCATTGTTCAGGCGACCCAGATTTGGCGTTGGCATCCAGTTGGACCTCCATCGCCGGATTTAACGCCAACTCCTCATAGGCGATCCACTCGGGATTTTGCTTCTCGGTCATTCTGTCTCCAGTCGTCTGGTGTAAATGCGCGGAAAGTTCTTGTGTTCAAGGTCTCGCCGCTTGGAGCGAGATCACGATCCGAAGTCCGGGCCCCTGAACCACGTCACCTTCTGCTGATGGGGCTGGGGCGGCGGCCTGTCATTCGCCGGCTGGACTGCCTTCGCCGTGGCGACGCCCCGCGCGTGGATCAGGTTCTCGCCCAGGGCGCGGATCCGGGAGGCCTGGCTCTCGTCCGCCGTCTCGCCCGTCTCGGTCTGAACGGTCTGGCGCCAGTTTCGGGCCAGGGCCTTCTCTCCCGTCATCAGCGCCATGAGCAGGCGAGCGTCGGACGGCGACAGTCCCTGAAGCGTCTTCTTCACCCGGCCGGCCGCGTCGATCGCTTCCTGGGTGACGTTCTGGCCAGGTGCCCCCTCGCAGGTGGCGCGGATGAAGTCGGGCCGACGGTCACCCCCTGACGCGCCCTCCGACAAGTGGATGTCGGTCTCGTGCCCCCGGAACGCCTCATAGGCGCGCTGCGACAGGGCAGGCCGGCCCTTGGGGAAGCCGTCGGTTGGCTTGCCGTGGCGATTGCGCAGGATCGTGAAGACATCCCGGCGCCATGCTCCGAGGATCTCCGACGTTCGCTTGTCCACGTTCACGTCTGCGCCCTGCGCGCGTAGGCGGGCGATCTCCGACCGACGCTGGCGGATCAGGTCGTTCGACACTTCAGGCGCTGCCGCTGCTGCCGGCTCGGGCTGCCCGATCTTGCGCAGGATGATCTTGCCCTTCTTCTTCCGGCTCATGCTGCGGCTCCCTGATGGTGGTGTTCGTTAGCGGCGGAGGCTTCGACGTTGACCCGGCAGCGGGTCATCCAGCCGCCCAGGTCTCGGCGAATGCGCGCCTCGGCGAAGGCGTTACGAGCAATGAGGGTGCGGGACCCTTGATCCCAACGGCACGGATCGATCCAAGCTTTGGCGAAGTCCTCGCCTTGCTCGGTGACAACCTGCGCCCTCAGCTCGGCAGGACCGTCGAAAGCGACGGGGGCAGGCTCGGATCCGGCCGACGCCATGGCGCCGGTGCCGTAGAAGCCCTCACGGAGCCGTTGGAATGGGGTGATAGAGGCGGCCATCGTCGCAGAGCACGAAGCCGCGCATGGCGCCGGCGCGGTGTTTGCGGAAAGTCTTCAGGTCGCGGCCCAGACCACACAACCGGGCGAGGATGGTCTCGTTGTCCGGCAACGACCCGGCCGGCAGCTGGTGCCAGGCGGCCGACCAGAGCATGACCGCATACCAGCAAGCCTCGGGATGCTCTTCGGCTGCAAGGTCGCTGTCGCGCAGTCGGGCAACGTGCAGCGGCATGAACGGGAAGTCCTGCAGGTCGCAGTCGGCGGGGGTGAGCGGGGCGGTCATACCGGAATTCCAATGCGTTCGCGAAGCCACGCCGCCGACCGTCGCCCCTTGAGCGTGTTGCAGCGGCGACAGGCGGTCACCAAGTTTTCGGCACGGTTGCTGCCGCCATCTACGCGGGGAATGACGTGATCGATGGTCGGCTCTCGTTGCAACGACTGATCACCGGGTTTCACTCCGATTTTCGGGAAGATGCAGAGGTCCCAGCAGTAGACGCAGTAGAACCGATCTCGACCCCACACCCTCCACCGTGTCGCTGGCCACACTGGATTGCCGCTCATGCGTCACCATAGGGATAGCGGGCTTCATACTGGCCCTCGCGGGCGAGATTTCCAAAGCGGGTTGTGTCGTCGTCGAACGATAGGCGCACGGTGCCGATGGGACCGTGCCGCTGCTTGCCGATGATCACTTCGGCTTGGCCCTGGACCTTGCCCATCTCATCGACCCAGGCGACGTGCTCGACGGAGCCTTCCTTCGGCTCCGCGCGGCCCAGGTAGTAGGCCTCGCGGTAGACGAACATCACCGCGTCGGCGTCCTGCTCGATGGAGCCGGATTCCCGAAGGTCCGACAGTTGCGGCCGCTTGTCCTCGCGTTCCTCGACCTTGCGGCTGAGCTGCGACAGCGCCAGGACCGGGACGCCCAGGTCTTTGGCCAGGGCCTTCAGGGCGCCGGTGATCTCGGATACCTCTTGCACGCGGTTCTTCTGGGCGTTCGCGCCGGTCGTGATCAGTTGGAGGTAGTCGACCACGATCAAGTCGAGGCCGGTCTTGCGCTTCTGACGCCGGGCCCTGGCGGCGAGTTTGGCGATCGGCAGTCCTCCGGTGGCGTCGATGTAGAGCGGGATCTCCGCCAGCCGCGCCTGGACCTCCTTGATCCGGCGAAACTGATTGGCGTCGATCTCACCCTTGCGCAGTTTGTCCCCCGAGACCTCGGCGACATCAGCGATGATGCGCATGGCCAGCTGCTCGGCGCTCATCTCCAGCGAATAGAAAAGGACGACGCCGCCGTTGACTGTGCGCAGGCCTCGCGGCGCATCAGCGTCCTGAACAGCCTCGTAGGCGTCGGCGACGCGGTAGGCGATGTTGGTGGCCAGGGCGGTCTTGCCCATCGAGGGGCGGCCGGCGAGGATCAGCAGATCGGACGGGTGGAGACCGCCCAGCTTGTGGTCCAGGTCAATCAGGTGCGTGGAGAGGCCGGACAGGGCGCCGTCGCGGCGGTAGGCGGCCTCGATCATATCCACGGCGCCGGACATAGCGTCGCGGAACGATTGGATGCCCTTCGATTGGTCGCCGGTCTCTGCAAGGCTGAACAGGGCGGCTTCGGCGCTGGCGACGTGCTCGGCGGCAGGGGCGGCCATGTCGCCTGCGGACGCCGCGATGTCGCCGCTCACCCGGATAAGCGTCCGACGGTCGGACAGGTCGCGGATGTCGCGTGCGTAGTCCTTGGCGTTGGCGGCTGGCGGCGCGCGGTCCACCAAATCGGCGAGGTAGCGCAGGCCGCCGTATTCGCTGAACGCCGGATCCGCTGAGAGCGTGCTCGCCAGAAGCGTGGGCTCGGCCGTGCGACCGGCCGTGATGGCGCCGCCGCACGCTTCGAAGATGCGCTGGTGATAGGGCTCGAAGAAATGCTCGGCGCGCAGGGCGTCGGGCAGCCGCTCCATGACGGCGTTGTCGTACATGATCTGACCCAACAGGGCCTGTTCAGCCTCCAGGTTCTTGGGCAGGCCAGATGTGTCAGCGCCGGCGTCGATCACCTACTGGCCTCCACTTCGTCAGCCAGATCGCGGATCGCCTGAACCAGATCGGCCTTGGGGACGAGCGTACGGGCCATCAACACCGAGGCGCGGACAGTCAGGCGGGCGGCCTGGGGCGCGGGGTCATGGTCGGCGATGATGCGCTCAACCTTGCGGGTGATGGCGGCATAGCCCCCCGGTGCGTTCTTCGTCAGATCGCGGCAGGCGTTGCGGTCAGGGAAGGGGACGACCGCGTTCATGCTGCCATGTCCTGGGCTTGCCGACGCCGGTGGCTCTGGGCGCCGTAGCTGACCGTTCCATGGTCGGTATGCAGCAAAGTGCCGATGCTGACGGTCGAATAGCCGCTCTGCATGAGCACCGACATGATGTGCTGGCGGGGGCGGCTGTATCGATAAGACCGGGACGGCGCCGGGGCCAAATCCTTGAGGCAGAAGCCATAGGTGTTGGCGATGGACTCAGCGATGCGCTCGGCCTCGACCCCACAGGTCTTGGACGTGGAGGCCGAGCGCATCGCCAGCTTCGGCGCAAGGCGGGAGGGCAGATTCAGCCGGAGCCGCCAGCTGTTGATCGTGTTCGAACTGACGGCGAAGTGGTCTGCGATGTCGGCGACCGAGGCGTTGCTCGACCACATCTCGGCGAAGCGACGATCCCTGGCCTCGGTCTCGATCTTCGAACGCGCGACCAAGACCTCGGTGGAGTTGAGCGCGGGGATCGCTTCAAGCTTGATGGGCTCCAGCGCCTGCTGCACATCTTCCCGGCATCGTCCCAGGACGTTGGCGATGTTCTGCCAGCCCCAATTCTTGGCGCGCAGGGCTTTGGCCTGGCGGATTTCGTCGTTGGTCAGCCCGCCGCGCCGCGTGGTCGCGTACGATCCGGCTGAAGCCAACGAGCCGTGGTTGGTCGGCACGGTCACTGCGCCTTCTCCGCGCGATTGCCCTGGACGATGACGGCGTCGCCTTCGTTCAGAAGTTCGTCGGTGTAGAGCGGAAGGGCGCCGCCCTTCACGAAGCACCGGGGTTTGCCGTCCCGGCCCATGTAGGCGGACTCGACCGTTTGGGTGTGCTGGACGCTCATGCCTTCCACCCCATGCGCTGCTCGGCGCGCAGAAGGTCGGTCGTCGCGGCCTTCAGGCGGTCAGCGGCTTCGTGCTGGCGTCGCGTGTCGCCGCGCACCTTGGCTTGCCGGAAAGCGTCCTTGGCGTCAGACACGGCCATCAGGCACCGAATAGCGGCTGATTGGCGCCGGTTGCGGATCGGAGCCGTCATCGCCTGGAATGCGTCGTGCGCGACGGACAGAAGCGAGCCGATCAAGACACCGCCTCCAATACGTCCTCGACCTGGGCGCGAGCCTCAAGGGCGGCAGCACGGATCGCGCGCTTATCGGTCTCGCCCGGCTTGCCGTTCTTGCTCGCCAGACGGACCACGTTGTGCATCTGGGCGACTGCCTCGATGGCTTCGCCGGATTCATCGAGAATGTCGGCTTCGACCTCATCCGCTTCCGCAGTGAACAGCTCGACGATGACGCTCCGCTCGTCGCTGGTCAGGCTCATTTCCGACAGACGACCGATCGGAATGGTGGTCTCTGGCTTGTCGGCGTTCTCGTAGCCCGACCATACGCCAGGGCTAACGCCCGCAGCTTTGGCGGCTGCTTCAGTCGTGCCGTAGCGTTTACGGATGCGCTGGGTGAGGGCTTTGATCGTGGCGACTGACATTGGCGTTGCTCAAAGGTTCTGGTTGATCGTTTGGATGACCGCTCCGCTTTCGCGCCGTAGATCAGGCGGCATCAGGCGGAGGTTGATCGGGTTGAGTTTCGTGAAAGTCGTTGGCGGGAAGGGGAGGCGCGGGCGCCGGGGTGCGCTGGACGCTCGGGTGGAGCATGCCCGTCAGTTCCTGGCGGACGACGGCGCGGATCATCTGGAGATCGTCGGGCGTGAGCGTCGTCAGCATGGGGGGCTCCGGCGAGGGAGACGGGGGAGGGAGACCCCCGCCGGAGCTTTCGCGACCGCGCTCGTCGAGTGCTGTCCCACGGCGCAGTGCGAAATCGGGAAGGCGGGCATCTACGCCGCCGCCTCTTGGGGAGGGGTGTCGGCGTCGTTGGCGGCGATGGGTTCGGCCAGCAGCTCCGACGCCTTCACCTTGCCGCGCGTGACCCTCTCGATCTGGAATGCGCCAGACGGTGATGGGCGGCTCTTGCCTCGACGGACCCGCGAAGCTTGCGAGCGGCTGCATCCGAGAACCTGGGCGAGCCATTGGTCGTCGCGGTTGTCACCCATCCAGAGATCAAGCTTGGTCTGCGTCATGGCGGCAATGTGCACCACATGCACATTATAGGTCAAGTGGATTGTGCACCATGGCCGCTGGCTGGCTTTGGCGTGGCGCGAGACAATGTGCACATGTCGCACATGGACCGCCCGAAGCACTATCTACGCCAGTGGCGGAAAGCTGCCGGGCTCTCGCTAGAGGGCGTGCGGGACAAGGCCGAGGCTATGATGGCTGATCGCGTCGTCGCCGAAGGCGAGGAAGTGGACCTGAATAAGATCGGTCTCAGCCACTCGACGCTGAGCCGGATCGAAAGTTTCAAGGTGCCGTATAATCAGCGCCTGATGGAAGTGCTGGCTGAAGTCTACGGAACGGATGTAGCCTCGCTGATCATGCGGAACCCTGAAGACCCGGAAGGCATCTGGACGATCATGGATCAGATCCCGGCCGCCCAGCGTCCCGTCGCATTAAAGATGCTGAGCGGGCTTAAGACCGGGACGGACGGATGATCGGCCTGGCGCTCGCGTTGATGATCCAGGCCGAGCCGCCGCCCTTTCTTCAGTTCATAGAAGAGGCCGAGGCCTTGGGCCGGGCCAGCTACATGGGCGGGATTTGCTCTGCCCTCAAAATCGTGGAAAGCGACGCCGCGTCAGTGACGGCGTTAGTGGATGATTTCCGGCGTCGGGCGATAATGGCCAAGACTGACGGGCCGATCGTCGAAGACGCGCTGACACGCGGAGTCGAACGGGAAAAAGCCGCTTCCGCAGTGATGATAGACTTTGGTCCCGATGACGGATCGGAGCGGCGCCGACGGAGGGAAGACCAGGCGGCCGAATATTTCGGCACGGCGTGCGCCGACCTCACGATCAACTATCCCGAGGCGTTCAAGATTGTTCCGTCCATCATGGACTGAAGCGCTATGCGGCTTCGGCCGGCACCTCTCCTGACCTTGCGATCATAACCGGGTCCATCCAGAAATCCGCTTCCGGTGACCCCGTCACGCGATAAACCACCACGCCCGCCGCCATGCCCTTGCATGCCTGGGCTGCGCGGATAGCTGCGTCCCGGCTCAACAGGCGGCGCATGTGGCCCTGCACCAGCCTCCCGGCTGACCTCTGGTAGGGCTGAACGCAGTAAATCGTTCGCATCATGCACAGATGGATTGCCGTTCGGCGGGCAGTTGTCGAGTCTTGAGGCATAGGCCTACGTCCGCTTTTGTCGGGCCGGATGTGCACCACGTGCAAATATTGTTTGACATCAAATGTGCATGTCGTGCACAATGTCTCCATCAACGGAGACAGACACGTGGCAGACGCCGTCACCAAGGAATGGATCGAAAGTCGCTCGGAGCCTGAGCTAAACACAGGCTGTCTGCTTTGGAGCGGGCCGACGTTTCGTAACGGCTACGGCCGGGCCAAAGGCGGGCTTGCGCATCGCGCGTCTTGGGTTGCTTCGCACGGACCAATCGCCCCAGGCCTTCACGTCCTGCATCGCTGCGACACCCCTGCATGCGTCAATGTAGGTCACCTTTCCCTCGGAACTCACCGCGACAACATGCGGGACATGACGCGGAAAGGGCGCGCCCGTCGTGCTGGAATCTTGGGACGTCTTGGTGAGAGCCACCCCCGCGCCCGGCTGGATGTCCGGCTAGTTCGTCTCATTCGAGCCCGGCAATCAGCGGGCGAGCAGATGAAGGCAATCGCCTCCGACCTCAACGTCCACAAGGACACCGTCCGGTCAGTAGTGACTGGACGCACGTGGAGCCACGTCAAATGACCATGTCGCTTCCCACCACCCAACGCCGCCCCGGAAAGCACGAAGCCGCGCTTCGTCTCCTGCCGGAAGGCGCACAGATTGCCGATCAGGTCTGGTCCGGATCGAATGGCCCGGCTGACACCGACGCCCGCCGTGCCGCCCTGCATCACGGTTCAGCCGCCGCCGCGCTTCGCTACTTCGAAGAGGTAGGGGGCAGGGCAGGGCATCAGCCCGGCGACGCTGACTATCGCGCCGCCCTTCGTCGCCTGATGTCGCTGGAAGACGGTTCGGCCGCTTCGAACTGCGACCAGTATATCGCCATCGCCAAGGGCGAGGCCCTGACTTCGTGGCTGGCCCGCAAGGAGATCGGTGAGCGCAAGGCTGCTGAATGGCGCCGTGAGCTGACCGTCTCCAAGGCCGCCATGTTCTCGACGGCGGTGGCGGCATGAGCGCGCAAGCCGACGCCAAGAATTACGCATGGAGCGGCGGCAAGTGCCGCGTTCCAATGTGGATGGGTGGCTGCCCTGCCGGTTTCTGCGGCGAACCTGCAAACGGGCCGCAGTTGCCGCGTGAGGTCCTGTGCCGGGAGCGTGGCTGGCAGAGGGGCGACGCTCCGTATTGCCACGGCCCCTGCTGCCCAAACCATGGCGGTCCCAAGGATGGCGATCCGATCCTGTTTCAGGACGGTCAGACGCCCCGAGGCTACGTCATGTGGTGCGCCGTGTGGTCCGACTTCGAAAACCTTCAGGAGTCTCCAGCCGGTTTCGACGGAAACGCAAACGTCGCCATCCAGAACCTGCGTGCAGCGTCGGCGGTGGCGGCATGAACCGCGCCCAATGCATCAACACCCTGAAAGAGGGCGCGGCCATGTCGGCAATCGACGCGGCCATTGAGGAAATCCGCAACGAGCAGCAGCTCTGGGGCCACCTCAACCACCCTGAAGAAGACGCCTTCACCCGCGAAATCCTCGGGACGTTGATCGAGCTTCAGGTCCGCTCCGTCGAACGCGCCGTCCGTCTTGGCGAGGCCATGAACTGCCGCCTCCGCGCAACGAACGACGACAGCTTTTCCCCTGACAACAATCCATCCGGTTCGGCCCTGGCTGTTCCGGCGCAGCAGGAGCTTGCCGCGTGACCAAATCCACCATGACCATTGATGAGTTCGCCTATTCACTGGATGCGCAGGGCGTCAGCTACGAGCGTGAAGGCTCCACCTTTGTCGTGAAAGGCTCCCTCGACCTCAGCAGCCTGACGACCCTGCCGGAAGGCGTGTCCCTGTCGGCGGGCGGCTCCCTCTACCTCAGCAGCCTGACGACCCTGCCGGAAGGCGTGTCCCTGTCGGCGGGCGGCTCCCTCTACCTCCGCAGCCTGACGACCCTGCCGGAAGGCGTGTCCCTGTCGGCGGGCGGCTACCTCGACCTCCGCAGCCTGACGACCCTGCCGGAAGGCGTGTCCCTGTCGGCGGGCGGCTCCCTCTACCTCAGCAGCCTGACGACCGAGGAGCAGATCTACAAGCGCCAGACCATCCGCCTTCGCGATATCGACGGCTACACGATGCGGCTGATCACAAGCCGCGCTGTCGGCGGGGTCACGCTCTGGAGTGCCCAGTATTTCAAGGGCGATCCTGATGCTGACCCCCGATGCTATGTGGCTCAGGAGGGCGAGACCTACGCGCACGGCGAAAGCGCCGAGAGCGCTTTGCGAGACCTGCGCTTCAAGATCGCACAACGAGACTTCGACGTTGACGATCTCGTGTCGAAGATCAAGGCGCGCGGCACTGTCGAGTTCAACGACTATCGCCTGCTGACCGGCGCCTGCGAGGCGGGCACCAAGGCTCATCTGCTGTCCTTCGGCATTGATCCGGACAAAACTGAATCCCTTCCGCTCGCGCAGGCACTGGAGATCAGCCGGTCGGGATATGGCGGCGAGACATTCGCCCGCCTGGTCGCGGAGGCTGCGTGATGGGCCAAGTTCTCCCTTTCCGCCGACCGGCCCACGCCGAGAGCCTGATCAAATACACCGCCCGCCTGTCGTGGCTGGACCGTAATGGCCACCAGCACGTCGAACGGTTTGCCGCTTGGACTTCGGTCGAGGCGACCCGATCAGCATGGCGTCGGGCCCGGTCCCTTCGCCTTTCCGGCGAGGCGCTGACCTTCCGCACCCAGCACACCGAACAGGCCTTCGTCGCATGACCGAAGCCGCAACCCTTTCCCCAGCAGCCAAGGCCTCCGTGACCGCCAATAACGGCGCGGAGGGTGCTGCCGACCATTCGGAGCAATCCATGAGCACCCTGACCATTGAGCGCGACTATGGCCTGATCTGGGAGGGCGACCGGCCCGCCATCGCCAAGGCCTATGTCGCCGCGCAGAAGTCGATGGAGGCCATCAAGAAGGCCGCCAAGAACGAGCACTTCAAGACAAAGTACGCCGACCTCGCCGAGGTGGTGGAGGCCGTCGTGCCTGCGCTGAACGAACATGGCATCGGCGTCATCCAGAACGCAGTCAATGACGGGGAGTGGGTGTCGATCACGACGACCCTGCTCCACGAGGGCGGTTCTTCAGTCAGCAGCACTCTTCGCCTGCGTCCGTCCAAGACCGACCCCCAGGGCGTCGGCTCTGCGATCACCTACGGTCGTCGCTACTCCCTGCTGGCGATGACCGGCGCCGCGCCAGAAGACGATGACGGAAACGCATCGTCAGGCCCGCGCGAAAAGCAACAGCAGCGCGAGCCAGACTTCCCCAGCGCAGCAGCTCAGTTCGCCGCTGACCAACTGCGCCAGTGCAAAACGAAAGACGAGTTCACCCACTTCTGGGAGAGCCAGAAGACCGGCCTTCGCGAGGCGTTGGACGACGGCAACTTCGCCCATGTGATCGGCGTCATGCGCACCGAGGCGAAGCGATTTGCCGACGCCCCGGCTAACACCAGCACCGAAGAAACACCCTTCGATCAGAAGGAAGCCGCCTGATGTTCTACGTGAACTCCAAGGGCCAAGACGTTGTGATTGCCGACATGGCTTACCCGCATCTCGCGAGCGCTCTGGCTAAGCTGGTCCGTGAACAACGCGACGGCCTGCGTCAGACGGAAATCGACGCGATGACGGCTGAGCTGGAACGCCGCGACGAAGCATATGCCGCCGAACAGGCAGAGCAGGCCGCGAAATCGGAGGCGGCAGCATGAGCGCCGAACCCATCCATCTGAGCAACAATCCGCCCGTCGAAACGCCCTTCGACATCATCGTCGAGAGCATCAATGACGCCCTGATCGAGGCCAAGAACTGGGCTGATGGCACGGTCGCCGAAACCCAGGAACAGGTCGATGAAATCGCCCGCCTTATCGACGACCTGACGGGCAACGCCAAGGCGCTGGAAGCTGAGCGGGTCAAGGAGAAGAAGCCGCTCGACGACCAGATCGACGCCATCCAGAGCCGCTACAACGTCTATCTGGCACCGCTGAAGAACAAGGCACCCGGCAAGGTTCCGACCGCCATTGATGCTTTGAACGCCGCCAAGCGTCCGTTCCTGATCAAGCGCGAGCAGGAGATCGAGGCCGCGCGTGTGAAGGCTGCAGAGGAGGCGGCCGCCAAGGCGAGAGCCGCCGCTGAAGCGCTCGCCGCCGCCCGCGCCTCCGATCTCGAATCCCGCGAGGTCGCGGACCAGGCCGTCAAGGAGGCCGAGGACGCCCAGAAGGTCGCCAAGATCGCTGCGAACGACAAGGCGCACGCCCATGGCGGCGGACGCGCTCAAGGGCTGCGGACCCGCACGGTCGCAGACATCACCGACCTGAACGCCGCCGTCCGCCACTATTGGCTGGAGAACCCCGAGCCCTTCCGCGCCCTCGTGCAGAAGCTGGCGGACGACGACGCTCGCCAGAACCGGCGCGGGGCAGAAGACAAGGGCGTGGCCTTCCGCGAGGAGCGCTTCTGATGGCTTCTCACCCCACAGCCTTTGAATGGACCGGCGAAGTTCTGGCCCCCACGCATCCGGTGCTGGCCAAGAACCGTTTCGTCCAAGGTCAACGCTACCTCATGGCCGAGGTGGAGCATCGCTCGGGCAAGTCGCACGATCACGAGTTCGCGTGGCTGGCCGAGGCGTTCAAGAGCCTGCCGGAACATGTGGTCGAGGCCTTCCCAACGGTCGAACACCTGCGCAAGCGCGCTCTGATCGACGCCGGATATTTCACAGAGACGCAGATCGACGCCGGAACCAATGCGGCGGCACTTCGTGTTGCAGCACACCTGCGCACCAAGTCTGACTTCGCCGTTGTCGTCGTTCGCGGACCTATGGTCGTGGAGCGCGTCGCCAAGAGCCAATCCCGCCGCTCTATGGACAAGGCCGAGTTCCAGGCCAGCAAGACGGCCATTCTGGAAATCGTGTCGGACCTGCTGGGCGTTGATCCTGACGTTCTGGTTCAGCAGCGAGAAGCCGCATGACCCGCACCGTTGATGAGTGGGTCGGCAAAAGCCCTGACAGCCCGATCCCGGCCCGCGTCCGCGCCCGAGTGTTCGAAGCACATGGAGGTCGCTGCTACCTGAGCGGCCGCAAGATCGCAGCCGGTGAAAGCTGGGAGTGTGATCACGTCATCGCCCTGGTGAACGGCGGCGAGAACCGTGAGTCCAACCTCGCCCCGGCCCTTCGCGAACCGCACCGTCAGAAGACGACCCGCGATGTCGGTATCAAATCCAAGATCGCCCGCATTCGGGCCAAACACATCGGGACCTGGCCAGAGAGCCGTTCGAAGCTGCGTTCGCGCCCCTTCGCTCAGTCCCGCCCCACAGATGGAGGCCGCTGAACCATGCGCGTCGTAACCTTCACGAGCGCCGCAGATGGCGCCATTGCCCGTATCGAAATGCCGATGCCGACGAAGGGCGGCAAGATGAAGCTGACCTGGAGCCCGGTCGTCATCCACGCCCCGACCGAGGACGAGGCCCGCACCAAAGCCGAGGACTTCTACGCCTCTGAGCTGGAGCGTCTGTCCACCAAGGAACAGAACATCGCCGCCGGTCGCGTCAAAGCCGCCGTCTCTCGCGCCAATGGTGCAGACCAATGAGCGGGTCGTCTCTCATTCAATCGCTTGAAGCGGCAGAGGGTGGGTCGCGGGAGTTGGATATCGCTTTCGGTCAGGCGCTCGGCATCATCGATGCTGACCTCGTCTACACTGCTCCGGATGGTTCTCGGATAGCGCGCGGGAACTGCGACCCTTGGCCTAACTGGACAACCAGCCTGGACGCGGCTGTGGCGGTGGCTGAGCGGGTGCTGCCCGATTACGAAGCGTCAGTCGCCCAACGCAAACCGCGCCATGGGGAGACGTGCGCAGAGTGGTGGCACGCCAGTTTGTTCAAAGTCCGAACGGGTGTTGTCTTCGGCTCTGGTCCGGACACTGTCTCGTTCAAAGCCAAAACCCCAGCCCAAGCCCTCTGCATCGCCATCCTTCGCGCAAAGGAGGGCGGACAGTGATCTACGGCTCCGTCTGCTCCGGGATCGAACCCGCCTCCGTTGCCTGGCATCCGCTGGGCTGGAGGGCCGCCTTCCTGTCCGAAGTCGAGGCGTTCCCTCACTCTCAGAATGAAAAGGTCGCCGCATGACCACCCAACCCCCTGTCGGCCCTCTGGATAGCGAGAGCGTTAAGCTGCTCGTGAAGGGGGATGTGCTTCGGTGCATCAAAGGCTCCGATGAGAGCCCCGCCATCGTTACCGGAGAAGTCGTCTCATTCATCCGCCCCTCGGGATCGGGTGGCGTTTCGAACTGCATCGTAACGACCGCCGACGATAGTTTCGGATATCGACCCGGACGCTTCACCTTCATCGGTCGCCCTGACGCAGACGGTTGGATGCTGTGGAGCGGCGGCGTGAACCCGGTGCCGGGGATGCGCGTGGAACTGAGGCTGAGGTCAGGAATAACCTCGGGCGCGTACTTGCCTGAGGAAATCGACTGGGAGCATCCGCGCTTTCTCGCCTTCCGCTTCTCATCGCAGGCGGGTGAGGGGGCTGTTGAACATGGATGGCAAAGCCCCCTTCTTGATACCGCCGCTGAGTACCTAAAGCTGCAGTACGGCGCATCGCATGGTCTAGACCATCCAATCGACAGGGCGCGTATTCTGTCAGCCCTCACCACCACCCCTCCGACCGATCCGCGCTTGGATCGTTTGAAGCTGGCGATCTGCGGCGGTGAAGACGTGCCGGGCGCAATCGCAGCGGTGACGGTCGAGGACTGCGAGCGGTTCCTTGTTGAAGAGCGCCAGCGTCACGAGTGGTCGGACACCAAGCAGGCGCGCTTGGATAGGGCGATAGAGGCGTTGGAGACGATTGACGCGGGCGGCCCCAACGCCGGTCCGGTCATCAAGAAAACTTACGCCCACGGATTCGACCAAGGAACCGCATGGGCCGGTCGTGTCGCTCGCCAAGCCCTCGCTGCCATTCGTGGAGAAGCACAATGACCACCACTGAAACGCGCCTGGTGCCGGAAGACCTGAAACTGGTCATCGCGCACACAATCATCGAAGAACTGCGCGCCCAGCATCCCGGCATCGAGCAGATCGACAACGAGCGCGGCGATCTCTGGATTCCTGGTGGTTCAACGCCTCAGTCGTCTGGCTGCATCGTTGATATCCATTCGATCGCACAGTCGGTCGAAGGCGAACTGAGCGCCATGCTGTCCGCCCTCCCACCCCGCGAGGAAGCCTCGGAAGGTTCGGGCGCATGGTCGAAAGACGACATTGAGGACCTGATTTCCGACGCACTGTCGGACAGCTTTGATTTGGACTGGGATGCTGGGGACGGCGCCAAGGCAGTTCTGAAAGCCATTGAGAGAGAGGGGCTGCTCGCCGCCCTCCGCGCCCATCCGCAGCCGGAACAGGGCGAGGCGCGCGGAGAGACGCGGGAGACGGTGGCGCTTCATTTGAAGCTGCTCGACACACTCAAGCCCTTTGCTGAGGTAGCTGAGAAGCTGAAGCATTGTCATGTGGTGGAGATTTGCGAGCCCACGCCCGACAACCCGTCGCGCAACATCATGCCTATGCCGCGTGAGTGGTTCGAACGCGCTGGTGACGACTTAGAGGCCATTGCTATCCGTCTTCACGCTGATGGCGCGCTGTCCGAAGGTCAGGCCTCAAAGCTGACCGGCATGGGCCGCATCGAAATCCGAAGGGAGGTTGATCGCCTCGCCCCTGTTGCCGGGGAGGGGGAGGTCACGCTTAACTGGCGCAAGGTCGAAACGAAGGCCTTGGAGGAATGGCGGGCCGAGTTCGGTGATTATGCTGTCATAGTCACTCACGGACACGACAACGTCTGGTCCTACCGGGTCAACAATGCAGGGCATCTTGGCTTCGCGTCGGCTGATGAAGCCAAGGGCCAAGCCCATGCCGCGTTGATGAAGCACCTTTCAGCCCGCCTCGCCAAGGCGCGGAAAACAGTCGCCCTCTATGACCGCCCATCTGCCCCAGCCCGATCCGAGGCCCTGGACGAAGGGGCGGCGGGGGAGCCTGTGGCGGGCTGGCGCTATCGCAGAAAGGGGCGCTCTGACACGCGCTGGACGCTCTGCGATGGAGAGCCGCGCATCAGGGACACGCACGACGTTCAGCCCCTCTACACCCACCCATCCCCGACACCCGCCGCCGATGCCATGCACTCGGAGCCTGACGATCCGACCGAAGAAATGATCCAAGCGGGGCTGAAGGTAGATTTCAGCAACGAAGACGAGCGCGGCGCGGTCATCAATCTGTGGCACGTCATGAAGGCTGCGGCTCCGCCAGCCGCCGATGACGACAGGGTGAGGGTGGCGGTCGAGGCGTTGGAGAGCATTGTTCAGCAGGCTGAGATTGCCGACGACCCGAACCATCACACGCTTGGCTTCATATTGAATCGCGCCAACGTCGCACTCAACACCATCTCCCACGATGGTGGGATGGCCCTCACAGTTACCGAAGAGGAAGTCTCTGTTCTCCTCGAAGTGATGTCCTACGCAGGAGATGAGGTCACCAATGCCAGCGCGGCAAATAGCCTGTTCCTGAAGGCCGAAGCCCTCGCCGCCCTGAAAGCGGGGGTGATCCAATGACCCCGCGCGAGAAGGTGGAGTTGAAGCCGTGCCCGTTCTGTGGCGGTCCCGCTGAGCGGGTGACGATCATGTCCCGTGTGGGCGTTCGCTGCGCCGACGCATTGTGCGCCGGTTCGCATCGGCTCCCCACTGAAGGAGAGGATTCGGCGGACCTCTGGAACCGACGCACCGCCCTCGCACCCGGCTCCGGCGATCCGATTTCTTTGCAGAAAGTGCAAACAAATGCTGGCGATCCTGATTTGCAAAAAATGCAATTCGGCTCCGGCGATCATGCTGAACTGGCGAGGCTGGCTGAGGCGGCGACGCCGGGGCCTTGGTCGTGTGTTGAGGGTTCTACCGCCTACCCAGAGTGCGACGACAGGGACTTCTGGGCAGCGATCCTCTCGCCAGCCGGAAAAGAGGTCGTCACTCTACATGAGCGAAGCGTCCTTGATGACCGCCGCGACTACGACTTCGACGCCGCCTTCATCTCCGCCGCCAATCCCGCCACCGTCCTAGCCCTCCTCGCAGAGATCGCGGCGCTGCGGGGTGATGTGAAAGTGGCGCGCGCTGACCTTGATCACCTGGAGGCGCATTTCCGTCAGCGCGACTTCGAAGCCGCCGAAGCAGAGCGCAAGCTGGCTGAGGCGAGGGGATGGATCAAGAAGCTGGACTGCGAGTGCGATCCGGCGTGGTCAACGCGTCAATGTGGACGCTGCACCTTCCTTTCAAGCACGGAGGCCGAACGTGGGTGAGGCAAACACATCGTTCGGCTGGGCGGTCCTTTACCCTCATGATCGCGGGTTCGGATCGCCGGGCGCGCCCGCAGTAGATAGCGTATCGCTCACGCGGGAATATGCCATGCAGCAGTTTGTTGCTGCTTGGCGGACATCAAATCACGACGGGATGACGCCATCTTCTGTCTGGCAGCGCGCCTATCGTCGTGGCTGGCGGCTGTCCCGTGTCGCGATCACTCCAGCCTTCGGAGCTGTCCAATGACCGACCCTATGGAACTGGTTGAGCGGCTGGAGAAAATCACGGCTAAGCCAGCTGGACCGGGCGGAATCATTCGCGCGAAGAAGCGGGATTTGATCGAAGCCGCCGCCTGCATCCGCGAGTTGGTGGAGTGGAGGCCGATTGAAACCGCGCCTCTCGACAGAACAGAGGTGGTCGTGATGGACGGGCTAGGCGTCTATGGCGGTGCGTGGTTCCACCCACGCGAGGCTGAATGGATCGACTGCGGCGGCTGCGTGCCCACCCATTGGCTCCCGCTCCCGCCCCCTCCCGCTGACAGAGGAGGGGTGTAGGATGGCCCGATACGCAGCAGACACGACCGTCAGCCAAGACCGCAGCCGGAACGAGATCGAGGCCACGCTGAAGCGCTACGGCGCCACCTCGTTCATGTATGCGACCGAGGAACAGGCCGCCATGATCGGATTTCGGATCAGCGACCGGCTGGTGAAGTTCGTCTTGCCGATGCCGGACCCCAAGGCGCGTGAGTTCACCCATACGCCTGCAAAGGGACAGGTCCGCAGCCAGGCCGAGGCTACGAAGGCGTGGGAGCAGGCCGGACGCCAACGCTGGCGCGCGCTTGCTCTTGTGATCAAGGCGAAGCTGGAAGCCGTCGCGGCGGGCATCACGACCATCGAAGACGAGTTCTTGGCGCACACGGTTCTGCCTGACGGCTCGACCGTGGGCCAGTTCATGCAGCCCCAACTCGCGATAGCCTATGAGCGCGGATCTATGCCGACGACTCTCATGCTCGCCAACCCAGACAGGAGCAAGCTATGAGCGCCGCACAACGCGAAATCCAAGCCGTCGTGATCATGAAGTACGACGCCGCTGGCGACCTCAGCGTTCACATTGCTGATCCGAACGGATCGATCGTAGTCCTGACCGTGGACGAAAGGACGCCTGACGACCTCGTGTATGAGCATCTTCATCGTGAGGAACCGGCAGACGTGCTTGCACATGCGCCGCGCCCCTGGGGCAGCTCTCAGGACGACTTCCACCAGCAGGCCGAAGTGAAGTTCCATCACGCGACCCACGGCCTACAGGTGGTCGAATGATCTCCACCGTACTGATCTGCGTGACGCTCGCGATGTCAGATGGGGATAGCGGGCGTTGTGTCACCTCAGACGGCGAGCGTCACCGCGTCCGCCTGGCTGGGATTGATGCCGGTGAGGTCGCGCCGTTCACCCGGTGCCGCCAGCGCCCCGACGTCTGGGCCTGCTCGCCGGTCGCCCGCGCGTCAGCGGATCGGGCAACCCAGCGCGCCCGTCGTCTCGCCGCCAACGGGGCCCGGTGTTCCGTGACCTCGACCGATCGATACCGGCGCAACGTCGCAGTCTGCACGGTCAACGGTCGTGACCTGGGCCGAACCCTTGTGCGTGAGGGTCTGGCCATCAGCGAAACCAACTTCGGCGATCCTTACCGACGTGAAGAGGATCAGGCCCGTCGAGAGAGAAGGGGTGTTTGGGAATGAGCGCTCGTTTTCGGAAAACAGAACTGACCCGCGCCGCGCTTGCCATGCGTGAGGCAGGGGTGGAGAACTATGAAATCACCTTCGATGACGATGGAAAACCCGTCGTGAAAGTCCGGCCGATGACGGCTGCAAATGACGCCGGCCATGACGTGGCAAGCGAGATAGAGGCGTGGGCGCGTGAAAACTCGAGCGACGCTGCCTAAGGGCGTCTGGTTTACCAAGAAGCGCCTCGCGAGCGGGGAGGTGGTCAGATACGGCTATCTTGGTCGGGGTCCTGGCATGGAGGCTTTAGGCCGGGAGGGTTCGCCCGACTTCCATATTCGCTTGGCTGAACTGCTGCGCCGCACGCCGACCGAGGGGAAAGTCGCTTTCCTGATCTGGCGCTACAAGTCATCGGCTGAGTTCGAAAAGTTGCGTCCGTTGACTCAGCGCGACTATCGCCGCCAGTTGGACAAGGTCCAGGCGAAGTTCGGCAAGCTGTCGATTGGCGCAATGAACGCGCCGCAGATCAGCGATCACATCTATCGTTGGCGGGACGATATGGCCAAGGCGTCTCCCCGCCAGGCGGACTATGCGATCTCGGTCCTTGCTGCGATGCTGACGTGGAGCGTTCGGCGCGGGCTGATCGACCATAACCGGGCTGCGGGCGTCAGTGACGTGTATGCCGCCAACCGGCGCGAGAATGTCTGGACGCCTGAACAGGAGGCCGACCTGCACGCCAAGGCGTCTGACCCGTTGCGATGGGTCGCGACCGTCGCGGTCGAGACGGGACTATCTCAACAGGATCTGTTGGTCCTCCCTAAGTCAGCGGTTCAAGGCGAGGTGCTTGTTTCGCGCAGGTTGAAGAACGGAACGCCGGTCGCGATCCCGATCTCCCCCAGGCTACGGACCGTCCTGAACGAGTTTCCCGCGACTGATTCGGTGATGCTGCTCAACAAGGCGGACGGAAAGCCATGGGACTTGAAGGGCAACGGCCTCCGCGCCGCCTTCCGTGATTCGTGCGCGGAGGCCGGGATTACAGGTCGGACCTTCCATGATCTCCGGGGCACATTCATCACTCGCAGGCGCACCTTGGGCTGGACCGCCGAAGAAACTGCCCTGTGCAGCGGACATAAAGTGAAGGGGGAGGAGGGGGCCCAGAGCGCTTATGTCGACCGCCTGAGTGTCGCTATCGCCAACGCAAATCGGCTCTGGCGCAGATATTACGGGCCGAACGGCGAACAAAACCTGCAAACTGAATTGCAAACTGAAAGCAAGAAAGCCGCCCCGAAGGGCGGCTAACTCGTTGAAATCGCGATGGAGGCCTGACCGGGAATCGAACCCGGGTGCAAGGATTTGCAGTCCTCTGCGTCACCACTCCGCCATCAGGCCGCTTTGTTCCCCGTTTTTTGCGGGGGCGGTCATCGCGAGGGGCGTTCGCTATCAGATCGGATTGTCCGCTGCAACGCACGGACCTATAAGCGCGGCAGAATTCCTCCCGGATCATCGTCAAAGGCTGTTTACAGATGGATTTCACCGCAGAGCGCAAGGCTATGGTCGACTCGCAGGTGCGGGTGAACGACGTGACTGAGCGCGCGATTCACTTGGCCATGCTGGCCGTGCCGCGCGAATCATTCTGTGCGTCGGACCGCGCCTTCGCCGCCTATTCCGAAGAAGCCGTCGTCATCGCGGGCGAGCGTCGCTTGATGCCGGCGCGTGATGTGGCCAAGCTGCTGCAGGCCGCCGATGCGCGCGAAGGCGAGAAGGCGCTGGCCATCGCGGCCCCTTACGCCGCCGCCGTCCTGGCCCGCATGGGCCTGAGCGTCACCGCGCAGGAAGCCGATCAGGCCGTATTCGATGTCGTGGGCGAGGCCCTGGCCGCCGAAGGCGTGGCCACGGTGGTTGCGCCGTTGGACCAGCCGACGGGCGAGGGCTGGGACGTGATCGTCTGCGAGGGCGGCGTCGCCGCCCTGCCGGAAAGCTGGGGCGCGGCGCTGCGTCCGGGCGGTCGTATCGTGGCGGTCGAGCGTCGCGGCGCCATCGGCAAGGCGGCCCTGTATGTGAAGGGGCGTGAAGGCCTGTCACGCCGTGAACTTTTCGATTCGTCGCCTGCGGTTCTTGCAGCCCTGACGCCGGCTCCTACCTTCGCGCTGTAATCGTTTTTGCAGCCGCGAAGGAAATCGCGGCCGCGAGCGTGAAAAAAACTTAACTGGCGTATGGTCGAGTGAGGCCGCAGTTACGCTGGCGTAACATCGGGCGCTCCTGGGGGAGCGTCAGGCAAGGACGGACAATGTTGAAACGCTCGCGTGTGCTGGCCTCGGCCGCTGTGGTGGCTCTTGTGAGCGGATTGGGCGCGCCTGCATGGGCCGAAACCCTGCAGGAAGCGATTGCTCTGGCCTATCGCACCAATCCCAACCTGTTGGCCCAGCGCGCCAACCAGCGCGCTCTGGACGAGACGGTGGTGCAGGCGCGTTCGGGTCTGCGCCCCACGCTCAGCGCCTCGGCCGGCGCCAATTACACCCGCACCTGGGCGCCGGACACGACCGTCAACGGCGTGACCATTGCGGGCGACACCGACACGAACGGCGGCAACGTCGGCGTCAGTGTCTCGCAGAACCTGTGGACCGCAGGCCGCACCACCCGCGCCATCGACCAGGCCCGCGCCAATGTGCTGGCTGGCCGCGAGAACCTGCGTGATATCGAACAGACGGTCCTGCTGTCGGTGATCCAGGCCTATGTGAACGTGTCGCGCGACATGGAGATCCTGCGCATCCGCCAGGAAAACCTGACCGTGCTGCAACGCCAGCTTCAGGAAACCAGCGCCCGTTTCGAAGTGGGTGAGATCACCCGCACCGACGTCGCCCAGGCCGAGGCCTCGCTGGCGCAGTCCGAGGCCGACCTGGCCAACGCCCAGGCGCAACTGTCGTCGTCGCGCGCGGCCTATGCCGCCGTGATCGGCCAGTCGCCGACTGATCTGGAGGCGGCTCCGGCCCTGCCTGCAGTGCCGACGGACTTCGACGCCGCGATGGAGACGGCGCTGGGCCGCAATCCGGGTGTTCTGGCCGCCATCTACAACCAGCAGGGCGCCGAGGCCGCTGTCGCCGCCGCCCGTTCCGAGTATCTGCCGTCGGTTCGCGCCACCGCCTCCTACGGCGGTTCGACCAATGATCTTGGCGATCTGGGCGAACTGACCGACCGTCGCAGCTTCCAGGCGGGGGCGACCCTGTCGGTGCCGCTGTTCACCGGCGGCCTGAACCAGTCGCGCGTCGCCCAGGCGCTGGAGCGCGCCAACGCGGCCCAGATCGGCGTTGAGGGTCAGCGTCGTGCGGTGTTGCAGGACGTCAGCACGGCCTATGCGCAGGTTCTGTCGACCCGCTCTGGCGTCGCGGCGGGCAACGAAGCGGTTCGCGCCGCATCGGTCGCCGCCGAAGGCGTGCGCCAGGAGGCCCAGGTCGGCCTGCGCACCACGCTGGACGTGCTGCAGCAGGAAGTGACCCTGCGTTCGGCCCAGACCGCTTTGGCCAACGCCAAGGCGGCCGAATATGTCGCGCGCGCCTCGCTGTTGAAGGCCATGGGCCAGTTGGAAGGTCCGAACCTGAATGCGGATCTGGACGTCTATGACGCGAAGGCGAACTATGACCACGTCCGCAATCGCGGCGCACTGCCTTGGGACGGCGTGATCGAGGCGCTGGATCGCGTGGCCTCGCCCCCGATCGTCGCCGCCAGCGACGCGCCGGACGCCCCGATCGACACCCAGTTGAAGGGCGAGGTTGTGCGGACCGCCCCGCGCAACTGAAGCTTTGGGGGCTGAAGTCCCCTAAAACGCCCGTTGATTCTGACGGGCGTTGATGCGACGACAACAGATCGGCGTCGGGTTTTCGCCCGGCGCCGTTTTTCTTCCGGCCTTCCACAAGGTTTAGACATGACCGATCAGTCCGCTCAGGAACCCACGATGGAAGAGATCCTGGCGTCGATCCGCCGGATCATTTCTGAAGACGAAGCCCCGGCTGAAACCCCGCCTGCAGCCGTGGCGCCGGAACCCGCGCCCGAGCCGGTCGCACCTGCTGAACCCGCGCACGAGATCGCGGCCGAAGCCATCGAGGACGATGTGCTGGACCTGACGGACCGTTATGAGGCGCCCGCTGCGGAAAGCATCGGCGATCTGGACGTTGTCGACGTCACGCCTGAACCGGAGCCCGAACCTTACTACGCCGAGCCCGAGCTGGCGCCCGTCTATGCCCGCGAGCCTGAGCCTGCGCCCGCCCCGGAACCCGCGCCGACTTATGACGCCCTGGTCGGCGAAAGCGCCGCCGCCAGCGCCGCGTCGGCCTTCGCCGGCCTGGCCGCCAGCTTCAAGAAGCCGGAACCCGCGCCAGCCGCAACGAGCGATCTGCCCTTCGTCAGCGGCAACACGGTCGAGGCCATGGTCGGCGAAATGCTGCGCCCGCTGTTGAAACAGTGGTTGGACGCCAACCTGCCGGGGATCGTTCAAGACGCTGTGCAAAAGGAAGTCGAACGCATCGCGCGCAGCGCCTAGCCCTTCAGTTGACCGCAGACTATTTGAGGGGCGGCTCCCGCAGGAGCCGCCCTTTCTCATTCGAGACCAGATGATGCTTGAGAAGACCTTCGAACCCCAGGCCGCCGAGCCACGCCTTTACGCCCAATGGGAGGAAAGCGGCCTGTTCGCGCCGCGCGCCGCCGCCCAGACGGACGGAGCGGCCGACGCCTATTCGATCGTCATTCCTCCGCCGAACGTGACGGGCAGCCTGCACATCGGCCATGCGCTGAATAATACGCTGCAGGACATCCTGGCGCGTTATCACCGCATGAAGGGCAAGGCCGTGCTGTGGCTGCCCGGCACGGACCATGCGGGCATCGCGACCCAGATGGTGGTCGAGCGCCAACTGGCGGCGGGCGGCAATATCGGCCGTCGCGACATGGGCCGCGACGCCTTCATCGAGAAGGTGTGGGAGTGGAAGGCCGAATCGGGCGGCACCATCGTGCGCCAGCTGCGCCGTCTGGGCGCGTCATGCGACTGGTCGCGTGAACGGTTCACGCTGGACGAGGGGCTGAACGCCGCCGTCCGCAAGGTCTTCGTGCAGTTGCACAAGGACGGCCTGATCTATCGCGACAAGCGTCTGGTGAACTGGGACCCCCATTTCCAGACCGCCATCTCGGACCTGGAGGTCGAGCAGCGCGAGGTGGACGGCGCCTACTGGCACTTCGCCTATCCGTTGGCCGATGGCGTGACCTATGAACACCCCGTCGCCTTCGATGAGGGCGGCAAGGCCACCGAGTTCGAAACCCGCGACTTCATCGTCGTGGCCACGACCCGGCCCGAGACCATGCTGGGCGACACCGGCGTAGCGGTTCACCCTGAGGACGAGCGTTACGCAGGTCTGGTGGGCAAGTTCGTGACCCTGCCGATCACCGGCCGCCGCATCCCCATCGTCGCCGACGACTACGCCGATCCGACCAAGGGTTCGGGCGCGGTGAAGATCACGCCTGCGCACGACTTCAACGACTTCGGCGTCGGCAAGCGGGCAGGGCTGGCGGCCTTGAATATTCTGGACGCCTTCGCCCGCATCGTCGCTGATGACGTGCCGGAAATCCCTGCTGAACTGGTGGGGCTGGACCGCTTCGCTGCGCGCAAAGCCATCGTCGCCCGCGCTGAAGAAGACGGCTGGCTGCGCGAGATCGAGAAGACCAAGCACGTCGTCCCGCACGGCGATCGCTCCGGCGTGGTCATCGAGCCGTGGCTGACGGACCAGTGGTACGTTGACGCCCACACCCTGGCCCAGCCCGCGCTTGCCGCAGTCGAGACCGGCACGACGGTGTTTGAGCCGAAATCCTACGAGAAGATCTACTTCGAGTGGCTGCGCAACATCGAGCCGTGGTGCATTTCGCGCCAGCTGTGGTGGGGCCACCGCATCCCGGCCTGGTACGGTCCGAACGGCGAAATCTATGTCGCCGAGACGGAAGCCGACGCCCGCGAACAGGCGATGGCCGACTATGACTCCGAAGTCGTCCTGACCCAGGACGAGGACGTTCTGGACACCTGGTTCAGCTCGGCCCTGTGGCCGTTCTCGACCATGGGCTGGCCCGAGAAGACCGAGGATCTGGAGCGGTTCTATCCGACCAGCGACCTGGTCACGGCGGCGGACATCATCTTCTTCTGGGTCGCCCGGATGATGATGATGGGCCTTCATTTCATGGACGGCGAAGTTCCCTTCAAGCGCGTGATCATCAACGGTCTGGTCCGCGACGAGAAGGGTCAGAAGATGTCGAAGTCCAAGGGCAACGTCATTGACCCGCTGGGCATCATCGACGAGCTGGGCGCCGACCCGTTGCGCTTCACCATGGCCATCCTGTCGGGCACGCGCGACATCAAGCTGTCGAAACAGCGGATCGAGGGCTACCGCAACTTCGGCACCAAGC
Source organism: Brevundimonas nasdae (assembly GCF_016654005.1). Taxonomy (GTDB): domain Bacteria; phylum Pseudomonadota; class Alphaproteobacteria; order Caulobacterales; family Caulobacteraceae; genus Brevundimonas; species Brevundimonas nasdae. Next base: position 430,217 of record NZ_JAEPWN010000002.1, on the reverse strand, counting down.
TGTGGAACGCCGCCCGCTTCAGCCAGATGAACGAGGCGCGCCGCGTCGAGGGCTTTGATCCCGCCGCCGTGGAACAGACGATCAACCGCTGGATCCGTGGCGAACTGACCAAGGCCGAACGCGCCGTGTCCGAGGCCATCGAGGGCGGCCGGTTCGATGACGCAGCAGGGGCGCTTTACCGCTTCGTCTGGAACGTCTTCTGCGACTGGTATCTGGAACTGGCCAAGCCGGTCTTCAACGGCGCCGATGAAGCCGCCAAGGCCGAGACGCGGGCCATGACCGCCTGGACGCTGGACCAGACGCTGAAGCTGCTGCACCCGGTCATGCCCTTCATCACTGAAGAGCTGTGGGCGGAACTCGGCAAGGAAGGCCCGGCGCGCGACGGTCTGCTGATCGGCGCCGAATGGCCGGTGCTGCCGGACGCCTTCGTCGACGCCTCGGCCGAGGCCGAGATTGGCTGGCTGGTCGATCTGGTCGGTGAAATCCGCGGCCTGCGGGCGGAGATGAACGTGCCGCCGTCGGCCAAGCCGCCGCTGGCCTTCGTCGCACCCGACGCCGCGACCGCCGAGCGGATCACCCGTCACCGAGACCTGATCCTGACTCTGGGCCGTGTGTCCGAGGTCGGTTCGGCGGATGCTGCGCCGACGGGCGCCGTGACCTTCGTGTCCGGCGGTTCGACCATCGCCCTGTCCTTGGCGGGCATCATCGACCTGACCGCCGAACGGGCGCGTCTGGAGAAGGAAATCGCCGCCTTCGACAGCGATATCGGCCACGTGAACAAGAAGCTGGGCAACCCCAACTTCGTCTCGCGCGCCGCACCGGAAGTGGTGGACGAGCAGCGCGCCAAGCTGGCCGAAGCTGAGGCCGGCAAGGTCAAGCTGCAGGCCGCGCTGGCGCGTCTCAGCGAGATCGGGTGAAGACCCGTATCGACCAGCTTCTGGTCACGCGCGGTCTGTTCGACAGCCGCGCGCGGGCCAGGGCGGCGATCGAGGCCGGTCTGGTCGTCGCCGATGGCGTTACGGTGCAAAAGCCGTCCGAGCAGATCGCCGAGGACGCGGTGCTGGAGGCCCAGCCCGCGCATCGCTGGGTCGGGCGCGGCGCCTTGAAGCTGGATCACGCCCTGGGTCTGTGGCCGATAGTGGTCGAGGGCCGCGTGGCGCTGGACGTCGGGGCCTCGACCGGCGGCTTCACCGAGGTCTGTCTGGATCGTGGCGCGGCCAGGGTTTTCGCCGTCGATGTCGGCTTTGGCCAGATGCATGACCGGGTCGCCAGCGATCCGCGCGTCGTCAATCTGGAGCGGACCGATGCGCGGGACCTGACGAATGAGGTGATCCCGCAGGCGCCGTCCCTGATCGTGTGCGACGCCAGCTTCATCAGTCTGTCGAAAGTGCTGCCTGCGGCCTTGGCTCTGGCGGCGGACGACGCCGATCTGGTGACGCTGGTCAAACCTCAGTTCGAGGCGGATGGCCCTGGCGGCGTCGGCAAGAAGGGCGTGGTCAAGGACCGTGAGGCCCAGACGGCGGCGGTGCAGCGCATCGCGGACTGGCTGGAAGGCGTCGGCTGGGCCGTGCAGGCCACGACCGAAAGCCCGATCACCGGAGGCGACGGCAATGTCGAGTTCCTGCTATGGGCCAAACACGGCCTCAAGTAGCGCGACCACGCGGTAGGCCCAGCAACATGCGCCTCAAGCAGCGCGTCCGCGCGATAGGCGCCCACAAAAATGGAGAAACCGCCGAAGGACTGATCCTCCGGCGGTTCCCGTCACGTCGTCGATCGACAGGGGGGCTGATTATTAATCGACGACGCGATAGCGGCCGTACTGGTCGGGGCAGGTCCGCACATAGCGGGTGTCGCGACGACCATCCGGCAGACGGATTTCGCTCTCGGCGAGACGGCATCCATCTGAGTTCTGATAGGACTGAACCGGCTGCGACCGGTCGTTGTAATAGCCGCGGTCATCGCGGGCGTAGTCGTTACGGTCGTACTGGTCGTAGCCGTAGCTGTAGCCCTGATCGCCCGCGTAACGGTTGTCGTAATAGCCGTAGGTCTGCTGGCTGTAGCCATACTGGGGCTGGGTGTAGACCGGCTGGCGGTTGTAATAGCCGCCGCCCTGATAGCCCTGGTTATAGTAGCCGTCCTGACGATAGTCGCAGTTGTCCGCGCTGCTGCGGCCTACTTGAGAGCCGATCAGGGCGCCGACGACGCCGCCCAGGACGCTGCCCTCGGTGCGGCGGCCGCGTGCAGCCAGTTGCGAGCCGATGACGGCGCCCGCGCCGCCGCCGATGACGGCGCCCGCGCCGGTGCGGCCCTGACGTTGGGTCTGGCACGGATCATACTGATAGCCGCGGTTGTCATAGTTGTACGGGCGGCCATAGGCGCCGGTGCCGTAGTTCTGGGTGTAGCCGTAGTAGCTCTGGGCTTCGGCGGCCATCGGCGCGGCCAGGCCTGCGAAGGCGAGGGCGGCGGCCAGTGAGACAATCTTCGTGCGCATTTGGTTTGAACCCCTTCGAGGATCGGACGCGTTCCGTAACCGGAGAACGGCTGAACCCCGTGTCTGTTGCAGTGAGATGTAGATGACCGAAGCTGAACGCTATTTGAGCGGATTGTTCATCTTCGTTCATCTTGCGGGTGAAATTGGCTGGGTTGGCGTGATGGGGCGGGACGGCTAGAAGCCCGCCGATGGAAATCTTGAGCATCGACCGCGTCGGCGGGCAGGGCGACGGCGTCGCCAATACGCCGAACGGCCCGGTCTTCGTGCCCCTGACGCTGCCGGGCGAGAGCGTCCGGGCGGTGGTGACAGACGGCCGCGCCGAACAGATCGAGATCGTGACCGCCAGCGCGGACCGGATTGCGCCGGTCTCGCCCCAGTATGGTGATTGCGGCGGGTGTTCGCTGCAGCACTGGGCGGCTGAACCGTATCTGGGCTGGAAGCGCGAACAGGTCCGGCTGGCCCTGGCGCGCGAGGGTATCGAGACCGAGATCGAGGCGACGGTGGCGACGCCAGCGGGTACGCGTCGCCGGGTGGCGCTGCATGCGCGGCGGATGCCGGACGGACGGGTGGCGTTGGGCTTCAAGGCGCGGCGGTCGTGGCGTCTGGTCGAGGTGACGGCCTGTCCCATCGCCGATCCGCGTATCGTGGCGGCCATCCCGATGCTGGCCGAGGTCGCGGCGCCCCTGCTGGAGCATCCGAAATCCGCGCCGACCCTGCATGTGACCTGGACCCTGTCGGGGCTGGATGTGGACGTGACGGGGGTGGAGCGTCGCACGGGCGGCCTGTCCGGCGACGCACAGATGCGGGCGATTGCGGCGGCGCAGCGGGCCGATCTGGCGCGGCTGAGTCTGGCGGGCGACGTCATGATGATGACGCGCCAGCCCAAGGTGGCGTTCGGTCCGGCGACCGTGCCCCTGCCTGCGGGCGGCTTCCTGCAGGCGGTGCCGGAGGCCGAGGCGGCGATGGTGTCGCGCGCTCTGGCGGCGGTGAAAGGGGCCAAAAAGATCGCCGACCTGTTCTGCGGGGCGGGCACCTTTACCTTCCCGTTGGCGACCGTGGCGCCGGTGATTGCGGCGGATGCGTCCAAGCCGGGTATTGACGCGCTGAAGATCGGCGTCGGTTCGGCCAAGGGGATGAAGGCGATCACGGCGGAGGCGCGCGACCTGTTCCGCCGTCCGCTGACGCCGTTTGACCTGAAGGGTTGCGACGCCATCGTGTTCGACCCGCCACGCGCCGGAGCGATCGAACAGACGGCCCAGATCGCCGACACCAAGGCCAGCGTGGTCGTAGGCGTGTCGTGCAATCCGCAGACGTTTGCGCGGGATGCCCGGGTGCTGATCGACAAGGGTTTCCGTCTGGAGACGGTGACGCCGGTGGACCAGTTCCTGTGGTCGGCGCACGTCGAACTGGTCGGTGTTTTCAGACGATAGGCGATGAGCACATGAGCGATCAGGATTTCGAAGAGGACGGCGGCGGGTTCGACGCCGACGACTGGAGCCGGCTGAAGCCGTTCACGGGCGCGGTGGCGACGCTGGACGATGTGCAGGCGCGCCGGGCGGTGTTCGCCCTGGGCGAGACGGACGATCCGCGCGTGATCGACATGGACCTGCCCCAGCCGGTGATCTGGTGGGAGGAGGACGGCGAACAGGCGGCGGTCATCGTCCAGGCCGAGACCCATCTGGGCAATGACGGCGAGGAGATGCAGGTGCTGGGCCTGATCCTGCCGGATGGGGAGGGGGCCGTAGCCCTGATGGAGGACGTCGATCTGGTCGATGACACCGACCCGACCTGGCGCGACCTGGTGACCCGGGCCATCGATCCGTCGGCGGCCGACGAGGACTAGCCGAAAAGCTCCAACTGAGGCCGGGCCTCGGGCGGGACGCGGAACTGGGTTTCGTCCAGCAGGGGGCGGGGCGTGTCCAGACCATAGCGTTTGATCGCAGCCTTGAAGCGAGCGGCGATCAGGTCGGCGACGGGGCCTGAGCCCTTCATCCGCTGCGAGAAGTCGGGGTCATAGTCGCGGCCCCCGCGCGTCTGGCGGACCAGTGACATGACGCGGGCGGCGCGGTCGGGCCGGGCGTCGGCCAGCCATTCGCGGAACAGATCCTTGATCTCCAGCGGCAGGCGCAGGGTGACATACATGGCCGAGGTCGCCCCGGCCTTGGCGGCGGCCTCAAGCACAGACTCCAGCTCATGATCGTTGAGGCCGGGAATGACGGGGGCGAACCCGACCCCGACCGGACAGCCTGCGTCGGCCAGCTTGCGGATCGCCTCCAGCCGTTTGGCGGGGGTTGAGGCGCGCGGCTCCATCGTTCGGGCCAGACTGCGGTCCAGGGTGGTGATGGAGACCATGGCGGAGGCCAGTCCCTGTTTGCCCATCGGTCCCAGAATGTCGGCGTCGCGCCCGATCAGCACCGACTTGGTGATGATGGTGAAGGGATGGTTGTAGCGCCGCATGACCTCAAGGATCGAGCGGGTGGATTTCAGTGTCCGCTCAACCGGCTGATAGGGGTCGGTGTTGCCGCCTATGTGGATTCGCTTGCATCGATATTTGGGTGCGAGGAACGCCTGTTCCAGCAGACCTGCGGCCTCGGGCTTGAAGAAGATCCGGCTCTCGAAATCCAGGCCCGGGGATAGGCCCATCCAGGCATGGGACGGACGGGCGTAACAGTAGATGCAGCCATGTTCGCAACCTTTGTACGGGTTGATGGAGCGGTCGAAGCCAATGTCCGGACTGTCGTTCCGGGCGATGATGGTACGCGCGTGTTCGGGGGTGAGGACGGTGCGCAACGGCGCGGGCGCGGCGTCGTCGCCGGTCCAGCCGTCGTCGAAGGCCTCGGACTGATTTGTCTCGTAGCGGCCGGTCGCATTCGAACGCGCGCCTCTTCCCTTTGCGGCTTCCATGTCCTGACGATGGAACGAGTTTCAGAACAAATCAAGAACATTCTAGACGTGCAGAGGCGAGCCCTCCGGGCGAGGATGACGGGTTGTGGTGTGTGCGTTGTTTGCTTTCGTCATTCCGAGTCGTCGCTGCGCCCTGAATGACGAAAGAAGCGAAGCGACACCGATCTTTCCGCCGCCGCACGTTGATTCGACGGTGCGCCCATCAGTCTCAAACTGTGCCCCGTTTTTGCCGCGCTGCACCTAAGGTTTTTCGCAGCTTCCGACCGACTAAAGCGCGGGTTTCGGCATAAAATCTCGTTTCAAGTCAAAAAAAGACGGGAAGATCGAAATTTTTTAGCTATGCAGCACGCCGAACGGCGTCGGCTCCCCCTGACGCCGCCAGCCCTACGGAGTGTGACTTGACCCAGATCGACGAAAAGCTGGAGCCCATCCTGGCGGAAGTGCTGCGCCGGAACGCGGGCGAAGCCGAGTTCCATCAGGCGGTGCGCGAAGTGCTGGAAAGCCTGGGCCGGGTCGTCGCCAAACATCCGAACTATGCCGACGACGCCCTGATCGAACGCATCTGCGAGCCGGAACGCCAGATCATCTTCCGCGTGCCGTGGGTCGATGACGCCAACCAGGTGCAGATCAACCGCGGCTTCCGGGTGCAGTTCAACTCGGGCCTGGGTCCGTACAAGGGCGGCATCCGCTTCCACCCGTCGGTGAACCTGGGGATCATCAAGTTCCTGGGCTTTGAGCAGATCTTCAAGAACGCCCTGACCGGCCTGCCGATCGGCGGCGGCAAGGGCGGATCGGACTTCAATCCGCGTGGCCGTTCGGACGGCGAGATCATGCGCTTCTGCCAGTCCTTCATGACCGAGCTGTACCGCCACCTGGGCGAATACACCGACGTGCCCGCTGGCGACATCGGCGTTGGCGCACGCGAGATTGGCTTCATGTTCGGTCAGTACAAGCGCCTGACCAACCGCTATGAGGCCGGCGTCCTGACCGGCAAGGGTCTGGTCTATGGCGGATCGCGCGCCCGCACCGAGGCGACCGGCTATGGCACGGTCTATTTCGTCGAGCGTATGCTGGGCACCAAGGGGATCGCGATGGAGGGCAAGCGCGCCATCGTCTCCGGCTCGGGCAACGTGGCCATCTATGCGATCGAGAAGGTCCAGGCGTTCGGCGGCACGGTCGTCGCCTGCTCGGACTCCAACGGCTATATTGTCGATGAGAACGGCGTCGATCTGGACCTGGTCAAGCAGATCAAGGAACAGTCGCGCGGTCGGATTTCCGAATACGTGACCTTGCGCGGCGCGGGCGCCCACTATGTCGAGGGCGGCTCCATCTGGGACGTGCCGGGCGACATCGCCCTGCCTTGCGCCACCCAGAACGAGCTGACCGGCCACGACGCCCGGCAACTGGTGGCCAACGGCGTGCTGGCGGTGGGCGAGGGGGCGAACATGCCCTGCACGCCGGAAGCCGTGCGCATTTTCCAGGAAGCGGGCGTCATGTTCGCGCCGGGCAAGGCCGCCAACGCCGGCGGCGTCGCCACCTCGGCCCTGGAGATGCAGCAGAACGCCTCGCGCGACAGCTGGAGCTTTGAGGACACCGAGGCGCGTCTGGCGGGCATCATGCATTCGATCCACGACCGCTGCGCCGAGACGGCGGACGAATACGGCGTGCCGGGCGACTATGTGCTGGGCGCCAACATCACCGGCTTCGTGCGGGTGGCCGAGGCCATGCGCGCCTTCGGCGTGATCTGATGAAAAGACGGACGGCGGTGCGTCATGGCGCCGCCGTCCTTGCCCAGTCTGCCGGGCTGATTTGACGGCATGATTTTATCCGGGCAATTCGGAGCCTCGAACGAGGAGCCGAACATGATCCCCACTTTCGACATGCAGTGCGCGGCCTTTGCCGGCCAGCGCCTGATCGCCGAAGGCCGGCCGCAGGAGGTGCTGGCTGCAGTCAAGGCGGCGACGGACGCAGGCGAGGACGTGCTGGTCTTCGACCTGGCGAGCGGTCATGCCGTCGAGTTCGATCTGCGCGGCGATCTGGAGACGGCGTTGGCGCGGCTGCCTGGCGCGGCGCCTGAGCCCAAGAAGGGGCCGGGGCGGCCCCGGCTGGGGGTGACGGCGAGGGAGGTGACCCTGCTGCCGCGTCACTGGGACTGGCTGGCCGGTCAGCCGGGCGGCGCCTCGTCGGCCCTACGCAAGATGGTCGAGGCGGCGATGCGCGAGGCCGAGGGGCCGGATCGGGCGCGCCGCGCGCAAGAGGCGGCCTATCGGTTCATGACCGCGCTGGCGGGCGACCTGGCCAACTATGAAGAGGCTGTGCGGATGTTGTTCGCAGGCGACCGCACCGGGTTTGAGGCCGCGACAGTCGACTGGCCCCAGGGCGTGCGCGAGACAGCGCGGGGCTTGGCGGAGCCCAGCTGGGCGGTCAGGCCGCCAGAGGCTGTCTGAAGCTCTGCTGCACCACGCGGTGGAGGTCGTCGATCTCTATGGGCTTGCGCAGAACCCCGTCGGCCCCCGCCTGCATGTAGCGGGCGACGTCGTCCTCGAACACATTGGCCGTCAGCATATGGACCAGGGCGCGGGGGCGACCAGCGGCGGCCTCGGTCGCGCGGATGGCGGTCAGGGCCGTGATGCCGTCCATGACGGGCATCATCGCATCCATCAGCACCAGGTCGAATGAGGCTTCGGACAGGGCGTCCAGCGCCTCCTTGCCGTTCTCGACAAAGGCCAGGTTGATGTCGAACGGCTCCAGCAGCAGGGCCAGCAGCTTGCGGTTGGCGGGGTGGTCCTCGGCGATCAGGATGGACGGGCGGTCGTCCGCAGGCAGGTTTGCGGACCGGTGCGGCGCCGGGGGCAGGTCGATCTCGACAGGCAGGGGGACGGCGTGGACCGTCGCGCGCTCCGCCGTGAAGCCGAACCAGAAGACGGCGCCGTGCGGCTGGGCGGCGCGGACGCCCAGATCGCCGCCCAGGGCCAGGACGCTGGCGCGGCAGATGGCCAGCCCCAGACCTGCGCCGCCGACGGCGCGCCCGGCGTCAAGCTGCTCGAACGGCTGGAAGATGCGCTCGCGCTGGTCTTGCGGCACGCCCGGACCCTGATCGTGAACCTCGAAGCTCAGGGCGACGGCGCCGTCCGATGCGGGCTGGGCCTGTGCGACGATGCGGATCACGCCGTTCGGCGTCAGCTTCAGCGCGTTGGACAGGAAGTTGATGATCACCTGTTCGACCTTGGCCACGTCCGTTTGGACGACGAAGTCCTCGGGGCGGCCCAGCAGCTCCAGCTCCAGCGACAGGTTCAACTCCTCGACGCGGGCGCCCCAGACGCGGACGATGGCCGTCAGGGTCTGGGCCAGATCGGCGGGCGCCATCTGGACCTCGGACTGGCCGGATTCGATCTTTGAGATGTCCAGCGCGCCATTCAGCAGCCGTAGCAGCATGCCGCCCGCATCCGCCATGTCGTCGATCATGCCCGCCTCCGCCGAGGGCAGGCGGCGGCGTTTCAGAACCTCGGCCAGACCCAGGACGACGTTCAGGGGCGTGCGGACCTCGTGGCTGATCATGGCCAGAAAACGGGACTTGGCCTGATTGGCGCGCTCGGCGGCGGCGCGGTCGATCTCGGACTGGGACAGGGCGGCCTGAAGCTGCTGCGACTGTTCGGACATCTCCAGCATCAGCCGGACGGTCTCGCGGTCGGTGCGCCACTGGCGCCAGGCGGCGCTGACGACGCCGAGCGTCAGCATCAGGACCGGCATCTGCAGGGTGGCGCTGACGCCGGGTTCGATGAAGGTGATCCAGAAGATGGCGGCCATGGGGGGAACCACGGCGGCGGCGAAGCTGAGGCGGCTGGCGTGGGCCTGCAGGGCGCCGACCATCAGCACGCCCGAGATCAGCAGGATCAGGTGGATATGAAGGTCTGGCAGCAAACGCCAAGCGGCCAGCACGAACAGGCTGTTGTGCACCGCCAGCGCCAGGGTGATCGCCTCGGTCCAGCGCTTGAGCCTGAGACCGCCGCCCGGCGCATCCGGCTGCGCCAGACTGCGCCGGGTCACACGCCACAGCATGACATAGAGCGGCCCTTGCACGGCGAAGAAGCCGATGCCCCAGACCCAGCCGCTGAGCCATACGGTCAGAAAGATGACTGCAGCGACCGACGCCAGCCGCACTGGAAACAAGTCTCTGTACCGCTCCGCGTAGGCGCGAACGTACTCAGTGCTGTCAATCATGAACCAGGCCCCACTCGAACAGTGTCGTAGGGCGGGAGTCCTTAAAGAGCGATCAATCGCGGTGTGATGTTGAAGGTGAGGTGACAGGTTGTCCTGCGTAACGTTATGCGTTATATTCGCCCTCTATGATCCGCAGTTTCCGTGATCGCGAGACGGAAAAGGTCTGGACCGGCCAGCGGTCGCGGCGGCTGCCTGCTGATATTCAGGACGCGGCGTTGCGAAAGCTGCGTGCGCTGGACGCCGCCGAGGTTGTCGACGACCTGCGTCTTCCGCCCGGCAACCGGCTTGAGGCGCTGTCGGGCGATCGCAAGGGGCAGCACTCGATACGGATCAATCAACAATGGCGGATTTGTTTCCGCTGGAGTTCAGGAGGTTGCGACGATGTTGAAATCTGCGACGACCATTGACCGTCAGGACGGCCGTTCGGACGATTGGCTGAAAAACCCGACGCCCGGCGATGTGCTGTTGGAGGATTTCCTCAAGCCGTTGGGCATGAGCCAGACCGCTCTGGCCAAATCCATCGGCGTGCCGCCGCGCCGGATCAACGAGATCGTTCTGGGCAAGCGCGCCGTCACGGCGGACACCGACCTGCGCCTGACGCGCTATTGGGGGCTGAGCGAAGGGTATTTTCTGCGGCTGCAGAACAGCTATGACCTGATGGAGCAGCGCCGGAAGATGGGCGATGCGCTGGAGATGATTACGCCGAGGGCAGCGTAATTTCTGTTGGATCAACTTCGCCTTCGTGAGACGCGAGAGCAATTCTTGCGGGTAGGCCGAAGGCCACTTCAAAAAACAGCTTTAAGAACTCGACATGCTCAATCGCTCGATCAATTTCGGCATCTAAATCGTGAACAGCATCAGAACCTTCTTCCCATAGGCTTTGAGCCCATGCCGCGATCGAAGTTGTAATAATGCCGCGCGACAGGAGTTTGTTGATGCGAGTTCGTCGCCCTCCATCTGATTCACCTAGGTTCTTTAGTGCAACATCTAGGCAAGCGCGGGCGCCGCTCATAATACCCGCAGGGTTTCGTTTATTTATCGCGTCTTCTTGTATGAAAACAAAAGCATTCCGGATTTTTGAAGGGAGGTTTTTGTCGTGGGTAATGTCAGACTTATTTTTGGGGAATGTCGTTACCGAAGTGTCGTAAAGCGATCTGTCTACTTCGGCCGATGAAGTTGACTTTAATATTCTATCTATAGTTCCGGCTGACTTGGATTGTATTTTAAGTCCAAATGAAATTTTGCAATTGGGGCAAACGGCGGCGGCTGCAGCTATTGAAGCGGATGTAGTGGAGGTCTCGACTCGTAAGGTAAAGTTATTTGGCATTGACCACATCGCCAAAGGTGCTGTGACATCCATACGTTCTATATGGCTGCAGTTTGGGCACCGTAGACGAATTGGGATGTTGGCCATCACCCCACCTTCACCCGCGTCGCCGCTTCGGGCAGGTCTTCGCCGAAGGCGCGCTGGTAGAACTCCGCGATGGTGGGGCGTTCCAGTTCGTCGCACTTGTTCAGGAAGGTCAGGCGGAAGGACAGGGCCACGTCGCCGCCGAAGATGATGGCGTTCTGGGCCCAAGTGATGACCGTGCGCGGCGACATGACGGTGGAGATGTCGCCGTTCATGAAGGCGTTGCGGGTCATGTCGGCGACGCGGACCATGGCGGCGATGCGGCGCTTGCCCTCGGCGTCCGACCACTCGGGCACCTTTGCGGCGACGATCTCGGCCTCGACGTCGTGGTCGAGGTAGTTCAGCGTCGTGACGATGTTCCAGCGGTCCAGCTGGGCCTGATTGATCTGTTGCGCGCCGTGATACAGGCCCGTGGTGTCGCCCAGACCGATGGTGTTGGTCGTGGCGAAGAGGCGGAAATGCTTGTTGGGGCGGATGACGCGGTTCTGGTCCAGCAGGGTCAGGCGACCCTGCGCCTCCAGCACGCGCTGGATCACGAACATGACGTCCGGGCGGCCCGCATCATATTCATCGAAGACCAGGGCGACGGGGCGTTGCAGCGACCAGGGCAGGATGCCCTCGCGGAACTCGGTGATCTGCTTGCCGTCCTTCAGGACGATGGCGTCCTTGCCGATCAGGTCGATGCGGCTGACGTGGCTGTCCAGGTTCACGCGCACCAGCGGCCAGTTCAGGCGGGCGGCGACCTGTTCGATATGGGTCGACTTGCCGGTGCCGTGATAGCCCTGGACCATGACGCGGCGGTCAAAGGCGAAGCCTGCGGCGATGGCGATGGTCGTCTGGGGATCGAAGCGATAGGCCTCGTCGATCTCGGGCACATGGCTGTCGCGCTCGTTGAAGCACGGCACGGTCATGTCGCTGTCCACGCCGAACGCTTCGCGAAGCGTCACGCGGCGGTGGGGTTCAAGCGTCAGCAGCGGATCGGGGGAGGCGTCGAGCGGCGAGGTCATGGCCCCCGATTAGCGCAGTGGGATCGGGTGGTCGAGGCCCATGCCGACACGAAGCGCACGGTTGATCAAACCGGGGAAACGCGTGGCGATGGGCGGCAGGGTTCGCTTGGCCGTATTGGCGAGGAAACCGTCGTCCGTGACGAACCGGGTGATGGCGCGGATGGTCTTTACGACGGCGGCGTCGGCGGGACGGCGCAGGCGGTCATAGTCGTCGATGCGGCTGGTTTCGCCATTCAGGAAGTCCGCCGCGCAGGCTGAGAAGACCCAGGCGTCCTCTATGCCCAGGTTCATGCCGCGTCCGCCGATGGGGGAATGAATATGGGCGGCGTCTCCGCCCAGAGCGATCCGACCGACGGACAGCCGATCTGCGATGCGGTGCGACACCGTGAAATCGCTGCGCCAGCGGATTTCACCCAACCGCCAATGCCTGGGGATGCTGTCGATCAGCGGCTGGCCGAAGGTGAACAGCCGCACGGTCTTGCCCGCATAGGGCAGGCAGATGAAGGCGCGGCCGACGCCGAAATTGACCCAGACCTGATCCGTGGGCGGCCCCTCGATCTCTGCATCCATCAGATGCCAGGCCTGGGACGCGCTGTCGCCGGGGAAGCTGATGTTCAGGGCGTGGCGGGTGACGGAATGGGCGCCGTCGGCGGCGAACAACAGCGGGGCGGTCAGCGCCTCTCCATCCGCCAAGACGGCGGTGACGGCGTCGTCGGTCCGGCGGAGGTCGGTCAGGACGCGCCCGCGTTCGACGGCGACACCCAGAGCAGACAGAGCCGCGATCAGGTGCGCCTCCGACCGGGCCTGGGGCAGGATGGTCATGGGATAGGCCGACCCCATCCGGCTCCAGTCCGGCGTGACGGTCGCAAGCGGTCGGCCGTCGTAGAACAGGCGGATGCCATCGACCCTGTTGCCCTCGGCGACCATGGCGGCGGCGACGCCGCTGTCTGTCAGAAGTTCAAGGGTGCGCGGGCTGACGGCGAGCGCGCGGGAGGTGGCGTGCGGCGCGGCGTCTGCGTCCAGAATGCGCACGGAGACGCCGCGACGGGTCAGGAAGAGGGCGGCGGCCAGTCCCACGGGACCGGCCCCTATGATCAGCACTGGCGGCATGGCGGGCCTCCGCTCTTCCTGAGGGGCGTGTCAGACCGCCGTCAGCTTCACATCGACATTGCCGCGCGTGGCGTTGGAGTAGGGGCAGACCTGGTGCGCCTTCTGGATCAGGTCGTCGATGACCGCCTGCTCCAGACCGTGATCCGAGATCTCCAGTTCGACATCCAGGTTGAAGCCTTCGCCCCGGGTGTTCTTGCCGAAGCCGACGCCTGCGGTGACCTTGGTGTCAGGGCCGACGGGCGTACCCGCCTTGCCGCTGACCAGACGCAGGGCGCCCAGGTAGCAGGCCGCGTAGCCGGTGGCGAAAAGCTGTTCCGGGTTGGTCCCGTCGCCGCCCTTGCCGCCCATTTCCTTGGGGGTGGACAGTTTTACGTCGATCTTGCCGTCGTCGGTCGCCGAACGGCCGTCTTCGCGGCCGCCGCCGGATGCAGTGGCGTGGGCGCGGTACAGAACTTCCATGGTCTGGCTCCTATCAATGGGAATGACTGAGATGGGCGTCTAACGACCCAGCGGAAGGGGCGTTGCAAACAAGGCGCGGCGCGGGCTCTAGCGGAATGGCCCCGACGCGGGCTAAAGCAGGCTTTCGAGACGCGTCGTCGGAGTACGAAGTGAAGATTGCGGAACGCTGGTTCGTATGGGCGGGCATGGTCTTGTTGGGCGGCATCGCCCTGGCGGGGCTGGTTGTCGCCGTCTATGCGGCGTGGCTGTTCCACGACCTGCCGGATGCGTCGGAGCTGGCGGACTATACGCCGCCGACCGCCACGCGGGTCTATGCCGGCGACGGCACCCTGATCGGCGAGTTTTCAGACGAGCGGCGGATTTTCGTCTCCTACGACCAGATCCCGGCGACGGTGGTTCACGCCTTCCTGGCGGCGGAAGACAGCAACTTCTTCCAGCATGGCGGCATCGACGTGGGCGGCATCGGCCGGGCCTCGATCAAGAACGTCTTCAACCTGGCGTCCGGTCGGCGGCTTGAGGGCGGATCGACCATCACCCAGCAGGTGGCCAAGAACGTCCTGCTGACCAACGAATCCAGCCTTAACCGCAAGCTGAAGGAAGCCATCCTGGCCAGCCGCCTGGAGGCCAGCCTGTCCAAGGAGCGGATCCTTGAGCTGTATCTGAACGAAATCTTCCTGGGCTATCGGTCGTACGGCATCGCCTCGGCGGCCTATAACTATTTCGGCAAGTCGCTGAACCAGCTGACGCCGGACGAGGCGGCCTTCCTGGCGTCGCTGCCCAAGGGGCCGAACAACTATCATCCCAAGCGTCACCCCGAAGCGGCCTTGGGCCGTCGCAACTGGGTGCTGGGCGAAATGGGCCAGAGCGGCTGGCTGACCCCGGCGCAGGTCGCCGAGGCGCGCGCTCGGCCCCTGACGACCCAGGATGCGCCCAAGCGGGCCGAATATCAGGACGCCGACTTCTTTGTTGAAGAGGCCCGTCGTCAGGCCGCCGCCAATCCCAAGTTCGGCGAGCAACTGCGCGCGGGCGGCTTCTATATGCGCACGACGCTGGACCCGACGCTGCAGACGGCGGCGCGCGAGGCCCTGATGCAGGGGCTGGAGAACTATGACCGCCGCCACGGCTGGCGCGGGGGATGGGGCACTACCGACTTCGCCGACGGCTGGCAGGCCGCCGCGCTGAAGGAGCAGGCGCCGCCCGAACGCCGCACCTGGGAAGCCGCCGCCATCGAGAGCGTCAGCGGCAACAGCGTGCGCATTATCACGGCCAAGGGTAATGAGACGGGTAATCTGATCCCCGGCGACGCCGCCTGGGCCAACGCCAATCGCCAGCTTCGTCGCGGCGAATTGATCTTCGTCGAGAAGAAGGGCAGCCAGTTCGCCCTGAAACAGGTGCCGCGCGTCAACGGCGCCCTGGTGGCGGTCGAGCCCCAGTCGGGCCGGGTGCTGGCGATGGTCGGCGGCTATTCCTATGCGCTGTCCAGCTTCAACCGCGCGACCCAGGCCAAGCGCCAGCCGGGTTCGGCGTTCAAGCCCTTCGTCTACGCGACCGCGCTGGAGGGTGACTTCAGCCCGGCGTCGATCGTGCTGGATGCGCCGATCAGCTTTGCGGGCGGTCCGAACGGCCAGCGCTGGACGCCTGAAAACTACAGCCGCCAGTATTATGGCCCGCAGACCCTGCGGCGCGGGCTGGAGCTGTCGCGCAACGTCATGACCGTGCGTCTGGCCTCGACGGTCGGCATGAATAAGATCGTGGCCCTGTCGGACAAGATGGGCATTCCCGGCCTGACGCCGAACCTGTCGGTGTCGCTGGGCGCGGGCGAGGTGACGCCGCTGGAGATCACCACGGCCTACGCCGCCTTCGCCAACGGCGGGCGCCGGGTGAACCCCTATCTGATCGACTACGTTCAGGACCGTCACGGCGAGACGATCTTCCGCGCCGACGACCGCACCTGCCGCGAATGCGGCCGCGGCTTCTCGGGCCAGGAATCGCCGCGCCTGCAACCGCGTGGAACCCAGGTCATCGACCCCATCACCGCCTATCAGATGAGTTCGATGCTGGAAGGCGTGGTCCAGCGCGGCACCGCCGCCAGCGCGCGCGGCCTGGGCCGCTGGGTCGCGGGCAAGACGGGCACCACCAACGAGTATCGCTCTGCCTGGTTCGTCGGCTTCACGACCGACATCGTGGTCGGTGTCTTCATCGGCTTTGACGACAACCGTTCGCTGGGGTCCGGGGAAGCGGGCGCCTCGGCGGCTGTGCCGGTGTTCACCCAGTTCATGCAGACGGCGCTGAAAGAGCGTCCGGCGCGTCCGTTCGTGCGGCCCAAGAATGCGATCTTCCGCGTGGTGAACGGCATTGAGGAAGCCTTCCGTCCTGGCACAGAGCGTCAGGCCCCGGCGGTCGAGGCGCCGACCGCGCCGGTCGGTCCGCAGAATTACAACGACGTCATCCGGCGCGAACAGGAGGCGCGCACCAACGCGGGTGCCTCGGCCCCGCCGCCGACCCAGGCCGCCCCGCCGCCCATTCCTCAACGCCGCGAACCGGCCGAGGACTTGAGCGGATTGTATTGAGGCCTTAGGTAGGGATTTCGAACGGCGCGTCTTCGGGCGCGCCGTTTTCGTTCTTTGTCGCCCTGTCGCACAGACCTCAGGGCTTTTTCTGTCGCTGGAGATTGCGATGAGACCGGATGTCGAGGCCATGAAGGCCGACATCGAGCAGAGCGTCGCTCTGCTCAGGAGGCGTCTTTGACTGGGATGTCGCTCTAAGGAAGCTCGATGAGCTGAACGCGCGGGTCGAAGACCCGACGCTGTGGGACAAACCGGACGAGGCCCAGGCCGTCAGCCGCGAACGCTCGCAGCTGGAAGGCAAGATCAACACCGTCAAGGCGATGGAGCAGGACCTTGAAGACGGGGTCATGCTGGCCGAAATGGCGGACGAGGAAGGTGACGAAAGCGCGCTGGAGGACGCCCGCGAATCCCTGCGCGGCATCAAGGAGCGCGCGGCCCGCGCCGAACTGGAAGCCCTGCTGTCCGGCGAGGCTGATTCCAACGACGCCTATCTGGAAGTGAACTCCGGCGCAGGCGGCACCGAGTCCAACGACTGGGCCGGAATGCTGCTGCGGATGTATTCGCGCTGGGCCAAGGCGCACGGTTATGAGGTCACCATCGAGGCCCACGAAGAGGGTGAACAGGCGGGCGTGAAGTCGGCCACCATCCTGATCGAAGGGCCCAACGCCTATGGCTGGCTGAAGTCGGAATCGGGCGTGCACCGTCTGGTCCGCATCAGCCCCTATGATGCGGCGGCCAAGCGGCACACCAGCTTCGCCTCCATCGGGGTGTCGCCGGTCGTGGACGACACGATCGAGATCGACATCAATCCGTCGGACGTGCGCACCGACACATATCGCGCCTCGGGCGCAGGCGGTCAGCACATCAACAAGACGGACTCGGCGGTGCGCCTGACCCACACCCCGACCAATACGGTCGTGGCCTGCCAGGCGGGCCGGTCGCAGCACCAGAACCGGGAAATGGCCTGGAAGATGCTGCGGGCGCGCCTGTACGAACTGGAGCTGCAGAAGCGTGAAGCGGCGGCCCAGGCTCTGGCCGACGCCAAGACCGACATCGGCTGGGGCCACCAGATCCGATCCTATGTCCTGCAGCCGTACCAGATGGTGAAGGACCTGCGCACCGAGGTCGAAACCTCGGACACCCAAGGGGTTCTGGACGGCGATCTGGACCAGTTCATGGGGGCGGCCCTGGCGGCGCGTGTTGGCGAGACGCGCGGCTCCAGCGTCGATTGATCGACGTACAGGCTGAACGAAAAAAGAGGCGGCTCGGAAACGGGCCGCCTCTTTCAATTCGCGCGCCGGATGGCGGCCTATTCAGCGGGAACGGGCGCTGGCGTGTTCTGGGCGGCGGGCGTAGTCAGGACGGGCGTAACCACGGGGCCAGATGGGGGGCCAGACGCGGGCGCTGGGGTTGGGGCAGCGACTGTAGCCGGTCGCTGAGCCTGGGTGACACGGCCTTGAAAGTAGGCGCCGACGTCGATCGACAGCTGTTCCGCCGTGATGTCGCCTTCCAGATGGGCGGTGGACACCAGCTTGACCTGCTTGCCCTTGACGCCGCCCAGAACACGACCCCGCACCTCGATGGCGTCGGCGGCGATGCTTCCCTCGACCTGGCCGGTCTCACCGACGATCAGATGGGCGACGCGCACATCGCCCTTGACCTGACCGTCGATCTGGAGATCGCCGCCGCCGGTGATCTGGCCTTCGAAGACCAGGTCGGCGGACAGGGTGGACAGGCTGCGCGGCGACGCCTCGGCGACCTCTGCGCTGGGCGGCGGCGGCATGTCGGGCAGGGGCGGGATCACCGTCGGGCCGGGACGAAAGGCGCGGTCGCTGGCGGGTTTGCTAGTCTTGTTGAACAAGTTGATCTCCTGCTCTGAGGAAGCGTGCGGGATTCTGGGGACGGCCGTTAAGCCAGACTTCGTAGTGAAGATGGACGCCTGTTGAGCGCCCGGTGGTGCCCATGGCGCCCAGCCGCTGGGCCAGGGCGACGGGCTGGCCGGTTTCGACGCCCAGGGTGTTCAGATGGGCGTAGCGGGTCTTGACGCCGTTGCCGTGGTCGATCTCGACCGTATTGCCATAGCCTGAGCGCACACCGGCGAAGGATACGACGCCCGGCGCGGTCGAATAGACCGGCGTGTTCAGCCCGTCGGCGAAATCCTGGCCCTCGTGGATGGCGGGGCGGCCGTCGAATGGGTCGATGCGCACGCCGAAGCCGGATGTGGTGCGCGAGCCCGTGGGGCGGTTGAAGGGCAGCGTGTCTGCGGCCTGGGTCAGGTTGCGCAGGTTGTGCAGGGACCGGGCGGCGTAACGGATTCGCACGGCGAACGGTTCGTCCACATCCAGAATGGCGGCCAGGGCGCGGGGATCGCGCGCCTCGATCAGGGGGCCGCCCAGAGCCTGATTGGCGTCGGGCGTATAGGCGGCGGGGTTCAGGCCGGCCAGGCGAAAGGCCAGGCGCAGGCGCTCGCCGCGCGTCTGGGCGAAGGTTTCGGCGCGGTCCAGCAACCGTTCCTGATCCATGCGGACGGCGATGAGGCGTTGGATCGGATTGGCGCTGGTCGAGGGCGGCGCCGGGGCCAGCGCCTCAGCCGCGCCTTCGACGCCGTTGAGGTTCTGCATCACCAGGGTCAGGGCCGCGTGACGCCGCTCTATCAGGTCCAGCGACTGCTCCATGCCGCCGCTGGAGGCGGACATTCGCGCCACAGCGCTTTCCAGACGGGCCTGAAGGTCGGCGTTCAGCCGCTCTGACGCCGCACGCGCCTGCATCACCTGGGCGTCGGCGCGCTGAGCGCTGATCAGATTGAAGATGAAGCCGCCGGAAGCGATCGCCAACCAGATCAGGCCCGCTAGAGCCGCAACGCCGATGAGAATCTGGCGCCGAGTGGTCAGCGCCCAGGCGCGGATGTCGTCATGGGTGCGCAGATAGAGATAGCGAATAGGCAGCCGTCGCTCGACAAACGACCCCTGCTGCGGCTGTTCCGTCTCTTGCATGTGCAACGCCCCCACGTTGAGAGGCGCAGTTATTCAGGCAAACGTGACAGCTGCAATATGGTTTGCGCGCCGCACAGGCGGAAACCGGCGTCGGCGGGCCGTTCCGGGGCGTAATTCTTCTGATCGACAGCCAGAGAAACTGTCGCCTGACCTGTTCCGACGCAGATGTCAGGCCAGGGTGCGGGCGGCGTCTAAAACGGCCTGGGCGTGGCCTGCGACCTTCACATTGCGCCAGACGCGGGCGACCTTGCCCTCGGCGTCGATCAGGAAGCTGGCGCGCTCGATGCCCATGTATTCGCGGCCGTACAACTTCTTCTGCACCCACACGCCCCAGGCCTCGCAGGCCGCGCCGTCCTCGTCAGAGGCCAGGATCAGGTTCAGGTCGTGCTTGGCTTTGAACCTGTCGTGCTTCTTCACCGTGTCCTTGGACACGCCAATGACGGACACGCCCAGGGCGGCGAAATCAGCGGCCAGGGCGGTGAAGTCCAAGGCCTCGCGCGTGCAGCCGGTCGTGTCGTCCTTGGGGTAGAAATAGACCACGGCAGGCTTGCCTTTGAGGGCAGCAAGCGAAACCTGCCCACCGTTGTCGGCGGGCAGGTCCAGGGCAGGGGCGGACTGTCCTTCGGTTGCAGCCATCAGACGGGCTTCACCAGAACGATCTTCTTCTTGCCCGCCGCCAGTTTGATGAGCCCGTCCGTGACATCGGCTTCGGTCAGAAGCTGGGCGCCGTCGGCGATGGCGACGTCGTTCAGGCGAAGGCCGCCGCCTTGGGCCAGACGCCGGGCCTCGCCGTTGGAGGCGGTCAGGCCGGCCTTGGTGACGACCGCGGCGATCATGGCGCCGAAGACTTCGGACGCAGGCAGTTCAACGGTCGGCAGGTCGGCGGACAGCTTGCCCTGTTCGAAGGCGGTTTCAGCGGCCGCGCGCGCGGTGGCGGCGGCCTCTGCGCCGTGCAGCAGGGTGGTGGCGGCGTCGGCCAGGGCCTTTTTGGCGTCGTTGATCTGGGCGCCTTCCAGCGCTTCGAAGACGGCGATCTCTTCCAGCGTCAGATCAGTGAACAGGCGCATGAAGCGACCGACGTCGGCGTCCTCTGCGTTGCGCCAGAACTGCCAGTAGTCATAGGGGCTGAGCTGTTCGGCGTTCAGCCAGATCGCACCCTGCGCCGTCTTGCCCATCTTGCCGCCCGAGGCGGTGGTCAGCAGCGGTGTAGTCAGGCCGAAGGCGGCCTTCTGGTCCACGCGTCGCACCAGATCGACGCCGGAGGTGATGTTGCCCCACTGGTCCGATCCGCCCATCTGCAGGGTGACCTTCAGGCTGCGGTTCAGCTCAAGGAAGTCGACCGACTGCATCAGCATGTAGTTGAACTCGAGGAAGGTCATCGGCTGCTCACGCTCAAGGCGCAGCTTGACCGAGTCGAAGCTCAGCATCCGGTTGACGGTGAAGTGCGTGCCGAAGTCGCGCAGGAACTGGACATAGCCGTAGCCCGACAGCCAGTCGTCGTTGTTGACCATGACCGCATCGGTCGGGCCGTCGCCGAAGGTCAGGAACTTGGAGAAGACGGTCTTGATCGTGTCGATGTTCGACTGGATCGTTTCTTCGGTCAGTTGCGGACGCGAGGCGTCCTTGCCGGTCGGGTCGCCGACCTTGGTCGTGCCGCCGCCCATCAGGACGATCGGCTTGCCGCCCGCCTGCTGAAGCCGACGCAGCATCATGATCTGGATCAGGCTGCCGACGTGCAACGACGGCGCCGTCGCATCAAAGCCGATATAGCCCGCCACCACGCCGTTCGCCGCCGCTTCGTCGAGTTCGACGGGGTGGGTCACTTGATGGATATACCCGCGCGCCTGGAGGGTGCGGAGGAATTCGGACTTGAAGGCAGGCTCGGTCATGGTCGATTACATGTAGGAGAGGGAGCGGTCGTGTAGCACGCTCGACGAGCGGAGCGAATGAAGATGGCCGGCCAAATCAGAAATCCCGCAGCCCTGCGCCTGTTGATCGGCTGGGCGGTGGTCGCGGTGGTGATCTTCGGCGGGCTGGCGGCGGCTGGGTTTTTGCCGCCTCACCCCGGGTTCGGACAGGTGTTCATGCCGGCGGCCGCGGCGGTCCTGCTGCAGGGCGTCGTGGCCCTGATGGCGGCCAAACGCGGGCGGGCCAGGCTGGGCTGGATCATCCTTCTGGCCCCGCCGCTGGCCATGCTGGTGATCGTGATTCTGTTCGTGGCCCTGTTCGCCTTCGGCGTCAGCTGAGGTTCTTGCCCCGGTCATGATGTCGCAGTCGGCGCACATCGGGGCTGGATAGGGGGCGGGCCGCGTGGCAGTCAGGCGGCATGAGCACAGCCGCCGCCACCTTGACGCCGCACGCCGCATCCCAGGCGAACGTGATCCGCAAGATCACAGTCGAACTGAACCGCACAGATCCCAAGCATCTGCATCTGCGGTATCTGCTGGAGGGCGATATCGCGCGCTTGTTTGTGCCGCGAGACGATGAGCCGATCCGCACGGACGAGCTGTGGAGACGGACCTGCTGCGAAGTCTTTGTGCGGGCCGAAACGGGCGAGCGGTATTACGAATATAATCTGGCGCCCTCGACGCGCTGGGCGGCCTATCGCTTCAACGGCTATCGCAACGAGATGGCCGATGTCGAAGTGGCGAGGCCGGTGATTTCGACCGAGGTCGAGGACTGGGGGTTCGTGCTGAGCGCCGATCTGGACATGGACCAACTGCCCCATCTGCCCGGCGATGCAGCGTGGCTGATTTCTTTGTCGGTGGTGGTCGAGGACCTGGACGGGAACGTCGCCTGGTGGGCGCTGACGCATCCGTCGCTTGAGCCGGATTTCCACAATCGCGCGTCGTTTGTCCTGACCCTGCCAGAAGCCGGAGCATCGGCATGAATTTCGGTCTCGACCGCCTGCTGTCCGATGACGCCCTGCGGGCTGAGCTGAAGGGGCGGCGCGTGG
Organism: Brevundimonas nasdae; assembly: GCF_016654005.1. Taxonomy (GTDB): domain Bacteria; phylum Pseudomonadota; class Alphaproteobacteria; order Caulobacterales; family Caulobacteraceae; genus Brevundimonas; species Brevundimonas nasdae. Next base: position 408,098 of record NZ_JAEPWN010000002.1, on the reverse strand, counting down.
CGCTGCTGGCGCATCCGGCGTCTGTGACAAAGGACCTGACCCACGCCATCGACGCCCTGGCCGCCTGTCCCGAGATCAGGCTGAGCGCCGCCTTTGGACCTCAGCACGGCATGAAGGGCGACCTGCAGGACAATATGATGGAGAGCCCGGATTATCGCGATCCGGTCCACAACATTCCTGTGTTCAGCCTGTATGGCGAGGTGCGCAAGCCCCGCGACGAGTGGATGGAGACGTTCGACGTCATCCTGATCGACCTGCAGGACCTGGGCTGTCGCATCTACACCTTCATCACGACCCTGCTTTACGTGCTGGAGGCGGCCGAGAAGCACGGCAAGACGGTGTGGGTTCTGGATCGGCCCAATCCGGCCGGACGGCCGGTCGAGGGGCTGACGCTGCTGCCCGGATACGAAAGCTTTGTCGGTGCGGGGCCCATGCCGATGCGACACGGCATGACCATGGGCGAACTGGGCCTGTGGTTCGTCGATCACTTCAAACTGGACGTCGACTATCGCGTGATCGCGATGCAGGGCTGGGCGCCGGTGCAGGGGCCGGGTTTCGGCTGGCCGCTGGGCGAACGGTCGTGGGTCAACCCCAGCCCCAATGCGCCGAACCTGTCGATGGCGCGGGCCTATGCCGGGACAGTGATGCTGGAGGGGGCGACCCTGTCGGAAGGGCGCGGCACGACGCGGCCGCTGGAATTGTTCGGGGCGCCGGACATCGACGCGCGGGCGGTGATCGCAGAGATGCAGTCGCTAGCGCCTGAATGGCTGGAGGGCTGTACCTTACGGGACATGTGGTTCGAGCCGACCTTCCATAAGCACGTCGGCAAGCTGTGCAGCGGGGTGCAGATTCACGTCGATCAGCCGTCCTATGACCATGCCGCGTTCAAGCCGTGGCGGGTGCAGTCGCTGGGCTTCAAGGCGATCCGGCGGCTCTATCCCGACTATGATCTGTGGCGGGACTTCCCCTACGAATATGCGTTCGGCAAGCTGCCCATCGACGTCATCAACGGCGGCCCCGGCCTGCGGGAATGGGTGGACTCAGCGACGGCGACGCCTGCCGATCTGGATGCCGCAGCACTGCCGGATGAGGCGGCGTGGAAAGAGACGCGCAGGCCGTTCCTGCTGTACTAGGGCTATAAGTAAAATCTATTGATCATTAGAAAATAAGTGATTGGGCTTATTTGGTGCGGTGCGGTAGGTAGCGAGTCTCCTAACCACCCAGCCGATGGATTTCACATGGCCCTCATCAACACGACGATCAAACCCTTCGCGGCGACCGCTTACAAGGAAGGCAAGTTCGTCGACATCACCGACGCCGACGTAAAGGGCAAATGGGCCATCTTCTTCTTCTATCCGGCCGACTTCACCTTCGTCTGCCCGACCGAGCTGGAAGACCTGGCTGACTCCTATTCGACCCTGCAGGGCCTGGGCGTGGAAGTCTTCTCGGTCTCGACCGACACCCACTTCAGCCACAAGGCCTGGCACGACACCTCGCCCGCCATCGGCAAGATCAACTACTACATGGTCGGCGACCAGTCGGGCACGATCACCAACAACTTCGACGTCATGCGTCCGGGCGTCGGCCTGGCCGACCGCGCGACCTTCCTGGTCGATCCGGAAGGCGTGATCCAGTTCATGGAGATCACGTCGGAAGGCGTGGGCCGTAACGCCGCCGAACTGCTGCGCAAGGTCAAGGCTGCTCAGTACGTCGCCGCTCACCCCGGCGAAGTCTGCCCGGCCAAGTGGGAAGAAGGCGAAGCCACTCTGGCGCCGTCGCTCGACCTCGTCGGCAAGATCTAAGCACTAAGCCTATCTGGGTCCGGCCTCGCGCCGGACCCAACCGGCCCGTGATCGGGGCCGCATGATCCCGCGACCGCCTCGCCGTGACGGCTTGCAGGCGTCGCATCCTTCCCAACCGATTTCGAGGAGCCCGCCATGCTGGACGCCAATCTGAAAACTCAGCTCGAGGGCTACCTCAAGAACATCGTCCACACGGTCGAACTGGTCGCCTCGCTAGGCGCCGGGCCGAAGTCGCAGGAACTGAAGGCCCTGCTGGAAGACATCGTCTCGGTCTCGCATGGCAAGGTCGAGATGGGCCGCGACTATGACGACGGGCGCCAGCCCAGCTTCCTGATCCGCCGCAAGGGCACGGACATCGGCGTGCGGTTCGCGGGCATACCGCTGGGCCACGAGTTCACCTCTCTGGTGCTGGCCCTGCTGCATGTCGGCGGCCACCCGTCCAAGGCCGCGCAGGATGTGATCCAGCAGGTCAAGGACCTGGAAGGCGACTATGTCTTCGAGACCTATTTCTCGCTGTCCTGCCAGAACTGCCCTGACGTGGTGCAGGCGCTGAACCTGATGAGCGTGCTGAACCCGCGCATCAAGCACGTCGCCATCGAAGGCGGCCTGTTCAAGGACGAGGTGGACGCGCGCAAGGTCATGGCCGTGCCGACCGTCTTCCTGAACGGAGAGTTGTTCGGTCAGGGGCGGATGGAGCTGGAGCAGATCGTCGCCAAGATCGACAGCGGCGCTGAGAAGCGCGCGGCCGAGAAGATCAAGGCTAAGGACCCCTTCGACGTTCTGATCATCGGCGGCGGACCCGCTGGCGCCGCCGCGGCCATCTACACCGCGCGCAAGGGCATCCGCACCGGCATCGCCGCCGAGCGTTTCGGTGGCCAGGTGCTGGACACCATGGCGATCGAGAACTTCATCTCTGTGCCCCATACCGAAGGGCCGAAGCTGGCGGCTCATCTGGAACAGCATGTCCGCGAGTACGAGGTGGACATCATGAACCTGCAGAAGGCGGCCAAGCTGGTGCCGTCCAAGGTTCCGGGCGGCCTGCATGAGGTGGTGCTTGAGAACGGCGCGTCGCTGAAGTCGCGCACGGTGATCCTGTCGACGGGCGCGCGTTGGCGCCAGATGAACGTGCCGGGCGAGGACCAGTACAAGAACAAGGGCGTGGCCTATTGCCCGCACTGCGACGGGCCGCTGTTCAAGGGCAAGCGCGTGGCGGTGATCGGCGGCGGCAACTCCGGCGTCGAGGCGGCCATCGACCTGGCGGGCATCGTCGCCCATGTGACCCTGATCGAGTACGACAGCGAACTGCGGGCTGATGCGGTGCTGCAGCGCAAGCTGGCGACCCTGCCGAACGTGCGCATCGTCACCTCGGCCCTGACGACCGAAGTGCACGGCGACGGCGAGAAGGTGACGGGCCTGTCCTACAAGGACCGCAACTCGGACGCCCAGCATGACGTCGACCTGGAAGGCGTCTTCGTCCAGATCGGCCTGGTGCCGAACACGGAATGGCTGCACGGCGCGGTCGCCCTGACCACGCGCGGCGAGATCGAGGTCGATCATCGCGGCGAAACCAGCCAGCCGGGCGTCTTCGCGGCGGGCGACGTGACGACTGTCCCTTACAAGCAGATCGTCATCGCCATGGGCGAGGGCTCCAAGGCGGGGCTGTCGGCCTTCGACTACATGATCCGCACCGAACCGGCCGTCGAGGCTGTCGAGGCGGCCTGAGGCCTAGTCGGGCCGTGCGAAACGGTTTCGCACGGTCCGAAAGATTTCGACCCCGATGGCCCAGGCCAGGGTGACGACGAAATAGACCCAGCGCAGCGTCAGTACGATCAACAGCGGCGCCGCCCACAGCACGGCCCAGATGTTGTAGGGCAGGTCGGAGTGGGTGACGGCGGCCAGAATTAGCGCGATCACGAACATCGGCAGGGTCAGCAGCAGATAGTTAAAGACCGTGATCTTGCGCCGCAGCCTGGCCCATGGCCGGTTGGGTGTGGTTTCGGTCATTGCGCGCTCAGGCCGTCGGCTTGATGAGAGCATACATATGGCTGGGGCCCGCGACTTCGCCCAGTTGAGGGCGCGCCTCCCAGTTGGCCAGGGTGGCCTCAAGATGCAGCCCGGCTTTGCGCAGAACGGCAGCAGACCCGAGGTTGCCCGGATGGCATGTCGCCCAGACGCGATAGATGTCGGGCTGGGCGATGGTCCATGCGACGACAGCAGACGCCGCCTCTGAGGCGAAACCCTGGCCCCAGAAGGCGTCGCCGAAGATATAGCCGATGCTGGCCTGAGGCGGCGACAGCTTCAGCTCCACATTGCCCAGCATCCGCCCTGAGGCCGTCTCTATGACGGCCCACGGAAATGCGGCGCCGGATCGCCAGCAGTCCTGACAGCGCACGGCGAACGCGAGGCTGTCCGCGACGTGCTGATGCGTCTTGAAGGGCATGAAATGGGTTGCCCGCGCACTGCCCGCATAGGTGTGGAAAATCGCATCGGCGTCAGACCGAACAATGGGACGAAGACGCAACCGCTCCGTTTGGATTTCGTCTGGCGCGCGCATTCGATGATGATGCGCTTTGGAAGCGTCTGTCCGCAACGTCTCAGAAGCGCCGGGCGACCCCGACGCCGAACTCCACATCCGGGCTGTCGTTGTTCAGGCCGAAGTTGAGGCCGAAGTCGATCTGGGCGTCGGGCAGGGACGGGGGCGTCCAGACGGCGGTCAGGTCGAAGGTGGACTGGGTGACGGCGTCGATGGGATCGTCGTCATGGCTGAACCAGACCTCTGCGCCCAGGTTCCATAGGCCGAAGCCGCGCCCGACGCCCGCGACCATCGTATAGGCGGCGTGGCGGCCGTCACCGTCACTGTTGGAGACCCAGTCGAACTCTGGCGTCAGGCTGAGGCTCCAGTCGTCGTTCAGAGGGATGGAGACGGGCAGGAGGACTCCGCCTTCGAAGCCGTCTGCACGGATGGCGCGGGCCCCGGTCGGGGCGGTGACGAAGCCGGAGAGGGCGACCGACAGGCCGGAACCGTCAGGGTTCTTCAGTGAATGACGCAGGCCGATGCTGAGGTCGCCGATGCCTTCCGCCGTATCACGCGCGCCGGTCGCCCGGTCAGTCGTGCGCTCGCGATTCCAGGTCGTGACGCCCAGTTGCAGCTCGGTCAGGCTGGTCAGGCCATAGCGGATGAACAGGTCGCCTGCGTCCCAGGTTTCGGTTTTGGTCGTCGCATCGCTTTGAAGCGCGCCGTCGAACAGGCCCAGTTCGACCTGCCAGCGACCTTGATCGAGGACGCAACTCGGCGTGCCCTTGCCGGGGCGATCGGCGCAGAAATCGCGCAAAGGGGCGTCTTGTTGAGCCGATGCAGGCGAACTGGCCAGATTCAGCGCGGACGCCGCCAGAATCGAAACCAGAAGCAGGTGTGTCGCCATCACACAGGGTGATCACGTCGAACCCTGATATTGCAAGCGTCGCCATTTCAAAAATCAGGGGGGGCTTCGGGCGCCACTGACGATCAATGCAGCTTGAGGCGCCCCGAGACCCGACGGTGAAGCAGGCGCGACAGAGCCAGAATGGCGGTACGGCTGACGCCTAGGATCGCCCGGTGGTGGTCCAGATGCAGCGCCATATAGGCCCATTTGGCGATCAGGCCCTCGATCAGGAAGTTGGTGCCGCCCAGCCCGCCCATCAATGAGCCGACGCCCTTGTCCCCGCCCAGTGACACCAGCGAGCCGCGATCCTGATAGACATAGGGACCGGGATCGCGCGACGGATTGGCCAGGGCCTTGGCCAGATAGGCCGCCTGCTGCGCCGCCGCCTGGGCGCGGGCGGGGACGGGCTTGCCGCCGGGGCCGGGCGCCTCCGCGCAGTCACCCATCGCATAGATGTCGGGCGCGGATGTGCGCAGACGGTCGTCGACGATGAACTGGTTCAGGCGGCCGATGGTCAGGCCCAGGTCGCGGTTATGATCCGACGCCTTCACGCCGGCGGCCCAGACGATCAGGTCGGCCGGGACTTCGCCCTTTGAAGTGTCCAGACGATCGGCGCGGACGGCGTTGACCTTGGCGTCGGTCAGCAGATGCACGCCCTTGGCCTCCAGCGCCTTGGCCGCCTTGGCCGAGACGCGTTCGGGCAGACCGCCCAGGATGCGGGGCGCGGCCTCGATGATGGTGACGGCGAGATCGAACCTCTGGTCCGGCGTCAGACCGGCGGACAGTTCGTCGTGGCCCTCGATCAATTCGGTGGACAGCTCCACCCCCGTCGCGCCTGCGCCGACGATGGCGATGTTCAGGGTCCGCTCGTCCGAATAGGCGGTGGACAGGAAGGCCGAGGTCAGGCGCTTGTTGAAGGCCTCGGCGTCCGCGACGTTTTCCAGCAGATGGGCGTGCTCGGCGGCGCCCGGCGTATTGAACAGGTTGGAGCCGCTGCCGATGGCCAGCACCAGCGTCTGGAAAGACAGGGTGCGCGGCGCGACCAGCACGGCGCCGTCCTCGTCACGGATTTCGCCCAGGGTCAGGCTCTTTGCCGCAGGATCGAGGCCCGTAAGTTCGCCGAATGCAAAGCTGAAATGATTGCGGCGCGCCAGCACCGGATAGGACAGGCCTTCCTGGTGCGAATCCAGCGAACCTGCGGCGACTTCGTGCAGGCTGGGCTTCCACAGATGGAAGATCGAACGGTCGATCAAAAGGACGCGGCGGCGTCCCTCGCGCGGGCCGAACCTGCGGCCCAGGCGGGCGGCGAGCTCAAGCCCGCCAGCGCCGCCGCCGATGATGACGATGTCATGTTGCATCCGGGCCTCCTGAAGGGATGACCCGGATGTGGGGTCAGGCCGGGTTTTCTTCCAGCCGCTTGTCCAGATAGGCGCCGACGCGACGTTCGACCGCGCCCATGTGGTCCTGCCAGAAGTGGCTCGCGCCTTCTTCCAGTTCGTAGTCGATGACGATGCCCTTCTGGGTGCGCAGCTTGTTGACCACGCGCTCGACCTCGACCGGGGGGACGATGGTGTCGGCGGTGCCGTGCAGGAACAGGCCGGACGCCGGGCAGGGGGCCAGGAAGCTGAAGTCGTACATGTTCGACGGCGGCGAAACCGAGATGAAACCGTCCGTCTCCGGGCGGCGCATCAGAAGCTGCATGCCGATATAGGCGCCGAACTGATAGCCCGCGACCCAGGTTTGGCTGGCGGCCGGGTTGTTGGCCTGCAGCCAGTCAAGGGCGGTGGCGGCGTCCGCCAGTTCGCCGATGCCGCTGTCGAACTCGCCCTGCGACTTGCCCACGCCGCGCGAGTTGTAGCGCAGGGTGGCAAAACCGCGTTGCAGGAACAACTGGTGCAGCGTCACCGCGACCGGGTTGTTCATATGCCCGCCCGCCTTGGGGTGCGGGTGCAGAATCAGGGCGATAGGCGCGTTGGCGCGCTTGCCGGGGGAATAGCGGCCTTCGATGCGACCGGAGGCGCCGGGCAGGATGACTTCAGGCATTTTGGCTCTGGAATCCGTTCAACTGTCATTTCGCGGCTGCGCAATACTTGACTACTGGGGTAGGACTTTCTAGGTCCATCCGGCGCGCGCCGCCTTCGCGAAGGCGCGGGTTCTAGCACAAGAGCCCCGAAAAGCGCGTAATTTTTAAGGGTGCGATATGCGTCTGTCGACCAAGGGACGATACGCCGTAATGGCGATGGCCGATCTGGCGAAAAACGGGCGCGGCGAAAGCGGCGAAACCCGGGCTGTTTCGCTGGCCGAAATCGCCGCGCGCCAGGAAATTTCCCTGAGTTATCTGGAGCAGTTGTTCGCACGGCTGCGAAAGAGCGATCTGGTCAAGAGCGTGCGCGGACCCGGCGGCGGCTATCGTCTGGCCAAGGGCGCGCATGAGACGGTGGTGGCGGAAATCGTTCTGGCGGTCGATGAGCCGATCCGGGCGACCCGCTGCGTGGCGCATGGCTCGCCCAAGGGCTGTATGCTGGCCGGCGAACGCTGCATTACCCATAATCTGTGGGAAGACCTGGGCGACGAGATCCATCGCTATCTGGCGGGCGTGTCGCTGGAAGACGTGGTGATGAACCGCACGGGCCAGCGCCGCCGCAATGTCGAAGCCCCGACACCGGATGCTGTGAGCGTGGCGGCATGACCGGCGTCTATCTGGATTATAATGCGTCGGGTCTGGTGCGGCCCGAGGTCCTGGATGCCATGACCAAGGCTCTGGCCGACAACGGCAATCCGTCGGCGGTCCATGCAGCGGGACGACGCGCCCGTGCGCGGGTCGAGACGGCGCGGGCGCAGGTCGGCGAACTGGTCGGGGCGGACCCGACGGCGGTGGTCTTCAACTCGGGCGGCACCGAAGCCAATGCGCAGGGCATCGCCAGCGCCCTGGCGGCGGGTTGCGAGCGTCTGATCGTCAGTGCGACCGAACATCCGTGCGTGGCCGAGACGGCGGCCAATGCGGGGGCGCCGGTCGAGGTGCTGCCTGTCGATGAAAACGGCGTGGTCGATCTGGACTGGCTGGCAGCGGCGCTGTCGCGTCCGGGCCGGGCCGTGGTCGCCATCCATCATGCAAACAATGAAAGCGGCGTCATCCAGCCGATCGCCGAAGCGGCGGCCCTGGTGCGGGCGGCGGGCGGCTGGCTGCACGTCGACGCCATTCAGTCTGCGGGCAAGATCGCGGTCGACATCCGTGTGCTGGACGCCGACAGCCTGACGCTTTCGGCGCACAAGCTGGGCGGGCCGCAGGGCGTCGGCGCGCTGATCCTGAAGGAAGGCGTGTCGGGCGTTCGCATCCTGCACGGCGCCGGACAGGAGCGCGGCCTGCGCGCCGGCACCGAGAACGTGCCGGGCATCGCGGGCTTTGGCGTCGCCGCCGACTGCGCCGCGCGTGATCTGGAGGCGATGGGGTCGCACGTCGTTTGGCGTGATGACGCCCAGGCCAAGGTGGCGGCGGCGGGCGCCGTCATCATCGGCGGCGGGGCGCCGCGTCTGCCCAACACCTTGTTCATGGCGGTCGAAGGCTGGGACAGCCCTCAACAGTTGATCACGCTGGACCTGACGGGCGTCATGGTGTCGGCGGGTTCGGCCTGTTCGTCGGGCAAGGTGAAACCGTCCAAGACCATCAGCGCCATGGGGCTGAACACCCTTGCGACCGGGGGCGTGCGCGTCTCTGGCGGCTGGGGAACAAGTGAAAACGACTGGGTGCGGTTCGCCGACGCCTGGGTCGCTGCGTACAACAAGCATAAGACACGCGCCGCTGAGCGCGTGAGAGAGGTCGCCTGATGGCCGCCGTCAAGGAAACCATCGACGCCGTCGCCGCACTGGAAAAGTACGAGCACGGCTTCACGTCGGACATCGAGACGGAATACGCGCCCAAGGGCCTGAACGCCGACATCGTGCGCTTCATCTCAGAGAAGAAGGGCGAGCCGGAGTGGATGCTGGAATGGCGTCTGGCCGCCTATGAACGCTGGCTGGCCATGGAAGAGCCGACGTGGGCGGCGGTGAAGTATGAGCCGGTCGATTATCAGGACCTGTTCTATTATGCGGCGCCCAAGCAGAAGGAAGGGCCCAAGTCTCTGGACGAGGTCGATCCCGAGATCCTGGAAGTCTACAAGAAGCTGGGCATCCCGCTGAAGGAGCAGGAGGTGCTGGCGGGCGTGCAGGGTGCACCCAAGGTCGCCGTGGACGCCGTGTTCGACAGCGTGTCGGTGGTCACCACCTTCAAGGAGGAACTGGCCAAGGTCGGCGTGATTTTCATGCCGATTTCCGAGGCCTTGCGCGAATATCCTGACCTGGTGCGTCAATATCTTGGGTCGGTGGTGCCGGTCTCGGACAACTATTTCGCGGCCCTGAACAGCGCGGTCTTTTCGGATGGATCCTTCGTTTACATCCCACCGGGCGTACGCTGCCCGATGGAGCTGTCGACCTATTTCCGCATCAACGCCAGCCAGACGGGCCAGTTCGAACGCACCCTAATCATCGCCGACAAGGGCGCTTACGTCTCCTACCTTGAGGGCTGCACGGCGCCGATGCGCGACGAGAACCAACTGCATGCGGCGGTGGTCGAGATCGTGGCTCTGGACGACGCCGAGGTGAAATACTCCACCGTCCAGAACTGGTATCCCGGCGACGCCGAGGGCAAGGGCGGCATCTACAACTTCGTCACCAAGCGCGCGGATTGCCGTGGGGATCGGTCGAAGGTGTCGTGGACGCAGGTGGAGACGGGGTCTGCCGTCACCTGGAAATACCCGTCCTGCATCCTGAAGGGCGAGGAAAGCTCGGGCGAATTCTACTCCATCGCCATCACCAACGGGCATCAGCAGGCCGACACCGGCACCAAGATGATCCACCTGGGCAAGAACTCGAAGTCGCGGATCATCGCCAAGGCCGTGTCGGCGGGCAAGTCGGACTCGACATATCGCGGCCTGGTTTCGGTGCATCCCAAGGCGACGGGGGTGCGCAACTTCACCCAGTGCGATTCCTTGCTCATCGGCAAGGAGTGCGGCTCACACACCATCCCCTATATCGAGGCACGCAACGGCTCGGCCCAGCTGGAGCACGAGGCGACGACGACGCGCCTAAGCGACGACCAGTTGTTCTACGCCCAGCAGCGCGGTCTGTCGGAGGAGGAAGCGGTGGCCCTGCTGGTCAACGGCTTCGTCCGCGACGTGATGCAGAAGCTGCCGATGGAGTTCGCCGTCGAGGCGCAAAAACTAGTGGCGATCAGTCTGGAGGGATCAGTTGGCTGATCCTTTACACCGTCACCCTCGGGCTTGTCCCGAGGGCCTATTTGTCCATCGCGTGAACGCAAGAGATTCCGCCCCCATTGCCAAGCTTCGGCGCATCGCTTCTTTTCGGCGATGGACCCTCGGGACACCCCCGAGGGTGACGGAGGATTGGGATGGAGCGTCCGTTTATCGCCGTTTATATCGTGACGAACAAACCGTACGGCACCTTGTACGCGGGCGTCACCAGCGACCTGTATCGGCGCGTGCGGCAGCACAGGGACGGAACCTTCGACGGTTTCACCAAGGAGCATGGTCTTTCGCAATTGGTGTGGTTCGAGCCATTCGAAATGATGATTGCCGCGATCAAGCGAGAGAAGGCGATCAAACGCTATCTCCGCGACTGGAAGATCAATCTGATCGAACGAGACAACCCGCACTGGGCGGACCTTTCTCTGGAATGGGATCGACCAGCGGTCTGGATGCATGGTCCGGCGAAAGAGTAGTCGCACCGCCCAGTCGCGCTGCGGATAGATGGGCCCTCGGGACAAGCCCGAGGGTGACGGATTTTATTGCGGCGGCGTCGCCGAGAGTTTTCGAATGCTGAAGATCAACAACCTCCACGTCTCCGTCGGTGAAAAGCCGATCCTCAAGGGCCTGACGCTCGATGTTCCGGCGGGCGAGGTGCACGCCATCATGGGACCGAACGGCGCGGGCAAGTCGACGCTGGGCTACGCCCTGTCGGGACGGCCCGGCTATGAGGCGACCGAGGGCTCGGTTGAATGGGCGGGCGAAGACCTGCTGGAGCTGGACCCGGCTGAACGCGCGGCCAAGGGCGTCTTCCTGTCCTTCCAGTATCCGATCGAAATCCCCGGCGTCCCGGCCCTGACCTTCGTGCGCACGGCGCTGAACGCCCAGAGGCGCGCGCGGGGCGAGGAGGAGGTGGCGGCCCCTGCCTTCCTGAAGCTGGTCCGGGAAGCGTCCAAGGCGCTGAAGATGGACTTCGACATGCTGAAGCGGCCGCTGAACGTCGGCTTCTCGGGCGGCGAGAAGAAGCGGATGGAGATTCTGCAGATGGCCCTGCTGGAGCCGTCGCTGCTGATCCTGGACGAGACGGATTCCGGCCTCGACATCGACGCCCTGCGCATCGTGTCGGAAGGCGTGAACGCCCTGCGTTCGCCCGACCGCGCCATGCTGGTCATCACCCATTATCAGCGCCTGCTGGACTACATCAAACCGGACCGGGTGCATGTGCTGGCCGGGGGCCGCATCGTGGCCTCGGGCGGGCCGGAACTGGCGCTGCAGCTGGAGGCGGAAGGGTACGACAAGTATCTGCCCGAAGCCGCATGACAGCCGTTTCCCGGATTGACCTGACGGACGCCTCCACCTTCCCGACACGGCGGGTTGAGGCATGGAAATACAGCGACCTGAAACGCTGGCTGCGCGAGGCGCCGCCGGCGTCACCGCAAGCCGAAGTGTCGTCGCCCGGCGCGTTCGACGCCCTGGGCGGCGAGGCGATCCTCTTCGCCAACGGTCGCGCTGTGGGCGTGACGGACTTCATCGCCTCGGGCGAACAGACGCTGCGCCTGCGCTATGTCAGCGACGCCGTCGGCACGGGCCACACCGCCAGCGCACGGGTGTCGGCGCGGGCGGGGGCGCGGCTGCTGCTGCTGGAAACGCATGAGGGCGCGGGCTCAGCCTATGTCGCCCACAACCGGCTGGAGCTGGATGTGGCGGCGGGCGCGGAAGTGACGCGGGTGGTTCTGGTCGAGGAGCCGGAGGACGCCATCTCCATCACCGAGGCCGATGTGCGCGTCGAGGCGGGCGGCGTGTTCCGTCAGACGGTCGTCACGACCGGCGCCAAGTTGCAGCGGCTGGAAACCCGGGTGAAGCATTTCGCTCAAGGCGCCCACGCTCAGGTCGACGGCCTGTATCTGCTGAACGGATCGCGTCATGCGGACCTGACCTCGGTCGTCAGCCATCTGGCCGCCGACGGCACGACCAGCCAGTTGATCAAGGGCGTGGCGCGCGAGACCGCGCGCGGCGTCTTCCAGGGCAAGATCGTGGTTGAGCGCGGGGCCGACGGCACCGACGCCCGCATGGCGCACAATGCCCTGATCGCCTCCGAACGGGCCGAGATCGACGCCAAGCCGGAGCTGATCATCTATGCCGACGACGTGCAGTGCGCGCACGGCAATACGGTGGGCACGCTGGACGAAAGCGCCCTGTTCTACATGCAGCAGCGCGGCATTCCGGCCGACGAGGCGCGCGCCCTGCTGACGCAGGCCTTCCTGATCGAGGTCATCGACCGCATCGACCACGAGGGCGCGAGAGAGGTGGCGAGGGAATGGCTGACGGCTCGCCTATAATGACGTTCGACCCCTACGCCGTCCGGGCGCAGTTCCCGATCCTGTCGCGACAGGTGAACGGCAAGCCGCTGGTCTATCTGGACAACGCCGCCTCGGCCCAGAAGCCGCGCGCGGTGATCGACGCCTTGGTCGCGACGATGGAGGGCGGCTACGCCAACGTCCATCGCGGTCTGCACACCCTGTCGAACGAGGCGACCGAGGCCTTCGAGAAGGCGCGCGAGATTGTCGCGCGGTTCCTGAACGCCGAGACATCCGAACAGGTCGTCTGGACCAAGGGCGGCACCGAGGCGATCAATCTGGTGGCCAATGGTCTGGGCCTGTCGATCCAGCCGGGCGACGAGATCATCGTCACCGAGATGGAGCACCACTCCAACATCGTGCCGTGGCATTTCCTGCGCGAGCGGTACGGGGCGGTGCTGAAATGGGCCCCGATCAAGGACGACGGTTCACTGGACATGGCGGCCTATGCCGACCTGCTGGGGCCAAGGACGCGCATGGTCGCGGCCACCCACATGTCCAACGTCCTGGGCACCATCAATCCGGTCGCGGAGATCACGCGCCTGGCCCATGAGGCGGGCGCGCAGGTGCTGATCGACGGCTGTCAGGGTGCGGTCCATGGGACGCCGGACGTGCAGGCCATCGGTTGCGACTTCTATGTGATCACGGGCCACAAGCTGTTCGGCCCCACCGGCATCGGTGCCCTGTATGGCAAGGCCGAGGCGCTGGAAGCCCTGCCGCCCTATCAGGGGGGCGGGGAGATGATTGAGCGGGTCGAGCAGGACCGCATAACCTACGCAAAGCCACCCCATCGGTTCGAGGCGGGGACGCCGCCGATCCTGGAAGCCATCGGCCTGGGCGCGGCGCTGGACTGGCTGTCGCAATACGACCGCGCGGCGGTGCAGGCGCACGAACATGCCCTGTATCAGCACGCGCTGGACCGGCTGCAGGGTCAGAACTGGCTGCGGGTTCTGGGGCAGGCCGAGGGCAAGGGCGCGCTTCTGACCTTCGCCGTCGAGGGCGCGCACGCCCATGACATGGCCCAGATCATGGACCGTTACGGCGTCGCCGTGCGGGCCGGGACCCACTGCGCCGAGCCGCTGGCGAAAAGATTGGGCGTGACCTCAAGCACGCGCGCCTCCTTCGCCCTATATAACACCATGGAGGATACGGATGCCTTCGTGGACGCGCTGATCAAGGCGCGGAACTTCTTTGTGTAACGCCATGACCGATAACACCATTCAGGACAGCGACGCCTTTCAGGCCGCCTGGGATGAACCCCAGAAGAGCGCCCTGTCACAGGCCGAGCTCGACAGTCTGACCGAGAACCTGATCGAGGCGCTGAAGTCCGTCTATGACCCCGAAATCCCGGTCGATATCTATGAACTGGGCCTGATCTATCGCGTGGACGTGTCGGATGACCGCGACGTGGTGGTCGACATGACCCTGACGGCGCCGGGCTGCCCGGTGGCGGGCGAGATGCCGGGTTGGGTCGAGACGGCGGTGGAGAAGGTCGAGGGTGTGCGCAGCGCCAAGGCCAATCTGGTGTTCGACCCACCGTGGGATTCCTCCAAGATGAGCGACGAGGCGAAACTTGCGCTCAATATGTTCTGATGTTTGTCACCAATAACGCCGTCACCCTCGGGCTTGACCCGAGGGCCGGGTTGTCCGCCGCTCATACGCAAACGCCGTGCGACGGCGCATCCGATCCTCGGGTCAAGCCCGAGGATGACGGAGAAGGGAAGGCCCGATGACCGAACTTCAAGCCACATCCCGCCCGCGCCGTCCGCGCCCCAAGGCCGTCACCCTGACCGACGCCGCCGCCGACCGCGTGCGCGAAATTCTCGATAATGCCGAGAACGACCACATCGGTCTGCGGATCGGCGTCAAGAATGGCGGCTGTGCGGGCCAGGAATACACCTTCGCCTATGCCGACGAGATCGGGCCGCTGGATGAGGTGGTCGAGGACAAGGGCGTCACCATTCTGATCGAGCCCAAGGCTGTGCTGTTCCTGATCGGCACCGAGATCGATTACGAGACGACACGCCTGGCCTCCAAGTTCGTGTTCAACAATCCGAACCAGACCGACGCCTGCGGCTGCGGCGAGAGCGTGACGATCGTGCCGGTCGCCAGCGCCTGAGGTGGCGTTCGATCCCGACTTCAACGAATGGGTGCGCGAGCATTTCGATGCGTTGGGGCAGCTTGAGATCAAGCGATTGTTCGGCGGGGCAGGGGTCTACGCCGGCGGCCTGATGTTCGCTCTGCTGGACGACGGCGTGGTCTGGCTGAAGGCGGATGACGATCTAGCCGAGATGTTCGAAGCGACGGGATCGCGTCTGTTCACCTATCCAGCCAAGGATGGACGCACGCTATCGCTGGGCTATTGGAGCCTGCCGGAGACGGCGCTGGACGATCCCGACGAGGCGGTGATCTGGGCGCGACGTTCTCTGGACGTGGCGCTACGCAAGGCGGCGGGCAAGAAGCGGAAGAGGTGACCCTGCCTGCTGACTGATCGGCGCAGCTATTTCTTCGGCGCATCCATCAGGACGGCGGGCGTGACGGGATTGCCGGTGGCCTGGGCGACCAGTTCGGCGGTGCGGGCCTCGACGACGGCTTCCAGACGTTCCAGGAACTCCTCCTTTTTCAGACCGACCGGGATCGGGTCGAGGAATTCCAGCGTCGCCACGCCGGGGTGTTTCTCATACTTCTCCTCGGGCCAGAACAGGCCCAGGTTGGTCGCCAGCGGCACGACGGGCATGTCGAAGTCGCGGTACATGTGCCAGACGCCGGAGCGGTATTTGTACTTCTGGCCGATGGGGGCCAGGTGGCCCTCGGGGTAGATCAGGATCTTGCGGTTCTCGGCCTTGGCTTCGGCGGCGCGCATGGCCAGCGCCTTGCGGGCTTCGTGGCCGCCGCAGGAGTTGACGACGATGGCGCCCAGCTTCTTCAGCACCCCGCCCAGCAGCGGAAACTTCTCCAGATGGTCGCCGGTGACGAAGGCCAGGTCGTCGAACTGGTCATAGGTGGCGAAGCCGTCGCCCCAGCTCTGGTGTTTTGACGCGACGATGAAGGCACCCTGCGGCAGACGCTCCTTGCCCCGCACGTCCAGCTTGATGCCGGCAAAGACCGACATCGCCTGCACCATCCGCTTCACATAGCGGCGGATGACCCAGCTGGCGGGCCCGCGTCCGGGCGCAAGGGCCGCGAAGGCGGCAGTCAGCCCGTAGCTGATCGACAGGATCCAATAGACGATGTTGAAGACGAGGCTGCGCATAATTGAACTATGCTCAGAAAAGTTCGCTTTTGTCAGGCGGCATTTTTCAGCGGGGGAGCGCTGCTGACCTTATTTCGTCCACCGCGCTTGGAGGCGTACAGGGCGGCGTCGGCCCGTTCCAGCAGGGAGGCGGCGCTTTCGCCCGCCTGACGCTCTGCAAATCCTGCGGAAATGGTCACCGCGCCCAGATCATCATTGGTCGAGCGACGGCGCAGGCCACGTGATGAGACCTCCTGGCGGATGCTTTCCAGTGCGGACATGACCGCACCGCTGCTTTCGCCCGGGAAGATGATGGCGAACTCTTCACCGCCGAAACGGGCGGCGAAGCGACGGCCGACGCAGATGCGCGACAGGACGGTGGAGACATAACGCAGCACCTGATCACCGGTCTGGTGGCCCCAAGTGTCGTTGAACCGTTTGAAATGGTCGATGTCGAGAACGGCCAGACACAGCGGCGTCTTGGCCTCCACTGCGCAGACGGCGGCCAGTTGCTCGTCGAAGGCCTTGCGGTTGGCCAGATTGGTCAGGGCGTCGGTCATGGCGTCGCGCCGCACCTGGTCCAGATGTTCGCGCAGACGGGCGACTTCCTGATTGGAGTTGGCCAGACGTTTTTCGAGAATGGCCGTTTCGCGGCGCACGCGGCGGGTCGCGGTGCTCAGATCGCCGACAATATCTTTCAGCACCGTGGCCTGATCAGCCGCCTCCAGCGATTCAGATGCGCCAGCCAGGGTCTGACCATAGTCGAGTTGGGTCTTGTGAGCCTTGGTGATGGCCTCGGCGACGCTGGACAGTTCGCGATCCAGTACGGCGCCGGCGTCGCGGATTTCTTCCGACAGGCGCCCGCGCGGCAGGAACTGCGCCGCCAGCATTTCGGATGTCTCGTCTGAAATAGGCGTCGCTTCGGCCAGCAGTTTCTGGATCGCCAGGCCCAATGGCCCTTCGGGATCGCCCAGATAGTGCAGCCAGAGTTCGAAATTCAGCGGCGTCGGCCAGACGCCCGACTTTTCCATCTCGACGATGACGTTGCGCGCCAGAGCATAGGCCTCGGGCCCGCGCACAACAGTCTCGACCTGATTAGACATTCGTCTCTTCCCCACGGGCCCCATTCTGAGGCCCCTGGGGAAAGTTCTAATCCGCGAAACGTAACGCCGGGTTAAGCGGGAATGACGACCGGGCGGCGCAGGAAGGCCGGGATGTCATCGCCGAAACCGCGGACGCCCTGGCGTTGAGCCTCTTCCTTGGCGGGCTTGCGGTCGCCGCGGCGGTCCGATTGCAGCAGTTGCGGTTCGCGGTCGGGACGGGGGGCGCGCGCCTCCGCCGGTGCGACAGCTTCCGCGACGACAACTTCCACGACGGCGGGGGTTTCGACCACGGCTACGGCAGCCACATCCGGCTTGGCTTTGCGGCGGCTGCGGCTGCGGGGCGCTTCGATGGCGGGAGCTTCAGCCTGGGCGGCGGCGAAGGGGGCGGCTTCGGCCTGAGCCGGTTCCGCAGCGCGCGAACGGCTGCGACCGCTGCGTTCGCCGGAGCGTTCGCGCCCGCCGGAGCGTTTGTCGTCGCGACGGTAGTTGTCCTTGATCGCGGCGAAGTCGATGCCGTCCAGAACCAGTTCTTCCGGGTCCTTCTTGATCAGCTTCAGCACCTTATCCAGCGACTTGTCGTCGGACGGGGTCACGATCATGAAGGCCTGACCCAGACGTCCTGCGCGGCCGGTGCGGCCGATGCGGTGGACGTAGTCGTCGGCGTGGTGCGAGACGTCGTAGTTGAAGACGTGGCTGACGTCGGGGATGTCCAGACCGCGTGCGGCGACATCAGAGGCGACCAGAATCTTCAGATTGCCGGCGCGGAAGTCGGCCAGGGTCTTCATCCGGTGCGCCTGGTCCAGGTCGCCGTGGATGGCGGCGGCGTCAAAACCGTGCGTCTGAAGGGACTTGGCGACGATATCGACTTCGGATTTGCGGTTGCAGAAGACGATGCCGTTCTTGACGTCAGAGCGTTCGATCAGGGCGCGCAGGGCGGTGCGTTTGGCCTTGGGATCGCTGGTCGGGATGCGGACCAGATACTGGGTGATGGTGTCGGCGGTCATCGCCGGACGCGAGGCCTCGATCCGGGTCGGATCCTTGAGGAAGGCGGTCGTTAGGCGGGTGATCTCCGGCGGCATGGTGGCCGAGAAGAAGAGGGTCTGGCGACGCGGCGGCGTCAGTTTGAAGATGCGCTCGATGTCAGGGATGAAGCCCATGTCCAGCATGCGGTCGGCTTCGTCCACGACCATGATCTCCACGCCCGTCAGCAGCATCTTGCCGCGTTCGAACAGGTCCAGCAGACGGCCCGGCGTGGCGATCAGGACGTCCACGCCCTTGTTCAGCGCCGCCACCTGGTCGCCCATGGAGACGCCGCCGATCAGCAGCACCCAGGTCAGCTTGGTGCCCTTGGCGTATTTGGCGAAGCTTTCGGCGACCTGGTCGGCCAGTTCGCGGGTCGGGGCCAGCACGATGGCGCGCGGCATCCGGGCGCGAGCGCGGCCCGTCGACAGGCGGTCAACCAGCGGCAGGGTGAAGGCGGCGGTCTTGCCGGTGCCGGTCTGGGCGATGCCCAGGACGTCGCGGCCTGCCAGGGCGACCGGAATCGCCTGTTCTTGAATGGGGGTGGCGGTCGTATAGCCGGTATCGGCGACGGCCTGCAGCGTCGTGGGCGAAAGGCCCAGTTGGGTAAATTCGGTCATGAATCCTTAGGGAGAGAAAAGCGTCTGCGTGCATCAAGCAACGGAACCGCCCCTCTGTGGGCGAGCGGGCGGCGCGTATCGCAGACCTGTCCCGAGGCTGGGTGCGATATAGAAGTCCCTTCGCCAAAGTCAAGTATTCATGGTTTTTGCGCCTGCTGAGCAGCGCAAAAGACCGCACGATCTGCGCGAGCAGACCGTGCGGAACCTGGGTCAGCAGGCGGCGGAGGCCGCAACAGGCGCGCGTTTGCGGCTGAGGATCAGGACCAGCGCCAGACCTAGTCCCGCCGAGACGGCTCCGGCGATGGCGACCGCCGGATAGCCCAGCCCGCCTGCGATCACGGCACCGCCGACCGCTGCGCCGATGGCGTTGCCGAGGTTGAAGGCGCCGATGTTGACCGATGAGGCCAGATTGGGCGCGTCCGCAGCGGCGGCCATGACCCGCACCTGTAGCGGCGGCACCAGGGCGAAGCTGGCCACGCCCCAGATGAAGATGACCACCGAACTGGGCGCCGCGAACGGCATGATGAAGGCGAAGACGACCAGAATGGCGGCCAGCGAGGTCAAGGTGATGATCAGGGTGCGGTCGACTGACTTGTCCGCGAACTTGCCGCCCAGCCAGTTCCCGACCGTCAGGCCCAGGCCATAGATCACCAGCATGGCAGTGATGAAGCCGATGGAGGCGTGGGTGACGTCCCGCAGGATGGGGGCGATATAGGTGAAGACGGTGAACATGGCGCTGGAGCCGATTACGGTCAGGACCAGGGCCGACAGCACGGGGCCGCGCCCCAGAACCTTCAGTTCCGCCAGCGGATTGCTGTCCGTCGGCGCCGGCAGTTTCGGCAGTGTCAGGCGAAGCGCAATCATGACGATCAGGCCGATGGCGGCGATGGCCCAGAAGGAGGCGCGCCAGCCCAGCACGTCACCGGCCCAGGTTGATAGCGGCACCCCCAGGACGGTGGCGATGGTCAGACCCATGAACATGGCGGCGACGGCGCCCGCCTGACGGTTCGGCGGCACGAGGCTGGCGGCGACGATGGAGCCGACGCCGAAGAAGGCGCCGTGGTTCAGCGAGGTGATGACCCGTGCGATCAGCAGGGTGTTGTAGTCGGTGGATATTGCGGACAGCAGATTGCCCAGGGTGAAGATGGCGACCAGCCCGATCAGCAGGGCACGGCGCGGCACACGGCCCGTCGTCAGGGTCATCAGCGGCGCACCCAGCATGACGCCCAGGGCATAGGCGCTGATCAGCAGACCTGCCGTAGGAATGGAGACGCCCAGATCGGTGGCGATGACGGGCAACAGGCCCATGGGCGCGAACTCGGTCACGCCGATGCCGAAGGCCCCGGCGGCGAGGGCGAGAAGGGGAGGGTTCAGCTTCATATGTGGCAACCTTGGCGGAAAGGCCGGGGAGGGGTTCATCTAGGCCGGACAGATGGACGCAGGGCCGCATCGGCGGTAGGTCGTCATCAGGCCAAGGATTTTTGATCTGGACGCAAAGATGCAGACGAATGGAGCGGATCGGGCGCGGGAACTGGAGGTTTTTGCGGCCGTGGCGCAAAGCGGCAGCTTCTCCGCCGCGGGGCGCGCCCTGGGGCTGACGCCGTCAGCGGTCAGCCGGACGATCGACCGGATCGAGGCTCGGCTGGGCGTGCGGCTGATGTTGCGCACCACGCGGGTGCTGACCCTGACGGCGGAAGGCCAGGCCTATCAGAGCGCGGCGCGTCGAATTCTGGCGGATCTGGACGACGCGGAGCAGAGCATCGCCGATCAGGGGGCGCCGCGCGGCCGCATCCGGGTCAGCGCGGCCCTGGCGCACGGGCGTCTGGTCGTTGTGCCGCTGCTGGGCGAGTTCGTCAGGCTTTTCCCGCACATTCTGGTCGACATCAATCTTACGGATGCCGTGGTCGATGTGGCGGCGGGGCAGGCGGATGTGGCGATACGGTTCGGGCCGCTGGCCGACAGTCCCCTGACCGCGCGGCGACTGGGGGAGACGGGACGGATCATCGTCGCCTCGCCCGAATATCTGGCCCGACGCGGCGTGCCACAGGTTCCGGAAGACCTGCTGGATCACGACTGTCTGAACTTCAACTTTCGCCGCACCGAACCCGTCTGGCCCTTCCGCAGGGACGGGCGCGACTATGCCCTGACGGTCAGGGGATCGGTCGAGGCCAATAATGGCGAGACCCTGACCCAGTTGGCGATGGACGGCGTGGGGGTGACGCGCGTTGGCGCCTTCAGCGTGGGGGATGCGGTCGAAAGCGGGCGGCTGGTCCCGCTGCTGGAGGCGTTCAATCCCGGCGACCGCGAACCGATCCACGCTGTCTTCGTCGGCGGCGCCAACATGCCGGCGCGGGTGCGGGTGTTTGTCGACTTCCTGGCCGAACATTTGCGCTGATCAGCGCTTCTTGCCCAGTTCGGCGGCGATGTCCTTGGTCATGCGGCCGACCTTGCGGTGGGCGGCGGTGATCTGGTCGCGGGTCACGCCCCAGCGCTTCATCCAGTATTCGACGGCCTGACGCTCGGACAGGTCCAGGCGGTCCTTGTCGATGAAGCCGCGTTTGTCTTTCAGTCCCGCCATATGTCGTCTCCGTCTCAATCTGTCTTGCGGCCCATTGCAGCCGCCTGCGTGGACCTTAAACGCAAATCGCCGGACGGAGTGCTCCGCCCGGCGATCCGGTTCGTCGGTAATCTGAAATCAGCGCTTGCCGAAGATCCAGTCGCCCAGCTTGGCGAACAAGCCCTTGCTTTCGGTTTGGGGCGCAGGCGTCGCAGCGGCAGGGGCTGGCTTGGGTGTTTCGACGACCGGGGCCGGCGTCGGCGCAACAGGCGCGGCTGCGGCGACGGCGGGCGTGACGACAGGCTTGGGCGCCTCAACGACGGATTTGGGCGCAGCCGGGGCGGCGGGAGCAGCCTTGACGGCTGCCTTGGGCTTATCCGCCGTGGGTGCAGCGGCCTTTACGGACTTGGGCGCGGCCGTTTTCGGCGCGGCTGGTTTTGCAGCAGGCTTGGCGGCGGTTTTCGCAGCGGCCGGTTTCGCAGCGGCCGGTTTCGCAGCAGCCTTCGGCGCGGCGGTCTTGGCCTCAGCCTTGGGTTTGGCTGGCGCCTTCGCAGCGGCGGCCTTTGCAGGCGCGGCCTTGGCGGCGGTGGTCTTCGCAGCGGCGGGTTTGGCCGCAGCAGCCTTGGGCGCAGCCTTCACAGCAGCCGGTTTCGCCGCCTTGGGCGCCGCAGTTTTCTCAACAGCAGCCTTCACAGCGCTCGACTTCGGCGCGGCTTTAGGCTTGGAAGCGG
This sequence comes from Brevundimonas nasdae, assembly GCF_016654005.1. Lineage (GTDB taxonomy): Bacteria > Pseudomonadota > Alphaproteobacteria > Caulobacterales > Caulobacteraceae > Brevundimonas > Brevundimonas nasdae. The sequence goes on along the minus strand of NZ_JAEPWN010000002.1, from coordinate 385,957 downwards.
CAGGCGCCGCCTTAGGCGACGCAGGTTTAGACGTAGTTGGTGACTTAGCCATGTATTCCCCGACCCCTCGGTTTGATCAAAAACGCGGCGGCGACGGTAGGACCATGCGCCAGTTCGCAACGATTCGTCATATTAGCGGTGTTTGAGAAATGTCCGAGTCTGCAGTTCAGATAATCGCACGCGGTGCGCGAGCCGCGGCTGAAAGCGCCGCCGAGGCGGTTGACGCCGACGTGCTGCTGGAAGGGGCGACCTATTCCATCCTCGAGGAAGACGAGGACAAGGGAATCTGGCGCATCGACGGCTTCCCGACCACGAATGACGAGGCCGAACGCATGGCCGCCATCCTGCGGGATCACGGGGGGCTTGAGGTTGTGGTCGAGAAGCTGGCCGACGCCGACTGGCTGGCCATGTCGCTGTCCGGGCTGCCGCCGGTCGAGGCCGGACGCTTCTTCGTCTATGGCGCTCACGATCAGGGCAAGGTGCCGGAAGGGCGCGTGAACCTGAAGATCGATGCGGGTGCCGCCTTCGGCACGGGCCATCATGGCACCACCGTCGGCTGCCTGGAGGCCTTCGACAATCTGTTGAAGACCGAGAGCTTCCAGAAGGTTCTGGACGTCGGCTGCGGCACGGGCGTTCTGGCCATCGCTGCGGCCAAGACGGGCACGCCGATCGCCGTCGGCACCGACATCGACGAACCCTCGGCCCGCATCGCCAATGAGAACGCCGAGATCAACGACGCCAGGTGCGACTTCTATTTCGCCGACGGCCTGAGCGATCCGCGGATCGCCCAGCACCTGCCGTATGATCTGGTGTTCGCCAACATCCTGGCCGCCCCCCTGGTCGAACTGGCCCCCGAGATCGGCGCCGCGCTGAAGTCGGGCGGGGTCGCCATCCTGTCGGGTCTGCTGCGCACGCAGGAGGAGCGGGTGCTGGACGCCTACCTGCCGCTGGGCTTCGTGGTCGAACAGACCATCCACCATGACGCCTGGAGCGCCCTGCAACTGCGCAAGGGCTGATCAGAACTCGCTCGAGTCGGGTTGGCCGTTCGAGCCGTTCAGGCCGCCGTCCACGGGCATGACGTGTCCGTGGACGAAGCTGGCGTCGTCTGACGCCAGGAAGGCGATCACCGCAGCGATCTCTTCAGGCTGTGCGCCGCGTCCCAGAGGGATGGCCTTGGCGAAGGCGTCCATCAGCGGTTTGTCCTCGTTCATCTCGGCGGTCAGGTTGGTGTGGACCAGGGTCGGCGCCACGGCATTGATCCGAACGCCGTCACGTCCGCTGTCGCGCGCCAGGGCCCGGGTCAGCTGGGTCACCGCGCCCTTGGACATGTTGTAGCCGACCATCGAACCATCGCCGCCCAGACCGGAGATGGAGCTGGTGTTGACGATGCAGCCCTTGGTCTTCTTCAGTTCGGGATAGGCGGCGCGACAGCCATAGAAGACGCCGTCGACATTGATGTTCATGACCTTGCGATAGTCATCAAGAGAGACTTCGGTGACCGTCCCCTCGCACAGGACGCCCGCGTTGTTCACGATAACGTCCAACTGACCGAACCGATCGACGGCGGCCTTCACCATGGCCTCGACCTGATCCAGTTTGGACACGTCGACCTGGTGGGCGACGACGTTGTCGCCGTAGAAAGCCGTCATGGCCTCAGTGTTCAGATCCGCGGCCAGCACATTGGCGCCTTCCGACGCAAACCGCTGAACGGCGGCCTGGCCGATGCCTGAGCCAGCGCCAGTGACAATTACAGTTTTTCCGGTGAAGCGAGCCATCGCTTTGTCCTTTCGTGTTTTGGGATGCCCAAGGTCAACAGGACGGGCGGCAGGCTGTTCCAAGACAAGTTGTCCCATGTCTTGAGCAGAAGGCGGCAGGGGCCTAGGGGATGGCCATGCGCCAGACCTTTGACGAAACCACCGATCCGTCCTTTGGAGCCAAGCACCTGCCTCTGCTGCGGGCCGAAATGGCCAAGCAGGGCCTGGACGGCTTTTTGATCCCGCACGAGGACGAGCATCAGAACGAATATCTGCCCGACGCCAACGAGCGTCTGGCCTGGGCGACGGGCTTCACTGGCTCGGCCGGGGCGGCGGTGGTGTTCCAGGATCGGGCCAGCATGTTCACCGATGGCCGCTACACCGTGCAGGTGAAGGCCCAGACCGATCCGGCCCTGTTCGAGCGGCGCGACCTGAACGATGTCGCCGCCTATCTGGAGACGGCGGCCAAGGGGGCTGTGATCGGTTATGACCCGCGCCTGCACAGCCCCGACGCCTTGATCCCGTTGAAGCGCGCGGCGCAGAAGGCAGGTGCGGAACTGAAGGCCGTCGCGGTCAACCCACTGGATCTGGCCTGGGGCGATGCGCGCCCGGCCCAGCCGACGGCCCCCGTCGTGCCGCATCCGGATGTCTATTCCGGCGAGAGCCACGCCTTGAAACGGGCGCGGATCGGCGAGGCCGTGGCGGATGCGGGAGCGGACGCGGTTCTGCTGACGGCGCCGTCCTCGATTGCGTGGCTGTTCAATGTTCGCGGGGGCGACGTGATCCGTTCGCCGCTGCCGATCGGTCAGGCCCTGCTGGCGACGGATGGCACGGCGCGGCTGTTCCTCGACCCGGCCAAGGTGACCAATGAACTGCCGGAATGGCTGGGCGACGCGGTGCAGATCGTGGCGACCGAACGTCTGGCCAAGGCGTTGGAGGGTCTGAGCGGCCAGAAGGTGCTGGTTGATCCGGCCCTGTCGTCCGCCTGGTATTTCGACCGTCTGGAGCAGGCGGGGACGACGGTGGTGCGCGGGGCGGACCCCTGCGCCATTCCGCGCGCGTCCAAGAACGCCGTTGAGATCGAAGGCAGCCGCAAGGCCCATATCCGCGACGGCGCCGCCCTGACGCGGTTCCTGCACTGGGTCGATACGGTGGTGCAGGACACCCTGCCGGACGAGCGCACGGTGGTTAAGGCGCTGGAGCGGTTCCGCGAAGAGACCGGCGCGCTGAAGGATCTCAGCTTCGACACCATCGCGGGCGCAGGGCCGAACGGCGCCCTGCCGCACTACAAGCCCGTCGGCGGCACGATCCGCCATGTCGAAAAGGGCTCGCTGCTGTTGGTCGACGGCGGCGGCCAGTATCTGGACGGCACGACGGATGTGACCCGCACCATGGCTGTGGGAGAGCCGACGGCGGACCAGAAACGCATGTTCACCCTGGTGCTGAAGGCGCACATCGCCATGGCCACCATCCGCTTCCCCGCGGGGACCAGCGGCATGGCCCTGGACGCCATCGCTCGCGCGCCGATGTGGAACGCCGGGCTGGATTACGACCACGGCACCGGCCACGGCGTCGGCTCCTATCTGGGCGTCCATGAAGGGCCGCAGCGGATCGCGAAATGGGGCACGGCCCAGCCGCTGCTGGAAGGCATGATCCTGTCGAACGAGCCGGGCTATTACCGCGAAGGCCACTGGGGCATCCGCATCGAGACCCTGCAGGTGGTGACGCCTGCGACGGTTCCCGAAGGCGGCGAGCGGCCCATGCACGGCTTCGAGCAACTGACTTTTGCGCCGCATGATCGCCGCCTGATCGACGCGGACATGCTGACGGCGGACGAGCGGGCCTATGTCGACGCCTATCATGCCGAGACCCTGGCCAAGGTCGGGCCTCTGCTGGAGGGCGAAGTCCTGGCCTGGCTGACGCAGGCCTGCGCGCCGCTGTGACCGGCCTGAGCGCATGACCATGATCGGCGCCATCGCCCTGCTGCTGGTGTGCCAGTTGGCGGGTGAGGCGATCCATCGGCTGACGGGTCTGCCCCTGCCGGGGGCGGTGATCGGCATGGTGCTGCTGGTCGGGTGGCTGGCGTTGGTGCGCAAGGAACGTCCGACGCTGGAGGCGGTCACCGGCTGGCTGACGGCGCATCTGTCGATCATGTTCGTGCCGGCGGCTGTGGGCCTGATCGACGAAGGCGCGGCCCTGTCGCGTTATGGCGTAGGCATTGTCGTGGCGACGGTGATTTCGGTTCTGCTGACCCTGTCCGTGACGGCGCTGGTGTTCCGCTGGGCCGTGCGGCGGTTTGGCCCTGACGAGCAGGAACAGGCATGAGCGGCCTGATGTCCTCGCCGATCCTGTGGCTGACGGCGACCCTGATCGTGTTCGAGGGGGCGGACAGGCTGTCGCGGCGCAGCGGGCGGCATCCGCTGTGCCATCCGGTCCTGCTGGCGACGCCGGTACTGATCGGGGTGCTGTTGCTGACGCGCACGCCCTATTCGACCTATTACAGCGCGACCCAGATGCTGGTCTTCCTGCTGGGACCGGCGGTGGTCGGGCTGGCGGTTCCGATCTGGGCGCAGCGGGCCGTGATCCGGCGGCTGGCCGTGCCGATCGGACTGGCGCTGGCGGCCGGGGCGGTGACGGCTGTGGTCAGCGCGGTGGGCATACTGGCCCTGTTCGGCGCGCCGCGTGAAATCCTGGCCTCCATCGCCCCGCGCGCCACCACGACCCCGGTGGCGATGGAGATGGCGCAGCAGTTGGGCGGCGTACCGGCATTGGCGGCGGTGATCGTCCTGTTCGCCGGCGTGTTTGGCGCGATGGTCGCTACGCCCCTGCTCAACGCCCTGAAGATCGACGATTTCCGCGCGCGCGGGTTCGCCACCGGCGTTTCGGCGCACGGCATTGGAGCGGCGCGGGCGTTTCAGGTGGATGCGACGGCGGGCGCCTTCGCCAGTCTGGGCATGGCGCTGAATGCAGTGGCGACCGCTACGCTTCTGTCGGTTCTGGCGCTTCTGATCTGACCGTCTTGTTGTCGGCGCAGTGCCGTAGCTCCGTCACACGGCAGGGCAGGTCGGCCAGCGCCGCCTTGGTCGCCTCATAACCCGACGCGACGGGCGCATCATAGGCCTTCCAGTCGCGGATGTCGGTCGTGCCGGTCTTGGGCAGGATCAGCACATCGGCGTCGGCGCGAGACTGCTCCATTTCGGTGTCTGTGGTGATGGTGGCTGACCGCATCAGGATCGAGACGATGGGCGGCCCTCGCTTCCAGGCGCCGGACGCGATCCATTTCCACCAGGACGGCGGGTTCTCCAGCGATTGAGGATCGACCCCGCGCGTCTGGGACATGTCCACGCCGATGATGGGGCCGCTGTTCAACTGGCGCATCACGCTGGTGGGGAAGTTCTTCAGCACCGCCCCGTCCACCAGCACCTGTTCATCGATGACGACCGGCGGCAGGACGCCCGGAATGGCGATGGAGGCGCGCATGGCCTTGCGCATCAGGCCGCTGCGGTGAACCACGATCCGACCTGAAGTCAGGTTGGACGATACGGCGAAGAAGGGCAGGGGCAGGTCGGCGATGTCCACGTCGCCATAGGCCCGCTCCAGCAGGCCCGCGACCTTGCGCGCCCGCGACATGGCGATCAGCGGCAGGGTGATGTCGGCCAGGGGGTCAGACTCAACAAAGGCCCGGCGGATTTCGTAGTCCAGCCGCTCGAACGACCAGCCCAGCGCCGGGCCCGCCGCCACCACGGCGCCCATGGACGAGCCGCCCAGAAAGTCGAGCGGCACCTTGGCCTCTTCCAGCGCCTTGACCGCGCCGATGTGGCAATAGGCGCGCGCGCCGCCGCCCGACAGGACCAGACCGACCGCCGTGCCGGTGACGACGCGGGCCATGCGTTCGGCGTCAGACGCCAGCCCTTCGACACAGTGGAACCAGCGATCCGGCTCCAGCGCATTCAGCCAGACACGGGTGTTGGCCGGCTTGGTCATGCGCGGGTCGCGCAGCAGGATCAGGTCGGTCAGGCGGCGGTTGTCGCCAAACCCGACGCGGCGCGGCAGATTGGCGGGCGGGGCCATGAGGGCGCTGCCGACAATGAACAGCCGGTCCACCTGACGGGTGCACAGATTGGCCCAGGCGGGCTGATCCTGTTCGGCGACGTAGAGGACATAGTCGTGGTCGTCCTCGACCCGGCTGAACCATTCGGAGGCCGAGGACAGGGCCGACTGGTCGATGACCTTGCAGGTGAAGCCCAGCGCCTGGATGGCGGCGGCGATCCGTTCGACGAAGGCGCGGATCGGCTGGGGGCGGGCGGAAACGAAGCCGAAGACGCTGGGTTCGGTCGCGCCGCCCGCACGCTCGCGCGCGCGATGGATCATCAGGCGTGACAGTTCGACCATCAGGTCAGGTTCGCTGCGGGCCGCCTCGAAGAAGGCTTCGCGCGGCAGGGACAGGATTTCGGTGTCGCGAAGGGCCACGACGCTGGCCGTGTGGGGCGTTCCCGCCAGCATGGCCATTTCGCCGACCGGCTCGCCGGATCGGACCACGCCCAGGAACTGTCCCGGTTGGCCCTGCTCCATGCGGAAGACGCCAAGGCGTCCGCTGCGGACCAGATACAGGGTGTCGGACTCGTCGCCCTCGGCGAACAACTGCTCGCCGCCAGTCAGGGCGAACCAGCTGGCGCGCCCCATCATCTTGCCCTCGAATATGCGCGAGAGGGCGGCTTCCAGGGTGTCGGGACGAAGCGTGGCCATGCGCCTATCTAGGGCCGATTCCGCCGCCTCGCCACGACCTGCGCCAACTAATCGGGCCGCACGACCATGCAGGTGACGCGGCGTTCAGCCAGGGCCTCACAAGCCGATTTGGCCGAGGCCTCGGTCAGGCCGGTGAAGCGCGACCGATACCAGTCGCCCGCCGTCTGGACCTTGCGCTCGGCGCCGGTGAACTGCGGGCGGAACCGGCGGTTGATTTCGGTCAGCCAGTCCTGAGCCAGACGTTCTTCGCGGAAGGCGCCGACCTGCACGGACCAGCGACCGGCGGGCGCGGCGCGGGTTGCGGCCGCACGGGCTGGCTCGCGCGCAGGCGGCGGGACCGCGCGGGCAGGGGCGCCGTTCAGGGCGGCGGTGACATTGGCGGGCGATCGGTTGGCCTGGGCCTGTCCCTGAGCCTGGGCGGTGGCGGCGTCGCGCTGGCGGGCGGCGGCCAGCTCGGACGGCGAGGGGCTGACGCGCGTCGGCAAATTGGCGGGCGCGGGCGCCGCCGTATAGGCCACGGCGTTGTAGGGAATGGCGTTGCTGGAGCTGTTGGAGCCGATGCCGTCTTCATCGTTGCTGTTCAGCGAGGCGTAGGCGATGGGGGCGTCGCCGGTCGTATCGTTGCTGATGCCGAAGCCGCGTTGTTCGAAGAAGGTCTGGGCGACCTGAATGGTCTCCCCCTGGGCGCGACGGCGCTCAACCTCAAAGCCGGTGTCCATCAGTTCGGCGACGTGGGCGTTGCGGCTGGCGGTCGAACGGCCGCCCATGACCACGGTGATGATGCGACGACCGTCGCGCACGGCGGTGGCGGCCAGATTATAGCCCGAGGCGTTGGTGTAGCCCGTCTTCAGTCCGTCATAGCCGCGGCCCGTCGCCAACAGGCCGTTGGTGTTGCGGTATTCGCGACCGTTGTAGGCCCAGTCATGCAGGCCGAAATAATGATAATACTGCGGATAGTCGCGCATCAGGGCGCGGGCCAGGATCGCCTGGTCGCGGGCCGAGGTCAGTTGGCGCGCATCGGGCAGGCCGTTGGCCGTGGCGTAGCGGGTCTGGGTCATGCCCAGTTGCTCGGCCTTCAGCGTCATCATGTTGGTGAAACGAGCTTCGGAGCCGCCGATGTGTTCGGCGATGGCCACGGCCATGTCGTTGGCGCTGCGCACGGCGGTGGCGCGCATGGCGTTGTCCAGGGTGATCGTCTGGCCAGCAGGCAGGCCCAGTTTCGACGGCGGCTGCGAGGCGGCGCGTGACGAGACGGTCAGGACGTCGTCCGCCTTGACCCGGCCCTGCGACAGGGCCTCGAACGTCAGATACAGGGTCATCATCTTGGTCAGGGACGCCGGATAGCGGCGGCTGTCGGCGTGGCGGGCGAACAGGACCTCGCCTGTTGTGGCGTCAAGAACGATGGCGGCGTAGCGCGCGCTCTCTCCAGATTGAGCCTCGATCGGTCGAACGTTCGTGCCGAATGCAATCAGGCTGAACGCCAGAACGGCGAAGAAACCACGACGGAGATAAGCAACCATGAGCGTGTACGACCCTCAATGAGCAGGGTTTGCGAAAAGGCCCCCAGCCCTACGCGAAGCAAACGCTAGCATAGGCTGTGCGGGTTTCGCGGTGGTTAACGGTCCGTCAACGGGAATTTGAACCAGCGAGCAGGGTTATCAATGATCATATTGTGCATTGCACAAACTGAGGTTGACCTTTCTTCGCACTTGCAGCATAAGGCCGGTGCGCGGGGCGTCGCCTCGCAAGAATTTCGTGACGATCCCTTCCGCAACAGCCTGCCCCCGCAGGCATTCATACCGGAGAGACTTCCATGGCTGACACCGCCGCTGACACCGTGAAGAAGACCGCCGATCAAGCCGCCGCCGCTGCCGCATCTGTCGGCGCCAAGGTCAAGGCTCAGGCTGAAAGCGCTCAGGCCGCTGGCGCACAGGCCTTCCGTGAAGGCATCGACAAGTCGGTCGCCTCGCTGACCGAACTGAACGCCCACGGCAAGAAGAACCTGGACGCCTTGGTCGAGTCCGCGACTGTCGCCCAGAAGGGCGCCGAAGCCCTGTCGCAACAGGCGCTCGGCTTCGCCAAGACCGCCTGGGAAGAAAACCTGGCCGCCGGCAAGGAACTGTCGACCGCCCGTTCGGTGCAGGAGTTCTTTGAACTGCAATCCGCCTGGGCCAAGAAGTCGGTGGAGCGTTACGTCGCTGAACTGGCCAAGACCAACGAGATCGTGACCGCCACGGTTAAGGACAGCATCAAGCCGATCAACGAGCGCGTCACCGCCTCGGTCGAAACCTTTCAGGCTGCCCGCTAAGTTCTGATCTTTTGGGCCTGGATCGGTTTCGATCCACCCCAGTTGATCGACTGATTTAGTAGCGTACCAGAAGCCCCTCGGAGCAATCCGGGGGGCTTTTGTCTGGCCGCTATTCGCTGGCGGGCGCGTGGTCGATGCTGAAGGCGCGGGCCAATCGCCACTGATCGCCTTCCAGACGCCAAAGCACCGAGAAGCGGGCGCGGCCCACAAGTTGCTCGGGGCCGTCGCCGTGACGTTCGTAGAAGACGTGACTGCCTTCCTCGACCGCGCCGACGCCGGGGATGGCGTAAACCCGCATCGTGCCGGGGACGAGTTCGCGCCTCGAACGATAGGCGTCCGGCGCCTTGGCCGCTTCGCAGCCCTTGGCATAGCCGTCGACGAAGGTGGTGCGCGTGGCGGTCAGACCGCCCCTGTCGTGATAGAATTCGAGATCCTCGGTCACCAGATCAGCCAAAGCGGCGGGATCGCAAAGGTCGAACATGGTGGTGAACAGGGCCGTGTCGCGCGCGGCGATGATCGTGGTCAGTTCAGGCTGGTCGGGGATCCGGATCGCCTCAGTGGCAGCCGGAGTCTGTGCCCCGCTCAAGGACAGGGCGGTTGCGAACAGTGCGGCGATAAGCATCGGCGGCGTCTCATACAGCAGGGATCAAGCCCTTTTGGTGCGTCTGGAACGCGCGAAAGTCCCGTGAATCTTTGGTCACTTCCGTTCGTCACGAAAGCCGTGACTGGACGCCGCTTCAATTCAGTTCATCATTCCCTATCTGATAGCCAAGACGACTCCCCATTACGGAATACGAATGCCCATACAAAGGCCCGGTGAAACCGGGGGCGGTCAAGGAACCGCCACCGTCACCGAAACAAAGCCGAAGCTTCAGAAGCCCTCGCTGTATCGAGTGCTGATCCTGAACGACGATTATTCGCCGATGGAATTCGTCGTCTATGTGCTGGAGCGGTTCTTCCAGAAGAGCCGAGAAGAGGCCACCCGCATCATGCTGCATGTGCATCAGCATGGCGTGGGGGTGTGCGGCGTCTTCACCTACGAGGTCGCCGAGACCAAGGTCGCGCAGGTCATCGAAACTGCGCGCCGCCACCAGCACCCTCTGCAATGCACGATGGAAAAGGACTGAGAGGAGCTTCCCAATGCCTTCATTTTCCCGTCCTCTCGAAGAAACCCTGCACCGCGCGGTGGGCTACGCCAACGAGCGGAGGCATGAGTATGCGACGCTGGAGCACCTGCTGCTCTCGCTGATCGACGACCCGGATGCGTCCGGCGTCATGCGCGCCTGCAACGTCGATCTGACCGCGCTCAAGGCTGCGCTGACCCTGTATGTCGACAATGATCTGGCCGCTCTGGCCACGGCTGACGGCGAAGACGCCAAGCCGACCGCGGGCTTCCAGCGCGTGATCCAGCGCGCCGTGATCCACGTCCAGTCGTCAGGCCGTGAAGAAGTGTCCGGCGCCAATGTGCTGGTCGCCATCTTCTCCGAGCGCGAGAGCCACGCCGCCTATTTCCTGCAAGAGCAGGACATGACGCGCTATGACGCGGTCAACTTCATCGCCCACGGCATCGCCAAGAAGGCGGGCGCCACAGAGGCCCGTCCGGCCAAGGGCTCCTCGCCTGAAGAGGCCGAGGATGCGTCCGCCGTCAAATCGGGCGGCGAGGCGCTGGAAGCCTATTGCGTCGACCTCAATGAGAAGTCGCGCCAGGGCAAGGTTGATCCGCTGATCGGTCGTCAGGCCGAGGTGGACCGCTCGATCCAGATCCTGTGCCGCCGGACCAAGAACAACCCGCTGCTGGTCGGCGACCCCGGCGTCGGCAAGACCGCCATCGCCGAAGGCCTGGCCCGCAAGATCGTCAATGGCGAGGTGCCCGACGTCCTGAAGGACGCCACCATCTACAGCCTGGACATGGGCGCGCTGCTGGCCGGCACCCGCTATCGCGGCGACTTCGAAGAACGCCTGAAGCAGGTGGTCAAGGAGTTGGAGAACCACGAGAACGCAGTCCTGTTCATCGACGAGATCCATACGGTGATCGGCGCGGGCGCGACCAGCGGCGGGGCGATGGATGCGTCCAATCTGCTGAAGCCCGCCCTGGCTTCCGGCACCCTGCGCTGCATGGGTTCGACGACCTACAAGGAATATCGCCAGCACTTCGAGAAGGACCGCGCCCTGGTGCGCCGCTTCCAGAAGATCGACGTCAACGAGCCGACGGTCGAGGATACGGTGAAGATCCTGAAGGGGCTGAAAACCTATTACGAACAGCACCACAAGGTCCGCTACACCGACAGCGCCATCCGCACGGCGGTCGAGCTTTCGGCCCGCTACATGACGGACCGCAAGCTGCCGGACAAGGCGATCGACGTGATCGACGAGGCTGGGGCGTCACAGATGCTGCTGACCGAATCCAAGCGGAAAAAGGTCATCGGCCAGAAGGAGGTCGAGGCCGTCATCGCCAAGATGGCCCGCATCCCGGCCAAGTCGGTGTCCAAGTCCGACACCGAGAGCCTGCGCGAACTGGAAACCGACCTGAAGCGCGCGGTCTTTGGTCAGGAGCAGGCCATCGAACAGGTGTCTGCGGCCATGAAGTTGGCGCGGGCGGGTCTGCGTGACCCGAACAAGCCGATCGGCAGCTTCCTGTTCAGCGGTCCGACCGGCGTGGGCAAGACCGAGGTGGCCAAGCAGCTTGCCGCCACCCTGGGCATCGAGATGCAGCGGTTCGACATGTCGGAATACATGGAGCGCCACACCGTCAGCCGCCTGATCGGGGCGCCTCCGGGCTATGTCGGCCATGACCAGGGCGGGCTTCTGACCGACGCGGTCGACCAGCACCCGCACTCTGTCGTGCTGCTGGACGAGATCGAGAAGGCGCACCCGGATGTGTACAACATCCTGCTGCAGGTGATGGACAACGGCATGCTGACCGACGCGGTCGGCAAGAAGGTCGATTTCAGGAACGTCATCCTGATCATGACCACCAACGCCGGGGCCGCCGACAACGCCCGCGCCTCCATCGGCTTCGGCCGGGGCAAGGTCGAGGGCGAGGACGACAAGGCCATCCAGCGCCTGTTCGCGCCCGAGTTCAGGAACCGCCTGGACGCCATCGTGGCCTTCAAGCCGCTGGGCGCCGAAACGATCCGCTCGGTGGTGACCAAGTTCGTGCTGCAGTTGGAAGCCCAACTGGCGGACCGCAACATCACCATCGAACTGACCGACGAAGCTGCCGACTGGCTGGCCAAGAACGGCTTCGACGAACTGTATGGCGCGCGTCCCCTGGCGCGGGTCATCCAGGACTCGATCAAGAAGCCGCTGGCCGACGACATCCTGTTCGGGCGCCTGACGCGCGGCGGGCACGTCAAGGTGCAGTTGAAGGACGGCAAAATCGACTTCGACATCTCCAGCGCCAACGGCGTTCCGGCCAAGTCGGAAGAGGAAGAAGAGACGGCCTGAGTTCGGCCTGACCCAACCTTCACGCAAAGAAATCAGGCCCGGGCGGAAACGTCCGGGCCTTTTTTCATGCGCGACGCGGCGGCGGGCGGCATAGTGGGCGGATGGGGGAAACGATCCAAAGAAATCAGGCCGCTGATGCGCTGGTCGCGACGGCGGAGCGGGCGCTGGCGGCGGGGGACCTGAACGGCGCCTTTGCGGCTTACAAGGCCTGTCTGGCGCAACACCGGGACCATCCGGGGGCAGTGGCGGGCATGGGGCTGTTCCTGGCGCGGCATGGCGAGGCGGCGACGGCGACGCAGTTGCTGAGCCGGGCGATGGAACTGGCGGATGCGGATTTGCGGGCGCGGGTTGCGCCTGCGCTGGCGGGTCTGCTGGCGGAGTTGTCGCCGCGCGCCTGGCATCGGCAGTTGGACGTCGACCTGAACGCGTGCTTCGCCGCGACGACAGTGGAGCCGCAGGGACTGGCGCGGGTGACGGCTGAAACCCTGTTGCGGAAACAAGGCGGATTTGACGGATCGGCAGCGGCGCTGGCGGTGATGGGGGGCGATCCGCTTTGGCTGGCCTTCCTGTCGCGATGCGTAAACGTCAGCGCGGAAATGGAGGCGCGGCTGAATGCCGTGCGCGCGGCCCTGCTGGCGGCGGAGGATATGGAAGGCGAGACGCTGCGTGCCCTGGTCTGCGCGCTGGGGCTGAGCGGGTTTGCGTCGGAATATGCCGCCCAGGTGCCGTCTCGCGCGAGTGATGCGGTCGGCCTGATCGCCTCAATGTTCCGCCCTCTGTCAGTGATTGAGGCCACGGCGCTGGGGCAGGATGGGCCGATGCAGGCTCAGTTGGTTCTGCGCACCGTCACCGAACCGGAGAGGGAGCGAACGCTGCGCGAAACCCTGCCGACTCTGACGCCGGAGGGGGAAGACGCCGTCTCCGTCGCCGTGCGCGAACAGTATGAGGCCAATCCCTATCCGCGATGGAGCGCGCCGCCCGCGCCATCGCCGCGCGCCCTGCGTGATGCGGTCGTCGCCTTGCCGGGGCTGGACCGGCGGGCGTTCGGCGGACAGACGGAGCGCCTGCTGGTCGCGGGCTGCGGCACGGGGTTCGAGCCGATCGACCTGGCCCGCATGGACCGATCCCTGAACATCACGGCGATGGACCTGAGCCGCGCCAGTCTGGCCCACGGCGCGCGGGTGGCCGATGAACTGGGGCTGACGAATGTCCGCTTCGTGCAAGGGGACATTCTGGCCCTGGACTTGGTCGAGGAACGGTTCGACATCGTCACTTCGACCGGGGTGATCCATCACATGGCGCGGCCACAGGATGGTCTGGCGAAGCTGGCGTGCGTCACGCGGCCGGGCGGGGTGATCCGCCTGGGCCTCTACAGCGAGCGGGCGAGGGCTCTGGTGCGGCTGGCCCATGACGTGATCGCGGAGAGGGGCTGGCGGGCGACGGATGGGGACATTCGCGCGTTCCGCACCCATGTGCTAGCCCTGCCGGATAGTGAACCGTTGGCGGCGCTGAAACAGAGCGCGGACTTCTACAGCCTGAGCGGCTGTCGCGATCTGGTCTTCCATGTGCAGGAGCATCGCTACACCCCGCCGCAGTTGGCTGAACTGGTCGAAGGCGCAGGGCTGCGTCTGGTCGGGTTCGAGGCGCCGCCCGAGGCCGTCGGGCGGTTTCGCGAAATGTTCGGGGCGGCGGATCCGCTGGATCTGAATCTGTGGGACCGGCTGGAGGCGCAGCATCCGACCCTGTTCGCCGGCATGTATCACCTGTGGGCGCAGAAGCCCGTTTAAGCGCGCTTATAGGGCGACAGATCGTCGGTCATGGCCGCCATTTCCGCCTGCATCGCCGGACGTTCGCCGTCCAGATAGCGGGCGACGGGTTCACGCAGCGCCGGATCGGCGATGAAGTGGGCGGAATAGACGGGGGAGGGCAGATAGCCGCGTGCGATCTTGTGCTCGCCCTGCGCGCCCGCCTCGACGCGGGACAGGCCGCGTGAAATGGCGAACTCGATGGCCTGATAATAGCACAGCTCGAAATGCAGGAAGGGCACGTCCTCCAGCGTCCCCCACTGGCGGCCATAGAGGGCGTCGCGGCCGATGAAGTTCAGTGCGCCCGCGATGGGCGTGTCGTCGCGGAAGGCCATGACCAGGGCGATGCGGTCGGCCATCGTCTGGCCCACGCGGGTGAAGAAGTCGCGCGTCAGATAGGGCTGGCCCCACTTGCGCGAGCCGGTGTCCATGTAGAAGGCGAAGAAGGCGTCCCAGTGCGCCTCGGCCAAGGCGTCGCCGGTCAGGACGCGGATATCCAGATCGGCCTGGGCGTCGCGACGCTCGCGCTTGATGGTCTTGCGCCGGTTGGCCGACAGGGCGGCCAGGAAGTCGTCGAAGGTCTGATAGCCGTCGTTGCGCCAGATGAACTGGATGTCCTGGCGTGGCAGCAGCCCGGCCTCGGCCATGGCCGACCATTCCGTCTCCACCGGGAAGTTGACGTGCAGGGACGAGACGCCCAGCCGTTCGACCAGGGTCAGGGCGCCCTGCAGCAGGGCCTGACGCACGGTCGCGGCGTCGATGTCGGGATGATTCAGGAAGCGCGGGCCGGTCGCAGGCGTGAACGGCACGGCGCCCAACAGCTTGGGATAATAACGCCCGCCCGCCCGTTCGTAGGCATCGGCCCAGCTGTGGTCGAAGACGTATTCGCCCTGGCTGTTGCCCTTCAGATAGAGGGGCATGACGCCGAGCACGGCGTTGTCTTCGTCACGCAGGGCCAGATGGCGCGGGGCCCAGCCCTGACGCGGCGCGGCGCTGCCTGACGCCTCGCAGGCGTGCAGGAAGTCGTAGGAGACGAAGGGATCGCCGGTGGGACGCGCGCACGCGTCCCAGGCCTCGCGGCCTATGTCGGCGATCTGGTCGTGAACCGAGATCTGAAAGATCAGCGGATCTCCACGATCGCGTCGATCTCGACGGCGAAGCCCAGCGGCAGCTTATAGACGCCGACGGCCGAACGGGCGTGCTTTCCCGCGTCGCCGAAGACCTGGACCATCAGGTCCGAGCAGCCGTTGATGACGGCGGGGATGGCTTCGAAATCAGGACCGGCCTGAACAAAGGCGCCCAGTTTGACGATGCGGACGACGCGCTCCAGGTCGCCGTCCACGGCGGCCTTGATCTGGGCGATCAGGTTGATGCCGCACAGGCGGGCGGCCTCGGCGGCCTGCTCCGGGGTCACGTCGACGCCGACCGTGCCCTTGATCCCGCCATTGGCGTCGTTCGACAGCTGGCCCGAGATGGTGATCTGGTTGCCCGAACGGACGAAGGAAACATAGCTGGCGACCGGCTTGGCCGGTTCAGGAAGGGTGATGCCGAGTTCGGCGATGCGGGCTTCTACGGTCATGGGGGCTCCTTTTATCTGTTCGCGGTTTAGCGCGGGGCAAGGGCGGCGTCACCCGTTTGACGGGTTAAAGCTTCGCCAACCGTCATGTGCGATGTTGGCGAACATGGATATGCACCTGACCCCCGACGTTGCTGCCTTCCAGGCCGTGCTGGACAGGCTCTCTCCTGAAGATCGCGCCCGCGTGGACGCCGCTCTGGTCCCCGCCGCCGCAAAGGCCGTGGAGGCCGCGCCGCACTGGGACTTCGAGCTGCCCGCCAAGGCGGTCGATCTGGTGCTGGGGGCGGATGCGTCCAACGACGTACGACGGGGGCTGGTGGCGGCGTGGACGCTGCAACTGCCTGACCGTGTGCGGGCCATGGCCCTGCCTGCCGAGGTGATGGCCCAGTATCCTTACTGGATCGAGCAACTGGCCGCCTTCCTGACCAAGGCCCAGGGCGACTATGACTTCGACCACTGGTCAAAGGATGTGCGCTTCTCCTTGGCCCTCAGCGTGCCTGCGGCCAAGAGCCAGGTGATCGATCTAAGCTCGCCGGTCGGACCAGGCCAGATCATCACCCATGTCCGTGAGGGCTGGGGCCTGAAGCCCCTGTTCCGTTATCTGGCGGCGGGCGCCAAGCGCGAGCCGTGGCTGGAGGTGCATACCGAAAGCCGGTGGCTGCGCGGCTTCAACGAGGACGGCTGGAACGAGGCCTGGGCCACGGCGGCGGAGCTGTGCCGCGGACGGCCTGAACTGGCGGGAATGATTGGCTCCAGTTGGTTCTATGATCCGCCCCTGACCGAGATCAGTCCGCGTCTGGCGCACCTGCGCCTGAACCCTCTGAACGGCGGCGCCTTCATGGTGCATCAGGGCCCGGCGCCGATCCACACCGAACGTGCTGGCACGGCCTCGGCGTCGCGGAAGGCGCTGATCGACAGCGGCGAATACACCGCGCGGTCGTGGCTGATGGTCTGGCCAAGGAAGGAACTGATCGCCTGGGCGGACAGGCGCAAGGCGGTCTAACTCCTTGATCCAAACTGCGCTGCATCGTCATCCTCGGGCTTGACCCGAGGATCAGGCGTAGTTCGAATTCTGTGGGCCTCATGCGCAATGCGGCGGACGACCCGGCCCTCGGGTCAAGGCCGAGGGTGACGATGTTTTCGTGTGGTCAACCCGCCGTCGCCAACCGCCACGCCGCCGCAACAGGCTGGATATCCAGATTTGCGGCCTTGGCTAGCCGGATCAGACGATCGAGGTTCTCAGGGCGGCAGCCGTAGGGGGTCGGGGCGTCGCTGACGTCGTGGCCATAGGCGATCAACCAACCCTTTGACGCCGCCGTCTCCTCGATTAGCTTCTCAAGATCATAGCCTGGCAGGCGGCGGCTCTCCAGGCCGATGGCCTGAAGCAGGTTGCGGTCCGCTGTCCCTGCGTTGACGCCATCACGCACCCCGCGTCCGCACAGGAAACGGTTGTCTATGACCGGTTTGGCCTTCAGGGCGCAGTCGCCGAACGGATAGGCGAAGGTCTGCATCTCATAGCCGTCCAGACGCTCGGCCACCCAGGCGGCGTTGCGGGCCAGACTGGCGTCCAATTCGACGGGCGACAGGGTCAGGGTCGAGACGTGCTCATAGGTGTGGCAGCCGACCTCGTGCCCGGCCTCATAGAGGTCTTGCAGGTGTTCGACCTCGAACTGCGGCAAGGCCATGTTGCGACCGCCTGCCAGACCGCCGCAGACATAATAGGTCGCAAGCACCCCGTGCTCGGCCAGGATCGGCCCGGCCTCGGTCCAGGCGGATGCGGGGATGTCGTCGAACGACAGGCTGAGCACGCCGCGCGCAGGTCGGACGGTCATGGGCCGCACGTCGAGATAACGGCCTGCGCGACGACGCATCTTGTCGATAAAAGCGTTCATGATGCCCTTATGCATCGTTGAGCTTAAGGCCGGGTTTCAGACGGTGACGGGCTGAGCCGTCAGTCCCCGCACGCCGAAGACGCGGCGATAGCGTTCGATCTCGGCCGGATCGCCCACCGCCTTTTCCGGATTGTCCGACAGTTTGACGGCGGGGCGGCCACCTGCCGCGACCACCTTGCAGACCAGGGAGATCGGCTCAAGTTCGGGCGCGAAGGCTGGCGAGCAGTCGCGGAAGTCATTGGTCAGATTGGTGCCCCAGCCGAAGCTGAGACGCGCGCGGCCGTGGAAATGGGCGTGGGTCGCCTCGATGCCGTCGATGTCCATGCCATCCGAGAAGATCAGCAGCTTCTCGCGGGGATCACGGCCATGCGATTTCCACCAGTCGATCAGGCGCTCGCCCGCCGGGATGGGCGGGGCGGAATCGGGACGGAAGCCGGTCCAGTCGGCGACCCATTCCGGCGCCTGCTCCAGAAACGCCTCGGTGCCGAAGGCGTCAGGCAGGACGATCAGCAGATTGCCCGCATAATGCCTGCGCCATTCGTCCAGCACGGCGTAGGGGGTCTGGGCCAAAGTGGCGTCGTCCGGGGCCAGCGCGGCCAGCACCATCGGCAGTTCGTGGCCGTTGGTGCCGATGGCTTCCAGATCATTCTCCATTGCGTGCAGCACGTTCGAGGTGCCGATGAAGGACGATCCCAATCCTTCTTTCAGGGCCTGAATACACCAGCGTTGCCACAGGAAGCCGTGACGCCGCCGCGTGCCGAAATCCGACAGGGCCAGATCGGGCAAGAGCCGCAGACGCTCGACCTTGGACCACAGCCGGGTCTTGGCGCGCGAATAGAGGATGTCCAGCTCGAACCGCCCCAGACGCCGCATCCCGACCCGGCAACGCAGTTCGTTCAGGATCGCCAGCGCCGGGATTTCCCACAGGGTCACGTCGGCCCAGGCGCCAGAGAAGGTCAGCACATACTGCCCATCCTCCACCGACAGGTCATACTCGGGCAGTTGATAGTCGGTCATCCAGGCGATGAAGTCGGGCGAGAAGATCTGTTTCACGCCATAGAAGCTGTTGCCTGCCAGCCAGACCAGCTCCTTGTTGGTGAACCGCAGGGTGCGGGCGTGATCCAGATGGTCGCGCAGCACGCCGATGTCGATCTCTTCCGCCAGCCTCACGCGCTTGGTGCGGTTGATGACCTGAAAGGTGACCGGCACGTCGCGATGCTCGCGCCAGATCATCTGCAGCATCAGCAG
This sequence comes from Brevundimonas nasdae, assembly GCF_016654005.1. Taxonomy (GTDB): domain Bacteria; phylum Pseudomonadota; class Alphaproteobacteria; order Caulobacterales; family Caulobacteraceae; genus Brevundimonas; species Brevundimonas nasdae. The sequence continues at coordinate 367,181 of NZ_JAEPWN010000002.1, read as the reverse complement.
CTTATAGAAATCCGTGTCCAGCAGGCTGCGAACAATCGGGTCCAGGCGGAAGCCGTGGTCATAGGCGCGTTTGGCGAGGTCCATGATGCTTCCTATGACTTCAGCGCGCGTCCCGCCACCACGGCCTTGTCGCCGAACTTCTCGCGCAGCTTGTCGATGGCGCGTTCGGTCTTCAGGGCGCGGGTTTCTGTGGTCTGGAACAAGCCGGAGGGCGCGTCGCCAGCGTCCTGAATGTCGGCCATGCCGATGCCGATCAGGCGGTAGGGCAGGCCCAGTTCGGGTTTCAGCAGGTCACGCCCGGCGGCGAACAGGGCGCGGGCGGTCTGGATCGGCTCAGGCAGGCTGATGCGGCGGGTCAGGATCTTGAAGTCGGTGCGGCGCAGTTTCAGCACCACCACGCGGCTGGCCACCCCGTCGCGTCGCGCCTTGGATGCCAGCTTCTCGCACAGGGGCCAAAGCTCGGCCTCCAACGCCTGCGCCGCGATCAGGTCTTCGTTGAAGGTGGTTTCGGCGCTCATGCCCTTGCGGTCGTGGGTCGGGTTCACGGCGCGGGCGTCGCGGGCATGGGACAGGTCGTGAAGGCGCAGGCCGGATTCGCCGTACCGCTTGACCAGATCGCGCACGTCGGCCCGCGCCAGATCGCCGATGGTGGCGTAGCCGTCGCTGCGCAGGGCCTTGCCGAACACCGGGCCGACGCCGGGCAGCGCGGTGACGGGCTTTGGGGCCAGCAGGGACTGGGCGTTGGCCCGGCCCACGACCGAGAAGCCGCGCGGCTTGTCCATCTCTGACGCCATTTTCGCCAGGAAGCGGTTGGGGGCCAGTCCGATGGAGACGGTCAGGCCGGTCTCATCCTCGATCTGTTTCTGGAAGCGGATCAGCTGGAAGGCGGGCGGGCCGCCGTTCAGCCGCTCGGTCCCGGAAAGATCGACCCAGGCCTCGTCCAGCGACAGGGGCTGGATCAAGGGCGTCAGCTTGCCCAGCGCCCCCAGGATGCGTTCAGATTCAAAGACGTATTTGGTGAAGTTCGGCTTGATGACCACAGCATCGGGGCAGGCCTTCAGCGCCTTGAACATCGGCATGGCCGAGCCGACGCCGTACTGGCGCGCGACATAGCAGGCGGTGGAGACGACGCCGCGCTTGCCGCCGCCGATGATGACCGGCTTGTCGCGCAACTCGGGGCGGTCGCGCTTCTCCACCGAGGCGTAGAAGGCGTCGCAGTCCATGTGGGCGATGGACAGCTGGTCCAGTTCGGGGTCGGCGACGATCCGGCGCGATCCGCACAACGGGCAGCGGCGATCAGGCGGGCCAGCAGGGTCTTCGCCGGTCCACAGGCAGTCGCGACAGATGGCCTTTATGGCCACGCTTAAGGTCTCCGTAAGGTTGGCTTCATCCCAACTTAAGACTGCTTGTCCACTATCGCATCCAACGAAGCGTTCCGCGTATGGGGGAGCGCAGGTCAGGTGATGATGTCCAAGAAAGTCCTCATCGTCGAGGATAACGAGCTGAACATGAAGCTTTTTCATGATCTGCTCGATTCTCAGGGGTATGAAACCCTGCAGACCCGCGAGGGACTGCAGGCTTTGGCGCTGGCGCGCGCGCATCTGCCCGATCTGATCCTGATGGATATCCAGTTGCCCGAGATATCTGGTCTGGAGGTCACCAAGTGGCTGAAGGATGACGAGGAGCTGCACCACATCCCCGTCATCGCCGTGACCGCCTTCGCCATGAAGGGCGATGAGGAACGCATCCGCCAGGGCGGGTGCGAGGCCTATATCTCCAAGCCGATTTCCGTGATGCATTTCCTCGAAACAGTCCGGCAGCACCTGGGATGAGCGCGCGGGTCATGGTCGTGGACGACGTTGAGGCCAACGTCCGTCTGCTGGAAGCCAAGCTGACGATCGAATATTTCGACGTGGTGTCCTGTCACGACGGTCTGACCGCGCTGACGCTGGCGGCGGAGACCCAGCCGGACCTGATCCTGCTGGACGTGATGATGCCGGGCATGGACGGATTCGAAACCTGCCGCCGCCTGAAGGCCCAGGCCGAGACGCGCCATATTCCTGTGGTGCTGGTCACCGCCCTGGATGGTCGGGAAGACAAGATACGCGGACTTGAGGCAGGCGCCGACGACTTCATCACCAAGCCGCTGGATGATGTGATCCTGTTTGCGCGGGTGCGCTCGCTAAGCCGCCTGAAACAGGTGATGGACGAGCTGCGCGAGCGTGAGGAAAACAGCCGCCGCATGGGCGTCAGCACCGACGGCGACAGGCGTCTGCGCGCCGAGGGCGGTCGGGTTCTGGTCGTCGATGACAATGAAGCCCAGGCCAAGAAGATCGCCGACCAGTTGGGCGTCGAGCATCGCGTGGCGATTGAGGCGAACGCTGACGCGGCGATAAAGGCCGTGCGCGGACCGCTGGACCTGGTCATCGTCAATGTGGCGGCTGACACCTTCGACGGCCTGCGAGTGCTGGCCCTGTCCAAGTCAGGCGATGCGCGCCGGGCGCCGGTGCTGGCCGTTGTCGATCCGATGGATCGGGCGCGCATGGTCAAGGCGCTGGAGCTGGGGGCCGCGGACGTGGTCAACCGGCCCATCGACCCGGACGAGCTGTCGGCGCGCGCGCGCACGCAGATCCGCCGCAAGCGCTACACCGACTTCCTGCGCGACAAGCTGGATTCCAGCCTGGAGCTGGCCGTCACGGACGCTCTTACCGGGCTGCATAACCGCCGCTACATGACTGGCCAGTTGGACGCCCTGGTGAACCGGGCCGTGCATGGCGGCAGTTCTGTCGCCCTGCTGGTGCTGGACATCGACCACTTCAAGCTGGTGAACGACGGCTTCGGTCATGATGCGGGCGATGAGGTTCTGATCGAGTTCGCCGTGCGTCTGGCCACCAATGTGCGAGCCGTGGACCTGCCGTGCCGTCTGGGCGGCGAGGAGTTCGTGGTCGTCATGCCGGGCGCAGATCTGGAGGACGCAGGACGCGTCGCCGAGCGGATTCGCCGGGACGTAGCCTCTCAGCCGTTCCGCATCATGGGCGGAAAGGAAATGCTGACCATAACCATCTCAATCGGCGTGGCGGCCACCTGCGGGCCTCATGACACGCCGGAACTGCTGCTGAAACGCGCCGACGAGGGCGTGTATGAGGCCAAGGCCAAGGGCCGCAACATCGTCATCGCCAAGGCCGCCTGAAGTCCCTTCGGCGGCCACGACCACAGCCCATGTCGGACAAAGAAAAACGCCCGGCTGAGTGATCAGCCGGGCGTCGTATTTTCTAGCAGATCAAGTGCTTACTTGATCTTGCCTTCCTTGAAGTCGACGTGCTTGCGCACGACCGGGTCGTACTTCTTGACGACCATTTTCTCGGTCATGGTGCGGGCGTTCTTCTTGGTGACATAGAAGAAGCCAGTGTCGGCGGTGGAGTTCAGACGGATTTTGATGGAAGCCGGTTTGGCCATCGGAATACCTCTACGACGGCGACAGCCGCTTAAAATAAGAGGCGCGGAACATACTCAGACACGGCCTAAAGTCAACGGGCGTGATGCCACGTTGATAGGGGATTTCGCACATATAGGCTTGGAGCATGAAATTAGCATACGCGCTGGCCGCGACGGCCCTGGGTTTCGCCCTTTCATCCTGCGCTGGCGGGGCTGAATCCCCGAATCCGCAAGACGCCTTCTTCTCAAACCTGACCGCCCTGTGCGGCCAGCGATTCGAAGGGCGGGTCGTCACGACCGATCCCGCCGACGCGGATTTCGCCAACAAACGGCTGTTGATGCATGTCCGCGACTGTTCCGACGCAGAGATTCGCATTCCGTTCGCCGTGGGTGATGACCGCTCGCGGACCTGGGTTGTGACCAGGGGAGATGTCGGCCTGCGCCTGAAGCATGATCACCGACATGAGGACGGCACGACAGACGTGCTGCACTGGTACGGCGGCGATACGGTGAACGAGGGCACGGCGAAACGGCAGGAGTTCCCGGTGGACGCGGAATCCATCGCGCTGTTCAACGCCAATAACGCGACGGTTTCGACGACCAACACCTGGGCCATCGAGGTCCATCCACATGAGACCTTCGCCTATGAACTGCGCCGTCCGAACCGGCATTTCCGGGTCGAGTTCGACCTGACCAAGCCGGTCGCAAGCTAGGTCAGGCAGCGCGCCAGGGCTGGAGGGGACGCACCGTCGCACAGGCGGGCGTCCCATCCTTGCCGCGTCCCGGCAGAACGATCTCCAACACGACGCCGTCACGCGCCTGAGCCAGCAGCGCGGCGGGGATGTCGTGAATGTCGATCTTGGCGCGGCGGCTCCATTCGCTGCCGTGCTGGCCCGCCGAGGCACCGATGCAGATATAGACGAAGCGGCGGGTGGGGCCTTCACGCCGCACGAACGGGCCGGTGAAACGGTTGTCGTCCGTCAAGGTGATCGGCGCGTCGAAGCTGAGCGGGGCGTCGCCGGCGATCCGGACCTCGACCGGGGCGTTGGTCTTGTCCTGCAGGCTGTAGGCGACGTCGGGGACCGGGTCCCGGATCGTCAACCGAAGCGTGATGGGCTGGCCCGCCATGTGTCAGTCCCTGTGTTCGACCACATGCTGGCCGCGCACCATGCGAACGAAGGGCAGGGGGCGGTCGGGATGCTCAAGCCGTTCGGCCAACTCCCCCAGCACGAAACGGGTGATGGCGGGCAGGTCCAGCGTGCGGGCCTCGTCCAGAGGCAGCCAGGCGATCTCGTCCAATTCGCCAGAGCCTGACGTCGGTTCAGGCGTCAGCAGGGCTTCGGCGGGGGCCATGAAGAAACGGGCGTCAAAGCGGCGCGTGCGGCCCGGCGGGGTGATGGCGCGGGCGATGTAGGACAGGACCGACAGATCGGGCAGGGCGCCCGCCTGGCGGTATTCCCGCCAGGGCCCGGCGACGGCGGCGGGCGGGGCGGGGCGGCCCAGGATCAGGCCCGTCTCCTCGAACGTCTCGCGCACCGCCGTCAGGGCCAGGGCGCGAGCGCGGCGTGCGGGGGTCTCGGCAGCCAGGCGGCGCGCGGCATCGGACGACAGGTCGCCAGCGGATGCGGCGGTGAAGTCCGACCGGTCAATTCGTCCGCCGGGAAAGACCCATTTCGATGCCATGAAGACATGGCCGGGCGCACGCCGCCCCATCAGAACCTCAGGCTTCGATCCGCCGCGCGTCAGGATCAGGGTGGCGGCGTCCTTCGGGCGCTGGGCGCCGCCGACGCGCGGGGCGTCGGCCAGATCCTGTGCAGCGTCGAAGGGCCGGTTCATTTCCGCTTGCCCTTCCTGACGCCCTTCAGGCCGCCAGAGGGTTTGGAGCCGTTGCGGGGCTTGGGGCCGCCAGGACGGTTCTTGCCGCGCATGGGCGGCCCGTCGCCGCCCCTTCCACGGATGCCGTAGCGCGGGGCCGGGGCGTCGGGATCGCGGGGTTCGGGCTCGCTGAGCATTTCAAAGACCAGTCCGCCGGTGACGGGCGTGGCCTCGCGCAGCTTGACCTCGACCATCCGGCCCAGGGTGAAACGCTTGCCGGTGCGTTCCCCGACCAGGGCGTGGGCGCGGTCATCGTGGGTGAAATATTCGCTGCCCAGGGTCGAGACGGGGACCAGACCATCGGCGCCCGTGTCCTCCAGCCGGATGAACAGGCCGAAACGGGTCACGCCGGTGATGCGCCCGGCGAAGGTCGCGCCGATATGCTCCTCAAGGAAGGCGGCGATATAGCGGTCCATCGCATCGCGTTCAGCGGCCATAGAGCGCCGCTCGGTCGAGGTGACCTGTTCGGCGATGGCGGGCAGTTCGGCGATCTCGCGATCCGTCAGCCCATCCTTGCCCAGATTCAGGGCCCGGATCAGGCCGCGATGCACAATCAGGTCGGAATAGCGCCGGATGGGCGAGGTGAAGTGGGCATAGCGGTCCAGGTTCAGACCAAAGTGGCCCACGTTCTCCGGCGAATAGATGGCCTGCATCTGGGTGCGCAGGACGACCTCGTTGACCACGTCGGCGTGTTCGGTGTCGCGCGTCTCGTCCAACAGCTTGTTGAACCGCTTGGTCGTGCCCGGCTCGCCCTTGTTCCACGGCTTGCCGATGGTGTGCAGGAAGTCGGCCAGGTTGAAGATCTTCTCCTGACTGGGCGCATCGTGGATGCGGTAGATCAGGGGCGTCTTTTTCTGCTCCAGGGTCTCGGCGGCGCAGACATTGGCCTGGATCATCATTTCTTCGATCAGCCGGTGCGCCTCAAGCGAGGTGCGCTTCTCGATGGAGGCGATGCCGCCGTCAGGGGCCATGCGGATGCGGCGCTCGGCGGATTCGATCTGCAGCGGGCTGCGCTTCAGGCGGCCCTTCAGCATGGCGTGATAGGCGTTCCACAACGGATAGAGGATGGCCTCCATGATCGGGCCGGTGGCGTCGTCTGTCTGGCCGTCGATTGCGGCCTGGGCCTGTTCGTAAGACAGTTTGGCATGCGACCGCATCAGGCCGCGCACGAACTTGTGGCCCGTCTTTCGTCCGTCCTTGTCGAAGACCATGCGCACGGCCATGCAGGCGCGGTTCTCGCCCTCCTTCAGGCTGCACAGGCCGTTTGACAGCACCTCCGGCAGCATCGGTTCGACGCGGTCGGGGAAATAGGTCGAGTTGCCCTTTTCGCGGGCCTCGCGGTCCAGTTGGGAGCCGGGGCGCACGTAGGCGGCGACGTCGGCGATGGCGACCCAGACGATCCAGCCGCCGGGGTTCTTGGGATCTTCGTCGCGGGCGGCATAGACGGCGTCATCGTGGTCGCGCGCGTCGGCGGGGTCGATGGTGATGAAGGGAACCTCGCGCAGGTCCTCGCGGCCCTTCAGCGTCGGCAGTTCCTGATCCTCGGCCTCACGCTCGACGGCCTCGGAGAAGCCGGTCGGGATGCTGTGGGCGTAGATGGCGATCAGGGAGGCGGCGCGGGGGTCGTCCTCCTTGCCGATGTTCTCAAGAATCTTGCCGCGCTTGGGGCCATAGCGATGCTCGCCCTTTTCGATGGCGGCCAGGACCAGATCGCCGTCGCGCAGGTCGCCGGACTGGGCCTGGGGCACCAGCAGCACATCCTTGGAGCGGCGGTCGACCGGCTCGACCCGCGTCTCGCGCGCCGATTTGCGGATCACGCCCAGAACACGGTTCGTGCCGATATCGAGTTTCTTGATCAGCCGGGCCTCCCAGCCTTCGGCACCGCGCTGGAACTTGACCAGCAGACGGTCGCCCATGCCGGGGGCGGCCTTGGTCTTGTCGGGGATCAGCAGGGCCTGGGGCGCATCGGGGCTGGCCTCGACCAGGCGGACGTAGAGTTCGCCGTCCACATCGCGTTCGATCACATCGGCGACGCCGACGGGGGGCAGGGCGCCGGCTTCGGAAAAGCCCTTGCGGCCGCGTTTGCCCAGCCTGCCTTCGGCCTCCAGCTCGCGGATCATTTCGCGCAGGGCCCGGCGGTCGCCGCCCTTTAGCCCGAAGTGGCGTGCGATATCGGTCTTCTCGGCCGATCCGGCCTCTCGCAGGAAGGCGACGAGGGTGTCTTTGTCGGGGAGACCGGCGGGCGGCCTCTTGGGTGATTTGCTCATTATGTCTTTCGTAGCGCGGAACCGCGCCCTTGGGTCAAATCTTGCATGAGTTGACCGAGTGATTGCGGAGCTTCAGCTTCCGCTGAACCCCGAATGGAGTCGTTGATGTCCCTATCCGCCCCCGCCCTGAGCGCGCCTGTGAAGTCGCCGCTGGATCTGATCGGCAAGACGCCGATGGTGGAGGTGACGAAGATCGACACCGGGAAATGCCGGCTGCTGCTCAAGCTGGAATCCCAGAACCCCGGCGGATCGATCAAGGACCGGATTGCGGTCGAGATGTTGGATGCGGCGGAGAAGGAAGGCTTCCTGAAAGAGGGCGGCACCATCGTCGAGGCGACGGCCGGCAATACGGGCCTGGCGCTGACACTGGTCGGCCGGGCGCGGGGATATAAGGTGCTTCTGGTCATTCCTGACAAGATGTCGAAGGAAAAGATCCAGCATCTGCGGGCCATGGGCGCCGATGTACGCCTGACGCGCTCGGACGTTCCGCACGGGCATCCTGAATATTACACCGACATGGCCGAGCGTCTGGCCCAGGGCATTCCCGGCGGCTTCTACGTCAACCAGTTCGCCAATGACGCCAACGCCGAGGCCCATGTGAAGACCACGGGGCCGGAAATCTGGAGCCAGACGGGCGGCGACATCGACGCCCTGGTTGCGGGCATCGGTTCGGGCGGCACGATCACAGGCACGGCGCGCTATCTGAAAAGCGTCGGCTCCAAGGCCGAGATCATTCTGGCCGATCCGGTTGGTTCTACCCTGGCAGGCATCGTCAACGACGGCGTGCCGGGGCCGGAGGGCGGTTACACCGTCGAGGGCATTGGTCAGAATTTCGTGCCGGACACGGCGGACATGAGCCTGATCGACAAGGCCTATTCGATCTCTGACGCCGAGGCGATCAGCACCGCGCGCGAACTGCTGTTGAAGGAAGGGATTCTGGCGGGCTCGTCGTCGGGCACCCTGATCGCCGCCGCCCTGCGCTGGTGCCGCGAGCAGACCGAGGCCAAGACCTGCGTCACCTTCGTCTGCGACACCGGCGCCAAATATCTGTCCAAGGTCTACAACGACGCCTGGCTGGCCGATCAGGGCCTGGGCGAGCGTGAAATCCACGGCGACCTGTCGGACCTGATCAACCGCAAATACGAAAAGGGCGACGTCGTGGTCGCTGGGCCGGACGACACCCTGGACACCGCCTTCAAGCGGATGAAGGGTGCGGACGTGTCCCAGCTGCCGATCATCGACGACGGGCGTCTGGTCGGCATTCTGGACGAAAGCGACCTGATCCAGGTGATGAACACCGACGAGATCACGCGCAAGGAACGGTTCGCCAAGCCGGTCGCCTCGGCCATGACGCGGGATTTGGACACGGTGCAGGTCAAGGAGTCGCTCGACGCCCTGATCCCCGTCTTCGACCGTGACCGCGTGGCCATCGTGCTGGACGGCGAGAAATTCGTCGGCCTGATCACCCGCACCGACCTCATCAACCACCTCAGCCTGAATCGCTAAGTCGATGACTGACAAGAAGAACAGCCAAGGGTTTTCGACCCGCGCCATCCATGCCGGTCAGCATCCCGACCCGACGACGGGCGCAGTGATGACGCCGATCTACGCCACCTCGACCTATGCCCAGGAAAGCCCGGGCGTGAATAAGGGGTATGAGTATGCGCGGGGCAAGAACCCGACGCGCGAGGCGTTTGAGGTCTGTATCGCGGACTTGGAGGGCGGGACGCACGGGTTCGGCTTCGGCTCGGGCATGGCGGCGACCTCGACCGCGCTGGAGTTGCTGGATGCGGGCGATCACATTGTCACAGGCGACGACCTTTACGGCGGCTCGTGGCGGCTGTTCGAACGGGTGAGGCGTCGCACCATGGGGCTGGACTTCGCCTATGTGGACCTGAGCGACATCGCGGCGGTCGAGGCGGCGATCACGCCCAGGACGAAGATGCTGTGGGTCGAGACGCCCACCAACCCGCTGATGAAGCTGGCCGACATCGCCGCCCTGTCAAAGGTGGCCAAGGCCCATGGGCTGCTGCTGGTCGTGGACAACACCTTCGCCACCCCCTTCTGCCAGCAGCCGCTGAGCCTGGGCGCGGACGTAGTCATGCACTCGGCGACCAAATATTTGAACGGCCATTCGGACATCATCGGCGGGGTGCTGGTCACCGGCGATGCCGACCTGGCGACGCGGATCAAGTTCCTGCAGAACTCGGTCGGCGGGATCATGGGGCCGTTCGACGCCTTCCTGGCCAATCGGGGTCTGAAGACCCTGGCGCTGCGGATGAAGGCGCACTGCGAGAACGCCCTGACCATCGCTCGCTGGCTGGAGACGCGGGCAGGGATCGCGAAGGTCATCTATCCCGGCCTGATCGCCCACCCGCAACATGAGCTGGCCGCACGCCAGATGAGCGGCGGCTACGGCGGGATGGTGACGGTGATCCTGGACGGGGATCTGGAGCGCACCAAGCGTGTGCTGGAGCGGGTTCAGGTCTTCACTCTGGCGGAGTCTCTGGGCGGCGTCGAAAGCCTGGTGAACCACCCGGCGATCATGACCCATGCCAGCGTGCCCAAGGAAGTCCGCGAGGCGGGCGGCGTGACGGATAATCTGATCCGTCTTTCGGTCGGCGTGGAGAATGTCGAAGACCTGATCGCGGATCTGGATCAGGCGCTGGGCTGACAGTGCTTCAGGTCGTCATCCTGGCCGCGTGGCGAGGATGACGACGGAGTGCAGCCTCAACCCGGAAGCGCGGTCTGGTGGCCGGTGACGGGCGGCAGCTTCTTCTTGGGAGCGGCGCGCTTCACCGGGGCCTTTGCGGCCTTGGGCAGGGCGGCGCGACGCGCGATTTCGGTATCGATGACCGGGATGATGTCGGAGGCGGCGATCACCTGCGTCGAGGCGCCATGCTCGACCAGACGCGCAGCATTGGCGCGCAGGGTCACAAGGTCTGCATCGGTCATTGCGGGGATCATGTCAGCGAGCGGGGTCATGGCGGCATCCGTTTTGAAAACGGCGTCGGGGCCGGCGCGACAGGCGCCAGCCCTTCAGCTGATTGAAGGCGATTTCCACCGTCACACGGTCACCCAGCAGCGAGACGCCCGTCTGGGCGCCCAGCGAGGGCAAGACCGTGATCAGATGGCCGTTGTCCAGGCGGACACGGCGACCGCCAAGCGGCAGCAGGCGCGTGATCTCGCCGTCAAAGGCGATGGCGCCCATCCGGGTCGTGGGCGGTTCGTTCGTGTTGGACGCCTGGAGCTTGTCCTACTCCGCCGCCTTGAGACGGCCGGCGGATTCCTTGCCCGAGCGCGAGTCGCGCTCGATTTCGTAGGCGATTTTCTGGCCTTCGTTCAGCGAACCCACGTCGGAGGTTTCGACAGCCGAGGCGTGGACGAAGACGTCCTTGCCGCCGTCATCGGGTGCGATGAAGCCGTAGCCTTTGGTGGGGTTGTACCATTTAACAGTGCCGGTAGCCATTTGGAGACCTCCGTCTGGCGTTGACCGCAGGGAGGGATCCCTGGTCGGCCTGTCGGGTCTGAATGGGATCGGCTTTTGGACCTCGGTGCGTAGATGCAAAGGGAGCAGCGGCGTTACGCAGTGAGATCGACCAGCCCTAGATGGGAAGCCGACAACCCATGCGCAAGGGGGCGCCGCTCAGAACGCGTATGAAATCTTGGCGACCAGGGCGTCGCCGTACTGTTCCCCCGCCGAATGGGCCGAGGTGTCGTAGTAGCGCAGGTCCAGATCCAGCTTTTCGGTCAGGGCGTAGGTCACGCCCGCGTTCCAGCCGGTGTAGTCGGGGCCGTTGTCCTGTTCACGGCGGCCCACGGCCAGGGTGCCGTCCAGTTTCGGCGTGAAGGTCCAGCCCACGCGGCCCTCGACCCAGACGAAGCCCTCGTTCGATCCGGCGGCGTCGGGCGAATACTGGACCTGCAACCGGGCGCGGGCAGGGCCTATGGAGCGGCTGATGTTGCCCGTGAACTCCCAGGTGTCGTCGTCATAGCCGTCGTCGGCGCCCGCGCGGTTCTTGTAGGCGACGTTCAGATCGAACTGATAGCCGAAGGCCTCGGGCTGATAGCCTGCGACCATGTTCAGTTCGACCTTGGAGCCGCCGGCCTTGATCGTTTCAAAGCCCGGACCGGCGTAGAACAGGCCGTTGGCGCTTTCCCATGTCGCCGAACCGAAGGCGTAGGGGTCTGTCTGCGACTTGGAGACGTTCTTGGACCGGTTGTCCGAGCCTGCGCCCACCTGGAAGTCCCAGTCGCCGCCCGCCTGCGCCAGGGCAGGCGTGGCGAAGGCGGCCAGCACAAGAGCGAAACCGAGCGGGGCGGGCGAGGCGATGCGGATCATGAGGGCTCCAACGCGCGGCGGGCGTGTCAGGCTCCCTCTTAGCGAGCGGGCGCCTTTTTCGCGAATTCTTCCGTCGCCTGAGCGAACTCTTGCCGCAGACGGCCCACCAGTTCGGCGGTCGGCAGGACGTCGTGGATGGCGCCTGCGCCCTGGCCCGCGGACCAGACGGTCTTCCACGCCTTGGCCTCGTCGCCCATGTCCAGCTTGTGCTCGGGCAGGTGTTTGGGGTCGATGCCGTTCTCGACCAGAGACTTGCTCATGAAGTTGGCCGGGATGCCGGAAACGGCGGGTGTGTGGACGATGTCGGTCGAGCCGCTGTCGATGATCATCTGCTTGTAGGCCGGCGCCGCCAGGGCCTCGGTCGTGTTGATGAAGCGGGTGCCCATATAGGCGAAGTCGGCGCCCAGCATCAGGGCCGCCGCCACGTCCTGGCCGGTCGAGATGGCGCCCGACAGGATGATGGTTCCGTCAAAGAAGCTGCGGACCTCGTTGACCAGAGCGAAGGGGTTGATGATGCCCGCATGGCCGCCCGCGCCGTTGGCGACCAGGATCAGGCCGTCGACGCCCGCCTCTACGGCCTTACGGGCGTGGCGGATGTTGGCGATGTCGTGGAAGACCTGACCGCCATAGCCATGCACCGCATCGACCACGTCGCGCACCGCGCCCAGCGAGGTGATGATCAGCGGCACCTTCTCCTCGACCGACACCATCATGTCCGCCATCAGACGGGGGTTGGTCGGGTGGACGATGTGATTGACGCCAAAGGCGGCGGCGTCCGGCGTCAGCCGCGCCTTGATCTCGTGGATCCACTCCCGATAGCCCTCGGTCGTGCGCTGGTTCAGGGACGGGAAGGTGCCGATGACGCCCGCATTGCAGGCTTCGACCACCAGGTCCGGGCCGGAGACCAGGAACATGGGGGCCGAAATGATCGGCAGGGTCAGGCCCTTTTGCAGCGATGCGGGAATAGCCACGAGCGTCTCCTTGGTTTTCTTTCGCTACGGATAACCGGCTGTCGCCGGGTAAGGCAATGGATTGCGTGCGCCAAGAAAAAACACAGTCTGAATAGTCTGAATCGTCTGAAATGCGCGGCCTTGCAGACTGGCGCGGCCAGCTTAACCCAGGTTCGCGCCGCCGTGCGTTGATTGGGGTGTCGTGAAATCAGGGGGCTGAAATCGAAAGGCTAAATCTTCGCATTTCCGCGTCTTGAGGCGGGTTTCGGCGCGGACCTGGCCCATCCGCCGCGCAAAGGAGGATTTTCATGGATGACGCGAACGCCTAAATGGCGGGCATGACGCATTACACCGACAACCTGAGCCAACTGGGCGCCCAGACCGCGGCCCCGACCAGCCCCGAAACCGCCGTGCTGGAGCGGGTGCCGAACCCGCACGCGGACACCCTGTATCTGGCCCGGTTCACGGCGCCGGAGTTCACCAGCCTGTGCCCGGTGACCGGCCAGCCCGACTTCGCCCACATCGTCATCGACTATGCGCCGGGTGACTGGCTGGTCGAGTCAAAGAGCCTGAAGCTGTACCTGACCAGCTTCCGCAACCACGGCGCCTTCCACGAGGACTGCACCGTCGCCATCGGCCGCAAACTGGCCGACCTGCTGCAGCCGAAATGGCTGCGCATCGGGGGCTACTGGTACCCGCGCGGCGGCATCCCCATCGACGTCTTCTGGCAGACGGGCGTGGCGCCGGAAGGCCTGTGGCTGCCCGATCAAGGCGTGCCGACCTATCGCGGGCGGGGGTGAGGGGCGGCGTCTGTTCTGTACGGGGCGATGCTTTCACATTGAAACGCAACGGCATTTCGAATTGGTTATTGTCGATAGGCAGGCATTGTCCAGTTTGGCGACAAAGGCTCGAAATACCCAAGGCGGCGCCACTGCTTAAGTGCTCTATCAAACTCGGCCAGTTCCCATTCCGGCTCTTCCCATCCGCGGGGAACGACGAACAGTAGTTTGGAGCCCTGCTCAGAGACGTATCCATATCCCCAATGTCTGGCGTGAGCGAACTCGCCGCCGATGGGTTTTGAGGGCCAGTCTTCTGGACGGGCCCGGCGCCATTCGATGGCTAAATGCCAGTGCTTTTCGATCTGTCGCTTCAGGTAGAACCACCTGAAAAGCCCTGCTGGACTAAACGGCGCTACCCAATAGAGGCCCGGAGCTTGTCTGGTCATCGAGCGAGATGATGGTTCGTAATCGATTTGGCCGCAATAATAATACCGCTGTTCGTGGAGGCGGCGAAGCGAAGTCGGATGATGGGATTTCTGTTCCTGCCGATGACCGCCCCCTCATCCGGCCCATCGGGCCACCTTCTCCCGCAAGGGGAGAAGGGAAATGACTCCGACTTTGCGTGAGCGGCATCAGACCCTAGGGTTTGCGGCATGCATGACCCTACGCCTGATGGTCCTCGTTCGCCGAAGCCTGCCTCGAGAGAAAGCGCGCGCAATCGGCTACCGCTCGAAACCTGGGGGCGCGACCTTCTTGAGCGGGTGCAGGCGCGCGCGGATCAGAGGACGTGGAGCCGGTACGGGCTGGAGTTCCTGTGGTTCGGGCTGAAGCAGGGGTGGGCCTGTCTGTTCGGCGGGCTGATGCTGGTGCTGATCATGGGCACCTGGCTGCTGTGGCCGGAGGGGGCGGTGGTGTCGCGCTATGACTTTCTGGTGGTCGGAGCCCTGGTCATTCAGGCGGCGATGCTGGCCTTCCGGCTGGAGAGTTGGGAGGAGGCGCGGGTCATCTTCCTGTTCCACATCGCCGGCACGATCATGGAGCTGTTCAAGACGGCGCATGGGTCGTGGGTCTATCCCGAGGATAGCCTGCTGAGGATCGGCGCCGTGCCGCTGTTTTCGGGCTTCATGTATGCGGCGGTCGGCAGCTACATCGCGCGGGTGCAGCGCATCTTCCATATCCGGGTCAGGCGCTATCCGCCGCTGTGGACGACCTGGGTGCTGGCGGCGGCCATTTACGTGAACTTCTTTGCGCACCACTGGCTGCCGGACGTGCGGCTGGGGCTGTTCGTGGCGACGGCGCTGCTGTTCGGGCGGGGCTGGTTCTATTTCACGGCGGACCGCAGGCGCAGGTCGATGCCGCTCCTGCTGGGCTATGGGCTGGTGGCCCTGTTCATCTGGTTCGCCGAGAACCTGGGCACCCTGGGCCGGGCCTGGACCTATCCGGGGCAGGCCGACGGCTGGGAGATGGTGTCCCTGGCCAAGCTGGGCAGCTGGTTCCTGCTGATGATCATTTCGGTGGTGCTGGTGTCGATCGTGCACCGACCGGAAGAGGAGGCGGTCAGCGGCTCTCCAGCGCCCCGCGCATGACGGCCGACTTGCGGCTCATGCGCGATTTCACCGCACGATAGACGATGGCGACCACCAGAATGGCCACGGCGATGGCGCCGATCAGCAGGGTGGGGCCGTGGGCTTCGCTGAGCAACTCCATCTTCGCCAGGCCCTGGGCCGCCAGATAGCCCGGCGCCAGCATGGCCAGAACCCAGACGATGCCCGAGGTCACATTGCCGAACTGGAACGACCGCTGGCGCATCCGCAGCATCCCCAGCGTCAGCGGCACGAAGGCGCGCAAGGGGCCGAAGAAACGGCCCACGAAGATCGACAGAACCCCGTAGCGGCGGCAGTACAGACGCGTCCAGGCGATGCGGCGGCGGTGCGGCTTGAACATCGGGCGCTGCAGGAAGCGGATGCCCAGGTGGCGGCCCGCCCAATAGCTGACGGCGTCGCCCAGCACGGCGCCGACGACGCAGCCGATGATGACATTGGCCGGGTCCAGAACCCCCGCCGCAATCAGACCGCCCGCCGCGACCAGCAGACCGGTCGCCGGCACGAAGGCGCCGATGACCGCCAGGGACTCTAGAAAGGTGATCAGGCCCAGGAGTACGCCGGCCCACATATGATTGCGGGCGATGAAGTCGCCCACGGCTTGCAACAGGGAATCCATACTGAGGCCTTGGGGGAGGAGGCGGCGGCGGTCGAGACTAAACCGACGTGAAGCGACTTTATGCCGCCGAGTTACGGCAAGCGTGTGACCTTCGTGGCGATTTCTGGGCGGGGACGCTCCAGAGGTGGTTCGGTCAGGGTTCCGATGTGGATGAAGCCGGCGACCTTTTCGCCGTCCTTGACGCCGAACAGGGCGGAGCCTTCAGCGTCATAGGCGTACCAGTCCGTGATCCAACTGGCCGAATAGCCGAAGCCGCTGGCGGCGTGTTCCAGGTTCATGCAGACGGCGCCCGCCGACAGCTCCTGCTCCCAGATCGGCTTGGCGTCGGGGATGGGGGTGGAGATGACCAGGATGGTGACCGGCGCCGTCGTCAGCTTGGCCAGCACGGCCTGATCCTTGGCGGGCTTGTTGCGGACCTCGGCCAGGACCGCCAGGCGTTCAGCGATTTCAGCACGCGTCTGCGGACCCAGAACCACGAACCGCCACGGGAACAGCTTGCCATGATCCGGCGTGCGGGCGCCCAGCAGCAGGATCTCGTCCAGTTCGGCGTCGGTCGGGCCGGGGGCGGTCAGGGACTGCGCCGGGGCCGAACGGCGCTGGGCCAGTCGCCGACGGAACTCAGGCGACGGGACGGGCAGGGGAACGGCGTCGTTCAGGGCGTAAACGGGCAACTGGGTCATGCCGCCTAGCTAGGCTTTTGACCCCCGATCCGCCATACCCGCAGCATGAACAATACGCCGAAACCCGTCGACGAACCGCAGTGGGCCAAGGGGCTGGTCAAGCCGCCTGCATGGCGTCGCGAGAGCGAGCGGACGGTGTTCGAGAACCCCTGGATGCGCCTGACCCAGCATCAGGTCGTGGCGCCGACGGGGCTGGCCAGCGACTATACGATCATGCAGCCCAAGAATGTCGCTACCGGGGTGCTGCCGATCCACGACGACGGCACGGTGGTTCTGGTCGGCCAGCAGAGGTTCGCCCTGGGCACATACTCCTGGGAAATACCCGAGGGCGGCGCGCCGGTGGGCGAGGATCCGTTCGACGGGGTGCGGCGGGAACTGGCCGAAGAGGCCGGGCTGGAGGCCGCCCACTGGGCGCCCGCCCTGACGATGGAGGTGTCGAACTCGGTCACGACCGAGATGGCCTACACCTGGCTGGCCTGGGGGCTTGGCCCCGTGCCGGTCGCGCCTGATCCCACCGAGGTCATCACCATCGTGCGTGTTCCATTTGCCGCGCTGCTGGAGGAAATCGGGCGGGGGACTGTGCGCGACGGCCTGACGGTGGCGACGGCTTACCGCGCCTACCATATGGCCCAGAACGGGGAACTGCCCGAAGCGCTGGCGCGCGCCCTGCTTGGGCGCGTATGATGACCCCGAAGGAGCCGATCATGGCCAAGCTGGAAATCGTCGCGGAAAACGACAGCGTGTGGCGCCAGTTGCGCGCCTCGGCCGAGGCTGCGTCGCGCGAAGAACCGCAGTTGGGTTCCCAGATGAACGCGGTCGTCCTGTCGCACGATGACCTGTCCGGCGCGCTGAGCTTCCAGATCGCGCGCAAGCTGGCCGATGGCGAAATGAGCGCCATGTCGGTGCGCGAAGTCTGCCTGTCTGCCTTCAAGGCTGATCCCAGCATTGTCGAGGCCGCCGAGGCCGATCTGCAGGCCGTCGCCGAGCGCGACCCGGCGATCCGCAACCTGTTGCAGCCCTTCCTTTATTTCAAAGGCTTCCAGGCGTTGCAGGGCTGGCGCGTGGCGCATTGGCTTTGGGGGCAGGGGCGCGAGACGCTGGCCTTCCACTTCCAGAGCCGCATCTCCGAACTGTTCCAGCTGGACATCCATCCGGCGGCGCGTCTGGGCAAGGGGCTGTTCCTGGACCACGGCACCGGCATCGTCATCGGCGAGACGGCGGTGGTCGGCGACGACGTCTCCATGCTGCACAATGTGACCCTGGGCGGCACCGGCGCCGAACGCGGCGACCGTCACCCCAAGATCGGCAATGGCGTCCTGCTGGGCGCGGGGGCCAAGGTGCTGGGCAATATCCACGTGGGCGATTTCGCCAAGGTGGCGTCCGGTTCGGTGGTGCTGAAGGACGTGCCGACGGGCTGCACCGTCGCAGGCGTTCCGGCCCGTCTGGTCAACTGCCCCACAGGCGCAGAACCCGCCCGGACGATGGACCACACCCTGGCCGAGGTCGTGTACGACTTCGTGATCTGAAGGCCGTTTATGGCTTCCTGCGGCTGAACGTCACGACGCCGAAGCCCAGCGCCAGGCCAACGATGATGCCGATGGCCATGTTGTGGATCAGGGCGCCGAAGATGATGCCCAGGCACAGGCCCAGCGGAAAGCCGATGGCGACCTTCACTCTCTCGTTTTTATTCATGTCGCGCTTCTCGAAAATCGACGGGTCTGTGGATCAGCAGATCGCAGACGCCTTGGTCAAGCGGATCGTGGCGAGAGTCGTGCAGTTGCGCCGTCCTGACCGTCTGGGCTTCGCCATTGCCATGGCGCCATTATAGGCGCTCTGTCGGCAGGGGATGGCATTCCAGGTGCTGCGGAAAAATTCATCTGCCAGTTCCCCTGAAGGCCCGACTTCTCTAGGGTCCGCCGCCAATCCAAGGACTATGAGGCCACCCGTGAAAGACACCGACCTGAAGCGCATCGAGGCCCACCTCAAGCGCACCTTCAACACCGGCGGCATCATTGTGAAGGCCCGTCCCAAGCAGAACGACTCGGCCGAAGTCTACGTCGGCGACGAGTTCATCGGCATCGTCTTCGAGGACGAGGACGAAGAAGGTTCGTTCATGTTCGAAATGGCGATCCTGGCTGAGGACCTGCCGGCCTAAGCCGCTCAAAAATCTGATGATCCTTCACCGTGCGTCAAATGGCGCGGTGAATGTTTGAGAACGTTCTCAAAAATCGCTTGACGATACCCCCGTTCGCCGCCCTTATCGTAAAGGTAAGGGCGGCGGATCGATCGCTCGGGAGCAGACGCGCCGCGTGGTCGGGCAGGGATGGGAGCATTCCGCCGCTGCGGGCCTGTGCCTTCCGACACAGTCCGCACGTCCTCGTTCTGAAACACGAGGAATATTCATGCGTCGCACAGCCGCTTCCCTGATTGCCCTGACGATCGCCCTGGGCGGCGCCTCTTCGGTGCTGGCCCAGACCATTCCGGTGCCCGAGGCCGCCCGCGCCAATCCCGCCATCTGGCCGCGCGCCGCCACGCCGGACGCCATCAGCGACGCCCAGACCGACGCCTTCGTCACCGACCTGATCCGGCGCATGACGCTGGAGGAGAAGGTGGGGCAGCTGATCCAGGCGGACATCTCCTCGATCACGCCGGAAGACCTGAAGACCTATCCGCTGGGCTCGATCCTGGCGGGCGGCAGCTCCGGCCCGTGGGGCGACGACAAGGCCGCGCCGCCGAAATGGCTGGAGCTGGCCCAGGCCTTCCGCGCCGCCAACGCCGCGCGCGGCGGCACGGTGATCCCGCTGATCTACGGCATCGACGCCGTTCACGGGCACAACAATGTGCCGGGCGCGACCATCTTCCCGCACAACATCGGCCTGGGCGCCGCGCGCGATCCTGACCTGATCCACCGCATCGGCGTGGCCACCGCGCTGGAAGTCGCCGTGACCGGCGCCGACTGGACGTTCGGCCCGACGCTGGCCGTGCCGCGCGACGACCGCTGGGGCCGCACCTATGAGGGCTATGCCGAGAACCCGGAGGTGCAGCGCGCCTATGCCGGGCCGATGACCCTGGGCCTGCAAGGTCCGCTGGTCGCCGGTCAGCCGCTGGCGCCCGGCCATATCGCGGGCTCGGCCAAACACTTCCTGGCTGACGGCGGGACCAACGGAGGAAAAGACCAGGGTGATTTCACCGGCACGGAGCAGGAGCTGATCGACATCCACCTGGGCGGCTATGTCCAGGCGATCGATGCGGGCGTTCTGTCCATCATGGCCAGCTTCTCCAGCTGGAACGGATACAAGCATTCGGGCAACGACACCCTGCTGCGCGACGTGCTGCACGGGCCGCTGGGCTTCAAGGGGTTCGTCGTCTCGGACTGGAACGCCCACGGCCAACTGCCGGGCTGCACCAACGAAAGCTGTGCGCTGGCGGTCAATGCGGGCATCGACATGCTGATGGCGCCCGACAGCTGGAAGCCGCTGTACGCCAGCACTCTGGCGCAGGCGCGCTCGGGCGAAATCCCCGCCGCCCGCATCGAAGACGCCGTGCGCCGCATCCTGACGGCCAAGGTCAAGGCCGGCCTGTTCAACGCCGAACGCCCCGTCGAAGGCCGGTTCGAAGAGCTGGCCTCGCCCGCCCACCGCGCCTTGGCGCGTGAAGCGGTGCGCAAGTCGCTGGTTCTGCTGAAGAATGAAGGCGTCCTGCCGATCCGCGCCAATGCACGGGTTCTGGTCGCCGGAACCGCCGCCGATGACATCGGCCAGGCCTCGGGCGGCTGGACCCTGAGCTGGCAGGGCACGGGCAACACCAACGCCGACTTCCCGCAGGGCCAGTCGATCTGGGCGGGTATCAATGAGGCCGTCAGCCAGTCGGGCGGTACTGCGGCCCTCAGCGCCGACGGATCGTTCACGACCAAGCCGGATGTGGCCATCGTCGTCTTCGGCGAGAGCCCCTATGCAGAGTTCCAGGGCGACGTCGACAATCTGGCCTATGTGCCGACCGCGCCGCTGGAGACGTTGAAGCGCCTGAAGGCGGCGGGCATTCCGACCGTCTCGGTCTTCCTGTCGGGCCGCCCGATGTGGACAAATCCTGAGATCAACCAGTCCGACGCCTTCGTCGCCGCCTGGCTGCCGGGCACGGAAGGGGCGGGGGTCGCCGACCTGCTGATCGGCGACCGTGCGGGCAAGCCCCGCCACGACTTCACCGGCAAGCTGTCATTCAGCTGGCCCAAGGACGCCAAGGGCGAGCCGTTGAATGTCGGCCAGCCCGGCTATGACCCGCAGTTCGCCTATGGCTATGGCCTCAGCTACGCCCATCCTGCGCGGGTCGGGCGTCTGTCCGAGGATAGCGGCGTCGCCGTCGCAGCGGCCAATCTGGACCGCTATTTCGTCGATGGCCGGTTCGTGTCGCCGTGGGGTCTGCTGCTGAACGATGCAGGCGGCCAGACGCGCCCCGGCACGGCCAAGTCCGCCTCCAGCCCGCGCAGCGGCGTCACCTCGCGCCCCATCGACGATCTGGCGCAGGAAAGCGGCCAGCAGTTCGCCTATGCCGGAACGGGTCCCGCCAGCGTCGAGATCTGGGGCACGCCGGTCGACCTGATCCGTCAGGCCAATGGCGCGGTGGCGCTCAGCTTCCGCTACCGCATCGACGCGGCGCCCAGTGATACGGTGCGTCTGTCGCTGGGCGGCGGGGCGGTCGATGTGACTAATCTGCTGAAGTTGGCCCCGGCCGCCCGCTGGCAGGTCGCGCGCATCCCGCTGACCTGCTTCCGCACCGACGGCGGCGACCTGTCCCGCGTCGAGGTGCCCTTCCATCTGGCCACGCCCGGCTCGCTGACCATCTCGGTCTCCGAGATCAAGCTGGACGCCAGCCAGACCGAGACCCGCTGCCCGACTTAAGCCGCAGCAGATTCTGACATGAGACGGGCCGCGCAGACGACTGCGCGGCCCGTTTTCATATGAAACAGCGCACGCTCAACCTTGCCTGCGACGCTGGGCGAGAGGCCGCGCGGACGGTGGTGCGGCGATCAGTTTTACGGGATTGGTTGAATGGCGGAGAGGGTGGGATTCGAACCCACGGTACCCTTCCAGGCACGCCGCATTTCGAGTGCGGTACATTCGACCACTCTGCCACCTCTCCGCGGTGTTCAAGTCGCTTGGTCGAGCGAGGGGCTTCTCTAATCGGAGCCGTGGCGTATCGCAACCCGTTCTTGAAAGAAATCCGAACTATCTTTGTGCGGGCAATGACAGGCCCGGCGCCGCGCCGGTTTGAGGGTCCACGCCCTTGAATCGAAACAGTTCGGCGGGGCGGCCGCCGGTGGCCGAAGTGACGTGTCCGGTCGGTTCGACCAGGCCCGTGCGCTCGACCCCGCGCCGGAAGTTCTGTTTGTGCAGGGTCAGGCCGGACACGGCCTCTGCGGCGGCCTGAAGCTCGGACAGGGTGAAGGCGCCGGGCGTCAGTTCGAACAGGACCGGGCGGTATTTCAGCTTGCTGCGCAGCCGTCCCAGGCCGGTGGCCAGGATGCGGCGGTGATCTGAGGTCATCGGGCGGCCTGCGGTGTCTGCGGGCGCCGCCGCGTCGCGGTCGCGGAAAGCCTCGGCGACCAGGCGCGCCTCGTAAAGCAGCTCATGGCGCTCCAGCACCCGCTCCTCGTTCCAGCGGTGTTCGGGCGTCAGGGCGAACAGGGCGCGGGCGCGGGCCAGGCGCTGGGCGTCGCCGGCGGCCCAGGCGGTCAGGCCCTCGCTGATGTAAGCGTTCAGGGCGGGATCGACGGCGCGACGGTCCTCCCACGGGAAGAAGTCGAACAGCGCGTCCCAACGCGAGTCGTGGGTCTGGCCCTCTGCGGCGTCGGGCGTCAGGGCCAGATAGCCGACTGAGACTTCGCGCTTCTGGTCCGGGCCGGGGGTGGCGCGGGGCGAGGCGCGGCCCGCGTCGCCGAAGGTGTAGAGCTGTTCGACGAACCCCAGCGGGAAACCCGTCTGGTCGGTCACAAAGTCCCTGAGGGCGCGCTCGAACGTGCGGTCGCGCGCCGGATCGAACGGGCCGAAGGGCAGGGCGCGGGCGCCATCTTCGCCCGCCGTGGTCAGGACGACGGCCCGGCGGTCCCTGAGCGTCATGACGACGACCGACAGGCCGATCCGCACGCCCTGTTCCGCCGAGCCCGCCATGATCTATTCCGTGTGCCAGGCGTCGTCGGCGGGGATCAGTCCGACCGCCTTGGCCAACACATTATAGCGCTCGAGATAGAGCGTCTGGGCCTGGGAGGCGGGCAGGGGCTTGATGGTCAGGCTGTAGCCTTCGGGCGGGGCGCCGAAAAAGCCGAGCGATTCCTTTTCGGTGAAGCCCGCCAACTGTGTGGCCTCGAAGAAGGCGCAGGCCTTGTCGGCCTTCTTGATCAGGGTCTTGATCGTCTGCGGCGTCTTGGGCGGCAGGCCGTAGCGAACGTGGATGGCCGCCTCAAGCCGCGCCTCGAAGTCCTTGTAACCCGAGCCCAGCGCCGCCTTGAACGGCGAGATCATGTCGCCGATCACATATTCAGAGGCGTCGTGCAGCAGGGCGGCGAGACGCCATTTCGGATCCAGGCCCGGCTTGATGTGGGCGGCGATCTCTTCGACCACGACGCTGTGCTGGGCGACCGAGAAGGCGTGTTCGCCGATGGTCTGTCCGTTCCACCGGGCGACGCGCGCCAGGCCGTGGGCGATGTCCTCGATCTCGATGTCGAAGGGCGAGGGGTCGAGCAGGTCCAGGCGACGGCCGGACAGCATCCGCTGCCAGGCGCGGGGTTCGTTTTTCTTCCTGGGGCGCTCGGCCAATGGTTCGATCCTGTTCGCTTTCGGGTCGGTCAGGTGACGCAAACAGGGGACAGGATCAAGGCAAGACGCCCTTTTGGAGTGGAAAACCCTCTATTCGCCGACGTTCTGGGTCACCAGATCCTTGGCGGCCTCGAACACGCCCTCGTCACGGGCCTTGGTGCGGACAGTGGCGATGACCAGAGGGCCGCCGGCGGGGCCGCGGGCCTCAAAGCCGACCCGGCGCCAGGGGCCGGTGTCCCCCGAGTCGTCGGCCAGAACGAAGGTCATGCGGGTGGCCTCGCCCGGCGCCTGGGTGCGGACCAGGGTCCGGTCGCCGTGGGCGTCGATGTCCACGATGGGGGCTTCGGCGCGTTTGCCCTGACCATCCTTGGCCGCGATGTTGATGCCGCCGATGCGGACCGTGGCGTTGTCGCCCTTGGTCTCGATGTGCAGTCCCGGCAGGCTGACGGTTGCGTCCTCGCCCTTGGCCTGAATGTTCACGCCCGGCGCCTGGACCGAAGCGTCGTTCGAGCCATTGTCGGCGACCCGGACGTTGGCGCGGGCGTTGGCGTTGGGGATGTCGGCCGACAGGCGGGTTTCGTAGTCGCGCAGCACCTCGGGCGCGGTTTTGCCGTCCAGACGCGCCAGGTACAGGACCACTTCAGCGCCGCGCGGCCCGCCATAGGTGCAAGAGCCGCCGCCGGGGTCGGCCGAGCCCTTGCGGGTCAGCACGCCGACCGCGTCCGGGCATTTCAGCGTATCGACCACCTTCAGCACGCCCTTGGCGTCCGAATTGGTGGTGGTCGCGGTGATGCGGATCGAGTTTTCACCGTCGCAGGCGGTCAGACCGGCCGCCAGCCCCAGGGTCATCAGGGCGGGGATCAGAAGACGAGTCGGTTTGGTGACGTCCATGGTTGCTATTTCGCGCTTGAACGACGTTCGATCCAGTGAAATCGCGGTAATGCCGGGGGCGGATTTGCGTGTTTCAGGCGCCGGGACGACCGCCTTCGCGACGGCCCAGGAAGGCCAGGCGCTCGAACAGATGGATGTCCTGTTCGTTCTTCAGCAGGGCGCCATGCAGGGGCGGGATCAGCTTGTTCGGCGTCTTTTCGCGCAGGGTCTCGGGGTCGATGTCTTCGACCAGCAGCAGCTTGAGCCAGTCCAGCAGTTCGGATGTGGACGGCTTTTTCTTCAGGCCCGGCGTGTCGCGGATTTCGTAGAAGGTCTTCAGCGCCTCCGACACCAGGCGCGGCTTGATGCCGGGGAAGTGGACGTCGACGATGGACGACAGGGTCTCGGCGTCGGGGAAGCGGATGTAGTGGAAGAAGCAGCGGCGCAGGAAGGCGTCGGGCAGCTCCTTTTCGTTGTTCGAGGTGATGATGACGATGGGGCGCACCTCGGCCCGGATCGTCTCGTCCGTCTCCTGAACATAGAACTCCATCCGGTCGAGTTCCTGCAGCAGGTCGTTGGGGAACTCGATGTCGGCCTTGTCGATCTCGTCGATCAGCAGCACGGGGCGAACGGGGGCGGTGAAGGCCTCCCACAGCTTGCCCTTTTTCAGATAGTTGCGGACGTCGTGGACCCGCTCGTCGCCCAGTTGGCTGTCGCGCAGGCGGCTGACGGCGTCATATTCGTACAGGCCGTTATGCGCCTTGGTTGTGGATTTGACGTGCCAGGTGATCAGGGGGGCGTCGAAGGCCTTGGCGATCTCATAGGCCAGGACCGTCTTGCCGGTGCCGGGCTCACCCTTGATCAGCAGCGGGCGTTCCAGCGCCACAGCGGCGTTGACCGCGACCTTCAGGTCATTGGTGGCGATATAGCGGTCGGTGCCTTCGAAACGGCTCATGCAAACCCACTCCGTCTGTTTCAGCGGAGTGGGTAGCGGATCAAAACGATCCTGAACAGCGATCAGGTGATCCGTTTGGCCGATACGGGGTCGCTGGCCGGGAAGGTTTCTTCGATGCCTTCGTCAAGAAGGGCCTCCTGGCGGCTTTCGCACTTGCGGGTTTCCTCGTTCAACTGGTCCGGTTTGCCGCCTTCATCCTTGGTGCGCGAGGCGTGGGGCGTGTCCTGGTTGGAGTCGCGTTTGGTGTGGGAATCCATGGTTCGTCTCCTTTTAGGTGGGTTGTTAGGGTGTTTCGTCGGGGCCGTAGCCCAGGTCCTCGATGTCGTCGTCCGACAGGCGTTTTGATTCCCAGTGGGCCGCGCTGGCCTGGGCGCCGCGCTCGTTCTCCATCAGGCCGGAATAGACCAGTTCGACCTCCTCCGGCCCGCGCAGGTCATTGCTGGCGGCGTCCGACTGGTTGCGGCGTTCGCCGTCCACGCCCAGCAGGGCGTCGGCCTCCGCCTCGATGCCGTCCAGAGCGAGCTGATCGTCCAGCTCGATATCGTCTTCGTCGAACGGTTCTTCGTCCGCGTCGCCGTCGGCCTGGGTCACGTCCAGAACCTGATCGGCCTCGTCCAGCAGGAAATCGCCGTCGCCTTCATCGTCCAGATGGGTCTCGTCGAAGGTCTCCGACTGTTCCTGATCGTCCTGATAGTCATTGTCCGACATGGCGTGTTCCTCTCCTGTTGAGGAAACGTGTCGTCCGCCCGCGGCGTTCCAGCGTAGCTGTTAGACAAGAGATGGTTAACCCTGTCTGTTTAAGGTGGATTCGTTCTGGCGGCCCTAAACCGGGGGCGACTTAAGCCAGGTCGTGAGGGCCGCCATCCATGGCTTTGAAACTATCTCTGAAGCCGGGCGAAAAGTTCGTGCTCAACGGCGCTGTCGTCCAGAACGGCGACCGGCGCGGCGTGCTGGTTCTGCAGAACAAAGCCAGCGTCCTGCGCGAGAAAGACATCATGCAGGTCGAGGACGTGAACACGCCCGGACGCCGCATATATTTCCCGATCATGATGATGTATCTGGATGAGGCGGGCGCCGCCAAATTCCACGATGAGCTGGCCCTGCGCCTGAGCGAATTCATGGGCGCCACGCGCAACACCGACATCCTGGCCGAATGCGTCTCGGTGTCGCGTCACGTGCTGGCGCGCGAATACTACAAGGCCCTGATGGCCGCCCGTAAGATCGTCGACTACGAAGAAAAGGTGTTGGATGTCGCTTCAAGCGTACACCGCAGCGGCGACCAGGGCTGAGACCCCTCGCGACCTGGAATACCGGCTGTTCGGCCAGGTGACGCGCGCGCTTGTTCATGCCGCCAGCGTCGATGCGACCGATATCGCGACGCGCATCGACGCCCTGGACTGGAACCGCCGCCTCTGGTCGGTGCTGGCCAACGACTGCAGCGACCCCGGCAATGTGCTGGGCAAATCCATGCGCGCCCAGATCATCTCGCTCAGCCTGTTCGTGAACCGCCATTCCTCGGCGGTGATGCGCGGGGAAGAGAGCTTTCAGGACCTGATCGACATCAACCGCATGATGATGCAGGGCCTGTCAGGATCTCAGCAGGCGGCGTGAGGCCGACGGGCGGCCGTTTCGATCTACGCTAAGGTTGGAACGGTGCGCTGGGCTCTTCGGCCCGGGAGGCTCTACGTCGCCGCGGCCCTAACGCCAGTTAGGGGCTAGCGGACTTCGCCATCCCGTTGCGGCGCCACAGCGCGGTAGAGACGATCCTGTTGTCCAAAGATGACGCTGATGCTGCGGGGGGCGCTGCGCTCGCTGCAGTCGAGCACTACGGCGCGCTCGCCAACCCACAGTGCGCGACCTTTGCAGGAAGGGATCGCGGACTGAAGATAGAGCTGGGCGTCGGCGGAATAGCCGCGCACCTCATACCTCTTCACGGTGTATGCGACTGTCTGGGCCAGGGTCACAACGGCGAGGAGAGCGGCGGCGATGGCTGCGATGCCGGCGCGCAGGCTCTTTTTCGTGCGAAAACGCAGCGCGGGCTGACCGAGCAGACCGACCAGCACCAGGCCGCTTGAAGACACCGCGGCCGCTGCGCCCTGGTCGGCTTCGCCTTGGGCTAGTCCCAAAAGGCCGAGGGCGAAAATAAGGGCGGCGATGATGAACGCAATCCGGCCAATCCAACGCCAACGCCCTCCAAGGCCGCCGATGACCCAGGCGGCCAGAAGCGCCATGGCCAGCGGAATAGTGAAGAAGAGAAGCGATAGTCCCGACATTACGACGTCAGTGATCGTTGCGAGTTGGAGGAAGTTCAGACCCCAGCGATCAAATACCGCCTGATTTGCAAATATTGACAGGGCGAACGATGCGGCGGTGACGACCGAAAAATACTCAGTCAGCCGTTTGGCAAGATGAAATCCCTCAGATCTGGCAACCGGGAAATTGGTCGGCCTCGCCCGCTTCCTGTCGCCATTGTCGTCAGATTCTATTGCCCTGCCTTGCTGCAACTGGTCAGTCATGATTTCCCCGATAGATGAGGAATGGTAGCCGAAACTGCCGCAGTATGAGAAGCGTGATCGGCCGGTTCATGAAAGACAAACGGGTCTGACGATGCCTGGCTTTTTACCACGCTGAGCCGTCCCGATGAGCCGCTCGACGAAGCTGGTTTTCGCCACGCGTGGTGGACCAACTCCGAACCTTCGCAACGTCACCCGTGATGGGGGATGCCCGGCGCCAGCCAGGGGGGAGCGGCCATTGTGAAACCGCTGCTCAGGATGCATGATCAGCTAGCTTAAGGGTGAGAGAAGTTTGTCATCGCTGCTAGAATTGAACCTGCCAAAGCCGTCAGTCGCGGCAATCTGACCGTCAACGGCGCCGTCATGGCGATGATGTTCGGCGTCCCGCTGCTCGCTTTTGCCACGACCCTGCTCCTTGGGTTTGATGGGCAGACGGCCGTGCCGGTGGCGGGGCTTGTTTTCTTAGCAAGTTGGCCCTTGGCTTGGCTCACATGGTCCCTCCTCATAGTTCGGTGGAGGGTTTGGGCTTACGAGCGAGTTGACGACCTAGCCGAGCTAAAAATGCGCGCGGTAGCTGCTGGTTTGATCTGGCGCGATGGGCATTTCTTCGAGCGAACGGAAATCCGCACAGAGCATCAGCGAAAACGTATTCGCGAACTTGAGCAGGCTTGGGCAGCTAAGAGCGGCGACCGGGGTTAGACGTCTTCTCTCTATGAAAGCGGACGCAAGAGCTTTGCGAAATACGCAATGCTGATCCGTCGTCCCGACCGGTTGACGAGCGGCCCGTGGCGTCCCACCTTCGACTTCCCTGTTCAACAGTCGAAAGGAGGTGATCCAGTGTCTCATTGTCATCAATCGCGTGCGGTGGCCGCGACTCTGGTCCTCGGAGAGGTCCGGGCCTGACCTTTTGGTGTGCGCTAACGCCCTTCGGGCTGCTTGAGCGCTTTTCAGGCTGAATGTTGCGGTCCGGCCGTTCGCGGTCAGACAATGGAGGGCTGCTGCGGCGACGCGGCGGCCCTTTGTTGTATCTGGAGCCGATCAGCCGATCAGCCGATCAGCCGGGTGACCCAATGGGCCAGGTGGTGGACGCCCTCGACGACCGTGGTCCAGATCAGGATCATATAGAGGGCGCAGGCGCCCGTCATGGCGGCGCCCAGCAGGATGGCGACGCCGTCGCGCTGCATCATGCCTAGGGCGAACAGCACCAGGGCGACGCCGGGCAGGGCGTCGCCGAACGGGATCGGCAAGGCCATGATCAGCGCCAGAACCACGCAAACCAGCCCCGTGAAGGTGTCGGCGACATCGCCGGTCAGCAGGGCCAGGCGCGGGCGGGTCAGGCGCTCAATCCCCTGAACCATCTTCAGCACGCTGAGGCCGTGCGGACGACGGCGCACCATGCGGCGGACGCGGTTGGTGAAGACGTAGCGACGGCGGCCGATCCTGATCTTGAAGGTCAAGACCCAGCGACGCAGCCACTCGGGCGCGGCGAAAGGCTTGACGATCAACGATGCGAAGGCGGCGCGCGATACTGAGGATTGGAGCATCCAGCGCGGCAGCCAGACGCTCTTGCGCTGAAACGCCAGTTCCAGCGACATCAGGATGATCGGAATGGCGAAGACCGCCTTGCCGCCGGGCGGCCAGGGCAACAGGGCCAGAAGCGACAGGATCAGGATCATGGCCCCGAAGCCGCGCTCTCCGAACGCCGCGACCAGTTCGGCCATGGTCAGCTTGGCGCCGGGCGCGGAGCCAAGGTCTTCCAGCACGTCGGAAAACCGCCTCAGGTCGTCAGTAGGGGGCGGCGGGACGGCGGACATCAGACGGGGCGCTCTGCTAGGGGTGGCGCCCATCTAGGCTGTCGTGGACTGCGCCGCCACTTACAGAACCGCAACAAAGTCAAATAATTCGCGGTGTGTCAGTTCGACACATGATCGGGCTTGCCCTTTCGTTTGGTCGACGCGAGGTCTTCCAACTCGGCCTCGGTCATGGATTTCTCCATGGATTTGGAGGCGCCTTTCAGGTCTGACTTCGGCGTATCGCCGCGCTTGGCCGACAGGGCGGCGCCGGCGGCCTTCTGTTGTGCTGCGGATTTGGCGGGCATGGGATTTCTCCTTCCGCCCGGAACAAGCCCTCAGCTTCCCAGCAGTTCCCGACCGATCAGGAAGCGACGGATCTCGTTGGTGCCGGCGCCGATGTCGTAAAGCTTGGCGTCACGGACAAGACGCTCAACCGGCCATTCCTTGGTGTAGCCCGCGCCGCCCAGGGCCTGAACGGCCTCAAGCGACACCTTCACGGCGTTTTCGGAGGCCAGCAGGATCGCCCCTGCTGCGTCATAGCGGGTGGTCTTGCCCTGATCACAGGCGCGCGCGACGGCGTAGACATAGGCCCGGGCGCTGTTCAGGGCGACATACATGTCGGCGACCTTGGCCTGCATCAGCTGGAACGAGCCGATGGGCTTGCCGAACTGCTTGCGGTCGCGGACGTAGGGCAGGACCACGTCCAGCGCGGCCTGCATGATGCCCAGCGGTCCGGCGGACAGGACCGCGCGCTCATAGTCCAGGCCGCTCATCAGCACGCCTGCGCCGCCGCCCAGCGGGCCCATGATGTTCTCTTCCGGCACTTCGCAGTCCTCGAACACCAGTTCGGCGGTGTCCGAGCCGCGCATGCCCATCTTGTCGAGCTTCTTGGAGACGCTGAAGCCCTTCATGCCTTTTTCGATCAGGAAGGCGGTGCAACCCTTCGATCCGGCGTCAGGATCGGTCTTGGCGTAAACGACCAGAGTGTCGGCGGAGGGGGCGTTGGTGATCCAGAACTTGGTCCCGTTCAGGACGTAGCGGTCGCCCTTCCTTTCGGCGCGGGTGCGCATCGACATGACGTCCGAACCCGAACCGGCCTCTGACATCGCCAGCGAGCCGACGTGTTCGCCGCTGATCAGCCTGGGCAGGTATTTGTGCTTCTGCTCGGGCGTGCCCCAGCGGCGGATCTGGTTGACGCACAGGTTGGAGTGGGCGCCGTAGGACAGGCCGATGGAGGCCGAGGCGCGCGAGACCTCCTCCATCGCCACGACGTGTTCGAGGTAGCCCAGGCCCAGGCCGCCGAACTCTTCCTCGACCGTGATGCCATGCAGGCCCAGGCCGCCCATCTCGGGCCAGAGTTCGCGCTTGAACTCGTTCTTCTCGTCGATCTCGGCCGCCAGCGGGGCCAGGCGATCGGCAGCCCAGCGGGCCGTGACGTCACGAATGGCGTCGGCGTTCTCGCCGAGACCGAATTCCATGGATTGGGGCGCGAAGGGAATGCTCATGCCCAAAGCCGTAGCATCGAGCATTCCTTTTCGTAAAGCGCGCTTATCGGCGCTCGGCTCGGCCCCAGCGTTGATACAGGTTCCAGCCCGCCACACCGACGCAGGCCACGGCGATCAGGGCCAGAACCCAGCCGATGGTGGCGGAATCGCGCGCTTGCGTAACCGACGCGCGGCGAAAGGCGGCGATTGCGGTCCCCAGAGCGATCAGGCCCAGCCCGCCCATGGCCAGGAAGGTCCATGTCTCGCCCAGGCCCGACCGACGAGGCAGGGCCTTGCGGGGATTATAGGGGCGCTCCGGGCTCTTGGGGGCTGCAGCCTGAGTGGCGGGATCGAACCGGGCCGCCTGTCCGCCGGTGGAGGTCTCTGCATCGTCAGGCGCCGTCAAGGCCAGTGCGGGGCTGTCCAGCGATGCGAGCGGCGAGGCGACGATCGGCGACTGACCTTCGACGGCGTTCTGGAAGCTGTTCAGGGTGTCGTTCGACGTCGAGGCCGCCTGGGCGGTCACGGCGTTTTGAACATCATTGGCGGCGACCAGGTGCGGGGCCGCAGCCTCATCCTTGACGGTCGGCGGCACGCCGGACGGATCACCCGCCAGAATCCCTGACGGCTGGTCGAAATGCGGCAACGGCCCAACGACCTTCTGACCGAAGGGGGAATAGCTGTGGAAGGCGGACTTGGTCGAAATCGTCGTCGCCTCGACCGGGTCAATCGCGAGGGGGGCGGGTTCAGCCAGATTCGATGCGGTCTCTTCCTCGACAGGCGTCGGCGCGGGGGCGTCGGGATCGAGCGGGAAGGGGGCGACGTCCTCGGCGGCGGCCGAAATGGTGCTGTCGGGCGCGTGGGGCGCGGCCTCGTCCAGAGGGAAGGCGGCGGCCTGCGGCGTGTCGGACGACAGGGCCAGGGGCGTGGAGACCAGGGTTGCGGGCGCCGCGTCGAAACGCACCACATGCGGCAAATGCGGGACGGGGACGGCCAGCAGGTCGGCCAGGGCAACGGGGGCGCCGGGGCGGGCGAAGAACAGGGCGCGTTCGGCGGCGCGACGGCGCGGCGGGCCTTCTGCTGCGGCGTCATCGGCCCAGCCGGTCATGGCGTCGGCGGCCTCGGCAGGCGCGCCTGCATTCAGCCGGGCCAGGACGTCAGAGGTCTTGAAACGCTCGACCCCGACCGAGAAGGCGAAGCTGGCGATGGAATCGAACTGATGCTGGTTCAGCGGCGTCTGGATGGCTTTGACCGCGCGGACGACCGGGATCAGGTCGTGCTGCAACAGCAGTTCGGCGTCGCTCTCGGAGATCGTCAGGCCTTCGCGGGCGGATTGGGTGTGGCCATAGCCGATCATCCAGCGGCCGTCGTTGCGCTGAACCGCACGAGGACGGAAGCCCTCGAAGCTCTTGATCAGGATCACGCCCTCGCGGGACACCTTGGTTGGTTTCTGGACGACGTCGGACACAGTTGACCCAATTCGAGACGGGCGCGCAGCCCCCGTAGCGAACACAGCAAGGAGGGCGCCTCTGCTCCGCGCCCGCCCGGATCAGAGCAGGACCAGCGTGGCCAGACCGAGGAAGATCAGGAAGCCGAAGAAGTCCGTCGTTGCTGTGACAAAGACAGCCGAGGAAACGGCGGGGTCGAACTTTAGTTTCGACAGGGTTAACGGCGTCAGCACGCCCACGCTGGCCGCGACTAGCAGGTTCAGCACCATGGCCACCGCGATGACGACGCCGATGCGCCAGTCCTCGTCACGGAACCAGACGGCGGCGGCGACGCCGATCAGGGGCGCCAGGACCAGGCCATTGGCCAGGCCCACGACCAGTTCGCGCAGGAAGGTCCGCATGGCGTTTGCCGAGTTCAGCTCGCGCGTCGCCAGGGCGCGCACGGTCACGGTCAGGGCCTGGGTGCCTGCGTTGCCGCCGATGGCGGACACGATGGGCATCAGCACGGCCAGGGCGACGATGGCCTGGATAGTGCCCTCGAACAGGCCGATGACGCTGGCGCCCAGGGCCGCCGTGGCCAGGTTGATGGCCAGCCAGGGCACGCGGCTGCGCACGATCTCGGTGACCGACGAACCCCGGTCCTCGTCCGAAACACCGGCCAGACGCAGGATGTCCTCGCGGTTTTCTTCCTGAATGATGTTGACGATGTCATCGACGGTGATCTGGCCCACCAGACGCCCGCCAGCATCGACGACCGGCGCCGAGATCAGGTGATATTTCTCGAAGATGTAGGCGACTTCTTCCTGATCCTGATCGACGGCGATCACATTGACCGGCTCCATCAGGTCGGTCAGCTTTGCGATGCGCGGCGCGCGCAGCAGGCCGCTGACCGAGACGCCGCCGACGGGGCGGTTCACGGGATCGACCACATAGATGTCGAAGAACAGTTCGGGCAGGTCGTCGCCCTGACGGCGGATGTGGTCGATGGTGTCGCCCACTGTCCAGAACTGGGGCGCGGCCATGACCTCGCGCTGCATCAGGCGGCCGGCGGACTCTTCCTCGTAGCCCAGGCTGCTCTCGATGGCGGCGCGGTCGTTTTCCGGCATGGCGGCCAGAACCCGCTCGCGCTGGTCGTCCTCCAGGTCCTCGACCACGGCGGCGGCGTCGTCGGAATCCAGTTCCTGAAGCGCTTCGGCCAGGGTGCCGTGCGGCACGCGCTCCAGCACCTCTTCGCGAATGCCGTCGTCGAGTTCGGGCAGGGTCTCGGCCAGCAGCTCCGGCGGCAGCCACAACACCACGACGGTGCGGTGCTCCGCCGTCAGGAAGCCCATCAGGTCGGCGACGTCGGCGGGGTGCAGGTCTTCCAGCAGCGAACGCAGCCGCATGCCGTCGCCGTCGTCAGCGGCGTCCACGACTTTTTCGACGAATGAAGGTGTGAGGACATAGTCCTCATCCAGGGCGGCGTGGTCTTCGGTATCAGGCGCTTCGGCTGGATTGAAGGCGTTGTCCGTGGTGCTCACGTTGTCGCCTCCGTTGGTAGAATGTCCAGCCGTAGTTAGCCGATGAATCGCCCTGTTTAGCCAGATGGTGCGGTCGAGAAGACTCGAACTTCCACGGGTTGCCCCACAGCGACCTCAACGCTGCGCGTCTACCAATTCCGCCACGACCGCTCGCATCGGAGGGCGGCGAATAGACGAAGCCGCCGGAAAAGAAAAGCGGCTTTATTGCGCTTATCGTTGTTAGTTTGGTCGAAAGGCGCGCCGAACTAGACCGCACCGGCCATGAAGTCATACAGATCGGCCGGTCGGGTGACCGTGATTGCGATGCGGTCGTCGCGAATTTCGATCTCGCCGCGCGCAACCGGGTGGTTGTTGGCCAGAATCCAGACCTCGTCATGTTCCGAGGCGTCGAGTGGAATCACCGCGCCGCGACCCATGCGCAGAAGCTGGGACATGGGCAGCACCGATCGGCCCAGCACGACAGAGATTTCAACGTCTACGGCTTCGATCTGGCTCAAGGTCTTGCTCATTCAGGCGAACGCCGCACCCTTGCGCAATCGCCGTAGGGTGCACATTGAAGCGTCATGCTTGCCGACCCGTTAAATTCCGAGCTTTTAAAGCTGCACCGCGACGACGATCGACCCGCCGAATGGGCCGTGTCGCGCGACTATGTCCCCTATGACGCCGCCGAGGCCTTCATGGAGGCGCGCGTGGCCGCGATTGCGGCGGGCGAGGCGTCCGAACTGGTCTGGCTGCTGGAGCATCCGCCGCTCTACACTGCCGGGGTTTCCGCACGGGACGAGGACCTGCTGGATGCGGGGCGGTTCCCGGTTCATCGCACGGGCAGGGGCGGGCAGTTCACCTATCATGGGCCGGGCCAGCGGGTGGCCTATGTGATGCTGGACCTGAACCGGCGCGGCAAGGACGTGCGCGCCTTCGTGCGGGGGCTGGAGCAATGGTTGATCGGCGGCCTGTCCGAGTTCGGCGTCGAAGCCGATGTGCGCGAGGGCCGCGTCGGCGTCTGGGTCGAACGCAAGGGGCCGGGCTGGGCGCGTGAGGACAAGATCGCCGCCATCGGCGTGAAGGTCCGCAAATGGGTCAGCTTCCACGGCATCAGCCTGAACGTCGAACCGAACCTGGAGCATTTCGGCGGCATCGTGCCGTGCGGGATCCAGGAGCATGGCGTCACCAGTCTGGTGGACCTGGGCGTGCTGGCGACGCTGGATGAGGCGGACGCGGCGCTGAAGACCAGCTTCCGCCGCCTGTTCGGCGATGTGCAAGAGGCCGCCGCGCCCTTCTGACGCGCGTTTCATCGCCGCAGATCGGGTGACATTCCGGCGAAAACGCGGCGGCGGACTTGGCAAGGCGGCGACGCATGAGGTTTAACGGCTCCACCAAAGCTTCCCCCAAGCAGGCTCAGGAGACCGACCTATGAACCGCATGACCGCCGCCGCATCGGCTGCCGTTCTAGCGCTGACGCTCGCCGCTGGCGCCGCCGTCGCGCAGGATTTCCGCGCTTTGGCGCAACAGGACCTTCAGGCTGCGCACGACGCCCTGGCCGCCAACCACCCTGCCGCCGTCATTCCCGGCCCGGCCAGCGAAACCTTCCGCAGCTGGATCGACGCGGGTCTGCAGGACGCCCAGTCCAAGGCGCCGCGCGTCAACAGCGGCGACAGCCACGCCTATCTGATGCGCTACTACGCCAACGGGTTCCGCGATTCGAACATCGCGATCCGCCCGACCTATGAAGGTCTGGGTCCGTTCTTCGCCACCGGCTGGCCCGGATTCGCGACCGCCTGGCGCAACGGAGAATATGTCGTCTCCTATGTGAAGGAGGGCGTGCGCAACGCCCCGCCGCTGGGCGCGGTTCTGGTCAGCTGCGGCGATCAGAGCGCGGCCGACATGGCCAGCACCCGTCTGGACAAGTGGGAAGGCGACCTGACCACCGAGGCCGGCCGCGTCCGCACCGCGCCCTATCTGCTGTGGAACCGCAACAACCCGTTCACGGGCGGCGTGCCGACGGTTCAGTGCAAGTTCAAGCAGGGCCGCCGCGACCGCGACTACACCCTGGCCTCGCAACCGGCTGACGCCGCCTCGCTGGAAGCCGCCTATCGCGCCAGCGTCTATACGCCGGGCTCGGTTCCGCTCTCGATCGAGACCGTCAACGGCCGCCCGTGGATCAGCGTGCACAGCCTGGCGGACAACGCCGGTTGGGACGCCTTCTTCGCCGCCATCGAAGGTCAGCTGAGCACGATCCGCGGCCCGCAGGGCTTTGTGCTGGACCTGCGCGGCGCCAGCGGCGAGTCGATAAACGCCACCTCGCGCGGCTATGGCCTGGCCAACCGCATCTGGACGCCCGAGTTCACCGTCAGCCGCCAACCCCCGGCGGGCTCCATCACTTATCGCGCCACCCAGGCGAACCGCCAGTGGTACGCCGACACCCTGGGCCGGATGCAGTCAGACCCGCGCTTCGTGCAGGAATCGGGTCCGGTCATCGAACAGACGGCGGCCATCGTCGCCGCCTTCGACTCGGCCCTGGCGGCGGGTCAGCAGACCTTCACCCTGCCGGGCCGCCCGTCCGTGCCGGATGAAGGCGTCGCCAATCCAGTCGCGGGGCCAGTGGTCGTTCTGGTCGACGGCGGCTGCACCAGCGGCTGCCTGGACACGCTGGACCTGCTGACGCGGCTGCCCAACGTGCGTCTGGCCGGTTCCGTCACGGCGCAGGACACCATCTTCATCGAACCGACCGTGCAGCGCCTGCCGTCCAACTACGCCGACCTGTCCTATGGGCATAAGGCCTGGACGACACGCGCACGCGCCAACAACACGCCCTTCACCCCGGCCGCCGGCCTGGCCTACACCGGCGTGACCACGGATGAAGCGGCTGTCCGCACCTGGGTCGGAACCCTGTTCTAGGGGGCGCTGGTCCGCCCTGAGCGGATCGGGTTTGAACTTCAGCCAATCCGGGCCGGGCAGGGGTGGAACCTCGGCCCGGCCCTTCCCATTTGAGAACCATGACCGACACCGCCACACCCCACGACGATCTGCGCTCGCCCTCGGGCTTCGACCTGACGCCGCCCAATGACGAAGAGCGTGCGCGGCTGGAAGCGGACTTGGACGCCGAAGAGAAGCGCGTGCTGCTGTCTCACGGCACCGAGGCCCCCTTCTGCGGCACCTTGCTGGGCGAAAAGCGCGTCGGCGTCTTCTGCTGCCGCGAATGCGGTCTGCCGCTATTCCGCAGCGCGACCAAGTTCGAGAGCGGCACAGGCTGGCCCAGCTTCACCAAGCCGGTGGACGAGAGCCATGTTCATGCGATCCGGGACACCAGCTACGGCATGATCCGCGTCGAGACCCAGTGCGCCCGCTGCGGCAGCCACCAGGGCCATGTTTTTCCTGACGGCCCCCCGCCGACAGGAAATCGCTACTGCATCAACTCGGTAGCGCTGACTTTTGTTGCAGAAGGTGAGGCGTTGCCTGATCCGCTGCATCGGGGTGACGGAACGGCCTGACCTTGGCCTTAATCGCTGTGCTAGGATGCGCCTGAAGGAGACGTTCCCATGTTGATCGCCGGCCTGCTTGCAGTTGTGGCCCTGACCGACCCTGACGGGGTGGTGGCCACCGCGCCTTCGAACGCCCTGGACGTGGCGGCGGCGATGGCCGCGCCTTCCGCTGTCGCCGTGGCGGTTCCGACCGCCCAGGATGCGGCGCCGCACGGCCTGACGACAGAACAGCAGATCCAGAACTGGATCGCCTCGCGTACGCCGGGCGCCAGCTTCGACGAACCGGTCGATTCCGGTCCGGCGCCTGAGCGCAAGATGCACGGCATGGTCGAAGCGGGAATCGGCACCGGCGGCTATCGCAACTATGGGGCGGCGGTTTCTCTGCCCCTTGGCGAGAATGGTCGTCTGGATCTGGCCTATCGTGAGGGCAAGAACGACTATTGGGGCATGCCGGGGCTGTATGGTTCGCCGGGCTTGTATGGTTCGCCGGGCTTGTATGGCGCGCCGGGCTGGTATGGACGCCCAGGCTACTATCCCGGCTATGGCATGGGCCGTTACCGCGTCGAGGACTCCACCAGCCGCACCGTGTCGGTGGGCCTGAGCTGGAGCAAGGACGGCGACAAGGACGAACGCCGCGACCGGCCGTTCTTTCCGCCCTATTGAGCATCCAGGGATGGCGGCCGTGACGTTCGTTGCGGGTTGATGTCACGTCTTGACTGTCAGAACCGCCTTGCCGGTCAGGGACCCTGTTTGAATTGATTTCAGGACTTCGCTGGTCTGGCTCCAGTCCTCGATCCTTGAGATGTGTGGGTTCAACACGCCCTTCGCGACCAGGGTGACCAGCTCTTGCAGGTCTGCGGCGTCGTCGCCCTCGACCTCGCTGTAGACGAAGTGTTTGAGCGTCATGCTGGATCGATCAGGGAAGAAGCTGAAAAAGTCGATCTGGGCAGGCTGGCCGCTGGCGGCGCCGAACCACAGAATCGTGCCCTTGCGCGTCAGTTTGGCGAAGGCCTGCGTCAGCACGCCGCCCCCGATCGATTCGAGAATGGTCTCGAATGGCTCAGTCGTCTCATCGAGCGAATAGATCACCTGGGCGCCGCGCTGGATCAGGGTGTCGACCGGTTCTCCGGGGCGGGCCAGTGCGGTGACGGACGCTCCCGCGTTCAACGCCAGTTCGACAGCGAAGTGCCCCACGCCCCCGGTTGCGCCGGTGATCAAGACGCGCTGGCCTTTCCTGATGGCGGCCTCACGCACCAGGCGCAAGGCGACCAGACCCGCTAGGGGCAGGGCGGCGGCGGTTTCTGAACTGACATTGGCGGGAATCGTGGTGGTGAACTGCGGTTTTGCGGTCGCAAGCTCTGCGCCGCCGCCGCCATCAGGCGCGTGAACCATGACCCGTTCGCCAACGGCTGGCCCATGGCCGTCGGCCGCCGCCTGGATCACCTTGCCAGCGAAGTCGATGCCGACGCGCCATTGCGGGTTAGGGACGGATAGCCACAGGAAATCGGGTCGGTTGAGGGAGAAGGCTTCGACGGAAACCAGCAGTTCGTCGTGGGCGAGCGCAGGCTCATCGGCATTGGTCAGTTCAACCAATCGATCCGCATTTCCGGTCGCAACTAAGGCACGCATCTCATTACATCCTTATCGGTCAAAAATGTCGCCAATGGAGATAGAGTATCCATTGGTGGTGTCTGTAACCGTAGGAGAGTGAGTTTCTTCTAGGAAGAAGGCACTTTGAAGTGGTACTGTTTCCACGTGGAAACCATGCGCCCCATCAACGAAATTCCCGTGCAGATTGGCGACGAAGACCGGGCTCTGGCCCGCGAGATGATCGACCGGATCGGTGATAAATGGACCCTGCTCATCATCGCCACCTTGGGGCAGAGCGAGCAGATGCGGTTCACGGAACTGCGCGATTCCATCGAGGGCGTCAGTCAGAAGATGCTGACCAAGACCCTGCGTCAGCTGGAGCGTGACGGACTGATAAGCCGAAAGGTCTATCCAGTGGTGCCGCCCAAGGTCGAGTATCGACTGACGCCGCTTGGCCATAGTCTGCTGGCGCTGGTTACGGGCATCTGCAGCTGGGTGAGCACCCATCTGCCTGAGATCGAAGAGGCCAGGCGCGCGTTTGCCTCGAACGAGTAAACGCCCACGGAGTCCTGGGGCGCCGCTGGTTTCAGGGCACCAGTCCTGTCACGCTTCCTACGCCGTCGCCCTTGGCTTCTTCGTCGGGCAGGATGCCGTCGTGTTCGGCGCGGTCTTCGAGATCGTCCGCCTCGTGCTGAAGCTCTTCGATTTCGGCGGGCGAGGGGGTGTCGGGCTGGGTCATCGTGTTCTCCGTTGCCCAAACAAAACAATCGACGCCAGCAGCCGTTCCAAACGCAATCTCGGCTGAGATCGCCGTTGAGACGACGGGCGCGCCCTGATGCGCCGCACAGCAACCTTGGCCCGGAAACGCAAAAAGACCCGGCGAATGCCGGGCCTTTTCAGTTCTCAGATGGTGCCGCCGGGGGGAATCGAACCCACGACCTCAGCCTTACCAAGGATGCGCTCTACCACTGAGCTACGGCGGCCCCGACTGAGGAAGCGGCCGTATAGCCAAACAGATCGGGGGAGGGAAGCGGCTTTTTGATCTTACGAAAGAAAGTTTGGAAATAGCCCGTCATCGCGGCATCATCCGGCCATGACTCAACCTCCGCATGACGCCGATACGCCCCTGAATCCCGTTTCCGGGGCGCCTGGCGATTCGACTCCCCAGACTGAAGTGGCGCGCGCCAAGGCGGAGAAGGCCATGCGTCTGGCCGCCGCCCTTCGCGACAACCTGCGTCGTCGCAAGGCGCCGCAGCGCACGCCGTCAGCGCCCAAGCCGCGTAACTGAAGTCGGCAACGCAAAGTCATCGCCGCAGGCCCACGCATCCCTTTGGCAAGCGGCTGACGGCTTGCTAGAGAACGATCCCCCCCGAGGCGTTTCCTTCGGGCGCGCTTCAAGGACGTCATGGACAGCATCGCCATTCAGGGCGGCGCCCAGCTTTTCGGGGACATCCCCGTCAGCGGCGCCAAGAACTCCGCCATCAAACTGATGGCCGCCTCGATCCTGACGGATCAGCCGTTATTGCTGACCAATATGCCGCGTCTGGCGGACACCCGGTTCCTGGGGCAGTTGCTGCGTCAGTTCGGCATCGAGGTGACCGAGCGTGACGGCGCGGACGGTCAGGAGAGCCTGTTCCACGCCAAGGACCTGACCTCGACCTTCGCCCCCTATGATCTTGTTCGCCAGATGCGGGCCTCGTTCAACGTGCTGGGGCCGCTGCTGGCCCGCACGGGAGAGGCCAAGGTGTCGTTGCCCGGCGGCTGCACCATCGGCGCGCGTCCGGTGGATCTGCACCTGCAGGCGTTGACGGCGCTGGGCGCCGAGATCGAACTGGAAGAGGGCTATGTGACCGCCCGTGCCCCCAAGGGCCTGAAGGGCGCCGAGATCGAGTTCCCGTTCGTTTCCGTGGGCGCCACCGAACACGCCCTGCTGGCGGCTGTGCTGGCGCAAGGCACGACGGTTCTGCGCCGCGCCGCGCGTGAGCCGGAAATCGGCGATCTGGCCCACTGTCTGACGGCGATGGGCGCCAAGATCGAAGGCATCGACACGGACGTTCTGACCATCACCGGGGTGTCGTCGCTGAACGGCGCGACCTGGTCGGTGATTCCCGATCGGATCGAAATGGGCTCCTACGCCGTTGCTGCGGCCATGGCGGGTGGGGAAGTGCGTCTGACCAAGGCGCGTCCCGAGTTGATCGGCTCTCTGACCGACAAGATGATCGAGGCGGGCGTCGAGGTGTCGCCCACCGCCGACGGCGTGCTGATCAAGCGTGACCCGAAACAGCGGCTGAAGGCCGTCGATGTGGAGACCGCCATCTATCCCGGCTTCGCCACCGATCTTCAGGCCCAGTTCATGGCTCTGATGACGACCGCCGAGGGCGTCAGCACGGTCCGCGAGACCATCTTTGAGAACCGCTTCATGCACGTGCCGGAGCTGGCGCGCCTGGGCGCCGACATCTCGGTCCATGCGGGCGAGGCGCACGTCACAGGCGTCGAGGTTCTGCACGGCGCGCAGGTCATGGCGACGGACCTGCGGGCGTCGATGTGCCTGGTGATTGCAGGGCTGGCGGCCCAGGGCGAAACCACAGTCGGACGCGTTTATCATCTGGATCGCGGTTTCGAGCGTTTGGAAGAAAAGCTCGGCGCCTGCGGGGCTGAGATTCGCCGGATAAAGGGAACAGGTGATGAGCACTGATATCGACGGCGTCCCGCCTGTTCCCAGCACGCCGGTCGAGCCGCTGCGTCTGCTGGCGGAGGACGCCGACGATCTTCAGATCATTTCCGCCGCGCTTCAGGACGCCATCCTGCGGCCTGTCGACATCGTCTGGGAGAAGCAGGCCCGCACCCTGACCATCGCCTTCAGCCGCTTCTGCTGGGAGTGCGGAGGCACGCGCGTCATGTGCGCCATGCAGTTCGGCGACGTGCAGGGGGTCAAGAGCCGCCGCCTGTCGCGCAGCCCGGACGCCTCGCTGGAACTGCTGGCGCTGGATTTCATCCCGACCGAGACGCCCGGAGGCAAGGTCATCCTGATGTTCGCGGGCGGCGGCGACCTGCGGGTCGATGTCGAATGCCTGGACGCCGTGGTGACGGATATTTCGGAACGCTGGCCGGCGCGGATCGCCCCGACCCATCTGGATGAGGTCCATCTGGATAATGGAGATGCAGCATGAGCGGTCCTCACAGACTTTCCTCGGTCGAACTGGACGCCGCGACGCTCCCGGCGGCGACCGCAGAGATCGAGCAT
Source organism: Brevundimonas nasdae (assembly GCF_016654005.1). Taxonomy (GTDB): domain Bacteria; phylum Pseudomonadota; class Alphaproteobacteria; order Caulobacterales; family Caulobacteraceae; genus Brevundimonas; species Brevundimonas nasdae. Next base: position 324,928 of record NZ_JAEPWN010000002.1, on the reverse strand, counting down.
GAGCGCCGCGTGGCCATCTTTGATCTGGTGGAAAAGAACAGTTTCGAGCCGGTCGGCGCCGAGGGCGGCCCGTATCAGCTGAAGCTGTCGCTGCAGGACAACCGGCTGGTGTTCGACATCACGGCGACCGAGTTCACCCGCACCTACGCCATCAGCCTGACGCCGCTGAAGCGGGTGGTGAAGGACTATCTGCTGATCTGCGACAGCTATTACGAGGCCCTGCGGGGCTCGTCCGCCAGCCAGATCGAATCGGTCGACATGGGCCGTCGCGGCCTGCACAACGAAGGGGCCGAACAGCTGGAGACACGGTTGGAAGGCAAGATCGTGGTCGATCATGAGACCTCCAGGCGGCTGTTTACGCTGCTCTGCGCCCTCTACCGTCGCGGCTGACCTCGACTATCTCTACGTTTTCGGGCATTAGGCCCCTCCATTCCGCCCCACGCGCCCGCCCGGCATGGGGTTGAACGCATTTCAGACGGGCGTGAGAGGCCGCATGGCTAAGGAAGAACTGCTCGAGTTTCCCGGCACCGTCAGCGAACTGCTGCCGAACGCCACTTTCCGCGTGACGCTCGAGAACGACCACGAGATCATCGCTCACACCGCAGGCAAGATGCGCAAGAACCGCATCCGCGTGCTGGCCGGCGACAAGGTCCTGGTTGAGATGACGCCGTACGATCTGACCAAGGGTCGCATCACCTATCGCTTCAAGTAAGGACAGGCCGAGTTGGCCCGTCCTGAACTTGTGCTGGCGTCGTCAAGCCCGCGCCGCATCGAACTGCTGGCGCAGGTCGGCATCAAGCCCGACCATATCGACCCTGCCGATATCGACGAGACGCCGCTGAAAGGCGAAACGCCGCCGCGTCTGGCGGAGCGTCTGGCCACGTCCAAGGCGCAGGTCGTGGCGGCCCGTCGTCCTGAGGCCGTGATCATCGCCGCCGATACGGTCGTGTCGGTCGGCCGCCGCTTTCTGGAGAAGGCGGCCGATGAGGCGGAGGCGACCCGTTTCCTGAAACTGCTGTCGGGCCGCAATCACCGCGTCTTCACCGGCGTGGCGGTCATTCGGGACGGCAAGCTGTCGTCGCGGGTCAACGAAACGCGCGTGACCTTCAAACCCCTGTCCGACCATGAGATCGCCGCCTATGTCGCCAGCGGCGACTGGCGCGGCAAGGCGGGCGGGTACGGCATCCAGGGGCCTGCGGGCGCCTTTATCCAACGCATCGTCGGCAGCCATCCCTCCGTGATGGGCCTGCCGGTCTATGAGGCCGTCCAACTGCTGAACGGCGTCGGCTGGCGGGCATGACCCCGCTGAGCGGCGATCTCGAGGTCTTCCTCGACGAAACGCCGGGTGAGACGCGCGGCGCCGTGATGCGGGACGGCCGCTACACCCATCTTCTGATTCATCGTGAGGGCGATTGCCCGCAGACTCGCCTCGGCGCCCGATCCGTCGGGCGCGTGACCGAGGTCAATCCGGCCCTGCGCGGCGCCTTCGTCGACATCGGCGCCGATTCGCCGGTCTTCCTGCCCTTCCCCCGCAACGACCGCCTGACGCAGGGGCAGCGTCTTGAGGTTGTCGTCACCGCCGAATCGCGCGGCGGAAAGGGTGCGGCGGTTCGTCGCCTCGGGCCGGGGGAGGGGACGCCGCGTCTGCTGGAGCCCGCCCCCTCCATTGCGCTCCAGTTGCAAAGCTTCGCGCCCGGCGTGGAATCAGTGACGGGAATCGAAGCGATCGACGCCGTGCTCGAGGCCGAAGACGAGGCTTTGAGCCGCGCGCACGCCTTCGCCGGCGCCGGAATCGACCTGTCGATCGAGCGCACGCGCGCTTTGGTCGCGGTCGACATCGATTATGCGCCGACGGCGGGACGAGACCCGAAACAGGGAAGGGCGATCGCGAATCGCGAAGGCCTGCGCCAGGCCGCGCGGCTGACCGAACTCAGGAACTGGGCCGGGCTGGTCGTGATCGACCTGGTCGGCGACGGGCAGGACGGCGAGGCGCAGTTGAAGGCCGCGCGGGCTGTCTTCGCCCATGAACCTCAGGCGGTGTTTGCGCCGATCAGTCGTTTCGGCCTGTTGCAGATCGCCTTGCCCTGGCGGCGGACGCCGATTGAAGAGCGGCTGCTGGGCGCGGATGGGCGCCCCACGGTTCAGACGCGCGCGATTTCCCTGGCGCGCCGTCTGCGTCGTCAAATGCTGGCGGACACGGCTTCGCCGCGTTTGTTGATACGTTGCGCCCCGGAAGAGGCGGCCATCGCTGGACCGTTGGCGGCGCGGCTGGGGCCGCGTGCGGGCGTTCTGGGCGACGCCGCCGTCGCCGCGGGCCGCGGACATATAGAAGAGAACTGACCCATGGCTTCCTGCCCCATCTGCCGCAAGGCCGAGCCCGATCCCAAGTACAAGCCCTTCTGCTCGCGCCGTTGTTCCGAGGTCGACCTGCAGCGCTGGTTCACTGGCGCCTATGCTATTCCGGCCGCTCTGGACGAGAGCGCTGAAGATGATGTGGAAAAGGATTGAAACGGCGCTGGACAGGCCGAAAAGCCTCGCCTATAGACCCGCCTCTCGCGACGACGCGTCGGCGCCTGGATAGCTCAGCTGGTAGAGCAGCGGATTGAAAATCCGCGTGTCGGTGGTTCGAACCCGCCTCCAGGCACCATCTCTCAACGACTTTTGAGGTCGTTGCGTTTTTCCTAAAAATCGTAGCAGAAATGGTCGCCCTCCCGCCACGCTTGGGGAAGGCGATTGCCGCTATCTGACGCCATGGGGAACGATTTCTCCGGTATCAGGCGTTTTCGAACATCCTTGCTCCGAAGTTCGGCCAAACATCATTAAAATGTCGCGTGATGCTGCTCAGATAGGCCTGTCGCGCACGACTTCACTCCATGTATCCCGTTAAGTGAAATCGGGCGCTTCGCCCTTGACGCTCCGGTAAGGGTTCGTCAAAGGGGTTGAGACGCCTTATCAATAGGGCGTCACGGATTTCAGGAGGCGTGCTCTCCGACGGTTCGACATCGGAGGCTGGACGGGCAACCGCCCACGTCTCTTCTAAAAGATTTCAGCTCCCATGCTCCCGAGCGGACAGGGGGGCTGAAGGAAACATTTCAGGTTGGGATGCGGTCGCTGACTATGGCCGCATCTTTGGTTCCACGAGTCAGACCAAGCAGGAACTGGCGAACTATGCTGAACAGCAAGAAGACGAATATCCTCCTCGCCATGGCCGGCGCCGCCGCCCTTATGGCGAGCTCGCCGGTTCTGGCCCAGGCCCCGGCCGAGCCGACCCCGGCAACTGCACCCGCCGCTGGTGCAGCAACCCCCGAAGCTGCTCCGGCCGCTGACGCTGCTCCTGCTGAAGAAGCAGCTGCCTCGCACCACGGCGGCGGCATCACGCCGATCTCGATGTTCATGGAAGCGACCGTGATCGTTAAGGTCGTCATGATCGGCCTGCTGCTGGCGTCCATCTTCTCGTGGACCCTGCTGCTGATCAAACTCTTCGAGTTTGGCTCGCTGAACCGCAAGACGGACAACTTCCTCGAGACCTTCCGTGGCGCTCGCACGATCTCGGACATGCGCGCCATCGCGACGCAAGAAGAGTTCGACGGCAACCCGCTGGCTGACATGGCCGCCGCCGCCACCGAAGAAATCGAACTGTCGCGTCAATCGGGCCTGTCGGTCACCGGCGATCACCTGGACTCGGCCCTGGGCCGCGCCACCGCCGCCGTGAACGCCGTTCAAGCCGGCCTGGCCAAGCGCCTGTCGGGCGGCCAGCAGTTCCTTGCTTCGGTTGGTTCGATTGGTCCGTTCGTCGGTCTGTTCGGCACCGTGTACGGCATCATGAACTCCTTCATCGGCATCGCGGAATCCAACACGACCAACCTGGCCGTCGTTGCTCCGGGTATCGCTGAAGCTCTGCTCGCCACCGGTATTGGTCTGTTCGCCGCTATCCCGGCCGTTGTGTTCTACAACTACTTCAACACCCGCATCGCTGGTTACGGCACGCGCGCCGACGGCTTTGCTGCTGAACTGTTGAACGGCATCTCGCGTCAGCTCGACAAGGGGGCGTAATAGGCATGGCCGCCAAGATCAAAACGGGCGGCGCTGGCAACCAGGTTGAGGCAAACAGCGATATCAACGTTACGCCTTTCGTTGATATCATGCTCGTCCTCCTCATCATCTTCATGGTTGCGGCACCGCTCGCCTCCGTGTCGGTGCCGGTGGAACTGCCTATCGCTGTCGCCAAGGCGGCGCCGAACCCGCCCAAGCCGGTCTATATTTCGATCCAGACAGACGGTTCCGTCTATGTGGGCGACTTCCAGACCAGCGTCGGTTCTCTGGGTGCGGATCTGAGCGATCAGATCGGCGCGCGGAACCCGGCTGATGAGCGGATCTTCATTCGTGCCGACCAGAACACCCGCTACGGCGATTTCATGCAGGTCATGAACGCTCTGCAGGATAACGGCTTCTACAGCGTCGCCCTGGTCGGCGAAGACCAAGCGACGAGTTGAGGTGCGGAGATAGTATGACAGACGTCGAATATCATCGCAGTCGTTACGACATCCCGAAGCAGAAGGGCTTCATGGGGGTTTCCTACCCCGTGCTGATCGTCTGCCTCCTGATCGTCACCATTCTGTTCGCGCTTCTTCTGTTCTTCCTGCAACAGTCGAAGTTCAAGCTGAAGGAGTTCAACTACGTCGACGAGGCCGTGAAGGTTGAGTTGGTTGCGCCGGTTCCGCCGCCGCCGCCACCCCCGCCGCCGCCGCCTCCGCCCGACACGCCGCCGCCGCCGAAGCTTCAGGTGCGTCCGCCCGTGGTCAACACGCAAGCGCCGCCGCCTCCGGTCACGCTGCCGATCGAGCCGACGAAGAAGGAAGACCGCGTCGAATATACGGGCCCGCCCGTTATCGTCCCCGGACCTCCGCCTCCGCCCGCTCCTCCGGCTCCGGCCCGGCCGGCCACGATCACGAACGTTTCGTGGTCGCGTCAGCCTCGCCCGGAATTCCCGGCTCGCGCTCAAGAGCGTGGGATCGAGGAAGGCACCGTGGTTCTGCTGTGCTCGGTTGAAGCCAATGGCGCCGCGACCAACTGCAGCATCGTGTCGGAAACGCCGTCCGGTGCAGGCTTCGGCCGCGAAGCTCTCTCGTCCATGCGTTCGGCTCGTTTTGCGCCGGGCACCGTGGATGGTGTGGCTCAAGGTGGACAAGCGCGCTTCACGGTTCGCTTCCGCCTCGGATAAGACTGATCGAAAGATCGCGAGAACGCCCCGGTTTCGGCCGGGGCGTTTTTGTTTGTATAAGGCGCACTCTGTGCTTGATCGGGCCGTAAGGCCTCGCTACAGAACGCGCCTCGCGATGAGCGGGCCGCCTTAGCTCAGTTGGTTAGAGCGCCGGTTTGTGGAACCGGAGGTCCTCAGTTCAAGCCTGAGAGGCGGTACCATCTCGAAGCGTCCACGGGCCTTGTCAGGCACAGGGTGGACGCCCATCTCCTGATCGTCGGCATGATCGCCGATCCCCCACATCGACAGGAGAGCGCTTCATGAAGACGCGCAAACTGGGCCGCAACGGTCCTGAGGTTTCAGCCATCGGCCTGGGCTGCATGGGCATGAGCGCCTTCTACGGCGGCTCTGACGAAGCCCAATCCATTGATGTCATTCACCGGGCGCTGGAACTGGGCGTCACCCTGTTCGACACAGCGGAAATGTATGGGCCGCACACTAACGAGGTTCTGGTCGGCAAGGCGTTGAAGGATCGGCGCGACCAGGCCTTCATCGCCACCAAGTTCGGCATCAACTACAACGAGGATCGCTCGCGGCTGCTGGTGGACGGCAGCCCAGGCAATGTGCGCCGTGCGGTCGAAGGCAGCCTGCAGCGCCTCGGCGTCGATCACATCGACCTGTATTATCTGCACCGCGTCGACCCGGACACGCCGATTGAGGAAACGGTCGGGGCGATGGGCGAACTGGTCGCCGAGGGCAAGGTGCGCTTCCTGGGCCTGTCGGAGGCCGCGCCGGATACGCTGCGCAAGGCCCATGCGGTCCACCCGATCACCGCGCTTCAGACCGAATACTCGCTGTGGAGCCGTGAACCGGAGGACGAACTGTTCGCCACCGTCCGCGAACTGGGCATCGGTTTCGTACCCTACAGCCCGCTGGGCCGTGGCTTCCTGTCCGGCGACATCAAGTCGATCGACGATCTGGCTGCGGATGATTTCCGTCGCACCAACCCCCGTTTCGTCGGGGAGAACTTCCAGAAGAACCTCGATCTGGTCGACGCCGTGAAAACCATCGCCGAAGACAAGGGCGTGACGGCCGCGCAACTGGCCCTGGCCTGGGTTCTGGCGCAGGGCGAGGATCTGGTTCCGATCCCCGGCACGCGGCGGGTGGCGACGCTGGAGCAGAACGCGGCGGCGGTCGATCTGGTGCTGACGCCTGAAGATCTGGCGCGCATCGAGGCGGTGTTCCCCAAGGGGGCGGCGGTGGGCCATCGCTATGCCGAGGCGGCGCGGGCGGCCCTGAACCGCTGATCATCGGTCAACAGGCATGAAAAAAAGGCCCGGTCGGATCGCTCCGGCCGGGCCTTTGTGTGTCCGGTGTGCGGCCTACTGGATGCGAGTCCAGGTCTGGTTCTTGCACAGAGGGGCGACGATGCAGCCGCGCAGGCGCAGGCTGTTGTCGCCGGTCATGGTGATGGTGCCGCGGTATGTGCCGCCGTCAGCCGGATTATAGACCGAACCGCCGCGCCATTCCGTCGGGCCTCCCGTGAATCCGGTCAGCATGGGCAGATTGCGAAGGGTGCGGCCGCGCTGGGCTGCATCACGGTTATGGACATCCAGGGTGTTAGGATCGGCCCGAATGTGGTCGGAGGTCACCAGCGTGCCGCACAGGGCCTGTCCGCAGTGCGCGATGCGGACCTGGCCGCCATTCGTCGGCGTCTGCCACAGGCCGGTCGGATCGCCAGCCAGGGCAGGCGAGGCGAGCGCGGCGGCCAGTGCGGCGGCGGCCAGCATGATCTTGGTCTTCATGGTCATTCCCTTTCCTGGACCGGTCTGCGCCGGGCCTGTTGAAGAACACGCTGATCCTGGTTTCGGTCCAAAACAAGACGGAAATGGCGACCGGAAATCACGAATTGACGGGACGTTACGTCAACTTTCCAGTCGCCATTCAAGGCGTCAGGCCGTGACCGCAGGCGAGGATCTGGCGGCCGCGCCCGGCTTCACGCCCAGCAGCAGCCCCAGCCAGCCGAGCCGCCGTGCGACCTCATAGGCGGCCAAACATCCCAGGGCGGTGATCAGGATGACCAGAACAGCCTCCAGACCCAATGGCAGCTTGAGCAGGGCCAGATTGTGCGCCGCAACCACCGCCACCGTCTGGTGCACGATGTAGAAGGGGAAGACGCCGATCGACAGATAGCGCAGGACAGGACCGCCATGGTTCAGCCAGCGGGCGCCGAAGCCCAGTATGGCGGCCATGAAGCCCGCCTGATCCAGCACATAGACGAACCGCATGGCCTGACGCAGCTGCTCGGGCGGCGTGGCGTCGCCCCGATAGACCCAGGCGTAGGTCGCCCAGCCGGCCCATCCGCACAGGCCGACGATCAGGGCGGGCCAGCGAATGCGGATCAGCGTCTGACGCACCTCTTCAGAGCGGGCGATCAGATAGCCGAACAGGAAGGCGCCGAAGCTGAGGGCGTGGTTGTACCAGTCGTCGGTCAGCGCGTGGGTGATGTCGAAGCGGGGCGCCAGGAACCAGCGGATCGCGAACAGATACAGGATCGGCCAGACGATCACGCCCCAGCCGCTGAACAGCCGCTCCGTCCCCGCCAGAAGCCCCGGCCGCACGCCAGGAATGGCGATCAACGCCGCCAGGATCAGGCTATAGGGCAGCAGATAGGCGATGAACCACAGATGGTTCCAGGTCGGCGTCGTCAGGCACCCGTCCGCATCGCACCAATGGCCGGTCGATGTGGCGTAGCGGATCCAGAAGTCCTTCAGCACGGCGCTGTGTGCGGGGTCGGCCATGCCCAGGCCCTTGGCGGCCTCCACGACCTCATAATAGCTTTGGGGCGGAACGATCACGAACATGCCGAACAACAGGGGTGGCAGCAGGCGCAGGGTGCGTGATCCCGCCAGCGCCCATCCGCTTTTGCCGCGTGCCTGAAAACCATCGGCCAGGAACCGTGTGGCGCAGCCAGACACCAGGAACAAAAGCGTCAGCCGCCACGGGCTGGTCAGCATCATGATCGGCTTCAGCACCTCGATCTGACGCGGGCTGTTCACATGCCAGTCCCAGGGCACATAGAACATGCCGACGTGATAGAGGATCAGCAGCATGAAGGCGCCGACGCGAATCCAGTCCAGATCGTATCGCCGGTCCGACATGCCGGGCGGCGACGCGAGCAGGGGCGGTGAAGACATGCGAGAGTTCCTTGGCCAATGATATGAGCCGCGTACTCGCGGATGAGCGGGCGGATCAGCAATCGTCAGGGGGCGCGCGGCCGTCTGGCCGGGATGATGTCGGCCTTGCGGGGACGAACGGCGCGCCTGCCGTGACGAGCGGCTGGGGGCGGATCAAGGGGCGACTGGATGCGCGTGTCTTTTGGGCCTGCGCCTTGGGGGTGCTGGCCTTCTCGCTGGTGGATACGACGGTCAATGTGTTGAGCGCCCAGGCCGACAACCCGAACATCGCGAGTTGGAAGCCGATGCTCTGGGAGGTGTCCAGCAGCATCGCCATTCTTGCGACCATGTGGATTCCCTGGGGCGCGATCAGTCTGGCCCCGCCGGATGAGGCGGCTGGCGAGGGGTGGCGGCCGAAGGTGCGGTTCGCCCTGATCCATCTGGCGGGCGTGCTGACGTTTTCCGCCCTGCACGTCATCGGTTTCGTCATGCTTCGAAAGCTGGGTTACGCCCTGATGGGGGCGGGTGAGTACGAATTCGGCGACGCCTTCATTTATGAACTGCGCAAGGATCTGGTGACCTATGGGCTGCTGGCGGGCGCATTCCTGCTGAGCGCCTATCTGCGGCGACGGCGCAATGAGGCGGTGCGGCCGGTCAGCTTCGACATCCGCGACGGCGCCCGGATCATCCGCGTGCCTCTGGCCGACATTCTGGCGGTCAGTTCAGCGGGGAACTATGTCGAGTTCCGGCTGGCGGACGGACGGCGTCCGTTGATGCGGGCGACGCTGGCGGCGGTGGAGGCGGAACTGTCGCGGTTCGGTTTTGTGCGGGTTCACCGCTCATGGCTGGTCAATACTGAGCGCGTCACGGGCCTGCGCCCCGACGGATCAGGCGACTGGACGGTGGAGCTGGGCGCCGTTGAGGCCCCGCTGTCGCGACGGTACCCGGCGGCGCTGGAGCAGTTGCGCGGCTGAATTTGATCGTCGATCAGGTGGCCAAACTCACACTGGTCGTCATTCCGGGGCTGCGCGGAGCGAAGAACCCGGAACCCAGGGCCGCGACCGTGCCGCTGAACGCATCCATGCCGGATGCGAGCCTCCTGGGTTCCGGGTTCGTCCTTCGGACGCCCCGGAATGACGGCTCAGAGCTGACTGTCGATTTAATCTAAGCGATCAGGGCCAGCCACTCGTCTTCGGTCAGCACCTGGACGCCGTGTTTTTCAGCGTCCTTCAGCTTTGACCCTGCGCCGGGGCCGGCGACGACATAGTCGGTCTTTTTCGACACTGAGCCCGACACCTTGGCGCCCAGGCTTTCGGCCCGAGCCTTGGCTTCGTCGCGGGTGAAGCGTTCCAGCGAGCCGGTGAAGACCACGGTCTTTCCCGCGACCGGGGTGTCCGCCTTGGGGCGTTCCGCGTCGACGATTTCGGTCATCTCGGCTTCCAGCGCGGCGACGACTTCCAGATTGTGTGGCTCATGGAAGAAGTGGGCCAGCGCCAGGGCCGCCACAGGCCCGACGCCGGTGACGGCGCTGATCTGGTTCAGCATCTCCGACGGGCCTTCGTTGCGCGCGATCCCGGCCAACCGCACCAGACCGGCCCAGTCGTTCGTCATGGTCGCCAGAGAGCGGCGGGCGGGGGCGGCCATGCCGGGGAAGGCGAGGGCGATCTTCTGGTCCATCGGGGCATCCGGCCACGGATCATCGGCGGGCGGCGTCGCCTCGGCCATCAGGGTCAGGACACGGGGCGATATGGCGTGCGCGCCCGCAAGCTCGGTCCAGGCATCGGTCTGTATGCCGTTGGCGGCCTGCAGACAGGCGGCCTTCAGCGCAGCCCAGCTTTCGAAGGCGCGGGCCAGGACGATGGAGGTCTGTTCGCCGATATCGCGCACGCCCAGCCCGAACAGGAACCGGTCCAGTGAAATGGTGCGGCGCGCGTCGATGCCCGCGATCAGGTTGCGGATGCTGGTCTCGCCATAGCCGTCGTCCTTCTCCAACTGCTTCAGGCGCTCAGGGTCGCGAGCCAGACGGAAGATGTCGGCGGGCTCCTTGATCCAGCCGCGGGCATGGAAGGCGATCAACTGCTTCTCGCCCAGTCCCTCGATGTCGAAGGCGCGGCGGCCGACGAAATGCTTCAGGCGCTCAACGATCTGGGCGTCACAGATCAGACCGCCTGTGCAGCGGCGCTTGACCTCGTCACCTTCGCGCACGGCCTCTGATCCGCAGACCGGGCATTTGTCTGGGAAGACATAGGGAACCGCGTCTGCGGGGCGCTGGTCCAGCACGACGCCCAGAATCTGCGGGATGACATCGCCGGCGCGTTGCAGGCGCACGGTGTCGCCGATCCGCACGTCCAGACGTTCGATCTCGTCCTCATTGTGCAGGGTGGCGTTGCGCACGACCACGCCGCCGACCGTCACCGGGTGCAGGCGCGCGACCGGGGTCAGGGAGCCGGTGCGTCCGACCTGGATGTCGATGCCTTCCAGCACGGTCGTGGCCTGCTGGGCCGGGAATTTGTGGGCGATGGCCCAGCGAGGGCTGCGGGCGACGAAGCCCAGGCGGCGCTGCCAGTCGATGCGGTCGACCTTGTACACGACGCCGTCGATGTCATAGCCCAATGCGGCGCGGTCGCGCTCCAGTTCGCGATAGACGGCGATCAGCCCCTCAGCGCCCTCGACCCGTTTCGAACGGGCGTTGACGGGGAAGCCCCAGGCTTTCAGCTTCTGCAACGCCTCCCACTGGGTTTCGGCGAAGTCGCTGGAATGCTCGCCCCAGGCATAGGCGAAGAAGTTCAGCGGGCGGCCCGCCGTGATCTTCGCATTCTTCTGACGCAGCGAGCCGGCGGCGAAATTGCGCGGGTTGGCGTAGGTGCGACGGCCCTCGGCCTCGGCGTCGGCGTTGAAGGCCGCAAAGGCGTCGTTGGGGGCATAGACCTCGCCCCGCACCTCGATTCTGTCAGGCCAGTCGTCGCCCGCCAGCGTCTGTTTGACGTCGGCGATGGTCTTCAGATTGGCGGTGACGTCCTCTCCCGTGCGACCGTCTCCGCGCGTGGCGCCAATGGTCAGCTTGCCCTTTTCATACAGAAGGTTGGCGGACAGACCGTCGATCTTGGGTTCGGCGACGAAGGCGATGGGCTCGTCGGCGGGCAGTTTCAGGAAACGCGCGATCCGGGCCACGAAATCGCGCACCTCGCCCTCGTCGAAGGCGTTGTCCAGCGACAGCATCGGCACGCCGTGGCGGACCTCGGTGAACTGGCTGGAGGCGACGGCGCCGACCTTGTTCGACGGCGAGTCCGGGCGCACCAGATCGGGGAACCGCGCCTCGATCTCCAGATTTCGGGCGCGCAGGGCGTCATAGTCTGCGTCGGAGATCTCGGGCGCCGCCTCGGCGTACAGGCCGTCGTGCCGGGCCATCTCTGAAGCCAGCCAGGCCAGTTCGTCCGCCGCCGTCTGAGGCGTCAGGTCATCGAGGGGAATGATGTCGGGAATCGCGCGGGCCATGATTTCCCCTGTCTAACACCAGCACGAACGCACGCGCAGGCTCGGCGATCCGCCAGCGCGATTTCTGCGTTTCATGACCGATCCGTATGCTGACGCCGCCGTGTCGGGCGGCTAGGTTCGCGGAACTGGTTCTGGAGGCTGCATGAGACATTCCGCCCTGCGACTGGCCCTGACGGGCTGTGCTGTTCTTGCGCTGTCGGCCTGTGTCACCGAATCGCCGAAGGTGGCCGTGGTTGAACAGCCCGCAGTGATCGCCGAGGCGTCGCATGAGCAGTTGCTGGCCGATGTCCGCATCCTGTCGGCCGACGACATGGAGGGGCGCGACACCGGGTCGGCGGGGGGCGAGAAGGCGCGCAACTATATCGTCAGCCGTCTGGACGCGATGGGCGTGCAGCCCGCGCCCTTCGGCCGCTTGCAGCGCTTCGAGGCGCCGGGACGCACGCGCGAAGGCGTGAAGACCTTCAATGGCGTCAACATCATCGGCTTTATTCCCGGCACGCGGGTGGCGGATCGCTACATCGTCATCACGGCCCATTATGACCATGTCGGGATCAACGGCGGTCAGATCTTCAACGGCGCAGACGACAACGCCTCGGGCGTGGCGACCATGCTGGAGCTGGCCGCGCGGCTGAAGGCGAACCCGCCGGAGCACAGCGTTCTGATCGTCGCTCTGGACGGAGAGGAGCGGGGCCTTCTGGGCGCGCGTGAGTTCGTGGCCTCGCCGCCCGTGCCGCTGGCGGCCATGAGCCTGAACCTGAACTTCGACATGATCTCACGCGCTGAGACGGACGGGCATCTGTGGGTGACGGGGACGTATCAGAACCCGAACCTGCGCCCGATACTAGAGGCCTTGCCCGCCAATGGCGCGGTGTCGCTGGCCTTTGGCAAGGATACGCCCCAGGACAAGGAAGAGGACAACTGGGTTGACGCCTCCGACCATGCCGCCTTCCACGAGAAGGGGGTGCCGTTCCTGTATCTGGGCGTCGACTATCACCCCGATTATCACCGCCCGTCTGATGATTTCGAGCGGATCACGCCCTCTGTCTTCATCAGCGCCAGCGAACTGGCCATCGCCGCCTTCCACGCACTCGACAAGGCTCTGGACCGATGAAGCGTCGACTTCTACCCGTACTGGCCCTGGCGTTGCTGGCGGCCTCTTGCGACCGGTTTGGCGGGCCTAAGCCGGATAAGGCAGCGGCGCCCGCGGCCCAGCAGGCCTATCGCCATGCGCTGTCGGGCGATGTGTCAGGCGAGTACCGACCTCTCCAGCCGATTCAACTGGGTGATGCGGAGTTGGAATCCATCTTCGTCGGCCAGGTGTCGGCGCTGAAGGCGTGGGAAGAGGGCAAGGGCGGCGCATCGCCGGTTACGGTCACCTTCAAGACGGCTCAGGGCGCGGTCCGCGTCGGGCCGGAATCCTATCAGATCACGGATGACGTCTTCCGGTTCAGCGGCGTCTCAGCAGGCGGGCAGACTGTCGCCTTTGTCGGCAAGCTGGATCAGGGCGACCTGGCCACGGCACGGCGCAACCTGGGTGACCAGACCGCAGTGCTGACGGGCACGCTGACCGTCGGAAAAACCGGTATTCCGGTGCGGCTGGGCCTGTGGGGCGGCGACTGAAGTCAGGCGACGAGGCGGGCGGTCAGATAGGCCGCACCTGCGACAAGGCCCCATAGCAGCAGGCTGATGACGATCAGGACGGCAAGGGTGGTTCGCGCAGACCATTTGGCGCCGCCTGCGGGGTTGCCCCGAGGTGGTTGTGATTGAGCGGTCCGGCGCGGGTCGCGCTGGCGTGGGACACGACCTGATTTCAAAATGCAACCTGGAGTGTGATGCTGTTTAGCACCTCCAGGCAGGACTACAAAGGGTCTTGGCGAATCGCATCGCCACAGTTGCAAATCTGTCAACCTTAATGAGATAGTGGCCTGACGTGGGGTAGGTCGGGAGTGTGACATGCCATCGGTGGGGGCGATACGCACGGGGATCTGTGCGCCTGCAGGTGCGTCGCCGCGCCGGATCGTGTGGTCCGATGTGCTGATGCGGGCGCTCGATATCGCCATTGCGACGCTGGCGCTGGTGCTTGTGGCCCCGACGATGGTGTTGATCGCCATTCTGGTCCGTCTGCAGGATGGCGGTCCGGCCCTGTATCATCAGCCGCGGATTGGGCGCGGCGGAGTGGTGTTCGAGTGTCTGAAGTTCCGCAGCATGAGCGTGGGGGCCGAGCGGAAGCTGGATCAGCTGATCACCCGCACCGGCCTTCAGCAACTGGAATGGTCGTTGACGCACAAATTGCGGGACGACCCGCGTGTGACGCCGCTGGGGCGGCTGTTGCGGGTGTCCAGCCTGGACGAACTGCCCCAGCTTCTGAACGTGCTGCGCGGGGACATGTCACTGGTCGGGCCGCGTCCGATCGTAGCCGACGAGATATGGCGTTACGGCAAACGCATCCGTCATTACGCCGCCGTTCGCCCCGGTTTGACCGGCCTGTGGCAGGTGAAGGGGCGCAATGACGTGCCGTACAGACGGCGGGTGGCGATGGACGTCACCCTGGTGCGGAGGCGCTCGGTCCGCACCTATTGCGTCATTCTGTTGCTGACCATTCCGGCGGTGATCCGGCGGCAAGGCGTCTATTAGGGCCTCACTCCAGCACGCGGCCTTCGCGCCAGTAGCCCATGGCCGCGACGCTGCGCTTTGACAGGCCGCGCTCGTTGACCAGACGGCGCCGGATGTCACGCACGACGGCGGACTCGGCGGCGATCCAGACATAGAGACGGTCTTCAGCCGCCAGGGTTGCAGGCAACCAGTAGATTTCCGTGTCCACGTCTGGATCGGTTTCGGCGGGCGCGGCGTCGGGCTGGGCGGCGGTCTGCAGGTTCAGGGCTTCGACGCCGTCGATCAGGGTCTGGCCGACACGCGCGACGTGGCCGTTTTCGCGTGAGGTCCAAAGGGCCTCGACCCAGTCCGGCAAAGTCTGGCGGTCGGCGGCGAGAGGCGTTTCGAAAACGGCGCGGACGCGGGGTTTGACCGGGCGGGCGTCCAGTTTCTCGATGATGCCGATAGCGGCGGGCAGGCCGGTTTCGTCGGCCACCAGGACGACATCGTCGATGTGGGGCGACGGCTTCCACTCGAATCCGACCAGATCCCCGCCCAGGACCGGGGCGCTGATCGACAGGCTGTCGCCCGCTTGAGCAGTGGTGGCCCAGCGTGTCGCAGGCCCGCTGTCGCCATGCAGGACAAACTCGATGTCCACCTCGACCGGATCGCGGCGCACGGCCCGGATCGTATAGGTCCGCATCGCAGGGCGTTCATCGTCCGACAGTGCGCGATAGGCGGGGTACCAGTCGTCCTGGCCGGCCAGACGCTGGGCCAGACGGGGCGCCGCGCGATCTGCGGCGAAGAACAGTTTGACGCGCTGATCCGGCGCGAAGGTGGTCAACGGCTCGATATCGCCGCCGAATGTGAAGCAGGCGAGGGAAGGGCTGACATCCCGCCGGGACTTCAGCGTGATGTCAAACAGGGCATAGGCGGACATGGCGGGCCTCTGGATACGCAACTTCTAATGCGAGTAATAATCAAAAGCAGATAGGCTGTGCTGAATCCCAGCGCAACTCTTCTCGTCTTACTGATGGCTGTCGCGGGCATGAGGAGGCTGAGACGATCTGCCAGGTTGCAGATGCGAACCATTTGCAGTACCGCAAGCGCCTCTGTTGGGAACACGCCATGATCTCCGCCTTCCGCACCCTGCTTCTCGCCAGCGCCTGCGCCGCCGCACCGACCTTGGCTTTTGCGCAGAGCCAGCAGGCGTCACAGGTGGATGATGTGGTCGTGACCGCCTCTACCCGAGCGCAATCCGTGGCCAGGGCGCCAGCCTCCATCTCGGTCGTGACCAGCGAACAGCTGGAGAACAAGGCCTATGTCGATCTGTTCGACGCAGTGCGCGACGTTGAGGGGGTTTCCGTCAGCGGCGGATCCAACTTTCAGGACATCCTGATCCGGGGCTTGCCGGGGGCCTACACCCTGACGCTGGTGGATGGACGACGCCAGTCGACGCGTGAGGCGCGGGTCAACGGCAATGGGGGGCTGGAGCAGAGCTTCACGCCCCCTGTCGGTGCGATCGAACGGATCGAAGTCGTGCGAGGTCCGATGTCGTCGCTCTACGGATCGGACGCCTTGGGCGGCGTGGTCAACATCATCACCAAGAAGGTGCCTGCCCGCTGGGGGGGCTCTGTCGGCGCCGACTATGTGTCGCAGGAAAGCGGCCGGAGCGGCGACTGGCATCAAGGACAGTTCTATCTGGCAGGACCCGTCG
Source organism: Brevundimonas nasdae (assembly GCF_016654005.1). Taxonomy (GTDB): domain Bacteria; phylum Pseudomonadota; class Alphaproteobacteria; order Caulobacterales; family Caulobacteraceae; genus Brevundimonas; species Brevundimonas nasdae. The sequence goes on along the minus strand of NZ_JAEPWN010000002.1, from coordinate 308,748 downwards.
TGTCCGAGAAACTGGGCCTACAGTTCTGGGGGCGGTCGCTGAACCGGGACGAAGACCACATCTATAATGCGCCCAGCAGCACGGGTTCGATGGGGTCGGATGAATATAATCTGGCAGGCCGCATCGCCTGGACGCCGACGACCAGCCAGGAAATCCTGCTGCAACTGGATACAGCCAAGATCGAGCGCACCAGCACGGCGGGTCTGACGGTGGCTCCGACAGGGCGCAGCGTCCGCAACAACCACAACCGCGACAGCGCCTCACTGAGCTGGAACGGCGACTGGAGCTGGGGAACCAGTGCGGTTTCCGTCATGCGTGAAGAGGCCCAGCGTGTGACCTACACGGCGGATGCCACGGGCAGTCTGATCCGAGGCGGGCGTGCGCCCGAGATCACCAACACGGTCTGGGACGTCCTGTTCAACGTGCCGCTGAACGGTACGCCGTTGGGCGATCACAATCTGGTCTTCGGTGGTCAGGTCAATCAGAACAAGCTGGTCGATGTGAACCCCGGCGCCCGAAACAATGTCGCGGCCACATTCGAGGTCTGGCAACGGGCGCTGTTTGTCGAAGACGAAATCGGTCTGACGGACGATCTGGCCCTGACCCTGGGTCTGCGTTGGGATGATCATAAACGTTACGGCGATCACTGGAGCCCGCGCGCCTATCTGGTCTGGACGCCCAGCGAGACCCTGACGCTGAAGGGCGGCGTCTCCACCGGCTTCCGCGCGCCGGAAGTACGGGCCGTAGCCGACGGCTATGCCTATGAGACCGGCGGCGCCAACTGCAACTATGGCGCGGGCCTGTGCGGGGTGATCATCGGTGATCCCAACCTGAAGCCAGAGACCAGCACCAGCTATGAGGTGAACGCTCTGTGGCGGCCAAGCGCGAACCTGTCGCTGAACGCCACGCTGTTCCTGACCGACTTCAAGGACAAGATCGCCGACGACCGGGTTTGCGGGCCGGACCTGAACAACAACGGCATATGCGACGTCCCCAGCGAGGTCGCGCGCTGGGACCAGGACCCGCTGTATCAGCTCTATTACTGGTACAATGTCAGCGACGCGCGGATTCAGGGTGTCGAATTCGGCGGCGTTTGGAAGGCGACAGACGCCCTGACCGTGAAGACCAACTACACCTTCACCGATTCCGAGCAGAAGGGTGGGTTGTATGCAGGCCAGCCCCTGGGTCGGACGCCAAAGCACATGGCCAACGCCCGCCTGGACTATAAGGCGACGGACCGCCTCAATCTGTGGGGCACGGTCACCTATCGTGGCGAGGAGATCAACGCGGGCCTGCGTGTCGGCACGAATGGCCAGCCGGTGCTGGAAGGCGCGCGTCAGGTGGGGCGGCGCTATCCCGACTACACCCTGATCGACATTGGGGCGTCGTGGGCTGTGCGTAAGGACGTGACCCTGAAGTTCGGCGTCTACAACGTCGGCGACAAGGTGCTGGAGGTCCGGGACTATGACTATCAGGGCGATGGTCGTCGCTACTGGTTCGGCGTGAACTACAACTTCTGATGCGAAGCGCCCGTCTTATTCTTGCGTCGGCCCTGTTCGCCTTGATGGCGGGGGCGGCGCTGGCGCAGCCTGCGCCGCGCGCGGTGGGACCGACCATCGCCGATGTAGGTTCCGCCTATTATCGGTTCGAGCAGGTGTCGGTGACATCCAGCGACGGCGCCCGCGTCTATCGCGTGCAGATCGGCGTGCCGCGCAAGGCGCCGGGGCAGGGGGGGTATCCGGTCGCCTATCTGCTGGATGGCGATGCGGCGATGGCGCGGCTCGACGAGACGCTGCTGGGGCAGCTGAATGCGGGCGATCCGCCGGTGATCGTCGCCGTCGGCTATCAGGGGGATCGCCAGTTCGATGTTCTTGCCCGCGCCTATGACTATACGCCGCCTGCGCAGGACGGCGCCTATGTGGTCGATGCCGCGGGGCGGCCCGGCGGCGGGGCGGACGCCTTTCTGACGCTGTTGCACGACCAGATCGCGCCAGAGGTGACGGCGCGCGTCAGGACCGACCCGGCGCGCAGCCTGTTGTGGGGACACTCGTATGGCGGGCTGTGCGTGCTGCATGCAGCCCTGACCCGGCCGGACGCCTATGGTCGTTTCGTCTCCGTCAGCCCGTCTCTGTGGTGGAACTACGGGTCGGTTCTGGCCGAGGTCGATCCGTTCCTGAGCCGCCCGCATCCCACCGCCCTATTCCTGACCTTGCTGGTCGGCGAAGAGGAGGTCGCAGGCCGGGGCGGCCGCACGCGCACCAATCCCATGTGGTCCTCTGTCCCCTCGGGCGCGACGCGCGATCTGGCGCAACGACTGCATGTCGCGGGTGTCGATGTGCGCTTCGCTGAGATTCCCGGTCAGGGGCACGGCGGAATGCTGTCCGCCTCGCTGATCCCAACCCTTCTGTCCTTCGCAGGCGTCGCGCCTGCACCCGGAGATGTGCTTTCATGAACCTGTCGCGACGTTCGACGCTGGCCGCATTCGGCGGTCTGGCCTTTCTGGCCGCCTGCGGTCGTGAGCAGGCGGGGCAGGGCGCGACGGCGCTCAAGGATCTGCGGGATCGTCCGGTGCGGCCGCTTCCGCCGGGAGGCAAGCTGACCATCGATGATGGCCGCTATCTGATCGCCCTGTCGCTGATCCACCCGGACCCGGTGTCGCTGCTGGCGGCGTGGTCGGGCGACATCAACCGCATCAGCCCGGACATGTACGAGGCCTTCCTGGCCAAGTCGCCGCAACTGGCCACTCTGCCCAAGACCGCGCAATCGGGCGGCGAGTTCAATCTGGAGGCCATCCTGGCGGCCTCGCCCGCCGTGTCGGTGGTGTCGCAGGATTCGGGCCCCACCGACGCCCAGGCCGCGCAGCTGGAGGCCGCAGGCGTCTCGGTCGCATTCATCGACTTCTTCTCCCACCCCTTCGAGAACCAGGCGCGCAGCCTGAAGCTGCTGGGCGGGATCATTGGCCGCACGGCGGAAGCCGAGGCCTTCAACGCCTTCCGCCAGACGCGTCTGGACGCCATCGCCGCCAAGGTCGCGACCATCCCCGAAGACAAGCGCCCGACCGTCTTCCTGGAAGCCCACGCCATGATCACGCCGGACTGCTGCAGTTCGCCGGGCAAGGGCAATGTCGGCGACTACATCGCCTTCGTCGGCGGGCGGAACATCGGCGCGGACGTGCTGAACCAGCCGTTCGGCAAGCTGAACCTGGAATATGTCATCCAGCGCGACCCCGACGTCTATATCCCGACCGGCGGCCCACACCTGGCCAAGGCGGGCGGCTTTGTCGTCGGACCCGGTTTCACGCCTGAGCAGTCGCAGGCGGGTCTGCGCCGGGTTGTGTCGCGCCCCGGCATCTCGACCCTGAAGGCGGTGCGCGAGGGCAGGGTCCACGGCCTGTCGCACCAACTGATCAACTCGCCCATCGACGTGGTCGCCGTTCAGGCGCTGGCCAAGTGGATCCACCCCGAACTGTTCGGCGATCTGGATCCGCGTGCGACGCTGAACGAGATCAACAGCCGCTTCCTCGCCGTTCCCTATCGCGGCGACTACTGGGCCGATCTGAAGCCCGCATGACCGCTATTTTCCCAAGGAGATCGACTATGACCTTCCACAGAAGCCTGCTGACGGCGGCTGCCGCCGTCGTGCTGATGGCCGCAGCGGCGCCTGCCGTCGCCTACACCGTCCAGGGCGCGCCGGCTGCAACCGCGACCTCGGCCCCGACCATTGACCGCTCGGTCAAGGTCGCGCCGGGCGGCGTCTATGAGATCGTCTTCAACCCCGCCGACAAGACGGTTCTGGTCGCCGCCGTCGGCCCGCGCGGCGAGAACCGCGCCGCCATCGCGCGCCTGGACGCCACGACCCTGGCGCCCGGCGCCTCCATCGACGTGTCGTCGGACGCCCTGTACGGCCTGGGCTTCAACAGTCGCACCCAGACCCTGTACGGCACCGCGACCCGCACCGGCACGGTGGCCGCCATCGACGTGCGCGCCAACCGCGTGATCGCCACGATCAAGGATGGCGACGAAGACTCCGCCCACGTGCGCGAGGCCATCGTCGATGAGGTCAACAACAAGGTCTATGTCACCATCGTCGGCGGCGACGCGGGCGACGCCAGCCGCCCGAACCAGGTCTGGGTCATCGACGGCGCGACCAACAAGCTGGAACGCAAGCTGGACGTCACCGTCGGCAGCCTGACCGGCGCGGCCATCGATAACACCCACAACCGCCTCTATGTCGTGGGCATGGGCTCCAACACGGTCGGCGTCATCGATCTTGCCACCGGCGCGACCACCGCCACCTATCCGACCGGCAGCGACCGCGCGACCAACGTCGCTGTGGACGAGGCGGGCAGCCGCCTGTTCATCGCCAGCCAGGGCAGCGGCGACCTGACGGTGATGAACGCCAATACCGGCGAGATCATCCGCAAGGTGCCGACAGGCGAGGGCGCGCTCAGCGTCGCCTACAACCCCGGCAACGGCCAGATCTATGTGTCCAACCGTCAGGCGGGCACGGTCACCGTGGTGAACGGCGCCGACTATTCTGTGCTGGCCAACCTGGCGACGGGCACCTTCCCCCAGACCATCGCCATCGATCGCGCCACCAACGCCGTCTATGTGACGAACAAGGCGCGCGGTCTGCCCCGCAACGCACCGGAAGGCACGCCTGTGCCGGTCGATCCGAACGGCGACACGGTGACGATCATCCGCCCGTAAGAGGGGTTCAGGAGGCCGGGGAGACCCGGCCTCTTTTGCGTTTCAGAGGACCGCGTCGACCATGACCTGGATCAGGCCGCGTCCGCAGTTCTCGACGCGGGCCTGAACCTGCCACACGTCAGCCAGGACTTCTGGCGTGATCGCCTGCTGAGGGGCGCCCTCGATCTTCACGGCGCCATCCGACAGGACGACGATGTGGTCTGAGGCGCGGGCGGCGGATTGCAGGTCGTGCAGCACCATGATGACCACGGCGTCGTTCTCGCGCGCATAGGTCCGCGCCAGGGTCAGCACATCCAGTTGGTGGCGCAGGTCCAGGGCGCTGGTCGGCTCATCCAGCAGCAATACCTTGGGCCGCCGCACCATGGCCTGGGCCAGGCCGGCGATCTGACGCTGGCCGCCCGACAGGCGATCCAGCCGCCGCGACGCCAGCTCCGCAGCGCCGACCTTGACCAGGGCCTGCATGGCCTGGTCCGCCGAATGGGCGTGCGATCCGGCGACGGGTGACGCCTCCAGCGCCGCGATCACCGTCTCCAGCACCGTCAGGGCGACATCCTGCGGCAGGGTCTGGGGCATATAGGCGACGTGGCGCGCCCGTTCGCTGATCGACATGGCGCCAAGGTTCAGGTCGCCCAACCGCACATCGCCCCGGGCGGGCGTCAGGCCAGCGATGGCGCGCAGCAGGGTGCTCTTGCCCGCGCCGTTCGGGCCGACCAACGAGACCACCTGTCCGGCGGCTATGGGCGCCAGCGACAGGCCGTTGATCACCGTGCGGTCGCGATAGCCGACCGTCAGGTTCTGCACCGAAAGGCTCACCCCTTGGCTCCATTGCGGAAGATCAGCAGCAGAAAGACCGGCACCCCGATCACCGCCGTCACGATGCCGACCGGCAGCAGGGCGCCGGGCACAAGCGTCTTGGACGCCGCCGACGCCAACGACATCAACAGCGCCCCGCTCAGGATGCTGGCGGGCAGGAAGACGCGGTGATCCTCGCCGACCAGCAGGCGCGCGATGTGCGGCGCCACCAGACCGACGAAACCGACCACGCCGACGAAGGCCACCGCCGTCGCCGACAGCAGGCTGACGCGAAGCAGCGACAGGAACCGCAACCGCCCGACATTGACGCCGAAGCTCATGGCGCGATCCTCGCCCAGCCGCAGGGCCGTCAGCGCCCGCGCCGCCAGCACCGAAAACGGCGTTGTCAGGATGATCACAACCGCCATGAAGGCCACGGACCGCCAGGTGGAGCGCGACAGCGACCCCATGGTCCAGAACACCAACTGCTGCAGCGCCTCCTGCGACGACACATATTGGACCAGCGCCGTCAGGGCGTTGAAGGCGAAGACCAGGGCGATGCCGAACAGGACAATGCTCTGCACCCCGCCGCGCTGCGCCCTGGCCAGGGCCTGCAGGGCCAGCACCGATCCGAAGGCGAAGACGAAGGCGTTGATGGTCGTCAGGGTGTCGTTCGAGACGAAGGGCAGGCCCAGGCCCAGCACGATGGACAGGGATGCGCCGAACGCCGCCGCCGCCGAAACGCCCAGGGTGAAGGGGCTGGCCAGCGGATTGTTCAGCACCGTCTGCATTTCCGCCCCAGCCAGCGACAGGGCGGCGCCGACCATGATGGCCATCAGGGCGTAGGGCAGGCGGATCTGCCAGATGATCGCCGTCTCTGACGGCGACAGGACCGAGGGCCGCACCAGGCCCTCAAGAATGCGCCAGGGCGACATCGACGACGGCCCAACCATCACATCCAGCGCAAGCGCAGCGACGCAGCCGACCGCCAGCGCCAGCAGTACCATACGGCGTTTGGCCTGCAATCGGCCATGATGGGCGACGGCTTCGACGGGCGTTGTCAGATGAGCGGTGATGGGGGTCAATCGACTGCGACGCCGTCCTGCACGAGATTAATAGTGCGTCGCATTACAGCAGTGGGCCGTCTTGGGCTAGAACGACCTCATGACACAGACCGCCGATCGCGAATGGACACCCCATCAACCCGCCCGCCAGCAGGCGCGGGACATCGTGACCGCCGATGGGCGCCGCTATCGGATTGTCGTCTCGACGCCCGAGGCGCCTGCGCCCGCACAGGGTTATCCGTCGATCCTCGTGCTGGACGGGGTGCAGCATTTCGCAGCCATGAGCGACGGCGCATCGGCCCTGAGCCGTCGTCCGCAGAAGACCGGGGTCGAGCCGATGGTCGTCATCGGCGTCTTTCATGGTGATGGTCAGGCGTTGGACGCCGACGCCCGGTCGCGCGACTACACCTCGGTCGCGCCGCCGCAGGGGGAACTGGTCGGCAAGGCGTTTGGCGGGGCGGACGCGTTTCGACGGACGCTGAGCGACGTGGTGCTGCCGCTGGTCAGCAACTACCTGCCGCTTGATCCCAGCCGCCGGGCCCTGTTCGGTCATTCGCTGGGCGGGCTATTCGTGCTGGAGGCGCTGGCGCAACAGCCTGACCTGTTCACCCGCTGGGTCAGCATCAGCCCGTCGTTGTGGTGGCGCGACGACCTGCGGCTTGAGGGCGGCGACGCCCTGCTGCTGGGCATCGGCGAACGGGAGCAGCGCCGCGACATGGTCGGCCGGACTCAGGCCTTCGCCCAGAGGTCGTCGGCCCGACTGCTGATTGCGCCTAACGCCGATCATGGTTCGGCGCCTCTGGCCCTGTTGCCTGACGCGCTCAGGCACGCAACGGCGCGTTAGCTGCTCCTGGTCGGGCGGCGATAGTCGTTCGGGTCGATGTCGTGGCGCTTCAGCTTGTCGTACAGCGTCTTGCGCGCCACCCCCAGCAGGGCCATGGCCTCAGTCATATTGCCTAGCGTCGACTGCAGCGCCTCGCGGATCACCATGGCCTCGAAGGCGTCGACCCGCTCCATCAACGGCGCCTGGGGCTGGGTCGGCTGGACGCCGCCTGCCGAGGGCAGGTCCAGCACGGCGCTGACGGCGAAGTTTCTCAGTTCGCGCACATTGCCCGGCCAGTCGTGCTCGACCAGCCGCCGCCGCACGCTGTCGGACATGGCGTAGTCCTTGACGCCGATCCGCCTGGCCGCCTGTTCCGCGAAATAAGCGAACAGGAGCAGGACGTCGGAGCGTCGCTCTCGCAACGCCGGCACCCGCAGCCGCACCACGTCCAGCCGATAGAACAGGTCCTCGCGGAAGCTGCCTTCCTTGACCGCCTCATGCAGGTCGCGCTTGGCCGCTGCGACGACGCGCAGGTCCACCGGGCGCGGTTCGCCGCCGCCCAGCGAGGTGACCTCGCGTTCCTCCAGCACCCGCAGCAGTTTGACCTGCAGATTGGGGCTCATGCTGTCCACCTCGTCCAGGAACAGGGTGCCCTTGTCCGAGGCTTCGATGCGGCCAGTGTGCTGGGGCTGGCGATAGCCGGAGCGGTCGGGCGCATGGCCGAACAACTCAGCCTCGGCGAAGGCGTCCGGCACCGCGCCGCAGTTGACCGCCACGAAGGGCCGTCCGCGCCGCCGTCCCAGCCGATGCAGCAACAACGCGACCAGTTCCTTGCCGGTGCCTGTCTCACCCTCGATCAGCACGTCCAGGTCGGCCTTGGCGACGTGGGAGATGGTTTCGCGCAGCCGCACCATGACGGGGCTGTCGCCGATCAGGGGGCTGTCGGTGTTGATCAGGGTGGCGGTTGCGGCGCGAAGCGCGCGGTTCTCCATGACGCTGCGCCGCGTCTCCAGCGCCTGTCCTACGGCGCCGACCAGCCGTTCCAGCGGGAAGGGCTTGGTCAGGAAGTCGAACGCACCGTCCTGTAACGCCTGCACAGCCATCGGGATATCGGCATGGCCGCTGATCAGGATGACGGGGATCTCGGGGTCGATGGCGCGGATGCGGGCGAACAGCTCCAGCCCGTCCATGCCTTCCATGCGGATGTCGGACGCCACCACGCCGGGGAAGTCGGGCGTCAGCGACGCCAGACCGCGTTCGGCGTCAGGGCAGGGCAGGACGGCAAGGTCTGCAAGCTCCAGCGCCTCGGTGATGGCGCGGCGCAGTTCGGCGTCGTCCTCGACAAACAGGACGGGCGCAACAGGCGAGGGCAGGGTATCGGTCATGCGCGTCTCAGGGTGATGCAGAAGGCGGCGCCGCCCAGCCGCGAGGGAGCGATGTTCAGGGCGCCGCCGAACTCGCGGGCGATGTCCCGCGCGATGCCAAGGCCCAGTCCCAGACCGTCCGGCTTGGTGGTGACGAAGGGGGTGAAGATGGTGCGGGCGATGTCCGGCCCCAGGCCGGAGCCATTGTCATGGACGGTGACGTAGATCCGCTCTGGATCATCTGTGCGGACATCAATGGCAACCCGCGCTTCAGTCGTGTCGGTCAAGGCGTCGCGGGCGTTCTGGATCAGGTTGATCAGAATCTGCTCCAGCCGGATGCGGTCGGCGGTCACCTGAACATCCTGGGCCAGACCCGCCCATTCCAGCGTCACGCCATTGGCCCGCAGACTGTCGGCGATCAGCAGCAGGGCGCCGTCCACGGCCTCGGTCAGGCTGACCGCCTGTATGGCGGGGGTGCCGCGTCGGGCGAAGCGGCGCAGTTCGGTGGTGATCTTGCCCACACGGTCCACCAGTTCGACGATGCTGGTCAGATTGCTTTTGGCCCGGTCAACGTCCTTGCGGTCGATGAAGCGGCCGGTGTTTTCGGCGAAGGCGCGGATGGCGGCGATGGGCTGGTTGATCTCATGCGCGACGCCGGTGGTGACCTGGCCGATGGTGCTGAGGCGGTTGGCCTGGGCCAGTTCCTCGCGCGCCGCGCGCCAGCGGCTGTCGGCGGCCATGCGGCGCTGGGATTCCGACTTCAGCCGATCGTTGGCCTGGCGCAGTTCGGCGGTGCGGGCCGACACCTGATCCTCCAGCATCTGCCGCATGTCGGTCTGGGCCAGACGGCGCATATGGATGCGCCAGAAGACCGCGAAGGCAAGAGCGCCTGCGCCGATCAGGCTGAACAGCGTCAGTCGCGCATTGCTGGCCGCGCGGGCGCGAGCGGGCTCCAGCGGTTCGAAATGCATCAGACGCGCGCCGTGCAGGGCGGCAGGCGTCTCTGCAATCCGATAGGGGCCGTCATGGTCCGGCAGGGTCAGATAGCCCTCGGCATTCGGGTCCAGGTCCACCTGATCCAGCGACAGGCTGCCGAATTGCATGGTGCGGTGGATTTCGGCCTGTTCGGCGGGCGTGGTCGGACGGGTGGCGCGGAACCGCCACGGGTCATGACCGGTGATGATGACGACCCCGTGGGATTCGATGATGGCGGTGCGGCCGCTTTCTCTGTCCCATAGGGTCTCCAGCTTGGCGAAGTCGATCTTGACCACGATAACGCCCAACGCCCGACCGTCCTCGTCGATACGGCGGGCGATGAACAGGCCGGGACGTCCGGTCACGGCGCCGACGGCGAACAGTTCCGCCTCGCCATGCGCCATCGCGCCCTGGATATATGGGCGGAAGCTGAAGTTCTCGCCGACGAAACTGCCTGGCTCGTTCCAGTTGCTGGCCGCCAGGGTGTCGCCGTGGCTGTTGGTGACATAGATGGCGGCGGCGTCCGTGCGCTGGGCCAGAAGCTCCAGCTTGGTGTTCAGGCTTTGCACGGCCCTGGGTGATCCGCCGGACAGGGCGGCGTGAACATCGGGGTATTCGCTGAGCACCAACGGCAGCAGCCTGAACTTCTGCAGTTCGCTGGCCAGCATCTGGGCGTGTTTTTCCGCCTGGTCCCGCGCGGCGGCGTCGGTCTGCTGCTGTGCGGCGGTGTGAACCCATTGCGCCGACATCCAGATCGCCAGGGCTGCGGCCGCCGCCAGCCCGAGACCGGTCAGCGTCAGGAGGCGATAGCGGGCAGCCAGGGCGCGCCGCAGGATGTGTATGGGAATACGCACAGTGTGCGGGAGCATATGCGTGTCGTTCCACACAGTCTATGACCGTAATGTGGCGGGTCTATGGGGGAAAAGCTGAGCTAAAACAAAGAGATCGCGCCTAAATCGGCGGCATGCAGAGTTTTATTTCGAGGCGTAGGCGTTTCCGCGCACAGTGATGGTCGATCAGCGGCCCGAACGTGCCGCGCCATCCGCAAAGGCGCCGAAGCTTCGCATGACCATTGTTCCTCAGTCCGCCGTCGTTCAGTCCGGATCGCCCGCATGAGCGGCGCGTCATCGATTGTCGCCATGACCCCGGCGCGGCGGCTGCGCAACATCGTCGGCGGTTCGGCGGGCAATCTGGTCGAGTGGTTCGACTGGTACGCCTATGCGGCCTTCGCCCTGTATTTCGCACCGATCTTTTTCCCGAGCGAAGACCCGACCGCCCAGTTGCTGAGCGCGGCGGGCGTTTTCGCCGTGGGCTTCCTGATGCGTCCCGTCGGGGCGTGGATCATGGGCGTCTATGCCGATCGCAAGGGCCGCAAGGCGGGCCTGACCCTGTCGGTCAGCCTGATGTGCGCCGGATCTCTGATCATCGGCTGCACGCCGGGCTATGCGGACATCGGACTGGCCGCGCCTGCGCTGCTGCTGTTCGCGCGCCTGCTTCAGGGCATCAGCGTCGGCGGCGAATATGGGTCGTCCGCCACCTATCTGTCGGAGATGGCCACGGCCAGGAACCGCGGTTTCTGGTCCAGTTTCCAGTATGTGACCCTGATTTCCGGCCAGCTTCTGGCGCTGATCCTGCTGATCGTGCTGCAGCAGGTGATGGATAAGGAGGCCCTGGCCAGCTGGGGCTGGCGCATACCCTTCTTCGTCGGCGCCGCTCTGGCCGTGGTGGTCTTCTGGCTTCGTCGCCGTCTGGACGAGACCAACGCCTTCAAGGCCGAGGACACCCAGGCCGCCCCGCGCTCCAGCGCGACCCTGTTGATCCGCAAGCATCCGAAGGAAGCGTTGCTGGTGTTCGGCCTGACCGCCGGCGGCACCTTGGCCTTTTATACCTACACGACCTATCTGCAGAAATTCCTGGTCAATACTTCGGGCTTCTCGAAGGAGTCCGCGACCCAGATCAGCGCGGCGGCCCTGTTCATCTTCATGCTGCTGCAGCCCGCTGTGGGGGCGCTGTCGGACAAGATCGGGCGACGGCCGGTGATGATCGCCTTTGGGGTGACGGGTCTGCTGTTCACCGTGCCGATCATGTCCGCACTGGCGACGGTCGATAACGCGTGGGCGGCGTTCGGCCTGGCCCTGGCCGCCCTGGTCATCGTGTCCGGCTACACCGCCATCAATGCCGTGGTGAAGGCCGAGCTGTTCCCTGCGCACATCCGGGCCCTGGGCGTCGCCCTGCCGTACGCCCTGGCCAACGCCATCTTCGGCGGGACCGCTGAGTATGCGGCCCTGTGGTTCAAGTCGATCGGGAATGAAAGTATTTATTTCTGGTACGTGACTGGAATGATCGGTCTTTCTTTAATTATCTTCGTTTGCATGCGTGACACCAAGCATAACAGCAAGATTACGCATGAGTAGAAATTCTATAGGCGCTTATAGTTATATCTGAGTTGCAAGTTTCGTCTTGAGTGTGGATTTGACGCTCCCGCCAATCAGTATTTGGCCTGAGCATTCCTGGGGGAAAGAACTATGTCGAGTCGGTGCAGTAACGCGTATCTGAAGTTGTTTGCATTGGGGTCGGTCAGCAGCCTGACCCTGATGGCGGGCGCCGCCATGGCGCAGGACCAGTCGGCTGCGGAAGTGGGCGATGTGGTCGTCACCGGCATCCGGGGCGGCGCGCCGCGCACCGCGATCGAAAGCCCCACCCCCATCGACGTGTTCAACGCCGAACAACTGAGCCAGGGCGCCCAGACCGGCGTGTTCGAGTCGATCCGTTACCTGGTGCCCTCGTTCAACCTGCCGACGCGGGCAGGGGGCGGCAGCGCCACCGTCATCGCCACCGGCTCGCTGCGGGGTCTGAACCCGGATCAGACGCTGGTTCTGGTGAACGGCAAGCGCCGCCACCGCACCGCCCTGATCAACTCGGTCTCGACCCTATACAATGGTTCGGTCGGCGTCGACCTGAACATGCTGCCGTCGTCGGCCATTTCGCGGGTCGAAGTTCTGCGTGACGGAGCCGCGGCCCAGTACGGCTCGGACGCCGTCGCAGGCGTGATCAACGTCATCCTGAACAAGAGCGCAGAGGGCGGCCAGATCTCGGTCAGCCATGGCCAGAACTTTGATCGTCAGGACGGCAAGTTCGTCAACGTCGACGCCGACATCGGCTTTGCGCTGGGTGAGAACGGCTTCGCCAACCTGTCCTACAGCTACATGGACCGCGGCGCGTCCAACCGCGCCGTGCCGATTGCGGATTCGGTGCGCCTGTACCCGCTGGTCAACGGTCAGCCTGACCCGCGCGAAAAGACCATCGACCGTCTGGTCACGACGAACTACGGCCAGATGCCGCAGGAATCGAACGTCTTTGGCATCAACGCCGAATACCGTCTGAACCCGGATGTCGAGCTTTACGGCTTCGGAACCTATGGCAAGCGGGTGTCGGATCTGAACTGGACCTTCCGTCCGGCGACGGATGTTCTGGCCCTGCCGGAAATCGCGCCTGACGGTTTCCGCGCCCAGACCGTCATCAAGGACGAGGATTATGAACTGGTCGGCGGCGCGCGCGGCACGCTGCGAGGCTGGGACTGGGATCTGTCCACCAGCTACGGCACGAACATCTCCGACTGGGAGAACAACAGCTTCAACGCCAGCCTTGGTCCGAGCAGCCCGCGCCACTTCTACATCGGCCAGCTTCGTTCGGCGGAATGGGTCAACGCCCTGGACGTGACGCGCGGGTTCGAACTGGACAATGCAGGCGATCTGCAGGTCTCGTTCGGCCTTCAGCATCGCCGTGAAAACTACCAGATCAAGCAGGGTGACGAGGCCAGCTGGATCCAGGGAACATATGTCCGTCCGGTCGGTCAGCCCGGCGCAGGTCAGATCCTGGCCCCCGGCAGCCAATCCACGCCGGGCTTCCGTCCCGAAGACGAGGCCGACGTCAGCCGCAACAACTACAGCGTCTATGGCGAACTGGGCTGGAACCCGAATGAGCGGCTCTATCTGGGCGCCGCTGTCCGCTACGAGAACTTCGACGACTCGGCGGGCGACACGACCATCTACAAGCTGAGCGGCCGTTACGAGTTCAACGACTGGTTCGCCGTTCGCGCCTCGTACAACACCGGCTTCCGCGCGCCGAGCCTGGCTCAACAAGCCTATTCGGCGACGACCAGCCAACTGCGTGACGTGGTCGGCAACGGGATCCTGGTGCCGCTGTTGCTGAAGAACCTGCAGGTCAACTCGCCCGAGGCCATTGCGCTGGGCGCCAAGCCGCTGACGCCGGAGCTGTCGAAGAACCTCAGCGCAGGCTTCACCCTGACGCCGTGGCGCAACTTCGCCCTGACCCTGGACGCCTATCAGATCGATGTTGATGACCGGATCGCGGTGACCTCGACCTTCTCCCCGCTGGACACCCGTCTGTCGGCGGACGGCGTGACCACCATCGGCAAGCAGATCCAGAACATCCTAGTCGCCAACGGTCTGTCGCCGGAAATCAGCGGCCAGTATTACACCAACGCCATCGACACCCGCACCCGCGGCGTGGATCTGGTCGTCACCTACAAGCTGCCGACCGACAGCTATGGCCTGTTCGATTTCAGCCTAGGCTATAATCACAACAAGACAGAGATCACCGGCATTGTCGCCAACCCGCCCCAACTGGCGGCCTTGGGCAATATTGAACTGTTCGACCGCAGCAAGCGCGCCGCCCTGACGGAATCCCTGCCCAAGTCCAAGGTCTCGGCCAACGCCAACTGGTCGCTGGGCCGTGTCAGCGCCAACCTGCGGGCCACGCGTTTTGACAGCTTCGTCACGCGCAACGCCACCAACCCGGCCCAGGACCGCAACATTGATGCGGAGTGGATCGTGGATGCGCAGGTCAACTATGACCTGAACGAGCAGGTGCGGTTGAGCACGGGGGTGAACAACCTGTTCAACAAATATCCGACCCAGGTGGATGCGCCGTCTGCGGCGTTGGGCACCAACCAGTACAGCGGCCTTGCGCCGTTCGGCTTCACCGGCGGATCATGGTTTGTCCGCGTCGCCTACAAGTGGTGATGAATGGGGGCGCGGCCGTTCGGCTGCGCCCCTCTTCTTAGTGTTCGGGGAGAGTAGAATATGATGATCATTCGCCGCACCTTCATGGGGCTGGCCGCCGCCGCCCTGGTTAGCGTGGCCTCAGGCCCGGTGCTGGCCCAGACCGGCGCACCCACGACCGGCGCGGCGACGACGCCTGCCGTGGCGGCCTACAAGCCGACCACCAACGAGATCCTCTGGGACACCTATGGCGTTCCGCACATCTACGGGACTGACCGGAACGCGGTCTTCTACGGCTATGGCTATGCCCAGGCGCAGAGCCACGCCAGCGCGATCATCCGTCTGTATGGCGAGGCGCGCGGCAAGGGTTCGGAATACTGGGGCCCGGAGTATGAGGAAACCTCTGTCTGGCTGCTGACCAACAGCGTCCCGGCGCGCGCCAAGACCTGGTACGACCAGCAGACGCCAGCGTTCCGCGCCAACCTCGACGCCTTCGCCGCCGGCATCAACGCCTATGCGACCGCCCATCCCGAAGCCATCGCCGAGGACGTGCGTCAGGTCCTGCCGGTCACGGGCGTCGACGTGGTGGCCCATGCGCACCGTCTGATGAACTTCGTCTATGTCGCCTCGCCCGGCAAAACCCTGGGGGAGGGTGATCCGCCCGATCTGTCCGAGCAGGGATCAAACTCCTGGGCCGTCGCGCCCAAGAAGACCGCTGACGGTCACGCCCTTCTGCTGCAGAACCCGCACCTGCCGTGGGCGACGGACTATTTCATCTATTATGAAGCTCATCTGACCGGCCCGGATTTCGAAATCTACGGCGCCACTCAGATCGGTCTGCCCATCGTTCGTTTCGCCTTCAATCAGCAGATGGGCATCACCAACACCGTCAACGGCATGGTGGGGGCGACCAACTACAAGCTGACGCTGCAGGACGGCGGCTATCTGTATGACGGCCGCGTGCGCCAGTTCCAGACCCGCCGCACCAGCTATCGCGTGCGTCAGCCGGATGGTTCGGAGTTGGAGAAGCCGCTGGTCATCCGCTCCAGCATTCACGGCCCGGTGTTCGACCGGGCGGATGGAACGGCTGTGGCCGTGCGGGTCGCGGGCCTGGACCGGCCCTATATGCTGCAGCAGTATTTCGACATGGTCACGGCCAAGGACTTCGGCGCCTATGAGACGGCGCTGAAACGCCTGCAGGTGCCGACGTTCAACATCGTCTATGCCGACCGCGACGGCCATATCGACTACACCTTCAACGGCATCGCGCCCAAGCGCAGCGAAGGCGACATCAACTTCTGGTCCGGCCTCGTTCCCGGCGACAGCTCGCGCTACGTCTGGACGGAGACGCACCCGCTGGAAGACCTGCCGCGCGTGACCGATCCGGTCGGCGGCTTTGTTCAGAACGCCAATGATCCGCCCTGGGTCGCCAGTTGGCCGGTGACGATCAAGCCGGACGACTATCCGTCCTATCTGGCCCCGCGCACGCCGGAATCCCTTCGCGCCCAGTATGCCGTGGCGGCCATCGCCGAGAACAACGGCATCACCCTGGATCGTTTCAAGGAACTGAAGCTGGGGCAGGACGCCGTCATGGCGGACCGTGTGCTGACCGATCTGGTTCCCGCCGCACTGGCCGATCCTGATCCAGAAGTTCAGGCGGCCGGGCGTCTGCTAGCCAACTGGAACCGCACCTTCGACGCCGACAACCGTGCGGGCCTGTTGTTCGAGGAATGGGCGCGTCTGTTCGCCGGGCCGAACTTCGCCGGGCATGGCGGGTTCGCCGTACCGTGGTCGGAACAGCGTCCGATCAGCACCCCCTACGGCGTGCGCGACACCACCGCCGCCGTGGATCAACTGAAACGCGCCATCGCCACGACGAAGCAGAAATATGGCGCCATCGACCGCCGCTACGGCGATGTGTCCCGCTTCATCCTAGACGGCGTGGACGTGCCCGGCAGCGGCGGCTTCGGCAATCTGGGCGCCTTCCGCGTCATGACCTGGTCGGACCTGAATGCTCAGGGCGTCCGCACCCCGAACCACGGCGAGACCTGGGTGGCGATGATCGAATTCTCCACACCCGTGAAGGCTTATGGCCTGATGAGCTACGGAAACTCGCGCCAGCCCGGCACGACGCACCACAGCGACCAGCTGCAGGCCCTGTCGGATCACCAGTTCCGCGAACTGTGGCTGCGCCGCGAACAGGTCGAGGCCCATGTCGAACAGCGCGCGCCGTTCACACCCACCCGTGGAGGAAGCCGTCGATGAGCAATGATCGCAAGCGTAACTGGCGTCTGTACGGCGCCACTTTGCTGACGCCGATGGTCCTTGCGGCGACGGGGGCTCAGGCCCAGGAGCCCGCCTTCACCTCGATCCAGCCCGAGACCTTCGGCGTCGTCGGTTCGCTGTCGACAGCCTGGGCCGATTTCGACAACAGCGGCAGCCTGGGCTTCGCTGTCTCGCTGAAAAGCGGCGAGGTGCGCCTGTACCGCAACGACAACGGCGTCTTCACCAACATCGGGGCGGAAGTCGGCCTGCCTCAGGCGGGCAGTGATGAAATCCGGGGCCTCAGCTGGGGCGACTACAACGCCGACGGCTTTGTCGATCTGCTGGGCGGGTCCAACGTCGTGCCGGTCGTTCCCGGCCAGAACCGCTCCTACGTCTGGAAGAACGAAGGCGGCAAAAAGTTCGTCGAGGTCGCCGCCGAAATCGGCCTGACCATCCCCGAGCGCGTCAGCCGCCAGGCCAACTGGATCGACTTCGACAACGACGGCAAGCTGGACCTCTATGCGTCCAACCGCTCGGGTCCGAACCAGCTTTACCGCAATGAAGGCGGCCAGTTCGTCAAGGTGGGCGGCGGGGGTGGGGTGAACGATCTGCGCCCCACCGTGGGAAGCTGCTGGTTTGACTATAACCGTGACGGGCGGCTGGACCTGTTCCTGGCCAACCAGTCGGGTGCGACCGACGCCTTGTGGCGCAACGACGGAAATGGCGTTTTCGTCGATGTCGCGCCGGCGCTGGGGCTGGATGCGCCCGGACGCGATCGCAGCGAGGGCGGCGTCGGCTGCGCCATCGGCGACTATAACAATGACGGTCTTTTCGACGTCTTTGTCGCGGTTTACGGGGCGAACCTGCTGTATCGCAACAATGGCGACGGCACCTTCACCGAGGTGGCGGCGCAGGCGGGCGTGAACAATGACGGACACGCCGTCGGCGCGGCCTGGGGCGACTATGACAACGACGGATACCTGGATCTGTTCGTCGCCACCTATGAAGGCGAGCCGGGATCGCAGACGCCGCTGAACCTGCTGTATCACAACAACGGCGACGGCACCTTCACGCAGGTCCTGACCAAGGACAGCCTGCTGAACGCCGCCGACCACAGCGTTGAATGGGTCGATTACAATGGCGACGGCGCGCTGGACCTGTCGGTGACGCGCGGTTACGGGCCGGTTGGCGGGCACTTCCTGTTCCGCAATGATCTGCCGGCTGAAGCGCGCGCCCGCAGCCTCAGCGTCACGGTTCTGGACGCCGCGGGACGCACCATCGTGCCGGGCGCTGAGGTCCGGTTGTACGACCAGACGGGCAAGATCCTGGCTTTGCGTCAGGTCCCCACAGGCGGCGGCTATAACGCCCAGAGCGCCATCCCTGTCCACTTCGGTCTGAAGACGCTGGAGCCGGTGACTGTCGAAGTCACCTATATGAGCAATGACGGGCCCAAGGTGCAGCGCGTCAACGGCGTTGATCCTCGCGACTATGCGGGCAAGAGCCTGCGGGTCACGCGTCAGGACTGATCAGTCGGTTCAGACAACAAGAAAGGCCCAGGTGTTCGCCTGGGCCTTTTTCGTTTTCGGCAGGGAAACCGAGAGGCGGCTACAGCCAGTCTCCGCCGCCAATTGGCGCGCCGGGCGGCACGGGCTGGGCCGCGGGCAGGGTGTCGATCAGTGCCTTCAGGCTTTCAGGCGACCCGTTCAGGGCGTCCGCCAGATAGGCGCACTGGGCGGTTTCCAGCCGATCGCCCCGGCAGCGTTTCAACTGGTCGCTGAAGCGGCGCGCGCTGTCGCGGACGGCGCCCTGAGCCGTGGACGACAGGTCCTTGCTCTGCATCAGATTGGCCAGATAGGCGGCGTAGCGGGCGCGGGCGACGCGGCGCAGTTCGGCCTCTCGCGGTGACAGTTGTGCGCCCGCGCCGACCGTGGCCGACACACGGTCCAGCACCTCAGTGAGACCCAGCTGGCCGGGATCGCGGCGCTGCTGCTCCACCAGCCGGTTCAGCCGTTCGGGCGCCAGCAGCGTCTCCAGCACGACCTCCACAGCGGCTGCGGCGGCCGAGGATGGGTCGAACACCGCGTCCGTCTTGCCCTCGAACAGCTCGATCTGGGTCTGCCGGTCGCTGACGCCCGATTGGGCCGAGGACAGCAGGTCGATCAGGTCGTCGCGCAGATCCAGCGTCTGGGGCGACAGGGCCGTCATCAGGGCGTCCAGGGCCGCTCGTTGCTGGGCGGCAGGCGTGGGCTCGGCGCGTTCTCGCCCATCGCCATTGACCGAGTAAGCGTAATCCACCCCGCCGATCTGACGTCCGACCGCCGTGGTCTGATAGCGGTGATACAGATAGATGGGGACGATCACGCGGCGCAGATCAGAGGTCGGTGCGCCCGCCGGCAGATTGTTCAGGCCGAACCGCGCCAAGGCTATGCGGCGCACGGCCATGACATTGGCGAACTCGGCCACCGGGTCTTCGCCGTTGTCCCACATGGCGCTGTAGGGTTGCAGGCTGCCCAGCGGGCGGGTGTCGGTGTCGTTCAGGAAGCGATAGCCCTTGGCTTGGGCTTCAGATGCAAGGGCGGCGCGACGGGCGTTGGCGTCTTGTCCCGGCGCGTCGCCGTACAGCCAGTTTACGACGTAATCGTCCCAGGCGCCGACGCCGGTCGTATAGGCGCGGCTGAAGTCGAGACGGTCGCCGTCTGCGATCACCCAGGGGGCCGGATAGTCCATGACCGAGGCGCGGCCCTCGAAACGCGAGGCGGCGAAGTTGTGGGCGATGCCCAGGGCGTGGCCGATCTCGTGCGCCGCCAGTTGGCGCAGCCGGTGATAGGCGAGGCGGTCGGGATCATCCTGCGCGCCCGTGCCGCTGCGGTCGGCGCCGACCAGACCTTCGAAGATCATCTTGTCCTGGCGATCGCGCAGGGAGCCCAGCTGGACCACGCCGCGCACGATCTCGCCGGTGCGCGGATCATTGACGCTGGTCCCTGTGGACCAGCCGCGAGTCTCGCGGTGGACCCAGGAGACGATGTTGTAGCGCGCGTCCATCGGATGCACGCCCTCGGGCAGAAGTTCGACCCGGAAGGCGTCGATATAGCCGGCCTTGTCGAAGGCTTCGGTCCACCATCCACCGCCTTCGATCAGGGCCTGGCGAATGGCGGGCGGAGCGGCGCGGTCCACATAGAAGATGATGGGCTTCTTGACCGTAGATCGGGCGGCGGTCGGGTCGGTCTTTTCCAGACGGAAGCGCCGCGACAGTCGGCTGACGACGGCCTGATCCAAGTCGGCGGCGAAGTCGGTCACCATCACCTGGGCCGAGGTGCCTGAGCGTGGGTCGTGGGGGACGGGCTGGAACCCCTCATCCGGCAGGCGGATGAAGGAGTGTCGGACGGCCAGCGTCACTGACCGGGGGTCCGGCGTGACGCGGTTCAGGTCTGCGCCGGGCTCATCGCTGGTGAAGGTCTGAACCGTTTCGAACTCGACATTGTCCGGAAAAATCAGGGTCTGGCCGATGTCCACGTAGCTGAGGGTCGGGGCCAGTTTGAAGGCGCCCAGCCGCGCGCGCTTGAAACGTGCGACGGCGTTGACCGCATCCCGCTCCAGGAAGGACGACAGATCCACGGACACCGATCCATCCGTGCCGGTGTCGGTGATCTCGCCGGACCAGATGACGGAGGCGGCGAAGGAGGCCGTGACCGCGTTGACCTGATCAGCATCAGCATCAACCGCGCGATAGCGGGTGTTCTCGAACCGCGCGAAGACGCGGGCGCCGATCTTCTGGAAGACGATGATCTGCGCCTGGCCCAGGCCTGCGCGGTCCAGACCGACCCCGTCCATGCCCAGGCCTGCGGACAGGCCCGGCTGGTACAGGTATCGGCCCAGGGTTCCGTCAGCCTGCGGCGCGGGGAAGCGAACGGCCACCTTGGCCTTCTGCTGGTCCAGACGGACGCCGAACAGGCCGTCCTGCCATGCCGATGATGTGGTCGCCGTGGCGGCTGGCGGGCTGGCGGCTGCGGCCAGAACGGATGTGGCCCCGGTCGCTGCGATGCAGCCGGCGACACTGGCCATCAACAGTTTACGCATCATCGGCATGTCTCCAGTCAGGCGGGATTCAGCGGACGCCCAGCGCCAGGGCGTCGGGACGGCGCGTGTCCACGGCGCCGAGGAAGCGATCCCCTTCGATCATGATGGACTGGGTGCTGCCCATGGTCATGGACGGGCGCACCGTATGACCGCGCTCACGCAGCAAACGCTCCACGTCAGGCGAGAAGCCGCCTTCCAGCTCCAGCGGACTGTCGCCGCCGCCCTGGTTCAGGCGTGGGCGCATCGCCGCCTCTGCGATGTTCAGGTTGTGGTCGATGACGTTCGAGATCAACTGCACCATCGTGGCGATGATATAGCCGCCGCCCGGCGTGCCGGTGACCAGCCAGGGCTTGTCATCCTTGAACACGATCATCGGGGTGATGGTCGAGCCCAGCCGCTTGCCGGGGGCAGGAGAGTTCGGCTCGTCGCGCGTGCCCCAGCTGAAGTTGTCCAGGTGGTTGTTCAGCAGGATGCCGGTGCCGACCGGCGCGACGTGCGCGCCGTAGGAGTTGGACAGTGTGTAGGTGTTCGACACCGCGTTGCCGTGGGCGTCGGCGACTGAGAAATGGGTCGTGTCGCGGCTTTCATACGGATAGGGATTGCCCTCGGGAATGTCCTCGGCCTTCAGGCTGCGGTCCAGGGCGATCAGCTTGACGCGCTCGGCGGCGAAGGCCTTGCTGGCCAGGCCCTGGGCGGGGGTGTTCCACTGCGGCGCGCCGCCGATCAGGCGACGGTCGGACGAGGTGATCTTCATCGCCTCGGAGATCAGGTGCAGGGTGTCGACGCTGCCCCAGCCCATCGACTTCAGATCGAAATGCTCAAGCAGGTTCAGGGCCTCGGCGACGCTGACGCCCGATGCGGTGGGGGGCATGAAGGCGATCGGGGCGCCGCGATAGCTGCCCATGATCGCTTCGGACACATCGGCGCGATAGGCGGCCATGTCGGCCAGGGTGATCACGCCGCCCTGGGCCTGGATTCCCGCCACGATCTGGTGTGCCAATTCGCCCTTGTAGAACTCATCCGCACCGCCGCGCGCCACCTTGCGCAGGCTTTCCGCCAGCAGGGGTTGGCGGAAGACTTCACCCGCCCGATAGGGGCTGGCGTCGGGTTTCAGATAGGCTTCGCGTGCGCCGGGATCGGTGGCCAGAACGCGGGCGCGCCCGCCGGTTGCATCGGCTTCGCCGTCAGTCAGGACATAGCCGTCTTCGGCCAGGCGGATCGCCGGGGCGATCAGTTGCGCCCAGCTTAGCGAACCAAAACGCTGGTGGGCTTCCCACATCCCCATGACCGTGCCGGGCACGGCGACATTGATGAAGCCCGAGGGTTTGGTGCGGTCGAACTTGCCATCGGCCGCCAGCAGCAGTTCCGGCGTCGTCGCAGCAGGCGCCGTGCCGTAGTAGTTGATGGCGATGTCTTGAGCCGGTCGGTCGGCGGTCGCCGCCATATGGACCAGCATATAGCCGCTGCCGCCGATATTGCCGGCGCGGGGCAGGGTGACCGCCTCGGCGAAGGCGATGGCGATGGCGGAGTCCACGGCGTTGCCGCCCTGGCGCAGGATGTCCACGCCGACGCGCGTGGCCAGATCGCTCTGGCTGGCGACCATGCCGCCGCGTCCAACAACGGGGCTGTGAATCTGGCCATAACCAACGATATCGCCGCCGCTGCCAGCGCCGGGATGGACAACGGCGCCAGCAACCTGGGCCTGAGTTGGCCCGGTCAGCAACATTACTGAAACAGAGATCGCCGTCGCGGTTTTCACCGCCCGGTCAAACAGTACGCGTTTCGTCACAATACGCCCTCATTGTCTCGTGCATGGCCATGCTTACGCGGCAAAGCTGTGGAGCTCAAATTTGCAAATTTAGCGATAGCATTGCTGAAAAAGTCGATTTAAGCACAGTTCGCGAAATCCTGCTGCGCTCTTTATCGTATAACGACAATATTTATTCTGCAAAGCTTGACGCGGCAAGTGTGACACATTCTAGTCCGAAATGAGGCAATTCACTCGGGTGGCGGGCTCCACAATCCCTCGTTGCTTTAAGTTTACTGTCCTTTGAAAACGACATTTCAGAACGGTCGCGGGCATCGAGGGGATACTGCGGGCGGTTCACAGTTTGGGGGTTCCTAGTTTATGCGTTCATTCAACGTGCGTTGCGGCGTCAAGGCGGCCATGCTCGCCACGACCGCCCTGTTCGGCTCAGGCGTCGCCATGGCTCAGGAAGCGGACTCTGGCCCTGTCAGCCAGGTCGATGAGATCGTCGTCGTCGGCTCTCAGATTCGCGGCGCCAAGGTCACGGCGGCCCTGCCGGTCACGGTCGTCGGCGAAGAACAGATCCTGGCCACCGGTGCGACTTCGGGCGATGAGCTGCTGCGCTCCATCCCGCAGATGGGCGACGTGACCTTCAACTCCAGCTATCTGCCTGCGACCTCCAACTCGGCGCGCGGCGACACCGGCTCGGTCAACCTGCGCAACCTGGGCATCGGCAACACGCTGGTGCTGTTGAACGGCCGCCGCGTCGTCGGCCACCCGACGTCTCAGGCGAATGAACACCTGGTTCCGGTTCTGACCTACAACACCAACGCGATCCCGGTTTCGGGTCTGAAGCGTCTTGAGGTCCTGCGCGACGGCGCCGCCGCCATCTATGGCGCGGACGCGGTTGCGGGCGTGGTCAACACGGTGCTGCGCGACGACATGAACAGCTGGACCGTCTCCAGCCAGTACGGCGCCGCCGAAGGCACGGGCATGCGGGAGTTCAACTTCTCGCTCTACGGCGGCAAGGACATCGACGACGGTCGGGGCAATGTCTCGTTGTTCTTCAACTATGACCATCGCGACGAGATGACGACGTTGGACAAGCCCTACACGGCCTCTGATGACAAGAGCCCTCTGTTTGCCGGAACCGGGTTCGAAAACAACTCCAGCCTAAACGGCCTTTCGCAACTGACGCCCTGGGGCCAGTTCACCCTGGCCAACAAGGCGACGGCTCAGTTCGGCGGTCAAAGCTTCACCACCTTCACAATCCAGCCTGACAATATTGCGGGCTGCGCTGCCGCCCTTGGCGATGGCTTGTGCCTGAAAAAGACAACCACGGTGGACCCGGCGCTTCGCGCTGACACCGCGCAGGAAGATCTGACCGTGATTCCGGAGGTTGATCGCTTCAACCTGTTCCTGACAGGGCGTTACAAGATCAATGACTCGGTCGAGGCGTTCGGCGAACTGGGCGTCTATTACGCCAAGTCCCATGCACGTCAGGCACCGATCAACACCCTGTCGTCAGTCGTCATGACCATCCCGGGCTCGAACTACTACAACCCCTTCAAGCAGGACGTTCTGCTGACGGGGTACCGGTTCAACGACATGGGCCCGATCAATGTCGATGTGACCAACCAGCAGTATCGCTTCCTGGGCGGTCTGCGCGGCGAATGGCGCGGCTGGAACTGGGAGTCGGCGCTTCTGTGGTCCGAAGCCTCGGCCAAGGACGTGTCCGACAACATCTCGACCACGCGTCTGGCGGAATGGGCGGCCAAGTCGACGGCCGACGCCTACAACTTCTTCAACGGCGGTGATCGCACCCATCCGCGTTACGGCGACGCGACGCCGTCGAACCAGGCGGCGCTGGATGCGATCCGGGTGGATATGGTCCGCAAGACCAAGACCGAGCTGGGACTCTGGGACTTCAAGATATCGCGTCCCGATCTCTTCACCCTGCCGGGCGGCCCGGTCGGGGCTGCATTCGGCATCGAAGCCCGCACCGAAACCCAACTGGATGATCGCGACAGCCGCATCGACGGCACGATCCGCTACACCGACAAGTCGGGCGCTGTTTACAGCGACCTGATCAACTCGGCGGAAAATCCGGACACCTATGGCGAGCGTGACGTCTTCTCGGCCTATGCTGAGTTTGCCGCACCTCTGGTTTCGCCGGAGATGAACGTGCCGTTCGTGCACAATCTTGAGGTCCAGGTGGCCGGCCGGTTCGAGCACTATTCGGACTTCGGCGACGTGGCCAAGCCCAAGATCGCTGCGGCCTGGGACATCGTAGACGGCTTCCGGCTGCGTGCATCGTGGGCGCAAGGGTTCCGGGCGCCGAACCTGGAGCAGATCAACGCCACGGTCATCACGCGTTCGAACAGCTCGAACGACTACGCCTACTGCGAGGCGCTGATCCGTCGCGGCGCGATGACCGGCATGAATCAATGCGGCGCCTCTTATACCCCGCCAAAGGCCTTTGCGGACGCGGCCAGCATCAACACCAACCATGTGCGCAAGCTGACGGCAGAGCGGCGTTCGGGCAATCCGAACCTGCAGCCGGAAGAGTCTGAAACCACGTCGTTCGGCGTCGTGATCCAGCCGCGCTTCCTGCCGGAGCAACTGGGCAATTTCACCTTCACCGCCGACTGGTGGAAGGTTGAACAGACCGGCATGGTCGGCCTGTTCCGTGGCCAGAACGCCCTGATCCTGGACTATCTGCTGCGCAAGAACGGCAGCTTCAATCCGAACGTCGTGCGCGCCGATCCCACGGCGGCCGACAACATCATCTTCGCAGGTACGGGCCTGACAGCGGCAGGTGAAGTCCAGTACATCACGGACGCCTACACCAATCAGCAGCCGCAGACGGTTGAGGGGCTGGACCTGGGGGCGATGTGGAACCTGCGCGGCACCAAGTACGGCGATTTCAGCCTGAACCTGAACGTATCCCACCTGATCAAGTACTACCTTGAATCAGCGCCGGGCATGCAGGAGCTGATGGCGGCAAAGGCGTCGGGCGCGATTGATCCGGCCATCACCTTCGGCGGTCGCACGGGCAATCTGATCGGCGATTTGGGCCGGCCGGAATGGAAGTGGTCGCTGTCCGGCAGCTGGCGTTATCAGAACGTCACCGTGGGCGCCTTCACCCAGTACATCTCGGACCTGAACGATACGTCTCTGGTCAACTCGGCGGGTGATTTCTGGACTGTTGAATCGACGCTGACGGCGAACCTGTACGGTGAATACGAGTTCGATGGCGGTCGTCTGTCGAACACGGCTGTGCGGGTCGGCGTGCGCAACATCACCGATGAGCAGCCGCCGCTGTCCGGCGCGGGCTATGTCGGCACCGTGTACCAGCCCTATGGGCGCTACTGGTACGTCAGTGTCCGCAAGTTCTTCTGATCCGAACTGACTGTCTCGGGCGGAGAGCGGTGACGCTCTCCGTCCCATCTGCCTGTGTTTTCTGGAGTTCTCGATGAAACCTGTTTCGATGCGCGCACTGGCGCTCGCCGCCGCTCTCGCCGGACTTGCCGCTCCGGCGGTCGCCGCCGAACTGACGCCTCAAGCCAAGACTCAGATCGTCGCCGCCGTTGATCGCAACCAACCCGCGCTCGACCACGCCGCGCTCGAAATCTGGCGTTTCGCCGAGTTGGGGTATCAGGAAGTCCAGAGCACGGCCTTGTTGCAAGGTCAGCTGCGCGAAGCGGGGTTCACCGTGACGCCCGGCATCGCAGGTGAGCCGACGGCCTTCCTGGCCAGCTTCAAGAACGGCGCCGGACCCGTCATCGCGGTTCTGGCCGAGTTCGACGCCCTGCCAGGCCTGTCCCAGACCCTGAGTCCGGTGCAGGAGTCGGCTGGCGCGGCGGGCGGTCATGGCTGCGGCCATAATCTGTTCGGCGCGGCCTCGGTCCAGTCGGCCATCGCCGTCAAGGAGTGGATGGTCGCCAACAACATCAAGGGCGAACTGCGCGTCTATGGCACGCCGGCGGAAGAGGGCGGCTCGGGCAAGGTCTATATGGTCCGCGACGGCCTGTTCAATGACGTGGACGTGTCGATCCACTGGCACCCGGGCAACGTCAACAGCGCCCGTCAGGGCGACACCATGGCCAATGTTTCGGGCAAGTTCCGCTTCTACGGCACGGCGGCCCACGCGGCGGCGGCGCCGGACAAGGGGCGGTCGGCGCTGGATGGCGTCGAGGCCATGAACAACATGGTCAACATGATCCGCGAGCATATTCCGGACCGCACCCGCATCCACTACGTCATCACCGACGGGGGCAAGGCGCCCAACGTCGTGCCAGCCTATGCCGAAAGCTATTATTACGTCCGTCACACCGATCCCAACATCGTTCGCGATGTGCTGGAGCGGGTGAAGGCGGCGGCTGAGGGCGCGGCCATGGGCACCGGCACGCGTGTCGAGTTCGAAGCCATCGGCGGCGTCTATTCCATGCTGCCAAACGAGGCCCTGATGCATGTGATGGACCGCAACCTGCGCAGCGTCGGCGGCATCACCTGGACGCCCGAAGAAATCGCTCTGGCGACGGAGATCCAGAAAAGCTTCCCGGTACGTCCGCCGCTGTCCAGCGTCGGCGAGATCGAGCCTGCTGTGATCGGCGGCGACTTCGGCGGTTCCACCGACGTGTCGGATGTCAGCTGGGTCACGCCGACGGTCGGCCTGTCGACAGCGACCTTCGTCCCGGGCTCGGCGGGTCACAGCTGGCAGAATGTCGTGGCTGCGGGCTCGTCCATCGGGCTGAAGGGCGCGCACTTGGCCGCCAAGACCCTGGCGCTGACGACGGCGGAACTGTTCCAGAGCCCTGATGTGATCGCCCAGGCCAAGGCTGAGTTCGAACAGCGTCGTGGCCCGAACTTCCAGTACCGCGCCCTGCTGGGCGAGCGTTCGCCTGCATTGAACTATCGCGACTAGCACCGGGGCCATCGTGAATTAGAAAGGGCGGCGTCGATTTCTCGACGCCGCCCTTTTTGTTTCGCCTGAGGGTCAGAACCGGTAGGCGACGCCGACACGCAGGTTGCGACCGGCCATCGGGGCGATGTCTTTCAGGAAGGACACGTGTTCGCGCGCCTCTTCGTTGGTCAGATTTCTGGCTTCGGCGAAGATCGTCACGTTGTGATCCGTCAGCGGACGCCAGGCGGCGGCCAGGTTCAGCAGCGTGTAGTCGTCGGTTGGCAGTTCGTAGGCGTTGGCGACCCTATCCTGTTCGCCGACATGGCGAACTTCAACGCTGGCGTCGAACGGCGTGGAAGTCCAGGCCAGACGTCCGGTGACGGAGTAGGGCGGGATGCGCGCCGCCGGACCCAGGTCCGTCTGGGCGTGGACGAAGTCCGCCGCGCCTTCCAGCGACAGCTTGCGGTCGCCGCTCTCCCACAGGGCATAGGCGCCTTCCAGTTCGAAGCCATAGAAGCGGGCGTCGGTCTGGACGAACTGGAAGATCGGGAATTCTTCGCCTTCGTAGAGGTAGTCCGCGCCGGTGGCGCGCTCGTCGATGAAGCCGTTGTACCAGGAATGATAGATGTGCAGGTCGCCGATGAAGCGTCCGCGGTCATAGTGGACGGTTCCCTCCAGCGTATTGACCTTCTCGCTGTTCAGATTGAGGTCGCCGGTCTCGTAGGCGGCGGTGGCGATGTGAACGCCGTCCGCGAACAGTTCAACCTCGCTGGGCGCGCGTTCGTTGTGGGCCAGGCTGAGGCCCAGGAACAGACCGGGGGCGGGGCGCAGGAAGCCGGCGACCGACGCGGACCAGTTGTTGAACTCGCGGTTCACCTGACTGACGCCGCCGATGGGTGTGGCGCTGAGTTCGCGGCGGTCGTAGCGCAGGCCGCCCTCGAAGCCGTAGTGGGCGCGGTCCAGGCGCTGAACCGTATAGACGCCTAGTTCGTCGATATCGACGGTGGGCACGAAGGCCTCTTCGCCGATGGCCTGGAAGTTGCGCGACAGGCCCTGAACGCCGACGGCGCCGTTCCATCCGTTGCGTTGGCGCTGGACCAGATCGGCGCGGCCTTCCCAGCCGTCCGAGTTGAAGATGGTGCCGGGTTCGCCGACGGACTCGAACTCGGTGTGGGTGTATTTGGCATGGCCGTAGGAGCCGCGCAGGGCCGAGAACGGGCCGTCGTCAAAACGGTATTCGCCGCGTACGTCGTAGCGCTCCTGGTTCAGTTTGATGAAGACGTTCTCTTCCGCGACCGTGCCGTATTCGCTGTCGGTGTCCTTGTAGGAGGCGCCGATATAGCCCTTGTCGGTGATGTAGGAGCCGCCGACGCCCCAGGCGGTCAGGTCGGTGTAGCTGTTGGGCTGGGTTCCGCCGGGACCGCGATCGATGCCGTCCGCCTCGGCCTTGCGGGCGGATATGGCGGGTGAGGGGATGTCGTAGTCGCTGGTCTGGCGCTTCACGCCATCCAGGTTGAAGGCGAAATGGCCGCTTCCGACAGTGACGCGGCCAAAGCCGCTGCGCCCGTCATCGACGCTGGAGACCTGGGTTGAAACGACGCCCGACAGGCCGCCTTCGGGGATCTTGGTCGGGATGCGGTCGTCGATCACGTTCACGACGCCGCCGATGGCGGAGCCGCCGTAAACCAGTGTCGCCGGTCCACGGATGATCTCGATCCGACTGGCTTCGGCCGGGTCGGTGGCGACGGCGTGGTCGGGCGAGACTGAGCTGGCGTCGATCAGGCCGATGCCGTTGGTCAGCACCTGAACGCGCGGGCCTGACAGGCCGCGAATGACAGGACGGCTGGCGCCCGGCGCGAAGTCTGTCGAACGGATGCCCGGGCGGTTGCTGACCAGATCGCCCAGCGAAACGGCGGGCGAAGTCGAGAGCGCCTGCTGGTCGATGACGTCAGTGGCGATGGTGGTCGCGCGCTGGCTGATGCCGTAGGGCGCGCCGGTGACGATCACGTCGTCGACAGTCGCTGTCTGGGGCGGCGGCGTTGCGGTCTGTGCGGTGGCGGCGCCCGATAGCAGGGCGGATGCGGCGACGCCGAGAAGAAGTGCGCGCGAGGGGGAGGTCATACGCATGAGGAGGAGGACTTTCACCAGAAGGTGTGTCAGTTATGAGATAACATCACATATCGTCAAGCGTCCCCGACACGCCAGCGAAGCTTTTCTTATTTCATGTGTCGATCAAGCCAGGCGGCTGACAGTTTTCCTAAAGTCAGGTCAGAAGTTCTGCATTGCAGCATGGCGCCCAGCGCCTACTTAGGAACCCTTGTTTTCTCGGGGGCTCATATGCGTATGAGCAATGAACGGACGCTTGTTAAGGCTGAAGTTTTAACGGTATCGCACCGCCCTGACAGCGGCCGCTAAGCCAGAAGAAGCTCATGTCAAAATCATCCGATACTCGCAGATCCGCCGAGGCAGAAACTGATCAGGACTGGGCGGATCTGCTGTCGCCTGGTCGGCGTAATCTGCTGGTCGGCTCCGGTTTGGCCGTGGCCGCCGGTCTGGTCGCTTCTGCCGGCGGCGCTCAAGCGCAGGCGCAGGCCCAGGGGCGTGCACCGCGAAGCGGCGCTGCGGCTGCGCCGTCGACGCCTCGCAACGCCACGGGCCGCAGCCCCTGGGGGTATGAGACCTACAAGGAACCGGCCGCTCAGCCCGTCAGCGTTCGTCCCGGTGAGCAGACGCTGCCGTCGCTGCCGCGCGCCTATACGGACATCAAGAGCTATCACGCCCACATCTATTTCGACGAAGACACCTACGAAAAGGCGGCGCTGCTGCGGAAGTGGGCGACCGAGCGTTTCCCCGTCGAACTGGGCAACTGGAACCTGGAGCCGCGCGGCCCGCACGTGACGCCGTCGTTCTACTTCGGTTTCAGCAATGAACTATTGCCGACGCTGGTGCCGTGGCTGCAGCTGAACAGCCTGGGCCTGACGATCCTGCTGCATCCCAACACCAGTGATCCGCGCGCCGACCATCTGTACTATGCGCTGTGGGTCAACCGCGCGCAGCCGGTGAACGCCTACAGCATGGCCTCGCATGTCAGTGATGACCGGATCGAGGTCATCTTCCCCAATGTGACGCCGTCGGTGCCGCTGGAGACGACCTGATCCACAAATAGAAAAGCGCCGCTGCATCACTGCAGCGGCGCCGGAATGTTCAGAGCCGGGGCGTCGGATGCGACGCCCCGGCTTTTCCGTTCTAGCGACGGGGTGCGGGCTTCACGGATGCGGCATAGTCCTCGGCCTGTTTCAACAGACGCAAGGCGTTGCCGGACCAGATGGCGGCGAGGTCGGTTTCTGAATAGCCCTCGGCCAGCAGGCGCTCGGTGATGCGGGGCAGGGCGGCGACGTCGTTCATGCCGGTCACGCCGCCGCCGCCGTCCCAGTCGGCGCCGATGCCGACATGGCGCGGCCCCGCGACCGCCAGAATGTGCAGCAGGTGCAGGATGTAGTCCTCAAAGTCCGCCTGGGTCGCCGGATGGACGCGATTCAGTGCGCGCAGGCGTTCGACATAGGCTGTGCTCTGCGCGGGAGTGCGATCTGCTGGCGCGCCGAACTCGGTGCGCAGGGCGGCCAGAGCGGCGGCGCGCTCCGGCGTGTCCGGCAGGGCCTTCAGATAGGCGCCCAGCGCATTGACCTGGATCACGCCGCCTGACGCCGCCAGCCTCCGCAGACGTTCGTCGTTGATATTGCGGGCATGGTCATAGATGTCGCGCGCGCCCGAGTGGGACAGGATGATCGGCGTTGGCGAATAGGCGATCAGTTGGTCGAACACTTCGTCCGAGGCGTGGGAGGCGTCGATCACCATGCCCAGCTGATTGGCTTGAGCCACCATGCGGCGGCCTGCGGGGCTGAGGCCATGCCAGCGCGGACCGGCAGGATCGGTGGCGGAATCCGCCAGCTCATTGTTGGCGAAGTGAACCAGACTGATCATGCGCAGACCCTGATCATAGAAGGCCTGAACCTGATCGGGACGGCCCGTCAGGGGGTAGGCGTTCTTCATCGAGATGAAGACGACCCGCTTGCCTGCCGCAGCGATCGGAGCAGCGTCCGACGCCTTCAGCGCCAGGCCGAATTTGTCTGGATGGTCGGTCGCCAGGGCGCGAATGGCGCGGATGCGTTCCTGGGCCACGGCCAAGGAGGCGGCGGTGGCTTCTGGCGTCAGCGGGCCTTGCGATGAATAGACGGCCCACCAGCCGCCATCCAGGCCGCCCTCGACCATGCGCGGATAGTCGACCTGCGACCCATCCTCGACGCTGTGGCGATCCAGAATGCTCCAGCCCGGCTTGACCAGGTTCATCGGCGTATCGAGGTGGGTGTCCAGCACCAGCAGGCGTTCATGCAGCGCATGAACCTCGGCGGACACAGGCGTCGCCGTCGCCTGGGCCGATGCGGTTCCGCCTGCCGCCAAAATAAGACCGCCCAGGGCGGCCCCGATAAGGGCGGCCTTCCGAGAGGTTCGGGCAGGCGCATGCAAGGCGTGGCGAAGTGACGGAGATTTGGATCGGATCATCGGAAACTCGTTTTAAGCGAGACCTGCGCCGTGCGGTGCGGGCCGGGACAGAAGGCGGCTGGCATGATCGCCATCTTGATGATGGCGCAAAATCCTAGTCGTCATTGAGCAGATTATCGATGGGGAAGCGTAGCCTTAAACGACGCGTGGACCAATCGATCAGGGGCTAAGGCTGTGTTGCCGTTAAAGTTGTCGTGGCGTCGATCTCACAGACGTGGCGTTCGACGGAAGTGTCCAGCGCGCAGCGTTGGTGGGGCAAATGAGATCGCTGCACGGGCGGTATAGATTTTCTGAGGTTGAGCGATGCGCCCGCCTTGGGGAGAGATGCAGTCATGACAGACGCCATCCCCCAGCGCGCCGATCTCTTTCTTCTCACGCCCGGGTTCGAGGACCCGGCTTTTCCGGGTGCGGTCTATTTCGACCGCTACTCTGCATTGCTGGAGGGGGTGCTGCACTCCTATCCGCATCTGGAGGAGCGCATCCGGGTGCATCGGATTGCATTTGAACGTCCGCGTGCTGCGGTGGCGGCCATAGCCGGCGAACAGCATCAGACCCTGCCGCGGCTGGTGCTGCCCGTGGGCGTCGCAACGGAACAGCCGGGGCCGACCTATGCCGACAGGCGTTCGGTGGCGGGCGCGGGTGCGATCATCGCCTGCCTGGTGGAGTTGTATGGGATTGCGCCGCCCCATCCGTGACGGGGCGGCGCTGAAATCAGGCTGATTGTTCTGAAATCAAGCTGTGGCCTGACTAGACTGCCGTTGTTGGCCAGTGGTCCTGGGGACGTGAATCGTCCAACCGCCGCGGGCCGCACAGGACACCGGAACCCGAATGCGGTCGCACGGCTGCTGGCTTGTCGAACGGTCGGAGGTGGCGGTGTTCTGGATGCGCATAAGGGGCTCCCAATGGCTGTGGCGCACCCATATCAAGAGCGGGTTCAGGCCTTTGGGCAATGGAGATCGTTTTGATAGGGCGTCAGCAAAACTAAAATCATCAGGGTGCGGGTCGGGCAGTCTTTCTGTGTGCCGTAGCAGGGTTTCTATCATGGCTTGGTAAGCTTGAATGTGTATCAAGAGTTGTGTTCGTCTTTTGACGTTCATTCTCGCAACTGGGCCGCGCTCACTATCCCCGGGCGCGGTCTTTTTGCTTTTGCGACCGGGCGTAAGCGCAGCAGAAAGCCTAAAGGTCCCCTGCATCCTTCTGGCGCGCCAAGCGAGCGGCCTCACGCCTAACCTTCAAATCGAACCTGGTTTTTGGAGGAGGCTGTAATGGCGATCACACGGGCGATATCATTGGTGACAGCAGTCAGTGCTCTGGCGTTGCTTGGCGGCGCGTCGGCCTGGGCGCAGGCGCAGAATGCCGAGGCGGTGCACAGGGCGGCGCTGGTGCTGGATGGGCACGCCGACGTGCTGCTGCCCAGCACGCCCGAGCGATACTATCTGCCCAATCACGGATCACGTGTGGATTTGGATCATCTGACGCGCGGCGGGGTGGACGCGGTGGTGTTGTCGGTCGCGGTGGGTCCGGGACCGCGCGATGCGGCAGGCCAGCGCGCGGCGAGGGCCGAGGCTGATGAGAAGCTGGCCAAGATCAAGGCGTTTGCAGCCGACAATCCGCAGCGCGTCGGCATCGCCCTGAGCGCGAACGACGTCACGCGTCTGGTGGGGCAGGGCAAGGTCGCCGTGATCATCGGTTTCCAGAACGCTCGGTCGATCGGTGACGATCTGAGCCAGATCGACGCCTTCTATCGCGAGGGCGTGCGGGTGTTCGCCTTCAATCACGCGGGTCACAACGCCTTCTCGGACTCGTCTCGGCCTGTCGATCAGCCGGTGGCGGAGCATCACGGCCTGTCGCCCGTGGGTCGAGCAGCGGTCGCCAAGCTGAATGACCTGGGCGTCCTGATCGACGTCTCGCAGCTTTCCAGCGAAGCCCTGGCTCAGACCCTGGCCCTGACGCGGGCGCCGGTCGCGGCGACCCATTCGAATGTGCGGGCCTTGATCGACAGCACCCGCAACCTGTCTGACGCCGAACTGGACGCCATCAAGGCGAATGGCGGCATTGTGCAGCTGACGCCGTTCAACTCGTACCTGACGCAGGTGGATGGCCGCACCCGCCCGGCCATCAGCGCCTTGCGGGTTCAGTATGGTCTGTCGCCGGAGTTTTCTGCGCCGAACGACGGTTATGGCGGACTGGGCGACCGTCAACAGGCCTTCCTTGATGCGCTGAACCCGCTGTTGCCGCGCGCGACCGTCAGCGATTATGTCGACCAACTGGACTATGTCGCCAAGCGGATCGGCTGGAATCATGTCGGTGTCGGCACCGACTTCAATCACGGCGCCGGGATCATTGGCTTCGACAGTGAGGCCGAGGCGCCGAACGTGACGCGTGAACTGCTGCGTCGCGGCTATACGCAGGAGCAGATCAACGCGATCTGGAGCGGAAACTTCCTGCGCGTGCTGCGCGCGGCGGAGGCGGCGCGGCGCGCCTGATGCAGAATGGCGGGGCGCACGGCAGACTGCCTATGCGCCCCTGCCTTCGGCCTATTCGGCGGCTGCGGCCAGGCCCGGCGAGCGGCGGACCCGCGCGAGTTCGTCCGGCGCAAAGTCGTCGACAGCGATAATCTCAGCGACGGCTTCATCGGCGGCCTGAAGCTGTTCGATCTCACTCTTCGACAACAGGCCCTGATCCAGCGCATCGCGCCAGTCGCGAATGCGCTGGCGTTTCAGGCGGTCGTGGATCGGTTGAGTCTGGACCACCATTTCAAATGCGTGCTCCAGGCGGCCGACGGCCTGTTCGCCGATATAGACGTTCTCGGTCAGACGATCCCGCGTTGCGGACGGCTCCATCAGCAGGGCGGCGCAGGCGCGCACGGTCGCGTCGCGCGGACTCGAGCGGATGACCCCGAACGGCAGCACGAACACCTTCAGCAGCCAGGCGGCAGGACGGCTGGGGAAGTTGTCAAGGATCTCCTTCAGCCGACGCTCGATGGTCAGGAAGCCGTCCTGCATCACATAGTCCACAAGGGGCAGGTCGGCGGTCTGGCGTCCTTCGTCCTCCCAGCGCTTTAGCGCGGCGCTCATCATGTAGAGCTCGGACAGGATGTCGCCGAACCGGGCGGACAGCATCTCCTTGCGCTTCAGTTCGCCGCCCATGGTCAGCATCGCCATGTCTGACGCCAGGGCGAAGGCGGCGGCGTAGCGGCCCATGCGGCGATAGTAGCGACGCGCCGGTCCCGACTGGGGCGCGGCGCCGAAGCGACCGTCCGTCCAGGCGCTGGTGAAGGCGCGGCGGGCGGTGCGCAGGCTGTGGACGACGTGGGTCCAGAAGACGGCGTCGAACTGGGCGAGGCCGCGCTCCATGTCCTGATCGGCCAGCGCCTCCATTTCCTTCAAGATGTAGGGATGAGCCCGAATGGCGCCCTGACCGAACACGATCAGGCTGCGGGTCAGGATATTGGCGCCCTCAACCGTGATCCCCACCGGGACGGACCGATAGAAATTGCCCAGATAGTTGCTGGGGCCGTCAATCACCGCCTTGCCGGCGTGGACGTCCATCGCGTCATTGGCGGCGGTGCGCATCCGCTCGGTCGCGCCCTGTTTCATGATGGCGGACACCACGGACGGATGATGGCCAAGGGCCAGGCCGGAACAGGTGAAACGGCGCGCGGCGTCCAGCAGATAGGCGTTGGCGGCGATGCGGGCCAGGCGTTCCTGCACGCCCTCGAATTGACCGATGGGGATGCGAAACTGCTGTCGGACGCGGGAATAGGCGCCGGTGGTGCGGGCGGCCAGGGCTGCGCCTGCCGCAGACAGGGAGGGCAGGGAGATGCCGCGCCCGGCGGCCAACGCGGCGTTCAGCATCATCCAGCCCTGGCCGATCCGTTCCGGGCCGCCCAGAATGGCGTCCAGCGGCAGGAATACATCCTGTCCCTCGTTCGGCCCGTTGATGAAGGCCTGCATCGACGGCAGGTGGCGGCGCCCGATGGTGACGCCAGGCGTGTCCGTCGGGATCAGGGCGACAGTGATGCCCAGGTCTTCCTCGCCGCCTAACAGGCCATCGGGGTCGCGCATCTTGAAGGCTAGGCCAAGGACGGTGCTGATGGGCCCCAGGGTGATGTAGCGCTTCTTCCAGTTCAGCCGCATGCCGAGAACCTTGCGGCCGTCATATTCGCCTTCGCAGATGACGCCTTCGTCGGTCATCGACGCGGCGTCTGACCCGGCCTCAGGACTGGTCAGGCCGAAGGCGGGAATGTCGCGGCCGTCGGCGAGACGCGGCAGCCAGCGTTCGCGCTGTTCCTCCGTGCCGAACTTCATCAGCAGCTCGCCAGGGCCGAGCGAGTTGGGAACCATCACCGTCACCGCAGCCGCGACCGACCGCGTGGAAATCTTACGCACCACCTCCGAATGGGCGTAGGCGGAAAACTCAAGTCCGCCATAGGCCTTGGGGATGATCATCCCCAGGAACTTCTCGCGCTTGATGAAGTCCCAGGTTTCCGGCGACAGATCCATGTCCTCCCAGGTGATCTTCCAGTCATCCAGCATGGCGCACAGCTGTTCGGTCGGGCCGTCCAGGAACGCCTGCTCCTCTGCGGTCAGGGTGGCGGGGGGAATGGCCAGAAAGGCGTCCCAGTCCGGCGCGCCGGTGAACAGCTCGGCATCCCACCAGACATCCCCCGCCTGAATGGCCTCGGCCTCTGTCGCCGACATCTCAGGCAGGACGGTTTTGGCCCAGGCGTACAGGGGGCGGCTGAGATATTCGCGTCGGATGGATGTGGCGGACATGTTCGGCTCCATTTCGATGGAGAGACAACGAGTCCGGCGACGGGAAGGTTCAGGCGTCAGGCCTGCGACCTATCGCGTAGAGGGCGATGCGCGCCGTCCGCCGGGCTTTTCACGCCGATGTTGAGAAATATCGATGCGTACAGTCGCGTGGTGCGGCGAATCCATCCGTTGTGTACGGATGTTCCTGTCGCCATCTTGCGATCAGACCAACGAATGGAGACGCCGATGGCCCGTAAGCCGAACTACAGTTTTGAGCGCCAGGAACGTGAGCGGGCGGCGGCGAAGAAGGCGGCGGAGAAGGCGGCCCTGAAAGCCGAGCGAAAAGCCGAGGCGGCGGGCGAAAAATCACCGCCAGAGGACCAGTCGGCGGATTAAAGCAATATCTGTCCCTGTTTCCGTTGTTTGATGCGCTGCGAAGCCTTATTCTTGCGCGATGACACGCTGGACCCCCGAAAGTTGGAGAACGAAGACCGCCCTGCACATGCCGGCGGACTATCCGGATCCTAAAGCGCTCGCAGTCGTCGAGGACGAGCTGCGCGCCCTGCCGCCCCTCGTTTTCGCAGGCGAAGCCCGCCACCTGACGTCCAAGCTGGCGCAGGTTGAGCGGGGCGAGGCCTTCCTGCTGCAGGGCGGCGACTGCGCCGAGAGCTTCAAGGAGTTCTCGACCGACAATATCCGCGACACCTTCCGTCTGATCCTTCAGATGGCGGTGGTGCTGACTTTCGCCGGCCGCAAGCCGGTGGTGAAGGTCGGCCGCATCGCCGGTCAGTTCGCCAAGCCGCGCTCGTCGCCGCTGGAGGAGATCGGCGGGGTGGAGCTGCCCAGCTATCGCGGCGACATCATCAACGGCATGGGCTTCACGCCGGAAGAGCGGATGCCTGATCCGCAACGCCTGATCCGCGCCTACAACCAGTCGGCCTCGACGCTGAACCTGCTGCGCGCCTTTGCGGGCGGCGGCTATGCGGACCTGTACAACATCCACCGCTGGACCTTGGGTTTCGCGGGCGATAACGCCGCGGGCGCCCAGTACCGCGAACTGGCCGACAAGATCACCGAGGCCCTGGCCTTCATGGAAGCTGTCGGCGTCACGCCTGAAACCCACCCGGATCTGAGCCGGGTCGAGGTCTTCACCAGCCACGAAGCCCTGCTGCTGAACGTCGAAAGCGCGCTAACGCGTCTGGACGGTGGTTCTGGCGAATGGTTCGACACCTCGGCGCACATGCTGTGGATCGGCGAACGCACCCGTCAGCTGGACGGCGCCCATGTCGAGTTCATGAAGGGGATCAAGAACCCCATCGGCGTGAAGTGCGGACCGACGATGACGGCAGACGATCTGCTGCCGCTGATCGATGCGCTGAACCCGGACAATATCTCGGGGCGTCTGACGCTGATCGGCCGCTTCGGCCACGACAAGGTCGGCGAGCGTCTGCCCAAGCTGATGCGCGAAGTGAAGGCCTCGGGCCGCAAGGTCATCTGGTCCATCGACCCGATGCACGGCAATACGCTGAAGGCGGGCAACGGCTACAAGACCCGTCCGTTCGACCGCATCCTGGGCGAAGTGCGCACCTTCATCGACGTGGCTGAGGCCGAGGGTGTTCACCCAGGCGGCGTCCACCTGGAGATGACGGGCCAGAACGTCACCGAATGCATCGGCGGCGCCCAGGCAGTGACCGAGGACGACCTGTCCAACCGCTATCACACGCACTGCGACCCGCGCCTGAACGCCGATCAGGCGTTGGAGCTGGCCTTCCTGGTGGCGGAACGCCTGAAATCTGGCCGTGTGAACCAGTCGGCTGCGGCCTGACGAACGGAAGAAAACCGCCTGACTTCGGTCAGGCGGTCATCCCGCTCCGCTTGTCGCGACCGAGCGGGCGCCGCAAAGGCAATCTGTTGTGGACGCGATGCGGCCACAACGTCGGTCCTTTGTAAGGACTGGCGCGCATCCAGGACCGATCATGACCGATACGCCTTCACCTGCTGATGAACCCGCCTACGCCCGCGTGGCGTTTCAGGGCGCGCTGGGCGCCTTCAGTCATGAAGCCTGCCTTGCGTTGCGCCCCTGGGATGAACCTGTGCCCCATGCGACCTTTGCGGAAGCTTTGGCGGCCCTGACGTCGGGCGATTGCGATATGGCCCTGATCCCGGTCGAAAACTCCAGCATCGGGGCGGTTGAGCCAGCGGCGACGCTGGTGCGGGAATCTGGACTGGCCGTGCTGGCGGATGTCTGGCGGCCCATCCGTCATGCCCTGATGTCGGTGGAAGGCGCGCGGCTGGCCGATATCCGATCGGTCGAAAGCCACCCCATCGCCCTGGCCCAGTGCGCCGCCACGCTGAAGGGCATGCACCTGAAGATCATTGAGCATTTCGACACGGCCGGCGCCGCGCGAGATGTCGCCGAAGCAGGCGACGCCACGCGGGCGGCGATTGCGCCTGTCGGCGCGGCTGAGGTGTATGGTCTGTCGATCCTGCGCAACGATTTGCAAGATTCGAGCGATAATCGGACGCGTTTCCTGCTTTTGGGCGTGTCGCAGGGTTGACTGCGCATAGTCTTTGCGTCCTTTAAGGCCGCTCGGATCGCAAACGATCCTGAATAACCGGACCCGGACCCATGTCCCGCCAGCGCGCTCTTTCTGTTTCTTCCGACCGTATGCGCGCGGTTGCCGGCTATTATTTTGGCTACGGCTTTTACGGCTTTCGATACGCCGGCTGAGGCGTCGGGCTTACTTCGCTCCTGACAGTCTCACCGGCGACCGTTCTGGATCAGAGCGGCTGTTCGCCCCTGCACATCGAAATTCCCCCATGCTGAAAGCCCAATCCAATGCTGAATTCCAACGTCCAACAAGTGTGGCCTGACGTGGCCGATCTGACCCCCGAGCAACAGGCTCTGGCCGCCCTGCGCGCCGAGATCGACAGCATCGACGACCAGATCCTGAACCTGTTCGAACAGCGTCTGGCCGTCGCCGCCACTGTCGGTCGCGCCAAGGACGCTCCTACCGGCCCGCACACCAAGCTGAGGCCTGACCGCGAGCAGACCGTGCTGGCGAGGATGCTGTCCAAATGCCAGCCCGAGAACGCCGAGGCCGTCGAGCATCTGTGGCGTGAGATCGTCGGCTGGGGTCTGGCCCGCCAAGGCCGTCTGCAGGTCCAGGTCTGGGCGCCGATAGAGCCGACCCGCGCCTATGACGGCGCCCGCCTGCGTTTCGGCGCCGCCGCCGATATTCGCATGGTCCGCGATCCGCAGAAGGCGCTGGCCTTCGCGGCGGAGGGGCATGGCATTGCTGTTCTGGCCATCAACACCGAAGACGCCTGGTGGATGGGCCTGCGTCGCGAATGGTCGATGCTGAGCGTATTCGACGGTTACGGCGGCGAGACGCCGACGTCTCTGGCGGTGGGCAAGATTGATCCTCCGGCCCTGCCGACCGGCCGCCGCGTTGTGGTCACCGCTGGCGGGGACGCAGGCGACGGCGGCGGCGCACGTCGCTGGGGCCTGAACACGCACCACGGCTGGACCATCGCCCTGACCGACGCAGAACTGGCGCCGGGCGATGCGGAAGGCTGCGTCGGCGCAATCGGCTAAGCCGCGCCTTTGAACTGGAAAAGGGCCGCATCCGGCGACGGGTGCGGCCCTTCGGCTGTCAGGCGCCGACGGCCATATTGTCGATCAACCGCGTCTTGCCCAGCCAGGCGGCGGCCAGGATGCGGGCCGGGGCGTCGACGATGTCGTCCCTGAACGGCGTCAGGTCTTCGGCGTGGCGGATGGTGGCGTAGTCGACGCGGTCGAACCCTGCCTTCAGCAAGGCGGAATAGGCCTCACGCTCGACGCCAGGCAGGGGGCGGCCCGATGCGGCCTCATCCGCCGCCTTGCGCAGGATCAGGTTCAGACTGCGCGCCGTGGCCAGTTCCTTTCCGCTGAGATAGGCGTTGCGCGAGGATAGGGCGAGGCCATGTTCATCCCGCTCGGTCGGGCTGCCGATGATCTCGACGGGCAGGTCCAGGTCACGCACGAAGCGGCGGATGACCATCAGCTGCTGGAAGTCCTTCTCGCCGAACACGGCGACGTCCGGCTGGGCCTGATTGAACAGTTTGGTGACCACCAGAGCCACGCCGCCGAACATCTGGGGGCGGGCGTCGCCTTCCAGGCCCAGCGCCGGGCCAGAGACGGCGATGCTGGTGGCGAAACCTTGCGGATACATCTCCTCCACCGTGGGGGCGAACATCAGGTCGCAGCCCGCGCCGGCCAGCAGGCGGGCGTCTTCTTCCTGTTGGCGCGGATAGCGGCCCAGATCCTCGTGCGCAGCGAACTGGGTCGGATTGACGAAGTTGGAGGCAAGAACCCTGTCTGCGCGGCGCGCCGCTTCGCGCACCAGGGTCAGGTGGCCTTCATGCAGGGCGCCCATGGTGGGGACCATGCCGACCCTAAGCCCCTGTCGTTTCCAGTCGCCGACGATCTGACGCAACTCGGCGACGGAGCGGGCGACGGGCAGGGACGTGGCGTCAGTCATGGTGAAGCGATTAACCTTCAAGTTTAAGCCTGTTCATGCACCAGACTTCAAAGTCTGGAGACTAGGGTCGTGCTTATGACGCCCGCACAAGCGACACGTCCAGTTCTGATCGCCCTGGCCATGACCTGGGGGGCGATGCTTGCCGGTTGCGGCGTAGTTGAAAACCCGCAGCGCTTTCACGCCATGGCCGAACAGGTGGCGGCGATTGACGTGTCACGGGGCGGCAAGGCCGCGCCGCACAGCAACTCAGCCGCAGAAGCGGGGCTGCGGCCCGCCCGGTTCTCGCCGCTTCAGGTGTCGCTGATGGACCCGCATGAAATGTGGGATGCGCGCGACGCCCAGTCCGACGGACTGCGCAGTGGTTTCAGCCCGTCGCAGCGCGTGATCACAGCACCAGCCGAGCCCCTTGTCGAACAGGCTGAAATCGTCCGCGCGGTGATCCGCGAGCCGGTCCGGCCCCTAGAGGAGCCCGTGCTTCGCCCTGCTGTTGCAAAGGTTGAAGGCCGCACCATCCAACTGGGCGCCTATTCCAGCGAGGCTGGCGCGCGCGAGGCGTGGGCGCGGCTGAGGACCAGGGATGAACTGGCGACCCTTTCGCCTGTGTTTGAAGGGGTTGAGGTCAACGGGCGCAGCCTGACACGGCTGAAGGTTGGGCCGATCCCGGCGGAAACGGCTGTGGCTGTCTGTCACGCGGCGCAAGTCGCCGACGCCTGGTGCGCGCGTCAGGGCTGACATCGTCCACAGGCTGGCGTTAAGGTTCCGTTGACGTTTGCCGCCAGGAAGCCGAATCTCCGCCCATTGAGGGTCGCGCCGAATTTGAGTCGCGTCGACCGGCACAGAGGATTTCCTCATGACGCAGCCACATGTGATCGTTCTGGGCAACGAAAAGGGCGGGGCGGGCAAGTCCACCCTGGCCATTCACATTGTGACGGGCCTGCTGCACGCGGGCCGGACGGTCGCCATCATCGACCTGGACCTGCGCCAGCGGTCCATGCAGCGCTTCTTCACCAATCGGCTCAGCTGGGTGGAGGCCAACGGTCATACGCTGCCGCAGCCGATGATCCCGGACATGGGCGATGGCAAGGCGCTGGCCAAGGCGTCGGTTGATGAGCAGATCATCGCCTTCGAGCGGGCGTTTGACGAGGCGGTGGCCCAGGGCGTCGAGTGCATACTGATCGACACGCCCGGCGGCGACACGGCTGTGTCCAGCGCCGCGCACGCGCGGGCTGACCAGATCGTCACGCCGATGAACGACAGCTTCGTCGATTTCGACCTGCTGGGCGAGGTGGATCCGGTGTCGCTGGAGCTGTTGAAGCCGTCGATCTATTCCGAGAGCGTCTGGGAGGCGCGCAAGGTCCGCGCCATCAGCCAGGGCCGCAACGCCACCATCGACTGGCTGGTCGTCACCAACCGTCTGGCCGTGGCCGAGGCGCGCAACCGCAAACGTCTGGAAGAACGCATGAACAAGCTGGCCAAGCGGGTCGGCTTCCGCGTCGGGCCGGGCCTGCGCGACCGGGTCATCTATCGCGAACTGTTCCCCTTCGGCCTGACGGTGGCGGACCTGTCCAACGACATCCGCCCTGTGGCGGTCTCCCTGGCCCACGTCGCCGCGCGCCAGGAGCTTCGCAACCTGATGAAGGCCATGGGGCTGGAGCAGGCGATGCAGCCGCTGGACGTCGCCGCCTGAAAGGCGGACTGAACCGTTCATGGGATTGATCTGGGTCGCCCTGGCGGGGATTGCCGTCTGGGCGCTGGTGCGGCTGGGCCGACAGACTGAGAAGCCGCGTCGCGGGCACTGGCGCGTGACAGCGACCCTGCTGGGCGCGGTGATGGTGGCTGGCGCGGTGCTGGCGGCGTCTCATGGCGCATGGCTGACGGCGGCGGGACTGGCGGGCGCGGGCCTCTATGTCATCTGGTCATCGCGGATGCGGCCGGTCGTGCGGTCTGAGCCGATCAGCGAGGCGGACGCACGGTCCGTGCTAGGCGTCGGGCGCAACGCCACAGAGGCGGAAATCCGCACCGCCTGGAAACGCGCCATGGCGCGCGCGCACCCCGATCAGGGCGGCACCGAGGGGCTGGCCATGCGGGTCAACGCCGCGCGGGACCGGCTGCTGGGCAAGACCCGCTGACCCTGATCGCCTTGCGTCAGAAGGATTTGGCTTCTGTCGCGCGTTGCCCGACTCTGCCCATCCGGGTAGAGCGTTCGGCTTCTCCCGCCTGACCAAGGTTTAGAGCCATGCATGACATCAGAGCCATTCGCGAAAACCCCCAGGTTTACGTGGCGGGCTGGTCGTCGCGCGGCGTT
This sequence comes from Brevundimonas nasdae, assembly GCF_016654005.1. GTDB lineage: Bacteria > Pseudomonadota > Alphaproteobacteria > Caulobacterales > Caulobacteraceae > Brevundimonas > Brevundimonas nasdae. Next base: position 264,857 of record NZ_JAEPWN010000002.1, on the reverse strand, counting down.
GACGAAGCCGATGGTCTGGTCGCCGATATTCTGCGTCTGGATGCCGAACTGCGTCTGGCCCAGACGACGGGCCAGGACGCCCTGTCCAAGCGCAACGCCGCCTCCAAGCTGATCGGCGCCGCCATGGGCAAGAAGGACATGGCTGAGGCCGACCGTCTGAAAGCCGAGGTCGAGAGCCTGAAGGGCGACATCGCCGCCGCTACCGAGGTCGAGAACCGCGTCGGCAAGGAACTGCGTGACCTGCTGGCGGGTCTGAAGAGCCTGGCCGCCGACGATGTGCCGGAAGGCGAGGACGAGGCCCAGAACGTCGAGGTGTCCCGCTGGGGCGCGCCGCGCGAGGGCGGTCCTGCCAAGGATCACGCCGATCTGGGCGAAGCGCTGGGCCTGCTGGACTTTGAAGCAGCGGCTAAGATGTCCGGCGCGCGGTTCGCGGTGCTGAAGGGCCAACTGGCGCGTCTGGAACGGGCTGTGGGCCAGTTCATGCTGGACCTGCAGACGGACAAGCACGGCTATCTGGAAGTGAACCCGCCGCTGTTGGTGCGCGACGAGGCGATGTTCGGTACAGGACAGTTGCCGAAGTTTCGAGAAGATTTGTTCTTTGCTTCGTCTGTGATGCCGTGGGGCGAGGATTGGGAGAGCACTGGGCGCCAAGCTGCTGGTATCATGTTGAAACCGGACAGGCGTCTTAATTGGGATCAGAGTGCAGACCTAGTGACAGTGGCAGGTGATGACACCGAAGTTGTTGATTCTGCGCGCTACCTCATCCCCACCGCCGAAGTCTCTCTGACCAACCTCGTCCGCGAACAAATCCTGCCCGAGGACGAACTGGCGACGCCGATCCGCATGACGGCGCTGACGCCCTGTTTCCGGGCCGAGGCCGGTTCGGCGGGGCGGGATACTCGCGGTCTGATCCGCCAGCACCAGTTCACCAAGGTCGAGATGGTGTCGATCACCCGCCCGGAGGACTCTGAGGCCGAACACGAGCGGATGGTCGGCTGCGCCGAGGCTGTGCTGCAGGCGCTGGAGCTGCCGTATCGCAAGATGCTGCTGTGCAAGGGCGACATGGGCTTTTCGGCCAGGAAGACCTACGACCTGGAGGTCTGGCTGCCTAGCCAGAACACCTATCGCGAGATCAGCAGCTGCTCGAACTGCGGCGACTTCCAGGCCCGGCGCATGGAGGCCCGCTTCAAGCGCGCAGGCGAGAAGAAAACCGAGTTCGTCCACACGTTGAACGGTTCCGGTCTGGCGGTCGGCCGCACGCTGGTGGCGATCATGGAGAACTATCAGCAGGAGGACGGAAGCATCGCGGTGCCTGCCGTGCTGCAACCCTATATGGGCGGCCTGAAGGTGGTCGGCGCCTAATGCGTATTCTGCTTACCAATGACGACGGCATCGAAGCCGAGGGTCTGGCCTGTCTGGAGCGGATCGCCCGCACCCTGAGCGACGATGTCTGGGTGTGCGCGCCTGCTGTCGAACAGTCGGCCAAGGGACGGGGCATCACCCTGACCGAGCCGCTGCGGGTGCATCATCTGGGGGAAAAGCGGTTCGCGGTGACGGGCACGCCGACCGACTGCGTCGTTCTGGCGGTCAACGACCTGATGCCGGAGCGGCCCGATCTGGTGCTGTCGGGCGTCAATCGCGGCCACAACATCGGCGAGGACGTCAGCTATTCCGGCACGGTGGCGGGCGCGTTGCAGGGCATGGCCTTCGGCATCCGCTCCATCGCCCTGAGCCAGAGCCTTGAGCGGTTCCATGACGAAGTGGTGGCCCACTGGGAGACGGCGGAAGCCTTCGCCCCCGCAGTCATCGCCCGCCTTCTGGATCAGAAATGGTCGCCGGGCGTGGTCATGAACCTGAACTTCCCCAACTGCCGCCCCGAACAGGTCGAACAGGTCGAGGTGACGAAACAGGGGTTCCGCGATGTCGGCGAAATGCACGCCGTGCGCCGCACCGACCTGCGCGGCCGCGACTATTACTGGATGAGCTTCCGCGGCGAGAAGCAGGAGCATCCCGAGGGCACCGACCTGCGCGCCATCGACGAGGGCCGGATCTCGGTCACGCCCCTGCATATCGACCTGACGCACATGCAGAGCGTCAATGATCTGAAAAAGGTGCTGGGCGGCGCCCCGCCCAAGAAGACGGACCGGGCCGCTTGAACCTGCACGACGACCGCGCCGGACGACTGATCCTGTCGCTGCGCCAGCAGGGGGTCACGGACCCGCGCGTGCTGGCGGCGATGGAGAGCATCGACCGCGCGGTCTTCGTGCACGAGAAGTTCCTGGATCAGGCGTGGGAGGATCAGGCCCTGCCGATCGACTGCGCCCAGACGATCAGCCAGCCCTATATCGTCGGCCTGATGACCCAGGCGCTGGACGTCCAGCCGCGCCACCGCGTGCTGGAGATCGGCACCGGCAGCGGGTACCAGTGCGCGGTGCTGTCGCGGCTGGCGCGCTATGTCTATTCGGTGGAACGCTATCGCAGCCTGCTGGTCGAGGCTGAAAGCCGCCTGCGGACGCTGGATATCGACAATGTCATCACCAAGCACGGCGACGGCGGTCTGGGCTGGATCGAGCAGGCGCCGTTCGACCGGATCATGGTGACGGCGGCCTCGCCTGCGGAACCGACGGAACTGCTGAAACAGTTGAAGCCCAACGGGGTTCTGGTCGCGCCGGTCGGCCGCACCTCGGTGCAGATGCTGCATCGCTATGTGGGGCAGGGCGACGGTTCGTTCCGCCGCGAAAGCCTGACGGAAGTGCGGTTTGTGCCGCTGGTCGAGGGCACGGCCAAGGAAATCTGAAGGGCCTGTTAACCTTCACGCCCCAATTCTGCGCGCATTGAAGGGTTGGATTCAAGGGCTTGAGCGGGCAAACCGCAGGGGCCGGTCTTAACCATGTGAGGAGTTGCGGGTGGCGATACAATCGGCCTTGATGAAAGCGGCGTTGATCGCAGGGGCGTCGCTGACGGCGGTGGCCTGTACGAGCTACCCGTCCGAGCCGCGCTATTCGACCCATCCGACACAAGGGGCAGGGCAGGCGGGGCCGTACCCGCAGGGCGGTTATCCCAATACGCCGCCGACCCAGCCGTATCAGACCGCGCCCTACGAATCACCGCCGCCAGCAACGGCGCCGGTCGGGTCTGTGGAAGGCGGGGCCTTGCCGCCGCCCGTGGTCGTGCAGCCGCCCGTCCAGCAGCCCTACACCCCGCCGCGTGACGAATATTCGCCGCCGCCGCCGACACGCACGCCCACGCATGTCTCGCCAGGCGCTGCCTATGTGATCCAGGCGGGCGACACGATTTCCGGCGTCGGTCGTCGTTTCCAGACGCCCGTGCAGACCTTGATCGACCTGAACGGCCTGGGTCCGCGCGGCGCCATTACGACCGGGCAGCGAATCATCCTGCCGGACGCAGCCGTCGACACGGGCCACGATCCCTATGCGACCGGCCCGTCCCCGGTCGGCGTTCTGGTGCCGAACAATGGCGTCGCCCCGCCGCCGCCGCCGCCGCGCTCAGGCAATGCAGCCCTGCCGGCGCAGACCCGGCCTACGGCCCCCGTTCCGCCCGTGGCGTCCGCCGCCCCGCCGACATCGACCGCCGCGATCGCCCTGCAATGGCCTGTGCGCGGCGAAGTGCTGCGCCGGTTCGGGCCGGTCGGCATGGGTGAACGCAACAACGGCATCAATATCGGCGCCGCTGCAGGCGCAGCCGTGGCCGCCTCTGCGGCTGGGCGCGTGGCGTATGTCGGTGACGATCTGGTGGGGCAGGGCTTGACGGTCCTGATCGTCCACAATGGCGGATGGCGCACGGTTTACGGCCATCTGGGCTCTGCGACGGTCAAGGACGGCGACGATGTCCGCGCCGGTCAGCAGATCGGGACTGTGGGCCTGACCGCTGGCGACGGCCGTCCGTCGATCCATTTCGAGACCCGACAGATGCGCGGCGACGACCCCGTGGCGGTTGATCCGTTGACGGTATTGCCGCGCTGACGCCGCGCCACATTGCATTCGTCGAGGCGCGGCCCTAGGTTCCGCGCCTCGTTTTTAATGGGGGGCGCCGACGAGGGCAGCCTTCCTCGTGTTCGGAGACTACCATGGGCGCTCAAGCTGACGGCGGCATCATGGCCGTGATCGTGCAGTTCCTGCCGATCGTCGCCATCTTCATCCTGTTCTATTTCCTGCTGATCCGCCCGCAGCAAAAGCGCGCCAAGGAGCATCAGGCCGCCATCAGCGCTGTGAAGCGTGGCGACACCGTCGTCCTGGGCAGCGGCATGATCGGCAAGGTGACCCGCGTCGAAGAGGCCGAGGTCAATGTCGAGATCGCGCCCAGCGTCAACGTCCGCGTCGTCAAGGCGATGATCGCCGAGGTCCGCAACCGCACCGCCATCGCCGCCAACGATTCCAAGGCCTGATACCCTTCCGGTATCGCTGAACCGAGACCGCCCGCATGATTCAGCTATCGCGCTGGAAGATCATCCTCGTTGTCGCTTCGGCGATCATCGGCTGCTTCCTGGCCTATCCCAATCTGCTGACGCCAGCGCAGCGTGAGGCCTTGCCTGGGTGGCTGCCCAAGCATGGGCTTAACCTGGGCCTGGACCTTCAGGGCGGCTCCTACCTGCTGCTTGAAGTCGACGTGCCGCAGATGCGCGAGAAGCGGGTCACGAACCTGATCGAAGACGTGCGCGTCACCCTGAACGGCGATGGCATCGCCACCAGCGGCCTGCAGCGTGAAGCGGGCGGCGTCGTGGTGACGCTGGCCAACCCGTCCCAGACGGATGCGGCGTTCAAGGCGCTGCAGCAACTGGGCGGACAGGTCGGACCGGGCGGTCAGGCCGAGCGCGTGGCGTCGCGCCTGGGCGATGGTCGTCTGCGTTTCGCCTATACCGAAGCGGCGATGAACGGTATGGGACCGGCGGCGGTTGACCAGTCGATCACCGTGGTTCGCCGACGCATCGACAGTCTGGGTACGCGCGAACCTTCGATCACCCGCCAGGGCGCGGACCGCATCGTGGTCCAGGCGCCGGGCGAGAGCGATCCGACCAAGCTTGAGGAAGTTATCGGCCAGACGGCGCAGCTGACCTTCCAGATGGTCGATACCGAAAACTCGGTGAACGACGCTGTCGCAGGCCGCGTCCCGCCGGATTCCGAACTGCTGCAAGACCAGCAGGGCGTGCCCTATCTGGTGAAGAAGCGCGTTCTGGTTTCGGGTGAGAACCTGACCCGCGCAGGCGTCGGCTCGGACCAGAGCGGTCGTCCCGCCATCGACTTCCGCTTTGACGGCGCCGGCGCACGCCGGTTCGGCGAAGCGACCGCCGCCAACCTGGGCAAGCCCTTCGCCATCATTCTGGACGGCAAGGTGATTTCGGCGCCTACGATTCAGAGCGCGATCACCAGCGGTTCGGGCCAGATCACCGGCAACTTCTCCATTCAGGAAGCCTCGACCCTGGTGAACCTGCTGAACGGCGGCGCCCTTCCTGCGCCCCTGAAGGTTGAAGAACGCCGCGTCGTCACCGCCGAACTGGGCGCCGACGCCGTGGCCGCAGGCGCCCTGTCGACCGCTCTCGGCTTTGTCGTGATCGTGGTCTTCATGATCCTGGCCTACGGCTTCCTGTTCGGCGGCATCTCGGTCATCGGCCTGGCGCTGAATGGTCTGCTGATCGTGGCGGCCATGTCGCTGACCCAGGCGACGCTGACCCTGCCGGGCATCGCCGGTCTGATCCTGACCTTCGCCGTCGCCGTGGACGCCAACGTGCTGATTTACGAGCGGATGCGTGACGAGGCCCGACAGGGACGTTCGGTGATCGCCTCCATGGACGCCGGCTTCAACCGCGCCATGGGCACGATTGTCGACGCCAACCTGACCACGCTGGTCGCGGCAGGCATCATGTTCCTGTTCGGTGAGGGCCCGGTGCGCGGCTTCGCCTGGACCCTGACCATCGGCGTCTTCACCTCCGTCTTCTCGGCGGTGCTGACGGCCCAAGTCCTGCTCGGCTATTGGCTCAAGGTGGCCAAGCCCAAGAAACTGCCGATCGCGGAGTGATGTCGATGAACGGTTGGCCCATCATCAAACTGCTGCCGCACAAGACGAACTTCCAGTTCGTCAAATACGCCAAGGGATTCGCCATAATGTCGGCGATCCTGACTGTGGCGGCGATCGTCGGCTGCTTCTATCCCGGTCTGAACCTGGGCATCGACTTCCGGGGCGGCGCCTCCATGGAGGTGTCCAAGCCTGCGGGGCAGGTTCTGGAGCTTGATCGTCTGCGCGGGGCTGTGAACGGCCTGAGCATGGGCGACGTCCAGGTTCAGGGCATCGCGCGACGCGACACCAACGCCAATGACGGTTCGACCGCCATTGTCCGCTTCCAGGTCCCGGCCAACGCCGACCAGACGGAAGTTGTCCAGAAGGTCGAACACGCCATCGACCAGGCGGTGGGGCAGGTGACCTATTCTGGCGTCAGCGTCGTGGGTTCGAAAGTGTCCGGCGAACTGCTGACCAACGGCGTTCTGGCCCTGGTCATCGCCGTGGTGCTGATGTTCCTCTACATCGCCTTCCGCTTCCCCTGGCAGTTCGGGATCGGCGCCGTTGCGGGTCTGTTGCATGACGTGGCGCTCACCTTTGGTCTGATCGTCCTGCTGCGGATGGAGTTCAGCCTGAACCTGGTCGCGGCGCTGCTGACCGTCATCGGCTATTCGATGAACGACACCGTCGTGGTGTTCGACCGCCTGCGCGAGAACCTGCGCAAGTACAAGGTCATGCCGCTGCGTGAAGTGATCGACCTGTCGATCAACGAAACGTTGTCGCGAACGATCATCACCGGCGTCACCACGGTTATCGTCTTGATCGTTCTGGCCGTCTTCGGCGGCGAGGCCCTGCGCGGCTTTTCGATCACCCTGGCCTTCGGCGTCGTCATCGGCACCTTCTCGTCGATCTATGTAGGCGCGCCGATCATCCTGCTGTGGGGCGTGAAGCGTGGCGGGGCGTCGGATGACGCCAAGCCCGTCAAGCTGGGTATGGCCAGCCGTCCCTGATCCTGGGCTTCAGGCAAAAAGAAACGGCGGCTCGAAAGAGCCGCCGTTTTTGTTTCAGCCTGTTGTGCGGATCAGCGCAGCGATGCGGCGAAGCGCTGGATGCGGGTGCAGGCTTCTTCCAGCACGGCGTCCGAGGTGGCGTAGCTGATGCGGAAGTAGGGGCTGAGGCCGAAGGCTTCGCCCTGCACGACCGCGACGCCTTCGGCGTTCAGCAGTTCAGTGGCGAATGTGCTGTCGCCGTCGATGACGACGCCCGTCTCGGTCGTCTTGCCGATCAGTCCAGCAATGGACGGATAGACGTAGAAGGCGCCTTCAGGCGTGGCGCAGGTGATGCCGGTCGCCTGGTTCAGCATGGAGACCACCAGGTCGCGGCGCTTTTCAAAGGCGTCGCGGCGTTCGGCCATGAACTCCTGCGGTCCATTCAGAGCCTCGACGGCCGCCCATTGGCTGATGCTGGCGGGGTTGGAGGTCGTCTGGCTGGCCACCTTGCGCATCAGGTCGATAAGCGGCTTGGGGCCGCCTGCATAACCGATGCGCCAGCCGGTCATGGCATAGGCCTTGGACACGCCGTTGACCGTCAGGGTGCGTTCGTAGAGATCCGGCGCGACCTGGGCGATGGTGGTGTATTCGAAGTCGCCATAGACGAGGTGCTCGTACATGTCGTCGGTCAGCACCCAGACGTGGGGGTGACGACGCAGAACCTCGGCCAGGGCTTCCAGTTCGGCGCGCGTATAGGCGGCGCCGGTCGGGTTGGACGGGCTGTTCAGGATCAGCCACTTGGACTTGGGCGTGATCACAGCTTCCAGCACTTCCGGACGCAGCTTGAAGCCGTCCTTCTCTTCACCGACGACGGTGACCGGCTCGCCGCCCGCCAGCAGCACCATGTCCGGGTAGGACACCCAGTAGGGCGCGGGCACGATGACTTCATCGCCGGGGTTCAGCGTGGCGACCAGGGCGTTGAAGATGACGGGCTTGCCGCCCGGCGCGACATGGATCTGGGCCGTCGTATAGTCCAGGCCGTTTTCGCGCTTGAACTTGGCGACGATGGCGGCCTTCAGCTCAGGCATGCCGTCGGCGTCGGTGTACTTGGTCTCGCCGCGATTGATCGCGTCGATGGCCGCCTGCTTCACATTATCGGGCGTGTCGAAGTCCGGCTCGCCGGCGCCGAGCCCAATCACGTCGCGACCCTCGGCTTTCAGCTTTCGCGCCTGGGCGGTGACGGCGATGGTCGCCGAAGGCTTGACGCGGGAGAGGGCGGAGGATTGCAGGCTGGACATGATTATCCCGTGGGTTTTGGAAGTTTTTGCCGGGGAGGCGAGGTTCCTTACGCGTGGTCGCCCCCGGGGACAATGCGTGGATGCTCGCTAATGCGCGGGCGGAGTGATAAGCGGCGCTTCTGATGCGCTGGATCATCGATTTCCTGTCGAACATGGAGGCGCGCCGTTGGCGCGCTGTGCTGGCGACCGCCTTGCTGCTGGGCGCGATGATCGGCTTGTTCGCGATCGGCAAGAGCCAACTCGGTCTGGAGGCGGAAGACCAGCTTGAGGCGTGGCTTGCGGGGTTCCGGCATGGCCCCTGGGGGCTGGTCGCCGCCATCGCCGTGTTTACGATCGCGGCCTTCTTCGGCGCGCCGCAGTTCATCCTGATCGCGGCCTGCGTGGTCGCCTTCGGGCCGTGGTTCGGTTTCCTTTACAGTTGGATCGCCACTGTGGTGTCGGCAGGCGTGACCTATTGGCTGGGCCGCGGGCCGACCGCCCGGCTGCTTGAGCGGCACGGCGGAAAGACCGTGGGGCGCCTGACGCGGTTCGTCGGCAAGAACGCCTTCTACGCCAGCTTCATGATCCGCAACGTCCCGTCTGCGCCCTTCATCGTGGTCAATATGGCGTTCGGCGCCGCGCGGGCGTCGTTCCCTGGGTTCTTGGCGGGCTGCGCCCTGGGCGTGCTGCCCAAAACGGCCCTTGTGGCCTTCTTCGGCGGATCCTTCATGACGGCCGTCAGCGGCGACGGCGTCTGGACCTCGGTGATCCTGGCTGGTGTCGCTCTGGCCTGGCTGATTCTCATGCTGTGCGTTCGTGAACTGGTGAAGCGTCGAGAGGCGTCACGGGGCGAATAATCACAAGATTCATCAGGGATTTTGCGTACCGATGAATTCAATCCTCATTCATGGCGAGCGCTCAGGCTGTGCATAAGTGTACGGAGCGCCGCCTATGGACTTGCGAAGGTTGCATCAGGACCATCGCGCTATCATTCGCATAGCCAGCGACCTGATCGGCGTGTCGCGAGAGGTGCGCAGTCGGGACGACGCCGAAGACGCGCGCTTCCTGATCGAGCAACTTGACCGGGTGCTGGGCCTTCATCTGGAGCTTGAGGACATCGAGCTTTATCCCACCCTGATGGGGTGCGACGATGCCCGCGTCGTTGAAATCACAAAAGACTGCGCTGAAGACATGGGCGGTCTGGCCGAAGCCTGGTGTGATTATCAGCGTCAATGGCCGGTCGAAATGATCCACCGGAACGCCGATAGATTTGCTGTCGTCAGTCGTGTGTTGATGGAGGCGGTCGCCCAGCGCGTGGATCGAGAAGAGCGGGAACTCTATCCGTTGGCGGAATGTCTGGAAACGCGCGCGGCTTAGCCTTGACCGCTGTCGTTCATGTCACGCTAACGAGGCGGTGATCAGGGCTTGTAATCCCAGAAACATACAGGCAAACGGGCCTGAGTAGGCGTGGCGAAGACGATCAGGACGCTGTCCGGCACGGGGATGCCGTGACAGTTAGGGCGTCGCCAAGTCCACTGCAGAACAGACGCCCTCGGTCAGAACAAACGGTATCATTTTCCATGAGCTTTTCCCTTTTCGGCGCGATCTCGAACGACATCGCGATGGACCTGGGCACCGCCAACACCCTGATCTACCAAAAGGGCAAAGGCATCGTCCTGAATGAGCCGTCAGTCGTTGCGCTGCGTAATGTCGGCGGACGCAAGATCGTCCACGCTGTGGGCATCGAGGCCAAGCAGATGCTGGGCCGCACCCCGGGTCATATGGAAGCCATCCGCCCGATGCGTGACGGCGTCATCGCCGACTTTGAAGTCGCCGAGGAAATGATCAAGCACTTCATCCGCAAGGTGCATAACCGCAAGGGTTTCGTGAACCCGAAGATCATCGTCTGCGTGCCGTCGGGCGCCACGGCGGTCGAGCGTCGCGCGATCAATGACTCTTGCCTGAACGCCGGCGCGCGCCGCGTCGGTCTGATCGACGAGCCGATGGCGGCTGCAATCGGCGCGGGCCTGCCGATCCACGAGCCCACGGGTTCGATGGTCGTCGACATCGGCGGCGGCACGACGGAAGTCGCCGTTCTGTCGCTGTCGGGCATCGTCTATTCGCGTTCGGTCCGCGTCGGCGGCGACAAGATGGACGACAGCATCATCAGCTACATGCGCCGCAATCATAACCTGCTGATCGGGGAAACGACCGCAGAGCGCATCAAGAAGGATATCGGCACCGCCCGCATCCCCGCCGACGGCGAAGGCCTGTCGATCGAGGTCAAGGGCCGCGACCTGATGCAGGGCGTGCCGCGCGAAGTCCGCATCTCGGAGCGTCAGGCCGCCGAGGCCCTGGCCGAGCCGGTCACCCAGATCATCGAAGCCGTCAAGGTGGCGCTGGAAGCCACGCCGCCTGAACTCGCCGCCGACATCGCCGACAAGGGCATCATGCTGACGGGCGGCGGCGCACTGCTGCGCGGTCTGGATGTCGAAATCCGCGACCACACCGGCCTGCCGGTTTCGGTCGCTGATGATCCGCTGTCCTGCGTTGCTGTCGGTTGCGGTCGCGTGCTCGAACATCCGCGTTGGATGAAGGGCGTGCTTGAGTCCGCACTCTGATTAAAATCGCGGCGCAGGCCATCTGCGCCGCGATAGTTTTCCCGGTTGCATGATCGACGGTTCCATTCCCGCCTCGATTTTGCGATAGGCAGGCTTAATGGCGGGCACGGTCCCGCCGATTCCAAACCCCTTGTGTGGAAGGTCGCCCGTGGCGTTTCGCGACGGCCCTTTTGAAAACCTGAAGGTGCCGCTGGCTTGGACCGCCGCGGTCGTGGCTGTGGTCGCCATAATCGGCGCCGTGCTTCTGCTCATCAGCGACCGTCGCACCGCGGACGCCGAGTCCAGCTACAGCACTCTGCGCGGCGGGTTTGAGACTGTTGTCGGGCCGGTCAGCAATGTCCTGGCTGCCCCAGTTCATTGGTTCGGAGACGCCAGCAGCTTCATCGGCGGCTATTTCTTCGCCGTGTCCGAGAACCGCCGATTGAAGGCCGAGATTGCAGACCTGCGGTCATGGCGTGACGAGGCGATCGCCTTGAAGAACGTCAACGGTCGTTACGAAGCCATGCTGGGCCTGCGTAGCGAGCCTGCCGTGGCTATGGTCGCCGGACGGGCGATCTCGGATGCGCGCGGTCCCTTCAATCGCGCCAAGCTGTTGGACGTCGGTTCATCCAAGGGCGTTCGCGTCGGCAATCCTGTGCTCAATGAGGATGGACTGGTGGGCAGGATCAGCGGCGTGACCGGCGGCGTCAGCCGCATGATCATGCTGACCGATGTGGCTTCGCGCTTGCCGGTTCTGATCGACCGCACGGATGCGCGGGCTGTCATGACGGGTGACGGCAGCGGCAATCCGCGCCTTGAGTTTGTTCGCGGCACGGGGTCGGTCCAGCCGGGTGATCGCATCCTGTCGTCGGGCGACGGCGGCGGTCTGCCACGCGGCATTCCCATAGGCGTCGCCGCCAAGGGCGTCGACGGCAGCTGGCGCGTCAAGCTGTTCAGCGACCGGGGCGCCATCGACTATGTCCGTGTGCTGCTGTTCCAGGACTTTGGCCAGTTGATTAATCCGGACGCCTTGAACGCGGCGCCTCTGGCGGGTTTGACCACGGCGCCTGAGCCGAATGCGGCACAGGCTGCGGCCATTGCGGATGCGGCGGCGCGCCGTCGTGCAGCGGCGGAAGCTCAGGCGGCGCGGGCTGCTGCGGCGGCGAATGCCCCAGCACCGACGCCTGCGCCTGCGACTCCTGCCGCAAGTACGCCGACGCCGCGCCCCGTCGCACGCCCGGCCCAGCCGTCGGCGGCTGCTCCGGCCCCCACGACGCCTGCGCCTGCGCAACCTGATCCAGCACCGGCAGGCGCCCCGTGAAACGGTCTACCGCGGTCCGCGTCGTTGGGCCTCTTCAGTGGATTGTCTATCCGGCCCTGGCGGTTGTAGCCGCCACCATCATCCTCGGCATGCCGGTCCAGCTTTTCGGCCTGCACTTACCCGAGCCGGTGATCCCGATGGTGCTGGCCTTCTGTTGGCCCTTGATCCGGCCGTCGATGATCGCACCGGCGGTTCTGTTCGGCCTGGGGGTGTTTCTGGACCTGTTCTGGGAAGGGCCTCTGGGCCTGTGGTCGTTGGCGCTGATGAGCGTGTACTGCACGGTCCTGTTCGCCAGGAACCTGATCGCCGGACATGAAGGACTGATCCGCTTCGCCTGGTACGCCGCCTGCACATTGGGCGCCTTCCTGATGGCCTATCTGATCGTGGCCATGCGTTCGGGCAATCCGCCGGCCATCCTGTCGCTGGTGCTACAGGTGCTGCCCACGCTGCTGCTTTACCCGGCGGTCGATTGGCTTCTGGAGCGTTTCGACGACAGCGACACGAGGTTCCGATGAGCGAACCGTCAATCTTCTTTTCCGATGTCAATGAACGTCAGGGCTCGTTCCTGCGTCGGACATTCGTGTTTGGCGGTTTCAGCGGTCTGGGCATTCTGGCCTTGGTCGGACGGCTGGCGCAGCTTCAGATCGTTCAGGCGCAGGAATATGCGACCCTGTCGTCGCAGAACCAGTTCAACTTCCGCATGGTCCCCCCGCCGCGCGGCGTGATCAAGGATCGGAACGGGGTGGTCATCGCGGGCAACCGGCCCAGCTTCCGCGTGCTGGTGGTGCGTGACGAGACCAAGGACCTGGACCAGACCCTGGATCTGCTGGGGCAGCTTCTGCCCGACACGATGGATCGCCGCCGCGCTATCATTCGCGAGGTCAACGCCGCGTCCAAGTTCAACCCGGTGCCGGTCAAGAGCGACCTGACCTGGGAGGAGTTCGCCAAGGTCAATCAGTACGCGCCGGAACTGCCGGGCGTGATGGCCGACATGAACGAGGCGCGATATTACCCGTTCGGCGGAGCCTTCGCCCATGTGATCGGCTATGTGGCCAAGGTCTCGGATCGGGACGTCCAGGCCATTCGCGACAAGGGGCAGCAGCCTCCGGCCCTGTTGTTCAATCCCAGCTTCCGCATCGGGCGTCAGGGCATCGAAAAGGCGCTGGATCAGGATCTGCGCGGCCAGGCGGGGGGGAACCGCGTCGAGGTCGATGCGCGTGGCCGTGTTGTCGCCGAGGACATCGGCGGATCACGTCCGGCGGTGCAGGGGCAGGAAGTCATCCTGACGCTGGACGCCGACATCCAGAACCGCGCCCTGGAGGTGTTTGGCGAAGAATCCGGCAGCTGCGTCGTCATGGATGTGCGCAACGGCGACATTCTGGCCATGGTGTCGTCGCCGTCGTTCGACCCGAACCTGTTCGTGTCGGGCATACCCTCCAAGGCTTACCGCGCGCTGGCCGACTATGAGCGCCGCCCCCTGCTGGACAAGGCCCTGGGCGGCACCTTCGCTCCGGGCTCGACGTTCAAGCCCGTTGTCGGTCTGGCGGCCATGAAGCGCGGTTGGGACCCCAGCCGCCGCGTGGTGTGCAACGGCAGCTTCTTCCTGGGCCGCCGGTTCGCCTGCCTTGGACGGCATGGCGCGCAGGACCTGCGCGGCGCGATCAAGAATTCCTGCAACGTCTATTTCATGACGATCGCCACCGAGTTTGGCCCCGACGCCATCGCTGAGACGGCGCGCGACCTGGGCTTCGGCCAGACCTTCGACATCGGTCTGACCGGACAGAAGGCGGGGCTGGTGCCCGATCGCGAATGGCGGCGTCGGAACCCGGTGCGCGGGGACGGCAAATGGTATCCCGGCGAGACGCCCAGCTATGGGATCGGGCAGGGCGCCTTGAACGTCAATGCGCTGCAGTTGGCCGTCTATACGTCGCGCATCGCCAATGGCCGCCAGGCCGTCATGCCGCGCCTGATCAAGTCGATCGGCGGCGTCGAGCAGAAGGCGGGCACGCCGTTTGGCGAACTGCCCTATGACCCGCAAATGCTGAAAGTCCTTCGCGACGGCATGGAGGCGGTGACGGACGTCGGGGGCACGGGCTTCCGCAACAGCCAGCTGGGGCTGGGCGCCGTGCGCATGGCCGGTAAGACCGGCACCGCTCAGGCCCAGAACTATGGCGCGGGATCACGCAAGGGCGCAGGCCGCCCCTGGGCCCAGAAGGACCATAACCTGTTCATCGCCTATGCTCCGACCGACAATCCCCGCTACGCCGTGTCCGTGATTGTTCAGCACGGCGGTCTGGGCGGCGGCACGGCTGGCGCGCCGCGCGCCCGTGAGGTGATGAAGGTCGCCCTGCTGAAGGACCCGGACATCCGCGCCCGTATCGAACACGCAGGCTTCGAAGCGCCCGAAGACGCCGGCGTGCGTGAGGCCGAGGCCCGCGGAGAGCCGATCGACGCGCCAGCAGTCGATGTCGCCGCACCGCCGCCAGAGGTGACACAGTGACCGCTTCCGCCATTTCAAGACCGGGCGAGCGCGAGCGGTTTTCGACCAAATTGACCCAGATCGACTGGCGTCTGGCGGCCTTGATCTGCGTCGTCGCCGGTACGGGCGGGCTGATGCTGTATTCGGTCGGTGGCGGATCCTGGTCGCCCTGGGCTGCAAAACACATGATCCGCTTCGGCATGTGTCTGGCGCTGATGCTGGTCCTGTCGATGATCAACATCCGCTACTGGTTCTCGATGGCCTATCCCGTTTATGGGGTGGCGCTTCTGATGCTGGCGCTGATCGAGATTCCGGGTCTGGGCTACACGGCCATGGGCGCGACGCGTTGGCTGAACATCGGTTTTACGCGCATCCAGCCTTCCGAAATCATGAAGATCGGCGTCGTGCTGGCCCTGGCGCGCTGGTATCACGGGGCCTCGGCCAAGGAGGCCAGTTTCCATTGGAAGCTGATCTTCCCGATCGGCATCATCGGACTGCCGTTCCTGCTGGTGGCGCACCAGCCCGATCTGGGGTCGGCCATGCTGATCGGCCTGACCGGCGCCGCCATCATGTTCATGGCGGGCCTGAGCTGGAAGATCATTGGCGCCGTTGTGGCGGCGGGCGTCGCCTTCGTGCCGCCCTATGTCATGTTCGGCATGCATGAGTACCAGCGACACCGGGTGCTGACCTTCCTGGATCCAGAGGCCGATCCGTCCGGAACCGGCTATCACATCATGCAGTCCAAGATCGCGCTTGGGTCTGGCGGCCTGCTGGGCAAGGGGTTTGGTCTGGGCAGCCAGAGCCAGCTTGAGTTCCTGCCTGAGAAGCAGACGGACTTCATCTTTTCGGCCGTGTCCGAGGAGTTTGGATTCCTGGGCTCCTTCACCCTGTTGGCCTGTTATGCGGGGATCATCCTGATTTCTCTGCGTATCGCCTCGCTGTCGCACAGCCATTTCGGGCGGCTGGCGTCGTCGGGCGTGACGGCGACCTTCGCCCTCTATGTGCTGATCAATGGCGCGATGGTGATGGGGCTGGCGCCGGTCGTGGGCGTGCCCATGCCGTTGTTGTCCTATGGCGGCACGGTGATGCTGACGGTGATGATCGGCTTTGGCCTGGTCATGGCGACGCGCGTGCACCGCTATGCCGAACTGCCCAAGGGCCATGGCCTGATCTGAGGCTGAGCCCCGGATGTTCGGGGCGGGCGGTTGACCTTTGCCCCGAACAGGCCCCTTGGATGCGGATGGCCACCGAAACCGTTTACATCATCCAGTCCTATGTGCAGGGCAGGGGAAAGTCCCTGCGCGCGGAGCCGCAGGTCGGCTGCAAGGATGCAGAGGAGGCGCGTCGCAAGGCCGAACGTCTGGCGCCTTTGCGTCTGGGCGTCGTGGCCTTCGCTGTATCTGCTGACACCGAGTTGGGCGACTACGACGAAGAACCCACGATCATCTTCAAATCTGGCCAACTGCCGCCGCCCTTTGCCGATGAAGAGTAGGCGGCTTTCCAGCGCGTCGCTGACGTCACATTCGAACACACACGAAAACGCCGCCCGCTGGATCAGCGGGCGGCGTCGTCATTTCAGCTTGTCGCTGGGGCTCAGGCCGCGCGTTTGCGAGGGCGGTCAGAGGCGCTGCCCGCCAGTTCGCGGTTCAGCCACAGGGCCAGCAGGGTGAAGACCGCGCCGGAAAGCAGATAGGCGCCTGCGGCGATCAGGCCGAAGTGGCTGGAGATCCACAGGGCGGCCAGAGGCGCGAAGCCCGCGCCGAACAGCCAGGCCAGGTCCGACGTCAGGGCGGACGAGGTGTAGCGGTTTGTCAGGCTGAAGCTGGAGGCCACGGGGCCCGACGCCTGGCCGAACGACAGGCCCAGCAGGATGAAGCCCGAGATCATGAAGGTCAGCTCGCCCGCCGCGCCGCCGTTCAGCAGTTGCGGCGCAAAGCCCGAGAAGGCGGCGATGCCGGCGGCGGTGATCGCCAGCAGAGTGCGGCGGCCGTAACGGTCAGCCAGCACGCCGGACGCCAGGATGGCGATCAGGCCGAAGACCGCGCCGACCATCTCGATCAGCAGGAAGCGAACCGGCGTTTCGTTGGTGAACAGGAAGACCCACGACAGCGGGAAGACGGTCACCATGTGGAACATGGCGAAGCTGGCCAGAGGGGCGAAGGCGCCGATCCAGATGCGCGGACCTTCCTCGCGAATGGCTTGTGAAACCGGCGTCGGCTGCAATTCCTTGGTTTCGAACGCCTTCTGGAAGGCGGGCGTCACCACAATGCGCAGGCGCGCGAACAGGGCTACGACGTTGATCGCAAAGGCCACGAAGAACGGATAGCGCCAGCCCCAGTCCAGGAAGTCAGCCGCCGACAGGGTGTTCAGGAAGAAGGCGAACAGGGCCGAGGCGACCAGCAGGCCGAACGGCGCACCCAGTTGCGGGATCATGGCGTACCAGCCGCGGCGCTTCTCAGGCGCGTTCAGGGCCAGCAGAGAGGCCAGACCATCCCAGGTGCCGCCCAGCGCGATGCCCTGGCCGATGCGGGTGATGGCCAGCAACACCGGCGCCCACATGCCGATGCTCTCGAAACCAGGGATGAAGGCCACGGACACAGTCGCCGTGCCAAGCAGCAGCAGCGCCGCCGTCAGCTTCGTGCCGCGGCCGAACTTCCGGTCGATGGCGATGAAGATCAGGGTTCCAAGGGGGCGGAACAGGAAGGCGAGCGCAAAGACCGCAAATGAAAGCAGGGTGCCTTCAACCGGCGAAACGAACGGGAAGATCAACTGCGGGAACACGACCACGGAGGCGATCGCGTACACAAAGAAGTCGAAAAACTCGGAGGTTCTGCCAATAATGACGCCGATGGCGATTTCGCCTGCATCCACTTTGCCGTGATGCGAGTTGATAGCGGCGGCGTCGCGTTCCAGCGACTCTGACGAAGGGGTCGTCGAGGCGGACATGGGCTTAGTCGCTCCGTTTGAAACTAGGGTTTAGACTCGACGGCGTATTGCCGCATTATGATCGCGCGGCCTTTGCGACGAAAGTCGCGCTGAGAGGATAGGACAGATTGTCCAATGTCGTTCCAGATCGAAGCTGACTATCGCCGCCAATTCGAACGCCAACCGTCGCGGCGCCTCCCCCTTGCCCGACGCTTTTCGATTGGATCCGCCTTGCGCCGTCTGCGCCTACTCCTGCTCGCGCCCCTCGTGGCCCTGCTGTCGGCCTGCAACATGGTCGTGCTTCATCCTGCGGGCGATATCGCCACGCAGCAGCGTGACCTGCTGGTCTTCTCCACGCTTCTGATGCTGGTCATCGTCATCCCTGTGATGGGGATGGTGGTCTTCTTCGCCTACAAGTATCGGGAATCGAACAAGGCCGTTGAGAAGGAATACGATCCGGATTGGGATCACTCCACGTCGCTGGAAGTGGCGATCTGGGGCGCGCCTCTGCTGATCATCGTCTTCCTGGGCGCTGTCACCTGGGCCGGAACCCACCTTCTAGACCCGTATCGCCCGCTGGATCGGATCAAGCCCGGTCAGGCCGCCAGCGAGCAGGTCGAGCCGCTGCAGGTCAATGTGGTCGCGCTGGATTGGAAATGGCTGTTCATCTATCCAGAGTACGGCATCGCCACGGTCAATGAACTGGCGGCGCCGGTTGATCGGCCGATCCGCTTCCACATCACCTCGTCGTCGGTGATGAATTCCTTCTACATCCCGGCCCTGGCCGGTCAGATTTACGCCATGCCCGGCATGGAGACGAAGCTGCACGCCGTGATCAATCATCCGGGCGAATATGTCGGCTTCTCGGCCAACTATTCCGGCGACGGCTTCTCGAACATGCGTTTCAAATTCCACGGCCTTGATCAGGCTGGCTTCGACCAGTGGATCGCCGGGGTCCGCAGGGACAGCCGCTCGCTGGATCGTGAAGGCTATCTGGAACTGGAGAAGCCCAGCGAGAAGGTCCCGGTCATGCACTTCGCGAACGTCGACGGCGCGCTGTGGGATTCGATCCTCAACATGTGCGTCGAGCCGGGCAAGATGTGCATGGGCGAGATGATGGAGATCGACAAGCGCGGCGGTCTGAACATGGCCTCGGTGCGCAACACCATGCCGCTGGTGTACGACAAGTACGCCGGACGCGGTAAGTCGCCTGCCTATTTCGGTTCGAACGACAGCTACGTCATGACGATCTGCACGCCGCTGCAGGCTGAAGCCGCCGCCGCCGACCGCATCCGCCGCGCCGAACTGGACAACATCTCTGCGCCGGTCAGCCTGGCGCGGATCACCGGGCAGGGCCTGACGCCGCAGGGCGTGCCGATGGCCTCCCTTTCCTCAATCGTCCGCAACCCAGTCGCCACGGGGCCGGTTTCGACCGACGTCCGTTCCGCCCCCACCGCCTGAGCGAACAGAGTCTATGAACGCTGACCAACTCATTCCGCTGATCTTCGGGCGTCTGACGCTCGAAGCTCTGCCCCTGCACGAACCGATCCTGGTCGTGACCATGATCGTCGTCGCCCTGGGCGGCGTCGCCCTGCTGGGCGCGCTGACCTATTTCAAACTGTGGGGTTATCTCTGGAAGGAGTGGTTCACCACGGTGGACCACAAGAAGATCGGGATCATGTACATGATCCTGGGCATCATCATGCTGCTGCGCGGTTTCGCCGACGCCATCATGATGCGCATCCAGCAGGCCATGGCCTTCGGCGGGTCTGAGGGATACCTGAACGCGCACCACTACGACCAGATCTTCACCGCCCACGGCGTGATCATGATCTTCTTCGTGGCGATGCCGCTGATCACGGGCCTGATGAACTATGTCGTGCCGCTGCAGATCGGCGCGCGCGACGTGTCCTTCCCCTTCCTGAACAATTTCAGCTTCTGGATGACCACGGCCGGCGCCGTGATGGTCATGGCCTCGCTGTTCGTGGGCGAGTTCGCCCGCACCGGCTGGCTGGCCTATCCGCCGCTGTCGGGCATTGGCTACAGCCCCGGCGTCGGGGTCGACTACTACATATGGGCGCTTCAGATCGCGGGGGTGGGGACAACTCTGTCCGGCATCAACCTGATCGCGACCATCGTGAAGATGCGCGCGCCGGGCATGGGCATGATGAAGATGCCGGTGTTCACCTGGACCTCGCTGTGCGCCAACGTCCTGATCGTGGCGTCCTTCCCCGTCCTGACGGCTGTTCTGGCTTTGCTGACGCTGGACCGCTACGTCGGCACCAACTTCTTCACGAACGACTTCGGCGGCAACCCGATGATGTACGTGAACTTGATCTGGATCTGGGGTCACCCGGAGGTTTACATCCTGGTCCTGCCGCTGTTCGGGGTCTTCTCTGAAGTCGCCTCGACCTTCTCGGGCAAGCGTCTGTTTGGCTACACGTCGATGGTCTATGCGACCGTGGTCATCACGATCCTGTCGTACCTGGTCTGGCTGCACCACTTCTTCACCATGGGGTCGGGTGCATCGGTGAACTCGTTCTTCGGGATCACCACCATGATCATCTCGATCCCGACAGGGGCCAAGATCTTCAACTGGCTGTTCACGATGTATCGTGGCCGCATCCGCTTCGAACTGCCGATGATGTGGCTGATCGCCTTCATGCTGACCTTCGTGGTCGGCGGCATGACGGGCGTCATGCTGGCCGTGCCGCCCGCTGACTTCGTGCTGCACAACAGCCTGTTCCTGATCGCCCACTTCCACAACGTGATCATTGCAGGCGTGCTGTTCGGTCTGTTCGCCGGCATCAACTTCTGGTTCCCGAAGGCGTTCGGCTTCAAGCTGGACCGCACCTGGGGTCTGGTCAGCTTCTGGTGCTGGGTTGTCGGCTTCTGGCTGGCGTTCGCCCCGCTCTATGTGCTGGGCCTGATGGGCGTCACGCGTCGCATGCGGGTGTTTGATGATCCGTCGCTGCAGATCTGGTTCGTCATCGCCGCCGTCGGCGTCGCCGTCATCGCAGTGGGCATCCTGGCCATGCTGGTCCAGTTCGCTGTCAGCTTTAAGAACCGCGACAAGCTGCGCGACGAAACGGGCGATCCGTGGGGTGGCCGCACTCTGGAATGGGCGACGTCTTCGCCTCCGCCGGACTACAACTTCGCCTTCACGCCGGTCGTCTATGACACCGACGCCTGGTGGGACATGAAGCGCCGCGGATACAAGCGTCCAAAGACCGGCTTCGCTGCGATCCACATGCCCAAGAACACGGGCACGGGCATCATCATCTCGGGCCTGTCCCTGGTGATGGGTCTGGCGCTGGTCTGGTACATCTGGTGGCTGGCGGCGCTGAGCTTCCTGGCGGTGATCGCCGTCGCGATCGCTCACACCTTCAACTACAACCGCGACTACTACATCCCGGTGGAGGAAGTGCGCGAAACAGAAGATGCGCGCACCCGCGCCCTGGCCGGAACGGAGGCCTGATCCATGAGCGCGACCGCGATCAAGACCGACGAACCTGTCGTCTTCCACCTGCCGGAAGAGCCGCATCACCCGGAGGGCTCCAGCACCGGGCTGGGCTTCTGGATGTATCTGATGAGCGACTGCCTCATCTTTGCGATGCTGTTCGCCACCTTCGGCGTCCTGGGCGGCAACTACGCCGCCGGCCCAGGACCCAAGGAGCTGTTCGACCTGGATCTGGTGGCGGTGAACACCGCCATGCTGCTGTTCTCGTCGATCACCTATGGCTTCGCCATGCTGGCGATGGGCAAGAACCGGATCAACCAGACCCTGGTCTGGCTGGCCGTCACGGGCCTGTTCGGCCTGGCCTTCCTGGGGATTGAACTCTATGAATTCGCACACCTGATCCATGAGGGCGCGACGCCCCAACGCAGCGCCTTCCTGTCGTCCTTCTTCGTCCTGGTGGGCACCCACGGCCTGCACGTGACCTTCGGCATCATCTGGCTGGTGACGCTGATGGTTCAGGTCAAGTTCAAGGGCCTGATCCCCGCCAACAAGCGCCGCCTGATGTGCCTGTCGATGTTCTGGCACTTCCTGGACGTCATCTGGATCGGCGTCTTCACCTTTGTCTATCTGCTGGGCATGCTGCGATGAGCGCTGACAATCACGCCGCCGAGGCGCACCACGACGACCATCACGGTCACGACGCGCACGACGACCACGATCACGGCTCGTTCAAGAGCTATATGATCGGTTTCGTCCTGTCGGTGATCCTGACGGCCATTCCGTTCGCCCTGGTCATGACCGGCGCTCTGCCTGCGCAGGCGACCGCCCTGATCGTGATGGCCTTCGCCGTCGTGCAGATCGTGGTTCACATGATCTACTTCCTGCACATGAACACCAAGTCGGAGGGCGGCTGGAATATGCTGGCCCTGATCTTCACGATCGTGATCGTGTTCATCTGCCTGGCGGGTTCGCTGTGGGTCATGCACCACCTGAACACCAACATGATGCCGACGCACGACATGACGCAGATGGTCGGCTGACGGGGGCGGGATCATCGACCCCCAACCTGACAAGGTGCCGCGTTCGCGACTGACACGGACCATCGTGTCGGTCGCAGCGCTGGTGCTTTTCGTCGGCTTTCTGGCGTTGGGCGGCTGGCAGGTTCAGCGCCTGATGTGGAAGACGGCCTTGATCGCCCAGGTCGACGCCCGGGTCCACGCCGCCCCTGTTCCCGCGCCGGGACCTGCGGAATGGGCGACGGTGACGCGCAGCAATGATCAGTATCGCCGCGTGTCGGTCCACGGCGTCTTCCAGAATGACCGCGAGACATTTGTGCAGGCGGTGACTGACGCAGGCGCGGGCTTCTGGGTCATGACGCCTCTAGCGGACGCCCGTGGTTTCACGGTTCTGGTCAACCGGGGCTTCGTTACGCCCGAACGTCGTGATCCGCCGTTGCGCGCGGACGGTCAACTGACGGGTGAGCAGACGGTCGTCGGCCTGTTGCGCATCAGCGAGCCGAAAGGCGGTTTCCTTCGTGCGAACGAGCCGCAAGCCGACCGCTGGCGCTCACGCGATGTGGCGGCGATTTCGGCGCGACGCGAACTGTCGAACGCCGCGCCTTATTTCGTTGATGCGGACGCGACGCCCAATCCCGGCGGCTGGCCGCTGGGCGGGCTGACGGTGATCCGTTTCCCAAACAGCCATCTGATCTACGCCTTGACCTGGTTCGGCATGGCCTTGCTGACAGTCGTCGGCTTCGGCCTGTTTCTGCGCGAAGAGCGTCGGCGCAGGTCATGACAACCAATCTGCAGCGGCTGTTGGGCCTGGGCGGCTGGAATGTCGCCATGCTGTCGCACGACGGCGCCAACCGCCGGAACATGCTGCTGCTGATCCAGTTGCGATGGCTGGCGGTGGCGGGGCAGGTGGCGACCATTCTGCTGGTCCATTATGCGATGCGCATTCCGCTGCCGCTGTTCTGGCTGTTGGTGGCGCCGACTGGACTGGTTCTGGTCAATCTGGTCAGCGCGCCGATCACCGCCCGGCGCAACGGGGTTGAGGACCAGGAGTTGATGGTCGCCTTGCTGACCGATGTGGCGGCCCTGACCTGGCTTCTGTACCTGACGGGGGGCGCGGCCAACCCGTTCGCCGCGCTTTATCTGATGCAGGTCGTAATGGGCGCCGTGCTGCTGGCGCCCGTTTATGCCTGGGCGCTGATCGCCATCACCAGCGCCTGTTTTGCGGGTCTGGGCCTTCATAATCTGCCGCTGAACCTGCCGCCGACGCGAGAGAATGCGCTGTTGAGCCTGTATCTGCAGGGCAGCCTGATCTGTTTTGTGCTGATGGCGGTCCTTCTGGTGCTGTTCGTGACGCGGATCAGCCAGAACCTGCGTGAGCGCGACGCCTCGATGGCGGCCCTTCGCCAGCAGACGGCAGAGCATGACCACATCGTCCGCATGGGTTTGCTGGCGTCCGGTGCGGCGCATGAACTGGGCACGCCGCTGGCGTCGCTGTCGGTGATCCTCAGCGACTGGAAGCGAATGCCGACCCTCACCAATGACGCAGACCTGGCGCAGGACATGGCGGTGATGCGGGCCGAGGTCGAACGCTGCAAATCCATCGTGACCGGCATTCTGATGTCGGCGGGAGAGGCGAGGGGCCAGGCGCCGGAACGCACGACTGTCCGCGCCTTTGTCGCCGACGTGGTCGAAGCCTGGAAGGGCGATGGCGTGGTCACCGAAATCCATGACCGCCTGAGCCAGAACCCGGTGATCAT
Source organism: Brevundimonas nasdae (assembly GCF_016654005.1). Classification (GTDB taxonomy): domain Bacteria; phylum Pseudomonadota; class Alphaproteobacteria; order Caulobacterales; family Caulobacteraceae; genus Brevundimonas; species Brevundimonas nasdae. The sequence goes on along the minus strand of NZ_JAEPWN010000002.1, from coordinate 241,021 downwards.
CGCCGACCCGGCCCTGCGTCAGGTGATGGGCGTCCTGTTCGACAATGCAGTGGAGGCAGGCGCCAGACGTGTCGGCCTGACGATCAGCCTTGTCGGCGACAGCCTGGACATCATCGTGCGCGACAATGGGCCGGGCTTTGCGCCGTCGATCCTGGCTGACCTGGGAAAACCCTATGCCTCGACCAAGGATCGCCCTGGCGCGGGCTTGGGCCTGTTCCTGCTGATGAACGTGATCCGATCGCTGGGCGGCAAGGTCGAGGCGTCCAATCCCGCCGCGGGCGGGGGCGAGGTGCGGCTGACGTTGCCGCTGGCGGCGCTGGCGCCGAAGGAGAGCCTTGATGACCGATGACACGCGACTGCTGCTGATCGTCGAGGACGACGAATCCTTCTCCACGACCTTGCGACGATCATTCGAACGCCGGGGCTACATGGTCGTCAGCGCGGCCAGCCCCGAACAGATGGCCGACGTACTGAAGGTGCATCGGCCGGGCTATGCCGTGGTCGACCTGAAGCTGGGCGGCGCATCTGGCCTGAACTGTGTGGAGACGTTGCACGCGTTCGACCCCGAAATGAACATCGTGGTTCTGACGGGGTTCGCCAGCATCGCCACGGCGGTGGAGGCGATCAAACTGGGCGCGCGGCATTATCTGGCCAAGCCCGCCAGCACCGACGACATCGAAACCGCGTTCGGCCGGGCCGACGGCGACGCCGAGACTCCTCTGGGCACACGTCCCACCTCGATCAAGACGCTGGAGTGGGAGCGTATCCACGAAACCCTGGTCGAGACGGATTTCAACATCTCCGAGGCCGCGCGCAGGCTGGGGATGCATCGACGCACCCTGGCGCGGAAACTGGAAAAGCGTCGGGTGACCTGAAGGCGGCTTGCTCCGCGCATATCGCTGGTCATTATAGCCGCAGGACGACAGTGCGGCTGGAGCGACGATGCGCGGTGAAGTGTTGGGGATCGATGAGGCCGGAACTGGCAGCATCGTTGGCGATGATGGTGCGCGTTATCGATTTGAGCCTTCCGCCGTCCGTGCGACCTCGCCCTTGAAGGTGGGGCAGCGCGTGGATTTCATCGCCACCGACGACCGCCAGGCGCAGGATATCATGGCCCTGGCGACGCCGCCGATCGCGAGCGCAACCCCTCGAACGTCGTCCAGTTTTGGAGGATTTGATCTTGGGCGGGTGATTGGGCGGACGTTTTCGACCATCAGGGGCAACTGGATGGCCTTCTTTGCCGCCGCAGCCCTGTTCGTCGGCATCCCGAGCGCCTTGATGGCCTTCGGTCAGGCCGATCTGACCACCAGTGAGGCAAGCGCCACGGCGTTTCTTGCCATGATCCTGGGCTGGGCCTTGTATTTGGTGGGCGCCTATGTGGTGCAGGGTATGGTCGTCAAGGCGGCGATCAACAGCTTCAACGACAAGCAGACCACCTTTGGCGAGGCGCTGAGCGCGGGTGCGAAAGTGTTCCTGCCGCTTTTGGGGTTGGCGATCGTCGCGGGCGTAGCGACAGGATTCGGCTACATCCTATTGATTGTGCCGGGCATAATGTTGACGGTCCTGTGGTCCGTATCGGCGCCTGCTGTCGTCGCTGAAAAGCGCGGCGTTTTCGAAGCCATGCAGCGCAGTCGCGACCTGACGCGCGGCTATCGCTGGCACATATTCGGCCTGCTGGTGATCTATCTGGTCCTGTCGATGGTCGTGGGCATGTTGGTGGGCGGGGTGAACCTGGCGGCTGGTGGGACCTTCGGCGGCGGCGCGCCCGGTACAGTCGTGACCATGATCACCAACGCCCTGACCAACACCCTGACCAGCGTGGTGGCCTCGGCTGGCGTGGCGGCGCTTTATTACGAACTGCGCGCAATCAAGGAAGGCGCGGGGCCAGAACAACTGGCGTCCGTGTTCGACTGATCTAATTCTTCTGGTTTTGCATTTATCCCTCTAACGCCGTCAGTTCGTCGGTCATTCGCACCAGATCGGTCAGTGAGGCGGCGCCCATTTTCTTCATGGATTTGGCGCGGCGGACTTTGACGGTGATTTCCTTGACGTCCAGTTCGGCGGCGATCTGCTTGTTCAACTGGCCCCGCACGACCAGACGCACGACCTCGCGTTCACCAGGGGTCAGGCTGCGCCAGCGGTCTTGAAGGGACGAGGTCGAGACGGCTTGCGCCAGTCGCTGGCGGTCACGCTCTAGGGCGACCTGAACCGCGTCCAGCAGGTCCTGATCGCGGAAGGGCTTGGTCAGGAAGTCGACGGCGCCGTCCTTGATCGCCTTGACGCCCATGGCGATGTCGCCGTGACCGGTGATGAATATGACCGGCAGGCGCACGCCCAGCCGCTCCATCTGCTGATGAAAGTCCGTTCCGCTCTGGCCCGGCATCCGCACGTCCAGGATCAGGCAGGCGGGCCCCTCGCCGCGCGGCGCGGTCAGAAAGTCCTGCACCGAGGCGAAGACGCGGGTGTGCAGGGACACGGAATCCAGCAGGTCCGCCAGGCTGGCGCGCAGCGAGGCGTCGTCGTCGATCACATAGACGGTGGGCGCTGGCTGATCCGGGGTCATGGCTTGTCTCCGGCGACGGGCAGGTCGAAGGCGAAACGGGCGCCGCCCATAGGCGAGGCCTCGGTCCAGATGCGCCCGCCATTGGCCTCGACGATGGTGCGGCAGATGGTCAGGCCCAGGCCGAAACCGCCGGTCTTGGTGGTCCAGAAGGCGTCGTAAAGATGCTCCGCCGCCTCGGCTGACAGCCCCGGGCCGTTATCGGCGACGGCGACCGTCAGGCGGTCCTGGACCAGACGGGTGGTGACGGTCAGTCGGGGGCTGAGTTTCGGGACGGCGGATGCGGCCTCGATCCCGTTCAGCAGCAGGTTGCTGACCACCTGCTGCACCTGCACCCGGTCGGCGAAGGCGGCAGGCAGGCTCTCAGACAGGTCCGCATTGATCACCGCACCGCTGGCGCCCGCCGCTGACGACGACAGGGCGATGATCTCGGTCACGGCGGCGTTCAGATCAAAGATGGACGAGGCGGGCGCCTCGTTGCGAGCCAGACGCCGCACGCGGTCCAGGATCTCGCTGGCCCGGTCGGCGTCGCGGGTGATGCGGTCGACGGCGGCCAGGGCCTTTTCGGTGTTGGGCTGGGGCTGGGTCAGCCAGCGGCGTCCGGCTCCGGCGCTGGCTGCGATGGCGGCCAGGGGTTGGCTGACCTCATGGGCGATGGAGGCGGTCAACTGGCCCAGCGTCGTCAGACGGGCGATGCGGGTGATGCGTTCGCGGGCCTCGTGTATCTGGGCTTCGGCGCCTTTCAGCTTTAGGCCCAGATAGGCGGTGACGCCGATGGCGACCACGCTGATGCCGGTGTTGATCAGGCCGATCTTGTAGTCGCCCGCCGGCGTCAGCACGAAGCTGAGACAGGTCAGGACCACGCAGGCGACAGCCAGCGCCGCCACCGCCCGAACACCCAGGAACCGCGTGGCCACCAGCATGACCGCCGTGTGGAAAATGGCCACGGCGACGGCGTAGTCGGTCAGGGTGTCGGCGATGAAGATGGCCGCTACGGCGAACACCAGGGCGGCCAGCACGACGGCGTAATTCGATCTGATCCGTGCGGCGCTTGGCAAGCCCGTCATCTCCGTTGCTGCGCCCAGCTTAGGTCAAGGCGCAGGTCTTGTCGCCCGCCTGTCAGGCTTCGACGATGCGCCAGCGGGCGGCGGTGATGCGGGGTTCAAGGCTGAGGCGGCCGACGATCTGTTCGACCAGACGGTCCTGCCGGCTTTCGGCGTGGATGGCGGCGCGCACCTCGACATTTGTTGAACCTTCCAGATCGGCGCTGACCAGTTCGCGGATGTGAAGCGTCTCGCCCAGTCCGCCCAGCAGCAGGGCGCGGACATGGGCCTCGGCGTCGCTGCGGCAGACCACGCTGACGGCGTAGCAGCTTTCCAGTTCGGTGTGGCTGGCGGGCTGGCGGTCCAGCAGGCGCACCAACGGGCGCAGCAGGGCGTTGACCGCGATGAGGAAGGCGGTGGCGACGGCGGCGTGGAAGAAGAAGGCGGCCCCGCACATGGCCCCCACCGCCGCCGAACACCACAGGGTCGCCGCCGTGTTCAGGCCGCGTACGTTCAGCCCTTCCTTGAAGATGATGCCGCCGCCCAGAAAACCGATGCCTGACACGATCTGGGCCGCCACGCGGGTCGGGCTGGCGTCGCCGTCGAACTGCGCCGAGAACTGCACGAAGGTGGCGGCGCCCAGGGCGACCAGAGTGTTGGTCCTGAGGCCCGCCAGCCGTTGCCGCCATTGCCGCTCGAACCCGATCAGTCCGCCCAGCAGGAAGGCGCCGCCCAGCGCCAGGACCGCCTGTCCCAGAGTGTTGAAATCGGTCATGTCTCGTCCTTTCGTCTCAGTTCCAGCCAGGACCGGCGCCCCGGAAGGTCAGCCCCAGCGTCAGCGTCGTCTCACGCCCCCTGTCCGGCAGGCCGACCAGCAGGTCGACGTCCACCGGCCCCCGGCGCGGGGTCCACCGCAGCCCCGTCTGGACGCCTAGGGGCTCTGCGTGACGTTGATACGTCTCCGTCATCAGCAGCAGGCCGGGGCGCAGGTCGTATTCGATCTGGGCGCCATAGAAGGCGGCGTTGCGATGCTGGGCTGACGGATCGTGGTCCCAGGCCAGGTTGGCGTTGAAGCGGGCGCGGTCGCTGATCCTGATCGTAACTGGCAGAGTGACGGCGGCGCCCTCCAGCGCGCCGGTGCGGAGGCTGTAATGAGCGGCGGCGCCGACGGCCCAGTCGACGCGCGCGCCTTCGGTCCCAAGGTTCAGCTTCAGCGCCGGTCCGACGGTCGTGTTCCAGCGGCCGCCTTCGCGCACGCCGATCAGGTCGCCGCCGACCTCCAGACGCGGCAGGGCCTCCAAGGTGCAGGCGGGCGAGGCGTTGACCAGTCGGCTGTTGCGGCTCCAGGTCGTCCAGCTTTCGACATGGCACTGACCGGGCGTCTCGACCCCGGCGTCGTCGATGACGTGCGGCCCGGCGCCCGCATTGGCCCGGGGAACCCCGATCAGGAAGAAGGCGCCCAGCAGGGCCAGATAGACGCCAAGCGCGATCAGCCGACGCCAGACGAGGCGCAGGATGGACAGGGAGGTGTAGCGGGTGAAAACCGTCTTTCGAACGAGGGAAGGACGGGCGAAGGAAGGCAAGATGCAGGACATGAGAAACGCTTTCGGCAGGGCGACGGCAGGCAGCCGTCATCGGGCCGAAACCGCGCTCAGTCGGTGTCGGCCGGGTTTAACGGGGCGGCCTTTCGACCGCCGCGACTGGATGGGTCGTCCATCGGATCTGGCTCCGTGTTCAGCGAGGGAGGATCAGTCTGGACAGGGCCAGATGATTGAGGCGGCGGACCGCACGAAGCAGGGCCGCCGTCTCTGCGGCGTTGAGGACATTGGCCCGCGTCAGGATCAGGACGACCCTGAGCAGCAGGCGGGCGGCGACCGCAGAGGGCCAGCCGATGCGACGGGACAGGTCCAGCCGCTCAGTCACCCTTTGCAGCAGCGACGGGGTGAAGTTGACGGGCAGGGCGGTGGGGCGGTGACGGGCAAGATCACGCATGGGCGCATCTCCTGTCGGTGAAAGGGGCGGTCGGGGTGAAGCCGCGACCGCCCGCCTGTTCAGCTCAGGTCAGAACCACTGGCCAAAGCGGCGCACATAGAGGGTCTTCATACCCTGCGTCAGGACGCAGTAGGCCAGCAGGGTTCCGACCAGCCATGGGAAATAGGCCAGCGGCAGAGGCGTCAGTCCGACCATCGCCCCGACCGGCGAGAAGGGCAGATAAATGCCCAGCGCACAGACCAGACCCGTCGCCAGCAGAACCGGCAGGGCCGCCGTGCTCTGAACGAAGGGGATCTTCTGTGTGCGCAGCATGTGCACCACCAGCGTCTGCGACAGCAGCCCCTCGACGAACCAGCCCGACTGGAACAGCGACTGCATTTCCACCGAGTTGGCCGCGAACACGAACCACATGACCGCAAAGGTCGTGATGTCGAAGATCGACGACGTCGGCCCCATCCAGACCATGAAACGCCCGATGTTCTTGGCGTCCCACTTGCGGGGCGTCTTCAGGAAGGCCTTGTCCATGCGGTCCCACGGCAGGGCCAGTTGCGAGAAGTCGTACATCAGGTTCTGGATCAGCAGATGGATGGCCAGCATCGGCAGGAAGGGAATGAAGGCGCTGGCGACCAGAACCGAGAAGACGTTCCCGAAGTTCGAGCTGGCCGTCATGTTCAGGTATTTGATGATGTTGCCGAAGGTCTCGCGCCCCTTGATGACGCCTTCCTCCAGAACCATCAGGCTCTTTTCCAACAGGATGATGTCGGCGGATTCCTTGGCGATGTCCGTGCCGCTGTCGACCGAGATGCCGACATCGGCGTCGCGCAGGGCCGGAGCGTCGTTAATGCCGTCGCCCAGGAAGCCGACCGTGTGGCCATTGGCCTGAAGGCTTTTCAGCACGCGGGATTTCTGCAGCGGCGTCAGCTTGGCGAAGACGGTGCGTTCCTCGACCACGCGGGCCAGGGTTGCGTCGTCCATCACCTCAATGTCGCGCCCCAGAACCGGCTGGCCCGGCTCCAGGCCCACCTCGCGGCAGATCTTGGCGGTGACCACCTCGTTGTCGCCGGTCAGCACCTTCACCGCCACCCCATGTTCAGCCAGGGCGGCGATGGCGGGTCGGGCCGTCTCCTTGGGCGGGTCGAGGAAGGTCAGGAAGCCCTCGATCACCAGATCAGCCTCGTCCTCGACCACATAACGGATGCGGGCCTGATCGGCGGGCACGGCGCGGGTGGCCACGACCAATACGCGGAATCCGTCGGCGTTGTAGCCGCGCGCCATCTGTTGCAGGCGTTGGCGCTCGGCGTCGTCCAGCGGACGGGTCGCCTGACCGTCGCGCACGGCGGTGGAGATGGTCAGCATCTCCTCGACCGCGCCCTTGCAGATCAGCATCTGGCCGCCGTCGCCATTGTTCTCGACCACGATGGACAGGCGGCGACGCACGAAGTCGAACGGCAGTTCGTCGATCTTGCGATAGGCGGCCGCGGCGGTCAGGGCGACGGGACGGCGGTCGGCGAAATCGACGACGGCCCGGTCCATCAGGTTCTTGACCCCGCTTTGATGACGGCTGTTCAGCCAGGCCAGTTGCAGCACACGGTCATCGGCTGCGCCCGACAGGTCGAAGTGATGCGCCAGGATGATCCGGTCCTGGGTCAATGTGCCGGTCTTGTCCGTGCACAGAACATCCATTGCGCCGAAGTTCTGAATGGCGTTCAGGCGCTTCACCACCACCTTGCGGCGCGACATGGCCATGGCGCCCTTGGCCAGGTTGGACGACACGATCATCGGCAGCATTTCCGGGGTCAGCCCGACCGCGACGGCCAGGGCGAACAGGAAGGCGTTCATCCAGTCGCCCTTGGTGAAGCCGTTCACCAGCAGCACGATGGGAACCATCACCAGCATGAAGCGGATCAGCAGCCAGCTGACGCTGTTGACGCCCCGGTCGAACGCCGTCTCGGCGCGGGACCCGACGATGGCCTTGGCCAGTGATCCGAAATAGGTGCGCGGACCGGTCGCGACGACCAGGGCCGTCGCCGTGCCGCTGACGACATTGGTGCCCATGAAACAGGCGTTGGGGTGATCCAGAGGGTCGCCGTCGGCGGTCGCCACGGCCTCGGCGGACTTGGCCGACACTGCGCCCAAGGTGTCGTATTTCTCGACCGGAATGGCCTCGCCGGTCAGGGCGGCCTGACTGATGAAAAGGTCGCGGGAATCGAGCAGACGCACGTCCGCCGGGACCATGTCGCCCGCCGACAGATAGACCACGTCGCCGACGACGATCTCGGCCATCGGGATTTCGCGCAGTGCGCCGGGCGTCGCGGCGTCGGCGCGGCGCATGACGGTGGCGGAGTTGCCGACCATCGCCTTCAGCGCCTCGGCCGCCTTGGCCGAGCGGAACTCCTGCCAGAAGCGCAGCACGGCGCTGAGGCCCACCATCACCAGGATGATGACTACGCCGATATAGTCCGGTGCCTCGCCCGCCCGCATCGGCAGGATGATGTCGGTGACGCTGCTGATGGCGGCCAGCGCCAGCAGCACGCCGATGAAGGGGTTCTTGAAGGCCAGCACGAACTGAACCAGCGGCGACAGGCGGCGTTCGCGCGCAACGACGTTCGCCCCGTCCTGCGCCAGACGGCGCGCGGCGACTTCGTCGGTCAGGCCGTCGGAGGAAATCGCCATGACGCCGATGTCTGTCGGGGGCCAGGCAGGGGCCAGTCTGCTCGCGTCGAGCGAACGGGCCTTCGAGCCAGTGAGGTTCACATTGATGTTCATGATGCAGATCTCCTGCTGTCGAGACGACAGGCAGCGGCGACCCGCCACACGCCACAGACGTGCAGACGGGCTGGACCGTGCAGGCACGGTCAGGTCGGGGGAACGGGTTGGCTCAGGCCCGTGCAGGGCCGATGCAGGGCGCTAGGGCGCGCGCTCTCGGGGCGGGTGCAGCAGGACCGGATGCAGTGCGGGGATCAACCGGTTCACGGTCACCGCGCTCCGTCGACGCCGCGCGCCTGATAGGCGGCCAGCAAAAGCCCGGTCCGCACGAACCACGGGCGGGCCAGGGGAAGGGCGCGCGTCCGAGCGCGGACCTTGTCCGCTAGTCCGGAATTTCGGGCGAATGCGGCAGTCCGCCGCGCATGGATTGCGAGGTTCATGTCTCTACTCCTTGACGGCCGCACAGCCATCAAGACGAGACCGATCCCTCAGCCTCGTCTCAAAACCCTGTGCGTCGCCATCTGTCGACTACTGTCGTCTGGCATTTCGGGTTTCCTGTTTGCGTCCAGCCGGATTACCGACGGGACAGGATCTATCTAGCAAATCCGGGCATTTAAGCCATGCCGCACAGGTTTACGGCGGCGGCTCTTTAGGATGCGTTGCTTATACCAAGGTATAAGCAACGCTACGCACCGCCATGGCGGTCGTGGAGGCAAGAAAAAAGGCCGCCAGCTGAAACTGGCGACCTCTAATTCTATGATTGTTCGGTTCTCAGAACCGGAAGCTGGCTCGCAGCAGAAGCGAGTAGCGGACGTAGTCTTCCAGCAGTTCGGCGTCTCCGGTCAGTGACAGCATGCCAAGGTTGTTGCCGAAGTTGACACGGAAGCCCAGGATCAGACCGCCGCCTTCAATGGCGTCGGGCGTCAGGGTGAAGGACTGACCGCCGCTGGCGAAGCGGGCGATGGTTTCACCGGCGTCGACTGAGATGTTCTGGCGATAACCGATGCGCAGTTCGGGGCGCAGCCAGCCGTTCTGGCCGAAGCCGTAGCCGATGTTCATCGCCGCCACGGCCGAGAAGATGTGGCTGTCGCGCGAGTCGATGTCGAGGTCGAAGCCGTCGCCGCCGCCCTGCTCGGTGCGGCCATCCTCGGACAGGCGGAAATACTCGGCATAGACTTCGGGACGCACGTTCAGGCGGCCGAAGTTGCGCTCATACGAAGCGCCGCCAGCCGCAGCCGCGGTCCAGCCGTGCCAGTCGGACTTGTTGTTCAGATAGAGGCCTTCGGCCACCAGCGAACGCTTGGCGTTGAAGCTGGCGTAGCCGCCGGCGGCGCGAGCCCAGGTTGTCCAGTATTGACCCTGCGCGCGCCAGTAGAGGCCCAACTCCAGCAGGCTGGCGGACAGGGTTTCCTCGGCCTTGGACTCCGGCTCCTTGATGTCGGAGGAGGTGAAGGCCGCCGAGATGCCGAAGGCGCCGAGATTGGTGCCCTTTTCGACGCCGCCCGCGATGCCGAAACCTTCCGAACGGAAGCCGTAGCTGTCGGTCTTGTCCTTGTCGGCGTAGAAGTTGATTTCCTGCACCCAGGCGCTGGTTTCGCCCGGGGCGGCTGTTGCGTTGCGGCCTGTCAGCGCGCGCGTCACTGCATCTACGCCAGCGGACAGAGACATCAGCGGGCCGCCCGAATGGTCGGGAAGCATTTGCTGATAGACGTCCATGAAGTCGTCGCGATTGGTGCGCGAAAGGAAGAGATTCTTCAGCGCCTCGTTCGAGCCGAGCGCGCCATATACGGCGTCGAAGGCTGAGGCTTCCACGGGGATGAGATTGGCTTCGGCTGCGGTGCGGCGGCGAGCGTCGACATACAGCTGACCGGCGGCCTGATCCACGCCAGCGTTGACGACATAGAGGTATGGCGAATTCGAGTTGAGAAGGGTCTGGTCGATGGTGCCGACATTGATCGACCCGGCCTCGATTATCGTGAAACGCTCTGGTGCGGCGAGAAGAGAGTTGAACCGCACGCCAAGCGCCGCGCCGTCAGCCAAGGTGGCGTTGCCGCTGACGTTGAAGCCGCCGGTCTTGTTTGCGGCCGGGTCGAGCATGACGACCAAGGTGCCGTCGGCGCCGATGTTCAGATTCGAAATCGATGATGCTGTTGTCTGGGTGGCGTTCAGCGTGCCCTTGGACACGTTGATGTCGAGTTGACCGTCGCTGGCCGTGATTGCACCGCTGACTGTCGAGCCGCCCGAGATGTTCAGCCGGTCCGCGCCAGCACCGAAGGCGATATCGCCGACAACTGTGCCGTTCTCGATGCTGACGAGGTCATTGCCGTCGCCCAGTTTGATGTTGCCGACGATGGAAGCTGATTTCTTATCTTCTTCCTTGGTGTCCGCTGGTTGATCTGGGGCGGTCTGGCGGATCGTTACGCCCGTTGTATTGGCGGACAGATCAATGGCTGTGGCCTGACGGTCCGCCGCTGTGGAGTTATCTGCGTTCGAGACAAAGCCGACGACCAAGTTCCCCTTGTTGGTGAATTCGGTCAGCGACCCGGAAAGATCGCGAATGCCGTAAACAGTACCCTTGTCGCCGTTGATTGCGGAACTGATGGAGCCAGAGTTGGTGAACGAGGGCAGGTTGGCGCCAGCGCCGATCTGAACAGCGGTCGCTGTATGGTCGCCGGTGCCAACCACCCCAGCCTGGATTGTATTGGTGTTGATCAGGGTCGGCGTCGTTACGCCGGAATTGATCCAGATGGTTGTCGCATCGGCGTCCTTGGCTGAGGCTGTGATCGTGCCTTCGTTTCGTACGCCGCCATCGACGGTGACGGACTGGCCGCTGGCCGTGCCCAGTTGAAGGGCGCGGGCGTTGACACCGGCATAGACGCCGCTGCCGGTCACTGTGCCGCGGTTGACGAAACCATAGGCGTCATTGCCGGTTCCGGCGACGCCGAGCGTAATCGCTTGGGTGTCGGAGCCGATCTGAATCGCTGGGGCGCCGCCGAGCGAGATGATTGAGGGCGCGGTCTGGCCTGCTACAGGCTCGCCCTTGTCATCATAGTCGACCGCTAGAAGGACGCCCTTGGCGATATTCGCGGCGATGGTTAGCGCCGGACCGCCTTGAAGCAGATCATTGGCGTCGAGGTCTTCAAGATAAGTGTTCTTGTCCTCGGACGTCCATCCAGTGGGGCGGGCCGGAGGAGGGGTGGTGTAGCGGTAGCCCGTCGTGGCGATGGATGAGCGAACCTTCACGCCGCCGCTGATGTCGCCTTCCAACGATGCGCCACGGGCGTTCAGACCCGTCGCCGCGATGCTGCCTGCAAGCGTGACGTTCCCGTCGATGGCGCCGGTCGTGCGCAGGCCATAGGTGTTGTCACCCACGACGGACAGCGCGCCCAGCATCGACAGATTGCCGTTCAGGGCGGATTCGATCGACATGGCGTAGCTGTTGTTGCCTTCGACCTTGATCGAGCCGCTGGCGCCCACCTCCACGTTGCCGATGAAGGCGCCTGGGCCGGTGACCCGGACGCCGTAGCGATCTGTTCCTGTGGCGAAGGGCTTGTGCAACTCGCTGGTTTCAAGCGTGTCGGTGATGTTGATGGCGCCGTCCACCTTGACGCCGCCCGTGCGTCCGCCTTGGGCGAGGATGGCGGTGGCGCCGTCGTCGGACTTGAGCATCGAGATCGAACCGCCAGCATCGACGGTGACCGTATTGTTCGAATCCAGAGTGACGGCCGTGCCGCTGGTCAGGGTGATGCTGCCGCCGCTGGCGATTCGGATATTGTCCGCCGCTGTGCCGGTGGCGTTGGATGTACGGATCGGCGTGGTGCGGTCAGACGAGATGACGATCTCGGCCTGAGCGCCAGCAGCAGCCAACAGGGGGGCGATCGCTACGGCGGTCGCAAGCAGAATACGCATTCGAAAGAAAACCCCTGGTGGTCACACGATCACAAGATGGGCGACCCTTTAGCAGGGTATGCGCCAGCCTTCCTCAAGTTTATCGAATTTGAGGCGAATGCAAGGCCATAGGATTTTCAACGCGGACCGACATGCCGTCGAAAGCGGTCTTCCAGCGCATTTACGCCTATGATCTTGCGTCGGGATCGGACGGATTTCTCGTTGCTCCTATTGAGCTTTGCAACGCGTGGGTTTACGGGCGGCGAAATGGTCAAGCGCATATCCGCGCCACGCATCCAAACGACGCCTCTGGCGTTCGGCAGGCCCGACCAGGCGAGACGATTTTCATGAGCATGACCGACCTTGAAGTTCAGGAAAGCGAGCTGCGGCTTATTCCTGGGCTGGATGTAGAGGTCGCTGAGACGCTGAGGGCGTTGAAGATTGCGTCTCATGATGACCGTCCCCGCTTGGTGGACACGACCATGCTGTTCGCGCCGCGTTCCGGCGGCGTGAAGCGTTACCTGCTGTCGAAGAAGGCGTGGCTGGCGGAAAACCGTCCGGGCGTCGCCCATTCACTGATCGTCCCCGGCGCGCGCCACAGGGCGGCGGCCGATGGGATCGTGCGGTTGCGGGCGGCCAAGCTGCCGTTCGGGGACGGCTATCGTTGGCCCAGCTCTGTCCGGCGCTGGAGCGCCTGGGTGGCGGCGAGCAAGCCGTCGATCATCGAGGCGGGCGATCCCTATACAGCAGGGCAGGGCGCGCTGGAGGCCGGGCAACGTGTCGGCTGCCCGGTTGTCGGTTTCTGCCACTCGGATCCCGCAGGCCTGGCCGCGCTGCATTTCGGCGAATGGGCCAAGAAGCCCGTTCAGAAACGCTGGGCCAAGCTATTCTCTCAATTCGATCGCGTCGTGTCGCCCAGCCGCTTTATTGCGCGGCGGCTGGAAGAGGCGGGCGTAGGCAATATCGTCATTCGTCCGCTGGGCGTTGAAATCGACACCTTCCGTCCCGAACGCAGAGATCGGCAGTGGCTGCTGAACGAGTTGGGCCTGGGCGCCGATGCGCGCCTGCTGTGCTTCGCCGGGCGGCCCGCCAAGGAAAAGAATGTCGATGTCCTGATCGAGGCGGTCCAGAATCTGGGCGCACCCTATCATCTGGTGTTGGTCGGCGCGGGTTCAGGAATGCCGGCGGAAGATCGAGTGATCTCGATGCCCTATGAGACGGACCCCAAGGCGGTCGCCAAGATCATCGCCAGCTGTGACGCCTTCGTTCATGCGAATGACAAGGAGCCGTTCGGCCTGATCGTGCTGGAGGCCATGGCCTGTGGGCGTCCGGTCGTCGGCGTGAATGCGGGCGGCGTGGCTGAGACGGTGGATGAGACAGTCGGGCAACTGGCGACGCGTGCAGACGCCGACGCCTATGCCCAGGCGATCGAGGCCTTGTTTGAGCGGGACATCGAAGCCATCGGCCGCGCAGCGCGTGAGAAGGCCGTCAGTCAGTTTGCATGGAATCGCGTCTTCGAAGACCTGTGCATGGTCTATGGCGATCTGACCGGCGACGCAGCCTTCGTCAGGTCTGGTGACGCCCACGCCACCCACTGAGGTGGCTGCTGCAAACCTGCGCGATGCCGCGCAGCCTTTTAGCTTGCCTTTGATTCTGATTGGGCGCGGCGCACGATAAGGGGCTGCGATCTCCGCTCAGGCGGGGCGCGCCACTTCTTTATCTTGTTGAACTGAAAAGAAGTGGCGCGAGTGACGGGGCTCGAACCCGCGACCTCCGGCGTGACAGGCCGGCACTCTAACCAACTGAGCTACACCCGCGTACAGGTCGAAACTTTTGAGCTGTTTCGAAAGCTATGATGGGAAGGCGGTGTGCGCCACTCTTTCTATTTCTAGAGAGAGTGGCGCGAGTGACGGGGCTCGAACCCGCGACCTCCGGCGTGACAGGCCGGCACTCTAACCAACTGAGCTACACCCGCGTTTCCCTGCCGAAGCAGCAGTGCGCCCCGGCGAGGGGCGTCGTTTAGGCGGGCTGACCCATCGCGTCAAGCGACCTTTTTCGAGAAAGATGCGACATGGTCGAAAGGCTGTTGAAACAGAGGCTTCGGGGCGGTCCCAGGTTCAGGTTTGCGCATCGGTCTGCGGCGTGGCTCAAGGTGCGGGCGAGGCCACGATATGGGCGGGCAGTTCGTAGTGAACGCCCACGCCTGGCCCAAGCGGCAGATCGAACGCCACCCATCCTGCGACCATGATCAGGCCCGCGATCAGAAAGGCGCCGGCATAGGGCAGCATGGTCGCCATCAGCGAGCCCAGGCCGAACTTCGGGTCCCATCGCTGGGCAAAGGTCAGAATCAGCGGGAAGTAGCTCATCAGCGGCGTAGCGATGTTGGTGACGGAATCGCCCATCCGGTAGGCTGCGGTCGTCATCTCAGGCGAAATGCCCAGCAACATGAACATCGGCACCACGACCGGGGCCAACGCCGACCATTTGGCCGAGGCCGAGCCGATGAACAGGTCAAAGAAGCAGGAGATCAGAACGACGCAGATCAGCAGAAGCGGAGCGGGCAGGGACAGGGTCTGGAAAGCAGCCGCTGCATTGACCGCCAGGATCGGTCCCAGGCCCGACCAGTTGAACATCGCCACGAAGTGGGCGGCGAAAAAAGCCAGGACGATATAGGGGGCCAACTGCTCGATGCCCTCACGCATCATCCGCACCAGGTCGTGGTGCGACTGGATGGATCGTGAACCAACGCCATAGGCCCCGCCCGTGATGAAGAAGGTGGCGGCGAAGAAGGCGACCAGCGAGCGATAGAGCGGATTGAAGCGCTGCTCAGGCTCGGCGGCCGGATCAACGAAAGGCGAGTTTGGCAGCAAGGTGATCAACGTCCACAGGGCGATCATGCCGAGCAGGGCAAGGCCAGCGAACTTCAGGCCTCGCTTCTCGTCGACCGTAAGAAGCTGCTTTTCCGAAGTGGCGGGGGCTGCGACCCCGGCCGACGGCGCCCACTTGCCCAGGCGCGGCTCGATGACGCGGTCAGTCAGGAACCAGACGATGGGGGTGAAGACAAAGACGACCCCGACGATGAAGAACCAGTTGCCCGCAATATTCACCGAATAGGACGGGTCGATCAGCTGCGCGGCAGGCTCGGTGATGCCGAGAATCAGCGCGTCGCTGGCGCCAGGGAACAGGTTGCCTGCATAACCGCCCGACACGGCGGCGAAGCCTGCGGCCAGACCGGCCAGCAGATGCCGCCCCGCTGCGGCGAAGATGACGGCGGCCAGTGGGATGACGACCACATACGAAGCGTCCGACGCGTGGTGCGACACCATGCCCGTGATGACGATGACGGGCGTCAGGATCGACTTCGGCGCGTTCAGCAGCGCCCCACGGATGGCTGTGGCGAACATGCCGGTCCGCTCAGCAACCGACGCGCCATAGATGATGGTGATCACGATGCCGAGGGGAAGGAAGTCCGCCAACGTTCTGGGCATGCCGATGATCAGCCGTTCCAGGTTTGCGGGCGATATCAGGCTCTCCGCCGTCAACTGCTCGCCAGTCACCGGATTTATGGCCGACCAGCCGAGTCCGGCCCCCACCATGCTCAGAACGATCAGGCCCAGGATAAGCCACAGGAACAGAAAGACAGGGTCGGGCAGTTTATTCCCGATGCGTTCAACCGCATTCAGGGTCCGGCTCGCGACGCTCATTAAGATGACTTTCTGTTACAGATCGGGGCCTTCAGTAGGACTTGGAGAGGGGCGAAGGCGCAACCATTGCGGCTGCGACAAATGGCGCTGCGGCTGCGCTTGTTATTTGCGAGCCATTCTCAATAGAAAAGCAAGTGGTTACGGGGTTTGAACCCCGGCGACGATGGGTCTAAGAAGCGCCGAATCCGCCTCTCCCCGGCGGACGAGGTTCTTTCGCATGAACGCATTTTTGCTCGAATATCTGCCCGTGCTGATCTTCGCCGCCATCGCAGCGGTAATCGGCATCCTCTTCATCGCCCTGCCGTTGCTGCTGGCGCCGAAGAGCCCCGATAGTGAAAAGCTGTCGGCCTATGAGTGCGGCTTCAACGCATTCGACGACGCCCGCATGAAGTTCGACGTGCGATTCTATCTGGTGTCGATCCTGTTCATCATCTTCGACCTGGAAGTCGCCTTCCTGTTCCCATGGGCGGTGTCGATGTTCGACCTGTCGCACGCTGGAATGGTCTTCGCCTTCTGGTCGATGATGGCCTTCCTGGGCGTCCTGACCATCGGCTTCATCTACGAATGGAAGAAGGGAGCCCTGGAATGGGAGTAGTCACCACTTCCGTGGCTTCGGGGGCGGGCACGCCGTCGCTGGTCACCGCTTCTGCCGCGCCGCTGGTCGCTGCCGGATCGGCCGCGCGTTCGACCGTCGAGGGCTATGATCCCAAGGTTCACGACAAGTTCTTTGAAGCCGTGAACATGGAGTTGGGCGAGCGCGGCTATCTGGTCGCCGCTGCTGACGATGTGATCAACTGGGCGCGCACTGGCTCGCTGATGTGGATGACCTTTGGTCTTGCCTGCTGCGCCGTCGAGATGATCCAGATGTCGATGCCGCGTTTCGACGTCGAGCGTTTCGGCATGGCGCCTCGCGCCAGCCCGCGTCAGTCGGACCTGATGATCGTCGCTGGCACCCTGACCAACAAGATGGCCCCCGCTATCCGCAAGGTTTACGATCAGATGCCCGATCCGCGCTATGTCGTGTCGATGGGCAGCTGCGCAAACGGCGGCGGCTATTATCATTACAGCTACAGCGTCGTGCGCGGTTGCGACCGCGTGGTGCCGGTGGATGTCTATGTGCCAGGCTGCCCGCCGACGGCTGAGGCTCTGCTGTACGGCCTGCTGCAGCTGCAGAAGAAGATTCGTCGCACGGGGACCATCGACCGATGAGCTCTTTGGTTGTTCAGGCCCAGCATGAGGCCGCTCTGACCCCGCTGGGCGCGGAGATGGTCGGCGCGCTGGGCGTTGAGGCCCAGGTCGCGTTCGGCGAGCTGACGCTGGTCGCCCCGCGCGAGCGGATCGTCGAAGTGATGACGGCGCTGCGGGACCAGTTCGGTTTCCAGCAGCTGCTGGACGTGTGCGGCGTCGACTATCCGGATCGCGAAGAGCGTTTTGAGGTTGTCTATCATCTGCTGTCGCTGACCCGGAACGCGCGCGTGCGCGTCAAGGTGGCGACCGATGAGGTTCAGCCGGTTCCGACGGTGGTCGAAGTCTATCCGTCCGCCAACTGGTTCGAGCGCGAAACCTTCGACATGTACGGCGTGCTGTTCTCGGGCCACCCGGACATGCGCCGTCTGCTGACGGACTATGGTTTCGAAGGGCACCCCCTTCGCAAGGACTTCCCCATGACGGGTTACGTCGAAGTCCGCTATGATGAGGAGCAGCGCCGCGTGGTCTATGAACCCGTCAAGCTGACCCAGGAATTCCGCACGTTCGACTTCCTGTCGCCGTGGGAAGGCGCTGAATACCCCGCTCCGGTCCTGCCGGGCGATGAGAAGGCCGGAGGCAATGTCTGATGGCTGACGGAGCCCACACCCCCGCATCGCTGGGCGGCACGGACGTGTTCGACGACGTCGTCGACACCCGCACGGCCCACGCCCGCGAGATGGAAGACCGCAAGTTCACCATCAATTTCGGCCCGCAGCACCCGGCTGCGCACGGCGTGCTGCGCCTGGTGCTGGAGCTGGACGGTGAAATCGTCGAGCGCGTCGATCCGCATATCGGCCTGCTGCACCGCGGCACCGAGAAGCTGATGGAGGCGCGGACCTATCTGCAGAACGTGCCGTATCTGGATCGCCTCGACTACGTCGCGCCGATGAACCAGGAACACGCCTTCTGCCTGGCCATCGAAAAGCTGCTCGGCATCGAGGTTCCGTATCGCGCCCAGCTGATCCGGGTGCTGTATTCGGAAATCGGCCGCATCGGGAACCACCTGCTGAACGCGACCATGCAGGCCATGGACGTCGGCGCCCTGACCCCGCCGCTGTGGGGTCACGAAGAGCGCGAAAAGCTGATGGTGTTTTACGAGCGCGCCTGCGGCGCCCGCCTGCACGCCAACTATTTCCGTCCGGGTGGCGTCCACCAGGACCTGCCGATGGATCTGGTCGACGACATCGGCCGCTGGTGCCACGAGTTTCCTAAGGCCCTGGCCGACATTGAAAGCCTGGTCACCGAGAACCGCATCTTCAAGCAGCGCAACGTCGACATCGGCATTGTGTCCAAGGAGGATGCCCTGGCCTGGGGCTTCACCGGCGTGATGCTGCGCGGCTCCGACATCGCCTGGGATCTGCGCAAGTCGCAGCCGTACGAATGCTATGCCGAGCTCGATTTCGACATCGCCGTCGGCAAGAACGGCGACTGCTGGGACCGCTATCTGGTCCGCGTCGAAGAGATGAAGCAGTCCGTGCGGATCATGGAGCAGTGCATCCACAAGCTGCGCAACTGCCCCGGCGAGCCGGTCATGATCGAGGACAACAAGATCGTTCCGCCGCGCCGCGGTGAGATGAAGCGGTCGATGGAATCCCTGATCCACCACTTCAAGCTCTACACCGAAGGCTTCAAGACGCCGGAAGGCGAGGTTTACGCCTCGGTTGAAGCGCCCAAGGGCGAGTTCGGCATCTATCTGGTCTCGGACGGCACCAACAAGCCGTACCGGGTAAAGATCTCGGCGCCGGGCTTCCGTCACCTGGCGCAGATGGACCCGATCAACCGCGGTCACCAGCTGGCTGACGTTTCGGCCATCCTGGGTTCGCTCGACATCGTGTTCGGCGAGGTCGACCGATGAGCCGCGAAGCCGTGGTGCAGGGCCAGCTCGACGCCTACAACGCCCAGGATCTGGCGACCTTCGTCACCTTCTTCGACGACGGCATCACCATTTCCGATCTGAACGGCGAGCCGAACCTGAAGGGGCTGGACGCCTATCGTGAGCGTCACGAAGGCCTGTTCGCGCAGTTCCCGCAAAACCGTGCGGAACTGCTGTCGCGGATCGTCGTCGGAAACACTGTGATCGACCACGAGCGTGTGTTCCGGTCGCCCGATGCGACGCCTTTCGAGGTCGCCGCAATCTATTCGTTCGCTGGCGACAAGATCGCCCGCGTTGATTTTGTGAAGGCCTAGCGGATGTCCGTTCGTCGTCTCGCCAAGGAACAGCCTGCCTCATTCGCCTTCTCGAAGGCGACGATGGAAAAGGCCGAGTGGTGGATCAAGAAATACCCGGAATCGCGCCGTCAGTCGGCGGTGATCCCGATCCTGTGGCTGGTTCAGAAGCAGGAGGGCTGGGTCTCGGAACCCGCCATCCGCGCCATCGCCGAGCTGCTGGACATGGCTTTCATCCGGGTGCTGGAGGTCGCGACCTTCTACACCATGTTCATGCTGGAGCCGGTCGGCAAGACCGCGCTGATCCAGGTGTGCGGCACCACGCCGTGCATGCTGCGCGGCGCCAATGAACTTATGAAGGTCTGCAAGGAGAAGATCGGTCCCAAGGATCATCTGTCCGCTGACGGTCGCTTCACCTGGCAGGAAGTCGAATGCCTGGGCGCCTGCTCGAACGCGCCGATGGCCCAGATCAACGACTATTATTATGAAGACCTGACGCCTGAGACGATGGCCCAGATCATCGACGACTTCGCCGCCGGCAAGTCGCCGAAGCCGGGTTCGTACGCAGGGCGCCATACGTCGGCGCCGACGGGCGGGGCCAAGACCCTGCTTGATCCGAAGCTGTACGACGGCTCGGCCGCCAAGCCGATCAAGAAGCTGCCGAACAGCGACCCGGCGCCGGTCGAGAAGGCGCCTGCCTGATGGCTCGTCCTGATCTCTCAACCGAGGAAGGCCGCGCGGCCTACCGCAAGGAGCTGCGTGGCGTTGGTCGCCCGCTACGCCTTGGCGGCCTGGGTCTGGTCGTCGCCGCCGCTCTGCTGATCCTGGCGTCTCGCAAGGAGATGTTCGGCATCGGCGAGTGGGGCATCACTGTTTCATACGGAATGCTGGCCGCAGGCTGGGCGTTGGTTATCGCCGCCGTGTTCATGCGCACCCGTCATCACAGACGTCGTCTGGTGGAAGGACTCTGAGGACTATGGTCGGAATCCTCGAAGACAAAGATCGCATCTTCACCAACCTGTATGGTTTCCATGATTGGGGCGTTGAGGGGGCGAAGCAGCGCGGCGCGTGGAACGCCACCAAGGACATGCTGGACCTTGGCCGCGACTGGATCATCAACAACGTCAAGGCCTCGGGCCTGCGCGGCCGTGGCGGCGCCGGTTTCTCGACCGGCCTGAAGTGGTCGTTCATGCCCAAGGAAGTGAAGGATCGCCCTCACTACCTGGTCATCAACGCCGATGAGTCAGAGCCCGCGACCTGCAAGGACCGCGAGATCATGCGTCATGATCCGCACCTGCTGATCGAAGGCGCGCTGATCGCCAGCTTCGCGATGCAGGCCCACGCCTGCTACATCTATCTGCGCGGCGAGTACGTGCTGGAGCGCGAGCGGATGGAAGCCGCCGTCAAGCAGGCCTATGAGGCCAAGCTGATCGGCAAGGACAACGTCCACGGCTGGGACTTCGACGTCTATATCCACCACGGGGCAGGGGCCTACATCTGCGGTGAAGAGACGGCGCTGCTGGAATCGCTGGAAGGCAAGAAGGGCCAACCGCGCCTGAAGCCGCCGTTCCCGGCGGGTGCGGGCCTCTATGGCTGCCCGACTACGGTGAACAACGTCGAGTCGATCGCGGTTGTCGGCACCATCCTGCGCCGCGGCGCGGACTGGTTCGCCAGCTTCGGTCGTCCGAACAACACCGGCACCAAGCTGATGTCCCTGTCGGGGCACGTGAACACGCCGTGCGTCGTCGAAGAAGCCATGTCGATTCCGCTGCGCCAACTGATCGAAGATCACGGCGGCGGCGTTCGCGGCGGCTGGAGCAATCTGAAGGCCATCATTCCCGGCGGCGCGTCCTGCCCGGTCATCACGCGCGAACAGGCCGAGACGGTCCTGATGGACTTCGACTCCATGCGTGAAATGCGTTCGTCCCTGGGGACGGCCGGCGTGACGGTGATGGACCAGTCCACCGACATCGTTAAGGCGATCGCCCGCATCAGCTACTTCTTCAAGCATGAGAGCTGCGGCCAGTGCACGCCGTGCCGTGAAGGCACCGGCTGGATGTGGCGGGTTCTGGAGCGCATGGCCGTGGGCGAAGCCGATCCGTCGGAAATCGACCTGCTGCTGGATGTCGCCGGTCAGGTTGAAGGTCACACGATCTGCGCTCTGGGCGACGCCGCCGCATGGCCTGTGCAGGGCCTGATCCGTCACTTCCGTCACGAGATCGAAGAGCGCATCGCCAACTACCGCAGCCGCCGTGCGAACTTCGCCGGCCACGCCATCGCTGCGGAGTAGTCATGCGTCTTTCGCCCGCCATCGTCATCGGAGCCCTCGCTCTCGCCGCCTGCGGTGAGCGCGCGGCTGCGCCGAAGCCGGCGGAAACGGCGCCGGTCGAGGTGAAGGCGCCAGACGCCGTCGCGCCGACCGTGCTGACGGAGGCTGATTTGCGTCGCGTCTGCCGCGCCGGACTGGCCGCCGTCCACGGACAGCAGCCGCTGGCGATCGACGTCGATGGCGTCGAGGGCGGCGTGGTCCACGCTTCGTGGCGCGCCCCGGTCGACGGCGGTCGGATGCGCGCCGACTGCCGCGTGCAGAATGATCTGGTTGAGTGGAAGCCGCTCGACCTGCCAGATGAAACGCTCGTCCGCTGGATGAACCAGCCGGGCGATCCGGTGATCCGCTACGTCATCAAGGGCGCGGCGATCACCATCACACAGACGCTCCCTGATGGGACGACGGAACAGGCCGATCTGGCCGTTCCCGCTGAAGAAGAGGCCCGCTGATGCCAGTCGCCAAGGTCAACGGCGTCGAAACCGAGTTTGAGCCCGGCATGACCGTGCTCCAGGTCGCCGAACGTGCTGGACAGGAAATCCCGCGCTTCTGCTACCACGAACGCCTGTCCATCGCCGGCAACTGCCGGATGTGCCTGGTCGAGGTGAAGCCTGGACCGCCGAAGCCCCAGGCTTCGTGCGCGCTTCCGGCCGCCGACGGCCAGGAGATCTTCACCGATACGCCTATGGTGAAGAAGGCCCGCGAAGGGGTGATGGAGTTCCTGCTCATCAACCACCCGCTGGATTGCCCGATCTGCGACCAGGGCGGCGAATGCGACCTGCAGGACCAGTCCATGGGCTATGGCCGCGACGGTTCCCGCTATGCCGAGAACAAGCGCGCGGTCGAAGAAAAGCACATGGGGCCGACGATCAAGACCTTCATGACGCGCTGCATCCAGTGCACGCGTTGCGTCCGCTTCATCACCGAAGTCGCCGGCGTGCCGGACATCGGCATGATCTCGCGCGGCGAAGACGCTGAAATCACGACCTATCTGGAGAAGTCGGTCGCCTCGGAACTGTCGGGCAACGTCAACGACCTGTGCCCGGTCGGCGCCCTGACGCACCGCCCGTGGCAGTACCACTATCGTCCGTGGGAACTGAAGAAGACCGAGACCATCGACGTCATGGACGCCCTGGGTTCGAACATCCGCGCCGATTACCGCGGCTCGGAAGTCATGCGCGTGCTGCCGCGCGTGAACGAGGGCATCAACGAAGAGTGGCTGTCGGACAAGAGCCGCTATGTCGTCGACGGCCTGACCGCGCGCCGTCTGGACCGCCCGTGGATCCGCGAGAACGGCAAGCTGCGCGCCGCGACCTGGAACGAGGCGCTGGACGCTGTCGCCGCCAAGCTGAAGGCCGCATCGGCTGACCGCATCGGCGTCATCGCAGGCGACCTGCAGGACGCCGAGTCGATGAAGGCGACGCTGGACCTGTTCCGCGCCCTGGGATCGAAGAACACCGACAGCCGCCAGGACGGCGCCGTCCTGGGTTATGGCCCGCGTGAAGGCTGGCTGTTCAACACCGGCCTGGAAGGCATTGAAAAGGCCGACGCTGTGCTGATCGTGGGTGTGAACCCGCGCGTCGAGGCGCCGCTGCTGAACGCCCGCCTGCGCAAGAGCTGGATCAAGGGCGGGGTCGAGATCGCCGTGATCGGCGAACAGGCCGACCTGACGTTCGACTACGCCTATCTGGGCGCCGGTTCGAAGACCCTGGCCAAGCTGCCCAAGGCGGCGACGGACCTGCTGAACAAGGCCGAGCGTCCCGCGATCATCGTGGGCTCCGGCGCGCTGGCCGGGGAGGGCGGCGCCGCTGTCCTGAACGCTCTGGGCGCACTGGCCAAGAAGACCGGCGTCGTCACCGACAGCTGGAACGGCTTCAACGTCCTGCACCACGCCGCCGCACGCGTCGCCGGTCTGGACATGGGCTTCGTGCCTGCTGAAGGCGGCCTGACGGTTGCCGAAATGCTGAAGCCGGGCGCGCTGGACGTGCTGTTCCTGCTGGGCGCCGACGAGGTCGATCCGACCGGCTCGAACGCCTTCCGCGTCTATCTGGGCAGCCACGGCGACCGCGGCGCGCACGGCGCCGACGTCATCCTGCCGGGCGCCGCCTACACCGAGAAGTCGGGCATCTACGTCAATACCGAAGGCCGGGTGCAACTGGCCGAACGCGTCGTCTTCCCGAAGGGCGAAGCCAAGGAAGACTGGGCCATCATCCGCGCCCTGTCGGCACGCGTAGATCAGACCCTGCCTTACGACACGCTGGAGCAGCTGCGCGCGAAGCTGATGGGCGACCATCCGACCTTCGGCCGGATCGACTATCTGCCCGCGCCGGTTTCGTTCGACGTGGCCTCGCTGGGCGCCAAGGGCGACCTGGGCGACACCGTCTTCACCTCGGTCGTCACCGACCCCTATCTTTCCAACCCGATTGCGCGCGCCAGCGCGACGATGGCCGAACTGTCCGCCCTGCGGATCGCCCCGGTCGCGATGGCAGCGGAGTAAACCATGGACCCCGTTTCTTTCTGGGCCACGCCCGTCGGCTGGACGCTGATCACCGTCGGCCAGATCCTTCTGATCACCGTCGGCGTTCTGGTTGGCGTCGCCTTCCTGCTGCTGGCCGACCGCAAGGTCTGGGCCTCGGTGCAGATGCGCAAAGGCCCGAACGTCGTCGGTCCTTTCGGCCTGCTGCAATCCTTTGCGGACATGATCAAGTTCGTGCTGAAGGAAGTCGTGATCCCGGCCGGCGCGGACAAGGCGGTATTCATCATCGCCCCGATCATCACCGTCATCCTGGCCTTCATGGCCTGGGCGGTCATTCCGTTCGCCCCCGGTTGGGTGGTGTCGGATCTGAACGTCGGCATCCTGTACATCTTCGCCGTTTCGTCGCTGGGCGTGTACGGCATCATCATGGGCGGCTGGGCTTCGAACTCGAAGTATCCGTTCCTGGGTTCGCTGCGGTCTGCGGCCCAGATGGTGTCCTATGAAGTCTCGCTGGGCCTGATCATCATCAACGTCATCCTGCTGGCGGGCACGATGAACCTGTCCAAGATCGTGGAAGCCCAGAGCGGCTATTTCTGGAACTGGTTCGCCTTCGGCGGCGGCGCTGGAACCTGGCCGCTGGTGGTCATCCTGTTCCCGATGTCGATCATCTTCTTCATCTCGGCCCTGGCCGAGACGAACCGCCCGCCGTTCGACCTGCCGGAAGCGGAGTCGGAACTGGTCGCCGGTTATCAGGTGGAATACAGCTCGACCCCGTATCTGCTGTTCATGATGGGCGAGTACGTCAACATCGTCTTCATGTCGGCGATGATCACCCTGCTGTTCTTCGGCGGTTGGAACCCGGGCTTCCTGTCGCAATCCTTCCTGGAGGGCCTGCCGGCCTGGATCGCCTATACGATCTATCTGCTGACCTTCGTCACCAAGACCGTGTTCTGGTTCCTGTGCATCTCGCTGGTGAAGGCCTTTGTGCCGCGCTACCGCTATGACCAGCTGATGCGCCTGGGCTGGAAGGTCTTCCTGCCGACGTCGTTGGTCGCGGTTGTGATCGTGTCGGCCTGGCGCGTGTTCGTAGTGGGGGCGTAGATGGCCATACGTTCGATCCTGACCGGACTGATCGCGGTTGCGGCGCTGGGCGCCTGCGGGCCGGTGAAATGGGTGAAGGCTGAAACGCCGTCAGCCGATCAGCAGGCCATTGATCGCCGTCATGATAATGAACTCGCCCGCTTGTGCCAGATCATGAGCCGGGACGACCCGCGCTATAAGAGCGCCGACTGCGATGATAGAAGGCCAGGTGGGCGATGAGCCGTCTCCTGCTTCCATTGCTGATTACGGCGCCGATGCTTCTGGCCTGCGCTGCTGATCCGCGTCTGCCTGAGTCCAGTTATCAGTGGGAACGCCGCCAGAACCGCATCGAGCGGGACTGGCGGGCTGAACAGGCGTCGGCTGCGACGCCGAAGGCCGTTCCCGCCCAGACTTCAACCAACGGCGCCCCGACGCCAGAGGATCGTTTCTGATGTTTTCCCGTATCGCACAGGCTGCGAAGGGCGCGATGATGCTAGACGCCATCGGCGCCATCGGCCTTTCGCTGAAGTATATGGCGCGGCCCAAGATGACCGTGAACTATCCGTTCGAGCGGAATCCGCAGTCGCCGCGCTTCCGTGGCGAACACGCGCTGCGCCGCTACGCCAATGGTGAAGAACGCTGCATCGCCTGCAAGCTGTGCGAAGCCATCTGCCCGGCCCAGGCCATCACCATCGAGGCCGAACCCCGTGCTGACGGCAGCCGCCGCACCACGCGCTACGACATCGACATGGTCAAATGCATCTACTGCGGCCTGTGCCAGGAGGCCTGCCCGGTGGACGCGATTGTCGAAGGGCCCAACTCCGAATTCGCCGTCGAAACGCGCGAAGAGCTGCTCTACGACAAGCAACGCCTGCTTGATAACGGTGACCGCTGGGAACGGCAGATCGCCAAGAATCTGGAACTCGACGCGCCTTACCGCTAAGGCGCTCATCGCTAAACGGGTCGGCGATTCCTCGAACGGGGGTCGCGGCCGATACGAAAGGGGCTTCGTCCCGACATGCTGCAAAGCATAGCCTTCTTCCTGCTGGCGGCGGTCGCCACGGTTTCCGGCCTTCTGGTCGTGACCGCGCGCAACCCCGTGCACAGCGTGCTCTGGCTGATCCTGGCCTTCTTCTCGTCGGCGGGGCTGTTCGTCCTGCTGGGCGCAGAGTTCCTGGCGATGCTGCTGGTCGTCGTTTACGTCGGCGCGGTGGCGGTCCTGTTCCTGTTCGTCGTCATGATGCTGGACGTCGACTTCGTGAAGCTGCGCGAGGGATACGCCCGCTATCTGCCGTTCGGCGCGATCATCTCGGGCGTGCTGCTGGCCGAAATGATCATGGTCTCGGTGGCCGTGGTTCAGGGCGGCGCAACGAACGGACGCACGCCGGTCGAGCCTTCGCTGGACGTGACCAACGTGCAGGCCATCGGGCGGGTGCTCTATACGGACTACATCTACTTCTTCCAGGCTGCGGGCATCGTGCTGCTGATCGCCATGATCGGCGCCATCACCCTGACCCTGCGCCACAAGCCGCATATCAAGCGCCAGAACATCACCGACCAGGTCAACCGCGATCGCAACAAGTCGGTTGAGGTCAAGTCCGCCCAGTCGGGGCAGGGCGTCAGCGCCGAGGAGCTTCTCTGATGGTCATCGGATTGACCCATTATCTGACGGTCGCCGCCATCCTGTTCACGATCGGGGTGTTCGGCATCTTCGTGAACCGCAAGAACGTCATCATCATCCTGATGTCGATCGAGCTGATCCTGCTGGCCGTGAACATCAACTTCGTCGCCTTCTCGACCTATCTGAACGACATCAGCGGACAGATCATGGCGATGTTCGTCCTGACCGTCGCTGCGGCTGAAGCCGCCGTTGGTCTGGCGATCCTGGTGACCTTCTTCCGTAACCGCGGCGACATCGCGGTTGACGACGCTTCTGTGATGAAGGGCTAAGCGTGACTATTCAGACCCTCGTCATCCTGGGCGTCTTCGCCCCGCTGTTGGGTGCGGCCATCGCCGGCTTCTTCGGCCGCCGGATCGGCAACATCCCATCGCAGGCCGTAACGACCGGCCTGCTGTTCTTCTCGTGCGCCGTCGCCTGGACGGTGTTCGGACAATGGACCTGGGGCCACCTTGAGCCCTTCACCGTCCGTCTGGCGCCCTTCATCAATGTGGGCGACTTCCAGTCGGCCTGGTCGATCCGCATCGACGCCCTGTCGGCGACCATGCTGATCGTGGTCACCAGCGTTTCGTCGCTGGTTCACCTGTATTCCTGGGGCTACATGGCCGAGGACGACAGCCGACCGCGCTTCTTCGCCTATCTGTCGCTGTTCACCTTCATGATGCTGGCGCTGGTGACGGCCGCCGACTTCATGCAGATCTTCTTCGGCTGGGAAGGCGTGGGCCTGGCGTCCTATCTGCTGATCGGCTTCTGGTTCAAGAAGCCGACGGCCAGCGCCGCCGCCATCAAGGCCTTCGTCGTCAACCGCGTCGGCGACTTCGGCTTCGTCCTGGGGATCATGACGATCTACTGGATGTACGGCACGATCAACTTCGCCGAACTGTTCCCTCTGATCGGAACCAAGGCTGGCACGACGTGGGAGTTCCTGGGCGTCCATTGGTCCGCGCTGGATCTGGCTGGCTTCCTGCTGTTCATCGGCGCCATGGGCAAGTCGGCGCAGTTCTTCCTGCACACCTGGCTGCCGGACGCGATGGAAGGACCGACGCCTGTGTCGGCCCTGATCCACGCCGCCACCATGGTCACCGCCGGCGTCTATATGGTCTGCCTGCTGTCGCCGATCTATGAGTATGCGCCGGGCGCGTCGCAGATCATCGCCATCATCGGCGCGATCACGGCCCTGTTCGCCGCAACCGTCGGTCTGACGCAGAACGACATCAAGCGCGTCATCGCCTATTCGACCTGTTCGCAGCTGGGCTATATGTTCTTTGCGGCAGGCGTCGGCGCCTATCAGGCCGCCATGTTCCACCTGTTCACGCACGCCTTCTTCAAGGCCCTGCTGTTCCTGGGCGCCGGTTCGGTGATCCATGGCATGCACCACGAGCAGGACATGCGTAAGATGGGCGGTCTGTGGAAGCTGCTGCCCGTCACCTATGCGGTCATGACCATCGGCACCATCGCCATCACCGGCCTGGGCATCCCCGGCGTCGGCGGTTTCGCGGGCTTCTACTCCAAGGACTCCATCATCGAGAGCGCCTACGCCTCGGCGGCTTCGGGTCACTCGGCCATCGGCATGTTCGCCTTCTTCGTCGGCATCATCGCCGCCGGTCTGACGGCCTACTACTCGTGGCGTCTGGTCTTCATGACCTTCCACAACAAGCCTGTCTGGAAGGAAGAGGAGGGCCACGCCCATCACGCGGATGACCACGCCTCGCACGCTCAACTGGAAACCCATTCCGAGCCTGTCGCCGATGCTCATGCGCATGATGATCACGCCCATGACGACCATGGTCACCATGGCCCGCTGAAGCCGCACGAAAGCCCGTGGGTGATGCTGGTTCCGCTGATCCTGCTGTCGGTCGGCGCCGTGGCTGCCGGTTTCGTGTTCGCGCCGCACTTCATAGGCCATCACGAGCATGAGTTCTGGCGCGGCGCGATCTTCGTCGGCGAGCACAACCATGTGCTTCACGAAAGCCACGAAGTCCCGACCTGGGTGAAGTGGTCGCCGCTGATCCTGACGCTGATCGGCACCGCCTTCGCCTACTGGATCTATGTCGCTCGCGAGGGCATGGGCCGCCGCATGGCTGAACGGAACGGCGTCGTGTACCGCTTCCTCTACAACAAGTGGTATTTCGACGAGCTGTATGACTTCGTCTTCGTGCGCGGCTTCCGCGCCATCGGGAACTTCTTCTGGAAGATCTGCGACGTGAAGATCATCGACGGTCTCGGCCCGAACGGCGCTGCCTGGGCGTCTCTCAAATCCGCCGCACGACTGGGCAAGATCCAGTCCGGCTATGTCTATCACTATGCCTTCGTGATGCTGCTCGGGGTGGCTGGTTTGCTCACCTTCGCCATCCTCGCGTGGGGAGCCTGAGCCCGTGCCCTACATCCTGAGCCTTGTCACATTCCTGCCGCTGGTCGGCGCACTGGTCATCCTCGGCGCCAGACTGGCGTCGAAGAACCAGGACGCCGCCGCGCCTGCGGCCCGCTGGATCGCCCTGATCACGACCCTGGTCGTCCTGGGCGTGTCCGTTGCATTGGTCGCCGGGTTTGATCCGTCGAACACCAACTATCAGTTCGTCGAGTTCGCCCCCTGGTTCGCAGGCGCCAGCTATCATCTGGGCGTCGATGGGGTTTCGATCCTGTTCGTCCTGCTGACGGCCTTCCTGATGCCGATCTGCATCCTGGCCAGCTGGAAGTCGGTTTCGACGCGCGTCGTCGAATATATGGCCGCCTTCCTGATCCTGGAGACGCTGGTCATCGGCGTCTTCACCTCGCTGGACCTGTTCCTGTTCTACATCTTCTTCGAAGGCACTCTGGTGCCGATGTTCCTGATCATCGGCATCTGGGGCGGTCAGAACCGGATCTACGCGGCCTACAAGTTCTTCCTCTACACCCTGCTGGGGTCGGTGCTGATGCTGCTGGCCATGCTGTGGATGGCGCACACCGCCGGAACCACCAGCATCCCGGAACTGAAGAAGTTCGCCTTCAGCCCCGCCGTTCAGCCGATCCTTTGGCTGGCCTTCTTCGCCTCGTTCGCGGTGAAGATGCCGATGTGGCCGGTCCACACCTGGCTACCTGACGCCCACGTTCAGGCGCCGACGGCGGGTTCGGTCATTCTGGCCGGCATCCTGCTGAAGCTGGGTGGTTACGGCTTCATCCTGTTCAACGTGCCGATGTTCCCGCAGGCGTCGGAAATGTTCCGCCCGCTGGTCTTCACCCTGTCGGTGATCGCCATCGTCTATACGTCGCTGGTCGCCTGGCGTCAGACGGACATCAAGAAGCTGATCGCCTATTCGTCGGTCGCGCACATGGGCTTTGTGACCCTGGGCATCTTCTCGGGCAACGACGTGGGCATGCAGGGCGCCATCTTCCAGATGATCAGCCACGGTCTGATCTCGGGCGCGCTCTTCCTCTGCGTCGGCGTGGTCTATGATCGGATGCACACGCGTGAGATCGCCTTCTATGGCGGCCTGACGTCGCGGATGCCGTGGTTCGCCGCCATCTTCCTGATGTTCACCATGGCCAACGTCGGCCTGCCGGGCACCTCGGGCTTCATCGGTGAAATCCTGACGATGACGGGGACCTATCACGCCTCCACCTGGGCGGCCCTGGTTGCGGCCTCGGGCGTGATCTTCTCGGCGGTCTATGCGCTGACGCTGTACCGCGCGGTCATGTTCGGCGAGATCACCAATCCGAAGCTGCAGACCATCACCGATATCGACAAGCGCGAACTGCTTCTGTTCGTGCCGCTGATCATCGGCACCATCTGGCTGGGGGTCTATCCGGCCGCCGTCCTCGATTACACCGGGCCTGCCGTTGAGGCCCTGACCAGCGCCTATCGCGTCGCGATCGGCGGGTGAGACTTAAAGATGCCTGATCTGTCCTCCGCCCTGCATCTCGCCGCCTCGGAGCTGACCCTTGCGGTCGGCGCCCTGGTCCTGCTGATGGTCGGCGCCTTCATCGGCGACAAGAGCGCCCGGTTGGTGTCGATCCTGTCGACCCTGCTGCTGATCGCCGCCGCCGTCATCGCCGTCACCGGCCCCTGGGGTTCGGCCTTCAACGGCGCCTATATTGCTGATCCGCTGGCCATCTATGGCAAGAGCGTCATCTATCTGTCGGCCGCCGTGGCCATCATCCTCGGCGATGGCTGGATGAAGCGTACGCGCATCGCCAAGTTCGAATATCCGGTCCTGATCGTGCTGGCCTCGGTCGGCATGGGCATGATGGCCTCCTCGGGCGACCTGATCTCGATGTACGTCGGGATCGAGCTGCACTCGCTGGCTCTGTACGTCCTGGCCGCCTATCACCGCGACGACGTCAAGGCGTCGGAAGCGGGCCTGAAGTATTTCGTCCTGGGCGCCCTGTCGTCGGGTTTGCTGCTGTACGGCGCCAGCCTGATCTACGGTTTCGCCGGTTCGATGCGGTTCGAAGACATCGCCGCGTTCGCCGTGGACCATCCGTCGACTGGCCTGCTGTTCGGTCTGGTCTTCCTGATCTGCGGTCTGGCGTTCAAGGTTTCGGCGGCGCCGTTCCACATGTGGACGCCTGACGTTTACGAAGGCGCGCCAACCCCGGTCGTCGCCCTGTTCTCGACGGCGCCCAAGGTTGCGGCCATGGTGCTGATCGCGCGCGCTCTGGAAGGCGGGTTCGGTGAATCCCACGCTCAGTGGTCGCAGGTTCTGATCGCCATCTCGCTGATCAGTTTCGTCGTCGGCGCGTTCGGCGGTCTGGCGCAAAAGGACATCCAGCGTCTGCTGGCCTATTCGTCCATCGCCAACATCGGTTACGCCCTGCTGGGCATCGCGGCTGGCACCAGCCAGGGCCTGCAGGCCATGCTGATGTTCATGACGCTGTATGTCATCGACCAGCTGGGCTTCTTCGCCATCCTGCTGTCGCTGTCCAAGTCGGGCCGTCCGATCCGCCGCATCGCCGATCTGGCGGGTTTGAAGAAGGATCGTCCGCTGACTGCGGTGGCCCTGACCATCCTGTCGCTGTCGGTTCTGGGGATGCCGCCGTTCTCGGGCTTCTGGGGCAAGTACTATGTGTTCGGCGCCGCTGCGAACGCGGGCCTGTGGCCTGTCGCCGCCGCTGGTCTGGTCGCATCGGTCGTCGCCGCCTTCTATTATCTGCGGATCATCAAGCTGATGTGGTTCGATGCGCCGGTGGATGACGTGCCGACGGACAAGGCGCCGGTGGAGGCCAAGTGGATCGGCTGGGCCTGTGCGGCCTTCTCCTTCCCGCTGGTGATCCTGGGTCTGACCTGGCTGGAGCCGCTGACCAAGGCCGCGAGCGCCGGTTTCGGGAACGGGTAGGGCGTTGACGCCCGCCCCCCTGGTCATCCACGACGAGATCGACTCGACCAACGCCGAGGCGCGCCGCCTTGCCGAGGCCGGAGAGACCGGGCCGCGCTGGATCGTGGCGCGCCGCCAGACCGCAGGTCGTGGGCGGCGTGGCCGCAAGTGGGACATGGAACAGGGCAACCTGGCGGCCACCTTGCTGATCACAACGCCCAAGTCGGCGGCGGAGGCGGCTCAGGCCACCTTCGTTGCGGCTCTAGCGGTGGCGGACCTGCTGGACGTCTTTGTGTCGCCGGCTCTGGTCACGATCAAATGGCCCAATGACGTCCTGCTGGGCGGGGTCAAGGCGTCGGGCATTCTGGTTGAATCCGGCGCCCATGCGAACGGCGACCTGTGGCTGGCCGTCGGGATCGGCGTGAACCTGGCCCATGCGCCCCAAGGCACGGAACGGGGCGCCGCGGCGGTCGCCGACAGCCTGCGCGCCGACCTGACCTATGTGCCGCCCATTGAAGCCGCGGCCGAGATTCTGGCCGAGACCTTCGCTGTCTGGTGGGGCCGCTGGCAGACGCTGGGCTTTGAGCCGGTGCTGGATGCCTGGACCAGTCGCCTGACGGGGCTGAACGGGCCGTGCGTGGCGCGTCTGGACAATGAAACGCTCGAAGGTGTGGCCGAAGGCGTTGAGCCGGACGGTGCGCTGCGGCTGCGACTGGCCGATGGATCGGTGCGTCTGATCTCGGCGGGGGACGTGTTCTTCGGCTCGGCCTCCAAGATCGTGACCGCCTGATGCTGCTGGCGATTGAACAGGGCAACACCAATACGCTGTTTGCGGTCCATGACGGGTCCGAATGGATCGCTCAATGGCGCGCCGCAACCGAGGCCACGCGGACGGCGGATGAATATGCTGTCTGGCTGAACCAACTGATGCTGATGAAGGGGCTGAAGGTCGCTGGCCTGACCGGTTGCATCATCTCCAGCGTCGTGCCGCAGTCGATCTTCAACCTGCGCAATCTGGCACGGCGATATCTGAACATCGAGCCGCTGGTGATTGGTGAGAACGTCAATCTGGGCATCGACGTGCGGATCGCCAAGCCCAGTGAGGCCGGGGCGGACCGTCTGGTCAACGCAATTGGCGCCAAGCTGCTGTATCCCGGCGACCTGATCGTCATCGACAGCGGCACCGCCACCACCTTCGACATTGTCGGCGCGGATGGCGCGTTTGAGGGCGGCCTGATCGCGCCCGGCATCAATCTATCGCTTCAGGCCCTGCACGAGGCGGCGGCCAAGCTGCCGCGCATCGCCATCCAGCGCCCGGAACACGTCATCGGCAAGGGCACGGTCGAGGCCATGCAGTCCGGCGTTTTCTGGGGCTACACCTCCCTGATCGAGGGACTGGTCGCGCGCATCAAGGCGGAGTGGGGCAAGCCCATGACCGTCATCGGAACCGGCGGCGTGGCCAGCCTGTTCGAAGGGGCGACCAACAGCATTGATCATTTTGATCCTGACCTGACCATCCGTGGTCTTCTCGAAATCTGGCGTCGCAACGCCCATTTGACTGACTGAATGAAAAAGCAAACCCAAGACGAACTCGTTTTCCTGCCGCTAGGCGGCTCGGACGAGGTCGGTATGAACCTGAACGCCTACGGGTATGGGCCTGAGAACAATCGCGAATGGTTGATCGTCGATGTCGGCGTCACCTTCGGCGATCTGTCGACGCCCGGCGTGGACGTGATCGTGCCCGATCCCACCTATCTGGAAGGTGAGAATATTCGCGGCATCGTGCTGACCCATGCGCACGAAGACCATATCGGCGCGCTGGGCTGGTTGTGGCCGCGCATCAAGGCGCCGGTCTACGCCACGCCCTTCACCGCCTATCTGATCCGCGACAAGCTGCGTGAGCGCGGCCTCCTTGATGAGGTCGAACTGATCGAGATCCCGCTGGGTGGTTCGGTCCAGTTGGGCCCGTTCGGCGTGACCTTCGTCACTATGACCCACTCGATCGCCGAGCCGAACGGCCTGGCCATCGACACGCCCCTGGGCCTGGTGTTCCACACCGGCGACTGGAAGATCGACGACCAGCCGGTCATCGGCTCCAAGACCGACGCTCCCGCCATCCGCGCCCTGGGCGACAAGGGCGTGCTGGCGATGGTCTGCGACTCGACCAATGTCTTCGTGCCGGGCGTCGCCGGGTCCGAAGGCGATGTGGCGGTGGCGATCACCAAGCTGATCTCGACCCTGAAGGGCAGGGTGGCGGTTGGCTGCTTCGCCTCCAACGTCGCGCGCATGGACAGCGTCATCCGCGCCGCCGAGGCCAATGGGCGGCGCGTCGCCTTGGCCGGTCGGTCGATGCACCGCATCACGGCGGCGGCGAAGCACGTCGGCATGTTGCAGGACGTGAAGCCCTTCCTGTCCGACGAAGAAGCCCGCGTCTGGCCCGCCGATCAGATCTTGTATCTGTGCACCGGCAGCCAAGGCGAGGCGCGCGCGGCCCTGTCGCGCGTGGCGGACGGCACCCATCCGACGGTCAAGCTGGGCCTGGGCGACCACTGCATCTTCTCGTCGCGCCAGATTCCCGGCAATGAACTGGCCATCGGTCGTCTGCAGGACCGTCTCGCGGACCGTGGCGTGCGCCTGTACACCGAGAAAGACAGCCCCGGCATCCACGTCTCCGGCCACCCGTGCCGCGACGAACTGAAGCAGATGTACGAATGGGCGCGGCCCCAGATTGCGGTGCCGACCCATGGCGTGCGCCGCTTCCTGCTGGAACACGCAAACCTGGCCAAGGACATGGGCGTCAAGGAGGCCGTGACGCCGCGCAATGGCGACATGGTGCGCCTGGCACCTGGTCCTGCGGCCATCATCGACGAAGTGCCCAACGGCCGCCTCTATGTCGACGGCGGCATGCTGGTGACGGAACAGGGCGAGGCTCTGAAAGAGCGCCGTCACGCCTCGACCAACGGCGTCCTGATCGTCAGCTTCTGCCTGGACAAGCGCGGACGGATCGTCAGCGACATAGACATCCGCAGCGTGGGTCTGCCCGGCGACCTTGAGAAGCCGCTTGGGGATGTCTTGGATGATCTGGCCGAGCGCGTGGAACAGGTGGTCACCAGCCTGAAGGGCGAGGCGCTGGAAGATGAAATGGTCATCGAACAGGCGGTTGGTCGTGTGTTGAAGAAGGCCAGCCAACGCATCTGGGATCGTCGCCCGATCGTGGAAACCATCGTCCTTCGTCTGTAGAGCATCGTCATGGCTGAGCCGCTTTTCCTCATCAAACCCGACTGGCACGACGCGCACGGCGGACCCTGGTACTGCCCGCCTGGAGCGGTGATTGAGGGCGTACTCAGCTTCTATCCGAAGCTGCGCGAACTGCTGGACGTGGTCTATGTGGACTTCCCCCGCCCGCGCCCGGCTGTGCTGGAGTGGGTCGGGGAGGCGGATCAGAGCTGTCCGCTGCTGGTGCTGGACGGCCAGTTCGACTGGCCTGACGCCCAGGTCAGTGCGACGACTGGCCGCCTGTTCCTGCAGGACGAGGCGATTATTCCCTATCTGGCCGCCCGCTACGGGATCGGTCTGCCGCACCCCTAGAGGTCAGTCATGCCCATCGGCATCTTCACCATGATCGGTATCTACGTCGTCGTCTGGTGGACGGTGCTGTTCGGCATTCTGCCGTTGGGCATGTCGCAGGAATCGCCCGAACCGCCGAAGGACGGCGCCCAGTGGGGCGCGCCCAAGACGCCGAATCTGAAGAAGAAGTTCATCACCACGACCTGGGTGGCGGTGCTGGTCTGGATCTTCATCATGGTGCTGATCTACACGGGCTGGCTGCCTCTGCCTGATTTCTCACGGGCGCCAGCCGTCTAAACGATAAGGCGGCCTAGCTTTCGCCCCGGTCCAACGGCTAAAGCCTTAGGACTGTTTCGACGCCTAGGATTCCTGATCATGCGCCTGTCGCGCTTTTTCCTGCCCACGCTGAAGGAAGCCCCTTCGGACGCCCAGATTGTTTCGCACCAGCTGATGCTGCGCGCGGGCATGATCAAACAGGAGGCCGCCGGCATCTACGCCTGGCTGCCATTGGGTCTGCGGGTGCTGCGCAAGATCGAGCAGATCGTGCGTGAAGAACAGCAGCGGGCAGGGGCGGTCGAACTGCTGATGCCCACGCTGCAACTGGCCGATCTGTGGCGCGAGTCGGGTCGTTACGACGCCTACGGCCCCGAAATGCTGCGCATCACGGACCGCCATGAGCGCGAACTGCTGTACGGACCCACCAATGAGGAGATGATCACCGACATCTTCCGGGCCTATGTGAAGTCCTACAAGTCCCTGCCGCTGAACCTGTTTCACATTCAGTGGAAGTTCCGCGACGAGCGCCGCCCGCGCTTTGGCGTCATGCGCGGTCGTGAGTTCCTGATGAAGGACGCCTATTCGTTCGACGTGGACGAGGCGGCCGCCCGCATCGCCTACAAGCGCATGTTCGCGGCCTATCTGAACACCTTCTCACGTCTGGGCCTGAAAGCCGTGCCGATGCGCGCCGACACCGGCCCCATCGGCGGCGACCTGAGCCACGAATTCATCGTTCTGGCCGAGACCGGCGAGAGCGAGGTCTTCTGCGACCGCAAGCTGGTCGAGATGGATGCGCCGGGGCACAACCTCAGCGTCGAGCAACTGGAAGACGTCTTCAAGGAACGCACGGCTCTGTACGCCGCCACCGAAGAAATGCACGACGTCGCGCGTTTCGAGAGCGAGACGGCGGAGGGCGATCGCCTGTCCGCGCGCGGCATCGAGGTCGGTCACATCTTCTATTTCGGCACGAAATATTCGGCGCCGATGAAGGCCAAGGTTGCCGGTCCTGACGGTCAGGACGCCGAGGTCCATATGGGCAGCTACGGCGTCGGCGTGTCGCGCCTGTTGGGTGCAATCATCGAGGCCAGCCACGACGAAGGCGGCATCATCTGGCCGGATTCGGTCGCGCCGTTCGACGTGGTCGTCATCAATCTGCGCGCCAATGACGAAGCCGTTTCGGCGGCCTGTGAAGACGCAGTGGCTCAGTTGGAGAAGCTGGGTAAGGACGTGCTGTATGACGACACCGACGAACGCCCCGGCGGCAAGTTCGCCACCGCTGATCTGATCGGCGTGCCGTGGCAGCTGACCATCGGTCCCAAGGGACTGGCCGACGGCGTGGTCGAGCTGAAGCGCCGTGCGACCGGCGAAAAACTGTCTGTGCCGCTGGCTGAAGCCCTCGAAAGGTTGACTGCTTGAACCTGCCGTCTCGTCCTTCCGGTCCATTCTCCTCGTGGGAGATCGGTCTCGCCCTCCGTTATCTGCGCGCCAAGCGCAAGGAGGGCGGGGTCGCCCTGATCGCCATCATTAGCTTCATCGGCATTCTGCTGGCCGTGATGGCGCTTATCGTGGTGCTGAGCATCATGTCGGGCTTCAGGAACGAGCTGCTGGGGCGGATGCTGTCCTTCAACGGGCATATGTATGTCCAAGGCAGCGTCCTGACCTCGCTGGATCGAGACGAGGCGTTGAAGCGGATTGCAGCCGTGCCGGGCGTCGTCAGCGTGGCGCCGCTGAACGAGGCGCAGAGTCTGGTTCGCGTCGGCAGCTATACGACCGGCGCTGTCGTGCGCGGCGTGCGGCCCGAAGACCTGGCGGACACCAAGTTCGTCTTTGACAGTCTGACGCCTGCCGAACGGGACAGCTTCGGCAAGGGCGCCTATGGCGGCGACCGCATTCTGATGGGGGCGACGCTCGCCAACTCCATGGGGGTGCGTGTCGGTGATCCCATCACCCTGTTTTCGCCCACGGGCGCCGACAGCGCCTTCGGCAATCTGGGCGGGCTGGAAAAGACCTACTACATCGGCGGCCTGTTCCGCTCCGGCGCGGCGGATTACGACCGCGCCTTCATGTTCATGCCGTTGGAGCAGCAGCAGCTGTTCTTCGGCAAGGAAGGCGTCTGGGACGTCATCGAGATCAAGGTCGCGAACGCCGACAAGGTGGGCGACATGACCGCAGCGGTGCGTGACGCCGCTGGGCCGGGGGCCATCGTCACCGACTGGCGCGAACGTCAGGCCGCATTCTACGGCGCGCTGAAGGTTGAGCGCGTGGCCATGAGCATCATCCTGGGCATGGTGGTCGCCATCGCCGCGCTGAACATCATCTCCGGCATCGTCATGCTGGTGAAGAACAAGACCAAGGACATCGCGATCCTGCGCACCATCGGGGCCAGCCCGTCGTCCATCCTGCGCGTCTTCTTCATGGCCGGGTCCATGATCGGCATCGCGGGGACGGTCGCAGGGCTGATCCTGGGGCTGTTGTTCTGTCTGAACATCGGCGCGATCCAGCACGCGTTGGAGTGGGTGTTCCAGACCAAGCTGTTCAACTCCGACGTCTATATGCTGGACGCCATTCCGGCGGAGGTCGATCCGGTTGACGTGATCTGGATCACCGTCTGGGCCACCTTCATGTCCTGCATCGCCAGTCTGATCCCGTCGTGGGTCGCCACCCGGATCGATCCGATTGAGGCGCTGCGTTATGAGTAAGGCTCCCATCCTGTCCGTGCGCGGTCTGACGCGCACCTATGAGACGGCGCTCGGCGGTCTGACGGTGCTGAAGGGCGTCGATCTGGACGTGTTTCCGGGTGAGATCGTGGGGCTGATCGGTCCATCCGGCTCGGGCAAATCGTCGCTGCTGCACGCGGCTGGCCTGCTGGAGCGGCCTACGGCGGGCACGGTGACGATTGACGGCGAGGCTGTCGGAAATCTGGACGAGCGGGCGCGCACGCGCCTGCGTCTCAGCCGGATCGGCTTCGTCTATCAGTTCCACCACCTGCTGCCCGAGTTCGATGCGCGCGATAATGTCGCGCTGCCCATGAGGATCGCGGGTGTCACGCAGGCGGAGGCCCGCAAGCGCGCCGAAGAGACGCTGACGGTGCTTGGGCTCGGCGAGCGAATGACGCACCAGCCGGCGCAGCTTTCAGGCGGCGAGCAGCAGCGGGTGGCTATCGGTCGCGCCCTGGCGAACGGCCCACGTCTGCTGCTGGCGGATGAACCGACGGGCAATCTGGATCCGACGACCAGCCAGTCCGTCTTCGAGTCCCTGCGCAGTCTGGCGAAGACCACGGGCGTCGCCGCCCTGATCGCCACCCACAACATGGAGTTGGCCGGCCATATGGACCGGGTGTTCGCCCTGAAGGACGGCCACCTGGAAGAGCGCGCCGCCGAGAGCCACGCCTACTGATTTTCAGGTTACGCGGCTCAGTGCCGGGTTGTGTGCGAACGGGTGGACGGGAAGCTGTCGGCGGGGGCCATCAGCCCGTCGCCGTACCCTCCGACAATGGTTTCCGCCTGACGCAACGCCAGCCAGGTCAGGAAGGTGGGCAGGGTGGTGAGGTCCGAGGCGGTGTCGTCCAGTTCCTCTCGCAGCCAGGTCCGTTCCTCCTTGGCCAGGGTCGGCACCAGGAGAGCAGGGGCCCGATAGGTTCGCTGGGCGATGGGGCGGCGCAACAGCAGCTGGACGTCGACCTCGCAAGGGCTGTCCTCCAGCATCTGAGTAAAGCGGTCCAGATACTGTCCGCTGCCTTCAAGACCATACATGACGCGATTGGCGTCGCAGAGGATGACGCCGGCCAATCCCAAGGTTCTGGCATGGCCTTTGCGTAGATCCCTGAGAGCGGGCCAAAGACGACCCGTTTCGAAATCCTGCTCTACGCGAGTGACAAGGATTGCGGCTTCCAGCATGCCGACACGGCGCTCATTCAGTGATTTCATCATCACCTGATGGCTGGACCAACTGCGCTGCTTGATCAATTGCGTGGGACTACGAGGTTTCGCAGATCAACCGGCCTTGTATTTTGTGCGCATGGAAAGTTTGGGACTCTCGACGTTTGATCCTGCAGCATCGAACGACCGCCTTCGCAAGTCGGGAGGCATGGGCGATGAGCAATCGACGGAGCGCGTTGCTCAGGGAACTGATGTGACCCAGGAAATCCTGGTGATCGACGACGACCCTGCGATCCTGGGCATGACGCTGCTCACATTCCGCGAGGCCGGATTTCAGGCGGTGGGTTTCACCGACCCGCTGGACGCCCTGATGTGGGCGTCGGATGCTGACCCGACCTGCATCGTCGTTGATCTGAAGCTGCCGGGCATCGAAGGGTTGGATCTGGTCGGCGCCTTCTGCGCCTTCGGGCGGCACGCGGTCATTCTGGTCAGCGCCTATGTCGATGTGCTGACGACCGTCGACGCCATGCGCCTGGGCGTCGACAATGTCCTGACCAAGCCCACCACGCCAGAACAACTGCTGGGCGCGGCGCGGCGGGCGCTGGACATCCTGGCCTCCATCCCACGGCAGGACACGCTGACATTCACGCGGCGCGAGCGGCAGGTGGCCGAGTATCTGGTTGCGGGCCGCACCACCAAACAGATCGCGCAGGCATTGTCGCTCAGTCCGCGGACTGTCGAGTTCTTCCGCGCCAGCCTGTTGCGCAAGACCCAGTCGCCGAACTCGGCGGCTCTGGCCTCGGCCTTGACGCGCATAGGGTTCACAGCGTCCGACGCTTGACGGGAACAAAATCGGAACATAGAACATTCCCGGAACACAGAAGTTGATCTGGGGATAAGCCGATGCCGCGTTTGATGAGGGATATGCTGTCGCTTGCGTCGTGCGGCGGCTTCGTCTGGATGGTCTGGCAGGCGGCTCTGATGGCCACGTCCGTCTGACGCTCCGACAGTCTGACCGTTTGACGCTCGCTTCTGCGACGCCATATCGGCCAAGCCGTTGGCGTGAGCGCCGAGTCGGCGTCTGATCCGGTCACAGACGAAGGAGCGAACAGTGAGTGCAGCAGAGGGTCAGGGTTTCGTCCATCTGCGCGTGCGCTCGGCCTATTCGTTGCTGGAAGGCGCGATCAAGGCGGGCAAGATCGGCAAGATGGCGGCGGACGCCGGCATGCCGGCTGTCGCGGTCGCGGACCGGGCCAATCTGTTCGGTGCGCTGGAGTTCAGTCAGGCCACAAAGGATTCCGGGGTTCAGCCCATTGTCGCCTGCGCCCTGCCTGTGTTCGGCATCGGAGGGCAGCTCAACGCCCGCTGGGCCAAGATGCCCACCGTCGTCCTATTGGCCCAGAACGAGGCGGGCTGGCTGAATCTGTGCGCCCTGTCGTCGTCCGCCTATCTCGACTCCGGCGAAATGCCCGAACCGGGCGTCGATTGGCGTCAGGTCGTGGAGCGGTCCGAAGGTCTGCTGCTGCTGTCGGGCGGGCCGGACGGTCCGGTCGATCCGCTGCTCGCGCAGGGTAAAAAGGCTGAGGCGGTCGAGGCGCTGGAGGCCATGAAGGCGGCGTTTGGCGACCGTTTCTACGTCGAACTGCAACGCCACGGGCTCGACGATGAACGACGCGCCGAGCCGGGATTGGTCGAATGGGCCTACGCCAATGACGTGCCGCTGGTCGCGACCAACGACGTCTATTACGCCAAGGCGTCGCAGGCGAAGTCGCACGACGCCCTGTTGTGCATCGCCGACGGCGCCTTCACAGGTCAGGAAGATCGGCGCCGGATTACGGGCGAGCACTGGTTCAAGTCCGCCGAGGCGATGCGCGAACTGTTCGCGGACCTGCCCGAGGCCTGCGACAACACCATCGACATCGCCCGGCGTTGCGCCTTCCTGGTCAAGACGCATGCGCCGATCCTGCCGCGCTTCGATACGGGGGCAGGGCGCTCAGAAGCTGATGAACTGGCGCATCAGGCGCGCGAAGGCCTGAAGGTCCGCCTGACCGAGGTCGAGGCCGCGGTTCCCGAAGAGGAATACTGGACCCGCCTGGAGTGGGAGGTCGGGATCATCCAGCAGATGGGTTTCCCCGGCTACTTCCTGATCGTGTCGGACTTCATCAAATGGGCCAAGGAGCATGGCATCCCGGTGGGGCCGGGGCGGGGCTCTGGGGCCGGTTCGCTGGTCGCCTGGTCCCTGACCATCACCGATCTTGACCCCCTGCGGTTCGGCCTGCTGTTCGAGCGCTTCCTGAACCCGGAACGGGTCTCCATGCCCGACTTCGACATCGACTTCTGCCAGGAGCGGCGGGAAGAGGTGATCGACTATGTGCAGGCCCACTACGGCAAGGACCGGGTCGCGCAGATCATCACCTTCGGCACCCTGCAGGCGCGGGCTGTGCTGCGCGACGTGGGGCGCGTGCTGCAGATGCCGCTGGGCCAGGTGGACCGGCTCTGCAAGATGGTGCCGAACAACCCGGCCAATCCGGTCACCCTGGCCCAGGCCATTGAGCTGGAGCCGCGCCTGAAAGAGGCGCGCGACGCCGAGGCTGCGGTGAAGACCCTGCTGGAGACAGCGCTGGAGCTTGAGGGCCTGTACCGCAACGCCTCGACCCACGCGGCGGGCATTGTCATCGGCGACCGTCCTCTGACGGAACTGGTGCCGCTGTATCAGGACCCGCGCTCCACCATTCCGGCCAGCCAGTTCAATATGAAGTGGGTGGAGCCTGCGGGGCTGGTGAAGTTCGACTTCCTGGGCCTGAAGACCCTGACGACCCTGGACCGCGCGCACGGCTATCTGTCGCGTCGCGGGCTGGCGCCGACCTGGAACCAACTGCCGCTGAATGACGCCAAGACCTACGAGTTGATGGCCTCCGGCCAGACGGTCGGCGTGTTCCAACTGGAATCTCAAGGCATGCGCGACACCCTGCGCAAGATGCGATGCAGCTCGATCGAGGAGATCACCGCGCTGATCTCCCTGTATCGGCCGGGCCCGATGGAGATGATCGACACCTATATCGACCGCAAGTTCGGCCGGGCCGAGGTCGACTATCTGCATCCGTCGCTGACCGAGGTGCTGACCGAGACCTATGGCGTCATCATCTACCAGGAGCAGGTGATGAAGATCGCCCAAATCCTGGCGGGCTACAGCCTGGGTGAAGCCGACCTTCTGCGCCGCGCGATGGGCAAGAAGAAGAAGGAGGAGATGGACTTCCAGCGCCTTCGCTTCGTCAAGGGCGCGCTGGAGAAGGATGTCCCCGAGGCCCAGTCCGGCTCCATCTTCGATCTGGTGGCCAAGTTTGCAGGCTACGGCTTCAACAAGTCGCACGCCGCCGCCTATGCGCTGATCTCGTTTCAGACGGGCTGGTTGAAGGCCAATCATCCGGTCGAGTTCTTCGCCGCATCGATGAGCCTCGATCTGTCGAACACCGACAAGCTGGCGGTCTTCTATCAGGATGCGCGGCGGTTCGAAGTGCCGGTCCTGGCGCCGGACATCAACCGCTCGTCCGCCGACTTCGACGTGGCCTGGGACGATGACAAGGGATCGGTGCTTTATGCGCTGGGCGCGATCCGCAACGTGGGCCTTGAGGCCATGAAGCACGTCATCGAGGTGCGCGAAACGGGCGGGCGTTTCCCCGACATCTTCGACTTCCTTGAGCGGGTCGATCCGCGCAGCGTCAACAAGCGGGCGCTGGAAGGCCTGGCCAAGGCGGGCGCGTTCGACAGCATCCATCCCAACCGCCGCCAGCTGGTGGAGCAGGCCGACATCTTGATGGCCTATTGCCAGAGCGTGGCGGCGGAGCGGGCGTCATCGCAGGTGTCGCTGTTCGGCGGCGATCAGGCGCACGCCGCGCGGCCGCGCCTGAAGAATGTCGACCCCTGGGTCGGTCCGGAACGCCTGGATCACGAACTGGCCGCTGTTGGCTTCTACCTGTCGGGGCACCCGTTGGACGAGATGACGACGGCGCTGAAGCGCAAGCGCGTCACCTTTGTCGCCGAAGCG
This sequence comes from Brevundimonas nasdae, assembly GCF_016654005.1. Taxonomy (GTDB): domain Bacteria; phylum Pseudomonadota; class Alphaproteobacteria; order Caulobacterales; family Caulobacteraceae; genus Brevundimonas; species Brevundimonas nasdae. Next base: position 197,097 of record NZ_JAEPWN010000002.1, on the reverse strand, counting down.
ATTCCGCTGGCGGAATCCGGTCACGAAGCCTTCCAGATGGCGGGCATGGTGCGGCGCAGGCAGGAACGCGCCAGCGCGCGCACCGGCGAGAAGTTCGCCTTCGTCACCTTCTCGGACCCCACCGGCGAGTTTGAATGCCTGTTCCCGCCGGAGCAGTTGCGCAAATGCCGTGAGGTGCTGGAGCCGGGGGCGTCCGTCATGGTGCGTGTGCGCGCCAAGTCGTCAGACGGGGAGGTGCGCTTCTTCGGTGATGACGCATCACGAATGGACAACCTGCTGGATGACGCCAACATCGGTCTGCGCATCCATGTGTCGGCCCGAACCGCGGACGCCGAGGCCTTGCGGTCGCGGTTGGAGAAGGCCCGATCCGGCGCGATCGGAAAGGGCGGGGAAGTGTCTCTGGTCGCCTCTCTGGATGGTCGTCAGGAGGTCGAGCTGAAACTGCCCGGACGCTATCGACTGGATGGCGCTTTGCGGGGCGCGCTGAAGTCGGCGCCCGGCGTCGTCATGCTGGAAGAAGCCTGAGGCACCGGCTCAATCGGTTGAATTTGGGAACTTCGCGGGGCGCTGAGAGGTTTGGGGAGTCCACAGGGAGACTACTCCAATGAAATATATCGCCATCGCCAGCGTCGCATCGCTGGCCCTGCTCGCCGCCTGCAGCCAGGGCGGAGACAGCGCAAAACAGAATGCAGCCGAGGCCATGAACGCCACGCAGGACGCCACATCGGGCGTTGTCGGCCAGACCTCGGCCGCCACAGTTGGCGCCAATACGGTGGGCGGTTTCGTCACCGGCCTGGCCACCGGCAATCTGTATGAGCTGGAGGCCGCCAAGGTGGCGGCTGCCAAATCCACCAGCGCTGACGTCAAGGCTTTGGCCGCCATGATCACCAAGGACCATACGGCCGCAGGCCAAAAGCTGGCCGAGGTTGCGCCGACGGCCGCGCCGGATGTGACTATTCCCACCGCCTTGGACGCACGTCGTCAGGGGCTGATCGACAATCTGAACGCCGCCACGCCTGGCGACTTCAACAAGGTCTATCTGGACCAGCAGATCGCCGCTCATAACGAGACGCTGACACTGCTGAACGGGTTTGAGGGCAATACGGATGCGCCAGCCCTGTCCGCCCTGGCTCGTGAACTGATTCCGACGGTCACGGCGCACCGGGATCGCGCCCAGACCCTGCGGGATGCAATCCGATAGGGACAGCTCAACGTCTTGGTGGAAAAGGCGGTCCAGAAATGGGCCGTCTTTTTCGTTGCGGACGAGCGGCGCTTGCCTTTCCGGCCTAACCCGCCTACATCGCGCGGGCATTTCGCAACGCGGGTGAGGCGCGCTTCGGGGAGACATCCCGATACGCACCATTCCGAGGGTCATCTGACCTTTAATCCCCCGCGCCACGTTTGATCGGAAAAAGGACTGAACGATCATGGCTTTGCCAGAATTCTCGATGCGCACCCTGCTGGAAGCAGGCGCTCACTTCGGCCACCAGACGCACCGCTGGAACCCGAAGATGGACCGCTACATCTTCGGCTCGCGCTCGAACATCCACATCATCGACCTGTCGCAGACGATGCCGCTGTTCCACCAGGCTCTGGTGGCCGTGCGTGAAGTCGCCGCCAAGGGCGGTCGCGTTCTGTTCGTCGGCACCAAGCGCCAGGCCTCTGAGCCGGTTGCTGAAGCCGCCAAGCGCTGCGCCCAGTACTACATGAACAACCGTTGGCTCGGCGGCACGCTGACCAACTGGCGCACCGTCTCGGGCTCGATCGCTCGTCTGCGTGAACTGGAAGCCATCCTCGAGAACGGCGGCGAAGGCCGCGTCAAGAAGGAGCTGCTGACGCTGCAGCGCGAGAAGGACAAGCTGGAGCTGTCGCTGGGCGGCATCAAGGACATGGGTTCGATCCCGGACATCATGTTCGTGATCGACACCAACAAGGAAGCGATCGCGATCCAGGAAGCCCGCAAGCTGAACATCCCGATCATCGCCATCCTGGACACCAACTCGGACCCGGACGGCATCACCTATCCGGTCCCGGGCAACGACGACGCCGCCCGCGCCATCCAGACCTACTGCGACCTGATCGCCGACGCCGTCTTGGACGGTCTGGCGGCTGGCGCTTCGGCCTCGGGAATCGACCTGGGCGCTTCGGAAGCCCCGGTTGAGCCGATGCTGCGCGAAGCCTCGGCTCCGGTTGCTGCTGAAGCTGCACCGGCCGGCACGGAAGGCGCTGCTGCTGAACTGGAAGCGGCTGCTGAACCGACCGTCGAAGCTGAGAAGGCTGAGGGCTGATCGCCCTACGGTCTTCTTAGGTGCTAAAGCCTAGCGCCAGGAAAGAAGGCCGTGCGTTGAACTGACACACGGCCGGGCTAAAGCAGCCCGGCCGTTCCCACATCGAAATCCCCCCAAGGAGAAGAACATGGCCGAGATCACTGCCGCCCTCGTGAAGGAACTTCGCGAGCGTTCGGGCGTCGGCATGATGGACTGCAAGAAGGCGCTGGTCGAAAACGACGGCAACATCGATGCAGCAATCGATTGGCTGCGCGCCAAGGGCCTGTCCAAGGCCGCCAAGAAGGCAGACCGCGTCGCCGCTGAAGGCCTGGTCGCTGTCGCGTCGAAGGAAGACGGCAAGGGCGAAGTCGCCGCCGCCATCGAATTCAACGCCGAAACCGACTTCGTCGCCCGTAACGAACTGTTCCAGAACGCCGCCAAGTCGTTCGCCCAACTGGGTCTGGAGCACCACACGGTCGAAGCCCTGCACGGCGCTGAACTGGAAGCCGGCAAGACGGTCCAGGACGAAGTGACGAACATGATCGCCACCATCGGCGAGAACATGCAACTGCGCCGCGCCGCCCGCCTGTCGGTGGAAGAAGGCGTGGTTTCAACTTACGTCCACAATGCTGTCTCGCCGGGCGTTGGCCGCATCGGCGTGTTGGTCGCCCTGGAAGGCGAGGGCGACAAGACCGCTCTGCGCGAACTGGGCCGCAAGATCGCCATGCACGTCGCCGCGACTGCTCCGCTGTCGCTGAACACGGACGATCTGGATCCGGCTGCGATCGAAAAGGAACGCACCGTCCTGACCGAGAAGGCCAAGGAAGAAGGCCGTCCGGAAAACATGATCGCCAAGATCGTCGAAGGTCAGATCAACAAGTTCCAGAAGGACGTGGTGCTGTCCAAGCAACCGTTCGTCATGGATCCGGACGTGACCATCGAACAGCTGGTCGCCAACTCGGCCAAGGAGCTGGGCTCCTCCAACCTGCACCTGGCCGGCTTCGTCCGTCTGGCGCTGGGCGAAGGCGTCGAGAAGGTTGAAGGCCCCGACTTCGCGTCGGAAGTCGCCTCCATGATGGGCGGCAACTAAGCCTCTATCCCCTCATTCGTGAGGGATTTGCATCAGAAGGGCGCGTTCGGCTTTGATGGCTGACGCGCCCTTCGTCTATAAGAAGTCGCCTGATTCAATGGCGCCGCAGTAAAACGGAACCCCCCGCATGCCCGACGCCCCCGCCAACTTCCGCTACAAACGCGTGCTGTTGAAGGTTTCTGGTGAAGTCCTGATGGGCGACCAATCCTTCGGCGTCGACATGGCGACCGTGGATACGGTGGCCAAGGCCGTGGCGCAGGTGGCGGCTGAGGGCGTTGAGATCTGCCTGGTGATCGGCGGCGGCAACATTTTCCGCGGCCTGTCCAAGGCGGCGGCGGGCATGGAGCGCGCCCAGGCCGACTACATGGGCATGCTGGCGACCATCATGAACGCCCTGGCGATGCAGTCGGCGCTCGAGAAGATCGGCGTGTCGACCCGCGTGCAGAGCGCCATTCCCATGGCCGCCATCGCTGAACCCTACATTCGCCGCCGCGCCCTGCGTCACCTGGAAAAGGGACGCGTGGTGATTTTCGCCGCAGGCGTGGGCGCCCCCTTCTTCACGACCGACTCGGGCGCAGCCTTGCGCGCGGCTGAGATGGGCTGCGACGCCCTGCTGAAGGGCACCAGCGTCGACGGCGTCTATACCGCCGATCCCAAGAAGGATCCGACCGCGACCCGCTATGAAACCCTGACCTATCAGGATGTGCTGGCCAAGGATCTGCGCGTCATGGACGCCTCGGCCATCGCCATGATGCGCGACACGGGCATTCCGATCGTGGTCTTCTCGATCCGGGAAGACGATTCACTTCGCCGGACCCTGACGGGCGAAGGCACGTTCACGGTGATCAAGGACGCTGCCTGAGCAGCCCGAGAGACCTGACAGAGACAAGAGAGACCTAGACGATGGCCAAGCCTGAACTGAAAACCTACCGCGACCGCATGGACAAGTCGGTCGCCGCCCTGAAGGAAGAATTCAGCGGTCTGCGCACCGGCCGCGCCAATGCCGGGCTGCTGGAGCCGGTACGTGTCGAGGCCTATGGCTCGGCTTCGCCGCTGACAGCGGTCGCCGCAGTCAGCGTGCCGGAACCGCGCATGATCTCGGTCAACGTCTGGGACAAGTCGATGGTGGTCGCCGTCGAAAAGGCCATCCGCAACGCCAACCTGGGCCTGAACCCTATCGTCGATGGTCAGACACTGCGCATCCCGGTTCCGCCTCTGACGGAAGAGCGCCGCAAGGACCTGGTCAAGCTGGCCGGCAAATATGCCGAACAACAGAAGATCGCCGTGCGCAACGTCCGTCGCGACGCCAACGACGACTTCAAGAAGGCTGAGAAGGGCGGCGAAATCAGCCAGGACGAACAAAAGAAGCTGGAAACCGATGTCCAGAAGGAAACGGACGCGGCTATCAAGCGCATCGACGAAGCCTTGAAGACCAAGGAACAAGAGATCATGCAGGTCTGAGGCGAACCGGCTTGGCGCGGAAGGAAACTCACAGCAGATGACGGCCGCGCCTACAGGTTCGGAGACCGCAGTGATCGGTGTCGATGGCCCACGCCCGCATGGTCCGCGCCATGTCGCGATCATCATGGACGGCAACGGCCGCTGGGCGAAGGCGCGCGGTCTGCCGCGCGCAATCGGCCATCGTGAAGGCGTCCAGGCGCTGAAACGCACCATCCAGGCTGCGCCCGACTATGGCATTGAATGCCTGACGGTTTTCGGCTTTTCGACCGAGAACTGGAGCCGTCCAGAGGACGAGGTGTCGGATCTGATGGGTCTGGTCCGCACCTATCTGGCCAGCGACCTGACGCGGCTGGAGAAGGCGGGAGTGCGTCTGCGCATTCTGGGGCGTCGCGCAGGCCTGCCGTCCGACATCGTTGCGATCATCGACAAGGCCGAGGCTCAGACGGCGCACAACACCCGCTTCCTGTTGCAGGTCGCCTTCAACTATGGCGGGCGGGCCGATCTGGTGGACGCGGCGCGTCGCCACTCGGAAAAACTGCTGGCTGGTGAAACGATCGAGCCGATCAGTGAACAGACGTTTGAGACGGGATTGGCGACCGCGGGCTCGCCTCCGCTCGATCTGATCGTGCGGACGTCAGGTGAAAAACGCCTGTCGAACTTCCTGTTGTGGGAAGCCGCCTATGCCGAACTGGTGTTCCAGGAGGTTCTGTGGCCCGATTATGGACCCAAGGCGCTGGCAGAGGCGGTCGCCGCCTTTGGCGAACGTGATCGCCGCTACGGCGGACGTGACGTCGTTCCTGCGCGGGCGACGGGCTGATGGCGGTCAAGGGGCGTGACATTGCGTTGCGGGCGGCTTCCGCCGTCGTGCTCGCGCCTGCGGCGGTGGCGGCGACCTGGGCGGGGGGCGTCTGGTTCCTGGGCCTGATGGTCGCAGCCTGCATCGTTCTGGCCTTTGAATGGGCGGCGATGAGTGCGCCGCATGCGCGTCGCGTGATGGGCGGCGCTGTGTCGTTCGGCGTCGTCGCTGCGGTGATTAGCGCGCATTTCGGCGCCATGTCCGTCGCCTTTGTCATGCTGGTGTTCGGCGCAGTTGCAGCGGGCGTCTATGCGCGCAGCCGGGGGCAGCAGGCGCTGGATGCGTCCTACGGTGTTCTCTATCTCGGCTGGCCAGCAGTTTTGCTGATCTGGCTGCGGGCGGTCGACAGCCCGGTCGGCCTGCACTGGACGGTGCTGGTGTTCGCGGTGGCCTGGTCTGCCGATATTCTGGCCTATCTGGCGGGTTCGACCCTTGGCGGACCAAAGCTTTGGCCGCGTTTTTCGCCCAACAAGACGTGGTCAGGCTTCATCGGGGGGCTGGTCGCCGGGACGATCGCAGGCGCGGTCATGACGGCCTGGGTCGATATGGGGCGTCTGACGATCTTCTGGGGCGCGGCGCTGGGGTTGGCCGCCGCGCTGGCGACCATGGGCGGCGACCTGTGGGAATCGGCGCTGAAGCGGCGGTTCGGGGTCAAGGATGCGGGCAATACCATTCCGGGACATGGCGGATTGCTGGATCGGGTTGACGGGCTGATGTTCGCCGTCGTCGTGGTCGCGGCCGGGCGTCTGGTCGTGCTGATGCTTGAGCGTGCGGCATGATCCGTCGTCGTGTCACAGTTCTGGGTTCGACAGGCTCTGTCGGATCGTCGACGCTGGACCTGATGGAGCAGGCGGAGGCCACGGGCACGGGGGCTTTTGAGGTTGAGGCGTTGACGGGCGGCGCCAACATCGGCCGTCTGGCCGAACAGGCGCAGCGCTGGAAGCCAAGGCTGGCGGTGACGGCAGACCCAGCCAGACTGAACGATCTGCGCGACGCCCTGGCCGGAACCGGGATTCAGGTCGCGGCGGGCGAGGCCGCCATCGTCGAAGCGGCCACGCGTCCAAGCGATTGGATCATGGCGTCCATCGTTGGCGCCGCTGGTTTGAAATCGGCCTGGGCGGCGGCGGACACCGGCGCGATCCTCGCCTTGGCCAATAAGGAGAGCCTGGTCTGCTGCGGCCCGGCCCTTATCGAGCGCGTCGGACGGGCAGGGGGCAAGTTGATCCCTGTCGATTCCGAACATTCGGCCATTTTCCAGGTCTTCCCCGCAGACGCGCCGGAGCGCGTGTCGAAACTGGTGCTGACGGCGTCGGGCGGACCCTTCCGTCAGGTTTCGCGTGAGCGGATGGCGTCGGCGACGCCGGAACAGGCGGTCGCGCATCCGAACTGGAGCATGGGGGCCAAGATTTCGGTCGACAGCGCCACCATGGCCAACAAGGGCCTGGAGATGATCGAGGCGGCCTATCTGTTCGGCATGACCGAAGATCGGATCGACGTGGTGGTCCACCCGGAATCAATCATCCACAGCCTTGTGGAATATGTGGATGGTTCGACCCTGGCCCAAATGGGTGCGCCGGACATGCGCACGCCCATCGCCTGCGCCTTGGCCTGGCCCGAGCGGATCGCCTGGCCCGCACCCAGGCTGGACCTGCCTGCGCTGGGTCGGCTGACGTTCGAGGCGCCGGATGTGGAGCGTTTCCCGGCGCTGGATCTGGCGCGTCAGGCGCTGAAAACGGGCGGGGCGGCGCCTGCCGTTTTCAACGCCGCCAACGAGGTGGCGGCCTTCGCCTTCCTTGACCGGAAGCTGGCGTTTCTCAATATTGCCGCAGTCGTCGCCGAAACCCTTGAACGTGCGACAAAAGCGGGGATGGTCTTCGGCTCTGGAGATGCCTGCGGCGCGGCCCTTTCGGTCGATGCCGAGGCGCGTCAGTTGGCCAGGTCCATCATCGCCGGACTTGCGAATGCGGCCTGATCGGCCGGGGGAGACGATTTTCGAATGCTAGGCGCCCTGGGTCAGGTTCTGATCTATATTGTACCATTCCTGCTGGTGCTGACGTTCATCGTCACCATCCATGAACTGGGGCATTTCCTGGTGGCCCGCGCCTTTGGCGTGAAGGTTGACCGTTTCGCTGTCGGTTTCGGCAAGGCGATCTTCAGCCGTGTGGATCGGCACGGCATCGAATGGCGGCTGGGTTGGATTCCGGCGGGCGGCTACGTGAAATTCTCGGGTGATCTGGATGCGGCCAGCGTTCCGGATCAGGCGGGTCTTGCCGAACTGCGTCAGCGGCTGATCGCCGAGAAGGGGCCGGGCGCAGAGCGCGACTATTTCCATTTCAAGCCGGTCTGGCAGCGTGCGCTGATCACCGTCGCGGGACCGGTCGCCAACTTCATTCTGGCGATTGTCATCTTCGCTGCCACCTTCATGGCGCTGGGCGACGTCATCATGCCAGCGCGCGTCGCCCAGGTTCAGGAAGGATCGCCAGCGGCTCTGGCGGGCTTCCAGCCGGGCGACCTGATCACGGGCGTGAACGGACGCACGATCCAGAGCGGATCCGATGTGACCCAGACCGTGATGCTGAGCGCCGGTGATCCGGTCCGGTTCACGGTCGAGCGCGGCGCCCAGACGCTGGAGCTGGTCGCGACGCCGGAACGTCGCACGGAAGATGACGCGGTTGCAGGCCGCATCAAGGTCGCGCGCATCGGTCTGGGCCTGGGCGCCAGCCGCGCGGACATCCGCTATATCCGCTATGGCCCGATTGAAGCGGTCGGGGCGGGCGTACGCCAGGTCGGCAGTGTTCTGAGCTCGACCCTGACCTATCTGGGCCGCATGGTGACCGGACGTGAATCCGGCGACCAGTTCAGCGGACCGCTGGGAATCGCCAAGGTCAGCGGCTCTCTGACCAACGAAGTCGTCAAGGCCAGCCCGGATCCCAAGGCGGCCGCAATCAACCTTTCGCTGACTCTGGTTCGCCTCGCTGCCATACTTTCGATCGGAATCGGCTTTCTAAACCTATTGCCCATCCCTGTGCTGGACGGCGGCCATCTGCTTTTCTACGGCTATGAAGCTGTGGCGCGCAGACCGGTGTCGGCGCGGTATCAGGAGATTGGCTATCGCGCAGGCCTTGCGCTTCTGGCGGGATTTATGTTGTTCGCGACGTGGAACGACCTACAGAAGCTCAACATCTTTCAATTCCTCGGCGGGCTCGTCTCGTGAGCCGACGCCAGCCCCCGATGGTTTCACGAATGAACGACATGACCTCTCGCGCCGCCGTCCGAATGGGCGCCCGCTCCAGCCTTCTGGCATTGACTGTGGCCGCCGGCCTCGGCGCACCCGCATTCGCCCAGTCTGCGCCCGCCCAGCCAGCCCCTGCGCCCGCTCAGGCCGCGCCTGCTGACGGTGCGACGCCGACAGTGCAGATGGCCGCGCCTACAGGCGTGCAGATCAACCGGATCGTGGTTCAGGGCGCACAGCGCATCGACCAGACGACGGTGCTGTCCTATCTGCCGATCCGTCCAGGCGACACGGTCGACGCGGGCGTGCTGGACGTCGCCGTCCGCACCCTGTCACGCACGGGCCTGTTCGCCGATGTTCAGCTAGGCGTCCAGAATGGCGATCTGGTCGTTCAGATCGTCGAGAACCCGATCATCAACCAGGTGGTGTTCGAGGGAAACAAGGCGGTCTCGCTCGACAAACTGACCAAGGAAGTGACGCTGAGCCCGCGCGGCATCTACACGCGGGCCAAGGTTCAGGAAGACGTCGGCGCCATTGTCGAACTGTACCGCCTGCAGGGTCGTATCTCGGCGACGGTCACGCCCAAGCTGGTCCAACTGGAGCAGAACCGCGTCGATGTGATCTTCGAAATCGACGAAGGTCCCAAGACCGGCATCAGCGCCATCAACATCCTGGGCAACCACGCCTATTCGGACCGCGATGTGCGCGGCGTTATGGTGACCCAGCGCACCCAATGGTGGAAATTCTTCTCCAGCAACGACAACTTCGACCCGAACCGGCTGGAGTATGATCAGGAGCAGCTGCGGAAATTCTATACGAACCGCGGCTATTATGATTTCCGCATCGTGTCGTCGGTCGCTGAACTGCAGCCGGACAACCAGGCGTTCCAACTGACCCTGACGCTGGACGAAGGTCACAAATACACCTTCGGCGAAGTGAAGGTCGTCACCGAGAATGATCGCCTGAACGCCGCCTTCCTGGAGCGCCTGATCCCGATCCGCTCGGGCGCCCTGTACGAAAGCGATAAGATCGAAAGCGCCGTTGACGCCCTGACGTTCGCGGCGGGTTCGGCCGGTTACGCCTTCGTCGACATCAATCCGACCTATCGCGCCAATCCTGAAACGGACAAGGTCGACGTGACCTTCAACGTGTCGGAAGGCCAGCGCGTCTACATCGACCGCATCAATGTGGTCGGCAACACCCGCACCATCGATCCGGTCATCCGCCGCGAACTGATGCTGACGGAAGGCGACGCCTTCAACCGCGCCCTGATGGAGCGGTCGCGCAACAATCTGCGAGCGCTGGGCTTCTTCAAGGACGTGACGATCCAGGAAGAGCGCGGCAGCGCGCCTGACCGCTCGGTCATCAATGTCGCCGTGCAGGAACAGCCGACCGGCGAACTGTCCGTCGGCGCGGGATTCAGCTCGGTCGACTCCTTCACGGTCAACCTGGGCATCTCGGAACGCAACTTCCGTGGACGCGGCCAGAACGTGGTGTCGCGTCTGGAATGGGGTTCGCTGCGCCAGCAGATCGACTTCCGCTTCACAGAACCGAAATTCCTGGGGCGTGACCTGCGCGCTGGCTTCGACCTGTTCCACTCGCGCTACGATCTCAGCAAGTATTCGTCGTATGACTACCGCTCGACCGGCGGCGGCGTGCGCCTGTCCTATCCGCTGAACGGCAACATGCTGCTCAGCACCCGCTACTTCCTGAAGAGCGATGAGATCATCGTGCCCTACAATTATTGCGGCACGGCTGGCCTTGGATCGTCGGCGCTATGCGATCAGATCGGCAGCTATCTGAACTCGTCCGCAGGCTACACCCTGCAGGTCAACTACACGAACGATCCGGTCCGTCCGACGCGCGGCTGGGCTGGCTCGCTGCGTCAGGACTTCGCCGGCATCGGCGGCGACGTGAACTACGTCAAGACCGAAGCAGACGCCTCCTGGTACTATGGCATCACGCCCAAGTGGATCGTCAGCGTCATGGGGCAGGCGGGCTATGTCACGGGCTGGAACGGCGATCCGATCCGCATCAACGACCGCTTCTTCAAGGGCGGCAACAGCTTCCGCGGCTTCGAAACAGCCGGCATGGGGCCGCGCGACCTGACCACGCGTGACGCCCTGGGCGGCAACTTCTACGCCATCGGCACGGTCGAAGTGACCCTGCCGAATTATCTGCCCGAACAGTACGGCATCAAGACCTCGCTCTTTGCTGACGTGGGTACGCTGGGCGGTCTGGATGATCGCTACAAGCTGACCTCGACGGGTACGACGAACGCGAATATCGTTGACGAAATGGCGCTGCGGGCATCGGCCGGCGTCAGCATCCACTGGAAGTCGCCGATGGGTCCGATCCGCTTCGACATCTCCAAGGTCCTGGCCAAGGAAGACTACGACAAGACCGAATCCTTCCGCTTCTCGACCTCCACTCAGTTCTAAACAGCGGCGAAATCCGTCCGCACGAGGGTAAAATGAAAGCTCTGATCATCGCCGCTACGGCTGCGGCATCGCTTGTTTCCACTGCTGCTCTTGCCCAGCAGGCCGCGCCGCAAAACCCGGGTCCGGTCATTCCGGGCGTCTGCACCTATTACAACGCCCGTCTGCTGGCGCAGTCGTCGGCTGGTCAGGCTGTCGAAACCCGCATGCAGCAGCTGGCGCAGGAAGTTCAAGGTGAACTGCAGCCCTACGCCACCGCGATCCAGACCGAAGCGACGGCCCTGCAAAGCGGCGGCGCCAGCATCCCGGCTGACCAACTGAACCAGCGCCGCCAGCAACTGCAGCAGCGCGCTCAGGAAGCCCAGCAACTGGAAGCCACGCGCGAAAACGAACTGCGCTACACTCTGGGCACGCAACGCCAGAAGATCACCGAAGCCGTCTCGCCGATCCTGACGGCCCTGTACCAGGAGAAGGGCTGCGGCCTGCTGCTGGACCGTGAAAGCGTCTTCATGATGAACCCGGCCATGGACCTGACGGACGTCGCCATCCAGCGTCTGAACGCCGCCCTGCCGACCCTGACGTTCAACCGCATGCCGGTGCCGGCTCAGTAAGCTTCTGGCTGCTGAAAAGGAAACAATGCCCGATACTCGCTTCTTTCAGACCCTGCCGTCCCTGACCGTCGCCGAACTGGCGGCGCAGATCGGAGGCGCGGTCGAGAGGGGCGGGGATCGGTCCATCGCCTCGGTCGCGCCTCTGTCATCCGCTGACAGGGGCGCGATTGCGTTTCTGGGTGATCGCAAGTTCGCCAATGCCCTGGCGCAAACCCAAGCGGGATGTGTGATCGTGCCGCCAGAAGCGGTTGAGGCCGCACCCGCCGAGGCCTCGGTCATCGTCTCACGCACGCCTCAGGCGTCATGGGCCAAGGCCTCGTTGCTGCTGCATCGCGCCATCACGCTCGACACCGCAATCACACCGCAGGATGCGGCCGAGGACGACAGCGTCGTCATCGAGCCGGGCGTGGTCCTGGGGATGGGCGTGCGCATCGGCCGTGGCTCGCGCATCTGCGCCAATACGGTGATCGGCCCAGGCGTGCAGATCGGGCGCGACTGCGTGATCGGTTCGAACGTCACCGTCAGCTTCGCCCTGATCGGGGATCGGGTGAAGCTGTATGCGGGGGCACGCATCGGCGAGGCGGGGTTCGGCGCGACCGGCACGGCTGCCGGTGTCATGGATATTCCGCAACTGGGCCGCGTCATCCTGCAGGACGGGGTGACGGTCGGCGCCAACAGCTGCATCGACCGCGGCGCCTATGATGACACGGTCATCGGCGAGAACACCAAGATCGATAACCTGGTCATGGTGGGCCACAACTGCGTCATTGGCCGCAACTGCCTGCTAGTCGCCAACACCGGGATCTCCGGCTCCGTGACCGTGGGTGACAATGTCATATTCGGCGGCAAGGCCGGGATCGGCGATCACATCACCATCGGCGAAGGCGCGCGTGTCGCAGCAGGGGCTGGCGTGCTGGCCAATATCCCGGCGGGTGAAACCTGGTCTGGTTATCCCGCGCGCCCGATCCGTCAGTTCTTGCGCGAAACCGTCTGGCTCGCCAAACAGGCCTCTGCAAAGAAGGCTCCAAAGGAATCATAGGGATGAGTGACGACGGCAAGATCGACTACGCCGAGGTTATGCGGCGGCTGCCGCATCGCTATCCTTTCCTGCTGGTGGACAAGGCTGAAGACTTCACGCCCGCGACCTCCATCGTCGGCATCAAGAACGTCACGCATAACGAGCCGTTCTTCCCCGGCCACTTCCCGATCGATCCGGTGATGCCGGGCGTTCTGATCGTCGAAGCCATGGCCCAGACCGGCGCGCTTCTGATGTCCAAGACGCTGGACGTGGCGGTGGCGGACAAGGTCATCATGTTCATGTCCATTGACGGCGTTCGCTTCCGCAAGCCTGCGCGTCCGGGCGATCAGTTACGCATGGAGGTCAAGGTGATCCGCGCGCGTGGCGACGCCTACAAGTTCCGTGGCGAAACCTTCATCGACGGCAAGCTGGCCGCAGAAGCCGAATTCATGGCCATGGTCGTGACCGTGCCGGAGCCCGCCGCCTGATGACCATTCACCCGACCGCCATCATCGACGCCTCCGCCCGTCTTGCCGACGGCGTCGTTGTCGGGCCGTGGAGCACGGTCGGGCCGAATGTCGTCCTGTCGGCAGGCGTGCGGCTGGTCAGCCATGTCGTGGTCCAACAGGATACGACGGTCGGCGAAGGCACCATCATCCATCCGTTCGCCGTCATTGGAGGTGATCCCCAGCATAATGGCTATAGGGGCGAGCCGGTGCGGCTTGAGATCGGAGCCAACAACCAGATCCGCGAGCACTGCACTTTCAATCGGGGCACGCCGCAAGGAACCGGGGTGACGGTGATCGGCTCGAACAATCTGTTCATGACCGGCGCCCACGTCGGCCATGACTGCGTTGTCGGCGACAATGTCGTCATGGCCAATAACTCCACGCTGGGCGGTCATGCGCACATTGGCGACAAGGTCTTCCTGGGCGGTCTGTGCGCCGTGCACCAGAACGGCCGTGTGGGGCAGGGGGCGATAATCGGCGGTCTGGCCGCCGTAACGCGCGACGTCATCCCCTATGGCTCGGCCTGGGGTAATCATGCGCGCTTGCGGGGGCTGAACCTGATCGGGCTCAAGCGCAAAGGCTATGGCAAGGATCAGGTTCGACGACTGCTGGCCGCCTATCGCGATCTGTTCGAAGGTCAGGGCGAGTTCGCCGGGCGCATCGATGGCGTGGCGGCGGCCTATTCCGACCTGCCCGAGATCATGGAGATCATCGCCTTCATCCGTGACGGCGGGCGACGTCCGCTGTGCCTGCCGAACGCGGAATGAGCGTCAGCGGAAAGCTGGGCCTGATTGCTGGCGGCGGCGATTTGCCGGCGGCGGTGGCGGCGCGGTGTGATGCGGAAGGCCGCGCGGTGTTTGTGGTGCGGTTGGCGGGATTCGCTGACCCGCACCTGATACGTTGGCCCGGCGATGAGTTCGGCATGGCGCAGATCGGGGCCATTCTGAAGACGTTGAAATCGGAAGGCTGCACATCCGTCTGTCTGGCGGGCATCGTCAATCGCCCTGACTTCAAGACGTTGAAGCCCGATCTTAAGGGCGCGTCTCTGTTGCCCGGCATCATTGCGGCGGCGACGAAAGGCGACGACGCCCTGTTGCGCAAAATTCTGTCGGTGTTCGAGGCCGAAGGTTTCGCCGTCGAAGGCGCCGATGACATTCTGGGTGGCGAGACTCTTCCGTCAGGAGCGCTGGGGCGTGTAAGTCCGACAGCCGAGCAACTATTCGACCTGAAGAAAGCGCTTCATGTCGCTGAAAAATCAGGTGAACTTGATATTGGACAAGGCGCGGTCGTCGTTGACGGCCTGGTGCTGGCCGTTGAAGCCCAGGAGGGCACCGACGCCATGCTGGCGCGCGTCGCTGGACTGCCTGCCGATCTGCGCGGCAGTTCTGCTGAACGGAAGGGGGCGCTGGGCAAGGCGCCCAAGCCGATCCAGGATCTGCGCGTGGACATGCCTGTCATAGGCCCCCGGACGGTCGAACTTGCTGCGGCGGCGGGCCTGGCGGGCATCGGCGGTCTGTCTGGTCATTTGATCCTGATTGACCGCGCCGCCATCATCGCGACAGCGGATCGGCTTGGGCTGTTCGTTTGGGGGGAAGTTCGATGAGCCGTCCTCTGAAAGTGATGCTGGTCGCAGCTGAAGCCTCCGGCGACGCACTTGGCGCGGGTCTGGCGAAAGCGTTGAAGTCGCGTCTGGGACCGGACGTCGTCTTCGTCGGCGTGGGCGGGCCCAAGATGGCGGAACAGGGCGTCGCCAGCCCGTTCGACATCGCCGAACTGTCCATCCTGGGCTGGATTGAGGGCTTGCGGGCCTATGGCAAGGTCAAGGCGCGCGTGGCGGAGACCGCGGCGCTGGCTGCGCGTGAAAAGCCCGACGCCGTGGTGCTGATCGACAGCTGGGGCTTCACCATCCGCGTGGCCAAGGCGATCCGGGCGGCGCAACCGAACGTGCCTTTGATCAAATACGTCGGACCTCAGGTCTGGGCGTCCCGACCGGGGCGGGCCAAGACGCTGGCGGGGGCGGTGGACCACCTGCTGGCCCTCTATGGCTTCGACGCCCTCTGGTTTGAGCGAGAGGGTCTGCCGACGACGGTTGTCGGGTCGTCCGCGCTTCATGTCGATATGAGCCACGCCGACGGCCCGGCGTTTCGGGCACGGCGCGGCATTGGGCCAGAGCCTTCGCTGCTGCTGGTCCTGCCCGGCAGCCGTCCCAGCGAAATCAACCGCATGACGCCTGTATTCGAAGCGACCATCGCAAGGCTGAAGAGCGCCGATCCCGGTCTGGAAGTGGCCGTGGTCGCAGCCGGAACTGTGGCCCAGGACGTCGCGGCCCGCGTCGCCGCCTGGCCCTTCCGGGTTCATCTGATCGATGAGGCCGAGAAATACGACGCCATGCGTGCCGCCAATGCGGCCTTGGCCACCAGCGGAACGGTTTCGACTGAACTGGCCCTTGCTGGCGCGCCGATGGTGATCGCCTATCGGATCGACGGCCTCAGCTATCTGCTGATGAAGCGTTTGGTGACGGCCAAGCACATCACCCTGTTCAACATCGCCGCCGACCAGCGGATCGCGCCGGAGTTCATTCAGGACGAGGCGACGCCTGATGCATTGGCCAAGGCGGTGGGCAGGCTGTTGGCTGATCCGGTCGCCGCAGCGGAGCAGGCGGCGCAGCAGACGGCGGCGCTGGACCTGATGGGGCGCGGCGGTCCGGATCCGTCTGATCTGGCGGCAGACGCTGTCCTGCGGGTGATCGCCGCCAAGGCGCAGGTGGCGCGAGGCTGACGATGGCGCGGCTGCTCAGTCCCCGTCATGCTTCCGAGGTCCGCGCGGCCCTGCAGATGGCGGTCGGCGCGACAGTCTCCCTCTATCTGGCGACGTTTCTGCAGTTGCCGCATCCGTACTGGAGCGTGATCTCAACCATCGTCGTCATCCAGGCCAGCATCGGCGGCGGCGTGCTGACTGTCGCGCGTGACAGGGCGCTGGGCACTGTAACCGGCGCCTTTGTCGGCGCGGCAGTGGCCTTTGTCCGGCCGGCAGGCATGGAGGGGTTGGCCGGCGCCATAGCCGTATCAACGGCGGCCTTGGCCTTTTTGGGCGCAGGACGACCCTGGCTGAAAATCGCACCTGTGACCGCAGCCATCGTGATCGCAGGCGGCAGCGGCGTCGACGGCCCGGCCTCGCTGGCGCTGGATCGCGTCATGGAGATTCTGGTCGGCAGCGGCGTCGGCGTGGTGTCCATTCTGGCGCTGTTTCCCAGACATGCGCGGCAGCATTTCCGTCTTCAGGCGCGCGACGCAGCAGGAGAGGCGGCTGCGCTTCTGGCGCTGGTGCTCAAAGCAGATGATCGCGACCGGGTCGAAATCCGCAAGCGTCACGCCGATCTGAAGCGGCGCTTGGATAAGCTGGATACGGCGGCCAAGAATGTCATCGACCTGCCTGGACCACAACGCGAGACGGCCGACCGTGCGGCTCTGGCGCGGGCTTTCTGGCGGGTTCGAAGCGACATCGTGATCCTGGGGCGCGGCTTCCAGGCCGATGGAGCGTCGGGGCGTCTGGGCCCCTGGTCGAGGGACGCAAATCGCGCGGTTGAAAGGTTGGAGGCCTTATCGGTCGGCAAAGCGACCGATCCGATGGGACCGTTGGACGCGACCCTGGCTCTGTCGGTCGCGGTCGAGGGCGATGACATGGTTCTGGGCGCAGCGGCCATCGGACTGGCGCATATGCACCGCGATCTGGATGACCTGGCAGAGCGGTTCAAGGATTTGCGGCTGGTCTGACCCGCGCTGCATGATGAGCATAGAAAAACGCCGGGGCGACTGCCCCGGCGTTTTGCATTTCTGACCATGATGGGTCGATCAGCCGCGCTGATCGATGGCCACGTAGTCGCGCTCGGTCGGGCCGGTGTACAGCTGACGCGGGCGGCCGATCTTCTGCGACGGATCCGCCATCATTTCCTGCCACTGAGCGATCCAGCCCACGGTGCGGGCCAGGGCGAACAGGACGGTGAACATGGTGGTCGGGAAGCCCATCGCCGACAGGGTGATGCCCGAGTAGAAGTCGACATTCGGGAACAGCTTGCGCGAGGTGAAGTATTCGTCCGACAGGGCGACCTTCTCCAGCTCCTTGGCGACCAGGAACAGCGGATCGTTCTCACGGCCCGTTGCGGCCAGCACTTCATAGGCCGACTGCTGCATGACCTTGGCGCGCGGGTCGTAGTTCTTATAGACGCGGTGTCCGAAGCCCATCAGCTTGAACTTGCGGTCCTTAACACCCTGGATGAACTCAGGAATCTTATCGGGCGTGCCGATTTCCTTGAGCATGTTCAGCGCTTCTTCGTTGGCGCCGCCGTGCGACGGGCCCCACAGGCAGGCGATGCCGGCGGCGATACAGGCGAACGGGTTGGCGCCCGACGAACCGGCCAGACGAACGGTCGAGGTCGAGGCGTTCTGCTCGTGGTCGGCGTGCAGGGTGAAGATGCGGTCCATGGCGCGAACCAGGGCCGGATCGACGTGATAGTCCTCGGCCGGCACGGCGAAGCACATGCGCAGGAAGTTTTCGGCGTACGACAGGTCGTTGCGCGGCGAGATGAAGGGCTGGCCGACGTGGTACTTGTAGGCGCGGGCCGCAATGGTCGGCATCTTGGCGATCAGGCGGATGGCCGAGATGTCGCGCTGCACCGGATCATGGATGTCCAGGCTGTCGTGATAGAAGGCCGACAGGGCCCCGACGGTGCCGACCATGAT
Source organism: Brevundimonas nasdae (assembly GCF_016654005.1). Lineage (GTDB taxonomy): Bacteria > Pseudomonadota > Alphaproteobacteria > Caulobacterales > Caulobacteraceae > Brevundimonas > Brevundimonas nasdae. Next base: position 178,876 of record NZ_JAEPWN010000002.1, on the reverse strand, counting down.
CGACATCGGGTGAGCGTCGCGGCGGAAGCCCTCGAAGAAGCGGTCGAACTGGGCGTGCAGCATCGTGTGGGTGGTGATGCTGTTTTCGAACTTTTCGAACTCTGCGGCGGTCGGCAGTTCGCCGTGCAGCAGCAGGTGGCACACTTCCAGGAAGTTCGATTTCGACGCCAGTTGGTCGATCGGATAGCCGCGGTGCAGCAGCACGCCTGCGTCGCCGTCGATGTAGGTCAGCGCCGATTCGCACGCCGCCGTCGAGGTGAAGCCGGGATCGAAGGTGAAGGCGCCCGTACCCGCATAAAGCTTGCGGATGTCGATGACGTCCGGGCCGGTGGAGCCCGAAAGGACCGGAAGCTCGATGGTCTTGTCCTCGAAGGACAGGGTCGCCGAGCCGGCGGTTTTGGCTTGTTCAGTCATGAATGCCCCTTTGCATCATACGTCCAGGCGCGGGGAGGCGTCGGGCGCTTTGGTTTGTGGGTGTCACTTAGTCTGTTGCAGCGCATCATCCAAGCGCCCGAGACTTTCGTCGCGGCCAAGAGCGGATAAAGTTCTTGCGATATCAGGCGAAGTTGCCCCTGCGGTAAGAGCCGCGCGCATGGGCGGCCCGATCTTTCCGAAGCCGACATTTTCGGATTCGGCGAAGCTTTTGAGTTCGGCTTCCAGTGCGAAAACATCCCACGACTGGAACAGCGCCAGACGGTCGCGCAGGCGGCCCAGACGCTCCAGCGTCTCGCCCGCCAACATGCCGCGCGCCTTGTCGTCCAGCGCCAGAGGGCGGGCCTTGAGAACGAATTCCGTCTGCTCGGCCAATTCCAGCGTCGTTTTGGCGCGGTCCTTCACCAATGGCATGGCGCGTTGCAGCTTGGCTTCGTCGTCCTCGGCGATTTCACGCCCGCGCTGAAGGTGGGCGTCCAGAGCCAGCTTGGCCAGTCGTTCGTCATCGGCCAGGCGCAGCCAGTGCGCGTTGACATGGGCCAGCTTGTCGAAGTCCAGGCGGGCCGGCGCCTTGCCGATGCCGTCGAAACCGAACCATTCGACAGCCTGGGCGTCGCTGAACAGCTCGTCGTCGCCGTGCGCCCAGCCCAGGCGCGCCAGATAGTTGCGCATGGCCTCAGGCAGGTAGCCCATCTCGGCGTATTCGTGCACCGCCTGAGCGCCGTGACGCTTGGACAGCTTGGCGCCGTCCGGGCCGTGAATCAGCGGGATATGGGCGAAGCTGGGCCGGGTCCAGCCCAGCGCATCATAGATCAGGCTCTGACGGGCGGCGTTGTTCAGGTGGTCATCGCCGCGAATGACGTGGGTCACGCCCATGTCGTGGTCATCGACGACAACAGCCAGATTATAGGTCGGCGCACCATCGGAGCGCAGCAGAACCAGATCGTCGAGGTCGTTCGTCGACCAGCTGACTGCGCCCTGGACTTCGTCATTCACGGTGACCGTCGCGGCCTGCGGCCTGCGGAAACGCACGACGTGGGGCAGGGCCAGATCGTCGACGGTCGGTTCGCGGTCGCGCCAAGGCGATTCGAAGGTCCGTTTCTCGGCCTTGGCTTCGTCACGCAGTCGTCCGGTTTCTTCAGCGGAGGTGAAGTCCCGATAGGCGTGGCCGGTTTCCAGCAAGGCGTTGACCACCTCGCGATGCCGATCAGCGCGCCTGAACTGGAACACCGGTTCTTCGTCGGCGAACAGCTCCAGCCAGCTCAGCCCGTCGAAGATCGCCTTCACCGCTTCGTCGGTGGACCGTTCACGGTCCGTATCCTCGATACGGATCAGGAAACGTCCAGCGTGTCTCTTGGCGTACAACCAGTTGAATAATGCTGTTCTCGCACCGCCAATATGGAGATAGCCTGTCGGCGAGGGGGCGAAGCGGGTGACAACTGTCGAGGAAGGTGAGGTCATTGGGGGAGGGTCCGTAAGCGACGCCCTTATACGCCCCGATGCAGCAAAGCCTACCCCCGCCGCGCGATTGCGCGTTTGGTTGCGCTACCAAATCGAGGCTCAGGCCCTCCGCTGGCGGCTATGGGGCCCGGTCGCCTTTGGGTGCGGCAGTGGGATCTATTTTTCGCTCCGAGCCGAACCGGCGCTTTTGATCTTGATCCTGCTCAGCGGGGCAGCGGTTGGGACATGGTTTGCAGCGCGGCGACGCGGATGGTCGCGTCGGTTCACCTGGCCCCTGATGATTCTGGCCTGCCTGTGCGGCGGCGTCACGGCGGCCAAGCTGCGCACGGACATGGTCACAGCGCCTATTGCGCCTGCCTTGAGCCGACCGACCTCTATCGAGGCCTGGGTGGTCGATGTCGACAGTCCGGGGCAGCGCGGCGCCCGCGTCGTGATCGCGCCGGTCTGGATACGCGGCGTGGCGCCGCAGGACACGCCTGTGCGTCTTCGCGCCACGGTGCGCGGCGAACCGCCCCGGCCTGGAGAGGCGATCCGCCTGTTCGCCATCCTCAATCCGCCGCCGGCGCCCGCCAGTCCCGGCGCCTATGATTTTGGACGAAACGCCTTCTTTCAGGGCATGGGCGGAGTGGCGTTCGGCCTTGGCGAGACGCGTCACATCGACCTGCCGCCTCCGTCCTGGCGGCTGCGGCTGGAGATGGCGGTGAATGGCGCGCGCTATGGCCTGTCCGAAAGGATCGTCGCGCGTCTGGGGCAAAGAACGGGCGGGATCGCCGCCGCCATGACCACCAGCCATGAAACCTGGATCAGCCAGGACGACATCAACATCATGCGGGATTCGGGGCTCGCGCACATCCTGTCCGTCTCCGGACTGCACATGGCCATTGTGGGCGGTTTCGTCTTCTTTGCGGTGCGGCTGCTGGTGGCGGCCGTACCCTGGCTGGCGCTGCGGACGCCGGGCAAGAAGATCGCCGCCGTCGCCGGTTTGATCGCGGTGGGCGCCTATTTGGTCGTGTCAGGCGCGCCGGCGCCGGCCGAGCGCGCCGCCGTCACCGCCTCCATCGCCTTTCTGGCCATCCTGCTGAACCGACAGGCGGTGACGATGCATGGGTTGGCGGTCGCCGCCTTCATTGTCCTGCTGGTGCAGCCGGAAGCGGTCGTCACACCCGGCTTTCAGATGTCGTTTGCGGCGACGGCGGCCCTGGTCGCTCTGGTCGAGGCGTGGCCCAAAAGGACGCGGGAGATATCGGTGCCCTGGCCCATCGCGGCGGTTCAGCGGTTCGGCGGTTGGCTGTTCGCGGCGGTCGCGGCCAGCCTAGTGGCGGGGATGGCGACGGGACCGTTCGCCATGCAGCATTTCAACCGCACGGCTGTGTACGGGCTGTTGGCCAATCTGGGCACGTCGCCGGTCGCCGATTTCATCCTGATGCCTGCGCTTGCGTTGGGGGCGGCGCTGGAACCGCTCGGCTTGGGCGGTCCGTTTCTGGCGGTGGCCGGATGGGGCGTCGACATCATGCTGGCGATCGGGAGTTGGACCGCAGGACTTCCCGGCGCGGTGCAGACGATCCCCAGTGCGCCGGATTATGTCCTGCCCATCGCCTTTCTGGGCATAGTCTTCGTCTGCCTGTGGCGCGGGCGGCTCAGATGGCTGGGACTGCCGTTCGCGGCGGCGGTGATGATCTGGCCGCGTGCGCCGGTCCCCGATCTGTGGATCGGGGATGGAGGAACCAATGCCGCCATCCACCGTGGCGTTGAGGCTATCATCGTCAGACCTGGCGTGCGGGAGTTCGCCGCCGACCTGTGGTCGCGTCGGCGGGGGCTGGAGATGGTCGGACGGGATATCGAGGGGTGGTCCTGTGATCGTTTCTCCTGCCGCCCGAACACTCCGGATGCCGGACCCGTCGCCCTGTGGTGGGGCAAGCGCGCACCCAACGTCGAACAAATGGAGGGTCTGTGTCAGTCAGCCGAGGTGATCAGCATCCGGGCTGCGGTGTCAGATCTGCCTTCGTCCTGTCAGGGACGGTTGATTCTGGATGGCGTTGACTTCGCGCGCGGCGGCGCTGTTGAGCTGTGGCGTACGAAAAATGAAAACGGCCCGCGCTGGCGGGCCGTCTGGACGTCGGATGTGAGAGGTGAACGGCCCTGGTCGCGTCAACCTGATCCCGATGTCAGTGATAACGCCGCATGAGGCCGACCAGCTTGCCCTGAACCTCGACCTGATCCGGGCCGAAGATGCGGGTCTCATAGTTGCGGTTGGCCGGTTCCAACGCGATGGAGGCGCCCTTGCGGCGCAGGCGTTTCAGCGTGGCTTCCTCGCCCTCGACCAGGGCCACGACGATCTCGCCGTTGTTGGCGGTGTCGCCGCGACGGATCACGACCAGATCGCCATTCAGGATGCCCGCTTCGATCATCGAGTCGCCCTCGATCTCCAGCAGATAGTGATCACCCTTGCCCAGCATGGATTCCGGCACCGGCAGGCGTTCCTGTTCGTGTTGGATGGCCGCGATGGGTGTGCCAGCGGCGATCTTGCCCAGCAGCGGCAGTTCGCGGGTGTCGTTGGCGACGGCGGCAACGACGGGGCGAGGCGTATTGGCGCCGCCCTCGATGACATCGGGCTTGAACCCCGCACGTCCACGCGGCGCGCCGGCGGTGGCCTGTTCAGGCAGTTTGGTGACCTCCAGCGCGCGGGCGCGGTGGGCCAGGCGGCGAATGAACCCACGTTCCTCCAGCGCCGTGATCAGTCGGTGAATGCCCGATTTGGACGCCAGATCCAGCGCCTCCTTCATCTCGTCGAACGAAGGAGAGACGCCCGTCTCCTGAATCCGTTCGTGGATGAACATCAGCAGTTCGTGCTGCTTACGCGTGAGCATCGCCAGGCCCTCATGCGCCCCTTCCTCGAATCGGAACGGGCCGTGAACATTGACGATGTTCTGTAAGTGTTCCGTCCTAATGTCAACTTAACGGCGCCGTTAGCGCTGCGTGACAAACAGCGATCAGGCGGCCAGCAGTTGCCTTGTCGCCGTCTCGACATCCGCCTGCCGCATCAGGCTTTCCCCGACCAGGATGGCCTGGGCGTGGGCGGCGGAGACGCGGGCCACGTCATCCGGCGTGAAGATGCCGCTCTCGGCGACCAGCAGGGCGCGGACGGGGCTGAGCATGGACAGGCGCTCCGTCGTCTCCAGATCGACCTCAAAGGTCCGCAGCGAGCGGTTGTTGACCCCGACCAGATCCCCGCCCAGCGCGCAGGCGCGGGCCATTTCCGCCTCGTCGTGGGTCTCGATCAGGGCGTCCATGCCGAAGCGTTCCGCCTCTGACAGCAACTCCGCCGCCAGGGTGTCGTCAATCATCGCCAGAATGATCAGAATACAGTCCGCGCCCAGCGCCCGGCTTTCCGCCACCTGCCACGGATCGACCAGGAAGTCCTTGCGCAGGCAGGGCAGGGACGTAGCGTCGCGGGCCAGCCCCAGATAGGCGTCGTCGCCCTGGAAACTGGGACCGTCGGTCAGCACTGACAGACAGGCGGCGCCGCCCGCTTCGTAGGCGCGGGCCAATACGGGCGGATCGAAGTCAGGGCGAATCAGGCCCTTGGACGGGCTGGCTTTTTTGATTTCAGCGATCAGGGCGGGACGTCCCGTCTCCTCACCCACACGCTCCAACGCTGCCCGGAAGCCGCGAGGCGCAGAGGCGGTCGCCGCCAGGGCCTCAATCGCGGTCTGCGATGTCACAGTTTTACGCGCAGCGACATCCTCGCGCTTATAGGCGGCGATGCGGTCCAGAACGTCGGTCATGCGGTTTCTTCGGTGTCCAGCGGCGTGGAGGTGATCTGGGCCAGTCGCTGCAGAGCTTCGGCGGCGCGGCCTTCGTCAATGGAGGCCGCGGCTATGGCGGCGCCCTCGGCCAGGGTTTCGGCGCGATCGGATACGACCAGGGCGGCGGCGGCGTTCAGCAGGACGATGTCGCGATAGGCTCCGGTCGCGCCCGCCAGCAGGGCGCGCAGAGCAGCGGCGTTTTCTTCGCCGTCCCCGCCACGGATGGCCTCAATCGAAGCGCGGGGCAGGCCTGCGTCTTCGGGCGTGACCTGGAAGCGGCGGACGACGCCGTTCTTCCATTCCGCCACCTCGGTGGAGCCGGAAGTCGCCAACTCGTCCAGACCTTGGCCATGAACGGTCCAGGCGCGCGTGGCGCCCAGTCGACCCAATACCTCGGCCAGCGGCTCCAACAGGCGCGGGTCATAGACGCCCATGACCTGGCGTTTTGCAGATGCTGGGTTCGAAAGCGGGCCGAGCAGATTGAAAACGGTGCGAAAACCAATCTCGGCGCGCACAGGTCCGACATGGCGCGTCGCACCGTGGTAGGCGGGGGCGAACAGGAAGCAGATGCCTGCCTCATCCAGCGCCTTACGCTGTCGGGCCTGTGGCGCCATCAGGTTGACGCCCAGAACTGAAAGCACGTCCGATGAGCCGGACTTTGATGAAATCGCCCGGTTTCCGTGTTTGGCGACCTTCAAGCCCGCGCCCGCCAGCACCAGGGCCGCTGCGGTCGAGATGTTGAAGGTGTGCTGGCCGTCGCCGCCTGTGCCGCAGGTGTCGATGACCTCATAGGGGTGATCGAGCGTCAGGGACGCTTCACGCATCGCCAGGGCGAAGGCGGCGATTTCATCCACCGTCTCACCGCGCATCCGCAGGGCTGTGAGAGCGGCGGCGACCTGAGCGGGGGTCGGTTCGCCGCGCAGGCAGGCGGCGAAGAAGTCGTGCGCCTGTTCTGACGTCAGCGGCTGCCCATCGACCAGCTGCGCCAGCAGCGGCTTGAAACCGTCCGCCATGATCAGGCGGCCGCGAGGCGCTTGACGCCGGCGATCTCAAGGAAGTTGGCCAGCATGTCGTGGCCGTGTTCGGTGGCGATGGATTCCGGGTGGAATTGGACGCCGTGGATCGGGCGGGTGCGGTGCTGCAGGCCCATGATCTCTCCATCCGCCGTCCAGGCCGTGACTTCCAGATCGTCCGGCAGGGTCTCGCGCTTGACGGCCAACGAGTGATATCGCGTCGCCGTGAACGGCGAAGGCAGACCCGCAAAGACGCTTTTCCCCTCGTGCAGGATCGGCGAGGTCTTGCCGTGCATCAGGGTCTTGGCGCGGATCACGTCTCCGCCGAACGCCTGACCGATGGCCTGATGGCCCAGGCAGACGCCCAGAATAGGCATGGATGCAGGCGCCGTCTGGATCAGCGACAGGCAGATGCCGGCCTGATCAGGTGCGCAGGGACCGGGCGACAGCAGCACGGCGGCGGGGTTCAGCGCCCACGCCTCATCCACCGTCAAGTCGTCATTGCGCACCACATGCGTCGGCGCGCCCAACTCCGCGAGGTAGTGGACGAGATTGTAGGTGAAGCTGTCGTAGTTATCGACGACGAGGATCATGACTTGGCTTCTAGGCGTGACAGGCCGTCTCGCCAAGCATGCGTCGCGTTAAAGCGCATCTTAACCGATGGCGGCGTCTGATGGGGGCGTGAAACTGACTGCTGAAAAAGACATCGCCGACAAGATCGCGGCCGCCAGGGACCGGCTGGTCGTGGACGAGCCGAAGCCCAGCGCGCTGGCGGCGCTGAGCGCAGCCGCATTCGCCGCAACGGCTGCGGTCGTGATGGCGGGGGTCGTCGTCCTAGGGCCTGGCGTCCAGATCGATAACCCGAACGCCAGCTACACCCGTTAGCGATTGCCGGTGCGGAAGCGCCAGGCGTCGTCAGCCGCCCGCATGGGCGCACGCGCCTTGTGCTGGGTTTCGGCGTATTCGGCGGCGGGATCGCTGTCCGCCACGACGCCCGCGCCCGCCTGCACAAAGATTCGGTTGTCCGCGAATAGGGCGGTGCGCAGGGTGATGCAGATATCCGCTTCACCGCCGGCCGAGATATAGCCCACGCCGCCGCCGTATCCGACGCCGCGTTTTTCGCTTTCCAGTTCGTCGATGACTTCCATCGCTCGGACCTTGGGCGCGCCGGACAGGGTGCCGGCGGGCAGGGCGGCCAGAAGCGTGTCGACCGCATCCAGTTTTGGATCGGCCTTGCCGCGCACGTTGGAGACGATGTGCATGACCTGGCTGTAGCGTTCGACGACGAAGCTTTCCGTGACCTCGACAGTGCCCGGGGCTGCGACGCGGCCCACATCATTGCGGCCCAGGTCCAGCAGCATCAGATGCTCGGACAGTTCCTTCGGATCGGCCAGAAGTTCGGCTTCCAGCGCCTTATCCGCCTCTGGCGTGGCGCCGCGGGCGCGGGTTCCGGCCAGCGGGCGGATAGTGACTTCGCCATCCTTCAAGCGAACCAGAATCTCCGGGCTGGACCCGGCCAGCTGGAAGCCTTCGAAGTTCAGATAGAACAGATAGGGCGAGGGGTTCTGGCGTCGCAGGGACCGATAGAAGGCGAACGGATCATCCGACCAGGGCGCCGAGAAACGGTGGCTCAGCACGACCTGGAAGATGTCGCCTGCACTGATGTAGTCCTTGGCGCGCGCCACCATCTCGGCGAAACCTTCGCCATCGACGGGTGATTGGAACACTGTGGCCGGTGCAGGCTGCGGCGCCGCGCGGACGGGCAGAGGCTCACGCAGGGCGTTCTCGAAGGCGTCCAGGCGCAACAGGGCTGAATCGAACGCCGATTGCGCCGACACGCCGGCGTCAGGATAGGCGGCCGAGACTAACACGATCTCATGGCGAACCGAATCGAAGATCGCCACCAGAGACGGGCGCGTCAGCACCGCGTCGGGCAGGTCCAGCGGATCGGCATTGGGTGCGCCCAGAGGCTCCAGCAGACGCACCATGTCATAGCCGAACACGCCGAACAGACCGGCGGCCATCGGGGGCAGGTCGGCGGGCAGGTCGAACTTGGACGCAGCGATCAGGGCGCGAAGCGATTTCAGCGTGGGTTCGGCTTCGGCGATGAACCTGCCATTGGCGATGTCGCCGCCGCGCGCCAGCTCGGCCTGATCGCCACGGCAGCGCCAGACGACATCCGGGTCCAGCGTCAGGATCGAATAACGACCCTTCACCGCCCCGCCTTCGACCGACTCGAGCAGACAGGCGTAAGGGCGGTCGCGCCCCAGCTTCAGATAGGCTGAAACCGGGGTTTCCAGGTCGTCGATGATCCGTCGAACCACCACCTGCGGCCGACCGATCGATAGACCGGCGGCGAAGGTTTCGAAATCGGAGCGGTCTGCGTCTTCTGCGGTCATTGCGCCGGGGCTGCGGGAGCGGAGCCCGTGGCGGACAGGCCCAGGGCCGTGCGCGCCAGCGCGGGGTCGTTCTTGGCCTTGGAGCGTTGAGCGCCAGCGGAGAAGGAGGCCTGAACCATGGCCTGGATCAGTTCCTGCGTCATGCGCGGGCGCGCTTGTTCGGCCAGCGGACCAGCGACAGCCGGATCAGCGGCGTGGATGTTGTCCACGCGACCGACGACATAGGCGTTTTCAGAGGCGGGCTGAGCGAAGACCTGACCCTTGGACTGACCAAACAGGCCTTGGACAATGCCCTGACCCAGCGACTGAACCGTGGCCTGATCGCGCACGACGTTGGTGCGCGTGATCAGCGGCGCGTTGACCGAACGGGCGACGGCGGCGACGTCCTGACCAGCGCGAATCTGGCCTGCCAGTTCATCGGCCTTGGCCGACAGGCGGCGCATGACTTCACGACGGGTCCATTCGACGGCCAGAGGCTCGCGAACCTCAGCCAGGGTCGGCAGGGCCGATGGGCGGATGTCGTTCAGGCGCACGGCGAAATACTGGCCCTGACCGGCGTCGATCACATCGCTTTCGCCGCCCTTGGCCAGGGTCCAGGCGGTCTGGAAGATTTGCGGCGGCGCGTTCAGGCCCTGGCCGTTAGGCAGTTTGCCGTCCTGGGTGAAGGGCGGCAGGTCAACGATGCGGGCACCGGCTTCACGTGCAGCGTCCGCCAGACCCTTGCCGGCCTGGTGGGCGGCTTCGTACTTCTCGACCTTGGCGTAGGTCTGGGTCTTGGCGTCTTCAGCACGCAGTTCTGCGATGATCTCCTGACGGGCGCTTTCAAGCGTTGCGGCTTGACCGGCCTTGATGCTGGTCACCTTGGCGACAGCGAAACCGACGCCAGCCTGGATCGGTGTGGACACCTGATCCGCTTGCAGACCGAACACAGCCGCCGCAACAGCCTGGTCGCCCAGGGCGCTGCGCGGTTGATCGGTGAAGGTGGCGGGCGTGACGTTGTTTTCGCGTCCAGCGTCGACGGGCGACTTACCGGAGCGCAGGGCGGCGGCGATCTTGTCTGCCGTCTCACGGTTCGGCGCGGTCAGAGTGACGAAGGTGCGGGTCTCGGGCTGGCCCAGGCTGTCCTTCTTGAAGTTGAAGCGCTCGACGATGCGCGCTTCCGGGATCGGCGCGTTGGCGGCGGGATCCGGCGAGAACAGCACGACCGAAACCGTGCGGAACTCCGGCGCGCGAAGGCGGGCGGCGTTTTCCTGAATGAAGGCGTTCAGTTGCGCGTCGGTGGGCGCAGCGACCTGACCCGCCATGGCCTGGGTGACTTCGAACCAGCGGCCGTCGCGGCGTTCGAACGCCTGCCCCGCCAGAAGCGCGCCATAGATGCGCGGCACGCGGGCGCCGGCATAGACGGCGGCGCCGAAGTGTTCGGTCGCGTACTGGTCGCGAAGATCCTGCTCCAGCATGGCCGGGGTCAGGTTCTGTTGGGCCAGTGCGGCCTGGTAGGCCTGCTGATCGAACTGGCCGGTGACTGAGTTGAAGAAGGCGGGGATCTGGCGGATCTGCTTGATGATCAGCTCCTTGCCGGGACGCAGACCGGCCTTCCAGGCCCAGTTCAGGAAGCCCAGCTGCTCGGTCTGGCTGTCCAGGAAGCGGACGTGGATGTTTTCCGCCACCAGGTCGGCGTTCGTCAGCGGACGACCGGCCTGCTCCTGCACGCGTTCACGCACGCGGTCGAAGGCTGTGCGGAACTCGACTTCGCTCATCGAGCGATCGCCCGCGCTGATGACGTGCTTGGGCCCAAGGTTGTCGAAGACATCCATGCGCGCGCCGACGATCACGAAACTGACCGCAATCAGGACGAGCAGGCCGGCGGCCCATTTGGATCGGGAAAAGGCGCGGAAGGCGGTGATCATTCGAAAACCCGGGACTGGCCGACAGTGGCGTCACTTCGGCGTATAGTCGGGCGACACGCGCCCCCGCAAGGACGGCATGATGTTCAGATTGCGGCGACGGGTCTTGGCTTACCTGTTTTGGGCGCCTAGACAGGGCCGCATGAAACAATCCGTGAAGTTGATCGCTGGCAATTGGAAGATGCACGGCCTGACGGCCTCTCTGGCCGAAGCCCAGGCGTTGCAGGACGCAATCAAGGCCCAATCCGCCAACTGCCGCGTGGCCCTATGCCCGCCCGCCACCCTACTGGATCGGATGCGGAGCACGCTGGACGGCGGCAAGGTCGAACTGGGCGGGCAGGACTGTCACGACAAGCCGCAGGGCGCATTCACCGGCTCGGTGTCGGCGGAAATGCTGACCGATGCGGGCGCTACGCTGGTGATTCTGGGGCATTCGGAACGTCGTGCTGGTTTTGGCGAGACGGACGCAGATGTGGCGGCCAAGGTCGAGGCGGCCATAGCCGCCGGGCTGGAGCCGATTGTCTGCGTCGGCGAAACGCTGGAGCAGCGCGAAGCGGGCGATGCGGTCGCCGTGGTGTCGGCCCAGGTCGCCGGTTCGTTGCCGGATAGTCTGGCAGAACGTGATTTCGCCGTCGCCTATGAGCCGGTGTGGGCCATCGGCACCGGCCTGACCCCGACGCTGGAGCAGATCGCCGAGGTGCACGCGGCGATTCGGTCTGCAATCGTCGCCCGGTTGGGGCAGGGCGCGGCGAAGACGCCTATTCTCTATGGCGGCTCGGTCAAACCCGACAATGCAGCCGACATTCTGGCCACGGCCGAGGTCGGCGGCGCGTTGGTTGGCGGCGCTTCCCTGAAGGCGGACGATTTTCTCAAGATCATCAGGGCCGCATGATGTTTGCCCCGCGCGGGCTTCAATGATAGAGCCCGCCGCTTGATCGGCGCACATCCGCGCCCACATGAATGACGCCATGCTCCAGACCATCCTGCTCGTCGCCATCATCATCGTCGCCATCTCCCTGACGGGCGTTGTGCTGCTGCAGCGCTCCGAAGGCGGCGCGCTCGGCATGGGCGGAGGCCCGTCGGGCTTCATGACGGCGCGCGGTGCCGGCAATCTGCTGACGGTCGTGACCTGGTGGCTGGCGGGCATCCTTTTCGCCCTGACCATCGCCCTGACCGTTGTCGGCAACATGGATCGCGCATCTGTCTCCATCATCGACGCCAACGCCGTTGGCTCGCTGGCGACGCAGCCGCAGACTCAGCAGCAGCAACCGGCTCAGCCCCAGCCTGCCGCCCCGGCACGCCCGACCGCGCCTTCGCTGGACGATCTGGAAGCCAGCCTGCCTTCGGCTGCCGCCCACACGCCTGCTCCGGCGCCTGCGTCGCCTCCCGCCCAGTAAGCCGGACGGCCACAATCGACTTCCCGAAAGCGCGCCGCAGGGCGCGCTTTCTTCTTTTGATCAACAGTTCGATTTGCTCCGGGCCGTACGCCGGGAGCGAATCATGGAGTAAGGTGTCCCCCCATGGCTCGCTATGTGTTCATCACCGGCGGCGTGGTTTCCTCGCTAGGAAAAGGCCTCGCCTCCGCCGCTCTCGGCGCTCTTCTGCAGGCTCGCGGCTATAAGGTCCGCCTGCGCAAGCTCGACCCCTATCTGAATGTCGATCCGGGCACCATGAGCCCGTATCAGCACGGCGAGGTCTTCGTGACCGATGACGGCGCCGAGACGGACCTGGATCTGGGCCACTACGAGCGGTTCACCGGCGTGTCGGCGGCCAAGTCCGACAACATCACGACTGGCCGCATCTATTCGACGATTCTGGAGAAGGAGCGTCGCGGCGACTATCTGGGCGCGACGGTGCAGGTGATCCCGCACGTCACCGATCAGATCAAATCCTTCTGCCTGACGCCTGCTGTGACCGACGCGGGCGAAGACGTGGACTTCGTGCTGGTCGAAATCGGCGGCACTGTCGGCGACATCGAAGGCCTGCCGTTCTTCGAAGCCATCCGCCAGCTGGGCCAGGACCTGCCGCGCGGCCAGTCGTGCTTCGTCCACCTGACCCTGTTGCCCTTCATCAAGACCGCTGGCGAGATGAAGACCAAGCCGACGCAGCACTCGGTCAAGGAGCTCCGCTCGATCGGCATTCAGCCCGACATCCTGCTGTGCCGCTGCGAACAGCCGATCCCGGCTGAGGAAAAACGCAAGATCGGCCAGTTCTGCAACGTGCGGGAAAGCGGCGTCATCCAGGCGATGGATTCGGCCGACATCTACGCCGTGCCGCTGGATTATCACCGCGAAGGCCTGGACCGCGAAGTTCTGGCCCATTTCGGCATCACCGATGCGCCCGAGCCCGACCTGACCCTGTGGCAGGAAATCGCGCGCCGCCGCCTGCATCCTGACGGCGAAGTCACCATCGCCGTGGTCGGCAAGTACACCGTCCTGAAAGACGCCTATAAGTCGCTGATCGAGGCGCTGCATCACGGCGGCGTAGCCAACAACGTCAAGGTCAATATTGATTGGGTCGAGGCCGACACCTTCGAAGGCGATCCGGAGGCCTGCGAAGAGCGTCTGCAGGGCGCGCACGCGGTTCTGGTGCCAGGCGGCTTTGGCGAGCGCGGCTCGGAAGGCAAGATCGAGGCGGCCCGTTTCGCCCGTGAGCGCAACATCCCTTATTTCGGCATCTGCTTCGGCATGCAGATGGCGGTGATCGAGGCGGCGCGGAACCTTGCGGGCTATCCCAAGGCGTCCTCGACCGAATTCGGTCCGACCGAAGAGCCGGTCGTCGGCCTGATGACCGAATGGACGCAAGGCAATCAGCGCGTTCTGCGTCAGCAGGGCGGTGATCTGGGCGGCACCATGCGTCTGGGCGCCTATGAGTCCACGCTGAAGGCTGGATCGAAGATCGCGGAGATCTACGGCTCGACCGACATCAGCGAGCGGCACCGTCATCGCTACGAAGTGAACATCAACTATCGCGAAGCGATCGAGCAGAAGGCGGGCCTGGTCTTTGCCGGTCTGTCTCCCGACGGCGTGCTGCCCGAGACGGTCGAGCGCCCAGACCATCCGTGGTTCATCGGCGTTCAGTATCACCCCGAACTGAAGAGCCGCCCGTTCGCACCGCACCCGCTGTTCGCCAGCTTCATCGGCGCTGCTGTGGTCCAAAGCCGCCTAGTTTGATATAACCCTGTTCACAAGGCCGCGATTTAGCTTAACGTCGGCCTTGCGATATCAAGGTTAGGGCGGACTGGCCTGTTCAGCCCGCCAACTGGGGCGGTCGATGATTGGCGAACTGCTTTACCATCTGCACCGGCATATCCGGCTGGTGCTGCTCGTCTGCGGCGTTGGCGCGCTGACGACGGCGGCCGTCGTCGCCTATGCGACGGCCAAGCATTTCGCGATCCTGTAGCCGAGACGGCTGACAACAGGTCCGCCTTAAACCGACTTTTTGTCCACCAGTGGCAAGCCCGGCGCGTCGGGCGCTGTCTCGGCGCCCGAGTTCAGAGGCAGTTGCATGAAGATGACGTCGCGCCAGTCATCGTGCTTCCAGCCCGCGGCCTTGAAGACGCCTGCGTCGGAGAAGCCCCGGGTGCGGTGCAGGGCGATGGAGCCTGTGTTCTCCGCATCCCCGATCACCGCCACCATCTGACGCAGGCCCATCGCCTCGCATCGCACGATCAACGCGTCGAGCAGCGCCCCGGCGACGCCGCGCCCCCGAGCCTGTGGCGCGACGTAGATCGAATCCTCGACCATGTAGCGATAGGCCTGACGGGTGCGAAACGGCCCCGCATAGGCATAACCGACCACCGCGCCGTCGATCTCCACCACGAGGCGAGGCAGGCCCAACGCCTCGACAGCCGCAAAGCGCGACCGCATTTCCGCCTCGTCTGGGGGCTCCAGCTCGAAAGTGCCGCGACCGTTGGCGACACTCTCGGCGTAGATGGCGGTTATGACGGGGAAGTCGTCGGACCGAACGTCGCGCAGCAACAGTTCGCTCACGCCTTCTCCCAGCCCTTGTCGATGGCCCAGATGGCGAAGGCGTAGTCGTGGGCGACCTCCTTCAAGTAGTCGAATCGGCCCGCCGCGCCGCCATGCCCGGCCTCCATGTTGATCTTCAGCAGCACCGGCTTGCCGGAGGTGGTGGCGGGACGCAGCTTGGCGACCCATTTTTCCGGCTCCCAATAGGTGACGCGCGGGTCCGACAGGCCGCCGGTCGCCAGCACCGCCGGATAGGCCTTGGCCTCGACCTGATCATAGGGGCTGTAGCTGTACATATAGTCGTAGGCGGCGGCGTCCTCGATGGGATTGCCCCACTCGGGCCATTCCGGCGGCGTCAGGGGCAACGAGGTGTCGCTCATGGTGTTGATCACGTCGACGAAGGGCACCTGGCCGATCACGCCCGCCCACAGGTCGGGCCGCATGTTGTTGACCGCGCCCATCAGCATCCCGCCGGCCGATCCGCCCTGGGCGACGATGTTTCCAGCGGCGGCGTAGTTGCGGTCGATCAGGTGTTCTGCAGCGGCGATGAAGTCGGTGAAGGTGTTCTTCTTGGTCATGCGCCGGGCGCCCAGGAACCAGCCCCAGCCCTTGTCCGAACCGCCGCGGATATGGGCGATGGCGTAGATCCAGCCCCGGTTCACCAGCGACAGTCGGTTGGCCGAGAAACTGGCGGGCATGGGAATGCCGTACGAGCCATAGCCGTAAAGCAGCAGGGGCGCCGAGCCGTCGACCGGGGTGTCCTTGCGCCGCAGCAGCGTCACCGGCACCAGCTGCCCGTCGGATGCGGGGGCGTTCAGCCGCTCGACGACATAGTCGGCGATGTTGTGGCCCGAAGGGATTTCCTGCGTCTTGCGCAGCGTCCGCTCACGCGTCGCCATGTCGTAGTCGAACGTCTGGGTCGGCGTCGACGGCGAGTTGTAGGCGTAGCGGGTCTTGACCGTGTTGAACTCCGACGCACCCGCCAGCGACAGGGCGAAGGCGGGTTCATCCACGGCGATCTCGTGCTCAGCGCCGGCGCGGTCGCGGATGATGATGCGTGTGTTGGCGTCCGCGCGCTCCTGACGGGCCAGGTGGTCCCTGGTCAGGTCCAGGCCTTCGATGAAGCGGCCGGGCGTATGGGCGACCAGATCCTTCCAGTTCGCCTTGGCGGGCGATGCGGTCGGGGCCTCGATGATCTTGAAGTCCACGGCGTCGTCCGCATTGGTGCGGATCACCCAACGGTCTGCCCAGTGATCGACATCGTAACGGGTCGCCACCACGCGCGGCTCCAGCACGACAGGTTCAGCCGTCGGGGTGGCGCCGGGAATATAGCGCGCCTCTGAGGTTTCCTGGTTCTGGATGCTGATGACGATGAACTGGTCGTCGGAGGTGCGGCCTACGCCGATGAACATGCCGTCGTCGGCCTCCTCATAGACCAGGGTGGTTTCACCGCCGCGCACTGGGCGACGGAAGATCTTGTCCGGGCGTCCGTTGTCGTCGCGGTTGGTCCAGAAGATCCACTGGCTGTCCGGCGAGAAGGTGAAGTCGCCGGTGGCGCTTTCGATAACGGCGGGCAGGACTTCGCCCGAGGCGATGTCCTTGACGTAGATCTTGTGAACCTCGGAGCCTTGCGCGTCCTCGGCATAGGCGAACAGGGCGTGGTCGGGGCTGTGGGAAGCCGCCGAGATTTCCGAATAGGCCTTGCCCTCGGCCAGGACGTTGGCGTCAAGCAGAATGGTCTCTGCGCCGCCGTCACGCGGCTTGCGGCAATAGAGGGGGTGCTGGTCGCCGGTGTTGTAGCGGACGTAGTATTCCCACGGGCCGTCGGGGGCGGGAACGGAGGAATCGTCTTCCTTGATGCGTCCGCGCATCTCCGCGAACATCGTCTCTTGCAGCGGGACGGTGGAGGCCATCATGGCTTCGCGATAGGCGTTCTCGGCGGTCAGGTGCTCCTTGACCTCGGCCTTGATCAGGGTCGGATCACGCAGGACAGCCTGCCAGTTGTCGTCCTTCATCCATTGATAGTCGTCGGTCCGGGTGCGGCCCAATTGTTCGATGACGACAGGGATTTTCTTGGCGACAGGAGGTTGGGGCATCGAGGGTCCGGTAGGCTGGCGGGCGAGGGCGGGCGTGGCGACTGCGGCGGCGGTCATCGCCGTAGATAGGATCATTTCGCGTCGATTCATGTCGTTGCCCCCTGGTTCGAGTGACGGACCTTGTGCGGCGCCGGGGGGCGGCGTCAAATGAAGAAAAGCCAGAAAAGCCGGTTCGATTGATGTTCGCCGATCAGATTTCAGCCCCTGCACCCGTCGAGACGGCTTTTGCAGAGGCGAGGGCGGCCGACCCGCGGCGCGACGCTGCAGCGGCGGTCATCAACGCCACGGTCCAGATCGACCAGCCGTCGGGCGAGGGCCTGCGAACTGTTGCGACAGCCTTTCTGGTCAATGCACCACGCCCGAACGGTGCGCCGCGAACCGTGCTGGTCACCGCGCGTCATGTGCTTGAGCAGATGCCGGAGCGGTCCGCGAGGGTCGGGTGGCGGGTCCAACAGTCGGATGGGGGATGGCGTTTCAGCCCTCAGCCGCTGGAGATTCGAGATGCAGCGCTGAACCCGCTCTGGAGCACGCCGCCCGATCGCGACATTGCGGTGATGGAGGTCACGGCGCCGGAGGCCTTTGCACGGGCCGCGATTCCCCTGGCCTGGCTGGCGGAAGCCGAGGAGTTTGAGACTGCGGGCGCAGCAGCGGGGGACGAGTTGTTCACGTTGGGCTTTCCGGGCGGCCTGTCATCAAATCGCGCGGGCTTTCCGATCCTGCGGGTCGGACGGATCGCCTCGTGGCCGTTGACGCCGATCAGGGTGTTTCCGACCTTCCTTTTGGACTTCCGCGTGTTTCCCGGCGATTCCGGCGGCCCGGTGTTCAGGCCCGGCGGCGGCGCAGCGGGGCAGCCGCCCGTCATCGCCGGCGTGGTCATCAAGGAGGTCGTGGCCCCAGGTCCGGTGGGCCAGCCCCAGGGGCAAGGGCAGGGCATCGGGCTGGGCGTCATCGCCCATACCGCCTATGTTCGGGAAGCCATCGCGCTGTTGGATGCGCCGGGTCGGCCTTGACCCGGCGCTCCGTGCGATCCCCGATCAGCCGGCAAGCACGTCAGCGCTGATCCGGCGCAGCAGGTCGCCGCCCTGGCCGACGGCGGCCAGACGGCTCGACACATGGCCCAGCACATTGGCGGCATAGACTTCGTACAGGTCCAGCTTGCCCTGCAGCCAGACCGGATCGCCGTCGTTGGCGTCCAGCTTCGCCTTGGCCGCCAGCGCGCCCTTGGCCAGCATCCAGCCGCCGACCACGTCGCCCAGCAGTTTCAGATAGGCGTCGGCGGCGGCCAGCACGTCGGCGGCGGCGTCCGGGTTGGTCTTCTGGTCCAGCAGCCACAGGGTGGCGTCCTCAACCGCTTCGATGGCCGTGTCGAAACGCTCGACCGGCTTGCCCGAATAGAGGCGCGACAGGTCCGCGAGCGTGGCCTTCATGTCAGCGATCAGGACCTTGGCCGACTCGCCGCCGTCCATCGACAGCTTGCGCCCGACAAGATCCATGGCCTGGATGCCGTTGGTGCCTTCGTAGATCGGGGCGATGCGGGCGTCGCGGTAGTATTGGGCCGCGCCGGTTTCCTCGATGAAGCCCATGCCGCCGTGAACCTGAACGCCCAGCGAGGCGACCTCGCAGCCGACATCGGTTGACCAGGCCTTGGCGATGGGGGTGAACAGGTCTTCGCGGGCCTTCCACTTCTTGCGGTCGGCCTCGCTCACGGCGTGGCGGGCCAGATCGGCGGCGACGCCGGTGGACAGGCAGATGGCGCGGGCGGCGGCGGTCTTGGCCTTCATCACCGCCAGCATGCGGCGCACATCGGGATGGTCGATGATCGGGGCGTTGGCTTCGCCGGTCCAGACGGAGCGGCCCTGACGGCGCTCCAGCGCATAGGCCAGAGCGTGCTGATAGGCCCGTTCGGCGATGCCGACGCCTTCGACGCCGACGGCCAGACGCGCGGCGTTCATCATGACGAACATATGGGCCAGGCCCTGGTTAGGCTGACCGACCAGTTCGGCGCGGGCGCCTTCATAGCTCATGACGCAGGTGGGCGAGGCGTGGATGCCCAGCTTGTGTTCGACCCCGACCGGGCGGAAGGCGTTGCGGTCGCCCAGGCTGCCGTCATCCTTGACCGCGAACTTGGGCGTCAGAAACAGGCTGATGCCCTTTGGTCCCTTGGGCGCGTCCGGCAGGCGGGCCAGCACCAGATGGACGATGTTGTCAGTGGCGTCGTGGTCGCCCCAGGTGATGAAGATCTTCTGGCCGTTCAGCGCGTATGTGCCGTCGCCGTTCGGGGTGGCGGTGGCGGTCAGCGCGCCCAGGTCGGAACCGGCGCCCGGCTCGGTCAGCACCATGGCCCCGGTCCATTCGCCGCTGATCAACTTGGTCAGATATTTCGATTTCTGGTCTTCGGTTCCGACCTGCTCCAGCGCCTCAATGGCGGCCAGGGACAGCATGGGGCACAGGCCGAACGCCATGTTTGCGGCGTGGACGGTTTCATAGGACGCCAGCTCCAGCGCCTTGGGCAGAGCTTGACCGCCATGCTCGGTCGAGGCCGACAGACTGGTCCAGCCGCCTTGCGCGAACTGGCGATAGGCGTCGACGAAGCCGGGCGCGGCGGTGACGGCGCCATTGGCGTAGAGCGAGCCCTTCTGGTCGCCGATACGGTTCAGCGGCGCCAGCACGCCTTCTGAGAACTGACCCGCAGCTTCCAGCACGGCGCCCGCGACATCGACGTCATAATCCGGGAAGGCGCCGGTGGCCGCCAGATCAGGCATTCCGGCGATGGCTTCCAGCGTGAAGGCCAGGTCACGGACGGGGGCGCGATAGCTCATGGGTTTCCTCGGTATTCTTTACGGCCTAAGTGCCCCGTCTCCATCGTTCGCCGCAAGCGGCTTGGCGCGTGGACCTTAGTCGAGGCACAGTGACGCCATGCCGTCACGGAAGGGAAGTCATGGCCGAACCGCGAAACCGCTATTCGATCGTGTCGCTGATCATGCACTGGACGATTGCGGCGGCCGTGCTAGCGCAAGTCCTGCTGGTGACGGCGCATGAGGCGACCGAGGGGCCGATTTCGCGTGAGTTCATCAGCCTGCACAAGTCGGTCGGCCTGACCATTCTGGTGCTGACCCTGGCGAGAATCGGCTGGCGTCTGGCCAATCCGGCCATCGCCCTGCCAGGCGATATGTCGCGATGGGAGAAGGCTCTGGCGCGCGCCGTTCACGTGCTTTTCTACGCGGCGCTGATCGTCATTCCCCTGACGGGCTGGATGGCGTCGTCGGCGGCGGGGCGGGAGATTCTGTGGTTCGGTCTGTTCGATTGGCCGCTGCTGCCGATTTCCGGCGGTCGTGATGCGGCGCGTGGCTTCATGACCGCGCATGGTCTGGTGGTGAAGGGGCTGTATGTCCTGATCGCCCTGCATGTGCTGGGGGCGCTGAAGCATCAGTTCGTGGACCGCGATAATGTGCTTCACCGCATGATCCCCCTGATCCCGCGCCGACCATGAGCGATACTGTCGAACAGGCCGCGACCTGCCTGCGCCGCGGCGAGCTGATTCTGCTGGCGACCGAGACCGTCTATGGTCTGGGCGCCGACGCCGGCAATCCCGATGCGGTAGCGGCCATATTCGAAGCCAAGGGAAGGCCGCGTTTCAATCCGCTGATCTCCCACGTTTCCGATGCGGCGGCGGCCGAGGAGATCGGCGTTTTCGGACCACAGGCCCGGGCCTTGGCCGAAGCCTTCTGGCCGGGGCCGCTGACCTTGGTGACCCCTGTGCGGGACGCCGAGCGCGTGTGCGATCTGGCGCGGGCCGGACTGGACAGCGTAGCGATCCGCGTGCCCGGCCATGCAAAGGCCAGGGCGGTTCTGGCCGCGTTCGGCGGGCCGGTCGTGGCGCCTTCCGCCAATCGTTCGGGCCGCCCCAGCCCCACGACCTTCACCGATGCCGTCGAGGAGACGGGATTCGCCGTCGGTGCGGCGATCGACGGCGGTCCCTGCATCGTCGGCCTGGAAAGCACGGTGGTCTCGGTGCTGGGCGGGCAGGTGTCGCTGCTGCGTCCCGGATCGGTGACACGGGCAGAGATTGAGGCAGTGGTCGGGCCGCTGGCCGACAGCGGCGAGGGGCATCGGTCGCCCGGTCGGCTGACGCTGCATTATGCGCCGGATGCTCCGGTGCGGATCGAGGCGGATCAGGCACGCGATGGCGAGATCCTGCTGGGGTTCGGCGCGGGCGTCGGCGATGCGCGCTGGAGCCTGAGCCCGACCGGCGATCTGCGTGAGGCGGCCGCCAACTTGTTCCGACTGCTGCGTGAGGCAGACCGGACTCATCCGGCAGGCATCGCCGTGTCGCCCATTCCAGCCGAGGGGTTGGGCGAGGCCATCAACGACCGTCTCACGCGCGCTGCGGGCCATGTGGGCTAGGCGAAGCGGGCCTGAAGATCGACGCTGGCGCGCAGGCCCACAGTTGGGCGACAGGTGTTGAGCCAGTCATCGGCGGCCGCACGTCCTCGCGCCTTCAGGTCGTTGAGGAAGGTCCATTCGGTGTTGAACTTGGTCCGCAGCGCAAGATCGCTGAGCCAGCCGTCCGCTTCGATGGCGTGAAGGCGAACGGTGCGGAAGGCGCCGGGTTTCAGACTTCCCTCGGCCGCCAGCTCCTCCGCCATCGCCAGGGCGCGCAGTTCGGCGACCAGCGGGGCGTTGAAGACGATTTCATTCAGCCGGTCGACGATATCGCCCGACGACTTGGGCGTTTCATCCCGCAGCATCGGGTTCAGGGTGACCAGCAGCACGTCGTCGGGCGTGTCCTCACCCGTCAGGGGCCATAGCGGGGGATTGGTCAGATAGCCGCCGTCCCAGTAGGGCTCTCCGTCGATCTCCACCGCCTGGAACAGATGCGGCAGACAGGCGCTGGCCATCAGCACATCGGCCGAGATTTCCGACGAGGTGAACAGGCGCGTCTTGGCCTGGCGCACGGCGGTGGCGGCGACGAACAGTCTGATGTCAGACCCGCGCACGGCCTCGAAATCCACCGATGCCTTCAGAACCCGGTTCATAGGATTGTGGTTCAGTGGATTGAATTCATAGGGAGACATGGTCATGGCCAAGGTCTCGCCCGCGCGCCAGAAGGGGTTGTCCGTCAGCCATTCGGGCGGGCGGGCCGCGTTCCAGATGGCGCTGTCGCCAAAGACGTTGCGGCCCCCGGACTGATTGACCTCGCGCCACAGCTTGTCCAAGGCGGCGCGACCGCCTTCCGAACCGCCCGTCGTCAGGCCGGACACCAAGGCGGCGCCGTTCATGGCCCCCGCCGAGACCCCGGAAACGGCCTTTATATCAAGTGTGTCGTCCTCAAGCAGTCGATCCAGAACGCCCCACTGGAAGGCGCCGTGCGCGCCGCCGCCCTGAAGCGCCAGACTGATCGACCGTTTGGCTGATGAAGGGGCAACAAGCTCGGCCGGTCCAGCGGCCTTGCGTTTGAAAATCGCCATGCCGCTGTCCGTTTCAGATGATTATTGCGCGGTCCAGCCGCCGTCGATGGAGAAGCTGGCCCCGTTGGCCGAGGCCCCCAGGTCCGAAACCAGATAGAGGAAGATGCCCGCCAACTGGTCCGTGGTGACGAACTGTTTGGTTGGTTGGGCTGCCAGGATCACGTCAGTCAGCACCTGCTCTTTGGTCAGGCCGCGCGTGCGGGCCTGATCGGCGATCTGCTTCTCCACGATCGGCGTTTCGACGAAGCCGGGGCAGATGGCGTTGCAGGTGATGTTGTCGCGCGCGACTTCCAGGGCGACCGTCTTGGTGAAGCCGATCACGCCGTGCTTGGCCGCGACATAGGCCGACTTGAACGGGCTGGCGACCAGACCGTGGGCCGAGGCCATGTTGATGATCCGGCCGCGGCCTTGCGCCTTCATGATCGGAATCGCCGCGCGCGTGGCGTAGAAGGCCGAGGACAGGTTGATGGCGATGATCTGCTCCCACTTGTCGGTGGGGAATTTCTCGACAGCCTCGACGTGCTGGATGCCGGCGTTATTGACCAGGATGTCCAGGCGGCCCAGCTCGTGCTTGGCGAAGGCGACCATGTCGGCGATCTCCTCGCCGCGCGTCATGTCCGCGCCGTGATAGCGGATGCGTGCGCCGGACGAGGCCTCAAGCTCGGCGCGGGTGCGTTCGATCTCGGCCGGGTCGCCCAGGCCATTCAGCACCACGTCGCCGCCCCGCGCCGCAACCGCTCGCGCCAGCGCTAGACCGATGCCCGAGGTCGAGCCGGAAATCACGGCCACCTGGCCCTTGAGATCACCGATGTCGCGAAACTCAGGGGTTTCGCCGTGCGCAGCTGCGCCGCCGTTCGATGATTTGGACCGCTGGAACATGGGCTCGCCTTCTGGTTCTTGTGGAGTGAGATTAGCGGCAGTCACCCCTCGCGATCAAGAATTTCCCGATCTGGTGAATATCCACTCGCTTTCGGTTGATGCGGCCTTGTTGAAACGATAGCCGTCGCGGTCGAAAGCCTTGAGGTCCTCGGTCCGTTCCACACGTTCGTCGATGGCGTAGCGCGCCATGGCGCCGCGCGCCTTCTTGGCGAAGAAGGAGATGATGCGGCTCTCGCCGTTCTTTTCCTCGCGGAACTGGGGCGTCACGACTGGCAGCTTCAGCGCCTTGGCGTCGACGGCGCCGAAATATTCCTGGCTGGCCAGGTTCACCAGGGTCGGATCGGCCTGACCCTCAGCGTCTGCATTCAACTGTTTGGAGATACGGTCGCCCCAGAAGTCATAAAGGCTGGCGCCGCGCTTGGTCTCAAGGCGGGTGCCCATTTCAAGGCGATAGGGCTGGATGCGGTCCAGCGGACGCAGCAGGCCGTAGAAGCCGGACAGGATGCGCAGGTGGTCCTGGGCGAAGTTCAGGGCCGCTTCATCCAGTTCACGCGCCTTCAGCCCCTCATAGACGTCTCCGGCGAAGGCGAAGGCGGCCTGGACACCGTCCAGCGATTCGGGGTCGAAGGCCTTGAAACGTTCGACGTTCAACTGGGCCAGATCGTCGGAAATCTTCATCAGGCGGCGCAGATCCGCCTTGGTCTGGCGCTTGGCGGTCTTGGAAAGGGCAGTGGTGTCGTCCAGCATCCGACGCTCGGACGCCGGCAGGGTCGACACGGGCTCGGTGAAGTCGAGCCGCTTTGCGGGAGAAAGTACGATCAGCAAAACCAGGCTCCTTGTCGAAGGCGCCGACATAGGCCGCTTCGGTGACGATTTGAACCGGGCTTGAGGTCTCACTACGCGCACGGCTCGTCGCTCCGACCGTTTTTGACGGAGGGAGTGAGGCCCGAGTGGAGGGCAAGGCGAGGCGCCGGGCCTTCGCCCGGAATTTGGTTTGGTGGTTACCGTTTCGACGAAGGTTGGACGCCCTGCGCGTATGGTTGGATCCTCGCCACAAGGGCGAGGATGACGGCTTTGCGCGTGTGCTAACGAAACGGCTGTACCGCGGCTAGAACAGCACAGCCGGGTTCATGATCCGCTTGGGATCAATGGCGAGGCGGATGGCGGCCATGGTCTCGATCTCGAGGGCGGACTTGTAGCGTTTGACCTCTTCGGTCTTGAGCCGTCCCAAACCGTGTTCCGCCGAGATGGAGCCATCGTAGCCGCCGACGACGTCGTGGACGACCTGCGACCCCTGTTTCCAGCGGCCGATGAAGGCGGGGATGTCCTCGCCGACGCCGGGCAGGATGTCGTAGTGCAGATTGCCGTCGCCGACATGGCCGAAGACAGAGACGCGGGCGCCGGGGTGGAAGCGCTCGACGGCGGCGGTGGCCTCGTCGATGAAGTCGGCGATGCGGCTGATGGGGACCGAGACATCGTGCTTCCAGCCGCCGCCTTCGGGTTTCAGAGCCGCAGAATGTTCTTCGCGCAGACGCCAGAAGGATGTGCGCTGGGCGTCGTTCTGGGCGATGGCGGCGTCGTTGATCAGACCTTCTTCGAAGGCGACCTCCAGCAGGCGTTCAAGCTGGGCCTCGGCGCCGCCCGGCGTGCCGGACGTGATCTCGATCAGAACGTACCAGTCGGGCGTCGAATCCAGCGGTTCGC
The DNA here is from genome assembly GCF_016654005.1 of Brevundimonas nasdae. GTDB lineage: Bacteria > Pseudomonadota > Alphaproteobacteria > Caulobacterales > Caulobacteraceae > Brevundimonas > Brevundimonas nasdae. Next base: position 153,743 of record NZ_JAEPWN010000002.1, on the reverse strand, counting down.
GGGTGTCGGGGATGTTCTTGAGCACCAGCTCCATGCCCAGACGCTTCATCAGCTCAAAGGCCTCGACGCCGCCGCCCGTTTCGGCCTTGGCGCGGGCCAGAAGTTCGACCGAGGCGGCAGCGGTCTCAAGCCCGACGATGGCGACGGCGCGCGAACGCATGATCGGGAACAGCTTCAGGGTGGCGGCGGTGACGACGCCCAGGGTGCCCTCGGCCCCGATCAACAGCTGCTTGAGGTCGTAGCCGGTGTTGTCCTTGCGCAGCCGCTTCAGACCATTGAAGATTTCGCCATTGGGCATGACGGCCTCGATGCCCAGCACCAGATCGCGCATCATGCCGTAGCGCAGAACCTGGGTGCCGCCAGCGTTCGTCGAGATGACGCCGCCGATGGTGGCCGAACCTTCCGCCGCCAGGCTGAGCGGGAAATAACGGCCCGCCGCCGTCGCCGCCTGCTGCGCCTCCAGCAGGGTCAAACCGGCCTCGACGGTCATGGCGTCGTCCAGCGGGGTGACATCACGGACGGCGCGCATCTTGCGCGTCGACAGCAGGACCTCGCCAAAGGGAATCTGGCCGCCGACCAGGCCGGTGCCGCCGCCGTGGGGCGTGATGGCCACGCCTTCACGCGCGCAGATGGTCACGGCCCTGGCCGTTTCCTCGACCGAGCGCGGTGTCAGCAGGATCGGCGTATTGCCAGTCCACCGATTGCGCCATTCCGTCAGCGACGGGGCGATGACGTCGGCGTCCTGGGTCCAGCCGCCGGGACCCAGTGCGGCCTTCAATTCGTCGAGAACAGCGGAGGAGGGGGCGGTCGTGCTCATGGCCCCCTTTTGTCAGGCGTCGCCGTTCGTTGGAAGGCGTTTTCGCCGTCTTTGGTACGTGATGTGACCACGCCGCAAGGAGAGGCGGGACGGCTCTAGCCGAAGGTGAAGGCGAAGACCTGGACGCCGGGGTCGAGGAACTGGATCTCGAACGTGTGCTCGCCGACGGGGGCGGCCTGACGGATCAGTTGATACAGGCGTTCGCTGTCGACCTGACCTTCGCCTTGGGCATCGATGTCGACGCCTGCGTCAGGGCCGGGCGCAACACCGTCGATCAGGACGCGGAACCGCACCTTGGCGCCGCTCTGGCTCGGGCCCATGACCAGATGCAGGTCGCGGGCCTTGAAACGGAAGGACAGGCGTCCGCCTGCGGTTTGCAGGTCCGCGTGCTCACGGGTCACGCGCCAGCGGCCCAGCAGGCTCCAGTCATTGAGGTTCAACGGGCTGGCGACGTAATCCTTGACCGCATCGGCGGCCAGACCGCCCGGAGAGCGGAAATTCTCGGCGCGGGCATAGCCGACATAGGTTTCGGGCGAGGCGATCTGGTCCATGTCGGCGGCGGCTTCGGCGCCCCTGGCCTGAACCTGCACCACGCCGCTGGCGACATTGGCCGCGCCGGCCTCTCGCAGCAGTTGCTGGATGACCCGTTCAGAGCCGTCGTAGTCGCCTTCGCCGAAATGGTGGTGGCGGATCTGGCCCTTGGCGTCGATGAAATAGTGGGCGGGCCAGTAGTTGTTCCTGAAGGCGCGCCAGATGGCGAAATCATTGTCCATGGCGACAGGGTAGGTGACGCCCAGACGTTCGACCGCCTGGCGGACATTGGCCTCTGACTTCTCGAAGGCGAACTCGGGCGTGTGGACGCCGATCACGACCAGACCCTGATCCTTGTATTTCTCGGCCCAGGCCCGGACGTACGGAATGGAGCGCAGGCAGTTGATGCAGGAATAGGTCCAGAAATCGACGACCACGACCTTGCCGCGCAGCTGCTCGGTCGTCAGGGGCGGGGAGTTGATCCAGGTGACCGCCCCCGTCAGCGGCGGCATGACGCCCTCGACCGGCAGGTTGGCCAGATCGGTCGGGGCCTGGTTCACGGGCGCACCGCGACCGATGGTGGTCAGCAGCGTCTGTTCGATCCGGCCCGTGCTGCCCGCCGACACACGGGGCAGCAGTCCGGTGTCCAAACCCAGGGCGATGGCGGCGACGCCGATCAGGACCAGAACGCCCAGCCCCCGCCTGATCCATTCGCCTGCGCCCAGCGCCCCCTTCATCGCCTTGAACACCCGCCCGCCGACCAGCAACGCCAGGGCCAGAGACGTGGCGGCCCCGCCCGCATAGGCCAGCAACAGGATGGTGGTTCCCACGCCTGCGCCCTGCAGCGCCGCGCCGGTCAGGATGACGCCCAGGATCGGACCGGCGCACGGCGCCCACAGCAGCCCTGTCGCCACCCCCAGCAGCAGAGAGGCGCGGACATCGCCCTGATCGCCGGAATGCCGCTCGGCCCGCTCGGTCAGCCACGACCCCATCGCCACGAAGGGCCGCATCAATCTGTCGCCGACGGAGGGCAGCAGCAGGCTGAGGCCCAGCACCGCCATGACGGCCAGTGCGATCCAACGTCCGGCCTCATTGGCGCGCACCGCCCATCCGCCGCCCAGCGCCGCCAGACTGGCCACGCCTGCGAAGGTCACGGCCATGCCGATCAACAACGGGAAGCCGTTCCTGACGAACGGCTTGTCCGCCCGTGCGAAGACGAAGGGCAGGACGGGCAATATGCAGGGGCTGACGATGGTCAGGGCACCGGCGAGATAGGACAGCAGGAACAGGATCATTGGGGCCGCCTGATGCGATGTGACCCCTCAGATACGAACGCCGGAGCCATTTGGTTACTCTTGGGCGCGCTTATTCCCAGATAGAAGCGCGAACAGGGGACGGACGGGCTAGACTTCCGGCTTCCGATCCCCGATTCGCAGTGCCATGACGATCCACGCCCCGCCGCCGGAAGGCGGCCGCATCATCGACGAGCCGATGGAGACGGCGCTTAGCCGCCGCTATCTGGCCTACGCCCTGTCGACCATCACCAACCGCGCGCTGCCTGACGTGCGCGACGGGTTCAAGCCCGTGCACCGGCGCATCCTGTACGCGATGCATCAGATGCGGCTGAACCCGCAGGCTGCGGCGCGCAAATGCGCCAAGGTCGTCGGTGAAGTCATGGGTGGTTATCACCCGCACGGCGACGCCTCGATCTATGAGGCCCTGGTCCGCCTGGCCCAGGACTTCGCCCAGCGCTATCCGCTGGTCGACGGTCAGGGAAACTTCGGCAACATCGACGGCGATAGCGCCGCAGCCATGCGCTACACCGAGTGCAAGCTGACGCCCGCCGCCGTGCTGCTGCTGGAAGGCATCGATCAGGACGCCGTCGATTTCCGCCCCACCTATGACGATCAGGATGAAGAGCCGATCGTCCTGCCCGCCGGGTTCCCGAACCTGCTGGCCAATGGTTCGTCCGGAATCGCGGTCGGCATGGCCACCTCGATCCCGCCGCACAATGTCGGCGAACTGATCGACGCCTGCCAGTTGCTGCTGGAACGGCCCGAGGCGACGACGGCGGAACTGGTGCAGATCGTGCCGGGGCCGGACTTCCCCACGGGCGGCGTGTCGGTCGAGGGCGCGGCCTCGATCCTGGACGCCTATGAGACGGGCCGGGGCGGGGTGCGCCTGCGCGCCAAATGGGTTGAGGAGAAGCTTGATCGCGGCGCCTATCAGATCATCATCACCGAGATGCCGTATCAGGTGCAGAAGTCGCGCCTGATCGAGGCGCTGGCGGACCTGATCGAGAACAAGAAGGCGCCCCTGCTGGGCGATGTGCGCGATGAGTCGGCGGAAGACATCCGCCTGATCCTGGAGCCCAAGAACCGGACCATCGAGCCTGAAATGCTGATGGAAAGCCTGTTCAAACTGTCTGATCTGGAGGTTCGCTTCCCGATCAACATGAACGTGCTGGACGCCAGCGGCACGCCCCGTGTCATGGGCCTGAAGGATTGCCTGCGGGCCTTCCTGGATCACCGTCGCGAAGTGCTGAACCGCCGGTCGGAATGGCGAATCGCGCGGGTCGAGAAGCGGCTGCACCTGTTGGAAGGGCTGCGGATCGTCTTCCTGAATCTGGACGAGGTCATCCGCATCGTCCGCGAGGAGGAGCAGCCCAAGGCCGTCCTGATCGCCCGGTTCGGACTGACGGAAGTTCAGGCCGACTTCATCCTCGACACCCGGCTGCGTCAGTTGGCGCGTCTGGAAGAGATGACGATCGAGAAGGAATTCAAGGAGCTGTCTGAAGAACTTGCCAACCTGAAGGCGCTGACGTCGTCGGAAGGCAAGCAATGGAAGGCGATCTCCAAGGAACTGGAAGCCGTTCGCAAGGCCCTGATCTCGCCGCGCCGGACCACCATCGCCGACGCCGTGGATGCCTCGGCCTTCGTCGCGCCCGAGGCCTTCATTCCGCGCGAAGCCATCACCGTCATCTTGTCGGAACGCGGCTGGATCCGCGCCGCCAAGGGCAAGGTCGAGGACCCGTCGGAGCTGAAGTTCAAGGAAGGCGACCAACTGGCCTATCTGGTCCCGGCCTATACGACTGACAAACTGCTGGTCGGGGCGTCGGACGGACGGATCTTCACCATCGGTGCGGACAAGCTGGCGTCCGGGCGCGGGCACGGCGAACCCTTGCGCCTGATGATCGACCTGGATGAAAGCGCCCAGATCATCAATCTGCTGGCGCACCAGCCGGGCGGAAAGCTGCTGATCGCGTCAAAGGCCGGTTACGGCTTCATCGCGCCGGAAGACGACACCCTGGCCCAGAAGCGGGGCGGCAAACAGGTGCTGAACGGCGAGCTTCTGGCCATGCTGCGGGTGAATGGCGATCACATCGCCACCATCGGCGAGAACATCAAGACGCTGATCTTCCCCCTGGCCGAACTGCCCGAAATGGGGCGCGGCAAGGGCGTCAAACTGCAGAACTTCAAGCAGGGCGGTCTGGCCGACGTCGCGGTGTTCAACGCCGAAACGGGGCCGGAATGGGCGGATGGCGGCGGGCGTCGCCGCAACTGGCCCGACTGGAAGGACTGGCTGGGCAAGCGCGCCGGGGCCGGACGCCAGGGGCCGCGCGGCATGCGCAAGTTCCGCGCATGATTTGTCGCAGCTGACCTGTCACGATTTTCACTAGGAAGGGGGGCTGCGGCTCTCCATATTCCGCATTGAATTCTGGAGGGAGACCCAATGATCACCTTGATCATCATCGGCGTTGTCGTCGCTGTAGTGCTGTTCGCCGTTGTGGGCGCTTACAACCGCCTGGTGAAGCTGGACCAGTCGGCCAACCAGTCGTTCGCCGACATCGACGTGCAGCTGAAGCAGCGTCAGGACCTGATCCCCAATCTGGTCGAGACGGTGAAGGGCTACGCCACGCATGAGCGCGGCACGCTGGACGCCGTCACCCAGGCGCGCGCCGCCGCCTCCGGGGCCCGCACCGTCGACGACAAGGTTCAGGCCGAGAACATGCTGACGGGCGCCCTTGGCCGCCTGTTCGCCGTGTCCGAGGCCTATCCGGACCTGAAGGCCAACACCAACTTCCAGCAGTTGCAGATGGACCTGTCGGACATTGAGAACAAGCTGGCCGCCGCCCGCCGCTTCTTCAACAATGCGGTCAGCGAGTTCAACGCCGTGCGCCGCCAGTTCCCGACCGTTCTGTTCGCCGGTTTGTTCGGCTTCGGTTCGGACAAGCCCTTCTTCGACGTGGGCGATGGCGAACGCGCGGCCCTGAACGCCGCCCCGCCGACGGTGAAGTTCTAAGCGTCAATGGCTGTCTTCGGTCAGGCCGTCGGCCTGCAGACCCACATCTGGCAGAACAACACCCGGTCAGTGATCCTGCTGGCCGGGTTCCCGATTCTGCTGGTCGGCATCCTGTTCGCCGTTCAGGTGCTGATGATGGGCTTCGGTGTGTTGCCTAACTCTGGCGGCGATCTGGGCCAGGATCTGGCAAAGGCCGCTGGCATGCTGGGCTGGACGGTTCCCTTCGCCGCCATCGCCGCCGCCATCTGGTTCGTCATCGCCTATTTCGGCAACCAGATGATGATCGACGCCATGACCGGCGCCCGCCCGGTCGAACGCCGCGTCGAGCCGGAACTTTATAATCTGCTGGAGAATCTGGCGATCTCGCGCGGCATGAAGACGCCGACGCTGCGCATCATCGAAAGCCCGGCGCTGAACGCCTATGCGTCCGGCCTGCATGAGGGAAACTACAGCGTTACGGTCACGCGTGGTCTGATGCAGACGCTTAACCGCGACGAACTGGAATGCGTCCTTGCTCACGAACTGACCCACGTCATCAACAAGGACGTGCGGACCATGGTGATCGCCTCGATCTTCGCGGGCATCATCAGCGTCATCGCGGAACTGATCTTCCGGGGCCTGTTCTACATGCGCAGCGGGCGCGACCGCGACAACAAGAACGCCATGCCGCTGATCCTGATCGGTCTGGCGGTCGGGGCCATCGGCTTTGGCCTGGCGGCGGTGATCCGCATGACCCTGTCGCGGACGCGTGAATATGTGGCTGATGCGGGCGCGGTCGAACTGACCAAGAACCCGGACGCCATGATCTCGGCCCTGCGCAAGGTGTCGGGTCAGTCCAAGCTGGAGGCGCCGGACGAACTGCGCGGCATGTTCCTGGACAACACGGCCAATAAGTCGGAGTTCTCGGGCCTGTTCGCCACGCACCCGCCCATCGAAAAGCGGATCGAGGCGCTGATCAGGTTCGCAGGCGGTCGGGACGAGGGGCCGTGGGGTGCGGTCTCATCCGTGCCGGTTACGCCGTCGCGCGCCAGCACCTCGGTGCCGACGACGTGATCATTCTTAGGTTAAACCTATATTCAGTTGTTTCGCTTTTCGGATCGTCATTCCGGGGCTGAGCGTAGCGAAGAACCCGGAATCCAGAGCCACGGTCGCGCCGCTGGTCGCATTCGACGCCTAATGCGAGCCTCCTGGGTTCCGGGTTCGTCCTTCTGACGCCCCGAAATGACGGCTTTGGTCCGCATGTCGTGAACCTAAGGCAGGCGCTCCCAGCCCAGGGGCCTGAGCGCCTCCATCGGGCGGAAGTCGGCCTTGTAGTCCATCTTCTCGGAGCCCTGGACCCAATAGCCCAGATAGACGAACGGCAGGCCGACGATCTCGGCCTGTCGAACGTGATCCAGAATGGCGAACCGGCCCAGGCTGCGTTTTAGCAGGGTCGGGTCATAGAAGCTGTAAACCATCGACAGGCCGTCGTTCAGCAGGTCGGTCAGGGTCACCGCGACCAGATCGCCCGGCCCGGCGTCGGTCGAGGGCAGGCGATACTCGATCAGATGGGTGCGGACGGCCGTGTCCTCGACCATGGCCACATAGTCCAGCCAGCCCATGTCGCTCATGCCGCCGGTCGGGTGGCGCGTGGTCAGATAGCGGCGCAGAAGCTGGAACTGCTCGGTCGTGGCCTCGGCCTCGACCAGACTGCGCGACAGGTCGTTGTTGCGCGCCAGAATCCTGCGCTGGGACCGACTGAAGGTGAAATCGGCCACGGGCAACCGCACCGACACACAGGCGTCGCAGGCCTCGCACGCGGGGCGATAGGCGATGTTCTGGCTGCGACGGAACCCGGCGACCGTCAGTTCGTCATTGACGTGGGCGCCGTCGGTGAAGGGCAGGTTGGCGAAGACCTTCCGCTCCGTCTTGCCCGGCAGATAAGGGCAGGGCGCGACTGAGGTCATGTAGAACCGGAGCTGTCTTGTCGGTACGTGCTGCGTCACGGCCTTAGGTCCGCATCCGATCTTGCCAATATTGCGACAGGTCCGTCGCGTGGAGACAATTTTCCGCCATTCGGCGCCGGGCTGCAAGCGGCTTCGCGCTGCAGCCGAACCGGATCACAGCGAGGTGTCCATAGGCAGGACCGGCGCTTCACGCAGCAGGACGATGGCGATGCGGCGGTTGCCCGCCAGCGACGGGTCGTCGGGGTAGAGGGGATCGGACCCGGCCTTGCCCGACACCGAATAGATGCGATCCGGGTCGACCCCGGCGTTCTGCAGCACCAGACGCGATCCGTTGGCCCGTTCCGAGGACAGGGTCCAGTCGCCCGGCGCGCTGGCCCGGTTTGATCCGGCGGCGGCGCTGGTGTGGCCGGTGATCGAAATGCGGTTGGGCAGTTGGTTGATGACCTTGGCGATGGCGCGCAGCAGCACCTGAGCGCGGGCGTTAGGCCGCCCCGAGTTGTTGTCGAACATCGAGCGGCCTTCCTGATCGACCAACTGGATGCGCAGGCCTTCAGGCGTCTGATCGACGATCAGCTGTTTCGACAGTTCGGCCAGTTCCGGCATCGACTGCATGGCCTGACGCAGAGATTCGGCGGCGCTGGCGAACTGGGCGGCCTCGCGGCGTTCGATCTCAGCCTGCAGGGCCGCGTCGCTGGCGGAGGACAGATTGGCGCTGGCGCCGGGGCTGGTCGCATCGGCGGGCGCCTCAAGCGCTAGCTGCTCGATCACGGACATTGAGCCGGAACTCTTGGACCCGTCGTCGCCCAGCGCCGTGCCGCCCAATATGCCGCCAGAGCCGGAGGTGGCCGTGGAGACGTTGGCGGGGGCGAAATACTCTGCGATGCCGCGCTTCTGCTCCGGGTCGGTCGCATTGATCAGCCACATCAAGAGGAAGAAGGCCATCATGGCGGTGACGAAGTCGGCGTAGGCCACCTTCCACGCGCCGCCGTGGTGGCCTCCGCCGGAGACCTTCTTGACCTTTTTGATGAGGATCGGGCGATCACTCGCGGGCATGGCTGGGCATCTCGACGGCTGGTGTCCCATTCTGACCCGCCCAAGGTTAACCGCGCGTTGCACTTCATCTGTCGCTTGAACCCTGCGACGACGCGGCCTAGTCGGGCGCGGGAACAAAGGAGCCTGTCATGAAGATCGCATTCGCTGGCCTGGGCGTCATGGGCGCCCCGATGGCGCGACATCTGGTCAATGCGGGGCACGATGTGACCGGCTTCAACCGCACGACGGCCAAGGCCCAGGCCTGGGCGACGGCGACGGGTGCCCGGTTCGCACCAACGGTGGCCGAGGCGACCCAGGGCGTCGAACTGTTCATCCTGTGCGTCGGCAATGACGACGACGTGCGCGCTGTCGCGACCGAGGCCCTGCCGCATCTGGCGGCGGGCGCCGTCATCGTCGACCACACCACGACCTCGGCCAAGGTGGCGCGCGAAATGGCGGAAATGGCTCAGGCGCAGGGACGCTGGTTCATCGACGCCCCGGTGTCAGGCGGTCAGGCTGGAGCCGAGAACGGCCAGCTCAGCGTCATGGCTGGCGGCGATGCAGACGCCTTGGCTAGGGCAGAACCGGCGCTGAACACCTATTCCAAGGCGATCAAGCACATGGGACCGGCGGGCTCCGGTCAACTGACCAAGATGGTCAACCAGATCGCCATCGCCGGCGTGGTGCAGGGTCTGGCCGAGGCGGTGCATTTCGCCCAGGTCGCAGGCCTGGACACCGACGCCGTCTATGAGGCCGTGTCCAAGGGCGCGGCGCAAAGCTGGCAGATGGACAATCGCTGGAAGACCGCGGTGAAGGGTGAGTTCGAGTTCGGCTTCGCCGTCGACTGGATGCGCAAGGATCTGGGTCTGGTGCTGGACGAAGCCCGCACGAACGGCGCCATCCTCAGCCAGACCGCACTCGTCGATCAGTTCTACGCCGAGGTCCAGGCCATGGGCGGCGCCCGCTGGGACACCTCCAGCCTGGCGGCCCGTTTGCAGGCCCGCACGAAGGGCTAGGTCCTCAGTCCGCTCCTGCCTTGTGTGCCTTCCAGTCGAACAGTTCTTCCAGCACCTGAATGGCCTGGCCGCGTTCTGAGGTCAGGTCCGGGTCGCGGTTCATGATCAGGCGGGCGTCGTCGGCGGCGGCCAGCATCAGACTGCGATGCCGGATCGGATCGGCGAAACGATAGGCGGGGAAGCCGCTCTGTTTCAGGCCCAGAGGATCGCCGCCGCCCCGCAGGCGGAAGTCTTCCTCGGCGATCTCGAAGCCGTCCTCGGTGCGGCGAAGGGTCTCCAGACGTTCCTTGGCCGTTTCCCCGAGCGCGCCGTCCTGACCGCCGTACAGCAGGATGCAGGAACTGGCCTTGGCGCCCCGGCCCACGCGGCCTCGCAACTGGTGCAGCTGGGCCAGGCCGAAGCGATCGGCGTGTTCGATGACCATGATCGAGGCGTTGGGCACGTCCACGCCCACCTCCACGACGGTTGTGGCGACCAGCACGGGGATGCGCCCGTCCGCAAAGTCGGCCATGACGGCCTCGCGCTCGGCGCCGGGCATCTGGCCGTGGGCCAGTCCGACCTCGACGTTCAAGAGGCGACGCAGATCATCGGCGCGGTCAACGGCGGCGGCCAGGTCGATGGCTTCGGATTCGGCGACCAGCGGACAGATCCAATAGGCCTGCGCGCCGCTTTCGACGGCGGTCTTCAGCCGGGCGGCGACTTCGCCGATGCGGGCAAGCGGCAGGACGGCGGTCGTGACGGGCGTGCGGCCGGGCGGTTTCTCGGTCAGGCGGCTGACCTCCAGTTCGCCGTACTGGGTCAGCTCCAGCGTGCGCGGGATGGGGGTCGCCGACATGGTCAGCAGGTGGACGGCGCCGATGCGGGGGTCGCCCTTGGCCTGAAGCCGCTGGCGTTCGTTGACGCCGAAACGGTGCTGTTCGTCGATGACGGCCAGGGCCAGCCGGTCGAAACGAACGGCGTCCTGGAACAGGGCGTGGGTGCCGATGGCGATCTGGGCCTGACCCGAGACCAGGGCCGCCAGCTTCTCGCGCCTTTGGCCATTGGTGTCGCGCCCGGTCAGCAGCACGGCGGTGACGCCAGCCGCCGCCAGCATCGGGCCGAGTTTTTCATAGTGCTGGCGCGCGAGGATTTCGGTCGGGGCCATCAGGGCGGACTGGAAGCCGCTGGAGGCCGCATCGACCAGGGCGAGCGCGGCGACGGCGGTCTTGCCCGAGCCGACATCGCCCTGCAGCAGCCGCCCCATCTGCTGGCCGGACGCCAGATCGCGGCGGATTTCGGCGACCGCCTGGGCCTGAGCATTGGTCAGTTGGAAGGGCAGGGCCTGAAGCAGATGCTCGGACGCTGCGCCCGGTGCGATGACCGGGGCCAGTTTGATTGCACGCGCACGACGGCGGCGGGCCAGGGCCAGTTGGTGAGCCAGAAACTCGTCATAGGCCAGACGTTGGCGCACCGGCGCGTCGGGCGTCAGGTCCAGTTCGCCAGTCGGCGCATGAAGGGCGTCAAGCGCGGCGCGCCAGCCCAGCCAGTTCTGCTTCTTCAGCCAGGCGGCGTCCTGCCATTCCGGCAGGTCGGGGGCGGCGGGCAGGGCGGTCTGAACCAGTTTGCGCAGCTGGCGGGAGGTCAGGCCCTGTGTCGCGGGATAGACCGGCTCTGACGATGGGATGTCCGTCGCCTTGTCCACCGTTACGATGTCGGGGTGGACGATCTGGACCTCGCCGTTGAAGCGTTCGACCTTGCCCGAGACCAGACGTGTCTCGCCGCGCGGCAAAAGGCGGTCGACATGCTGGGCCGAGCCGCCGAACCAGACCATGTGGACGAAGCCGGTCGGGTCACTGGCCCGCACCTTCAGGGGGGCGCCCGGGCGGCTGGGAACGAACATCCGGTCGATGGTCACTTCGAAGACGCCGACCTCGCCATCGACGGCGGTCGCGGCCTGCATCGGACGGCGCACGATGACGCCAGAGGGGCTCAGGAAGGCAAGGTCACGCACCAAGGGCCCCGCGACCTTTTGCACCAGCGGCAGGACGCGAGGACCCACGCCCTTCAGGGTGGAGACCTCGGCGAACAGGGGAAAGAGAATCTGCGGACGCATCGCCGTGAGCATAGCGTGACCATCACGGGTGGCGAAGTGGCTCCGGGGACGCTATTTGACCCAACCTGTTTGAAAGTCTGGACCGGGCAAGGATTCTTGTGGCCGAAATCGACGCGCGTCCCCCAAGCGAAAGTGGCGACGAAATGACCCCCGAACGCCGGCAGCGGCTGGGCCGCATCCAGTTCCGCTCATGGCGGCGGGGCTTCCGTGAGGCCGACATGGTGCTGGGTCCATTCTCGGATCAGGTGGCGCCGACCCTGAGCGATGCCGAGCTGGATGAGTATGAGCGGCTGATCAATGAAGAGGATCAGTGGCTTTACGGCTGGATCATCGAACGTGATCCGACGCCGCCCGAGTTCGAGACGCCGGTGATGGCCAGGCTGCGGACCTTCATGCGCGCGCATGTGGCCGCCGAGGTCAGCAAGGGGATCGGCTGATGGACGCGCAGGTGCATCGGACCGACGCGGAGCTGGGCGGCGCGCCGGAAGGCCTTGACGCCCTGATCGTCGCCGAACGGGTCAAGGCGTCGGGCGGCGTCGGCCTGTTCGTCGCACGCGATTATCAGCGTTCGGGGGCATTCGTTCAGGCGTTTCAGTTCTTCACGCAAGATATTGAAGTGCTGGAATATCCGGCATGGGATTGCCTGCCTTACGACCGGCTCAGCCCGACCGCCGGGATCGCCGCCCAACGCATGGCGACCCTGACGCGGCTGGCGCAGCGCAAGCCTGACGATGCGCCGGTTCTGGTGGTCACCACGGTGTCGGCGGCCATGCAGCGCACGCCGCCCCGGTCGGTGACGACGCTGGCGGGTTTCGACGCCAAGGTCGGGCGTGATCTGGATATCCAGGCGCTGGAGCGGTACTTCGCCGCCAATGGCTATGTCCGCGCCTCGACCGTATCCGAGCGCGGCGAATTCGCGGTGCGCGGCGGGGTGGTGGATGTCTTCCCGCCCGGCTTCGCCGAGCCGGTGCGTCTGGACATGTTCGGCTCCGAGCTGGAATCGATCCGCACCTTTGATCCCGAAACCCAGCGTTCGACCGGACAGATGAAGGCGGTCGCCCTGGCGCCTGTGTCCGAAGCCCTGCTGGACAAGGAAGCCATCTCGCGGTTCCGCACGGGATACCTGAACCTGTTCGGGGCGCCGGGCGACGACCCGCTGTACGCCACCATCAGCGAGGGCGCGCGACGCCAGGGCATGGAGCAGTGGCTGCCGCTGTTCTACGATGGGCTGGACACCCTGTTCGACTACCTGCCGGATCAGGCGCAGGTCTTCCTGGACAATCAGGTCGAGACGGCGCGCAGCGAGCGCTGGGATCTCGTCGCTGACGCCTATGAGGCGCGGGCAGAGGCCGCCAAGACCAAGGGCGGGGCCAGCGCCAATCGCGCCCTGCCGCCAAAACGGCTGTACCTGGAGGAAGGCGACTGGAACCAGGCCCTGGCCGGTCGTGCTGTGCGGCGCTTCACGCCCTTCTCCAGCGGTGGAGAGGATGCAGGCGGACGGCTGGGTCGCACGTTCGGCGCGGAGCGGGCCCAGGACAGCGTCAATCTGTTCGAGGCCGTCGCCGCCCACGCCCAGACTTTGAAAAGCGAGGGCAAGCGCGTTCTGTTCGCGTCGTGGACAGAGGGTTCGTCTGACCGTCTGGCGACCATGCTGGCGGACCACGGGCTGGATCACATCGTCGCCGTGCGCGACTGGGACGACGTCCAGAATGCGCCCAAGGACATCTACCTGCGCGGCGTGCTGCCGGTGGAGCATGGGTTCGTCACCGACGACGTGGCGGTGATCTGTGAGACGGACATCCTGGGCGATCGTCTGGCGCGGCCAAGGAAGAAGCGGCGGGCGTCGAACTTCCTGGCCGAAGCCTCGGCCCTGACGACCGGCGATCTGGTCGTGCACCTGGATCACGGCATCGGGCGGTATGAGGGGCTGAAGACGCTGGACATCCAGCAGGCGCCGCACGACTGCCTGGAGCTGTTGTACGCCGGTGAGAGTAAGCTCTATCTGCCGGTTGAAAACATTGATCTTCTGACCCGATACGGCTCGGACTCGGAAGGCGCGCAGCTGGACCGGCTGGGCGGCGCTGGCTGGCAGGCGCGCAAGGCCAAGGCCAAGGAACGCCTGCGGGCGATGGCCGAGGGGCTTATCGCGCTGGCGGCCAAACGTGCGCTGCGTGAAACCGAAGCCGTGGTTCCGCCATCCGGCCTGTTCGCCGAGTTCTGCGCCCGCTTCCCCTACGAGGAGACGGACGACCAGTTGAACGCCATCGGCGATGTGCTGGAAGACCTGGGCAAGGGCACGCCGATGGATCGCCTGATCTGCGGCGATGTCGGCTTCGGCAAGACCGAGGTGGCGCTGCGGGCGGCCTTCGTCGTGGCCATGACGGGCCAGCAGGTGGCCATTGTCGCGCCCACGACCCTGCTGGCGCGCCAGCACTTCAAGACCTTCACCGAACGCTTCGCCGGCTGGCCGGTGAAGGTGCGGCAGTTGTCGCGGATGGTGGGGTCGAAGGAGGCGGCGGAGACGCGGCAGGGGCTGAAAGACGGTTCGGTCGAGATCGTCGTCGGCACCCATGCGGTGCTGTCGGAACAGGTCGGGTTCCGTGATCTGGGCCTGGTGATCGTGGATGAGGAGCAGCACTTCGGCGTCAAGCACAAGGAGAAGCTGAAGACCCTGCGCGCCGACGTGCATCTGCTGACCCTGACCGCGACGCCGATCCCGCGCACGCTGCAGATGGCGCTGTCGGGCATCCGCGAGATGTCGATCATCGCCACGCCGCCGGTCGACCGTCTGGCGGTGCGGACCTACGTCACGCCTTGGGACCCTGTGCTGGTGCGCGAGGCCCTGCTGCGCGAGAAATATCGCGGCGGTCAGGCCTATTATGTCGCGCCGCGCCTGAAGGACCTGCCGGACATCGAGAAGTTCCTGCGCGAGCAGGTGCCGGAGGTGAAGTTCGTCGTGGGCCACGGCCAGATGAGCGCGACCCAACTGGAGGAGGTCATGAGCGCCTTCTACGACGGCGAATACGACGTGCTGGTCTCGACCACCATCGTGGAGAGCGGGCTGGATATTCCCACGGCCAACACGCTGGTGGTGCACCGCGCCGACATGTTCGGTCTGGCGCAGCTTTATCAGATCCGCGGACGGGTCGGGCGTTCCAAGGCGCGCGCCTTCGCCTATCTGACCACCGATGCGGTCAAGCCGATGACCCTGTCGGCCGAGCGGCGGCTGCAGGTGCTGCAGTCGCTGGATAATCTGGGAGCCGGGTTCCAACTGGCCAGCCACGATCTGGATCAGCGCGGCGGCGGTAATCTGCTGGGCGATGAACAGTCGGGCCACATCCGCGAGGTCGGCGTCGAACTGTACCAGCAGATGCTGGAGGACGCGGTCGCCGAGCTGCGCGAAAACGGCGAGCCGGGAGCGGTGGATCGCGGCTGGTCGCCGTCGATCAATGTGGGCGCTTCTGTTCTGATTCCAGAGAACTACGTCCCAGACCTGAACGTGCGTCTAAGCCTTTATCGACGCCTGTCCGACGCCGAACAGGCCGAGGACCGCGAAGCCCTGGCTGCTGAACTGATCGACCGGTTCGGCCCGCTGCCGGACGAGGCGCAGCAACTGCTGAAGATCGTCGGCATCAAGGCGAACTGCCGCAAGGCCTGTATCGAGAAGATCGACATCGGCCCGCGCGGCGCCGTGCTGACCCTGCGTGACAACAGTTTCCCCAACCCCGTCGGGCTGGTGGGGCTGATCCAGAAGAACCAGGCGTTCTGGAAGATCAGGCCGGATCAGAAGATCGTGGTGTCAGGCGACTGGCCGACGGCAGAGGACCGGCTGAAGGTGGCGGAAGGGATCACGGCCGACCTGGCCCGGGTGGCGGGGGCGTAGGCGCCCCGCCTGCGGTTGATCTAGCGCGTCCGTTCGAACAGATCGGCGGACGCGCGTTCCAGCAGGGCGCCGGGGGCTTCGCCTTCGCGCATTTCAGCGACGCCCACATCGAACTCGGCCACGAAGGGCGAGCGGTCGGCGCCTGCGTCAAACGCGGTGCAGCCGATGACGGCGGCGATGCGTTCAGCGGCCAGCCGGGCCTGGGCGGCATGGGTGGCGGGCAGAGCCAGGGCGAACACTTCCTTGGCCAGACGCGCGGGCGTGTCCTCGATGCGGACCAGACGCGACACCATCGCCCCGATCTGGGGCATGGCCCGATCCAGCCAGCTGCCCTGGCGCGCCCAGGCGACGGCCTCGGTTTCTCGAACACGCAGGACGCAGACCGACAGGGGACGACGGCGCGCGCGGGCGCCTTCGGCGATGCGGCCCAGGTGGGCGGCGAACAGCTCAGGGGTGAACAGGCCTGTCGTGGGGTCCATCACATCCAGGCTGCGCACCGAATCCAGCGTCCGGCGGATCGACAGGTGGCGACGATGGGCCGCCGCTAACGCCAGCAGACGCTCGGCCGTTTCATCCTCGGGCGTGTCGGCGGCTGCGACGTCGGCGAATCCGCGATTGAACAGCTCCGACAACCCCATCTCGGTCTGGCCGCGCAGATAGAGCATCAAGGGGATGTGATAGAGGCGGGTGTTCCGCTTCATGCCCGAGGCGATGGACAGGGCAGGGGCGTGATCCTCCGCCCCCCACAGGACGGCGGCGTCGAACGGGCTTTCGTGCAGATAGTCGAAGGCGGTGTAAGGCGTCGGCGCAGCGATCACCTCGACCCCCTGGGCGGTCAAAAGATTGGACAGGGCCAGGAAGCGCCGGTCCGCCGACCCGGCCGCCAGGATGCGCAAGGGGGCTTCGCCCTCCGGGCGGGCGGTCAAATCGACGCCGCGCAGGGAGAAGGTCGTGGTGCGGAGGTGATATTCCTCTTCGGCGATGGAGGCGCGGACCAGCTGCTCCAGCCGCAGGGCGGCCTGAGCCGGGTGCGGCGGCGCGGACATGACCAGATCAGCGCCTTCGACGGTGTCAGGTCTTGCGCCGACGACCAGAACCGGAAGGCGGCGCGGTTCGGCGGCGGCGCGCAGGCGCAGGGCCGCGTCAGGCGCAAAAGAAGCGATGTCGATGATGGCCGCTTCCAGGGGGAAGTCCTGCAGCGTGGCGGCGGCGGAAGCCAGATCGCGAGCGGTCACGGTGCGCCAGCCCAGCGCATCCAGTCCCTCGGCCAGCGGCCCGATCCGACCGTCATCGGCCGCCAGGATCAATACACGCGCGTCGAAAGCCAAGCAGATCGTCTCCAGGGGACGCCCCCGTCCCAACGCGCCCATACCGCCTGGACCGCGCGCGGACCATAGGGATGCTATGCTTAAGGAAGTTATGTCGTGGACGAACGTCCCAATACGGGAACATTCACGCGGTTGCGACTTCCTTGAGCGCGGGAATCCGCTAGGTTCCGCCGCTTGGCGTAACGGTTGTGGGGACCGGCTTGAGTGACAATCTGACCCGTTCGGTGCTGAAGGCGCCCAGATTCTGGGGCGGCCTTGCGGTCCGGGCCTTCACGCGCAGCTGGGGCCGGGACGTGATGCTCTACACGGGCGGGGTGTCGTTTTTTGCGCTGCTGGCCGTGTTTCCGGCCATCGCCATCCTGATCGGTTTCTACAAGCTGGGCCTGTCGATCAATGAAGTCAGCGCCCAGGCGACGGCTCTGTCGGATCTGCTGCCCAGCGCTGCGCAGAACATTTTCCAGAGCGAGATCACGCGGCTGAGCAACGCCTCAGCGCGGACGGTGTCGGCCCAAAGCGCATTCGCCCTGTTCGTCGGCGCCTATGCGGCGCACCGGGGTTTCAAGGCTCTGCTGGCCGGGCTGAACCTGATCCACGACGAGACAGAGCCGCATGGGTTCTTCAAGTTCAACCTGCTGGCGTTTTTCGTCGCCGTCTTCGCCTTTGCGCTGTTCACCGTGGTGTCGGGCGCCGTCGTGACGGTTCGGATCATGGCCCATGCCGCAAATGCAACGGGCGCGGTCGCCGAACAGGGGCGGTTCATGCCGTTCGATTCGGCCCTGCCGGCCATCGGCCTCGTGATCGGGCTGACCATGCTTTATCGCTATGCCATGAGCCATACGACGCCGGTGGCCTGGGTTCCGGCCATCACGGGCGGCGTGGTCGCAACCTGCATGTCGGTCGTGTCGTCATGGCTGTGCGCCATCTATGTCGAGCAGATCGCGCCGCTGGGCGCCACCTATGGATCGGTGGGCGCCGTGGTGGTCCTGCTGATCTGGCTGTCGTGGAACGTGAACGCCATCTTCTATGGCGGCGCATTCGCCACCGAGATGGAGATCGCCGACAAGGCCCGGCGCGTGCCCGAAGAAGCGCCCGCAGAGGTCGTCAATCTGTCCGAGCGTCGGGCGTCGCGGGTCCGCTCTCGACGGTGAGGTGCAGGACGCCGTCGATGTCCTGGATTTCGACAAGGCGTCCGTTCTTCTGGCTCATCATGAACGGCACATCGATGCGCGCCATTGCGTCGGTCGCCAGCAGGACGAAACGCACACCCGGCGCGGCGTCGGCCATGGCCTTCTGCAGTTTCAGGCTGGGCGTGGGGCAGCGGTGACCGCGCGCGTCGACAATGATGGGTTGGTTCACCCCAGTTGATCCGCCAGCATCGACAGGGCGGTGCGGACGCTGGCCATGCGAATGGCGTCACGACCAATGTCGCCGAACCGTTTCTGGACGTGCGTCAGGCCCTTTGGCCCCTGAGACGCGAAATGAACCAGCCCGACCGGCTTGTCGTCCGAACCGCCGCCGGGCCCCGCGATGCCGGTGACCGAGACGCTGATTTCTGCGCGGGAGTTGGAGACGGCGCCTTCGGCCATGGCTCGCGCGGTTTCTTCCGACACCGCGCCGTGGGCCATCAGCGTGGTCTGGCGGACGCCCAGCATCTGGCTCTTGGCCTCATTGCTGTAGGTGACGAAGCCCCGGTCGAGCGCAGAAGAGGAGCCGGGAACGGCGGTGATGGCCGAGGCGACCAGACCGCCCGTACAGCTCTCGGCTGTCGCCAGCATCAACCCTCGCGCGGTGGACGCCGCGACAATCTGTTGCGCCAGTTGCTGAATGTCATCGGGGAACATGTGCTTTTCATAATCGCCGAACCGGGTTCTAACCAGAGGCATGACCGATTTCGCGGACGCTCCAACGCCAGTCTCGGAAATGAAACGGGATCGGTCGACACCGATCCTGTTCGCCGTCGCCATCTTCACCTCGGCCTGTCTGGTCTTCGTGGTTCAGCCGATGGTGACCAAGCTGGTGCTGCCGACGCTGGGCGGTTCGCCGTCGGTGTGGAACGCGTCGATGGTCTTCTTCCAGACCGCGTTGCTGGCGGGATATGGCTATGCCCACCTGCTGCAGCGGATCGGGTCGATCCGAACCCAGGTCATGGTGCATGTGGGCCTGCTGTTGCTGGCGGCCCTGTTCCTGCCGCTGAAGATCAACGGCCTGTTGGGCGATCCTGACCCGGCGGCGCCTGTAGCCTGGCTGCTGGGCACGCTGGCTCTGTCGATCGGAGCCCCGTTCGCCATCCTGTCGGCGACTGCGCCCCTGTTGCAGGCCTGGTATGCGCGGGTGCGGGCGGGCCACGCCGACGGCAAAAACCCGTATGTCCTCTATGCGGCGTCCAACCTGGGCAGCTTCCTGGCCTTGCTGGCCTATCCGGTGCTGATCGAGCCGCTGGCCAGCCTGTCGGGGCAGCGTTGGGGGTGGAGCGGCGGTTACGCCCTGTTCCTGCTGATGGTGATCGGCCTGTCGCTGGTGGTGTGGCGGCGGCGTGCGGAGGCGGCGCCCGAACCCGCCACGTTGGCCGTCAGCCCGCCGATCTCATGGCGGGAGAAGGGGATGCTGGTCCTGCTGGCGGCGGCGCCGTCCAGCCTGATGCTGGGCGTGACCGCGCACCTGTCGACCGATGTGGCCTCGGCCCCCTTCCTTTGGGTCATCCCGTTGGCGCTTTATCTGCTGACCTTTGTCATCGCCTTCCAGTCGCGGCCATTCATCCCGCCGCACATAGGTCTGGCGTTCCACGGGGCGGCGGCGGCCCTGTGCGCGGCGATGATCGCGTTTCGCACTGGCGAGTGGGCGCTGGTGTTCTTCGTCAATCTGGCGGCCTTCTTCTTCACAGCCCTGATGTGCCACCAGCGTCTGGCGGCGCGACGGCCAGCCCCCGATCGCCTGACCGAATTCTATCTGCTGCTGTCGTTCGGCGGCGTCGTCGGAGGCGTGTTCAACGCCCTGATCGCGCCCGTCATCTTCAACATGGTCTGGGAGTATCCGATCGTCCTGGTCGCAGCGGTCCTGTTGCGCCCGTGGGGACGCGACGCCTTCAAGCCGTGGCAGATCATCTGTTTCCTCGGCGCGCTGGCCATCGCACTGGCGCCGCCGGTCCTGCTGGAGATCATGCGCTACAATCCCGATTTCAGGGCCATGGTCCCCGCGGGCGAGACGCCCCGGATTGCGCAGGGCATTCTGGGCATCGCTGCCGTCATCGCGTTTCTTGTGCGGGATCGGGCGCTGCTGTTCGCCATTGCGCTGGCGACCATGGTCTGGTCGGGGCTGCATATCGCGCGCGGCTATGACTGGGACCTGACGGAGCGCAGCTTCTTTGGCGTGATGCGCGTGGCGACGACGCAGGATCAGGCTCTGGGCGGACGGATCCATGTGCTGATGCACGGCACGACCCTGCATGGCGCCCAGTCGATGGAGGCTTCGCATCGGTGCGCGCCCACCCTCTACTACGCCAAAAGCACGCCTCTGGGGCAGTCGGCGCTCAAGACCCAGGAACGCCATCCCGAGGGCGCCGTGATCGGCGTTGTGGGGCAGGGATCGGGCGCCATGGCCGCCTATAAACGGGCCGAGGACCGGCTGACCTTCTTCGAAATCGACCCGATGGTGGACCGCCTGTCACGGGATCCCAAGTGGTTCAGCTTCATCAATGGCTGCGCCGATGGTCCCGTCCGAACAGTTCTGGGCGACGCGCGTCTGACGATGGAGCGGGAGCCTGCGGGAACCTATGACCTGCTGGTGATCGACGCCTTCACGTCTGACGCCGTGCCGACACACCTGCTGACGGTCGAGGCGATCAAGGGCTATCTGCGTCTGCTTAAACCCGACGGGGTCGTGGTGCTGCACCTGTCGAACCGGAACCTTGAGATCACTCTGCCCGCAGAGGCGGCGGCCCAGGCGCTGAACGTCCCGAACCTGCATCAGATATATTTCGAACGTAAGGACGGGCCAGGCATGTCGGAGGCCTCGACCGAAGCGCTGATCATCGGCAAGTCTGAAGCCGCACTTGCCCCCTATCGCGCGGATGGGCGCTGGCGGACGCTGGAGCGGACAGGCGTTCGTCCGTGGACGGACGACTACGTCAATCTGTTCGGTTCATTGCTCCGGCAATGGAAGATGGCGGAGCGTTAAAGCGCCTGCGGTGCGGGCATGTCGACAGTCGCGACGGCCTGCGCCGCCATGCCTTCGCCGCGTCCGGTGAAGCCCAGGCCCTCGGTCGTGGTCGCCTTGACGCTGACGGCGTCGAGCGGCAGGGCCAGAATGGCGGCGATCCGCTCACGCATGGCCTGACGATGCGGCTTCACCTTGGGCTGTTCGCAGATCAGGGTGACGTCGACATTGATGATGCGGCCGCCGCGCGCCGTCACCAGTTCGGCGGCGTGTTGCAGGAAGCGGTCGGACGCTGCGCCCTTCCACTTCGGATCGCTGGGCGGGAAATGATCGCCGATGTCGCCCTCGGCGATGGCGCCGAGCAGGGCGTCGGTCAGGGCGTGCAGACCCACATCCGCATCGGAATGGCCGATCAGGGTCTGGTCATGCGCAACTTCGACGCCGCAGAGCCAGACCGAGCCGCCGGGCCCCCAGCGGTGAACATCATAGCCGGAGCCGATGCGGGTCTGACGGGGCAGCAGTGCCTCGGCCATGGCGAAATCCTCAGGGTAGGTCAGTTTCATCAGGCGCTGGTCGCCCTCGATCAGGACGACGCGTCCGCCGTTGCGTTCGACGACGACCGCTTCGTCGGTTGGCGCATCTGCGCCGGTCCAGGCGGCGTAGGCGGCCTCGATGGTCTGTCGGCGGAAGGCTTGCGGTGTCTGGGCGCGCCACAGGCCCTCGCGTTCGACCACGCCCGCCATCCGGCCGTTTTCGCCACGGCGCAGGCTGTCGGCCACGGGCAGGGCGGGCAGGGCGCCGTCGGCTTCGTCGAGAGCGGCCGCCAGGCGCTCTATGACGGCCTGGGACAACAGGGGGCGCGCGGCGTCGTGGATCAGGACCGGCTGGTCGGCCGGGCAGGTCAGGGCGGTCAGGCCTGCACGAACAGAATCGGCGCGCGCAGCCCCGCCGGTGACGCTGCGCCAGTTGGACAATCCGGCCAGAACATCGACGGCGCGCGCGTCTTCGCCGGGGGCGACCACGATCACGACCTCATCAGCGCCGGCGTTCAGCAGGGCCTCGACCGACCAGCGCAGGACAGGCTTGCCGCCCAGTGCGCGCCACTGCTTGTCGCCGCCCGCGCGCGAACCAGAGCCAGCCGCAACGATAATGCCTGAAAACCTCATGGCGGCCTTACTAATGCGCGATGCTGAAAAGGTCAGCGCTTTTCAGCGAAACCATCAAACCGCCGCTGTCAGGCTTGACGAACCCGGTCCCAATGCGGCGAAAGGCGGAAATGGCGAAGACCCTGCAAATCGGCGATGTGACGGTGCCCGGACAGGTGCTGATGGCGCCCATGACCGGCATCACAGACCTGCCGTTCCGTGTCCTGGCCTCGAAGCTGGGCGCCGCCTATGTCGCGACCGAGATGGTGGCGGCCAAGGAGCTGGCGCGCGCACGGCCTGACGTGGTGCGTCGGGCGGCTGTCGGCGCAGGTCTGCCGCTGACGGTCATCCAGCTCGTCGGGCGTGACCCGGATCAGATGGGCGAGGGGGCGCGGATGGCCGAAAAGGCGGGCGCCGACATCATTGACCTGAACTTCGGCTGTCCGGCCAAGGAGGTCACGGGATCGGCCGCAGGCTCGGCCCTGATGCGAACCCCCGATCTGGCGTGCCGGATCATGGCGGCGGCGGTTGCGGCGACCAGCCGTCCGGTGACGGTCAAGATGCGCCTGGGCTGGGATGACGACAGCAAGAACGCCGCCGAACTGGCCAGACGCGCCCAGGACATCGGCGTCAAGGCGGTGACGGTCCACGGCCGCACGCGCAAGCAGTTCTATACGGGTCAGGCGGATTGGGACGCTGTCGGCGCGGTCAAGTCGGCGGTCGAAATCCCCGTCATCGTCAACGGCGACATCATTACGGCGGAAGAGGCGCGTGAAGCCCTGGAGCGTTCTGGCGCGGATGGCCTGATGTTGGGGCGCGGGGTCTATGGCCGCCCATGGCTGGCGGCCCACCTGGAGCGGGCGCTGATCGACGGCGTCGCTCTGGCCGAACCTGACGTGGATGAGCGGTTGCAGATCGTGATCGAGCACCTGCGTGCGTCGGTCGCCTTCTATGGGATGCCGCTGGGACTTCGCATGTTCCGCAAGCACCTGGGTTGGTACATCGAGCAGGCGCCGTGGCCGACCGATCCGCAACACCGTCGCGAGGCAAAGGCAAGAATTTGCCGCCTTGATGATCCAGAGGCTGTT
This sequence comes from Brevundimonas nasdae, assembly GCF_016654005.1. GTDB lineage: Bacteria > Pseudomonadota > Alphaproteobacteria > Caulobacterales > Caulobacteraceae > Brevundimonas > Brevundimonas nasdae. The sequence continues at coordinate 130,411 of NZ_JAEPWN010000002.1, read as the reverse complement.
GAGCGAGAGATTGCTCAGCTTTGGCGGCGAAATTTGCTGAAATCCGGCAACTCTGTTGTTGAAAGCGCGACACAGGTGGGGGAGACTGCTGTGGCATGACGGATACGCCTCCCCCTGTGAGCTCCTTGCCCGACCTGGTGTCGGACGATGAGTCGTTCTGGGGGCGGCTGCAGGGTGAACGTGCGCGGGCCCTGTTCGGCCTGGCCTATGTCATCGCCGTCGTCATCACCGCAGCGACCATCTGGCTGGTGGCGGTGGCGCCCAGTGCGATTTCAGGCGGCGAAGGTTCGATCGGCAGCCAACTGGTGCTGTATGTCCTGATCGGCAATCTGTTCCTGATATCCGGTCTGGCCTTCCTGGTCGGACGGCGTGTCTTCGCCCTGGCGCGAAGCACCAATGAGGCGGGCTCGCGTCTGCACCTCAGGTTCGTCACGCTGTTCTCGATGGTGGCGGTGATCCCGTCGGTGCTGATCGCCCTGGTCTTCGGCATGCTGGTGACGCGGGGGGTCGATCAATGGTTCAGCCAGAACGTCCAGGCCTCAGTCGAAAACGGCGCCATCGTCGGGCGGGCCTATATCGACGACGTGTCGGGGACCATGGACTCCGACCTGGTGATCATCGCCGACCAGCTGACCGGCGCCCGCGGCCTGTTCGACAACCGCATCCGCTTCAACGACGCGCTGCAGCAGATCGGCGACATCTTCGGCTATCCGGCGGTCTATATTCTCAACAGCAAGGGCGAGGTTCTGGCGCGCGGCGAGTCCGCCAAGGCGCCGCCCTATCTGGCCCCCCCGCGCTCCGAGCTGGAAGCCGCAGCCGAGGGCGGCAAGCCGCCGCAGCAGGTCACGGAGCATCCGGACGCTGTGCGCTCGATCATCGCCCTGCCTGCCTATGGCGACGCCTATCTCTATCTGGTGCGCCCCCTGCAGGAGGGGCTGGTGGCGCGGATGAATGCGTCCAGCCAATCCATCGTCGCCTATCGTGATGCGCAGGAAAGCCGGGCGCGGATTCAGTCGGCCTTCATTCTCAGTTATCTGGAGACGGCGCTGCTGGTGCTGGTGGGGGCGGTCTGGCTGGGCATGTCGGCGGCCAGCAGCATCTCGGCGCCGATCGGGCGTCTGGTGAAGGCGGCGGGCCAGGTGGCGGGCGGCGACTTCACCGCGCGGGTCGACAGTCACGGCGCGCCTGCCGAGGTGGCGACCCTGTCTGAAGCCTTCAACCGCATGACCAGCGATCTGCAGGCCCAGCAGACGGCGCTGAAGGACGCCAGCGAAGAGGCGCAGGATCGAAGCAAGTTCATTGAAACCGTTCTGTCCGGCGTCAGCGCGGGGGTGATCGGTCTGGATCGGCTGGGGCGCGTATCCGCCATCAACGAAAGCGCTCTGCAACTGCTGCACATCGAAGAGGCCGAGGTGCTGGGTCATGAGCTTGGCGGCCTGTCGCCTGAACTCAGCGATCTGGTGCGCCGCGCAGAGGCCCATATCGAAGAAGACATCGACGTCAGCCGCGCTGGCGAGACCTTGCGCCTGCGGGTGCGGATCGAGGGCGGTCTGGGCGGCGAGATGGTGCTGACCTTCGACGACATCACGCGTCTGGTGACGGCCCAGCGCAACGCCGCCTGGCGCGACGTGGCGCGCCGCATCGCCCATGAGATCAAGAATCCGCTGACGCCGATCCAGCTGTCAGCGGAACGGTTGAAGCGGAAATATCGCTCTCGCATCGGCGAGGACGTGGAGATCTTTGACCGCTGCACCGACACCATCATCCGTCAGGTCGGCGATATCGGCCGGATGGTGGACGAGTTCTCGTCCTTCGCCCGGATGCCCGCGCCGCGCTTCGCCCAGGCGAATCCGGCCGAGATGCTGCGTGAGGCGGTGTTCGCACAGCGCGTCGCTGCGCCCGATATTGTCGTCAGCATGGTCGACCCTCTGCCCATGGCGACGCAGACGTGCGACGGCCGAATGGTGGGGCAGGCGCTGCTGAATATCCTGAAGAACGCCGGGGAAGCTGTCGCTGCGCGCCGACTGGCCGACGGCGTCCCTGCGGCCTCGGATCTGCCGGGCGTGATCACGTCGCTGACGATCACGGACGGCATCGCCACCTTTGCGGTCGAGGACGACGGCGTAGGCCTGCCTGCGCGCGACCGCGATCGGTTGACCGAACCCTATGTGACCACGCGCGAAAAGGGCACGGGGCTCGGCCTGGCCATAGTAAAGCGCATCTGCGAGGACCACGGCGGCGAGTTGAAGCTCGCGGACGCGGAAACCCTGCGCGGCGCGCGCGTATGTCTGATTTTCCCATTGAACCCACCCGGCAAGAACGGTGACGCATCGGAGCGCAAGCTTCTGAACGTCGCCGCCGAATAGCGAGGCAAGATGCGACCTACTGGTTCCGACATTCTGGTCGTCGATGATGAGGCTGACATCCGCGATCTGGTGTCCGGCCTTCTGGAGGATGAGGGGCACGCCGTGCGCGTAGCCGCCAACTCCGACGAGGCCCTGGCGGCTATTCGAGCGCGCAAGCCTTCGCTGGCCATTCTGGACATCTGGATGCAGGGCGGGGGCCTTGACGGGCTGGAGCTGCTTGAAGTCGTCAAGGAGATCGACCCCGACCTGCCGGTCGTGATGATCTCTGGTCACGGCAATATCGAGACGGCGGTGACGGCGCTGAAGCGCGGCGCCTATGACTTCATCGAAAAGCCCTTCAAGTCGGATCGGCTGGTGGTGGTGGTCGAGCGCGCCATCGAGGCCGCCAGCCTGCGTCGTGAGAACCGGCGCCTGCGCGCTGCAACCATGACGCCGTCGGGCCTGATCGGGCGCTCTCAGGCGGCGCAGGCCCTGCGCAGCACGATCGCCAAGGTGGCCCAGGCCAACAGCCGGGTTCTGATCTCCGGTCCGGCAGGTTCGGGCAAGGAGCTTGTGGCGCGCCAGATTCACGAGGGCAGCCCCCGTGCCCGCGCCGAGTTCGTGGCCATTTCCGCCGCCGGGATGACGCCGGAACGTCTGGATCTCGAACTGTTCGGCGAGGAAGGCCAGGACGGCCGCCCCAGCAAGATCGGCGTGTTCGAGCGCGCCCATAACGGCACCCTGTATCTGGACGAGATCAGCGACATGCCGCGCGAAAGCCAGAGCCGCATCCTGCGGGTTCTGGTCGATCAGCGGTTCCGGCGCGTCGGCGGCGAGCAGGATGTCCAGGTCGATGTGCGCGTGGTCACCTCGACCTCGCGCGACCTGAAGGCCGAAATCGCCGAGGGCAAGTTCCGCGAAGACCTGTTCCACCGCCTGAACGTGGTGCCGATCCGGGTTCCGGCCCTGTCGGAGCGCCGTGAGGATATTGCTGAACTGGTCGAATATTTCGTGGACACCATCAGCGCGGCGCAAGGCCTGCCCAAGCGGGTCGTCGGCGACGACGCCGTGGCGGTCCTGCAGGTTCACCCCTGGCCGGGCAACATCCGCCAACTGCGCAACAACATCGAGCGCCTGCTGATCCTGGCGACCGGCGATCCCAACGAAACGATCACCGCCGACATGCTGCCGCAGGAGGTGGCCACCTCGAACGGCGCCACGCCGTCGCTGGGCGCGGAACGCACCATCGCCTTGCCGTTGCGTGAGGCGCGCGAGGTGTTCGAGCGGGAGTATCTGGCGGCCCAGATCATGCGGTTCGGCGGCAATATCTCGCGCACCGCCGCCTTCATCGGCATGGAGCGGTCCGCCCTGCACCGCAAGCTGAAGTCGCTGGGCGTGTCGCCTGCGCGGGGCGGCGAAGAGGACGAACCGGCCTGATGTCACGCGTCGCCTATGTGAACGGCAGCTACAGCCCGCATGGGGAGGCCGTGGTCCATATCGAGGATCGCGGCTTCCAGTTCGCCGACGGCGTCTATGAGGTCTGGGCGGTGTTCGACGGCAGGCTGGCGGATTTCGACGGCCATATGACCCGGCTGCATCGCAGTCTGACCGCACTGCGGATCGCCATCCCCATGTCGGTCGCGGCGCTGACGCAGGTGCTGCGTGAGACGATCCGGCGCAACCGCGTGCGCAACGGCCTGGTCTATCTGCAGGTCACGCGCGGCACGGCGCGGCGCGACCACCCGTTTCCGGCCGCCGACACGCCGCCCAGCGTCATCGTCACCGCCAAGTCAGTCAATCTGTCACGCGGCGAGGCCCAGGCGCTGAAGGGCGTCGCCGTCCTGACGCAGCCGGACATCCGCTGGGGGCGTTGCGACATCAAGACGGTGGGGCTGCTGCCCAACGTCCTGGCCAAGCAGGCGGCTCGGGAGGCGGGCGCCTATGAGGCGTGGATGGTCGATGACATGGGGCTGGTGACCGAGGGGGCCTCGACCAACGCCTGGATCGTCGATGAACACGGCAAGCTGCGTACGCGCGATGTGCAGGCCAACATCCTGAAAGGCTGCACGCGCACCAGCCTGATGGCGCTGATCGCCGAACATGGTGTCGAACTGGACGAACGCGCCTTCAGCGTCGATGAGGCGAAGCGCGCCCGCGAGGCCTTCTTCACCGCCGCCGGGGCCTTCGTCACGCCCGCCATATCGATTGACGGGGCCAGGATCGGGGACGGCAAGCCCGGACCCATCACGACCCGCCTGCGCGCCCTTTATCTTGAACAGGCGCGAAGAGACGCCATTTAGGCCGTTGCCCGAGCGGGGAGACGGCGTTTAAGGTCGCCTTTGGCCGTTCCGGCCCCGCGCCGGCTAACCGGCGACGAACAACAAAGAACAGGAACAACCTGCCATGTCGCAAGACAAACGTCAGAACCTTCAGGACACCTTCCTCAACTCGGTCCGCAAGACCAAGACGCCGCTGACCATCTTCCTGGTCAATGGGGTCAAGTTGCAGGGCATCGTGACCTGGTTCGACAACTTCTGTGTGCTGCTGCGCCGCGATGGCCAGTCCCAGTTGGTGTACAAGCACGCCATCTCCACCATCATGCCGTCCGCGCCCGTGCAACTGTACGAGCCCGACGCCGAAGAAGACTGATTGACCCAAAAGCTTATTGATCACGCCGCCCCCGTTCAGCGGGCGGTAGTCATCCACCCCGACGGACGGTCGGAATCGCCTCGTCTGGCCGAAGAACGGCTGGAGGAGGCAACCGGCCTTGCCCGCGCCCTCGATCTGGACATCCAGGGCGAGGAGATCGTGCGCGTGCGCAAGGTGACGCCCGCCACCCTGTTCGGAACCGGCAAGGTCGAGGAACTGGCCGCCCTGATGCGCGCCGCCGAGGCCGATGTGGCCATCATCGATGACGCCCTGACCCCGGTGCAGCAACGCAATCTGGAAAAGGCGTGGGAGGTGAAGGTCATCGACCGCACCGGCCTGATCCTGGAAATCTTCGGCCGCCGCGCGCGGACCAAGGAAGGCCGCCTGCAGGTCGAACTGGCGCGGCTGGACTACGAGCGTTCGCGTCTGGTGCGGACCTGGACCCACCTTGAGCGCCAGCGCGGCGGCACCGGCTCGACCGGCGGCCCCGGCGAAACCCAGATCGAGCTGGACCGACGCCTTATCGCCGACCGTATCGTCAAACTGAAGGCTGAACTGGAAGAGGTGCGCCGCACGCGTGGCCTGCACCGCAAACAGCGCCAGAAAGTGCCGTTCCCGACCATCGCCCTGGTGGGCTACACCAATGCGGGCAAGTCGACCCTGTTCAACCGGCTGACGGGATCAGAGGTCTTCGCCAAGAACCTGTTGTTCGCCACGCTGGACACGACCCAGCGCACGATCCGGCTGCCGCAGGGCCGACCGGCTATTGTGGCGGACACCGTCGGCTTCATCTCCGATCTGCCGCACGAACTGGTCGAAAGCTTCCGCGCCACGCTGGAAGAGGTCGGTGAGGCCGATCTGATCCTGCATGTCCGCGACATCGCCTCCGCCGACAGCGACGCCCAGGCCAAGGATGTCGAAGCGGTTCTGAAACAGATCGAGACGCCGGAGGGCAAGACCCGCCGCGTGCTGGAGGTCTGGAACAAGATCGACCTGCTGGACGAGGAGGCGCGCGAGGCCGTTCTCGGTCAGGCTGAACGGCTGGCGAAGGAAGGCGAGGCGGTCGCCGTGTCCGCATGGACGGGCGAGGGGATCGAGCCTCTGCGCGAAACCATCGCGGGACTGATCGACGACGACCCCGAGACGCGGATGACCCTGGCCCCCGAACAGGGTGAAGCGTTGGCGTGGCTGTATGAGCATGGGCGGGTGACGTTCCGCGAGACGGATGATCTTGGCCGCACTCATGTCATGGTGCGGCTGCACCCTGCGGCGCTCGGACGTTTCGAGCGGCTTTATCCCGACCTGGTCGACTGACACATGCATCTGATCGAGACCGTACTGCTGCTGCTTCTGGCCGTTGTGGTGTCGGGCTCGATCGCCAAGATCACACGGATCGCCCTGCCTCTGGTGCAGATCGGTCTGGGCGCGTCGCTGGTGCTGATCACCGGCAGCACGGTGGATCTAGAGCCGGATGTCTTCTTCCTGCTGTTCCTGCCGCCGCTGCTGTTTCTGGATGGCTGGCGCATCCCCAAGGAGGCTCTGTTCCGGGACCGGGCGGTGATCCTGGAGCTGGCGCTGGGGCTGGTGCTGTTCACGGTCGTTGGCCTGGGCTTCCTGATCTGGTGGATGATCCCGGAGATGCCGCTGCCGGTGGCCTTCGCCCTGGCCGCCATCCTGTCGCCGACCGACCCTATCGCAGTGAAGGCCATCGCCGCGCGGGCGCCCATCCCCAAGCGGCTGATGCATATTCTGGAGGGCGAGTCGCTGCTGAACGACGCGAGCGGCCTGACCTGCATGCGGATTGCGGTGATCGCGGCGACGACGGGCGCCTTCTCCATCGGTCACGCGATAGGGACTTTCGCCTGGCTGGCGGTGGCGGGCGTCGCGGTCGGCGTTCTGGTCACCATGGCGATCAGCTGGGCCAAGAACTGGGTCAACAAGCGCTGGGGCGAGGATGCGGGCGCCCAGGTTCTGATCAGCCTGCTTATTCCGTTCGCGGCCTATCTGGTGGCGGAAGAGCTGAATGCTTCGGGCATTCTGGCCGCTGTGGCCGCCGGGATCACCATGAGCTTCACCGAGCGCGGCGGTGTGGGCGGAAACCAGTCGCTGGCCATGACCCGCATCCGGCGCGGCGTTGTCTGGGACACGGTTCAGTTTGTCGCCAACGGCTTCATCTTCGTGATCCTGGGCGAGCAGATGCCGTCGATCATGGCGCGCGCGGCGGAGGTGGTGGCCGGGACCAGCCGTCCTGAAATCTGGTGGCTGGCGGTCTATGTCTTCGCCATCGTGGCGGCGCTGGCGGCGCTTCGGTTCATCTGGGTGTGGACGTCGCTGAAGCTGACGCTGTTTCGTCGTCGACACAGAGGGCCGCAGCCCAAGGTGGGCCTGCGTCTGACCATGGTGATGTCGTTGGCGGGCGTGCGCGGCGCGATCACGCTGGCGGGCATACTGACGCTGCCGTTCTTCGTGGCGGACGGCACGCTGCTGCCGTCGCGTAATCTGGCGATCTTCCTTGCGGCGGGCGTGATCATCGTCTCGCTGCTGGTGGCGACTATCGCCTTGCCGCGCCTGCTGCAGGATGTCGAACTGCCGCCTGAACCATCGCATGAGGTGGAGGAGGACCGGTGCAGGGTCGCCGCCGCATCCGCCGCTTTGCGCGCCATTGAAGACGCGTCCCACGCCATGGCCGAGAGCAAGCCCGATCCGGACCTCTATGCCGAGGTCGCCAGCCGGATCATGGAGGTCTATCGCCGCCGCATCGAGACCCACACGCATGGCGCGGAGGACGACGCCGCCGTGACGCGCAAGATCGACCGGGTCGAGCGTGAACTGTGGCTGGCGGGGCTGGCGGCGGAACGGTCGGAGCTGGGCCGCCTGATGCGCCTGCGCCAGATCGACGAAGTCACCGCACGTCGCATGATCCGTGAAGTGGACCTGCAGGAAATCCGCTATCTGTGAGGATCAGCGATCCATGAAGGCGGCGACGGCGTCATAGCTGTTGGCCACATGGTGCGCGCCCTTGGCCGTCAGTCGCTGGGCCAGACCCTCGCGCACATGGCCGCCCGCCGTCAGCCCGACGACCGTCATGCCGGCGGACAGGGCCGCCTGCACCCCCGCCTCGCTATCCTCGATCACCAGGGTGCGCGCCGGATCGACGCCCAGCGTCCTCGCGGCATAGAGGAAGACGTCGGGGTGGGGTTTGCCGCGATCGACGTGCAGGGCGGCGCTATAGACCCGGTCGGCGAACATCTCGGACAGGCCGAACCGGTCCAGCCCCAGAGACAGCCAGTCCGGTCCGCTGGATGAGGCGATGCAGCGGGTTTCGGTCCGGCTGTTCAGAAACTCGATCAGGCCGGGCACCGGCCCCATTTCAGACTGGGCGCGTTCTCTGGAAATCCGTGAATAGTTGATGTGAAACTCATCTGGGCAGGGCCGTCCGTGCCGCGCCTCGACCAGGGCGCGGTTGTCGCGCCAGCGCCGCCCGACATATTCGCTCAACACCTCGTCCAACGTGGTCGGCAGTCCCAGCGCGGTGAGCTGTTCCGCCATGATGGTGCTGGTCAGAAGCTCGCTGTCGGCGACGACGCCGTCATAGTCGAAGATGATAAGGTCGTAGGTCACGCGCGGCGCTCAGTTCTTTGCAGCGGTCTTCTCTGCGACCTTTGCGGCGTCCCAGAGGCGATCCATTTCTTCCAGTGTCGATTGGTCGGGCGTGCGCCCATCCCTGGCCAGTTCCGCCTCGATGAAGCCGAAACGGCGGACGAATTTGGCGTTGGCGGCGCGCAGGGCGTCTTCGGGCTCTACGTCCAGCTTGCGGGCCAGATTGGCGACGACGAACAGCAGGTCGCCCAATTCCTCGCGCGCCTTGGCCTTGTCGCCAGCCTCGATCTCGACGCGCAGTTCCTCTACCTCCTCCGCCAGCTTGTCGAACACCTCGTCGGTCGAGGGCCAGTCGAAGCCGACACGGCCTGCGCGCTTGGTCAGCTTGGCGGCACGGGTCAGGGCGGGCAGGCCCACAGGCACGTCGTCCAGCACGCCGGGCTTCTGGCGGTCCTTTCGCTCGGCAGCCTTGATGACCTCCCAGGCGATGGTCTGTTCTTTCGAGGATCGCTGGGCCTCTTCGCCGAAGACATGGGGATGGCGGCGTTCCAGCTTTTCGGAAATCGCGGTCACCACGTCGTCAAACGCGAACAGCCCCTGTTCCTCGGCCATCCGGGCGTGAAACACGACCTGAAACAGCAGGTCGCCCAGTTCGCCTTTCAACTCGGTCAGGTCGTTGCGCTCGATGGCGTCGGCGACCTCATAGGCTTCTTCGATGGTGTAGGGGGCGATGGTGGCGAAGGTCTGCTCCACGTCCCAGGGGCAGCCGCCGTCCGGGTCGCGCAGTTTCTCCATGATGCCCAGCAGGCGGTCGATGGGCCTCAAGACTGCGCTCCATCGCGGGTTTCCAGCGCAAGCCGGATTTCATCGTGACGTTTGGGCGTCAACGGATAGCCCTTCAGCACCAGTGCGGCGGCGGCCAGCAGCAGGCCGGGAACCAGAATGAACAGGATCTGCAGGGTCACAAGCGAGAACTCGCTGTTGCCCTCTGGTCCCGGCAGCGCCTTGAACCCAACCCATTGCAGGATGAGGTAGGGGATCAGGGCCACGACGTGCCCGATCTTGGTCGTCGCGGACAGGACCGAGAACATCAGGCCGGTGCGGTCCACGCCAGTTTCAAGCCGCACCTCGTCGCCCGCGTCCGCCATCATGGCGCGCAGCAGGAACAGGCCCGCTGCATAGGGCAGGCCTGCGATGAACATGACCACCGCCGTGACGGCGAAATTGCCGCCGGGCACAAGCGTCGCGCCGATGTAGAGGACTGCGAAGATCAAGCTGGCGATGGCCAGGGCCTTGTCCTTGCCGACCTTGGTGGCCAGCCAGGCCCAGATGGGCGCGCCGCACAGGCCGGCGATGAAATAGCACAGCATGAACAGGCCGGCCTGGCTGTGGTCATAGCCCTTGATCTGGCCGAAGAAGAAGAACAGCAGCGAGCCGGTGATGCCCGGCGCCACGCCCAGCAGCAGGTCTGCGATCAACAGCTTGCGCACCGTCGGCATGGTCAGAAGGTTCAGATAGGCGCTGGCGCCGCCATGCGGCTGCTGGCCCGAATTAACCGGCTCGGGCACGGCGAACATGGCCAGTCCGATGGTCAGGGGCAGGGCGATCAGGATGGCCCAGCCCATGATCCGCACGCCGTCGGCATAGCTGCCGATGCCGGTCTGGACCACCACCGTCGGCAGGACCAGGATCAGGATGACGCCGATGATGTTGAACACCTGCCACCAGCCATAGACGCGGCTGCGCTGATCATACTGGGGCGCCAACACCGCCGCCCAACCCAGTTGGCCCAGGGTGCCGATGGAAAAGCCGAGGTACAGGACCAGCAACCAGCCAAACAGATAGGCCGGGCCTGCGCCGGGCTGGACCACGACAAACATCATGAAGGCCGACAGCATCAGAATGGGCGTCGAAATCGCCATCCACGGGCGATAGCGGCCGAAGCGGGTCTTGGTCTTGTCCATGCCCCAGCCGATGAAGGGGTCGAACACGATGTCGATCAGGCGCACGGCCATGAAGACGGCTGCGACTACGCCCAACTCCAATCCGACATGGGTGGCGTAAAACTCGGGCAGGGTGACGGGCAGGGCGACGCCGAACGCCGCCAATGGCAGGCAGGGACCGGAAAAGGCGGCCAGCACGGCGTTGGAGCGCCGGGGGGCGGTCGTCGCAGGGGCGGTCGACATGCGTCGTTCCGAAACGGCGCGGCGCGAGTCGGCCGCGCGTCACCATGCCAGCGATTGATGAAGCTTGCACCGGGACTTGTGCGATCACAGGTCAGGCATTCGGACTTGTCGGAACCGGCGGCTTGAGGCTTCCTTAGGTCATGTTGCGAAGTCTGATTGCGTTTCTGATCCTTGGGCTTGCGCTGACGGCGGCGGGCGGCGCGCGGGCCTCTGGTCCCTGCCACGCCGACACCGGCGACTGGAACGAGCAGGGACTGGCCAACGCCGCCTCTTTCTACACGCTGGAATGGGCGCCGTTCGGCGCCGCTGAGTGGGGATGGGAGACCTATCTGCCGCTGATCCAGCAGGAGATCGGCACGGATTGCGGACCGGGAACGCCAATCTTCGCCACGCGGCTGGCCGCCTTCCAGCAGACCTATGGCTTGCCGCCCACGGGCGTGTTCGACGCCGCGACCTTCCAGGTGTTCCGCGGCGTATGGCAGGAACGCCGCCCCTTCGTGATGGCGCGCCTGCGTCAGGAATGTCCCGAGCCGCCGCCGATCAATCAACTGGGCTATCTGGTGGCGTCAGAGGAACACGCGGACCGTCTGACGCGGCTATTGAGGCGTGATGTCCTGGACGCCTATCGCCGACTGGTCGCAGCGGCGCGGGCGGAGGTTCCAGAGGCGGAGGCCGATCCGGAGCTGCTGCAGATCTTCTCCGGCTTCCGCGACCCGGAGGCGGACGCTGCGCGGTGCGCACAGGATCGGAACTGCGACGGCCTGCGCCGCGCCGTCTGTTCGCCGCACCGCACCGGCACGGCGGTCGATCTGTATGTGGGGCAGTTGCAAGGCATGGGCGTCGACTCCACCGCCGCCGCCAGCCGTCAGCACATGAGCCGCACAGCCACCTATCGCTGGCTGGTCGCCAATGCAGGGCGTTTCGGCTTCGTGCCCTATGTCTTTGAACCCTGGCACTGGGAGTATGTGAAGCCGTGGGACGACTCCTTCGCGCCCTGACCGATGGCGAGGCCGCGCTGGCGCGTGAGGCGTTCGGCGACGCCGTCCGTCTGGACACCGTGCGGCTGATCGGCTGGCCGTTCGCGCGGGCGTTCGTCGCCGGACGCTGGTTCGGGCGGGACTGGATCGTCTGGCCTGCGCGGGCTTTGGTTGAGGATTTCGCATCGGCGGCCCTGGGCGTGCAGGGGGTGCTGGTGCACGAACTGACCCATGTCTGGCAGGCGCAGCAGGGGGTGAACCTGCTGTTCGCCAAGCTTAAGGCGGGCGACAGCGTCGCCAGCTACACCTATGCCGCCGACGACACCTGCCGATGGGAGGGCTTGAACATTGAGCAGCAGGCCATGCTGGTCGAGCATCGGTTTCACGCGCGACGCGGGCTGACGGCGCCCGCGAGCCTGAGCTTCTATGACGCGGTGTGTCCGTTTGAAGTTTCGGATCGGCAAGAGGGCTCTTGATCTAAGATGCATCAGCTCCCAAATCTGGAACTGTAGCAGTGACTAATGGTCGCTGCATTGGATGGAGTTTCAAACCATGACTGCCGGGCAAGTCCATAGCGCAGCTTCGAACGGCGGGGCGACGCGTCAACCGGCTGTCTTCTTCGGCCATGGTTCGCCGATGAATGCGCTGGGCGGGCCATTCGCAGATGCGTGGCGCGAACTGGGCCTGTCCGTTGGAAAGCCGACTGGCGTGGTCATGGTGTCCGCTCACTGGGAGACGCGCGGCCTGGGCGTCACAGCGCAGGAACGGCCCGAAACCATCCATGATTTCGGCGGTTTCCCACAGGCGCTTCATGATGTGCAGTATCCGGCGCCGGGGTCGCCAGAGCTGGCGGCGCGGGTGGCGCAACTGACCGGCGCCGTCCAGACCCAGCAGTGGGGACTGGATCACGGGACATGGTCCGTGCTGGTTCACGTTTGGCCAGAGGCGGACGTGCCGGTCGTTCAACTGTCGCTGAATCGCGACCTGACAGCGCGCCAGCATTACGAACTGGCCAGGGCGCTGCGGCCCCTGCGCGATGAAGGCGTCATCATCGCCGGATCGGGCGACTTCGTTCACAATCTGCGGACCTGGAAGCGCGAGCCGGGCGCCGAACCCTATGGCTGGGCGACCAGCTTCAACGAGGCGGTGAAGCACGCCTTCGAACGCGGCGACCACGAGGCCCTGATCAACTGGGTCGGCCTGGCTGAGGACGCGCAAATGAGCGTGCCGACGGACGAACACTATCTGCCGGTCCTCTATGTCGCCGCGCAGCAGGAGCCGGGCGAGCCCGTGGCCTTCTTCAACGACAGCATCGACGGCGGGTCGATTTCGATGACGGGCGTGCGGATCGGCTGATCCGCACGCGCAGACGGCTCAGGCCGCCTTGTCGGTCTCGACCATTTTCTGGATGGCGACATAGTCCGTCTTGCCGGTGCCCAGGACCGGCACCTCGGCGACCTTGACGATCTTCTTGGGCACGATCAGTTCGGGCGCGCCGTTGTTGCGCGCCCATTCGGCCAGCGGGGCGACCTCGGCTTCGGCATGGTCGGTGACCAGAACCAGTTTCTCGCCCTTGCGGCTGTCGGGGATGGAGATGACGGCGTGGCGCTGTTCCGGCCAGACGGCCCCGGCGATGCCCTCCACCGCCGTCAGGGACACCATCTCGCCGCCGATCTTGGCGAAGCGTTTGGCGCGGCCCTTGATGGTGACATAGCCCTCTTCATCGACATCGACGATGTCGCCGGTGTCCAGCCATTCGTCGCCGACCGGATCCCAGGCCAAAGGCTCGGCCTGGGTGACATAGCCGCTCATGACATTGGGCCCCTTGAGCAGCAGGCGGCCGCCCGCATTGATGCCGTCCACCGTCTCCAGTTTCCACTCGATGCCCGGCAGGATCTGCCCCACGGTGCCCGGCGCATTATAGTCGGGATGGTTCACGGCGATGACAGGCGAAGCCTCGGTCGCGCCATAGCCTTCCAGCAGTTCGACGCCGCCGAACTTGGTGTTGAACAGGTTGCGCGTCTCCTCGCGCACCTTTTCGGCCCCGGCGACGGCGAACTTCAAGGTGGCGAAGTCGTCGGGTTCGGCGACGCGGGCGTATTGGCTGAGGAAGGTGTCGGTCGCGAACAGGATCGACGCCTTCACCTTGGGCAACAGGTCGGTGATCTGTTTGGCATGCAGCGGCGACGGATACTGGAAGGCCTTCAACCCTTGCAGCAGGGGCAGGATGACCCCGCCGGTCAGGCCGAAACAGTGGAAGGTCGGCAGCGGGTTGAACATCACCCAGTCCGGCTTCAGGTCGATGTGGGCGGCGACCTGACGGGCATTGGCGACCAGGTTCTTCTGGCTCAGCACCACGCCCTTGGGCGTGCCGAAACTGCCGGAGGTGAACAGCACCACGCCCGGCGCATCCGGGTCGGTCTTGACGCGGAACCGCTTGGGCGCCGCGCCTGCGGCCAGGCCATAGAGCTTGTCGGCCAGACCGATGGTCTTGCGCACATCGTCCAGCCAAACGACCTCTGCGACCGTCGAAAGCTCCTTGACCAGATCGTCCAGCTTGGCCTGTTCGATGAAGCGCTTGGCCGTCAGCACCTTCTTGACGCCTGACGCCTTGATGGCGGCCTTCAGATTGGTCTCGCCCGCCGTGAAGTTCAGCATCACCGGCACGCGTCCATGGGCGTGCAGGCCGAAGAAGGTGACGACCACGCCCATCGACGACGGCAGCAGGATCGCGACCCGATCGCCCTTTTCCGTCATGTTGGCGATCTTGCGCCCCAGGACGAAGGCGGCGCGGATCAGGCCGGTGTAGGTGAGGGGATGCCTGTCCTGATCTTCAAGGATTTCCTTGTCGCCGAACCTTGAGCGGGCCTCGATCAGGGCGTCGATCAAAGAGGCTTCGTACAGCGAGGGATCCAGAGCCTGGCGCAAACGCGTCTCCTACGGAGGGCGCCACCGGCCCTCTCTGTTGTTCGGGCATCTGTCATTAATGACGCCGCGTCATGTTGAAAAGATATGTTACGCGCCGTGAGTTCCAAGGCCAGATCACGCCTGCGGCATATCTGTAACCGGGTTTGGCTTGCCTAAACGGCTTTGAAGTCCGAAATACCGGCCATGGTCACCCTGATCGACACCTTGCAGCGCAAGCCCTCCGAACTCCGTCACCCGGAGAAGCAGAACCGTCCGGAGACGGTGGTTCTGAAGAAACCCGACTGGCTGCGCGTCAAGGCGCCCGGCTCGGGCCAGTACAACGCCACCAAGGACATCGTCCGCTCCAAGGGCCTGGTGACGGTCTGTGAAGAGGCGGCCTGCCCGAACATCGGCGAGTGCTGGAGCCAGAAGCACGCCACCCTGATGATCATGGGTGACACCTGCACGCGGGCCTGCGCCTTCTGCAACGTCAAGACGGGCCTGCCTCAGCCGCTGGACCCGGAAGAACCGGGCAAGGTCGGTCTGGCCGTGCAGCAGATGGGGCTGAACCACGTCGTCATCACGTCGGTCGACCGCGACGATGTGGCGGACGGCGGCGCCGCCCACTTCGCCGAGGTGGTGCGCCAGATTCGCATCCAGGCGCCGGGCACCACAATCGAGATTCTGACGCCGGACTTCCTGCGCAAAGATGGCGCGGCCGAAGTGATGATCGACGCCAAGCCGGACGTCTTCAACCACAACCTTGAAACCGTTCCGCGCCTGTATCTGAAAATCAGGCCCGGCGCCCGCTACTTCCACTCCCTGCGCCTGCTGCAGATGGTCAAGGAGCGCGACCCCAACCAGTTCACCAAGTCCGGCATCATGGTCGGCCTGGGCGAGACCAAGGAAGAGGTCATGCAGGTGATGGACGACATGCGCTCCGCCGGCGTCGACTTCATCACCATCGGCCAGTACCTGCAGCCAACCCGAAAGCACGCCGCCATCGACCGCTTCGTCACGCCCGAAGAGTTCAAGGCCTATGAGGCGATTGCACGCGCCAAGGGCTTCCTGATGGTGTCGTCCAGCCCGCTGACGCGTTCGTCGCACCACGCCGGCGACGACTTCGCCCGGTTGAAGGCTGCGCGCGAGGCGCAACTGAAGCGCTAAGCCGGGAATGGCTGTTCATCGCGTCACGCGCATCCTTCCGTATGCGCCGGATCAGCTTGCCGATCTGGTCGCCGACATCCGCGCCTATCCGGACTTTGTGCCGTGGGTGACGTCCATGCGCGTCTGGAACGACCGTGCAGAGGGCGAAGGCGTCACGATCGTCGACGCCGAGGCGGGCGTCGGCTTCGCCTTCCTGAAGGAGCGCTTCTCCACCTGGGTTCGGCATGACCGTAATGCGCCCAAGGTCGAGGTCGGCCTGCTGCGCGGGCCGTTCAAGCATCTGAAGAACCGCTGGGAGTTCTTTCCGCACCCAGACGGGACGCGGTTGGAGTTCATGATCGACTTCGCCTTCAAATCGAAGATGCTGGATGTCATGCTCCAGGCGAACTTCGATCTGGCGGTCAGCAAGCTGATCGGCTGTTTCGAGGCTGAGGCGAAGCGGAGGTACGGGCCGAAATGAGCTTTGATTTCGATGCGGTCGTTGTGGGCGCAGGCGCGGTGGGCCTGGCTTGCGGACGCGCCTTATCGAAACGGGGTCTGACGGTTCTGGTGCTGGAGAAGGACGTCCACATCGGTCAGGGCGTTTCTTCGCGCAATTCCGAGGTCATCCACGGCGGCCTCTATTATCCGACCGGCTCGCTGAAGGCGCAGTTCTGCGTCGAAGGACGGCGGGCTCTTTATGCGTTCCTGGCCAGCCACAAGATCGATCACTGGAAATGCGGCAAGCTGGTCGTGGCGACGCAGGAACCCGAGGTCGCGCGGATCGAAGCCATCTTCGAGCAGGCGACAGCCAATGGTGTCGAGGGGCTGGAGCATCTGACCGGCGCCCAGGCGCGGGCGCTGGAGCCTGAACTGAACGCCCACGCCGCCATCCTGTCGCCCGAGAGCGGCCTGTTCGACAGTCACGGCTATATGCTGGCCCTGCAGGGCGAGATCGAGGATGCAGGCGGATCGGTCGTGATCTCCGCCCCGTTCGAGGGCGCCGAGCCGTTGGCGGGCGGCGGCTTCACGGTTCGTGTCGGCGGGGAGGGGGCGATGGAGGTGTCCAGCCGCCTTCTGGTCACAGCGCCCGGTCTGTCATCACAGGCGGTCGCCGCCAGCATCGCGGGCTATCCCGCCATCGATATTCCGCCGCGCCATCTGGGCAAGGGCGTCTATTTCCGACTGGTCGGCAAGGCGCCGTTCAACCGCCTGATCTATCCGCCGCCGATTCCCGGCGCGCTGGGCACCCATTACCGCAAGGATCTGGGCGGGCAGGCCGTGTTCGGCCCCGACCTCGTCTATGTCGAGACTGAGGATTATTCGGTCGATCCGGCGAAGGCCGATGAGTTCGCCGCCTATATACGCCGTTTCTGGCCTGCTCTGCCCGAAGGCGCCCTGACGCCCGACTACGCAGGCATTCGCCCCAAGCTGCATGGGCCGGGCGAGCCGCAGCCGGATTTCCAGCTTCATGGGCGCGAGCATCACGGCATCGACGGCCTGATGGCTTTGTTCGGCATCGAAAGCCCCGGCCTGACCAGTTCGCTGGCGATCGGGGAGGCGGTGGCGGACGCCTTGCAGGTCAGTTGACGGACAAAAAGCGGGCGACGGCCAAGGGCCGGGCGGCAGGATTTGAGGTGGCTGAGACGGCGATGATCGCCTGCTGAAGCTTCCCTGATCTTGAGCTGCTTATACGCCTTGAAATCGCCCGCCACTTCATGCATAAGCCGCGCCTCGCGTGGCGGTCCCCCGTTCTTCACTACGAAGGGTTGGAGCCGCCGCTATTGTTTTCGCGCTAGACAGGCTTCGGCTCTGGGCGGCGCCCGACTTAGAAGATTGAGACGGACATGGCCGTTCCGAAGCGCAAAGTATCTCCCTCGCGTCGCAACATGCGCCGCGCCCACGATGCCCTGACCTCCAACGTGTATGTTGAGGACAAGGACACCGGCGAGCTGAAGCGCCCGCACCACATCGACCTGAAGAGCGGCACGTACCGCGGTCGTCAGGTTCTGACGCCGAAGGAAGACTAGGTCTTTCACGGCCTTCCGATCATGATCGGATGACGATTTTAACGGCGCGCGGTGATCCGCGCGCCGTTTTCGTGCGTTCTGCACGGCGAAGCTTTTTTCCGGAGACGTCGCCTGATGATTCGTTTCGCTGCTGTCAGCGCTATGGCGCTTCTCACGCTTTCCGCCTGCGACCGTGGAGAGAAGCCCGGCGAAGCGGTTTCGTCCGGCGCCGCCAGCGCGCCTGCAACGGCGCCTGCCGCCGAAACGGCCCTTACGGCCGATGGACTGGGCGCGGTGCGAATCGGCATGACGGCGGCTGAGGTCGCGACAGTCTGGGGCGCAAACGCCGTCGTCAGCGAGCCGATGACTTGCCAGGTCTATCACCCAGACAAGGCGCCTGATGGCGTGGACGTAATGCTGCAGGATGGCCGCCTGACGCGAATCACCTTGGGGCAGGGCTCGTCCGTGAAGACGGATCGCGGCTTTGGCGTCGGCGACAGCGGCATCGCGATCAAACAGACCTATGGCGGCGCCGTCTTCGCCCAACCCGCCAAATATGATCCGGCGCCGGCCGAGGATCTGTTCGTGTGGGCCAAGGGGCGCTCGACCGCCTACGTCGTCGATCCGGCGGCGCGCGGAATTCGCTACGAGGTTGGCAAGGACGGCCTCGTCTCGCGGGTTCACGCGGGCGATCCGTCGATCCAACTGGTCGAAAACTGCGGTTAGGTAGCAACCTGTTACCGGCCCAGGCGGGTGCAGCCATTGGCGTTTCGCAGGTAGGCGGCTAAACCCCTCGCAACTTCCATCCGCCCTGAGCCAAAGAACCGAGCCATGACTGATATCGCCGACATCGTCGCCCGCCAGATCCTCGACAGCCGGGGCAATCCGACGGTCGAGGTCGATGTGATCCTGGATGACGGCTCCTTTGGCCGCGCCGCCGTGCCGTCGGGCGCCTCGACCGGCGCGCACGAGGCGGTTGAACTGCGCGACGGCGACAAGGACGTCTGGGGCGGCAAGGGCGTCCAGAAGGCGGTCGATGCCGTCAACGGCGAAATCTTCGACGCCCTGTCGGGCATGGACGCCGAGGACCAGCGCCGCCTGGACGAGGCGATGATCAATCTGGACGGCACGGCCAACAAGGGTCGTCTGGGCGCCAACGCCATCCTGGGCGTGTCGCTGGCCGCCGCCAAGGCCAGCGCCATCTCGGCCGGCCTGCCGCTGCACCGCTATATCGGCGGCGTCTCGGCCCGCGTCCTGCCGACCCCGATGATGAACATCATCAACGGCGGCGCCCACGCCGACAATCCGATCGACATTCAGGAGTTCATGATCCTGCCGACCGGCGCGGAAACCTTCTCGGAAGCCCTGCGCATGGGCACGGAGATCTTCCACGCGCTGAAGAAGCAGCTGAAGGACGCGGGCCACAACACCAACGTCGGCGACGAAGGCGGCTTCGCTCCCAATCTGGCTTCGGCTGATGAGGCGCTGAGCTTCATCACCAAGGCAGGTCAGGCTGCTGGCTATCTGGCCGGTGAAGACTTCCACCTGGGCCTGGATGTCGCCTCGACCGAGTTCTTCAAGGACGGCAAATACATCATGGCGGGCGAGGGCAAGACCGTCGACGCCGAGGGCATGGCCGCCTATCTGGTCGACCTGTGCGAGCGTTTCCCGATCGTCTCGATCGAGGACGGCATGGCCGAAGACGACTTCGACGGCTGGCGTCTGCTGACGGAACGTCTGGGCGACCGGGTTCAACTGGTCGGCGACGACCTGTTCGTGACCAACCCGGCGCGTCTGGCTGCGGGCATCGGCGAAGGCCTGGCCAACTCGATCCTGATCAAGGTCAACCAGATCGGCACCCTGTCCGAGACGCTGGACGCCGTCGATATGGCGCAGCGCGCGGGCTACACCGCCGTGATGAGCCACCGTTCGGGCGAGACTGAAGACTCCACCATCGCCGACCTGGCCGTCGCCACCAACTGCGGGCAGATCAAGACCGGTTCGCTGGCCCGTTCGGACCGGGTGGCCAAATACAATCAGCTGCTGCGCCTGGAGGAAATGCTGGGCGACCAGGCCGTCTATTTCGGCGACGGCATGCTGCTGAAATAGGTCTTTGAATTGTCGGTGGAGAATCAGCGTTCTCCACCGGCCTTCTTACCGTCAAGCTACAATTTGTTAGGCATTGTCAGCCACAGTTCGTGAACTGTGTTTTCGCGCTCAGAAGGAGCGTCTGCTGTGCCTGAACGGATGAAACCGTACCGTACCTCCATCGTCCTGCTGCTTCTGTTCGCGTATCTCGGCGTGCAGGCCCTCACGGGGGAGCGCGGCCTGTTGAGCGGCGCCTCGCGGGATGCGCTGCTGACCCAGCGCGCTGAACAGCTCGCGCACCTGACCGAGCAGCGTCGCGACCTGGAGACGCGCGTCCGCTACCTGCGGACCGACAGTCTTTCAAAAGATCTTCTTGAAGAGCGCGCGCGCGCCGTGATCGGTTTTTCCGATCCGCGCGACTATGTGATCCGCATTCCGGCGCAAACCGTCCAAGGCTGATCGTCAGTCAATACTTGAACTATTGTTACAGGCGGCATCGCACCCCTTTGCGTTCCGGGAAGGAAGGCTGCTAAAGCCCCCTTCCGTAACGATAAGTAAGGCGTCGCCACTGGCGCCTAGCCGGGAGATGCCGGATGGCGAAAGCCCCTGCCAAGAACGCTCAGACCAACGCGCCTGACAAAATACCAAATACGCCGACGGCGTCGAAGGAAGACCTCCTTCGTTTCTACCGCGAAATGGTGCTGATCCGCCGTTTCGAGGAACGTGCAGGCCAACTGTACGGCATGGGTCTGATCGGCGGCTTCTGCCACCTGTACATCGGCCAGGAAGCGGTCGCTGTGGGCGTTCAGGAGAGCGTCAAACAGGGCCACGACAAGATCATCACGGGCTACCGCGACCACGGCCATATGCTGGCCGCGGGCATGGACCCGAAGGAAGTCATGGCCGAACTGACCGGCCGCATCGGCGGCTCGTCCAAGGGCAAGGGCGGTTCGATGCACATGTTCGACGTGCCGACCGGCTTCTACGGCGGTCACGGCATCGTCGGCGCCCAGGTCGCGCTGGGCACCGGCCTGGCGTTCGCGGGCAAGTACCGCGGCGATGACTCGGTCGCCTTCGTCTATTTCGGCGACGGCGCTTCGAACCAGGGCCAGGTGTACGAAAGCTTCAACATGGCGCAGCTGTGGAAGCTGCCGGCCATCTACATCATCGAGAACAACCAGTACGCCATGGGCACGAGCATCGACCGCTCGTCGTCCACGACCGAGCTCTATATGCGCGGCGCCAGCTTCGGCATTCCGGGCGAGCAGGTCGACGGCATGGACGTGCTGGCCGTGCGTGACGCCACCGCCCGCGCTGTGAAGCGCGCCCGCGAAGGCGGCGGACCCTATATTCTGGAAGTGAAGACCTACCGCTATCGCGGCCACTCGATGTCCGACCCGGCGAAATATCGCACCAAGGAAGAGGTGGACGAGGTCAAAAAGACCCGCGACCCCATCGACCACATCAAGCTGCTGCTCGCCGCCGCCAATGCGACCGAGGAAGAGCTGAAGGTCATCGACAACGAGATCAAGGCGATTGTCGCCGAGTCTGTGCAGTTCGCACAGGAAAGCCCTGAGCCGGATCCGTCCGAGCTCTATACTGACGTCTACGTGGAGGCCTGATCCGTGACCGACATTCTGATGCCGGCGCTGTCCCCCACGATGGAAGAGGGCACGCTGACCAAATGGCACATCAAGGCAGGCGACAGCGTATCGGCTGGCCAGGTGATCGCCGAGATTGAAACCGACAAGGCGACGATGGAAGTCGAAGCCGTCGATGAAGGCGAAGTTCTGGAAATCCTCGTCCCCGAGGGTTCTGAGAACGTGAAGGTCAACACGCCGATCGCGCGTCTGGCCGGTGAGGACGGCGCTGCGGCGCCTGCACCCAAGGCTGACGTCCCGGCGGCGACGGCTGAAGGAAAGACGGGCGATCCCGAAAAGGCGCCTCAGCAGACCTCGACCCCCAAGGTCGAACTGCGCGATCCGGAAATCCCGGCCGACGCCAAGCTGGTCAAGACGACCGTGCGCGACGCTCTGCGCGACGCCATGGCCGAGGAAATGCGTCGTGATGACCGCGTCTTCCTGATCGGCGAGGAAGTCGCCCAGTATCAGGGCGCCTACAAGGTCAGCCGCGAACTGCTGCAGGAATTCGGCGAACGCCGCGTCGTGGACACGCCGATCACCGAGCACGGCTTTGCCGGTCTGGGCGTCGGCGCCGCCATGTCGGGCCTGAAGCCCATCGTCGAGTTCATGACGTTCAACTTCGCCATGCAGGCGATTGACCACATCATCAACTCGGCGGCCAAGACCCTGTATATGTCGGGCGGCCAGATCCGTGCGGACATCGTCTTCCGCGGCCCGAACGGCGCCGCCAGCCGCGTCGGCGCCCAGCACAGCCAGGATTATTCCGCCTGGTACGCCCAGGTTCCGGGTCTGAAAGTCATCGCGCCCTATGACGCCGCTGACGCCAAGGGTCTGCTGAAAGCCGCCATCCGTGATCCGAACCCGATCGTCTTCCTAGAACACGAGATGCTGTACGGCACCGAGTTCGACGTGCCGGAAGTCGACGACTACGTCCTGCCCATCGGCAAGGCCAAGGTCCGTCGCGAAGGCAAGGACGTCACCATCACGGCGCACGCCCGCATGGTCGGCTTTGCCCTGCAGGCCGCTGAGAAGCTGGCCGAAGAGGGCATCGAGGCCGAGGTCATCGACCTGCGCACCCTGCGTCCGCTGGACCATGAAACCATCGTCGAAAGCGTCAAGAAGACCAACCGTCTGGTCTCGGCCGAAGAGGGCTGGGGTCCGATGGGCGTCGGCGCCGAGGTCGTGGCCCGCGTGATCGAACACGCCTTCGACTATCTGGACGCCCCGCCGCTGCGCGTGCACCAGGAAGACGTGCCGCTGCCCTACGCCGCCAACCTGGAAGCCCTGTCGCTGCCGGGCGTGGACAAGATCATCGCGGCCGTTAAGCAGGTGGTGGCATGACCGACATCCTGATGCCTGCCCTGTCTCCGACGATGGAGGAGGGCGTTCTGGCCAAGTGGCACGTGAAGGTGGGCGACGTCGTCTCCGCCGGCGACGTGATCGCTGAAATCGAGACCGACAAGGCCACGATGGAAGTCGAGGCCGTGGACGAGGGCGAAGTCACGGACATTCTGGTGCCGGAAGGCACGGAGAATGTGAAGGTCAACACGCCGATTGCGCGCCTCAAGGATGAGGGCGGGGCCGCCGCGCCCAAGCCAGCCGCCAAGACGGAGGGCGCCCCCAAGGCTGAGGCCGCTCCGGCAAAGGCTGAGGTGCCAAAAGCCGCCGCGCCTGCTGCGCCAAAGTCCGAGAACGGCGAACGCATCTTCGCCTCGCCCTTGGCCCGTCGCATCGCCGCTCAGAACGGCGTCGAATTGAAGTCGATCAAGGGCACCGGCCCGCATGGCCGAATCGTCAAGCGTGACGTTGAGGGCGCCCCCCAAACCGCTGGCAAGGGCGCTGCTCAGCCTGCTGCGGCGTCGACGGGCTCGGCTGCTGCTGCGACTTCGGGCATCGAGCCGCGCAAGGCGCAGTCGCTGGCGCAGATGGGCATCCCGGACGGCAGCTACGACCTGATCCCGCTGGACGGCATGCGCAAGGCTGTGGCCCGCCGCATGGTCGACAGCATCCAGAACGTGCCGCACTTCCCGCTGTTCATCGATGTCGAAATCGATCAGCTGATGGCCGTGCGCGCCAAGGTCAACAAGATGCTGGAGCCGCAGGGGATCAAGGTCTCCGTCAACGACTTCGTCATCAAGGCGGCTGCTCTGGCCCTGAAGGCCGTGCCGGAGGCGAACGCTTCCTACACGCCCGAAGGCATCGCCATGCACCACAACGCCGACGTCTCCATGGCCGTGGCCATCGACGGCGGCCTGATCACCCCGATCATCAGGAAGGCCGAGACCAAGGGCTTGGCGCAGATCGCGACCGAGTCCAAGGACCTGGCCAAGCGCGCCCGCGAGCGCAAGCTGAAGCCTGAAGAGTTCCAGGGCGGCACCTTCTCGGTGTCCAATCTGGGCATGTTCGGCATCAAGCAGTTCACCTCGATCATCAATGAGCCGCAGGGCTGCATCATGAGCGTGGGCGCAGGCGAACAGCGCGCGGTCGTCAAGGACGGCCAGGTGGTTGCGGCCACCGTCATGACCGTGACCCTGACCTGCGATCACCGCGTGGTGGACGGCGCGACCGGCGCCCGATTCCTGCAGGCGTTCAAGCCGCTGATCGAAGATCCCGTCGCGATGCTGGCCTAAGGGGAGGGTGAGGTCATGACCTCGGTCTATGACTTCTCCGCCCGCGCCATCGGCGGCACGGACGTATCGCTGGACCGCTTTCGCGGTCAGGCGCTGCTGATCGTCAATACGGCGTCCAAGTGCGGTTTCACCGGCCAGTATGATGGTCTGGAGAAACTGCACCGGGACTTTGCGGATGCGCCGTTCGAGGTGCTGGGCTTCCCCTGCAACCAGTTCGGCAACCAGGAGCCGGGCAGGGCGGCGGAGATCGCCGCCTTCTGCGCGACCAGCTTCGATGTGACCTTCCCCCTGTTCGACAAGGTGGAGGTCAACGGACCGCACCGTCACCCCCTCTATGCCTGGCTGACCCGACAGAAGCGTGGCTTCCTGGGCTCTCAGGCCATCAAGTGGAACTTCACCAAGTTCCTGACCGACCGCGAAGGCCGCGTCGTCGCGCGCTATTCGCCTCAGACTGAACCCTCGGCCATCAAGGCCGACATCGAGAAGTTGATCTGATCATGGCTGCTGAATTCGATCTCGTCGTCATCGGCTCGGGCCCCGGCGGTTACGTCGCCGCCATCC
Source organism: Brevundimonas nasdae (assembly GCF_016654005.1). Taxonomy (GTDB): domain Bacteria; phylum Pseudomonadota; class Alphaproteobacteria; order Caulobacterales; family Caulobacteraceae; genus Brevundimonas; species Brevundimonas nasdae. The sequence continues at coordinate 105,670 of NZ_JAEPWN010000002.1, read as the reverse complement.
GCGCCAGCCAGCTTGGCCAGAAGGTCGCCATCGTCGAGCGCGAGAATCTGGGCGGCATCTGCCTGAACTGGGGCTGCATCCCGACGAAGGCCCTGCTGAAGTCCGGCGAGAAGTTCGAAAGCCTGTCGCACCTGAAGGAATACGGCCTGTCGGCATCGGGCGCGTCGTTCGACTTCGACGCCATCATCCAACGCTCGCGCGGTGTCGCGGCGACGATGAACAAGGGCATCGGCTTCCTGATGAAGAAGAACAAGATCGAGGTGATCGAGGGATCGGCCACGCTCGAAAAAGGCCCAAATGGAGCTTCTGGTGCGCCCAAGGTCGTCGTCGCGCTCAAGGCAGGCGGAACGCGCGCCATTGAAGCCAAGACGGTCATGCTGGCGGTCGGCGCCCGCGCCCGCGCCCTGCCTCAGATCGGCCTGGAGGCCGATGGCGACAAGATTTGGGCCTATCGCGACGCTCTGGCGCCCAAGAAACTGCCCAAGACCTTCGTCGTCATCGGCTCGGGCGCCATCGGCATCGAGTTCGCCAGCTTCTATCGCGCCTTGGGCGCCGAGGTGACGGTCGTCGAGGCGGTGGACCGCATCATGCCTGTGGAGGACGAAGAGGTCTCCAAGGCCGCCCAGAAGTCGTTCGAGAAGCGTGGCATCAAGTTCAAGGTCGGCGCCAAGGTCACCAAGGTGACCAAGTCGGCCAAAGGCGTGTCCGTGGCTGTCGAGATCGGCGGCAAGGCCGAAACCCTGGAGGCCGAAGTCTGCATCTCGGCCGTGGGCATCACCGCCAACACCGACGGCATCGGCCTGGAGGCGCTGGGCGTCGAACTGGACCGCGGCCACATCAAGACCGACAGCCACTGCCAGACCAATGTGAAGGGCCTGTACGCCATCGGCGACTGCGCCGGCGCGCCCTGGCTGGCGCACAAGGCGTCCCACGAAGGCATTCACGCCGCCGAACACATCGCCGGCTACAAGACGCCGAACGTCCATTCGCCCATCGCGGGCTGCACCTACGCCCAGCCGCAGGTCGCCTCGGTCGGCGTGACCGAACAGGCCGCCCGCGCCGAGAACCGCGAGGTCAAGATCGGCCGCTTCCCGTTCCGCGTGAACGGCAAGGCCGTGGCGGCGGGCGAAGTCGACGGCTTCGTCAAGGTCCTCTTCGACGCCAAGACCGGCGCCCTGATCGGCGCCCACATGATCGGCCACGAAGTCACCGAGATGATCCAGGGCTACGTCACCGCCATCACCATGGAAGCGACGGAAGAAGACATCCACGGCATCGTCTATCCGCACCCGACCATGTCGGAAGCCATGCACGAAGCCGCGCTGGACGCCTACGGACGCATGCTGCACCTCTGATCCTGCTGCTGTCCCGACGTTGATCCGGCGGGACAGCGACAGAATGTCGCGCTAACCTTGCTCTCCAAAGCGGGAGAGCGAGCATGGCGTCGTTGTTGCGAAAACGGGTGAAGGGCGAACATGCCCGTGTGGGCTTTGTCGAGCTGTTCTTCGACCTGGTCTTCGTCTTCGCCATCACCCAGGTCAGCCACGGACTGCTGGCGCATCTGACGCCGCTCGGCGCCGTTCAGGCGGCGATGCTGCTGGCCGCCGTGTGGTGGGCCTGGATCTTCACCTCATGGATGACCAACTGGCTCGATCCCGAGACTGTGCCGGTGCAGGCCGCGCTGTTCGTCCTGATGGGGATCGGGCTGGTGATGTCGGCCTCGCTGCCGCACGCCTTCCAGGAGACGGGGCTTTCGTTCGCACTCGCCTTCGTCGGCATACAGGTGGGCCGCACCGCCTTCATGGTCTGGGCGATGCGTGCGGACGAGGGCCTGAGGCGTAACGCCGTCCGTATTCTGATCTGGCTGACGGCATCGGCCGTTCTGTGGATCGCGGGCGGTCTGGCCGCGCCCGAACAGCGCCTCTGGTTCTGGCTGGCGGCGCTGGCGGTCGAATATGCGTCTCCGGCCCTGTATTTCTTCGTGCCCGTTCTGGGGCGTTCCCGCACCGAGGACTGGACCATCGAAGGCGGGCATATGGCCGAACGCGTCGGCCTGTTCGTCATCATCTGTCTGGGCGAGACCCTGCTGGTGTCCGGCGCGACTTTCGGGGAACTGGACTGGTCGTCGGCCAAGGTCTGGGCCGCCTTCATCTCGGCCATTCTGTCGACCGTCGCCATGTGGCGGCTGTTCTTCAGCCAGGCGCACGAATCTGCGTCCGAAGCCATCATGCACGCCTCTGATCCCGGACGTGTGGCGCGACGGGCCTATACCTATTCGCCCATTCTGGTCATCGCCGGGATCATCGTCGTGGCGGTCAGCGATGAACTGGTGCTGGCGCATCCCAGCGGTCATGTCTCAATGGCCACAGCCCTGACGCTGCTGGGCGGGCCGATCCTGTTCCTTCTGGGAACGGCGGTTGCGGGCTGGGCGATCTGGCGCCACGTCAACTGGACGCGGCTGGTCGGCTGCGCGGTGCTGGCGACTGGCTGGCTGGTGGTCCCGTGGACGACGCCCCTGACCCTCAGCATCGCAACAACCATCGTCCTGATGGCCATAGGTGTCTGGGAAAGCCTTCGGCCCCCACAGGTCTGATGGTTTGAACAGAATGTTCGTTTAGGGCGCGGTTTCGCGTTTGGCTGAGACGATGGTGATGCGCGGCTCCAGCATCTGGCCGCGCATGAAGCCTTCCCCCTCGGTCGGAGAGGTGGGGGCGTTCAGCATGGCGCGGGCCACGTCCATGCCCTCGACCACCTTGCCGAAGACGGCGAAGCCATAGGCGTCGATCGAAAAGGGCCGCCCGGCGTCGTAGGAGGGCGTGGCGCCGACCGAGATGAAGAAGTCGCCGGTCGCCGTGCCGGGGTCGTAACGCGCCATCGAAACGGCGCCGTCCACATGGCTGAGGCCCGTCTCGGTCGTCGGCTCGTGGGCGATGGGCGCCAGCAGGCGGGCCGGGTCATTGTTCGCACCACCCTGCACCAGCCCGTTTTCGGGCCCGGACTTCATGGCGCGATAGAAGCTGGCTCCATCGAAGCGGTGCTGATCCACATAGGCCAGGAAGTTGGCCCCGGTGATCGGCGCGGCGCGGTCGTTGACCTCGATCACGATGCGGCCTGCGGTCGTCTCCAGCACGACACGGGGCAGGGGCGCAGGGGCGGTCTCCTGCGCCAGGGCCAGCGCGGGCCACAGCAGGGCGGCGGTCAGACCGATCAGGGTGCGTCTCAGCATGAGGTCACCCTATGACCCGCCGCCGTCTCCAGCAAGCTATGCGCCCAGCAGCCGCGCCGCCTTGGGCGCGAAATAGGTCAGGACCCCCGCGCTGCCCGCGCGCTTGAACCCGTGCAGGGTCTCCAGAATGGCGCGATCCTCGTCCAGCCAGCCGTTGGCGATGGAGGCCTGCATCATCGCGTACTCGCCGGACACCTGATAGGCGAAGGTCGGCACGCGGAAGGTCTCGGAGACGCGGCGCACGATGTCCAGATAGGGCATTCCCGGCTTGACCATGACGGCGTCGGCGCCTTCCGAAAGGTCCATCGCCACCTCCTTCAGCGCCTCGTCCGAGTTGGCGTAATCCATCTGATAGGTCTTCTTGTCGCCCGTCAGCATCTTGGACGAGCCGACGGCGTCGCGGTACGGGCCGTAGAAGGCCGAGGCGAACTTGGCGGCGTAGGACAGGATCATGGTGTCCTGGAACCCGTTGGCCTCCAGCGCCTCACGCACCGCCTGAATACGGCCGTCCATCATGTCCGAAGGCGCGACGACATCGGCGCCGGCGTGGGCGTGGATGAAGGCCTGCTCGGCCAGACGATCCAGCGAGGCGTCGTTGGCGATGCGGTCGCCCTCCATCACCCCGTCGTGGCCGTGGTCGGTGTAGCAGTCCAGCGCCACGTCGGTCATGACGCCGATCTCGGGGGCGGCGTCCTTGATGGCCTTGATGCAGTCAGGGATCAGGCCGTCCGGGTCGGTCGCGCCCGTGCCGACCGCATCCTTGATCGCGCCATCGACATTGGGGAACAGGGCGATCAGCGGAATGCCCAGATCGCGCGCCTCGACGGCGGCCTTGGCGGCCTCCCTGGGCGACAGGCGGAAGACGCCGGGCATGGAGGCGACCGGCTGACGGTCCTCGGCGCCGTCATGGACGATCAGCGGCCAGATCAGATCCGCAGGCGTCAGGGTCGTCTCGGCGACCAGACGGCGCACCCACGGACTGGCGCGCAGGCGGCGCGGGCGGGCGAGCGGGAAGGGGGCGGGCTGATAGGGAAGCATGGACCGGAACCTTGGAAACCTGACGCGGGACTAGCGCCGTGGGCGTCGCGGCGCAAATCCCGTCATGTGTCGGATCGTGTTCGACGCAGACGCCGCTTGCACGGAGAACGGAAATGCGGGCCTATCGCTGCAACTCATGGAGATGGCGATGATCAAGCGGTTGGCGGCGGGCGCGGCGGTTCTGGCTCTGGCGGCGGGCTTGTCCGGCTGCATCATCGTGTCGTCCAGCGGCGGCCAGAAGACGGTCGTGACCAATACGGCGTCCGCCCAGCCTTCGTCCTACGCCGACCTGTACGCCGAGGCGGTCGCCGATCCGAAGCGGCCGACGGAAGAGGTCGCCCGCGACCCGCTGCGCCATCCGGCGGATATTCTGGCCTTCGCCCAGGTCGCGCCGGGGGACAAGATCGCCGACATCCGCCCGGGCGCAGGCTATTTCAGCCGCCTGTTCTCGGACGTGGTGGGGCCGACGGGGCGGATCTACGCCTTCGTCCCGAACCGGACGGCGGAGCGTGAGAACCCCACGGCGGACGCGCTGGCCGCAGCCTATCCGAACATTACGCGGGTCAACGGTCTGCTGGACTCGATGACCTATGCCGAGCCGCTGGACCTGATCTTCATGAGCCAGGAATACCACGACTTCCATATCCCCAGCTTCAACACCGATGTGGCCCGCATGAATGGGGCGGTGTTTGCAGCGCTGAAGCCGGGCGGGCGATATGTCGTCATCGACCATCAGGCGGGGCCGGGGACGGGGATTTCGGTCGTCGGCACCTTGCACCGGATCGAAGGCGACTATCTGAGGCGTGAAGTCGAGGCGGCGGGCTTTGTTTTCGAGGGCGAGAGCAAGGTCGTGGCCAATCCCGCCGACGACCACAGCCTGAACGTCTTCGACGCCGCCATCCGGGGCAAGACCGACCAGTTCGTCTATCGCTTCCGCAAGCCAGGCTGATCACGACCCTGTTGTGAGAACCGTTATCAATTAAGGGTTTGGGCGTTTTGTCCATGTCGGGGACATGGACAAGCCGTCAGGGGTGGAGCAAATAACGCCAATACGTCGCCATAAGCGAAAGAACGCGTAGTTTGTTCGACTATAAGGCCGCCTTTAAGAGCTCCGTAGAGCAGGTCCGCAGCGAGGGGCGCTACCGCGTCTTCGCCGACCTGAAACGTGTCCGTGGACAGTTCCCACAGGCCGTGCGCCGCCGCGTGGACGGGTCCGAACAGGATGTCGTGATCTGGTGCTCGAACGACTACCTCGGCATGGGCCAGCACCCCGTCGTTCTGGACGCGATGCACGAAGAGATCGATGCGGTCGGTGCGGGCGCTGGCGGCACGCGCAACATCTCGGGCACCACGCGCTCGGCCGTTGATCTGGAATCCGAGCTGGCCAGCTGGCACCAGAAGGAAGCGGCGCTGCTGTTCACCTCGGGCTATGTCGGCAACGAGGCGACGCTGTCGACCCTGCAGAAGATCTTGCCCGGCCTGATCATCTTCTCCGATGCGCTGAACCATGCCTCGATGATCGAGGGCATCCGCCACGGCGGCGGACCGCGTCATGTGTTCAGGCACAATGATCTGGAGCATCTGGAAAGCCTGCTGGCCGCAGCCCCTGCGGATGCGCCCAAGCTGATCGCCTTCGAGAGCGTCTATTCGATGGACGGCGACATCGCCGATCTGGCGGGCACGATCGCCCTGGCCGAAAAATACGGCGCCATGACCTATCTGGACGAGGTCCATGCGGTCGGCCTGTACGGCGAAACCGGCGCAGGCGTGGCGGAACGCGACGGCGTGCTGGACCGGATCGACATCATCGAATGCACCCTGGGCAAGGCCGTCGGCGTCATGGGCGGCTATATCGCCGGTGATGCAGTCATCATCGACGCGGTGCGCAGCTGGGCCTCGGGCTTCATCTTCACGACCTCGCTTCCGCCTGCTTTGACGGCGGGTGCGCTGGCCTCGGTGCGCCACCTGAAGGTCCACCCTGAACTGCGCACGCAGCATCAGGAGCGGGCCGCCACCCTGAAGGCGCGTTTCGCCGCCGCCGGCATCCCGGTGATGGAGAGCGAGAGCCACATCGTGCCGGTGCACGTCGGCGATCCGGTCCACTGCAAGATGATCTCGGACATGCTGCTGGACGAATACGGCGTCTATGTTCAGCCGATCAACTATCCGACCGTGCCCAAGGGGACCGAGCGCCTGCGCTTCACCCCTTCGCCGAACCACACCGACGCCATGATGGATCATCTGGTCCAGGCGATGGACAAGCTGTTCGCCCACTGCAACGTGGCGCGCCGCCCCGTCGCGGCCTGAGGTTCAAGCGTGGCCACCGATGACCCCCGCTCAGGACTGGGCGAGGTGATCGTCGAGTTCACCCGCAACGGCCCCTACGTCAAATGCTCCGCCATCCACGTCGCCACTGGCCGCGAGGTCAGCGCCGTGGGGCCTGTGCGTGAGCCGAAAGCTGTCGAACGCGTGGCGATCGCCAAGCTGAGGCGGGCGTTGGACCTGCCTGCCTGACACCGCAGTGTCGGCCGCCGAACGGGCGTTCAGCGGCCGACAGGCGAGCAGTCCTTATTGCGGTCCCAGGAAGGGGAAGGGCGCGGCGTCGCTGAAGCTGGCGGTGGCGTCGCCCGCATGGGTGTTGATCTGGTTCTCGCCCAGCACCAGCCGCTTGACCCGCGCGCGCGGTGAGAAGTCGATCTTTTTCAGATCCACCCAGAATGTGTTGGGCGTCAGGGCGGATTCGAAGAAGTAGAGCTTGCGCTTGTGGTCCACGACGGTGCGCCAGCGGGTCGAAGAGATGTTGGGTTGATCCGGCGTCGAGATGCCGAAGGGCACGGACGCATTGCGGATCACGCTGAACACGCTGGCCAGCGCCAGGTTCGGGTCTTCGAACTTGGGCACGGCGTTGACGTAGAAGGAGGCGCGGGCGAAGCGGTCCGCCGCGCGATTGGTCCCGGGCAGGAAGACCGTGCCGCCGATCTCCTGCCAATAGCTGTTCAGGGCCAGCTGCTGATCGAAGGTGGGCGAGTTGGTCATCACCTGATAGTCGCGGCTGTGATGCACGACCAGCTTGCCGTCGATGTATTCGAAGATGGCGCTGTCGCCGCTGGCGTCCGACAGGGACAGGTGCAGGGTGGTCAGCCGCTGCTGGCCGGGCACATTGTCGGTGATCAGGACGAAGGGCTCATCCTTCAGGGCGTCCACCGCCTCGGCGACGGTGGCGTAGTTGTCCAGCACATACTGGGCCCAGGCGGCGATGCTCAGGGCGGGCTTGTTCGGGTCATAGGTCGGATATTCGGACTCCACCAGCCACAGGACATTGGCGGCCAGACCGACTTCGTTCACCCCGTCCACGGTCGAGACATCATAGCCGCTGGCGATGACGCTGCCGTATTTCGACGTCCATTTCAGCGAGTTCGGACCGCCTGCGCCATCCCGCGCCAGGCCGCGCGGGAAGATCCAGAGGTTGGTCAGGATTTCGTCCTTCCAGTCCATGGACCGCGCCGTGATCACCGTGCCTTCATGGCCATGATAGACAAGGCGAGTGCAGGCTTCCGCCGCTGGAACCGCGAGCATGAAGGCGGCGGTCAGGGCGGCGACGCCCTTCTTCATTCCAATACGCATGTCGTCTCCTTGGGTGGGAAGTCAGTAGGTCAGCGACAGGCCCATGACCGGGCCGTGGCGCGACACGTTCCAGTTGAAGTTCCGGCCTGTGAAATCATCCTGCTGATAGTTCTGCTCAAGCAGGCGGTAGCCCAGATTGAACGAAACGGCGCCGCCTGCCGCCGGGGTGCGGTATGATGCCAGAACCTGCCATGACCGGCTGCGACGGTCGCTGTCGCCCAGCCCGCCGGCGTCAACCTGGCCGCGCAGGGTCCAGTGTTCGGTCGCGTCGGCCTCGACACGCAGGCCCAGCAACAGATCGGTCCAGTCCGCGCCCTTGCTCGTGGCGCCCAGCGGCGTGTCCAGTTCGGCCCTTAGCTTGCTCCAGCGCGCGCCCGCAATCGGCTCGACACGGAAGCTGCGTTGATCGCCGAAGGTCGTACGTCCGCTCAGGGGAACATCGACAAGTCGGTACAGCAGCCCGCCTGACACCGTCGTCGCGCGCGTGCCCAGTTCGGCGGGCAAGCCCGCAAGCGAAACGCCCTCATGGGTTCGGGCGTATTGATAGTCGACAAATCCGCCCCAGCGGCCTTTGCGGACCTCGACATCGCCCATGACTGCCGCTTCCAGATGCTCGAAGGCGTCGGAGAAGGGCACATCAACCGGCGCATAGCGCCCCGCCAGCGTGACATTTCCATCCAGCGAGGTCGCCCAGACGTAGGGGCTGACGGTGACGCGCCATCTGTCGGCGCCGCTCTGGGCCTGGACGCTGCCGGTCGAGGCCATCGTCGCCATACCAAGGATCAGGGCTGAGGGGCGGAGGAACTTCATCAGAAATCTACTCGCGACAACCAGAGAGGATCTCGGGGTAGAATAGTCAAGCCTAAGCAATCATGGATTGACAGGATTAATGAGTGAGGTTGTTCTCATCCCGGCGATCCCAAGCGTCGAGGATCCCTGAGGGGCGGCGAGAAGTCATGTTGCAACCGGATGCTCCGGCGGTCCTTGGTTTTGGAGCATTTTCTCTGTTCGCTGTTATCGGCGGTCTTGTGCTGCTGGTGGGCGCAGACCACGCCGCCCCGGGCTGCACAGGGCCAGAAGTCAAGCGATGCGACTATGTCGAGGCCGCCAAATCGGCCTTGGAGAGCCATCCCGACCGCCATTTCCGATCTGATCTAGGCTTTGAGGTCATTGAAATGGGGTCATCTGTCCGTGTTCAGCAGTATCTTCCCGATGGGGATCGGTCGTTGTTCGAGGGGCCGGCTGTGTTGATCGACAGGAAAAGCTGCCGACCTTGCAAGGTGGAGGTTCGCACATCGATTGGCGACGACACGGCGAAGCGCTTCACGCGATTTCCGCCATCAGCCGTCGGAGGGCTTTCCTGAGGCGACCGACACAAGATGTTGTGGTCAGACGCGCTGGGGACTAGATAGGCCACCTTCTGATTTGCGGGGACTTCAGCGTGACTGCCTTCACCCACGACGCCTATTTCACCAAGACGCTCGCCGATGCCGATCCAGACATCTTCAAGGGCATTCAGGGCGAACTGGGTCGCCAGCGCGAGCAGATCGAGCTGATCGCATCCGAGAACATCGTCTCGCAGGCGGTGCTGGATGCGCAAGGGTCCGTGCTGACGAACAAATACGCCGAGGGCTATCCCGGTCGTCGCTACTACGGCGGCTGCGAGTTCGTGGACATCACCGAGGATCTGGCGCGTGAGCGGGCCAAGAAACTGTTCGGCGCCGCCTTCGCCAACGTCCAGCCGCATTCGGGCGCGCAAGCCAATCAGGCGGTGTTCTTCACCCTGCTGCAGCCCGGCGACACCTTCCTGGGCATGGATCTGGCCTGCGGCGGGCACCTGACGCACGGTTCGCCCGCCAACCAGTCGGGCAAGTGGTTCCGCCCGGTGACCTACAAGGTGCGCGAAGACACCCATCTGATCGACTATGACCACGTCGCCGAAATGGCAGAGCGTGAGAAGCCCAAGCTGATCCTGGCGGGCGCATCGGCCTATAGCCGTCACATCGACTTCAAGCGCTTCCGCGAGATCGCAGACAGCGTCGGCGCCTATCTGATGGTCGATATGGCCCACTACGCCGGCCTGATCGCGGGCGGCGCCTATCCCGATCCGCTGCCCCACGCCCACGTCGTCACCACGACGACGCACAAGACCCTGCGCGGCCCGCGCGGCGGCATGATCCTGTCGAACGACGTGGACCTGGGCAAGAAGATCAACTCGGCGGTCTTCCCCGGCCTGCAGGGCGGTCCGTTGGAACACGTCATCGCCGGCAAGGCCGTGGCCTTCGGCGAGGCGCTGAAGCCCGAGTTCAAGCTGTACGCCCAACAGGTCGTCAAGAACGCCCAGGCCCTGTCCGGCGTGCTGATCGAGCGCGGCCTGGCCATTGTCTCGGGCGGCACCGACAGCCACCTGGCCTTGGTCGATCTGCGTCCCAAGGGCGTGACCGGCAAGGCGACCGAGCACGAACTGGAAAAGGCGCTGATGACCTGCAACAAGAACGGCGTGCCGTTCGACACCGCGCCCTTCACCGTCACCTCGGGCGTTCGCCTGGGCACGCCCGCAGGCACGACCCGCGGCTTCGGCGAGGAAGAGTTCAAGCAGATCGGTCACTGGATCGCCGATGTCGTCTCGTCGATGAACGGCGGCGACGAAGCCGATCCGGCTGTGGTCGCGGGCGTCGCGGCCCAGGTGCGCGAACTGACCAACCGCTTCCCCATCTACGGATGAGATGACGCATGAAGTGCCCCTTTTGCGGTCATCAGGACACCCAGGTTAAGGACAGCCGGCCGTCGGACGACGGCTCGGCCATCCGACGCCGTCGGTCCTGCCCGGCCTGCAACGGGCGCTTCACCACCTTCGAGCGGGTGCAGCTGCGTGAGCTGGTGATCCTGAAGCGCAACGGACGGCGCACGCCGTTCGAGCGTGACAAGCTGGAACGGTCGCTGGGCGTGGCCTTGCGCAAACGCCCGGTCCAGCCGGATCAGGTCGAGCAGCTGGTCAACCGGATCGTGCGTCAGCTGGAAAGCCTGGGCGAGACGGAAATCCCGTCCAGCACGGTCGGCGACTTCATCATGAAGGCGCTGAAGGGCGTCGATGAGGTCGCCTATGTCCGCTACGCCTCGGTTTACAAGGACTTCCGCCACACCGGCGACTTCGCCAAATTCCTGGGCGACGAGGGGTTTGACGAACCGACCGGCAAGGCCTGATGCGGCCCCGGATCACTCTGAAACTGGCGACGTCTCTGGACGGGCGCATCGCAACGGCGTCCGGCGAAAGCCAGTGGATCACGGGCGAGGACGCACGTCTGGAGGGCCACCGCCTGCGCGCCGCCCATGACGCCATACTGGTGGGCGTCGAGACGGTTCTGAAGGATGATCCCGAACTGACCGCGCGCCTGCCGGGTCGCACTGTCGATCAGCCGTTGCGCGTGGTTCTGGACAGCCGCCTGCGCACGCCGCCGACCGCTCGGCTCGCGGGCGAGAACACCCTCATCCTGACGGCGGCGGAACCCCGCGCCGTCGGCCGGGCCAGAGTGCGCCTGATCGCGATGGAGGAGGGCCGCCTGGCCATTTCCGCCGTGCTTACGGCCCTGTCCGATGCGGGCGTCGCCTCGCTTCTGATCGAGGGAGGGGGGCAGGTGGCGGCGTCGTTTCTGCGCGCCGACGCGGTCGATCGCCTGGAATGGTTCCGCGCGCCGATCCTGCTGGGCGGCGAGGGCAGGCCCTGTATCGCCACGCTTGCGCTTGCAAACCTGGCGGACGCCCCCAAGTTCCGGCGTCTGGGCGTCGAGCCCGTCGGCGACGATCTGTGGGAACGCTACGTGCGGGCGTGAGGCCCGCCGCCCTCGATTTCAGACGATTCAGACTATTCAGACTATGTTTTTTGGCCCCGAAGGGGATCGTGCGTAAATGTTCACCGGCATCGTCACCGACATCGGGCGGGTTCGCGACGTTCGCGAGACCAATCGCGACCGCCGCTATGAGATCGAAACGGTCTGGGACACGGACGGCATCGACCTGGGCGCCTCGATCAGCCATGCGGGCTGCTGCCTGACGGTCGTCGAGAAGGGCCCCGGCTGGTTCGCGGTCGAGGTGTCGGGCGAAACCCTGTCCAAGACGACGCTGGGCGCCTGGAAGGCCGGCGACGGCGTCAATCTGGAACGCGCGGCCCGTCTGGGCGACGAAATGGGCGGCCACGTCGTCTCAGGCCATGTCGACGGCCTGGGCCGGATCGTCTCGATCACGCCGGAGGGCGGCTCGCACCGGATCGAGGTCAAGGCGCCCGCGCCGCTGCACCGCTATATCGCCGCCAAGGGCTCGATCACGGTTGATGGCGTGTCCCTGACGGTCAACAGCGTCGCGGATCTGATTTTCTCGCTGAACATCATTCCGCATACGTGGGATGCGACGACGCTGGGGCGGCTGCAGGCCGGTGATCCGGTCAATCTCGAAATCGACATGCTGGCGCGATACCTCGCGCGGTGGCAGGAGACGGCTTAATGCAATTGGCCGCGAACATGAACGACAGCCCGATCAGCCCCATCGAGGACATTCTGGAGGACGCCCGCAACGGCCGTCCCTACATCCTGGTGGACGCCGAGGATCGCGAGAACGAGGGGGACATCATCATCCCCGCCCAGTTCGCGACGCCGGATCAGATCAACTTCATGATCCGCCAGGCGCGCGGCCTGGTCTGTCTGGCCATAACCGCCGACCGGGCGCGCCAACTGCGCCTGCCGCCGATGGCCGCCGACAACCGTGAAAGCATGAAGACCGCCTTCACCGTCTCGATCGAGGCCAAGGAAGGCGTCACGACCGGCATTTCCGCCGCGGACCGCGCCCGCACCATTCATGTGGCCAGCGACCCGACCAGCAGCGTCGACGACATCGTGTCGCCGGGCCACATCTTCCCGCTGGTGGCGCGGGACGGCGGCGTGCTGGTCCGAGCAGGCCACACCGAGGCCGCCGTCGACATCAGCCGCATGGCGGGACTGATCCCTGCTGGCGTGATCTGCGAGATCATAAAGGACGACGGCGAGATGGCCCGGATGCCGGACCTGATCTCCTTCGCCCAGTTGCACGGCCTGAAGATCGGCACCATCGCCGACCTGATCGCCTATCGCCGCCGCACCGAGCGGTTCGTCGAACGCGTCATGGATACGCCGTTCGAAAGCGTCCATGGCGGCCCGTTCCGCCTGATGCTGTACAAGAACACCATCGAGGGCGCCGAGCACGTCGCCCTGGTCCACGGGCGGATTGATCCCAACAAGCCCACGCTGGTGCGGATGCATCAGGTGGACTTCGCCTGCGACCTGCTGGGCCATGTCGAGGCGCGTCAGGACTATGTGCCCAACGCCCTGAAACAGATCACCGAACATGACGGCCCCGGCGTGGTCGTCTTCCTGCGCGACCCCTCGCTGAACTCACTGGCCGAGCGGCTGGCCGGAGCGGACAAGCCGACGGCGGTGGACCGCTCGCTGCGCGCCTATGGCGTCGGGGCGCAGATCCTGCTGGATCTGGGCGTGCGCGATATGATCGTTATGAGTTCGACGCGACCTGAACCGACGGCGCTGGAGGGCTACGGCCTGCGCATCGTCGGCTGGCGCGACATGAATGGAGAAGACAAGTCGTGACCGACGCACCCCGTATTCTGATTGTTGAGGCGCGTTTCTACGACGACCTGGCCGACGCCCTGCTGGAAGGCGCCAAGGAAACCCTGAAGGCGCGCGGCGTCGATTTCGACGTCATCACCGTGCCGGGCGCGCTGGAAGTGCCGCCCGCCATCGCCATGGCCGAAGAAGCCGGTCGTTTCCCGACCGCGCCCCGCTATGACGGCTATGTCGCCCTGGGCACGGTGATCCGCGGCGAAACCTATCATTTCGAGATCGTCTCGGATCAGTCGGCGGCGGGCATCATGGCGCTGGGCGTCAAGGGCGTGGCCATCGGCAACGGCATCCTGACGACCGAGGACGAGGACCAGGCCTGGTCTCGCGCCCGGCTTTCAGAAGGGGATAAGGGCGGCGGCGCGGCAAAAGCTTGCCTCGACCTCATTGCATTGAAGAAGCGGTTGCGCGTAGGCGTCGGCGCATGACTGAACCGAACAGCGTAAAAGCCGTCCTTGAGCAACTCGCCGAGGCCGAAAAGCAGCGTGCCGAGCCGAACCTGAGCTCCAAGCAGCGCCGCGCCCGCACCGTGTCGCGTCTCGCCGCCGTCCAGGCCCTCTATCAGATGGAGCTGGCGGGCGAGGGCGTGGAGACGGTGATCACCGAATTCTCCAACTTCCGTTTCGACGCCGATATCGAGGGCGAGGCCCTGGCTGAGGCTGACGAAGCCTATTTCGGCGACATCGTGCGCGGCGTGATCGAAAGCCAGCGCGACATCGACACGGCCATCAAGGCCCGACTGGCGTCCAACTGGCGTCTGGAGCGGATCGACGCGACCCTGCGCGCCCTGTTGCGCTCCGGTGCCTGGGAGCTGATCAAACATCCCGAGACGCCGCGTGAAGTGGTGATCGACGAATATGTCGAACTGGCCAAGGCCTTCTTCGACGACTCCGAGGCCCGCTTCGTCAATGCGGCGCTGGACGGCGTGGCGAAAGACACGCGCAAATAATGCCCGCCCTCGACGTCGCGGGGGAATTCGAGACGATCGACAGGCTGCTCAAGCCCCTGGCCCATCCTGAGTGGGGCAGGGGTCTGGCCGATGATGTGGCGGTGCTGCCGTCACGCCCCGGTTACGATCTGGTCCTGACCAAGGACATGCTGGTCGAGGGCGTGCATTTCCTGCCCGAAGATCCGATGGACACCGTGGCCAGGAAGCTACTGCGGGTGAACCTGTCCGATCTGGCGGCCAAGGGGGCGGAGCCGTTCGGCTATCTGCTGGCCTGCGCCTGGTCGGAACGGTGCGGCTGGCCAGAACGCAAGGCGTTCGCAGCGGGCCTGGCCCAGGACCAGGTGCAGTTCAGCGTCCTTCTGTTGGGCGGCGACACGGTCAGGACGTCGGGGCCGGCTTCCTTCTCCCTGACGGGTCTGGGCTGGGTTCCCAAGGACCGGGCTGTGTCGCGCGCGGGGGCGCAGGTCGGGGATCTGGTTTTCGTCACCGGCCAGATCGGCGACGGACGGCTGGGCCTGCGCGCGGCGCGGGGCGAACTGTCGCTGGAGCCTGAGCGGATCGAGGCCCTGGCCGCCCATTACAGAATGCCGATGCCGCGCGTGGATTTCGCCGACGTGGTGCGCGACTTCGCCAGCGCATCTGTCGATGTGTCGGATGGCCTGGCGGCCGACCTGACCCACATAGCCACGGCCAGCGGCGTGGGCTTGACGATGAACCTGAACGTCCTGCCCCTGTCGACGGCGGCCCAGGCCTGGTTCGCGGACCGGGTCGATCCGCAGTTGTCGCTGGAGGAACTGGCGACCGGCGGCGACGACTACGAAATCGCCTTCACCGCCCATCCACGGCATGAAGAAGCCCTGCGCCATCTGGCCGAAAGCCGCTTCCTGCGCCTGACGCGGATCGGCGAGGTCACAGCGGGCGCCGGCCTGACCGTCCTCTATGACGACCAGCCGATCCAGCTGGCGCGCACCGGCTGGACGCACGGCTAGGTTGGCAAGGGAATCCTAACGTCGATCTGTCAGGGTCGCGGCATGGATCGCAGATCGCTCATCGCCGCAGGGACCTTCGCACTGACCTCGGTCGTCGCACAGCCCGCCGCCGCATCAAATCCGAAGCCGTCTCGATCCAGCGGCCCGGCCCTCAGCATCGCGGGCCTGGGCTTGCCCGTCATCGCTGACGGACGGCTGCGCAACTATGTCTTCGTGTCGCTGCGCCTTGAGATGGGTCGCGGCAAGACAATCGAGCAGATGCGGCCCAAGGAAGCCTATTTTCGCGACGCCCTGGTCAAGGCCGCGCACCGCACGCCCTTCAGCGTGGCGGGCGACTGGGCACGACTGGACGAGGCGCGTCTGTCGTCCGCTCTGGTGTCCGCCGCCAACAGCATAAGCGGCCCCGGCTCGATCACGCGGGTCGAGATCGTGGCCCAGACGCCGCGTCGTCATTCAGGGATGCAGGCGTCCTGAGCCAAGGCAAAGCTTCACCGACCCCCGTTGCGTGATTTGAATCCTCATGACAGGCTGCCCCTGCAGATCCCAAGGGGCGCACTGACGCGCCTGCCGCGTGCGGGGGGACCGGAAGGCGGATAGAGGCGATAACGCCCGCCGCGCCAAGGGGCCGCGCGCTTCTTTGCAAGGGCATGGAAACGCTCATGACAATCTATCTTTCGCTAGCCTTCGCGGCGGGCGTTCTGGGGGTGCTGTATGGCGCCGTCCAGACCGGCGTGCTGATGAAGGCCAGCGCCGGTACCGACAAGATGCGTGAAATTGCGGCCGCCATCCAAGAAGGGGCGTCCGCCTATTTGAAGCGGCAGTATCTGACCATCGGCATGGTGGGGGTGGTCATCCTGATCGCGGCTTATTTCCTGATCGGTGTCTATGCGGCGGTCGGTTTCCTGATCGGCGCCGTCCTGTCGGGTGCAGCAGGCTATGCCGGGATGCTGATCTCGGTGCGGGCCAATGTGCGTACGGCGCAGGC
Source organism: Brevundimonas nasdae (assembly GCF_016654005.1). GTDB lineage: Bacteria > Pseudomonadota > Alphaproteobacteria > Caulobacterales > Caulobacteraceae > Brevundimonas > Brevundimonas nasdae. The sequence goes on along the minus strand of NZ_JAEPWN010000002.1, from coordinate 89,199 downwards.
CGCCTCTGAAAGCCTGGCCAAGGGGCTGAACCTGGCGTTCCGCTCGGGCGCCATCACCGGCATGTTCGTGGCAGGCGGCGCCCTGATCGGGGTGTCGGGCTATTACATCGTCCTGACCCAGCATCTGGGGCTGGCCTCGACCAGCCGCGAGGTGATCGACGGTCTGGTGGCGCTGGGCTTCGGCGCCTCGCTGATCTCGATCTTCGCGCGTCTGGGCGGCGGCATTTTCACCAAGGGCGCCGACGTGGGCGGCGACATGGTGGGCAAGGTCGAGGCGGGCATCCCCGAGGACGACCCCCGCAACGCCGCGACCATTGCGGACAATGTGGGCGACAACGTCGGCGACTGCGCAGGCATGGCGGCCGACCTGTTCGAGACCTATGCGGTGACCACGGTCGCCACCATGGTGCTGGCGGCCATCTTCTTCCGCGACCAGCCCTATGTCGATGTCATCATGGCCTTGCCGCTGGCGATCTGCGGCGTCTGCGTCGTGACCTCGATCATCGGCAGTTTCTTTGTTCGTCTGGGCAAGTCCCGGAACATCATGGGTGCCCTGTATCAGGGGCTGATCGTCACGGGCCTGCTGTCCATCGTCGCCGTCTGGTGGATCATCAATCAGATGGTGACAGGGCCGATTACGACGGTCGGCGGGCTGGAGATCCAGCCGATGGCCCTGTTCTGGTCCGGCATGGTCGGGCTGGGCGTCACGGCGGCCATCGTGGTCATCACTGAATATTATACAGGCTCGAACTTCCGTCCGGTGCGTTCTGTGGCCAATGCCTCCGTGTCGGGTCACGGCACAAACGTGATCCAGGGTCTGGCGGTGTCGCTGGAGTCCACGGCGCTTCCGGCCCTGACCATCATCGTCGGCATCGTCGCCAGCTTCCAGTTGGCGGGCCTGTTCGGCATCGCCATCGCCACCACCACCATGCTGGGTGTGGCGGGCATGATCGTGGCGCTGGACGCCTTTGGACCGGTGACGGACAACGCAGGCGGAATCGCGGAAATGGCGGGCCTGCCCAGCGAAGTGCGTCATTCGACCGATGCTCTGGATGCGGTGGGCAACACCACCAAGGCCGTGACCAAGGGATACGCCATTGGTTCGGCGGGCCTGGGGGCGTTGGTGCTGTTTGCAGCCTATACGTCGGATCTGCAGTATTTCTCGGCCAATCCGGCGGACTACCCGTTCTTCGCCGACATGGGCGGGATCACCTTTGACCTGACCAATCCCTATGTGGTCGTCGGCCTGTTGTTCGGCGGTCTGCTGCCCTTCCTGTTCGGCGGCATGTCGATGATGGCGGTCGGACGCGCGGCCGAGGCGGTCGTCGCCGAGGTGCGTCGTCAGTTCCGCGAGAACCCCGGCATCATGACCTATCAGGTCAAACCGGAGTATGGCCGGGCCGTCGACATCCTGACCAAGGCGGCGATCCGCGAGATGATCGTGCCGTCCCTGCTGCCGGTGCTGTCGCCGATCGTGCTGTTCGTCGTGGTGCTGAACATCTCGGACAAGGCCAACGCCTTCGCCGCCCTGGGCGCCATGCTGATGGGGGTGATCGTGACGGGCCTGTTCGTGGCCATCTCGATGACGTCCGGCGGCGGCGCCTGGGACAACGCCAAGAAGGTGATCGAGGAAGGCTTCACCGACAAGAACGGCGTCGTCCACGGCAAGGGCTCTGAGGCCCACAAGGCGGCGGTGACCGGCGACACGGTCGGCGACCCTTACAAGGACACCTCTGGCCCCGCGGTGAACCCGATGATCAAGATCACCAACATCGTGGCGCTTCTGCTGCTGGCGGTGCTGGCGAGCGGCAACATCGGCTAGGACGAGCTAGCCTGAATTGGAAACGCCCCGGAGAGCGATCTCCGGGGCGTTTTTTCTTGGTCGGCCATGCCGATCAGTCGGGGCGGCGCTGGCCCGGCGTATTGTCTTCGGTGCGCGGCAACTGGCCACGGCCGACGTTGCCCAGCAACTGCTCCAGAACCGTCAGGGCGCGGCCGCGGGTCGGGGTCTCGTTGCGGTTCATGGCGATCTGTTCGCCGTCGTTCAGACCCAGGGTGCGCACAGCCGCCACCTTGTCCGTGCCCTTTTCGAAGGTCACCTCGGTCACGGTGCGGTTCGAGATCACCGGGCGGTTGTAGGTGTATTTCTCGGTCGTCTGGCTGATGTAGTACCAGACCTGATCCGGCTCGAAGGTCGATGTGGTCGAGGGCGAACCCAGGCGCGCCAGGATGGTTTCCTTGGTGTCGGTGCCGGCGACGATGTCCTGGGGCTTGGCGTCGATGGCCTGGAAGCCGTTGGAACCGATCACAGGGGCGCAGGCGGCGGACAGACCGGCCAGCGAAACAGCGACGAAAAGCGGGGCTAAACGGGACATGGTCGGGCGCCTGCGAGAGAACAAGGTCTTTGACCTAGACGGACCTGCGTCCTAGTTCAACGGCGCGGCGGAAAAGGGGCCATAGGAATCCATGCTGAAAAACCTATTCAAACCCCGTCCCGGCGCCCGGATCGGCGACGAACTCTACGCCCTGGCGGTCAATCAGGCCCGGAATGTGGGGTTTTACACGCGGTTGGGCGTAGCTGACCGGATCGACGCGCGATTCGAACTTTACACGCTTCACGTTCTTTTGCTGGTTCTGCGCCTGCGCGATGAAAACACGCCGCAGGGCCAGGATACGGCGCAGGCCCTGTTCGACGTCTATGTCTCGGCGCTGGATCACGCCCTGCGCGAAGAGGGCGTGGGCGACGTCGCAGTGGGCAAGAAGATGCGCAAACTGGGCGAGGCCCTGTATGGCCGCATGGCCGCCTATGAAAAGCCATTGCGCGATGCGGATGAGGGCGGACTGGTCGAGGCCCTGGCGCGCAATGTCTATGCCGAGGCTGAGGCTGAACACGCGCCCGATCTGGCGCGTTACGCCCTGACGACGCGCGCCGCTCTGGCGACGCAGAAATTCAATGATGTGCTGGCGCGGCCAGCCTGGTCGGAAGTTTAAGAGATGAGCGCAGCTCTGCCTTATAGCGAAACGGTGCGGGTCAATCAGATCGGCGCGGGTCTCAGCCGCACGCTGGAGCCGGATGCGGACGCGCGCAAGCGAATCGCCCGCGCCCTGGACCTGCAGGGGCTTGAGGATTTCGTGACGGACATCAGCGTCACCCCCACACCCTCGACCAGCGAATGGACCCTGAAGGGCCGGGTCACCGCCCACGCCGTCCAGACCTGCGGCCTGACGCTGGAGCCGCTGCCGGTGGACGTGGATCGGCGATTCTCGATCCAGTTGGTCGAGGCCGCGCCGCTGGAAACCGACGAAATCGAAGTCACCCTGGACGAGGAAGACGCCGACCTGATCGAGGACGGCAAGATCGACCTGGGCCAGTACGCCGTTGAACAGCTGGTCCTGTCGCTGGACCCGTTCCCGCGCAAGCCGGGGGCCGAATTCGTGCAGCCGGAAGAGCCCAAGGAGATCTCGCCTTTCGCCGCGCTGAAGGCGCTTAAATCACAAGACGATCAAGGCTGAGGTTGACGTAGGGGCTGGCTGGTTGCATCCCCCGACTTCACGCTATCGTTCTTGCGCAACCCTATAAGTGTCGCGCGACAAGACGACGCGACAATAAGAGGTCCATTTGCCAGCCCCAGTTACGATCTCGCTTGACGCCATGGGCGGCGATCACGGCCCCTCCGTCATCGTGCCCGGCATCCGCAGCTACCTTCGCGCCCATCGCGGGGAGGGGGTTCGCTTCCTGCTGCATGGCGACGAGGCGAAGATCACGGCTGAGCTGACCAAATACGCCCTGTCAGGCGACATCTGCGAAATCCGGCACACCGAAAAGGTCGTGGCCATGGACGAGAAGCCTGCCCAGGCCATGCGCCGCGGCAAGGGGTCCAGTCTGTGGAACGCCATCGAATCCGTGAAGTCGGGCGAGGCGGGCGGCGTTGTCTCAGCCGGCAACACCGGCGCCCTGATGGCGATTTCCAAGCTGATCCTGCGCATGCAGGCGCCGGGCCTGGAACGCCCGGCCATCGTCGCCAGCTGGCCGACCTTCAAGGGTCATACGGCGGTTCTGGACGTGGGCGCCAATATCGGCAGCGACGCCGAACAACTGGTCGAGTTCGCCATCATGGGCGAGGCCTTCCAGGCCGCGGTCCGCGGCATCGCCCGCCCAACCATTGGCCTTCTGAACGTGGGTTCAGAGGAAATGAAGGGCAATGAACAGGTCCGCGAGGCGCACGCCATCCTGCGCGACGGCCCGTTCGACCTGAATTATTTCGGCTTTGTCGAGGGCGACGACATCGCCAAGGGCACGGTGGACGTGGTCGTCACCGACGGCTTCACCGGCAATATCGCCCTGAAGACCGCCGAAGGAACAGCGCGTTACATATCGGCCCTGCTGCGTGAGGCCCTGACCTCCAACCTGCAATCCAAACTGGGCGCAGTGATCGCCATGCCCGCCCTGAAGCAGATGCGCCAGAAGATCGATCCCAGCGCTATCAACGGCGGGCCTCTGCTGGGCCTGAACGGCATTGTCGTGAAGAGCCACGGCGGCGCAGACGCCAAGGGCTTCGGCAACGCCATCCGCATTGCTGTCGATCTGGCCCGTAGCGACTATATGACCAAGGTGGGCGCCAATCTGGGCAAGCTGGACACGGTGTTCGACCACTCCAGCCCCACGTCCGCCCCTGCCGGAGAACCCCTTCAGTGAGCGTCACCCGCAGCGCCGTCACCGGCGTCGGCTCCTATCTGCCGGAACAGATCGTCACCAACGCCGACCTGGCAAAGTTCGTCGACACGTCCGACGAATGGATCCAGGAACGCACCGGCATCAAGCAGCGCCACAAGGCCCGCGACGATCAACCGACCAGCGATCTGGCGGTCGAGGCGGCCCGAAAGGCTCTGACGGACGCAGGCAAGCAGGCGGCCGACGTCGATCTGATCATCGTCGCCACGACGACGCCGGACATGACCTTCCCCGCCGTCGCCGCCATCGTTCAGCGCAAGCTGGGCGCGGGCGTTGGCATCGCCTTCGACGTTCAGGCGGTCTGCTCAGGCTTTGTTTATGCGCTCAGCGTCGCGGACGGCTTCGTCGCGCGCGGCCTGTCGAAATGCGCCCTGGTCATCGGGGCCGAAGAAATGACCCGCCTGATGGATTGGGAGGACCGCACCACCTGCGTGCTGTTCGGCGACGGCGCAGGCGCCGTGGTGCTGGAGCCGCGCGAAGGGCAGGGAACGTCCCAGGATCAGGGCATGCTCGGGTTCGCCCTGCGCGCTGACGGGACCAAGACCGATCTGCTCTATGTGGACGGCGGCCCCGGTTCGACCGGCACGGTCGGCCATCTGCGTATGGCGGGCAATCAGGTCTTCCGTCACGCCGTGGTCAATATCTCGGAAGCCATCACAGCCGCCTGCGCCGCGTCCGACATCCAGGTCTCTGACGTGGATTGGTTCGTGCCCCACCAGGCCAACCAGCGCATCATCAAGGGCGTCGGCGACCGACTGGGCCTGGACGAGGAAAAGGTGATCTCAACCGTCGCCATGCACGCCAACACCTCGGCGGCTTCGATCCCTCTGGCCCTCGACGCGGCCATCCAGGACGGACGAATCAAGAAGGGCGATCTCGTGCTTCTGGAAGCCATGGGCGGCGGCCTGACCTGGGGCGCCTGCGCTCTGCGGCTGTAAGTCGCCTGAGGCCCATTGATTTCCAGAGATTTTGCCTAACATATGTGGCCCTTAGAACGACTGGGAGCCGAGTATGACAGGCCAGGAAACGCTCACCCGCGCGGATTTGTGCGAAGCGGTTCATGATGAGGTGGGACTTTCGCGCCAGGAATGCTCGTCACTTGTCGAGCGAACTCTGGAGCTGATCGTCGAATCTTTGGAACACGGCGATACGGTGAAGCTTTCGGGCTTTGGCGTCTTCCAGGTTCGTGAAAAGCGCGCTCGGATGGGGCGCAACCCCAAGACCGGCGAACCAGCGGCCATCAGCCCCCGCCGCGTCATCAGCTTCCGCGCCTCCCAGATCATGAAGAGCCGGGTCCACGACGCCGTCGTCGAGGACTAAGGGTGGCCAAAAGCGCCGACGCCTTTCGGACGATTTCCGAGGCGGCCGAAGAGGTCGGGACGCCGCAGCATGTGCTGCGCTTTTGGGAGACCAAGTTCACATTCGTCGCGCCGTTGAAACGTGCGGGCGGGCGGCGTTTCTATCGCGCCCAGGACATTGCGGTCCTGAAGGCGGTCAAACGTCTGCTGCATGACGAAGGTCTGACGATTCGCGGCGTGCAGCGTTTGCATAAAGATCAGGGGCTTCAGAAGCTTCTGGGCGCCGACGCCGCCTCCGTCGTGCACGACGAACGCAACTATTTCAACCCGCATGAAACACCCCGTCTTCAAGCTGTGCTTGAAGATCTGGAGCAGGCGAAGCGTCGATTGGACGCCGTTCTTTCAACCTAGGTGGAAAACCTGCTTTTAGGGTTTGCGGCTGACGAAACCCTTGTCTATAGGGAGCGCCTTCGGAGCGTGGCGCAGCCTGGTAGCGCACTTGACTGGGGGTCAAGGGGTCGCAGGTTCGAATCCTGTCGCTCCGACCATTCTTGAAAAATAGAATGATGATGGTGGGGTCGTCCTTACGGACGGCCCCATCGCCGTATCTGGGCTGAGGTCAGCCCCGCTCTGCCCATTTCAGCAGCGGAATCAGCGGCAGGCCCCAGACGGTGCCCCCGACGCCGAAGAACAGGAAGTCGATCCACTGCGACGCAGGCAGCATGCCGCGCAGAGCGATCAGGCCCCAGACCCAGAAAGCCAGAAAAGCCAGCACTGCGATGGCGGCGACGAATCGACGCGCGCGCGGCGGCATCAGCGCTTGCTCCGGAACAGGAAGAAGGCGACCAGGCAGAAGGCCGAGCCGATCAGGGCCCACAGGGTCCACAGCCACTCCGTCATCGTGCTGACGCCGAAGACCCGCACGGCCAGGAACCAGCCGCAGGCCAGGCCCACGCCAGACACCAGCACGGTGGCGCCAAGGCCGCGGCGCCCCGTCGCCAGGTCGGCGATCCAGGCCAGTGCTAGTCCGCCCAGAACGGCGGCGACGATTTCGGCGTATTGCACCCTGATCTCCTTATCGCCGCCGTGTCCGAACGACGCCGTATGTCTATTCCGACTCGCGCTCTGCGGCCGGGGCGGGCATACCGCCACGGTCGCGATTTGGTCACGGTCAAGCGCGACAGCATATCCGGGTCAGTGTCGGGCGTCGAATGAACCGTTTCGGAAATACAGATCGTAATCAGGCCGTCGCCATCTGGCTGTTTGCGAGCGCGGCCATCGTCTTTCTGATGGTGGTCATCGGCGGGATCACCCGGCTGACCGGCTCTGGCCTGTCGATCACGGAGTGGAAGCCCATCATGGGCGCCATCCCGCCGATCACCGACGCCCAATGGGCCGACGCCTTCGAGAAGTACAAGCAGATCCCCCAGTACGCCCAGATCAATGCGGGCATGAGCTTGGGTGAGTTTCAGGGCATCTTCTGGTGGGAATGGCTGCATCGGTTGATCGGGCGCCTGATCGGTGTCGTCTTCGCCCTGCCGCTGGTCTTTTTCCTGGTGTGCCGCCTGTTCCCGTCGCGTTCGGTGTTCCGCCGTTGGGCCATGCCGGATCGTCTGATCTGGCGCTGCGTGGTCCTTTTGGGACTGGGCGGACTGCAGGGCCTGATCGGCTGGTGGATGGTGTCCAGCGGCCTGTCGGAACGGGTCAGTGTCGCGCCAGAGCGTCTGGCGACCCACCTGGGTCTGGCCTTCGTTCTGTTCGCCGCCCTGATCTGGACCGGGCTTGAGGCCTGGAACGGCGAGGATCACGGGCGTCCGCCTGCGGGATGGGCGAGGGGGGCTGTGGTCCTGCTCGGCCTGGTCTTCGTGCAGTGCCTGCTGGGCGCCCTGGTGGCCGGCGGTCACGCCGGGCTGGTCTACACCGACTGGCCGCTGATGAACGGCGCGATCCTGCCGCCTGCCGACTGGAGCCAGGGCGCGGGCGCCTTCCTGCATGATCAGGCCCTGACCCAGTTCAATCACCGCGTCGTGGCCTATGCGCTGCTGATCGTGGCGACCATCTACGCCTTCCAGGCATGGCGCTGGCGCGTCGCCGAGGGCATGGGGCTGGCGGCGTTCACCCTGGCGGGCGTGATCTGGCTGCAGGCCCTGCTGGGCATCGCCACATTGATGAACGCCGTGCCCGTCTGGCTGGGCGTGCTGCACCAGGGCGGCGCCGCTGTGGTGCTGGGTGTGGCGACAGCGAACCTGTGGCTGGTGCTGCGGGCACAGGCCCGCATCTTCATTTCGGGCCCGCGTCTCTAAGCGCTTGAGGGTTCATTTAGACGCTGAAATGTCGGGTATTTTAATACCACATCAGAAATGTTTCGTATTTTCAATATGATGGCATTAAATAGACAGACAAACCGACGTTGACGCTGCTGAACACCTCCTGTATCAGCGCGCCTTCATTCGGTTCCTTCGGGGGCCGGACCCGATTTTCGTCTCCAGGAACCCCCTCATGCTGAAGAGCACTACGGCTTCGTTGAAGCCGGCCGAGGTCGAGAAGAAATGGATCCACATCGATGCCGAAGGCGTCGTCGTGGGCCGTCTCGCGACCTTCATCGCCAACCGTCTGCGCGGCAAGCACCGCGGCGACTACACCCCGCACGTTGACTGCGGCGACTACGTCGTCGTCACCAACGTCGACAAGGTGGTGTTCACCGGCAAGAAGAACACCGACAAGGTTTACTATCGCCACACCGGTCACCCGGGCGGCGTCAAGTCGACGACCCCCGAGAAGGTCCTGAACGGCCGCTTCCCCGAGCGCGTGCTCGAAAAGGCTGTTGAGCGCATGCTGCCCAAGGAAAGCCCGCTGGCCCGCAAGCAACTGACGCACCTGCGTCTGTTCGCAGGCAGCCAACACGAGCATGAAGCCCAGCAACCGGAAACGATCGACTTCAAGTCGGCGTCCGCCAAGAACACCCGGAGCGCCTGAGCATGACTGACGCGACGCAAGACACCGCCACCGGCTTCGACGCCCTGAAGGGCCTGAGCTCTTCGGTCGAGAACGACGCCCCCGTTTACGTTCAGAAGCTGGACGCACAGGGTCGCGCCTATTCGACCGGCAAGCGTAAGAACGCCATCGCCCGCGTCTGGGTTAAGCCCGGCACCGGCAAGATCACCATCAACGGCAAGGACCAGGAGCAATATTTCGCTCGTCCCGTGCTGCGCATGATGATCGCTCAACCGCTGACCGTCTCGGACCGCGCCACGCAATACGACGTGGTCTGCACCGTCGAAGGTTCGGGCCTGTCGGGCCAGGCTGGCGCTATCCGCCACGGCCTTTCGCACGCCCTGACGCATTTCGAACCGGAACTGCGCAAGGTTCTGAAGCCGCACGGCTTCCTGACCCGCGACAGCCGCGTCGTCGAGCGTAAGAAGTACGGCCGCGCCAAGGCACGCCGCAGCTTCCAGTTCTCGAAGCGCTAATCGCGTTCACGCGGTTTGGATTTGGGGCGCTTCGGGGAGACCCGGAGCGCCCTTTTTCTTTGGTTCAATCTGGGTAGTCACGGAGACGTGACGAGCAAACTGGGATTCGAACCCTCCCGTGAAACTGGGCTCAAAAGCTCAACTCAGCTGCGCGCCCTAAGATCGATTTTCGAGAGAGCACCTCGTGCGAAATTTTCTCGTTGACCAAGGGCCGCAATCGTCCCCCCATACCCCCATCGGAGCGCTTGCTGATTTCGCTAATGCGGAGATGTGCCCGATGTTCAAGAACACGAAGCGAGTTCCCATTCAGAGACACTCAGTGTCGATCAAGCTCCTCGGCATGAGCATTGATGGCAATGGGATCGGCGGCGTCGTCGTTGTGCCTCTGGTATTGCTGATCATATGTTTTGCAGGCGTGACACTGGGAAACGGCGCAGCGTGGCTTGCCCGATTGTTCACACAGTCCAACGTCATTAGTGAAAGCGCGCCGGCGACGACCGGGCCGAAGGATTGAGTAGTTGACCCACACCATCTTCATCGACGGCGAAGCCGGAACGACAGGCCTGGAAATCCGTGAGCGGCTGGAAGCCCGCCCGGATCTGGAGCTGCTGTTGCTGGGCGACCGACGCCGCGATGTCGATGCACGCCGCGAAGCCCTGAACAGCGCTGACGCGGTGATCCTGTGCCTGCCCGACGATGCGGCGCGCGAGGCCGTGGCCATGGTCGAGAACCCGTCGGTCAAGGTGATCGACGCCTCGACCGCCTATCGGGTCGCGCCGGGCTGGGCGTATGGTTTCCCCGAAATGGATACAGGCCAGCGCGACCTGATCGCGCGTTCGCAGTTCGTGTCGAACCCCGGCTGCTATCCGACCGGCTTCATCGGTTTGGTGCGCCCGCTGGTGAAGGCGGGGCTGCTGCCTGCCAACTATCCGGTCACGGTCAATGCGGTGTCGGGCTATTCCGGCGGCGGCAAGGCCATGATCGCCGAGTTCGAAGCCCCCGGCGCCGCCACCTCCTATCGCGCCTATGGCCTGTCGCTGAAACACAAGCATGTGCCGGAGATGACCAGGCATACGGGTCTGAGCAACGACGTGTTGTTCACCCCTGCGGTCGGCAACTATCGCCAGGGCATGTTGGTCGAGGTTCCGCTGCATCTGGGCGCCTTACCGGAAACCCCGTCGGTCGAACGCATTCACGGCGCCCTGGTCGAAGCCTATGAGGGCCAGCAGTTCGTCGAAGTCGCCGATCTGGACGAGACCGAAGCCATGACAGGCATTGAGCCAGAGGCCCTGAACGGCACCAATCGCCTGCGTCTGCACGTCTTCGGCGCCCGCGACGGCGAACAGGCGCGGCTGGTCGCCCTGCTGGACAATCTGGGCAAGGGCGCGTCGGGCGCTGCGGTGCAGAACCTGAACATCATGCTGGGTCTGGACGAGGCGACCGGCCTGATCTGATCATGTGATCGGGCGGCCTGAAACCATTTCATGGCGCCCGTCGTATGGGTGTCATGACCCAGTCCCTGATCCTGCATCGCCGGGGCCTTCTGATGGGCGCCGGCGCGCTCGCCCTGTCCTCCTGCGCTCCCGAAACCTCGGAGGCCGGGCAGGGGGAATACGCCGCCTCTCCCTATCGCCGCGTGTCGGACGCGGACTGGCGACGACGGCTGGGCGACGCCTCGTGGCGGGTGATGCGGCGTCAAGGAACCGAAACGCCCTTCACCAGCCCGCTGAACGACGAGCATCGGCCCGGAACCTTCGTCTGCAAGGGCTGCGACCTGCCGCTGTTCCGTTCGACGTGGAAGTTCGATTCCCACACCGGCTGGCCCAGTTTCTATGACGTCATCGCCGCCAATATCGGGCGACAGGGCGATCTGGCCATCGGCATTCCACGCACCGAATACCACTGCGGCCGCTGTCTGGGCCATCAGGGGCACGTCTTCGACGACGGCCCCCGGCCGACCGGCCTGCGCTACTGCAACAACGGCGTGGCGTTGAAATTCATGGCCGCCTAGCCACGACGATTGGCGCGGATGGCGGAATCGACCGTCACCGCAAACCAGATCGAGGCGAAAAGGATCAGCAGACCGTAATCGTGGCCGGAGAAGAAGACCGGAATCGCGGCGGCGATGATGACCAGAAGCGGAAACAGGCTGGCCCAGGCCGCCGTCGACGGCGCGTCGGCGAGGATCAGCGGCAAGGGAGCCGGGCGCTTCATCAGCCGGGCCATCCAGCCGTTCAGGGACACGAACAGAACCGAACAGATCACCGCGATGATGACGTATTTCAGCGCGGCGCCCGGCACGCCGAAGACGCTGGCGGTCATGATCAGAAGGGCGAGGGCGACGGCGGTGCTGATCGCCAGCAGGGTGTTCGGTTCGAGACGATTCAAGACTTCACTTTCACATAGCTGCCCGGCGCCGGTTCGATGGGCTTCAGCGGTCCCTTGGCGGGATCGCGCGCCGGAATCTGCGGACCAGAGCGTTCATGCAGCCAACCGGCCCAGTGTTCCCACCAGCTGCCCGGATGCTCTACGGCGCCCGCCTGCCATTCCGCCAGGGTTTCCGGCAGTTGGTCGTTGATCCAGTGTTGGTATTTCCTGGCGACAGGTGCGTTGATGACCCCGGCGATATGGCCTGACCCGGCCAATGTGAAGGTCACGTCCTTGCCGCCGAACAGCCGGGCCGAACGATAGACCGAGTTCATCGGCGCGATATGGTCCTCGCGGCTGGCCTGGAAATAGAGCGGGATCGACACCTGCGACAGGTCCGCCGTCAGCCCGCCGATCTGGAAGGCGCCCTGGGCCAGGGCGTTGGCCCCATACATCTGGCGCAGATAGGCCATGTGCAGCGCCTTGGGCATACGGGTCTGGTCCGCGTTCCAGAACAGCAGGTCAAAGGCGGGCGGGTCCTTGCCCAGCAGATAATTGCTGATGAAGAAGGACCAGATCAGGTCGTTGGACCGCAGGGCGTTGAAGGTCTCGGCCATGACGGCGCCGGGCAGGACCCCGCCCGCCGCATCCATTTGGCGTTCGATCTCGTTCAGCCAGTGCTCGTCGGTGAACAGCAGCAGGTCGCCCGCCTCCTTGAAGTCATGCTGGGCGGCGAAGAAGGTGGCGGCGGCGACGCGCTTGTCGCCATTTGCCGCCATATGCGCCAGCGCCGCGCCCAACAGGGTGCCGCCGATGCAGTATCCGACGGCGTTCAGCTGTTCCGCGCCTGCCTGCTCCAGCGTCTTTTCGACGGCGCGGTAGATGCCCTTCTGCAGATAGTCGTCAAAGCCGAACCCAGCCTTGTCCAGATCAGGATTGACCCACGAGCAGACGAAGACCGTGAACCCCTGCGCCGACAGCCAGCGGATCAGCGAATTCCCGGGCTGCAGGTCCATGATGTAGAACTTGTTGATCCACGGCGGGAAGATCAGCAACGGGATCGCGTGCTGCGTCTCGCCTTCCGCCGCGTACTGAATCAGTTCGAACAGTTCATCGCGCCAGACCACCTGACCGGGGGCCGTGGCGACATTCTCGCCCACGACGAACTTGCCATAATCGGCCTGACTGATCCGCAGCGAGCCGCCGCCGCGCTCCAGGTCGGCGGCGAAGTTCTGCATTCCCTTCACCAGGGATTCGCCGCTGGTCTCCGCCAGCGCCTTAAGCGCGACCGGGTTGGAGGCCAGGAAGTTCGATGGAGAGAAGGCGTCGGTCAGCAGGCGGGTGAAGAACTGGGCGCGGCGTTTCAGCGTGGGATCAATGTCCTCCACGCCCGCGATCAGGCTGTTCATCCAGTCCGAGGTCAGCAGGTAGGACCGACGCATCATGTCGAACATGGGGTTCTCGGACCAGGCGGGGTCTTTGAACCGTTTGTCGGCGGGGGCGGGCGTCGGCGCCTCACCGCCCGCCTGACGCGCGGTTGAGGCCCACAACTCCATATAGCGGCCGAACAGATCGGCCTGGGCGTGGAACAGTTTTTCGGGGCGGGCCGCCAGACTGGTCATGACCGAACTCATGGCCGGGGCGACATTGAACGGGTCGGCGGACAGGGCGGCGGGGCGGTCGGCCTGGCTCAGCGCGGCCTCGGCGATGGCGCTCTGGGCCATCATCGCCGCCTTGGCCAGGTTCATCGACAGGGTTTCAATCAGCTGCGCCTGCTCGGCGCCGGGGAAGGCGGCGATGGCCGGTTCAGGTGCAGGCTCAGGTGCTGCGGGGACGGGTTCTTCTATCGGCGCAGGCTTTGACGCCTTGGGCGGGCGAGGCTTGGCGGATGTAGGCCGTCCCGCCTTTCTGGGGGCGCGTGCCGCGGGTTCAGTCGGCGTCTGCGGGGACTTGGCCATGGATGCCCTTCGCGTTTCCTGTCAGCGGTTCACGGTCGTCGCCCTTCCGCCCAAGGCGATGATGGCATAAGACCTGTCCTGACATGAACGCGCTGTTTTGCAAAAAGACCAAGCTTCACCTTGTCGCCCTGACGGTTCTGGGCGGCGGGCTGGCCTTGAGCGGCTGTGGGGCGGCCTTCAGCGCGAAAACGGATCCGAACGGCCCCCTGGCTCCGCGCATCGCCGCCCTGGTTGACGCCAACCGTCACTATCCGCGCTGGACTGACTTCCCGACCACGCCGCAGGACCTGCCGCCGCCGACCCAGATCGCAGCGAACGTGCGTTCTCTGGAAGGCAAGGGCGCGGCTCTTGGCGGCGAAGTGTCGCGGATCGAATGGACGCTGGACGACGCCGAGGCCCTGGCCGCCCGCACGCGCGCCCAGGTCGGAGCCGTTCCGACCTCGCCTGATTCGCTTCAGACCGCTGATGACATCGAGGCCCTGGCCCAATCCCTGCGCGACCGGGCCAAGGCGCCGCCGCCCATCGACCGTCGCCCGAACCCATAAATCTCGCCGGGAACGCAGAATCCCGCGATGATGCGCTGATGGCGGACGATAGCGGCTCTCAAACCCTGAACGCATTTCTGGGCGTCTCGCGCTCCCTTTCGGGTCGTGCCTGGCGACAGCGACCGGCTGACGCCACGACCACCCGCGCCCATATGCAGGGCCTGGGACTGGAAGAGCCGCTGGCCCGCGCCCTGGCCTCGCGCGGCGTTGGCGCCGATCAGGGCGCCGACTTTCTGACCCCGACCCTGCGCGCCCTGTTTCCCGATCCATCCAGCTTCATGGACATGGACGCCGCCGCCGACGCCATTCTGGATGCGCTGCAGGCCAAGGCCAGCATCCATGTCTTCGCCGACTATGATGTGGACGGCGCCTCCAGCGCAGCTCTGCTGGTGCGCTGGTTCCGTTCGGTCGGCGCTGAACTGCCCATCTATGTCCCGGACCGGATCAAGGAAGGGTACGGCCCCAGTGCTGCGGCCTTCGATACCCTGAAGGCGTCGGGCGCTGATCTGGTCGTTACGGTCGACTGCGGCGCGGCGGCGAACGAGGCCTTGGCCCACGCCGACAGCATCGGCCTGAATGTCGTGGTCATCGACCACCACCTGATGCGCCACGAACCGCCCAAGGCGCTGGCGGTCGTCAACCCGAACCGCCCCGGCTGCAACTCAGGCCAGGGCAATCTGGCTGCGGCGGGCGTGGTCTTCGTCCTGCTGGCCGCCCTGAACCGCGAGGGTCGCAAGCGCGGCCTGTTCGCCGATCGGCCTGAGCCCGACATACGCCAGTGGCTGGATCTGGCTGCGCTGGGCGCCATCTGCGACGTGACCGGCCTGACCGGTTTCAACCGCGCCCTGACGGGTCTGGGCCTGAAGGTCATGAGCGACTGGAAGAACCCTGGCCTGCGCGCTCTGCTGGCGGCAGCCGGCGCGGAGCAGGGGCCGGCCAAGAGCAATCACGCAGGCTTCATCCTGGGGCCGCGCATCAATGCGGGCGGACGCATCGGCCGCTCTGATCTGGGCGCGCGGCTGCTGTCCACTGATGATCCGGCTGAGGCCGAACGTCTGGCCATCGAGTTGGACGCGCTGAACCTGTCGCGCCGGGATGTGGAAAAGGCCGTCACCGACGCCGCCGTGCGCAAGGTCGAGGCGACCGGCGCCCATGCCGACGAATCGGCTGTGGTCATTGTGG
Source organism: Brevundimonas nasdae (assembly GCF_016654005.1). Lineage (GTDB taxonomy): Bacteria > Pseudomonadota > Alphaproteobacteria > Caulobacterales > Caulobacteraceae > Brevundimonas > Brevundimonas nasdae. Next base: position 73,647 of record NZ_JAEPWN010000002.1, on the reverse strand, counting down.
CGGGCGACGACTGGCATCCCGGCGTGGTCGGCATCGTCGCCGGACGCCTGCGCGAACGCTGGCGCAAGCCCGTCATCGTCGTCGGCGTCGATCCTGTAACGGGCCTGGGCAAGGGGTCGGGCCGTTCGCAGCCGGGCATGAACCTGGGCCGGGCCATTCAGGCGGCCTGGGAGGAAGGCGTTCTTCTGGCGGGCGGCGGTCACGCCATGGCGGCGGGGCTGACGGTCGACAGCGCGCGTCTGGGGGAACTGACCGCCTTCCTCCACGATCGGCTGGCCCATGAGCGGATCGAGGCGGTGGCGCAGGACTGGCTGGAGATCGACGCCCTGATCGAACCGGCGGGCGCAAACCGCGCCCTGTTCGAATCCTTCGAGCAGCTCGCGCCCTTCGGTCCCGCCAACCCCGAGCCCGTCTTCGCCCTGACCGGGGTGCAGGCGCGCGAACCCGTGCAGATGAACGGCGGCCATATCCGGTGCCGTCTGGTCGGCCCCGACGGCAGTTCTGTACGCGCCATCGCCTGGCGCTGCGCCGATCTGCCGGGCGGACAGGCGCTGCTGTCAGGGCAGGGGGGCTTGAGCATTGTCGGGCGGCTAAAAGCCGACGACTGGAATGGTCGGCGCGGTGTTCAGTTCGAGATTGAGGACGTGTCCGATCCGCGCATGATCCAGGGCTAAGCCTCGGAAACCGCTGGCTTCGAAAAAACTGGAAAACATGCTTGCGCCATCCGGAAGGCGCGGCTATATCGCCCGCTCTCCCGCGCAGCGGTCCCTTCGTCTATCGGTTAGGACGTCAGGTTTTCAACCTGAAAAGAGGGGTTCGACTCCCCTAGGGACTGCCACGCGGGCGGTTTCAGTTGCGCCTCCAGGCCACTGTATTTCCACGCGAAACCTCACTCTTTCACAACGGTTGCGCGTATTCCGTGTGCGGACACACGGATTAGACGCATTTTCGGCTTTTCAAAGATTCGCGGAACGGTGTTAAATGGCCGCGAACCCGTAAGAGGAACGGGCGGGGGCTAATATCTTGTCTGAATACCCAGTGATGGAAACGGCGGAGACCGTTCGTGTCGTCGGGCGCGTAAAATGGTTTGATCCCACGAAGGGCTACGGCTTCATCGTGCCGGACGATCCGACGCTGACCGAACTGCGCGATGTGCTCCTTCATGTCAGCAGCCTGCGGGACAGCGGTCGCGAAAACGCCGATGAGGGCGCGCCGATCACCTGCGACTGCGTCAAACGGCTTAAAGGCTGGCAGGCGGTGGAGATCCACCACCTGGGGGAGGGCGCGCCGCTCGTCGCTGCCCGAAAACCTGCACCCGCGGCCGTCGCCGATTCCGCTCCGCCGGTCGGCGGCTCGCTGGAGCCTGCGGTCGTCAAATGGTTCAATCGCACCAAGGGGTACGGATTCGTCGTGCGCAACGGCGAGGCGGGCGATATCTTCGTCCACATCGAAACCCTGCGTCGCTGCGGTCTGGACGAACTGGTTCCCGGCGACACGGTTCAGGTGCGATTCGCCGATGGCCCCAAGGGGCTGGTGGTCGCGGACATCAGAACGGGCGGCTGATTTTACCGCCCTTGGGAGGGCGCATGATCGGCGCAACAAGACGTTTCCTGCTCACCGGCGTTCTGGCGCTGGGCCTGATGGGCTGTGCGGCCAAGGGGCCCGTGGGGCCGAATGGCGATCCCACTGAACGCCTGTCGATCGTCACGGCCAGCGGCGAACACCAGTTCTGGGTCGAGATCGCCGACACCGAACCCAAGCGTCAGCGGGGCCTGATGTTCCGCCCTCCGCTTGAGGACGACCGGGGCATGTTGTTCGAATGGCCGGGCGAACCGGCGCGCGAGCAAAGCTTCTGGATGCGCAATACGCCCAGTTCGCTGGACATCATCTATATTGATCCACAGGGGAAAATCGTCTCGATCGCGGCCCACGCCACGCCGTTCTCAGAGGCGCCCATCCCGTCAAACGGGCCTGCCAACGGGGTATTGGAGCTGCGGGCCGGGCGCGCCGCCGAGATCGGCGCCAAGCCGGGCGACAAGGTCGTGCATTCTTATTTCAAACCCTGATTGCGGATCACGTCGCGAAGTGCCAATAGAGCGCTCCGTTCGGTCCGGGGTGTAGCGCAGCCTGGTAGCGCATCTGGTTTGGGACCAGAGGGTCGGAGGTTCGAATCCTCTCGCCCCGACCAACGGAAGGCCGCTGGATTATCCATCCAGCGCGCGTTATGGCAGGTCGCAAGACCGCCTTTGCTGAGGATTTCGCCATGCTCGCTCGCATCTATCGTCCTGCCAAGACCGCAATGCAGTCCGGCAAGGCCAAGAGCCGCGACTGGCGTCTGGACTTCGAGCCCGCCTCGGCCCGCACGATCGACCCCCTGATGGGCTGGACCAGCTCCAGCGACATGAAGAGCCAGGTTCGCCTCAGCTTCGATTCGAAAGAAGAGGCCGTCGCCTACGCCGAGCGCCACGGCATCCCGTTCCGCCTGCACGAGCCGAACGAGCCGCCGCTGATCATCAAGGCTTACGCCGACAACTTCGCCACCAACCGCAAGCAGTCCTGGACGCACTAAACGCCCGGCACTCCGCGTCAGGCGCCCTTAGCTCAACCGGATAGAGCACCCGCCTTCTAAGCGGGATGTTGCAGGTTCGAGTCCTGCAGGGCGCGCCACGGCTTTAGCCGGATAAGATTGCAACAATCTAGATGCACGTCGCGCCTAGTGACCGGCCGACAAGCCCTGCAAAGCTTCATAGGCCCCCTTCTGAAACTGAGCCAGAGGAGGGCGCCTGCGCGTTGGTTTTGGGTTTGCTTGGGCAATATGTCACAGGCGATACAGTCTGAGTTTGCGACCAGACGCCCCCAACATTTCTAGGCCAAGCACGTAACAGGTGACAACTGGATGCGTGCGGCGAAATTTCGCGCCTCCCGCCCGAACACTTAGTGAACCGTTCCTGTGCCAAATATATTTGCTCAGAAGCGAGCTTCACAAGGCGTCATTGGGGCAATTTTTGCCCCGAAATGGCATAGCTGCGGCATGGCTACCCAGTAAAAATACGCAAATCGGCGCAGCGTAGCTATTGCAAGCGGTCCTGCGTTAACGAAACAAGTCTATCGCATAATGCCATCATACTTAGGTTAGGGTTGACAGGCGCCTTTACGTAATTTCACTTTGATCAGACACATTTGCGTCGCACTTGTTCCCAAGGCTGACGCATTTGGCATTACATTGTTTGCGAGGGGCTATGACGTACACCACCAGAACTCTGCTACTAGCGGCAGCAGCGACTACAGTGCTGCTTGGCGCAGGGGCGGGTAACGCTCACGCCCAGTCAACACCGGCGCCGACGCCGACTGGCGAGCTTTACTATATGGCGGATGGCAGCCGCACCGCTGACTATACGGCTGCTATTGAGTCCTGGCGCGCAGACGCCCAGTTCTCCGTTGACTATTCCAAACGCTTCCTGGGTTTGGAGCATGCCTATGCACGCGGCCTGAGCGGCAAGGGCCAGACCATCGGCATTAACGACGCCGGGATCTACATGAATCACCCGCTGTTCCAGACGGCGGGGAAGATTACCGGGCTGCATACTGAAGTTCCATCCGATTACGGCAACGACGGCGCCATCAACCCGCGCCGCCCGTGGGAAGGGCATGGAACTCACGTCGCCGGCACCGCCGCAGGGAACCGGACAACCGATGGCCTGATGTTCGGCAACGCGTATGGCGCCAATATTTATGCCGCCACCGCCAACTTCGCGGCAGGTGACTTCCTCTGGTGGCGTGACGCCATCATCGACGGAAAATACATTCAGACGTCGTATGACAATATCATCGACCTGGCGGAAACCGGCAAGGTACGGATCATCAACAATAGCTGGGGGTCGCAGACCAGCGTTCGATTCGATGCGTCGCTTCAGACGGTCCTAGCTAATCTCGGCGACGACTACGAAGACTTTTTCGATCCGATTCTGAAGAATGATGTCCTGGTCGTATTCTCGGCGGGCAATGGCGGCGGCGTGCACGCGGGGGCTACAGCAGTGATTCCCCTGGCCGCGCCGGAACTAAGGTCGAACTGGCTCTCGGTCGTCAACTATAACGAAAGCCTGCTGCCGGACCCATCATCCAGCCTGTGCGGCCGCACCGCGACGTACTGTGTCGCCGGGCCTGGCGCGGACATCATTTCCTCCGTGCCAGGATATGAATACAATATTCCCGCTCTACTGGCGGCCTTCCCGGTAGCCTCTTTCTCCACACTCTATAACGCACGCACTGTCGCTCAATTGAATGCGGCGGCGCAGACTCGCGTGTTGAACGCCCTGAACACCTACCTCAACCAAAAGGCGCTCGCGGCGCGGTTGGGGCAGCCGTTCGATGAGCAGGCTGCGCGTAAACGGGTGGTGGACGAACTGGTGGCGGTGACTTTCGTCGCCGGCGCACTGATCAATACGCCGGATGGCGTGACCTCGCTGATGGGGAATATTCTTTCGAACGCCAACAACGTCGCCTTGCTGAGCGAAGATTTCTCGCGTGATATTCTGACCAAGGCTAACGACGAATTCCTTCGCCGACTGGACACTTTCGTCAACTTCACGGGCCCAGGCTACGAAGCCTATACGGGCACCTCAATGGCTGCGCCGAACATCTCAGGTTTCGCCGCAGTGCTCATGGAAGCCTTCCCCGAGTACAATACGGCCCTGATCACCGACATCCTTCTGTCCAGTTCGAAAGATCTGGATACGCCCGGCGTGGATCTGAAGTCCGGTTGGGGCGCGCCGCAGATGGATGTGGCGTTGGGCGGGCCGACCGCGTTGCGCGCCGTGCGTGACGTAACCGTCAACGTCGGCACGGTGGACGTCTGGACGAATGACATCGGCGATGCGCGCGATCGTTATTCGGCTGAAGTTCTGGCGGACTTCCCCGACGACATCGGCGGCCTGGTCAAGAAGGGCGGGGGCGAACTCGTCCTGACCGGCAATATCGACTACACGGGCGTGACCCGGGTCGAGGGCGGATTGCTCACGGTCAACGGCGCGATCCTTCGCTCGGACACGACGGTGGCGGATGTCGGCATCATCGGCGGCACGGGCACCCTGGCGAATCTGACCGCAGATGCAGGCGGCGTCGTGGCGCCGGGCAATGCCGCCAACCCGTTCGGCACCCTGACGGTCACCGGCGACGCCACCTTCAACCCGGACTCGTTCCTGTGGGTGCGTTCGGCCGTCAACGGCACGGCCTATTCCAAGCTGAAGGTCGGCGGCGAGGCCATCCTGAATGGCGGCAACGTCATTCTGAAGGCTGACCAGGGCACCTGGAATCTGCGCACGCGCCTGAACATCGTTACCGCCGACAGCGGCGTGACGGGCGCCTTCGCAGGCTCCACCAGCGACCTGGCCTTCCTTACGCCAAAGCTGACGTACACCGACAATACGGTCGTCCTGACCCTGTTGCGCAACGATGTGCTGATTTCGTCGGTCGGCAAGACGCCGAATGAGCGGGCTGTCGGGGGCGCTCTGGACGTGATGACGGCCCAGAACACCACGGGCGATCTGACGCTTGAGAATGCGATCCTGGACGGCAGCGTGGCCAATGTGGCGGCAGCGCTGAGCAGCTTTACGGGCGAGGTTCACGCCTCTCTGGGTGGTGTCGCCGTGTCGGACAGCCGGTACATCCGCGACGCCATGCTGCAGCGCGGACGTGGTGCGCCTGCCAATGAAACCGAGGGCCGCGGCGTCAACGCCTGGGCTTCAGGCGTCTTCGGCAATGGCGAGTTCGACGGCGACAACGAACTGGCGGGCTATCGCTCTGACTCCACCGGCTATCTGGCCGGTCTGGAGAAGGCATGGTCCGGCCGCGCCCACCTGGGTCTGGCGGTCGGTGAAACCCGCACGGAGATCACGGCCAACAGCCTGCGTTCCAGCGGCACCGCACGTAACCAGCACATCGGCCTTTATGGCGGCATGAACGCCGGGGCCTTCGCCTTGCGCGTCGGCGGATCGTGGATCGACGCCAATCTGCGCACCAACCGCACGGCCGCGTTGAACCAGTTCAGCAACCAGCTGACCGGTCACTACGACGGCAAGGGCTGGCAGGCTTATGGCGAGATCGCCTGGCGCGCGTCATTCGGCGCCAGCACCATCGAGCCCTACGCCAACTACACCCGCGTCGACTATCATGCGGATGTGGCTGAGGTGGGCGGCGATGCGGCCCTGTCGGGTCGCGTCGAGCAGGTCGCGGATCTGGTCACCGCTGGTTTCCGCACCGAGACCATCCTGTCGCAAGGCGCGGGTCGTCCGACGCTGACGGCGGTCACCCACCTGGCCTGGAGCCATGACTTCAACGACGACGGCCCGGAATTCCGCGCCAAATTCGCTGATGGTCCGATCTTCCAGGTCGCAGGCGCCAACATCGGTCAGGACGCACTGCTGACTGGTCTGGGCGTCAACATCCAGGCCAACGACCGCACCAACGTCGAGGTCGGATATGCGGGGGTCTATCAGGACGACTACAACGACAACAAGCTGTTCGCGCGCCTGAACGTGAAGTTCTGAACCGCGTCACATCCTCTCAACCTGAACCTTGGGCCGCGCCGATTGGCGCGGCCCTTTTTCATGGCCTATCGTTGGCGCTTCGCAGACGGAGACGCCCATGTCCGCCCTTCGCCCCATCGACCATCTGGATACGCATGAGGTCCTGAACCAGCCGCCGCCGCTGGAGGACGTCAACCTGTTCTCAGGCGATCGGGCGCTGAAGGATGCAGTCGGCAAGGCAGGCGGCGGTCAGCACGCCGCGCGCCTGGACCAACTGGGCGCACGTTGCGGGTCGGCCGAGGTGATCGGCTGGGGCGTTCAGGCCAACCGCAATCCGCCGGTTCTGGACAGTTTCGACCACTATGGCCGCCGCATCGACGAGGTGACGTTTCACCCGGCCTATCATCAGTTGATGCGCCTGGGCCTGGATTCCGGCTTCGCTTCTGTCGCCTGGGATGGAACGCCAAAGGGGCACGTGGCGCACGCCGCGACCCTGTTCATGACGGGGCAGGCGGATTCAGGCACGACCTGCCCGATGACCATGACCTATGCCTCGGTCGCTGCGCTGGCGGTCGAGCCGTCGGTCGCCGCCGAATGGACGCCGCGCGTTCAATCCGGCCGTTACGATCCCGCCGTGCGTCCGGCTGCTGAAAAGGCAGGCGTCACCATCGGCATGGCCATGACCGAAAAACAGGGCGGCTCGGACGTGCGCGCCAACACCACGCGCGCCGAACCGACGGGGGAGGCGGGCTGGTATGCACTGACCGGCCACAAATGGTTCTGCTCGGCACCCATGTCGGACGCCTTCCTGACGCTGGCCTATGCCGAGGGCGGGTTGACCTGTTTCCTGGTCCCGCGCTGGACGCCGGACGGTCAACGCAACGCCGGGTTCCGCGTCATGCGGCTGAAGGACAAGATGGGCGACAAGTCCAACGCCTCGTCCGAGATCGAATACCACGGCGCCCTGGCCCAGCGGATCGGGCCGGAGGGACGCGGCGTGGCCACCATCATCCGCATGGTCCAGCATACGCGGCTGGACTGCGTGCTGGGATCGGCCCAGCAGATGCGCGGCGCCATGGCGCAGGCGGTCTGGCACGCGGCGCATCGCTCGGTCTTCCAAAAGCGGCTGATTGATCAGCCGATGATGGCGGCGGTTCTGGCCGATCTGGCGGTTGACAGCGAGGCGGCCACGGCCATGGGGCTGCGGCTGGCCCAGACCTTCGACGAGGACGACGCCCTGGGCCGCCTGCTGACGCCCATCGCCAAATACTGGGTGTGCAAGCGGGCGCCCGGCTTCGTCTATGAGGCGATGGAGAGCCTGGGCGGTGCGGGCTATGTCGAGACAGGCCCCATGCCGCGCCTGTTCCGCCAGTCCCCGCTGAACGCCATCTGGGAAGGGTCGGGCAATGTCATCGCCCTGGACGTCCTGCGCGCCATGGGGCGTGAGCCGCAATCAGTCGAAGCTCTGCGCAGTTTCCTTGAGCAGCAGCGTGGACGCGACGGCGCCTATGACGCCTGGCTGGACGGCCTGTCATTCGAGACGGCGCATGAGGCGGGCGCGCGTCTGGTGGTCGAGCGGTTGGCGCTGGCTGCTCAGGCCGCGATCCTGCTGGCGTGGGACAATCCGTCGGCCGGAGCCTTCTGCCGCCTGCGGCTGACGGACCGGGGATCAGCCTACGGCGCCTATGATGCAGTGATTGACGCCGCCGCCATTCTGGACCGCGCCATGCCCGCCTGATCAGCCCGCAAAGGCCGCCAGACCCCGCTCCAGATCGGCGATCAGATCGGCGGGGTCTTCCAGCCCTATGTGGAAACGGATCAACTCCCCCTCCAGCACCGTGGGATGGTCGCGATAGGCCATCTGGTGCGTTTCATGCGTGGCCAGGCTTTCGAACCCGCCCCATGAATAGCCCAGTCCGAACAGGCTTAGGGCGTCCAGGAAACGCTGGCCCGCCGCCGCATCGCCGCCGTTCATCACCACGCCCATCAGCGAGGCGCCGCCTGTGAAGTCGCGCGCCCATAGATCATGGCCGACCGAGCCGGGCAGGGGCGGATACAACACCCGCGCCACCTCAGGCCGCGCCTGCAGCCACTGGGCCACCCGCAACCCCGACCGCCCCTGTTCGGCGTAGCGCAGCGACAGGGTCCGCAGGCCTCGCAGGGTCAGCCAGGCGTCGTCCGGCGACACATGCCAGCCCATGTCCTCAATGGCGTCGCCGATGGCCCGGATCAGTCGCGCCTCATTGGCGACGATGCCGCCGATCAGCACGTCGGAATGACCGGCGACGTATTTGGTCAGGGCCTGGACGCTGACATCCACGCCATGCGCCAGCGGCTTGAACGCCAGTCCCGCCGCCCAGGTGTTGTCCAGCACCGTCAGGACGTCGCGCAACCGGCAGGCAGCCGCGACCTTGGCCACATCAACCATTTCGAAGGTCAGGGATGCGGGCGATTCCATCAGCATCAACCGCGTCTTCTCCCCAACGGCGGCGATGATCGCATCGGCGTCCGCGCCCGCAGGCAGGAACCGGGTCGTCACGCCGCGGCCCGCCAGATATCGGCTCAGGAACCGTCGCGTGGGGCCATAGACGGCGTCGGTCGTGATGATCTCGTCGCCCGGACGCGTCAGGGCCAGAACTGGAACCGTCACGGACGCCAGACCCGAAGGAACCAGGAACGCCTGAACGCCGCCCTCCAGATCGGCCAGGGCCGCACGCAGTTCTCGCGCCGCCGTCGTGCCTTCCAGCCCATAAACCGGGCCGTCGGCCCCATCGCGCATGGCGCCCGCCGTGTCGCTGAGCATGGTCGAGGCGCGCTCGATCGGCGGGTTCACCGGGCGACGCCCTTGCCCCCGTCGCGTGGCGGAGGCGATCAGGCGGGTGCGATCTGAGTGCGGCGACATGACCTCTCCGATGGGTTGCGGATCAGGGCCTAAAGGCCTCTAAACTCTGCCGGGCGCAAGCGGCGGAGGGAGAGTTTACGCGATGCGGTGCTGGACAATCGGAGCCATGGCGGCGCTGCTGCTGGCAGGGGCATGCAGCCGACAGGCGGCTGCCCCTGCGCCGGAAACCCCAGCGCCCGAAGCCGCAACGACCGAGGCGGGCCATCTGCCGCAAAGCCCGATTCTCCGGGCGGTGAAACAGCGTGGTCGCCTGAACTGCGGCGTGCATCAGGGGCTGGTTGGCTTCGCCTATACGGACAATCGCGGACAGTGGCGCGGGTTCGACGCTGACTTCTGCCGCGCACTGGCCGCCGCCATTCTGGGCGACGGGGATGCGGTGCGTTTCGTACCCGTGTCGGCCGGGGATCGTTTCAAGGCGCTGAATGATGGGCGGATCGACGTCCTGTGGCGCAACTCGTCCTGGACCATGACGCGCGACGCGGGCGAGGGCTTCATCTTCGCGGGCATCAACTATTACGACGGTCAGGGATTCCTGGTGAGGCGGTCGCTGAACCTGTCCAGCGCGACCGAACTGAACGGCGCCCGCGTCTGCGTGCAGTCCAACTCGACCGCAGAGGCGAACGCCGACGACTTCTTCCGCTCGCGCGGGGTGGATTATCGCCCGGTCGTCCTGGCCACCGAGGAAGCCGCCCGCGACGCCTATGCCCGTGAAGACTGCGACGCCTTCAGCGCCGACATCTCGGCCCTGGCCGCGGCTCGCACCACCCTGACCAATCCGCAGGAGCACGCCATCCTGTCCGACGTGGCGTCCAAAGAGCCGCTGGGACCGGTGGTCAAGGCGGGCGACGAACGCTGGGCCTCGGTCGTGCGCTGGACCCTGAACGCTGTGATCCTGGCTGAAGAACTGGGCGTAACCCGCGAGAATGCCGAGGCTCAGGCCAAGGATTCACGCGATCCTCGCGTCCGTCGTCTGCTGGGTGTCGAGGGCGACTATGGCGCCATGCTGGGCCTGCCCAAGACCTGGGGCTCGAATGCAGTGCGCGCCACCGGCAACTACGGTCAGATCTTCGACCGCAATCTGGGTCCGCAGTCCCCGCTGAAGCTGGAGCGCGGCCTGAACGCCCAATGGAACGCCCAGCCGCCGGGCCTGATTTACGGGTTGCCGATCCGGTAGCCGCTGACACGCGCACCTTTTCCTCAGGAGGAAAGATGACGGAGACGAAACGCGGAAAGCTTCCGCTTCACTGGCAGATGCTGATCGGCTTCAGCCTGGGTCTCAGCACCGGCCTTCTGGTTCATCTCGCCGTCGGCGGGGATGTGGGCTGGGTGCAGTGGCTGACCGCGAACGTCACCGGGCCCATCGGCCAGGTCTTCCTGCGCCTGCTGTTCATGATGGTGATCCCGCTGCTGTTCTCGGCCCTGGTCATGGGGGTCGCCGAGATGGGCGATCTGGCCTCGCTGGGTCGAACGGGCCTGAAGACCCTGCTTCTGACCATCGTGATTTCAGGCATTGCGGTCGTCATCGGCATGGGCATGGTCAATCTGTTCCAGCCCGGACGCGGCGTCGATCCGGTTCTGGCCCAGTCCCTGCTGGATCAGGGCAAGGCGGGCGCCGCCAGCATCGTGAACAGCGCCCCGACCAGCATTTCCCTGGGCGATTTCTTCCTTGAGCTGGTGCCGTCCAACGTATTCACCGCCGCCGCCGAAAACGCGATCCTGCCGGTGATGGTCTTCGCCCTGTTCTTCGGCGTCGGCCTAGTCATGGCTAAGAGCCCGGCGACGGACCGACTGCAGGAGGTGGTTCAGGGCCTGTTCGAGATCACGATGAAGCTGATCAACCTCTTCATCAAACTGGCCCCTCTGGCCATCGCCTGCCTGATGTTCAACCTGGCGGCCCTGTTCGGTTTCGAGTTGCTGATCCGCCTGGCGGCCTATGTGGCGGTCGCCGTGGGTGCGATGGCGATCCACATGTTCGTCGTCTATCCGCTGGCCGTCTGGTTCCTGGTCGGCATGTCGCCCGTCGCCTTCTTCCGGGGCGTTCGCGAGCCGATGATCGTGGCCTTCTCGACAGCCTCCTCCAACGCCTCCCTGACCTTCGCCCTGCGCGCGGCGGAGCAGCAGCTTCACCTGCCGCGCAAGATCGCCCGCTTTGTCCTGACGGTCGGCGCCACCGCCAATCAGAACGGCACAGCCCTGTTCGAGGGTGTGACCGTGTTGTTCCTGGCCCAGTTCTTCGGCATCGAACTGACCCTAATGCAGCAGTTCATCGTCATGCTGGTCTGCATACTGGGCGGCGTTGGCACGGCGGGGGTGCCGGCCGGCTCTCTGCCGGTCGTGGCGATGATCCTGGTCATGGTCGGGGTGCCGCCAGAGGGGATCGGCCTGATCCTGGGCGTCGATCGCTTCCTGGACATGTGTCGCACGACGCTGAACGTGACCGGCGACCTGGCGTTGGCCACCATCGTCTCACGTGGCGAAGACAATGATCCCGAGGACGAGGGCGCCGACAGCACGGCGGCGGCGCCCGTTCCGGCCTGATCTCAGCCCGTCGTCACCGGCGTGTCGGCGCGGCCGCCCCATTCGGCCCAGGAGCCGTCATAAAGTTGCGACGGCTTGCCCAGTTCAGCCAGCCCAAGGCTGAGGATGGCGGCGGTGACGCCTGACCCGCAGGTTGTGGTCACCGGCCTGGCTATATCGACGCCCGCATCGGCGAACACCTGCGCCAGGGCCTGGCCGCGCTTCATTGTGCCGTCGTCGTTCAGCAGACGATTATAGGGCAGGTTGAGCGCCCCGGACATGTGACCGGCCCTTACCCCGGGACGCGGCTCAGCGGCGTCACCCCGGAACCGCGCCGCGCCGCGCGCATCGACGACCTGAGCCTGGGCGGCCAAAGCGGCACGCACCTGTTCGGCGTCCACGACCGCATCAGGTTTGAAATCGGGTTGGAAGACCGCGGCGTCAGATTGCTCTGCATCCGACGTCACACGACGCCCTTCGGACAGCCATTTGGGCAGGCCGCCGTCCAGCACCTGAACCCGGCTGGCACCCATGGTTCTGAACATCCACCAGACGCGCGCCGCCGAAAACAGACCCGCCGTGTCATAGACGACGATATGATCGTCCGCCCCGACGCCCAGCGCCCCGACCGAGGCTGCAAAGGCTTCCGCCGTCGGCAGCATGTGGGGCAGGGGGCTGTCCGCGTCCGACACCGCCTCCAGATCAAAGAAGACCGCACCCGGAATATGCGCCTCGGCGAACTGGGCGGCGGCGTCGCGGCCATCCAGATGCCAACTGCCGTCGATAAGGCGCAGGTCCGGCGCGCCCAGCACAGCCGCTAATTCATCGGTCGAAATCAAAGGGTTCATGGTCTGCTCAACGCCAGTTGCACATCATCTGTATCGCCAGTCGGCTGAGGCGACCTGTGGCGTCAGGTGTCCCTTTAAAACGCCATAGGGTCAATCGCGGTCGCTGTGGTCGTCGCCCCGTCCCGAAACGGCCTTCAGCGCATTCAGCGCCCGCGCGCGCCCTACGTCATGATCCACGACAGGCCTGGGATAGGTGTCGCCCAAGCGCACCCCGGCGTCTCGCAGGCTCTCGGTCGGCGCGGTCCACGGGGCCTGGATCCACTTGTCGGGCAGGTGACGCAGTTCGGGAACCCAACGCCGCACATAGGCGCCGTCGCCATCGAACTTCTGTCCCTGCGCCGTCGGATTGAAGATGCGGAAATAGGGAGCGGCGTCAGCGCCGGAACCCGCCACCCACTGCCAGTTCTGCACATTGCTAGCCAGGTCGGCGTCGACCAGCGTGTCCCAGAACCAGGCCTCGCCCTCACGCCAGTCGATCATCAGATGTTTGACCAGGAAGGAGGCGACGACCATCCGCACCCGATTGTGCATCCAGCCCGTCGCCCACAACTGCCGCATACCGGCGTCGACCAGAGGATAGCCGGTCTGCCCCCGTCGCCAGGCCTCCAGCGCCGCCGGATCATCCCGCCATGGCATGGCGTCATATTCCGCTCGGAAGGCCCGGCTTTCGATGAAGGGGAAATGGTGCAGCAGGTGCGTCGAGAAATCGCGCCACACGATCTCGGCGACGAACTTCTCGGCTTCTGCGGCCGGAACGCGCCCCTGAACGGCGGCTTCGCGCGCCTCACGCACCGCCCGCCAGGGACTGATCTCGCCCCAGTGCAGGTGGGGCGACAGACAGCTTGTGTTCGCACGGCCCGGAATATCCCGACCGTGGCCATAGGTCTTCAGCCCGCCGTTGATGAAGGCCGACAGATTGTCCAGCGCCCCTGCTTCACCCGGCGCCCAGTCGAACCCGCCGGACCAGTCGGGGCGCCGGGGATGCAGGCCCCACTCGTCCAACCTATCGCTGGCGATTTTGGGAGTGACGATCCGTGCAGGCGGCTCCAATCCTGCGGGCGGTTCGAACTTGCCGAGCAGCGCCTTCATGAAGGGCGTGAACACCTTGTACGGCTGGCCAGACCCGTTCAGCACCGATCCCGGCGGGCACAACAGCGAGCCGTTGAAGCCGTGACAGGACACGCCCTCCGCCTGCAGCGCATAGGCGATGTCAGCGTCGCGCTCGAAGCCTGCGGGTTCGAAACTGCGGTTCAGAAACAGGGCCTCGGCGCCGGTTTCCGCGATCAGCCCCTGCAACACCGACAGCGAATCGCCGCGCCGCAGGATCAGTCGCGAACCCCGCGCCTCCAGATCGCTCGCCAGCGCTCTCAACGACTTGTCCAGCCACCAGCGCGCGGCCCCGCCCAGAGGCCGTTCCGCCCCCTCATCCAAAATAAAGACCGGCAGAACGGGGCGTCCTGCCTCAATCGCACGGTTCAAGGCGGGATTGTCCTGCAGCCGCAGATCGCGACGGAACCAGAGGATGACTGGCCTGGTGGTCACGTGGGGCGACTGCATGATAGCTTGAACTCTTCCTTCAAGAGCGCCACCTGATGGCCTCATCCTTGCGGCACAGACCGCATTCATAACGTCATTCGCAAGAGAGCCGCCTCGTGAGCCGACCCAACGCCGTCATTACGTTGTCCGAAGGTCTTCGGACGCCTGTCGTCATCGGCGGCGGTGCAAGAATCGTCTTTATCGCCGGTCCCTGTCAGATGGAAAGCCGCCAGCACGCGCTGGAGACGGCCCACAGGCTGAAGGAGATCGGCGAACGACTGAACGCCGGCATCATCTACAAGACCAGCTTCGACAAGGCCAACCGCACCAGCGCCAGCGCGGCGCGCGGCATCGGCCTGAAAGACGCCCTGCCGATCTTCGCTGAAATCCGTCAGGTCACCGGCCTGCCGACTCTGACCGACGTCCACTCCGAGGCCCAGTGCGGTCCGGTGGGCGAAGTCGTCGACGTGCTGCAGATTCCCGCCTTCCTCAGCCGCCAGACAGATCTGCTGCTGGCCGCCGCCGCGACCGGCAAGGCCATCAATATCAAGAAGGGTCAGTTCCTGGCCCCCTGGGACATGAAGAACGTCATCGCCAAGGTGGTCGGCGCGGGCAATCCGAACGTCATGGCCTGCGAGCGCGGCGCCAGCTTCGGCTACAACACCCTGATCAGCGACATGCGCGCCCTGCCGGTGCTGCGCGACATCGGCTGCCCGGTCGTGTTCGACGCGACCCACAGCGTGCAGCAGCCGGGCGGGCAGGGCACGTCGTCGGGTGGCCAGCGTGAGTTCGTGCCGGTTCTGGCCCGCGCCGCCGTCTCTGTCGGCGTCGACGCCGTCTTCTTGGAGACACACGAAGACCCCGACAACGCCCCGTCGGACGGCCCCAACATGGTGCCGCTGGACAAGTTCGAGGAACTGGCCGCGCAACTGATCGCCTTCGACGACCTGGCCATCAAGATCGGCGTCAAGGCGCCGGTGGCGCTGTCGGCCTGAATCCTCTAGGTCGGGCGCATGTCTGACACCCTCGATCTGGGCGCCCTGCAAAAGCTGCTGGAGCGCGTGCGTGACCTGAAGATCGCCTGCGTCGGCGATCTGATGCTGGATCGGTATGTCTATGGCGAGGTCAGCCGCATCTCGCCCGAGGCGCCGATCCCGGTCCTGCGCGCGCGTCGCACGACCGCCATGCCGGGCGGCGTGGGCAATGTCGCCCGCAACGTGGCCGCTCTGGGCGGTCTGGCTCAGCTGGGCGCGGTCGCAGGCGATGACGCCGCGGGCGCCGAATTGCGGGACCTGATCGCGTCAGAGGATCGGATCGCCGACTTCATCAACCGCCCGTCTGGCGCCGCCACCATCGTCAAGACGCGCTTTGTCGCGGCAGGCCAGCAGCTTCTGCGTCTGGATGACGACGCGGCGCCCGTGTCGGTTTCTGATTCAGGCGCATTTTCAGAAGCTTCGGCTATTCTTTTATCTGATTACGCCAAGGGTGTTGTCAGCGACGACCTGATCCGGGCCGCACTTGCCGCCGCCCAGTCCAACGGCGCGCCGGTCATTGTGGACCCCAAAGGCCGCGACTTCGCTCGTTACGGGGCAGTCGATGTCATCAAGCCCAACGCCTCAGAGCTGGCCGGGGCCACAGGACTACCGGTCGAAACTGATGCCGAGATCGAGGCGGCGCTGGCCGCCCTATTGGCCCAGACCACGGCGCGCGCCATCATCGTCACCCGCGCCGGCAAGGGCATGAGCCTAGCTCGTCGCGACCGGCCAGTTCAGCATTTCCCCGGTCGTGCCCGGGAAGTCTTCGATGTATCAGGGGCAGGCGACACTGTGCTGGCGGCTCTGGGGCTGGCGCTGGGCGCGGGCGTCTCGCTGGAGACGGCGGTTCAGTTCGCCATTCTGGCTTCCGGCGTGGTGGTGGGCAAATCCGGCACCGCTGTCGTCACCCCGACCGAACTGATCGACGCGGAGCTGAGCCAGCACGCCGTCGCGGCCCAGGCCAAGGTCATGCCGCTGGACGAACTGGCCGCCGAGGTCGAGGCCTGGCATCGCCAGGGCCTGAAGGTCGGCTTCACCAACGGCTGTTTCGACATCCTGCACCGCGGCCACGTCGCCTATCTGGCCCAGGCGCGCAGTTGGTGCGACAGGCTGGTCGTGGCGCTGAACACCGACGCCTCGGTCAAGGCGCTGAAGGGCGAGGGCAGGCCGGTCAATGATCTGGACAGTCGCGCCGTCGTCATAGGGGCCTTAAGCAGCGTGGATCGGGTGACCAGTTTCGGCGACCCGACCCCCATCGCCCTGATCGAACGACTGCGGCCTGATGTGCTGATCAAGGGATCGGACTATACGCGTGAAGGCGTGGTCGGCGGCGATCTGGTGGAAAGCTGGGGCGGCGTCGTCCGTCTGGCGGATTTCAAGGACGGGTTCTCCACCACCCGCACAATCGAAAAAATGACTGGCTCGGCACAATGACGCCCAGAATGATCGTGGTGACCGGCGGCGCCGGCTTCATCGGCTCCAACATCGTGGCGCGGTTGACGGCTGAGACAGCCTATGACGTCGTGGTCTGCGACCGGCTGGAAACCGCCGATCTGGCCAAGTGGAAGAACCTGGCCAAACACCCCATCGCCGACTTCTGGGCGCCGGAAGAGCTGTTCGAACAGTTGGAGCGTCACGCCGAACGCATCGAGGCTGTGGTCCATATGGGCGCCATTTCCTCAACGACCGAGCCGGACGCCGACCTGATCCTGCGCACCAACTTCACCCTGTCGCGCGACCTGTGGGACTGGTGCACGATCCGCGATGCCCGTCTGATCTACGCCTCGTCTGCGGCGACCTATGGCGATGGCGAAACAGGTTTCGATGACGACGACGATGCTGAGTCCTTGTCCAAACTTCGCCCGCTAAACGCTTACGGTTATTCAAAAATGCTGTTCGACCAGCATGCCGTACGCCAGTCGGATCGCGGACAGGCGCCGCGTCAGTGGGCGGGTCTGAAGTTCTTCAACGTCTATGGCCCCAACGAAGGCCACAAGGGAACGATGAAGTCGGTCGTGGCCCAGATCTGGCCCAAGGTGGCGGCGGGCGAGACGGTCAGTCTGTTCAAGTCGCACAACCCGAACTACGCCGATGGCGGTCAACTGCGCGACTTCGTCTATGTCGATGACGTGGTCGACATCATCGAGTTCCTGCTGCAGTCACCTGGGGTTTCGGGCGTCTTCAACGTCGGTTCGGGACAGGCGCGTTCGTTCGAGGATCTGGCGCGCGCCACCTTTGCTGCGGCGGGCAAGGACGCCTCCATCGCCTATGTCGACATGCCCGAGGTGATCCGCGACCGGTATCAATATTTCACCCAGGCCCGCATGGACCGCATCCGCGCCGCCGGATTTGAAGGCCAGTCCACACCGCTGGAAGAGGGCGTGCGTCGCTACGTTCAGGACTTCCTGGCCACTTCGGATCCGTATCGCTGATGCTGCCGAAGCTGACCTTCCGCCAATGGGTCGGCTATGCGGGTTTCGCCGTGGTGTTCATCCTCACGGCGGCCGTCGCCGTCTGGCGTGGCGACATCCTGCGCGCGGGACTGGATCCGCAGGTTCCGTTCCAGACCTATGTCCCGCCGCCCGCGCCTGATTACACCACGCGCAAGCCCTGGGCCCTGTACGAGGCGCGCGTCGCCGGGGCAGGCGAGGCAGCGGTCTTCTTCGTCCATTCCACCACCTTCGACGGGGGCAGGGAATGGAACGGCCCCATCGGCGCCCCCGCTTCCGACGCCTATCTGCGCCGCGTCGTCCTGCCGAACTACGCCGGGCCGTTCGCGCGGGCGGGCGCCGTCAGCGCGCCGCTGTACCGGCAGGCCAGCCTCTATTCCCGCCTGACGCTGCGCGATGATGCGCGAGAGGCTCGGGCCTTCGCCTATCAGGATGTTCTGGCCGCCTTCGACAACTGGCTGACCCGCCACCCTGACGGCCCCATCGTGGTGGCGGGTGTGGAGCAGGGGGCTGAACTGCTGGACCGGCTGCTACGTGAACGGATTTCACCAGATCCGGCGGTCCGTGACCGTCTCGTCGCCGCCTATCTGATGGACGTGATCATCGCCGCAGATCGCGTGCCGGCGAACATCCCCGCCTGCACCACGCGCCGGGAACTCCACTGCATCGTCGCCTGGTCCCAGGTCGGCGACAATGACGATTCAGCCGGTCGCAGGCGTTTCCGTCGGGCCCTGATCTGGGACGACAAGGGGCGGTTGGTCGAGTTGAACGGTCGCGCAGGCCTGTGCGTCAACCCCATCACCGGCACGACGGACGTGGCCCCGGTGCCGGAACGGATGCATCGCGGCGCCACCAATGCGACAGGCCTGGAATGGGGCGCGCGGCCCGCTTTGATGACGCGTGAAGTGAAGACCCAGTGCCGCGACGGATTGCTGCGTCACAGTTGGCCGAACCTGGAGTCTTTCCGCGATGGAGGCAGCTGGTCGGACAGGAGAAAAGCCAGACCATACAATCTGTTCTACGGCGACCTTGAAGCTGACATTGCGGACCGGCTCACCACCTATAGGCTTGAATCGGCGAACCCTTGAGCGAGGACCGTTCAGTTTAGGTAGCGCCGTGCGATGGAGATGCGTAACCTTGCGTCAAAGGGAGTTTCCATATGGACGTAGCCACCATTTTCGCCGGGGTCGTGCTTCTGCTCGCGATCGCGCTGTTGTTCAGCGTAATCAAGATTGTACCGCAAGGACGTGAGTTCACGGTTGAGCGTTTCGGCAAATACACCAAGACCCTTAGCCCCGGCATCGGCTTCCTGACACCTTTCGTGGAACGCGTCGGTCGTCGCATGAACATGATGGAGCAGGTGTTGGACGTCCCGACGCAGGAAGTCATCACCAAGGACAACGCCATGGTGAAGGTCGACGGCATCGTCTTCATTCAGGTGATGGATTCAGCCCGCGCCGCCTACCGTGTCGATGATCTGCCCTACGCCATCTCGCAACTCTGCATGACCAATCTGCGGACCGTCGTCGGCTCGATGGAACTGGACGAGGTGCTAAGCCAGCGCGACAGCATCAACACCCGCCTGCTGCACGTCATCGACGCGGCGACTGAACCCTGGGGCGTCAAGGTCAACCGCATCGAGATCAAGGACCTGACGCCGCCGACGGACATCACCAACGCCATGGCCCGTCAGATGAAGGCCGAGCGTGAACGCCGCGCCGTCATCACCGAGGCTGACGGCGAAAAGTCCGCCGCCATCGCCCGCGCCGAGGGCGCCAAACAGGCCGCCATCCTTCAGGCTGAAGGCCGCAAGGAAGCCGCCTTCCGCGACGCCGAGGCCCGCGAACGTGAAGCCGAGGCCGAGGCCCGCGCCACCGCCATGGTGTCGGAAGCCATCGCGCGCGGCGATGTGAACGCCATCAACTACTTCGTCGCCCAGAAGTATGTCGAAGCCTTCGCCGAGTTGGCGCGCAGCCCGCAGCAGCGCACCGTCATCGTGCCCGCCGAAATGGGCGCCCTGGTCGGCACCATCGCCGGCATCGGCCAACTGGTCGGCCTTGCGCAGGACCAGAGCCAGGACAGCGCCCGCGCGCCCCAGCCGCCGCGCCCGTCCGCCCCGCGCCGCCCAGCGGGCGGCAGCGTTCCGCCTTCGGCCTGACAGGACCTCTGAGCCATGACCGCCGTCCTCAATCTGTACGCCGCCCAGCCTTTCTGGATCTGGCTGGCTATCGGCGTTCTGTTGCTGGCCATCGAATCGATGGCCTCGACGGAATGGCTGCTGTGGCCCGCCGTTGCGGCAGGCGTCGTGGCGGTGCTGACGGCGGTCGGGCTTCACCTGGGACTGCCCGGCGAGGTCGCAGTCTTCGCATTGCTGACCGTGATCGCCACTGTCCTGTCGCGTCGTCTGGTGTCCAAGGCCAACCCCAGCGGCCCGGACATCAACGACCGTGACAGCCGCCTGATCGGCCAGCACGCCCGGGTCGTCCAGCCCTTCGTCGACGGCCGCGGCCGGGTCTTCATCTCGGGTGCCGAGTGGCCTGCGGAGATCGAGGGAGAAGGACCTGAAACCGGCGCCGATGTTCTGGTCCACGGCGTCAGCGGTTCGCTGCTGAAGGTCACCGCCTCGCACTAGGCGGCATTCGCGGCAACCTTCGCGGTAAATGGGCGTTCGGCGTTGATGTCAGACGCCCCGACCGCACCAACGCCCGCCTTTCAGGATGGCTTGCCGGTCCCTCGGCGATATTGGGCCATTGTCTCCATCGGCCTTGGCATCACCCTGGCCGTGCTGGACGGGGCCATCGCCAATGTGGCGCTTCCGTCCATCGCCCACGATCTTCAGGCGTCCGAGGCGGCGTCGATCTGGATCGTCAACGCCTACCAAATCGCCATTGTCGTCTCGCTGCTGCCCCTGGCCTCGCTGGGCGAGATCGTCGGCTATCGCCGGGTGTCGCAGGCGGGGCTCGCGGTTTTCACCCTGGCCTCCATCGCCTGCACCCTGTCTGATTCCATCGTCACCTTGAGCCTGGCGCGGGTGCTGCAGGGCTTCGGCGCTGCGGGGATCATGAGCGTGAACGGCGCGCTGGTGCGCTTCACCTATCCGCAGAAATTCCTGGGACGCGCGGTCGGCATCAATGCGGTGATCGTCTCCATCGCCGCCGCCGCCGGGCCGACCATAGCCAGCGCGATCCTGGCGGTAGGCGAGTGGCGCTGGCTGTTCGCCCTGAACATCCCCATCGGCCTGCTGGCCGTGTCGATGGCCGGTTTCACCCTGCCGCATAATCCGCTGCAGAAGCGCAAGCTGAACTGGACCGGCGCCGCACTCAGCGCTGCCGCCTTCGGACTGTTGATCACCGGCCTGCAGTCACTGGCGCACGGCGAGGCCGCCATATTGGGCTTCGGCATGACCGGCGCGGGGCTGGCCGCCGCCGTGCTGCTGTTCCGACACGAGAAGCCGCGCGCCGCGCCCTTGATCCCCCTGGACCTGCTGGCCCGGCCGATGTTCGCCCTGTCAGTC
This sequence comes from Brevundimonas nasdae, assembly GCF_016654005.1. Classification (GTDB taxonomy): domain Bacteria; phylum Pseudomonadota; class Alphaproteobacteria; order Caulobacterales; family Caulobacteraceae; genus Brevundimonas; species Brevundimonas nasdae. The sequence continues at coordinate 52,322 of NZ_JAEPWN010000002.1, read as the reverse complement.
GGAACCTCGATCATCTCCTTCACCGCCCAGATGATGGCCTTCGTGGCCTTGCCCTTTTTCCTGCAAGGCTCGCTGCATCTCAGCGCGGTGGAGACGGGCTTGTTGATGACGCCCTGGCCGCTAGCCACCATGTTCGCCGCCCCCTTGGCCGGATGGCTTTCGGATCGTTATTCGGCGGGAGTCCTGGGGGCGATCGGTTTGACCGTCTTCGCCTGCGGTCTGATGGCGCTCAGCTTCCTCGACGCCGATGCGACCAAGTTCGACATCATCTGGCGCATGGCCGTCTGTGGTGCGGGCTTCGGCTTCTTCCAGTCGCCCAACAACCGCGCCATGTTGTCCGAAGCCCCGCGTGAGCGGGCAGGGGCGGCGGGCGGCAGTCTGGGCACAGCCCGCGTCCTGGGCCAGTCGATGGGCGCGGTGGTCGTCGCCTTCCTGCTGTCATCCGCGCCCGTCGCGGGCGTTCGTCACGGCTTCCAGATCGCGGCCGTCGCCGCCCTGTTCGGCGCCGTCATGAGCGGATCGCGCGTGCGACGCCGCAAGGCCGAGCCGGAGAAAGAAATCGAAGCCGTCTAGCGCCGCTTCAACTCGGCGACGCCCCGATTCGCCAACTGGTCGGCCCGCTCGTTCAGTTCGTGCCCCGCGTGACCCTTCACCCAGCGCCATTTGACGTCGTGGCGCAGGCGGGCGGCGTCAAGCCGCTGCCACAGATCGGCGTTCTTGACCGGCTTCTTGTCGGCGGTCAGCCAGCCGCGCGCCTTCCAGCCGCGCATCCACTCAGTGATTCCCTGCATCACATATTTGCTGTCGGTGTGGAGCTCGACTTTGCAGGGCCGTTTCAGCGCTTCCAGCGCCATGATCGCGGCCATCAACTCCATGCGGTTGTTGGTCGTATTGGCCTCGCCGCCCCACAATTCCTTCTCGTGACCGCCGCCGGCCTGAAGCACGGCGCCCCAGCCGCCAGGGCCAGGATTGCCCTTGCAGGCGCCGTCGGTGTGGATGATTACGTGATCGGAGGGACTCATGGTCGCGCAGACCTACAGCGTCCCTTGGCGCGGGGCCATCACTGCGCCTATATGCACGTCGAAGAATAGTGGATGGGATCGATCATCGGTTCCACGCGAGGAGATTACGCCATGGGCTCCATGAGCATCTGGCATTGGGCCATCGTCATCGTCGTTGTCGCGCTGCTGTTCGGCGGCCGCGGCAAGCTTTCCGGCATCATGGGCGACGCCGCCAAGGGCATCCGCGCCTTCAAGGACGGCCTGAAAGACGAAGACAAGAAGGACGGCCCCAGCGAGGGGGTCAGCTCGTTGCCGCGCACCGAGGCGGAAAAGGAAGAGCTGAAGCGCTAGTCGTCGTCTGTAAGGGCTGACGCATGGGCGGGCTCGCCCCCGGAGTGGGGGGTTTCGAATTAGTGGTGATCGGCATTGTGGCCCTGCTTGTGGTGGGGCCCAAGGATTTGCCTATTCTGATGCGTCGCGTTGGTCAGATGGTTGCGAAAGCGCGCGCCATGGCCAACGAGTTCCGCACCAGTTTCGACGAAATGGCGCGCCAGTCCGAACTGGACGACCTGCGCAAGGAAGTCGAAGCGCTGCGCAGCGGGCAGGGGATGTATCCCCTCGGGGCCGAGGCGGAAGCCGCTTTCAAGGAAATCAACGCAGGACTGGTGACACCGTCCTTGCCGTCGCCAGAGCCGGAGCTTCCTGCCATGCAGCCTGCGCCGGATGAGTGGCCGGACAAGACGCCGGTGCAAGAAACCGTCGTCACTGCGCCTAAGGCCAAGGCTGCGCCCAAGAAGGCCGCGCCCAAGACCGTTGCCAAGCCAAAAACGGCGACCGCCGCTAACGCCAAACCCAAAACTGCTTCCAAGACTGCGGCCGCCAAGCCCAAGACAGTCCGCAAGAAGGCCGTCGACCTTTGACCACCCCAGACCGTGACGAGGCCGAGATCGAGGCGTCGCGTGCGCCCTTGATGGACCACCTGATCGAGCTGCGTAAGCGGCTGCTGATCTGCGTGATCGCCTTTGCGGTCGGCTTCATCGGCTGTTTCGCCTTTTCCGAACCGATCTATCTGTTCCTGGTCAAGCCGTTCGCCGCGGCTCAGGCCTTCTATTCGTCCGTCGGGCCGCACGGCCATGTCTCGCCGCTGGACCTGATCCTGGGCACTGCGGGGCTGAAGCCCCTGCCGCATGTCGATGGCCATACGGTCAATCTGATCTACACGGCACCGCTGGAGATACTGTTCACCAAGATGAAGCTGGCCGGTTTCGGCGCTGTCTTCGTGGCCTTCCCGGTCCTGGCCTGGCAGCTCTATCGCTTCGTCGCGCCGGGTCTGTACCGCAATGAGCGCGGCGCCTTCCTGCCGTTCCTGGTCGCTGCGCCCCTGCTGTTCCTGCTGGGCGCGGCCCTGGTCTATTTCGTCATGCTGCCGTTCGTGATGTGGTTCTCGCTGAGCCAGCAGATCATCGGCGATGGGGTGCAGGCCAATCTGCTGCCCAAGGTGTCGGACTATCTGAACTTGGTCACGGCGCTGCTGCTGGCCTTCGGCCTGTGTTTCCAGCTGCCGGTCGTCATGACCCTGCTGGGCATGGCCGGGCTGATCAATTCCAAGCTGATGGCCACGGGCCGTCGCTACGCCATCGTCGCCGTGGTCGTGGTCGCCGCCGTAGTCACCCCGCCGGATCCCATCAGCCAACTGATGCTCGCCGTGCCGATGGTGCTGCTCTACGAGGTCTCCATCTGGTGCGTCCGTTTGATCGAACTGCGCCGCAAGAAGGCGGACGATCTGGAAGCGGAACTCGCCTGAGCGCGTTGGCGCCATACCCAATGTAGGTGATATCCGCCCGCCTGATCGCATGAGACCTTCCCCAGCTCGAACAACGATGTTCGCACTGGAGCGATGACATGAATATCTTCGCCATCATTGGGGGTGGTCTGGCGCTCGCGCTTCCAGCCACCGCCATTGCGCAGACGACGCCGTCAAGCGGCCCCACACTGGTTCAACTCGCAATCGGCAACACCCTGACCGCGGTCTATCCGGATGGCGGGCCGACAGTGACCTTTGCCTTCAAGCCCGACGGGACCTTTACCGCCGTCTTTCCGGGCGGGGTCCAGGGCCACGGCGACTACGTGGCAGACAGTCGCTATGTCTGCTGGATCGTAAAGGCCCCGCTGGACGAGCCGCCTGGACGGAATGTTCGGTGCGAAGCCAACTCCACGGACGGTCACACCATCGGCCAAAGCTGGACCATCACAGATTCCTACGGCGACAAACCCACCCTGACCATTCGTCCGGGCCAGTAGAACGGGCTCAAAGAAAAGGCGCTGACGGTTTCCCGTCAGCGCCTCTGCTCTTTAGCCAGATCTGACGATCAGCAGCTGTAGTACATGTCGAATTCGACCGGGTGCGGGTGCAGTTGCAGACGGGCGACTTCGTGTTGCTTCAGCTCGATATAGGCGTCGATGAAGTCGTCATCCATCACGCCGCCCTTCTTGAGGAAGGCGCGGTCGGCGTCCAGGTTTTCAAGTGCTTCCTTCAGCGAGCCACAGACCTCGGGGATCGAGCCGCGCTCTTCTGGCGGCAGGTCGTAGAGGTTCTTGTCGGCGGGTGCGCCCGGATCGATGCGATTCTCGATGCCGTCCAGACCGGCCATCAGCAGGGCCACGAAGGTCAGATAGGGGTTGCCCATCGGGTCAGGGAAGCGGGCTTCCAGACGCTTGGCCTTGGGCGACGAGACGTGCGGGATGCGGATCGAGGCTGAGCGGTTGCGGGCCGAATAGGCCAACTTCACCGGAGCTTCATAGCCGGGCACCAGGCGCTTGTAGCTGTTGGTGGTCGAGTTCGAGAAGGCGTTGATGGCCTTGGCGTGCTTGATGATGCCGCCGATGTACCACAGACACTCCTGCGACAGGCCGGCATACTTGTCGCCCGCGAACCGGGGCTTGCCGTCCTTCCAGATCGACATGTGCACGTGCATGCCCGAGCCGTTGTCGCCGAACATGGGCTTGGCCATGAATGTCGCCGACTTGCCGTAGGCCGCCGCCACATTGTGGATGACATACTTATAGAGCTGCAGGCGATCGGCCATGGTCAGCAGGTCCGAGAACTTCAGACCCAGTTCATGCTGGGCCGGTGCCACTTCGTGGTGGTGCTTCTCGGGCTGCAGGCCCATGTCGCGCATCACGCCCAGCATTTCGCCGCGCAGGTCCTGGCCGCTGTCGACCGGATTGACGGGGAAATAGCCGCCCTTGGTCTGCGGGCGGTGGCCCATGTTGCCTTCGGTGTATTCGGCGTTGGTGTTGGCCGGCAACTCGGTCGAATCATACGAGTACGAGGTGTTGTGCGCCTGGGTCGACCAGCGCACGTCGTCGAACACGAAGAACTCGGCTTCCGGGCCGAAATAGACGATGTCGCCCACGCCCGACGATTGCACATAGGCCAGGGCCTTCTTGGCCATCGAACGGCTGTCGCGGTTGTACGGCTCGTTGGTGTCCGGGTTCAGCACGTCGCAGAACAGGAACATCGTCGTCTGCTGGTAGAACGGGTCGATGTAGGCCGTGGTCAGGTCCGGCTTCAGCAGCATGTCGGACTCGTTGATGGCCTTCCAGCCCGCGATCGACGAACCGTCGAACATGGTGCCTTCGTTCAGGAAGTCCTCGTCGACCAGATCAATGTCGAAGGTGACGTGCTGCAGGCGGCCTTGGGTGTCGGTGAAGCGAACGTCGACGTATTTGACGTCCTTTTCCTCGATCTCTTTGAGGATCTTGGCGGCGGCGCTCATTCTCGGAAGTCCTATTTTTTTGGTCGTTGGGGAGGAAACCGGTCACCGACCCGAAGGCCGAGGGCCGGGGAGGGTCGTTCAGTTTCAGACGGCTTGAGCGCCGGTCTCGCCGGTGCGGATGCGGATCACATCCGCCACGTCGGACACGAAGATCTTGCCGTCGCCGATCTTGCCTGTGCGCGCCGAGGTCTGGATGGCCTCGACAACGGCAGGCGCGAGGTCGTCAGCGACGACGACCTCGATCTTTATTTTGGGCAGGAAGTCGATGACGTATTCGGCGCCCCGATAGAGCTCCGAATGACCCTTCTGGCGGCCATATCCCTTGGCCTCCAGCACAGTCATGCCTTGCACGCCCACGTCCTGGAGCGCCTCTTTGACGTCATCCAGCTTGAATGGCTTGATGATGGCTTCGATTTTCTTCATGGCGACCCCTGAGCGGCGCACGGAATGCAGCGGCGCTCGGGCTTGAATGGGACACACCAAGGCGACTGAAAGCAAGCGGTTTTCGCAGAAAAGTCACGGATAATCGGAGCCCGGATGATTGAAACCAACGACCCTGCGTTATGGCGCAATTTTCTGCCCTGGCCGGACGCCCAGACGCACAAGCATACGCGGGGCCGATTAGGCGTCGTGTCCGGTCGCGCCAACCACACGGGCGCCGCACGGCTGGCCGCACGCGCCGGATTGAGGGCAGGGGCTGGACTGGTGCGGATTTTCTGCCCGCCGGACGCCGCTTCGGTCATCGCTCCATCCATACAGGCGGTCATGCTGACGCCCTTCGCCAGCGCCGAATCCCTGGCGCGAGAGGTCGAGGGGATGGACGCCATGATCATCGGCCCCGCCGCCGGTCTGGACGACGCCACCATCGGCAACATCCATGTGCTGGCCCAAAGCGGCGCAGCCCTGGTCATCGACGCCGATGGTCTGACGATCTTCAAAGGCCGGGCCGCCGAACTGTTCGCCATTCTGGACCGTGACGACATCCTGACGCCGCATGAGGGCGAGTTCGAACGCCTGTTTCCCGGCTATCTGGCCAAGGGCCGCGTCGAGGCCGCTCAGGACGCCGCCAGACGCGCCCAGGCCGTGGTCGTGCTCAAGGGCGCCCAGACTGTGATCGCTTCACCTGACGGCCGCGCCCGCATCAACATCAACGGCTCGCCGTGGCTGGCGACGGCAGGCAGCGGCGACGTGCTGGCGGGCGTCATCGGCGGACTTCTGGCCCAGCGCATGGACAGTTTCGACGCCGCCTGCGCCGCCGTCTGGATGCACGCCGACGCGGCCAACCGTTTCGGTCCGGGTCTGATCGCCGAAGACCTCTCGGAAATATTGCCTGCGGTGCTGCGCGATCTGTGGTCCGCCGCCGAATGATCGGACTGGAACCCGTGGTCTGACGGCGATATTCTGACAGCCTGTTGATCGTGCGGGGCCGACGTCGTGACCTTCCAAACCTGGTGGCTGTTTGTGGTCGCCGTCTTCCTGCTGTGCGGCACGCCGGGGCCGAACATGCTGCACATCCTGTCGCGCAGCGTGGAGATGGGGCTGAAGCGCAGCTTCTTCGCCATGGCGGGTTGCCTGACGGCGCTGGTTCTGGTGCTGACGGCCTCGGCCGCGGGTCTGACCACGCTGTTGCTGGCGCTGCCGGGCGTATTCGAGGTGCTGCGTTACCTGGGCGTGGCCTATCTGATCTATCTCGGCGTCAAGGCGTGGCGCAGCGACGCCGCGCCCGTCGATGTCGGCGGCGAGGGCGTCCTGAGCCCGCGCCAGTCCGTCGGGCGCCTGTTTCGCGGCGGCTTCACCATCGGCGTCAGCAACCCCAAACTGATCCTCTTCGCCGCAGCCTTTCTGCCGCAGTTCGTTCATGCCGGTGCGCCCAAGGCGCCGCAGTTCGCCATTCTGGTCATCACCTTCGCCCTGGTCGAAGCCTTCTGGTACCTGGCCTACGCCTGCGGCGGCCACTCGTTGTCGCGCTACCTGGCCATTCCCAAACTGCGCCGCATCTTCAACCGCATCACCGGCGGCATCTTCGTCGCCTTCGGACTGGCCCTGCTGAAGATCAAACCCAGTTGACGCCCACGCCATGAGCGACAGTCTGAACCTGACCGATGAAGCAGAAGCCGCAAAGTCCGATTGGTGTCGCTGATCTGAATGCTTGCGACCCGCCCGCAGTGACTTCCAAGAAAGACGGCTGGAGAGATTGACGCGTAATGCGCCAATCCGACCCTTGGTGGGCGAATACTTCGCGAACCGGAATCGCGCGGGGTTTGCGAACAAAGCGCGCGGATCCTGCCGACTAGCCAGAGCGGTCGATGGCGATGGTCGGTCGTCATGCATGCAGTATCCCTCAAGCCCCTGCAGCACAGCTAGTGGCGCGCTGCAGGATTGGTGAGTGGCCGGATTAGAGGGATGCCAGCCGGGCTATACACAGCTTAGCGAAGCGGGTGGCGATGCGAAAGATGGTCTAGCGCGGACTGTTTGGCGGTCCGGAGGACTGGCACACCAGAGTTGGGACCCTGTCGCGAGGTAAGATGCCGAAGGTACGATCAGCGCCATCAGCAGACATTGGGTGGCGTCCGCAAACTGGACACGTCGCGCTCGCTGCTCGAGACCAATGGCGGACGTTCAAGTTACCATAGCCAGACGCTCGGACATGGCCCCTCTTACCTTGGATGGCCTGCTTGCGGGGGTAAGCGTCACATCGGGATGGTCTGAGCGCCGTGCATGGGTCTCATGAAAATTCTGGGATCAACGCCCCCGAGATCCCGTCAAGTTCGCCCTTTGACCAACCGGGGCAGAAGTCCCAAATCAAAGACCGAGATGAGCGATTGTCAGGAGGTTCTTAGGATGAGCGAAACAACCAGCCCGAGGCCGGCCTCACCGTTCGACGGTCAGGCGTTCGACGTCGAAAACGCACTGTTGATGTACGCCGTGAGCTACGCGACCATGCCTGCGGAAGGAATCTATGAGGCGGAAGCCCTCGAGCCACTCCTTCCGCAGATCAAGGATTGTCACATCTATTTGGTCGGCCTGACGCCCGTCGTGCGCACCGAGGCCGTGGTTGTGGAAGGCGGCGACATGGTCACCAGTCACTCCGTCAACGGCGCCATCCATGACCTGAGGTGGCCCATCCCTCCCGGCATCGAGCTCAAGGGCGATGCCGACCAAGGTTGGTGGGGTGAAGATGCGGGAGGACGACGGTGCTTCCCGGATGACACGACGATCGCTCTGCGGATCCGACAGGCAGCGGGAGTCGACTTCAAGGTCCTCTACATTGGGCAGGCGTTCGGTGAGGATGGATCCCGCAATGCCTTGGACCGCCTTCGCAAGCACGAGACACTCCAGAAGATTGCCCTGAAGGGTGTCCCCGAGGGCTATCGCCTGACGCTGCTGATGCTGGCGATCCAGCCGGGTAACAGCACCATCACTGTCTTCAATCCCCGCGCCGCCGACCGTACCCAGGGACAGGAGCGGATTCGGAACGGTCTGGACAAGCTGTTCGGCACAGACGAGGCGGAGCGGACGACGCTCTACGAAGCGGCGCTGATCCGCTATTTCCAGCCTCATTTCAACACCGTCTTCAAGAACAGTTTTCCGTCGACCAACCTGAAGGTTCTGGCGGACTGTTATGACAAGGACTTCGCCGCGGTGATCGCAGAGATTTCAATCGACGAGCTGCCTTGGACGCTATTCAGCGACGCCGCGCCCCACCGTCTGAACCACATCGCCAAATTCGACCTGCATGACGACAAGGCCCGGCGAATGTTCTTCACCTGAATCAGGGCCTACCTCGCCGATCGCGGCTCCGCCAGGGCTCGGCCGCGGGCGGACTGGCAGCCAATGGCGGCCGACCCTCTTGGCCCGAAGGCGTGAACCTGCCTACGCTCGGGCCATGCGCCTACTGCCCACCGAGCTAGCGTCAGATCACGCAATGCGAAGGTATTAAAAGCGCCAATAGCGGTCGTAGGGACCCTCCGATAAACGCGATATTTGTTGCGCAGCAGGCGGGCCGCCTTTTGATGCGGTGCTGACTTCACCGACGTGAGCGGACACACGCGATGGTGGCGAAAAGACGCGCGCCTCACTAAAGTGGTCTGAGGGGAGCGAAACATGAAACTGGTGTTCGGACTCGGGGCTGACGGTCGCATCTGGCCGGAAACGGCGGAAGCCGCAGGCGATCTGGATGACGCCGTCGTCGGGCCGCACGGCCTTGTCGGCCTGATCGAATCCCAGCTCGGCCTCGGGGGACCGACCATCTCCCACCCCTCGCGCGTCGCCGCCTGGCTCAGCAAGATGCGGGCCGCCGGCTCCGGTCGCTTCTGGGCCCAGTCCTTCGACAAGGACCCTTGGTCCACCGCCGAGACTCTGTTGGACTGGCGCGACGCCCTCGTGGACGGGGGCTGGACGGGTCAGCGCGTCGGCGCGGCCCGGATCGACGATCTGGCCGATGCCGGTCATGCCGGCGCGCCGTTGCCGCCCAGCCTGGCGGACCGGCTCGCGCTCGCCGCCCTCAGCGTCGCCGACCGGCCCGGCCTGCGCATCGCCTCGCTCGCTCTGATCGAGCCTCGCGATCTGGCGCCTCCGGCCATCGCGCGTCTGCTCGATGCGTTGGAGGCGGCCGGGGTGGAGATCAATCCGCCCTCCGCCCCGACGCTCGCCGCCGCGGGATCGGACCTGCGCCGCGTTCAGGACGCCTTGGCCGGGGGTGGGCGGGACGCGCTCACCGGCGACGGCTCGCTTGTGGTGATCCAGTCAGACACCGCCGTCATGGCCGCCGAGACCGTGGCGGACTGGCTGGCGTCGGGGCCCGCCGACGCCGTGATCCTTGCGCCCGACGGCGACACCGCTCTGCTGGACCGAGCGCTCAAGGCCCGGGGTCTTCCGGCGCTCGGTCTGTCCGGAGCCTCGCCTTGGCGGGGCGCCTTGCAGGTCCTGCCCTTGGCGTTCGCGACGGCATGGCGGCCCTTCGACGCCCGCGCCCTCCTCGACCTGATGACGCTTCCGCGTCCGCCCATCTCCCGGTGGGCCGCCCGCCGCCTCGCGAGGACCCTGGCGGAACACCCCGGCACGGGCGGCGCCGCCTGGCTCGAGACCTGGGCGGGTCTCGAAGCGCGGCTTCTCGAGCTGAATGCGGCGGAGGAAGACCCCGAGGGGAAGACCGACCAGACACTAGCGCAGTGGCGCGCCTGGACACAGGTCGGCCTTCACGATCGGGCCGTCGGCATGCCGCTTGACGCCGTGCGCGAGATCGCAGGGCGCGTGGCCGCCTGGGCCATCCGGATCGACGCCGCCGGACAAGATCCCCTGCTGCTCGGCGTCGCCTCGGCGGCGGGAGCCCTCGTCGACGCCGCCACGCGCCTGGAGTCTCCGGTCATCCCCGCCCTGCTTCTGGAGCGAATGATCGGTCAGGTCTTGGCGGACGGCGTTTCCAATCCCGCCCACATCGCTGAGGCCGGTGCCCTGCGCGCCGTTCGGGTGCCCGGAGCGCTGTGGAGATCCGCGCCCCGGGTGATCTGGTGGGGTTTCGCCGGACCGGGCGAGAGGGTCGCGCCCGAGCGATGGGACCGGGCGGAGCGGGTCGCGCTCGCGACGGCCGGCGTGACCGTGGAAACGTCTGCGGCCGCCTCAGCGCGTGTCGGCGCCGGCTACGCCCGCGTGGTGATGAACGCGGCTGAGCAGATGCTGCTGGTGCGGCCGGCCCTCGCGGGCGGCGAGCCCACGACCGCGCACCCGCTCGCCCACCAGCTTCGCCCTCTCCTCCAGGGCGCGGCGGACGGCGTGTTCTTCCGGGCCGAACGTCTGTTGGCGGAGCCCGTGGCGGATCTGGCGCGGCGCTCCATCTCCCGCACCCCTGTCGCTACGGTCGATCCGCCCGCAGGCGCGCCGCGATGGACGGTCGCCGCCGACCTGTCGGCCGTGCTCGACAGCCGCGTGGAAAGCGCAACCTCCCTGGACCGGCTGTTCAACTGCCAGATGGGATGGTTCGCCCAGGACGTCCTCGGTCTGCGCCGCGGTCGCCATGCTCAATTGCCGGAGACGAGCCAACTATTCGGGGCTCTGGCCCACGAGATCGCGCGTCGGCTGCTGCCTGCCGGTCCGCCGCCGCCCTGGGCCGAGGTTCGCGCCAGCGCCCTGGCCCTGTTCGATGAACTCCTGCCCGCTATGGCCGCACCATTGGCGCGGCCCGAACACGCCGGCGAGCTCGCCGCCGCGCGGGAACAGGTGCCCGCGGCGATGGAGGCGCTGGTGCGACTGTTGCACGAGCGAGGGCTCGAGGTGGTGGGCGCGGAGTTGTCGCGCGAGGGCCGTTTCGGCGATCTGCCGCTCACCGGACGCATCGATCTGATGGTCCGCCGCGGCGCCGAGGTCGCCGTGCTCGACCTGAAGTGGACACGGTCCGACCGCCGCTACGTCTCGATGGTCGCAGACGGCGTCGCGGTGCAGCTCGCCGTCTATCACGCTCTCGCCCGGACCGACGGCGTTGTGGCGCCCGGCGGCTATTTCCTGCTGCGGCAGCGGCGTGTCGTCGCCAGCGCGGGATCCTTCCTGACCGGCGACCCGGTCGAGGCTGTTCGTCCCGACGACGACACCCTGCGGATCGTATCGCAGGATTGGGCGGCTTGGACGGCGCTCGCCCGCAATGGTGTTCTGGTCGCCGCCGGCCTGCAGGGTTCCGCGACGGACCGGCCCGACGACCTCGGTTTCGCGGCGCCGGCGGAGCCTTGCCGCTACTGCGACCTCACCGGCCTGTGCCGCATCAATGTGGAGGCGCTGTGATGGCCCGACTCACCGCCGTCACGGCCTCCGCCGGCGCGGGAAAGACCACGCGCATCGTCGGCGACATCGCCGCCGAGGTGGCCATCCGGCCACCCGAGGAGATCGTCGCCACGACCTTCACCATCAAGGCGGCGGATGAACTCGTCGAGCGCGCGCGGGCGCGCCTGTTCGGCGACGGGCGGACGGACGCGGCCGCCCGGCTGCTCGGCGCCCGGTTCGGGACGGTCAACGCCGTCTGCGGCCAGATCGTTTCGGAGTTTGCGCTCGATCTTGGACGGTCTCCCTCCACCGCCGTCATCGGCGCCGAGAACGAGTCCCTGATCTTCTCGATGGCGGCGGATCGCGCCATCGCCGCCCATGCGGCGGTCCTCAACGACCTGGCCGATCGCTTCGGCTACAATGACCCGCGACCGCCGACGGGCGCAGAAGGACCGGACTGGCGCCGGACGGTTCGCCGGATCGTCGACCTGGCGCGCGCCAACGGTCTGGACGCGGACGGCGTCCGCGTCTCCGCCGACCGCTCGATCGCTTCCTGTCGATCGCTGCCGCCGGCCGCGGCGTCGGACGGCGACGCGCTCGACACAGCCCTGAGCGACGCCCTCTCGGCCGTCATGGCGGCGCGACCCTCCGGGCTGAGCGCGAAGGCGCAAAGGCCGATGGAAGTCGTCCGGGCGGCGCATCAGCGTCTCGCCCGCGGCGAGAGCCTGTCGTGGCCGACCTGGGCCAGGCTGGCCAAGGCGGAATGCGCGCCAACCAAGGACGGACCCGCCTTCGCTTCGGCCATGACGGCTCTGGCCGCCGCGGCTGGACGGCATGCGGATCATCCCCGTCTTCGCGGGGACATCGAAACTTTCATCCGCGCCACCTTCGACTGCGCGGCCGAAGCGCTCACCGCCTACCAGGACTGGAAGGCCCAGCGGGGCCTGCTGGACTTCACCGATCAGGAGGCGCTGGCGCTCGAGGTTCTGCGTGATCCGGCGATGGCCGCCCGGCTGAGAGAGCGGATCAGCCGGGTGTTCGTCGACGAGTTCCAGGATTCCAGCCCGCTTCAGCTGGCGGTGTTCACGGCGCTCGCGGGTCTGGTCGAGGAAAGCACCTGGGTCGGCGATCCCAAACAGGCCATCTACGGCTTCCGAGGCGCCGACACGGATCTGACGCAGGCCGCGTTCGCCGGCGCCGCCTCGCAGGGAGAGGCGGCGGACGTGCTGGCCACCTCCTGGCGCAGCCGTCAGGGCATCATTGACCTGTCGAACGCCCTGTTCACGCCGGCCTTCGACCGCATGGGATTGCCGGCGGCCAATCACGCCTTCGCCGGGACCAACCGCTCCGAGACCGGTTTTGACCGGGCCGCTTTGGGCTGGTGGACCCTGACCGGCAAGGTCGATGAGCAGGCTCAGGCGCTCGCCGCGCAGGTCGTCGCCTGCCTCGATGACGGCGGTGAATGGTTGGTGGAGGACCGGTCGGGCGAGCACCACCCGCTCTCGATCGGTGACATCGCCGTGCTCTGCCGCACCAACACCGACGTGGCCCGCTACGCCCGGGCGCTCAGCCAGGCCGGCCTGCCGGTGGCGGTGGAGCGTGGGGGGCTCGCGCGAACGCCCCATGTCGAACTGGTTCTCGCGGCCTGCCGCTGGGTCGCCGACGCTTCTGATCGCCTCGCCCTGGCCGAGCTGGCCCGGTTCTTCTCGGACGATCCGGAATCGGACGCCTGGCTCGGCGCCGCGACCGAGGCCGACGCCGAATCCGCCCTGTCCGACCTCGTGCCGGTCGCCGAGGCGCTCGCCGTGCTGCGTACGGACACACTCGCCCTCACGCCTGCGGAACTGGTCGACGCGGTGACCGCCCTTCCGGAGGTGATGGCGCGCATTGAGCGCTGGGGCGACACCGCGATCCGGTTCGACGACCTTGAAGCCCTGCGGGGGTTCGCGCGAACCTATGAGACAGAGTGCGTCTCGTCCGGCGCGCCCGCGACGCTTCCCGGCCTGATCCTCGCGCTCGACGGCGCCGATCCCAAGCGCCCGCCCAGCCTCGCGGCCGACGCCGTCCAGGTGATGACCTATCACGGCGCCAAGGGCCTCGAATGGCCGATGACGGTTCTCGTCGGACTCGGCTGGGAGCCCAAGGCCCGCCTGTTCGAGCCCGCGGCGGAAGTGGATGGTGAGATGGATTGGCGGGACCCGCTGGCCAATCGCTGGATCCGGTTCTGGCCATGGCCTTACGATTCCGCGGGCGGGGGCAGCGCCCTGGAGGCGGCGGCGGCCGGGTCCGCGTTCGGCCAGGCCGCCTGGCGACGCGCCGTGCAGGAAGACACGCGCCTGCTCTACGTCGGCGTCACGCGAGCCAGGGACTATCTGATCTTCGCCGCGCCGCCGAAACGCCCTGCGTGGCTGGCGGTGCTGGACGCAGCCGACGCGCCGCCCCACGTCACACCGCCGGCCGTGGAAGACAATCTGATCGGCGTCGGCGACGCGACCTTCCTGGCCGATGTGCGTGTGCTGGCGGCGGACGAGAGCGCAGCGCCACGGTATCCGCAGGCGCCTCACGTGACCGCGCGCGTCGCTGCGGCGCCGCCTGCGTCTCCCCTGTTCGTCAAGCCCAGCGGCGCGAGCGGCGGCGGCTGGCGCGTGGCCGAACGGGTGGATCTCGGACCAAGGCTCGGGATCGATGGGGTGACCGACATGGCGGCCCTGGGCGAAGCCCTGCACGCCATCCTGGCTTACGACGATCCGACGCGGGACGGTGCCCGGCGTCTCGCCGATGCGGACGCCATCCTGCGGCGCTGGTCGGTGGCCGGGCTGTCCGCGACAGACGCCGTGGAGGCGTCCACCCGTCTTCGCGCCTGGCTGGCAGAGCGGTGGCCCGACGGCGCGATCCTCAGCGAAAGCCCGATCCGCGCCCGCGTCGGCGATCAGATCGTCCAAGGGCGGATCGATCTGCTGGTCCGGCACGCTTCGGGCGTCGCTCTCGTGGACCACAAGAGCTTCCCAGGGGCGTTCGACCGGTGGGATGAACACGCGCTGGGACACGCCCCCCAGTTGGGACTCTACGCCGACGCGGTGACCGCGGCCTCGTCGGACGCCTGCGACGCCCTGTTCATCCATATGCCCGTGGTCGGCGCGATCCTGAGGCTGGAAAGGGACAGCGAAGCGACGTGAGAGCGCGGGGGCGACGCGCATGATCACGGTCGATCCCGAGTGGTGGGAGCATCTCACGCCGCCCGACATGCATCCGCATCGGGCGACTTTCGACGCCATGATGCACCGGTTCCTCGGCACGGCGCGCGGCGTGAGCTGGCTACGGTCGGCCCTGACGCCTGACGGCCTCATCCGAGTCCGTCCGGGCCAGCCGATTCCGGTCTTGCACGTCGCCCTTCTGGGCGGCGCGCTTCCGATCCTGATCCCGCCCCGGATCGTCGAACCCGAGCATCGCGCGCTGGGCCCGACCGCCATGCGGTCCGGCCGCTCCCTGGCCCCGGGCGAGCTGGCGCTCTGTCCCGAGATCCGGTTCGAGCTCGTGATCGATCCGGTCATGCTCGACGCCTTGCGGGTCGGCGCGTTCGATCAGCCCTTCGTCGGCGTGACCCGGCCAGCCCAGATCTTTTCAACGCCGGCGCACCATCTCCTTAGGCCCGCGTCCAGGCCGGAAGGGGCCTTCGTCCTATATCAGCACATCTTCGGCCACGCCGCGTCCTACCCCGACGACGGCTGGTTCTATGTCGGCGTCACGACCCGGCGTTGGCAGACCCGGTGGGCGGAGCATCGCCGCGCCATCGGCAGCGGGAGCCGACTCCGGTTCCATCAGCGGTATCGCGACGAGACGGCCGCCGACCGCGTCTCCTACGTCCATCATAAGGTCATGGCCGTAACCGAAGACATCGAGCGCCTCTACAATTCCGAGGCATGGCTGCTGGAAGGCCACCGGCAGGACGCGCGCCTTCTCAATATGAGCGCTGGAGGCCGGGCCGGCCGCCGCCGGACGCCGGGCGCCTCCTTATCGAGCGCCGACGCCAACTGTGCCCCGCCGCACCGCCGCCGCCGCGCCCCGCGCCTCACCCTGGACCAACTCAACGCCATCCGGGGACTGGAAGCGCTCGCGACAGTCTCCGAGATCGCAAAACGGGTCGCGGCCGCCAGCCCTCGGCAGGTGCGAGACGTTGTCGCAGGCCGCACCTACCGCAACGCGCGCTGAGGCTCGGGAGTTCGCGACGGACCTGGAGCCGACCGGGGCGCTGGCGATGGGGACCGGCCCGCAGCTCGCGCGCCGCGCGCTGGATGTCCC
The DNA here is from genome assembly GCF_016654005.1 of Brevundimonas nasdae. Taxonomy (GTDB): domain Bacteria; phylum Pseudomonadota; class Alphaproteobacteria; order Caulobacterales; family Caulobacteraceae; genus Brevundimonas; species Brevundimonas nasdae. The sequence goes on along the minus strand of NZ_JAEPWN010000002.1, from coordinate 36,493 downwards.
ATGCGCGCTGGACGGTCGCCATTCGCAGAGGCCGAGCCTCCAGGCCGGGGCATCAGGCCGCGGGCCGGGCCTGCAGTTCCGTTCGACCCGACGCCTCGCAGCCGACCGGGCAGCCGGGATGGGCCGACAGGCCGAGCCGGGCGTATTCCCAGCCCTCGGGACGCAGCGGGCTGAACCAGGTTTGGTCCCCGGACAGGTGGCGATCGTCTTCACGGAACAGAAGCCGCAAGGCGAGGAGCAGCCCGGCCCAGAAGGAGACGAACGCCACCGTCGGGATCGGACCGTCGGTCATGCCGGCCTGCGGATGAAGGCAGCCGACGCAAGGGGTCGTCGCGTCGTGCGAAGACACCTGGACCGCGAAACCGACAGTGGCACCGACGCCCAGCCAGTCGGGCCGCCGCCGCTGCGCCGACCAGCGCGAGGGAATGTCATCGACGCCCAGCAGGACAACGGCGGCCAGGGGCTGGCCGTCGCGATAGCGCTCGACAAGCGGCTCGATCTGCAGGTCGCAGCCGTGACGGGCCAGGTCCGCCACCTTGGCCATGCCCAAGCTTGACCGCAGCAGCAGGGCGTTGCGGTTCAGGTTGCTGAGGGCGGACTCGTCATCGTCGATCACGCGGCAACGTCCGCGAATGTCCGGCGTCCTCAGCAAGGCGAACAGGGCCGCGTTGGCGATCGCCCCGCCGCTCACCAGGTCGAACGCGCCGAGCGACGGTTCGGGTCTCGCCCCGCCGGGCGCGAGGTCGAGAACGGCGTCCGTCGCCGGGCCGAACATCCGGTCGTAGGCCTGTGGGCTGCGCGCGAATGTCGACAGGCGGCGCATCGAGACCTTGAAGGCCTCGCTGGCGGCCAGGGCCCCCGCCGCCATCGCGCCGAACGGCTGATCGGCGGCCGTCCACGCCTGCGGCGCAGCCGTCGACAGGCTGGCGGACCAGTCGGACGCGCCGACGTAAAGAACACGCCCCGCCGCCGCGGGGCTCCGGTCGCCGAAGACGACGACGAGATCGGCCGTCGTCGGAGGGACGCCGATCTCGATCGTGCGGTCCGGCAGGAGGTCCGCTCCCCCCTCGCGAAGGGCGTCGTGGAGTCGATCCCCCGCCAAGGGCGGCTGGGGCTCCGGCATCGCCGCATCCGGGCAGTCGATCCAGACCCGGTGGCCGGACCGGGCCATCAGCAGGGCGGCCGTGACCACCGCCGTGCGTCCCGGCGCCGTCCCGACCACACGGGCGTCGGCCGAGATGACCACCGACAAATCCGCCAAGGCGTCGACCAAGGCGGACTCGGGGACATCGTCCCGAAGTTCGGCGCGCATCAACAGGGTGGTGCGGCTGAGAGCCTGGGCCAGCATCAGACGATCTCCAGAATGTCGGCGATCCTCACCTCGTGGAAACGGCCGTCGGGCTCGATCCGGGCGAGAAAGGCGTCGGTGAAATCCGCCGGCCCTTGGGCGAAGCGCGGGATGACCAGGCTCAGGAAGCCGGGCGTGTGGATCAGCGGGAAGGCGTCGTCCGTGGCCGAATGGTAGGCGGCGCCCGGATGGGTGTGGACCTGCACGCGCACGCCGGAGCCGCTGTCAGACAGGTCAAGCCAGAAGTCGGTCAGCCAGTCATGATCGACCTGGAAGCCGACGGCGCTGGCGGTGTGGCGGGGATGTCGGACCTCGCTGACGAGGGAGGGGTGGGCCCAGGGGCCCACCCACAAAGCCTGGCATTCCCGGCGGCCGCCGCCGCAGGACCTGAGGTGGTCGAACGTCTGCGCGAGGACCGCCGACGGAATCTGCAGCTTCATCTCAGCCCCCCTGGACGACGCGGGGACGCAGGATCAGACGCGCGCCGTCGGACAGACCGGCCTGGGCCACCGTCTGACCGAGCGCCAGCTCGGCCCCGCCCTCGCTGAACAGAACCGGGCCGCCGGCCGGGTGGCCGAAATCGGCCAGGGCGCGCTCCAGCACCGCCTGCAGCGTCACCTCGGGACGCACCCGCTGCGGAGCGGGCGCGCCATTGTACAGGACCACGATGCCGAAACCGGGCGTCTCGCGGGGTGCCAGGAAGAAGCGCTCAATGCCGGGTTCGTCCAGCTTGACGACGTCGTTGGGCCGAATGCGGCGGTTCTCGGCGCCGCGGGCCTGCAGATACAGGTCGGTCGTCTCGGGATCGGCTTCGGCGAGGCCGTACAGGATGCGGCCGCTGATGAGCGGCTTGCCCCAGCGCATCTCGCTGGACTCGATGACGAACTTGTAGTCGCGGTCGGTTTCGAAGCCGATGAACCGCTCCTCGCCGCGCGGGCGGACATCGATGGTCTCGTCCAGCCGGATATCCTCGAACTCACCGTCCGACAGGATCACGAACAGGCTGTAGGATTCCGCCGTGCGCCCGACGGCGGTGTTGAGGATCTGGCGGCCGGTCGGGACGGGGTCCGACAGGCTGATCGGGCGGAAGTTCAGGTCGCCGTCGGCGAACTGGATCACATGGGCGCCGGCGGGCCGGCTGTCGTTGGGGGAGGTCACTGGTCTTGTACTCCATGGCCGAGGGCGAAAGTGCCGGGCTCTGAAGGTCAAACCGCCGCCAATTGGGGGAACGGGTAATTCCGTCGTCAGATTTTCAGCGACCCCGCGGCGATCGGGCCGCAAACGAAGAAGGCGGGGCAGTTCGGGCAGGTGAAGGCGGATTCCCTGGTCGGAAAACGACCGTCCAGGATATCCGCCACGAAAGCGTTGATCGCGTCGCGGCGCTTGCCGACGTCCTTGGGCGCAAGGCCGCTCACCGTCTCGACGCGGCCGTCGCCCAGATAGACGACTTCCATCGCCGCGCCCGGCGACACGGCGTCGATCACCAGGGGGAAGACGGCTTCCGCCTTCGCGGTCGCGCTGGTTTTGGAATAATGCCCCGTCCGCACCCGGCGGAATACCGGCCCCCCGGCGCCGTCCAGGACCTCGTCGGGCTGGACATGAATGTCGGCCCGGTCGAGCGCCGCGACCAGACGTTCACCAGACCGACCGGAGCGACCCTGGCGGCTCTCGACGAAGCCCTCGACCAGTTCGACCGCGATCTGCCGGAAGTCAGACCCGTAGTCGTCCCCGGCGAGACCGCTGGCCTCCAGCGCGGCGTCCAGAAGCCTGTCGGCCCGGCCGGGACCGCCATCCCGGATCACGTCGGCGAGCACGTCCCGGACCACATCGTGCATGGTCAGGAAGGCCGGTCGCGTCCCACTGTTTCCACCGATCGCCAGAAGGACGCTGTAGAGGAACTGGCGAGGGCATTTTTCGTAGAGCGCAAGTTCGTGCAAAGCGAAGGCGGGCCGCTCGCCGGAGGCGACGGCGACGGGCAGGTCCTCCGGCCGCGGATCCGGCGCGGCCGGATCCGTGAGCCAGCGCTCAGGACTCTGTGTCGCCCGGCCCACGAAGGCCGACACCGCGCGCTCGGCCGCCTTCCGACCCGCCGACGCCTTGTTCTGGCGGGCCGAGTAGATGAAGAGGCGGTCACGTGCCCGGGACAAGGCCACATAGAAGAGACATTCCTGTTCGTCGTCGTGGGCGGACCGGAGCAAGGGACCGGCCGGCGTGTCGAGGCGTCCGATCAGGCCGTCAGGCGGCGGGCAGGGCTTGGTGCGGAACGATCGGGGCAGCGCCTCGTGATTGAGGCCCGGCAGGTGGACGACGGGAAACTCCAGCCCCTTGCTGCCGTGCATCGTCATCAGCCGCACAGCGTCGATGACCTGGGCGGCCGCAGGCAGCTGCCGCAGATCCCGATCGTCCGCCAACGCCACGAGCCGCCGAATGCGGTCCAGCAGACGCCGCACCGGTCCCCGAGCCCCGCCGCCCGGCTGGACGCGGACGAAGTTCAGGAACTGCCAGATCGCCATGCCCCGCGCCTTCGCTTCGGGCGCGACCGATGACGCGATGTCGGCGACCACACGGGTGCGGTCAAGCAGCACAGACGCTAGGACCGTCCAGGGATGGTCCTCGGCGCTGAACCCGTCCAGAGCCGCGCGAAGACGCTCCAGCGCGGCGCGCCCCTCGGGCGACACCACCGCCAGGGCGTCCGTCCAATCCAATGGATCCCGGTTCCGGGTTCGCAGGGCCGTCATGGCGGCCTGGACGTCCGCCAGCGACAAACCGGCGGACAGCGGCGTCTCTCGGACCAGACCCATGGCCCGCGGATCGGTGAGCAGGGTCAACCAGGACAGCAGATCCTGGACCTCGGGTCGTTCGAACAGGCTTCCGAGGTGGAGGACCGGAACCCCGCGCCGTTCCAGCTCGGATCCGAGGCGGGCGAGACGGTCGTTTCCCGAGCACAGGATGGCCTGATCCCGCAACGCGAAGCCCGCCGCCTTCAGTTCGCCGATCGCATCCGCTAGGGCCGCGGCCTCACCGTCATTGTCCAGAAACCGGCGATGCTCCACCGGATGACCCGAAGGACCGCGCTCGGCCTTCAGAGCCGCCGGTCGTCCGGCGCCGGCCGACATGCCCGTCGCGAAGGCAGAGAAGGCCTGAACGATCTCCTCGCTCGACCGGTAGTTCACCGCCAAGGGCAGGCGCGTCCCCGCGCCGAAGTCGGCTGACCCGAAGCGATCGACATTGAACGGCGAGGCCCCGCGGAAACGGTAGATCGACTGGCGCACGTCGCCGACGACCCACAGATTGCGCCCCGTCGGACTGAGCCGCTTCAGCAGTTCGACGCTCGCGTGGTTCACGTCCTGATATTCGTCCACGAGGATGTGGCGATAGAGCGCCCGCAGGCCGGCCTCGGCCTCGGGGTTTTCGCGCAACAGCGCCACGGGCAGGGTGATGAGGTCGCCGAAATCGATCGCCCGTCTGTCGCGCTTGATCTGCTGATAGCGCGCGTAGACCCGGGCGACCTCGACGGCCTTCTCGGCGGCGATCCGCGCCGTCGCGTCGTCGCCGGCGGCACCTTCCATCGCCTGGGCGAGGGCGAGATACTCGGCCGGATCGACGAGTTCGTCCTGCGCCCGCGAGATCGCGGCCAGGATGTCGGAGAGCTTGGACGCGGGATTGCGGATGTCCTTGTAGTGCCGCAGGCCCAGTCGGGCGGATTCCGGCTCAAGCAGTTCGATGGCCTCGACGCGATCCATCAACCGGGGCTCCTGGTCGAAGCCCAGCCTCGCGAAATGCCGTTGGACCAGATCTCGTCCGAAGGCGTGGAAGGTTCCGATCCACATGGCCGCCGCAGCCTCGGGGTTCCGGGTGGCGATCCGGTCCGCGAGTTCGCCCGCGGCCTTGTTCGAGAAGGTCAGGACCAGAAACCCTCTGGGATCCGCCCCCTCGTTCAACAGGTCCACGATCCGCTTCACGAGGGTCTGCGTCTTGCCGGTCCCGGGTCCGGCCTCCACCAAGGCCGGGCCGCCCCGATGCCCGGCCGCGGCGATCTGGGATGCATCGGGTTTCGCCGGCGGGCGGGCCGGCCCTTCGGGCTCGGGTTGGATCGGCGGCAACAGGAGGGCGTCGAAGAGCTGCTGAGCCGCCACCGCGAATGGCGCCGCGAACATCCCGGCGATCTCGGTGGCGGTCCTGCCCTCGTCGACGTGCAGCCTGCGGACGACCGGACGGGGCAGGATGAGCTCCCGCGCAAACAGGTCCATCTGGACCTCGCGTCGCTGACGCCGGCCGTAGTCAATGACGCGCTCCTCGCCGACCGGCGCGGCTTCGGCCGGACGGAAGGGGTCGATCTCGCAGGCGCCGGCCGGCGCGGCGTCGCCGAGAAGGGCGTGGCCGAGTTCGTGCGCCACGTAGATGGCCTGCTCGAACCCGGACCCTGAACGGGTGTGAATGATGCAGCCGGCGTCCGCATCCAGACGGGCGAGGGCACCGTCCAGCATCGAGTCCGGCACGGGACACACGGTGAGGCCGTGCCTTTCCGCCTGCGCCACGACGAAGGCGTAGGGCGCAGTCGGATCGTCCCCCTTCTCCACGCCCTGTTGGTGAACGCTCGCCGCCTTCTGGCGGGCGAGTTCGATCGCATCCATCTAGGCTGGCCCGTCGAGCAGGCGACGCCGTTCTTCCTCCGGCAGGCCCAAGTCGCGCAGGAAGTCGGCGTAATCGAGTTTTTCGGCGGCGACCTGCGGCGCCTGACTGGCCTTGTACGCGGCCGCCTTGGCCAGGCCGGCCGGCTGGTCGAGGTAATCGGCCACCGCCTCCTTCGTTCGCTCCAGACATTGCGACAGGACGTCGAACAGATGGGACGGCAGGGATTCCGTTTTGAACCGTCGGTCACGCAGATTCATGACGACGGGCATGGGCGCGCCCACTGCCGCCTGGACCTTGCCCATCATGGCGCCCGTCCAGTCGGCCGCCGTCACCGCCGTGCGCTCGGCCGACTGGATCGTGGCCCAGCCCATGGCGATGAGGTCGTCTTCGTCCGACGACGGCGGCGCGTGCCGGCTGACTTCGGTGAACGCAATGTCGTGGGCGAGATCGAGCAAGGCCTCGGCGTGGTCCGGATAGCGTTCCAGATAGAGGGACAGTGTCCGGCTGTCCGCGGCGTCTTCGAGCAGGAAGGCCTCGATGACCTGGTCTTCGCTCAGTGCGGATCGGGTCATGTCAAGGCTCCGAGACCCAGCGCGCGCTGAATGAGTTCGACGGCTCGGTCTCGCCGCGCCCGCGCGGTCTTCGGCGTGCAGCCTAAAAGGCCGCTGATCGACGGCGTATTGGCGTCCTTCGCCTCGATCGGAATGTTGTTCAACGTCATGGTCGCTACCCTGCGATGTTTTTCAGGCAGAGTGTCAATCGTCGCCAGTACCCGTTTCAGGTCATCCGATACGTCATTTTTGGTCGCATCACTCAGTTCAGACAGCCGCGCGGCGGCCGCCTCGACCTCAGCAGACGCCTCTCGGCCATCCTCGAGAGGGTTGAGAGCCTCCTCGCGGTCCACCAGACGGTAAACTGCCTTGCGGGCCGAAGACCTGTCCTTGGCGGCCGCGAGCCCGAACCGGATTTCGTAAATGTCGAGCCGGTCATCGCCCTCGGCGCGATCCTTGCGGATTTTTTCGACAAAACGATCGACGGCGTGCCGCCGGAGGTCTTCCAGAGCCCCGTCCGTGCGGATCACGCCTTCGCGTTGGCGGTCAGGGCATCGGAAGAACGACAGGTAGTGCTTCATCACCGCCGTGTAGAGACGGTTGAAGCGACCCTCATGGTTGGCGCGCCGCTCCTCGCGCATGAAGTAGACAAGCGCTTCGGGACTCACGGGAGTCGCGTCCGAGGCTGCGGCCGGACACAGCCGCGCCATGCGCTCATCGACGTCGAGCGAAAGCAGCGCCATAATCTCGGCCTCCACCGCCTCTGGCCGATAGTACAGCTTCCCCGCCGTGGTGCGTGTAAGCGGTCGGATCAGAATCGCCTCCCCTAGACACGGCGACCTTAGCAGCACCATTGATTGCTCACCACCGGTTGCATATCTGTTCGACATGCCCGGTACAATTGGCGGGCCATTTCCGACATCTTCCGCCCGTGTTCGCGCGTGCATCCCTCACCAATAACGGCCTCCCCCAAGGTCGCCTCAGAGTCAGAAAGAGCTGTCCGCCGCCCGCAGCGGGATCGTGCAACGTCCCTCCCTCGCGGTAAACTGGCGCCGCCTACACTGACCTCGCCGAGAAGCGATCACACGAATGAATCAATACACCTTACTCCTCGACGATGACCGGGGCGGCGACCCTATGGAAGAGCGGGTTGAGGCGGTCCACGACGCAGAAGCGTGCGATCTGGCGCAGCTCCGACTGACTGTTCTTCCCGGCGTGATCAGCATCGTCGTGATGAAGGGCGGGATGGAGATTCGCCGGGTGCGTCGCCCGCAATGAAGAAGCGGTTCGCTCGCCTGTTCGCGCCAGCGAAGCCTTCGCCGAACGGTGGAGTGAACCTGCGCTGGCCGGCGGCCGGCGTGGCCGTCGTCACCGCGATTTCGCTCGCCCTGATCGCCTTGGACGGCGGATGCAAACTCTCCCCGAGCGAGGGGTGCCGGTCGGTCATCGTGCCCGTAACCACCATCGCATGGTCGTGGCAGTCGCTTCTGGGCGCCATCTTCACCCTGCTGGCGGCGGTCTACGGCGCCTGGTTCGTCCTGCGTCAGATCCAGCAGAACGATCAGCAGGAGCAGGACCGCAAGGCCCGGCGTCTCCGGGCCCAGCGCGCCGCCATGCCGTTGGTGATGAGCGACGTGTGCGAGTTCGCGGAGCAGAGCGTCGAGCGGCTGAAGCGGGCGCTTCCGGTCGCGCGGCAGTATGGCAGCGTGACGGGGAACCGGTTCACCGTGCGGGCCCCGAGGCTGGCGTCCGACGCGGTCAAGGAAATCACCGCGATGATCGAGGCGGCCGATGGAGCCGAAGCGGATGCTTACATCGACCTGTTGGCGGAACTGCAAGTTCACCTCGCGCGATGGCGCAGTTTCAAAGCGGACCTGACGGCTCGCCGCAAAGGCCGCGTGCCGCGGGACATCGAGGTCGAGTTCGTCGACGCGGCGGAGATCTACGCCAGGGCGTCGAACCTTCTCGCCATTGCGAGACCGGCGCGGCAGCCTGAGGAGGGTCCCATGAGCCGTCGATCAGCGATGACGGTCCTGGGCCTGCACGACGCCATGTATGACGACGCGAAAGGGTATGCGGAGCGGATGGATGGGCGGACGCCGTTGTCGTTGCCCGACGATGGCGACGCCACCCTGGCTGGACCTGCAGCCGGCGCATGACGTCGTCCAATCCGCCTCGCAAGCACCACTTCGCGCCGGTCTTCTATCTCAACCGGTGGACCGGACCCGATGGACGCCTTGAGCAGTATGACCGGCCGTTCGGCGACGCCGTGAAGCGGCGGCGCGTATTTCCAGCCGGTACGGGATACGAGGACGGCCTGTACAGCATGCCCGGTCTGTCGCCCGACCTCATGCAGCAGGTGGAAGAGCGGTTCATGCAGCAGGTCGACCATCAGGCCGCCGGCGTGCTCGCGCTTCTGGAAAGGGGGCAGTTTCCCCAGACGTCCGGTACGAGAAGCGCATGGTCACGCTTCATCCAGTCCCTGCAGTTGCGCACGCCCGCGGATATCGCCGGGATCAAGGCGCGCACCCGAGCGGACTGGATAGTCAATCAGCCAGAGATTCAGGCCGCGTATGAGGAGATGGTTCGCCAGGACGGCGATCCGGCGACCTTTGAAGACTTCATGACCGCGCGGGACCCGGAAATCGTCGAACGGGTCGCCATGCAGATCGCGACGGTGCTCATCGATAATCCCACGATGGGCGAGTTCATCAACAATATGCGCTGGGCCGTGGTCGATTTGGCGGCGTCCAGCCTGTCGCTGCTGGTCTCCGACTGGTGTGTGGAGCAGGTGTCGGGTTTGCGGGATCCGGAGGCCTTCATCCATCTTCCGATCGGACCCAAACGCCTGTTCGTCGCGGCGAATGATCAAGGCACCATCGACGCTCTGCGACGGGCTCCTCCGCGAGAGTTGGTGAAACGCCGCAATCATACAACCGTCGCCTTGGCCCGCAGATATGTCTGGGCGGCTGATCGGCGGCAGGAAGCGTTCATTCACGCCAACTTCGGCTCGGTCACGAGGCCGACCCTCGGGGAGAGACTGGCGGATCTCGGCGCGACCGGCGCCTGACGCTCAGAGCGGGATGATTACAACCTGGGTGTAGCCCACGGCGCCGTCGCTTGTAGGAAGGGCGACGTACTCCACGCCCGATTTCTCCATGGCCTCGCGAGCGAGGGCGCTGAACGCCTCGCCCGACCCCGTCAGGATGAAGCCGTGATCGGTATCCTGAACGTTCGACGCCCGTGCGTCGCCCTTCAGCGCGGTGAGAAGTGGTCCCATAATCAATCACTCAGGATGAGCTTTGCAGATGCCAGAATAACGCACTCTGGTTGCGAGAAAAGACGAGCGTGGCGGTTATGATATCGGTTCAGCCGATTTGCTGACGGTCAGATTGAGAGCGAGCCAGCCGATGATCGTCCAGGCGCTTCCCAGCGCCCAGCCGGCGATGACGTCAGTCGGCCAGTGCACGCCCAGATAGGTCCGGCTGATGCCGATCACCACGACCAGAACGGCGGCCAGAGTACAGACCGCCGCTCTGGATCCCGCGGAGCGAAGCGCGGGGATCAGGATGATGGCCAGCATCATGTAGACGGCCGCGGACACTGCCGAATGGCCGCTTGGGAAGCTGTTGGAATAGACGTAGCTCTCGTGAGGGACCAGCGCCGGCCGGGGCCGGGCGTAGAGCGCCTTGAGAAGGTCGCTCGACAGCTGGGCGCCGAGGACCGTCACGGCCAGGATCATCGCCTCACGTCGGCGAGCCAGTCGCCACAGGCTGATGACGGCCACCACGGTAATGAGGGTCAGGACGGTGAACCCGCCCAGCGCGGTGACGTCCCGCATCGCTTCCTCGAACACCCGTGATCCAATCGGATCGCTGAGATCTGCGGGATTGCGCATCCGGAGCAGAGCCCATTCGTCGAAGGCCTGGGTTTCTCCTTCAAGCGCTTCGCCGCCCAGGGTCAGGCAGCCCCAAAGGGTGAAGCTTGTGAGGCAGAAGGCGAGGAGCACCCGTCCGACCGGTCGGCCCAGCAGGCGCTTCAGCTTTCCGGCGGACTGAGGGCTGCGAGCACTCTGTGCTTTTCGGGACGTCACGGCAGGACGATCGGAGCGTGAAGCCAGCCCGCCTGCTGGGCCGTTTCGACCATCTCAAACAGGGGAATGGCGATCAGGAACGCCAGACCGTCGCGCAGGGTGAGCAGGAAGAAGGCAGGGCGAACTTCCAGGCGATCCTCGTCGCGCCAGAGGCGGAAGTTGGGCCAGAACCGCGGCGTGCGCTCGTAATAGGCGGCGTAGACGTCGCCGAAGTTGGCCAGCAGCCAGACTTCCTCGCGTTTGACCGTGGCGTAGAAGACGATCACCGCGATGAGCAGAAACACCGTGGCGAGAACGATGCTGCCCGTCTGGGCGCCCATGCCGAAAGCGCCCATGAAGCTGAACACATAGAGGGGATTGCGGCTCAGCGAATAAGGACCGCGATCGACGATCTCCGCCTTCTTGCGTCCACCGATATAGAGCGAGCACCAAGCTCTCCCCACGATGCAGATGACGATCAGCCACAGGCCGACCGCCTCGAGGGCTTCGTGAAAAACGGTTTCGCCGGCCAGCGTCTGGCTGAGAGCGGCCACCGCGATCACGGCGATGATCGCCACGAACAGCACGGCCTTTCGGATGAGCTGGGTTCTTTGGATGTCACGCGCGGTATTCAAGGTCTTCATCCGATCAGGTGGCGATGCAGGAGGTGGGCGACGCGAAGGGTGGCGTCGGGGTTTCGTAATGTTGGCTCAACGATGGGCGGAGGGGCCTTAGGGCAGGTTCTCCTTGCGGACATCGGGTCCGCGAGGAGAACCGCATGAAGAAGTTGCAGATGATGGGGCTCGCCGCCGTCGCGCTGGCGGGTTCCGCCGGAGGCGTGCTCGCCCTGACAACCCACGCCGCGCCGCAGAATGAGGACGCCGCCCTTCTGGCGCGGGCGTCGGTCGCGCTGTCGCAGGCCGTGTCGATCGCCGAGGCCCGCACCCAAGGGCGGGCCGTCGAGGTCGCTCTCGAGGGTGCCGCGAGCGGTCCGGTCTGGGATGTAACGACGGTCGGATCGGCCGGCGAACAGAAAGCCCAGATCGACGCGACCTCGGGCTCCATTCTCGCGGTCGCGGCTGAGACCGAAGATCGTGACCAGGCGGAAGCCGAGGACGGCGAGGAAGACGACGACGGCGCTCGCTGAGGGCGCGCTGTCGATGTAGGTTGAGCCGCAACGTTTCCCCCGGCGTTGCGGCTCTTCGCCTGTGCGGTCGCCGATCTAGTCATTGCGGTTTGCCTGTTGTCGCGGGAAGACGATGACCCGCCAGATCCAGGTGACGACGCCGGCGACGAGCAGGAAGGTCGTGATCGGATCGAGCCAGCTGGCGACCCGTTCGTACTGGCTTTCCAGCGCATAGCCGGCGGCGGTCAGGGCGAAGGTGAAGATGGCTGTGCCGAGCAGAGTCCAACCGAGGAACGGGGCGGGCCGCATGTCCGCGACCCCGGCCGGAATCGAAATCCAGGTCCGGACGATGGGCAGGAGCCGGCCGAAAAAGACCGCCGGTGCGCCGAACCGTTGAAAGAACCGGGTCGAGCGGTCGATATCCTTCGGTGTGAGGGTGAGCCAGCGACCGTGTCGCGACGACCAGGCGCTGAGCCGATCCGCGCCGATGCGACGGCCGAGTTCGTACCAGATGGCCGCGCCCGCGGCGGCGCCGAGCGTGCCGGCCGTCACCGCGAGGAAGAAGTTCATGTCCCCGCGCGCGGCGGCGAAGCCCGCCAGAGGCATGATCAGCTCGGACGGGATTGGCGGAAAGATGTTCTCGGCGAACATCAGGATGAGCACGCCGAGCACGCCGGTCACGGTGATGATCTGGATGATGAGGTCGAACATCAGGCGATAGCCTCCTGGAGGCGAGTTGCGGGAGCCGCCTTCGCGGGCAGGGGGCGCCAGAAGCGCCAGATCAGCGCCGGCAGGACGAGCAGGGTCATCAGGGTCGAGGAGATCAGGCCGCCGAGGATGACGATGGCCATCGGGCCCTGGATCTCGCGTCCGGCCTGACCGGTCTGCAGAGCCAGCGGCAGGATGCCGAGGCCGGTGACGAGCGCTGTCATCACGATCGGCGTCAGCCGCTCCCGCGCCGCCAGGATCACCGTCTCCAGTGACCAGGCCTCACCCTCGTGCGACACCAGGTGCTCGGCATGGGAAATGAGCAGGATGGCGTTTCGGGACGCGATGCCGAAGAGAGCCACGAAGCCGACCAGGGCGCCCAGCGAGAGGCTTGCGCCGGTCAGGGCGACGGCGATCACGCCTCCGACCAGAGCGCCCGGCGCGGTTCCGAGGATCAGGCCGACGGCGCGTCCGCTGCGGAAGGCCAGCAGCAGCAAGACCACGACGCCGACTACGGCGATCGCCGTGTTGAGCAGCAGGTCATTGCGCGCGGAGGCCGCCCCGGCCGCCGCCCCGGCGTATTCGACGTAGACGCCCTGCGGAAGCCTGACCTGCGAGGAGATCGCGGTCTGTGCGGCCCTTGTCACGCGCGCCACATCGCCGGGCGCAGGATTGGCGGTCACGGTCTGGACCGGGCGGCCTCCATTGTGAGCGATGACGGTGCGGCTTTCCGCCAGTCGCACGTCCGCGACCTGGCGCAGCGGGACGACGGCCCCCGAGGACGAGCGAAGGAGCAGGTCCCCGACGGCTTCCGGCTGATTGCGCAGTGAGGGCGGGGTGGTGACCGCGATGTCGATGGCGCGATCCAGGCCATAGATCTGGGCCGGGATCGCGCCCTGATAGGCGGTCTGGACGGTGTTCAGGGCCTCGGCCGGGGACAGGCCGTAACGCGCCAGCGCGGGCAGGTCGAGCTCGACGCGCACAGCGGGGGTGGACGGCGGCGTTCCCAGCTGGACGTCCGTCGCGCCCGGAATCTTGCCCAGCACCGTGCTGATGTCGCTGGCGGCCTGATCGATCTTGTCGAGGTCCCCGCCATAGACGTTGACCACCAGACTGGCGGTCTCGCCGCTCAGGGACTCGCCGATCCGATCGCCCAGGAAGGTGAGCACTTCGGTCTCAAGTCCGGGATAGCTGGCGAGAATCTCCTGGATGCGCGCCTGGATCTGATCCTGCCGGGCGCCGGAGAGGCCGGGCTCGAGCTCGACATGGAACTCGCTGCGTTCCGTGCCCCAGGTGTCCTCGCCGCCTTGGGCACGGCCGATCTGTTGTTCGACGGACTGGATGCCGCGCACCGCCAGAAGATCACGGGTGATGGCCTTGCCATAGGTGCGCATCACCGCGAGAGAAGCGCCCGGCCGGGCGGCGATGCCGAGCACGAAATGGCCTTCGCGGAAGGCCGGCAGAAGCTCGCTGTTGAACAGGGCGAAGCCGGTCGCCGACATCAGAAGGGCCGCTACGGAAACGATCACAGCGCTGCGGGGACGGGCGGAGATGCGTCCCAGCAGACCGGCGTGGCGATCCTTGAGCCGCGCCAGCACGCGGGGTTCCTCGGGAAGACGCGCCGATCGAAGCAGCAGCAGGCTGAGCGCCGGGGTCACCACCACGGCAACCGCGAGGGAGGCGAGGGTGGCGAGGATGAAGGCGGCGGCCAGAGGGCTGAAGAACGCGCCCTGCAGGCCGTGAAGGAACAGGACCGGCGACAGGACAAGAGCCACGACCAGGGTCGCGTAGATCACCGGAGCCCGCACCTCGAGCGAGGCCTTGAGGATGGTCGCCGCCGCCGGTTCGCCGCCGTCGCGGGTTCTGAGACGCCGGACGATATTCTCCACATCGATGACGGCGTCGTCGACGACGACACCGAGCGCCACGGCCAGGCCGCCCAGGGTCATGGTGTTCACCGTCAGGCCCATGCGGTCGAGCACCACGACGGCGATCAGCAGGGACAGGGGGATGCTGAGGAATGAGATCAACACCGCACGGCCATTGCGTAGAAAGACGAACAACACGGCCGCGATCAGCAGGGCGCCGATGACCAGATCGTCGACGATGCCGCGCAGAGCAGCCTCGATGAAGTTGGCCGGGCGATGCAGGTCCGCGTTGACCGTGACCCCGGCGGCGTCGAGCGTAGGCTTTAGCTCGGCCAGCGCTTTCTCGAGTTCTCGGGTGGCCGTCAGGGTGTTGGCGCCGTACTGGCTCGACAGGCTGACCAGGACGCCGGGGCGGCCCATCATCAGGGCATCGCCATTCAGCGGAGCCATGCCGTCGACCACGTCGGCCACATCGGACAGGCGCAGGACCACTCCGTCCACCGTCGTGATCTGCGCTGCCCCGACCTCGGCCGCGGTCGCGGCCTGTCCTTGCGTCTCGATCAGGATCCGCTGTTCTGCGGTGTCGATGAAACCGCCGCCGGTCACGCCCGTCGCACCCTGGGCGGCCGTGATGATGTCGGAAAAGCCCAGCTCCCGCAGGGCGAGGTCAGAAGGGCGGACGCGAACCTCGATGCGGCGCGCCTCCCCGCCATAGACCGTGGCCCGTGCGACACCCGGCGCGGAGAGCAATCGGGGGCGGACGGTCCACTGGACGAGATCCCGCAGCTCGGCTGGCGTCAGCCGATCGCTGGTGAAGCCGACCTTGAGCAGGTCCATGGTCGACGACGTCAGGGGCGCCACCTTGGGCGCGCCGGCGGCGGCGGGCAGGCCGCTCGACGCTTCGCCCAGCGCCTCGGCGACGATCTGGCGGGACCGATAGGGGTCGGCACCGTCCTTGAAGGTAATGGATACGATGGAAATGCCTTGGGTCGATTCCGACCGCACGACTTCGACCCCGGCGGCGCCCGCGACCGCCTGTTCGATCGGGCGTGTCACCAACTGTTCGACCTGCTCGGCGGTCAGGCCCGGGGCCTCGGTCTGCACCTCGGCTTGGGCGGGCACGAACTCGGGAAAGACATCGTAGGACGCCCGGGTCAGGGTCAGGCCGCCGAAGAGCAGCACAAGGGCGGCGGCTGCGAGGACGATGCGGGCCCGGTCCAGGGACCAGGCGACGACGGCGTTGAGCATGGATCAGGACCCCGCCAGTTCCGCCGCATACAGGGCCGACGCGCCGCGGATCGCGACGATTTCTCCAGGGCGCACGCCCGATCCGGCGAACAGTCCCCGATCGACGGCCGCGACAGAGCCGAGCGCGCGGCGTTCAAAGGCGTCCGGGGCTGTCCGGACATAGACCCAACTCTCGCCCTCGGCCCGCAGCACCGCCGAGTCCGGCACAAAGACGCCGGCTGATCCGGCGCCGGCGGGCAACCGGACGGGCACGACAAGCCCGGTGGCGAGGCGCCGCGCCTGGTTGCCGGAGGCCAAGGCGAGGCTGCCCGAAGATTGCAGGCGGACATCGGCGGTGCGCGCCGCGCCGAGCACCCGCGCCGGGACCAGACCGTTCGGCCCGAGATCGAGCGTGACCGTACCGCTCAACGGCGTGTTGGGACCATCGATGCGAAGGAGGGCCGCCTCACCGCGCGCGATAGAGGCCACCAGGGCGCGACGCTGGCCGTCGCTGAGCGCCCCAAGCGCTGGTCCCCACTCCAGACCCAGTCTCGTCCGCAGGAGCGAGACCCGGGACTGATCGGCCGTGGCCTGGGCGGCTGCGGCCTCGGCGACTTTGGCCGCCACCAACTGATCTTCCGAAGCGAGGATGCGGGCGCGCGACGCCTCGGCGCGAGAGGCGCCTGCCGCGGCGAGCGCGGCTGTGAGGTCGGCTTCCAGCGTCGCCAGCGGAACGGGGTCGATCACCCGGGCATAGCCGGTGGCGCCCGGCGCCCAGCTCATGGCTTCCAGAGGCGCCGTCCGGACGGCCAGTCTCGCCTGCTGTACGGAGGTCAGGGCCGCTTTCGGCGCGGCGGCCGGCGCCGGAGCGGCCGGCGCGGCGCCCAGCAACAAAACGACGGCGAGGGCGGCGATCGGGGCTGCGTGCCCCAGACGTTGAAGCATCATGAGCTGGCGTCCAGACTGGCCATGGCGTTCGCGATGACGATGAGTTCGGCAGGATCGGCGGGCCGACGAATGGCGGCCTCGAGGTCGGCGATCGCCGCCGCGCGCAGACGCATGGCGTCGATTTCCGCGAGTCGGACGTCGAGGACGCCGGCCTGGGCCGCGATCAAGTCCGTCCGATCAAGCTCGCCCAGTTGAACTGCGCGCTGCGTCAGCCGCTCGGACCGCTGGGCCAGCGGCAGGTCCCGGCCCCGCAACTGGATCAGGCTGTCGTCCGCCGCCCGCAGGGCTTCGACCGCTGCATCCGTCTGGGCGTACACGGCGGCCTGGACGCTCTCCAGCGCCTTGCCCGCTTCGGCCCTGCGAGCCTCCGCTTCGCGGATTGTGGCCTGGTTCAGATCGGGCGGGGGCAACGACAGCCCGAGATTGAAGGGCAGTTTGGCGACGCCGCGCTCCCAGGTGTAACCGGGGCTCAGGGTCACCGAGGGGTACTGGCCCGCTACCGCCTGACGCAAGGCCTGTTCGGCCAGATCATAGTCGATGACCGCCTTCAGGACGTCCGCGCGAGCCGTGGCGGCGTCCAGCCGGGCGCCGCGAAGCTCGGCAGGAGTGGGGGGCGCAATGGCCGGATCGACCGTCACCTCTAGATCGGCGACAGCCTCAACTGGCAGTCCGAGAGCGGCGGCGAGGGCCGCTGTCGACTGGGCCTCGGCGCCCCGAGCGGTCGTCAGTCGCTGGCGGGCCAAAGCGTGGTCGCTCTGCGCCGCCAACGCCACGGATCGTCCATCCTCACCGATCGCGACCCGGCGTTCCATGGCCGCGCCGCGCTGTTCTCGCAACGCTACCTGGGCTGAGGCCAATGCGATTTCCTGCCGGGCGACCGTGCGGTCCAGAAGCGCCCGGCGGAGCGCGGTGCGGACGGCCCACACCGCTTCGGCCACGTCGTAGCGGGCCTTCAGGACGGCGAGATCCGCGCTATCCAGTCGCGCTTCGCGGCGTGTGCCGGCATCGACCGGGACGTCGACAGCGCCGCCGAACAGCCAGGGATGCTGGGGGTCGGCCTGACTCGAGTACTCGGCGGTCAGCGTCAGGGTCCAGGCGGACCCCACCCGCGCTGTACGCGAGGCGGCCACCGCAGAAGCGTAGGCGGCCTTGGCTTGATGGACGGAGGGCGCATTGACCAGCGCGAGTTCCAGCGCCTCGGCTTCGCTCATGATGCGCCCGGCAGGCCAGTCTGCCCGGCGATCCTGGAAGGCCTGAGCCGTGACGGCCGGATCAATGGGAGCGGGTCGATACGTCGTACAGGCGGACAGAGTTGCGCCCACGGCGGCGATCAGCACGACCGTGTGCGACAGAGGCAGGAAGACGCGGCGAAAAGCGGTCACGGACAGTCTTTCGGGACGATCCGCCAGCCCTAGCGCGGTGCGTTTACGCGTAGTGTGACGGCCCCGTTAAAACCGTCGCAGAGAGGCCGTGTGGTCCTTTCGCCCCGCGCATCCGCATGATTGGATAACTGTCGAAGCAGGCGGCTGAGGCGCGACGTGAAGGTTCTGGTTATCGAGGATGACGCCCGCACGGCCTCCTTTATCGGGCGGGGGCTGACAGAGGCCGGCCACACCGCGGATCTGGCCCATAATGGAGACGACGGCCTGCATCTCGGCTTGGCCGGGGGCTATGACGTGCTGGTCATCGACCGGATGCTGCCCGGATTGTCCGGTCTGGAGGCTCTGCGAGCGCTTCGCGCCGAAGGCGTCCGCGCGCCGGTTCTCTTGCTGACGGCCCTTGGCTCGGTCGATGATCGGGTCGCGGGTCTGGAGGGCGGCGCCGATGACTACCTGGTCAAGCCGTTCGCGTTCAGCGAACTGTTGGCGCGCCTGAACGCCCTGGTGCGGCGACCGCCTCTGGCCGATATCGAGACGCAGATCCGGATCGCGGACCTCGAGATCGACACCCGACGTCGGCGGGTGATCCGCGCCGGCAGACGCATCGATCTGACGCCTCAAGAATACAAGCTGCTGGAGTTCCTGGCCCGGAGGGTGGGTGAGACGGTTACCCGGACCATGCTGCTGGAGAACCTGTGGGGCTTCCACTTCGACCCGAGGACCAACATCGTCGATGCCCACGTGAGCCGACTGAGATCGAAGGTCGACAAGGGCTTCGATTCCGAGTTGATCCGGACGCTTCGCGGCGTGGGATATCTCATCGATGAACCGGAATAGGCCGCGGGCGCGACTTTGGCAGACCACCACCTTCCGGCTGGCGGTTCTGTTTGCGACGATCTTCGGCATCGGTTCGGCGGCGTTGCTGGTCGTACTGGATCTCGCGGTCGCCGATTTCGCCGAGGAGACCGCCCGCGATGCGCTGCGCGATCAGATGGCGGTCCTGAAGGCGGACGCTAACGCCGAGGGCGGCCTCGCCCTGATTTCGGCGCTTCGAGAGCATGTGGAGGGGGGGCTTCCGGAGCGCTTCAGCTATGTGGTGATCGCACCGACCGGCGAGCGGCTGGACGCGGGCCTGCCGCGCGCGGTGGAGACGATCTCCGGATGGGGTGAGCTGCGTATTCCGACCCGTGAGGAACAGCCGGGTCCGGATCCCTACAATATCAACCTCATCGTCCTGACCGATCGCGCCTCCGATGGCACCTTCATTGCGGTCGGCAGGGACGACTACGCCCTGTCGGAGCTTCGGGAATGGCTTCACAAGCTGGCCGTCTGGGGTGGATCGGCCATGGTGTTGCTGGCCCTGCTCGGCGGCGTCGCCGCGGGGCTGATCCTTCTCAATCGCCTGAAGGCGGTCGGCGCGGCCGCCGAGAAGGTCATGCGGGGCGATCTGAGCGAGCGGCTGCCTTCGCTGGGCCTCGGACGGGAATTCGACGATCTGGCCGACATACTGAACGTCATGCTGGAGCGGGTGGAAGACGCCATGGTCGCCTTGCGGCAGGTCTCCTCCGATGTCGCCCACGACTTGCGAACCCCGCTGACCCGGCTGCGCAATACGCTCGAGGAAGCGCAGCAGGCCGATGCCAGCCAGAGAGACGGGCTGCTGGCGGAAGCGATCGGGGATACGGACCGTCTGCTGGAGATCTTCAGCGCGCTGCTTCGCCTGGCGCAGATCGAGGGTGGAGCCGAGCGGCGGTTCATCGTGATGAACCTGACCGAGATCGTCGGCGACGTCGTGGAAGCCTACCGGCCGGCTGCCGAAGAGGGGGGAGGGGCTCTGACGGTGCAGGCTGACGGCCCGGCCATCATGTCCGGCGACCCGACGATGCTGGCGCAGGTCGTGGCGAGCCTCATCGACAACGCCATCACCCACGGCGGACCCGGTGGAGCGATCGTCATCGCCGTGCATGCGCTGGACGAACAGGTCGAACTCAGCGTGACCGACAACGGGCCGGGCGCGCCTGCGGAAGAGATGTCGAAACTGACCCGCCGGTTCTACCGCCTCGATCGCAGCCGCAACACCGTGGGATCCGGCCTCGGCCTCTCCATGGTGGCAGCCATCGTGGATCTGCACCGGGGCGAGCTGATCCTGGAGAACAGTCATCCTGGCATGAGGGTGCGGATGATCTTCCCCGGCGGCTGAGCCTGCAGGATCAGTTCAGGGTGAACTCAATGGCGACCGTCAGCGTCAAAGGCGCCGACAGGTTTTCCGGGACGGTCGGCAATGGCGTGGCACGCCGGACAGTGTCGAGCGCCTCGCGGTCGAGCGCTGCGACGCCCGAGGACCGGTCAAGACTGATCGCGCTCGGCCGACCGGAGCGGCTCAACGTGAATCTGACATAGGCCGTCCCGGTTTCACGGCGAGCCCGGGCAGATGCCGGATAACGCTTCACCTGCACCAGCCGCGCCATCACGCGTCCTTCGAAACTGTCCCGGGAGACCGGCGTCGGGGAAGCCGGCGGCGGATCAACACGCGGCGAGGCCGGAGCTGGCGTCGGCGGTGTGGGGGGCGCAACTGCGACAGGAAGAGGTTCTACCGCCGCCGCAAGCGGGAGGGGCGCAGGTCGTGGCGCGGGCGGCGCCGACGCCGGGGGCGGCGGCGTGGTCGACCGGATCACGTTCTGACGCGGACGCGGATCCTCAGGCGGGGTCAGCGCCCTGGGGGGCGATGGACGAACCCGGGGCTCCAGTTGCACGAGGATGACCGGCTCCGCCGCGGGCTCGCGCCGCAGATCGGGGCGGACGATCGAAAGCCCGGCAATCACAGCCGCGTGGCCGACAACAACGATCAGGACCGCGAGCATACGCTCGCGGCCCCGACGTCGTGACCCTTGAACGGCGACTGGCGTCAGCACGGGGATGGGCTCGCCAGTCGCCGATCTGGACGGGTAGGAGGCGCCGTCCATTTCATCAGGCCTAGAACCGCGTGGTCAGGCCGACCCGGAAAGCGCGCGGGCCGCCCGGGGTGATGTTGTTGTTGCTGTGCGCCGTGGCGAAGTAGTCCTCGTCCAGCAGGTTCTCGACATTGAGCTGAACATCGATCCGGTCGGTCAGCGCATAGAACAGGGCGCCGTCAACGCGGGTGAAGCTCGGCATCACCTGGGTGTTGTCGGACGCCGTGAAACGGTCGCCCTGGTAGATGACGCCGAGGCCAGCGCCGAACCGCGGCGTGAAGTCATAGCGGCTCCAGATCGAGGCGCTGTTTTCCGCCACGTTGGCCAGCTTGTTGCCGGCTAGGACCGTCGTCGATTGCGCCGCCGTGATTTCGGCGTCGAGACGGGTGTAGGCCGCGACCACGCTCCACTGTTCGGTGATCTGTCCCGTGGCGCTCAGTTCCACCCCCTTGCTGCGCTGGCCATCGACGAGGATGGACTGCGCCGGGTTGGCGGGGTCAGGCACGACGACATTGCTGCGATCGAGCTGGAAGACGGCGGCGGTCAGGCTCAGGCCCGGCGTCACGTCCCATTTGGCGCCGAGTTCGTAGTTGTCGAACTCCTCCGGATCGAGCGCGCGGTTCGTCGGCGTCAGGCCGGTCAGTTGCTCGCCCGAACGCGGCAGGTAGGTCTTGGTGTAGCTGCCATAGAGCGAGAGATTGTCCATGGGCTTGAACACCAGGCCGGCGCGCGGCGACCACAGATTGTCGGTTGCCTCCGTGCGGACGTTGTTGCGGCGGTTCAGAACCTCGCTTTCGATGTGCTCGTAGCGTACGCCCAGGATCAACTGCAGCTGCGAGGTCAGCTCGATCTGGTCCTGCAGGTAGCCAGCCGCCAGCTTCGTCACGCCCTCGTTGCTGGCATCCGTCGCACTCGGCGCCCAGGTCAGCGGTTGATTGATCGTCGGGTTGGTCAGCGGCGCGTTGAAGGTCGTGCCGCCGCCCGGGAAGTACCCGGTCAGGCGCAGGTTGTCGGTTTCCTGGCGGCCGAACTCGGCGCCGGCCAGGAAGGTGTGCCGAACCGAGCCGGTGTCCGCGTAGAAGACGAGGTCAGTCTGGTTGATCAGGTTCTGACGCGTGGTGGCGTTGTTGTATGCCGAGATCGGCACGGTCTGGGTGGCGGCGTTCACCGCGCCCGGGAAGACGTTCTGGTAGAACTTGTCGTAGTCGGCCAGGCGAGTGCGGTTGCGCAGGGTCAGTCCGTTGTCGAACCGGTGCTCGAAGGCGATGCTGAGAGCATCGACGTCGGTATCGGTCGGGCTGCGAGCCGGGTCGCCGAAGAAGGTGTCGCGATAGCCGTCCAGCGGACGGGCCGGGTTTGCCCGTGTCCCGCCCGGATTGGCCGAGACCCCGCGGTCGGCGATGCGGCGGTCTTCAAAATGCTCGTAGCCCAGCTGCAGCAGGGTGTTGTCGCCCAGGCGGAAGCTGGCGGTCGGATTGATGCCGAACTTCTCGTAGGTCACGCCATCACGGTAGCTGCCGCTGTCCTCATAGAGGCCCGTGACGCGCAGCGCGGTCGTGTCGCTGACCTCGAAATTGTAGTCGACCGTCCCGCGATAGAAGTCGTGTGAACCGGCCTCGAGGCGCAGCTCGTTCTCGACATCCCATCCGGCCTGGCGGGTCACACGATTGATCAGACCGCCCGAGCCGCCGCGGCCGAAGATCATGGCGTTGGGGCCCTTCAGGACCTCGACGCGCTCCACATTGTAGAGGTCGCGGTAGTACTGGGTGTCGTCGCGAAGGCCGTCGGTGAAGTAGTCCGCCGTCGAGGCGATGCCGCGGAAGATGATCGCATCGCGGTTGCCTTCGCCTTGGGCGTAGGTCACGCCGGGCACATAGCGGACAAGATCGTTCAGCCCAACCAGGCCCTGGTCATTGATCTGGTCGCGGGTGACGACAGTGATCGCCTGCGGAGTGTCGATCAGAGCCGTTTCGGTCTTGGTGGCGGAGGTGCTGGTCGGGGCGACGTAGCCTTGGTCGCGACGCGGCTGGATGCCGAAATCTCCGGCCTGGTCGTCGACACGAAGGGTGCCCAGAGGAACGGCGGGCTGTTGCTGCGCGAAGGCGGGAGCCGCCACGCACAGAGCCGTGGACGCCAGCAGAACGGGGGCGAGTTTGCGGATGAGCGGGGTCTGGATCGGATTCACCTGAAGGTCCTCACGCGGCGGGATAGCGCCGTTCGTTTTTGCGATTCATTCGCGGGACCGCCAGCTACTGCGATTGAGAATGCCTTTCAACAAGCAAGCAGGGCCTTCGGCGTAACCGTAATCTTCCCGTCATGTTACGCGAATGTTCGCCCTCCCATGGTCCCCGCCATCGAAGGAGCGCTCTTGGAAATTTGGGAAGCTTGTCGGCGGCGGGGTGTGCGGCCGACGGGGCCGCGCTTGGCCGTGGCCAGGGTCTTTGCGGAGACCGAGGATCTGCTCGACGTGGAGACGATCTGGCGACGTCTGAACGTGGAGGGCGCGAGTTTGTCCCGCACGGCGATCTATCGGGCGGTGAAGGATCTGAGCAACGCGGGCGCCATCCGCGTTCACGCGGTTGCGGGCAGCGGCAGGACCTATTTCCAGAAGCACACCGAGCTGCCGCCCATCAGCCTCGTCGACATCGATCAGGGTGACATCATTGCGCTGAACGCGCCGGATCTCGCCGCCAGGATCGGCAGCGCCGTTAAGAACGCGGGCTATGACCTGGCGGGCGGGATGGAGGTTCGTGTCACACGTCGTCGCTGAGTTCCGCGCGGGTGTCAGGCGGATTTGAGCGCGATCAGAATGACGCCGGAGGTGATCAGCGCCACGCCCAGCCAGGCGCGCGGCGAGAGATGTTCCCCGAGGAACGCGACCCCGAAGATCGCCACCAGCACGACGCTGTTCTTTTCGACGGGAGCGACCTGCGCCGCCTGCCCGAGACTGAGCGCGCGGAAATAGCAAAGCCAGGACGCGCCGGTCGCGAGGCCGGAGAGGATCAGAAAAACCCAGGCGCGGGCCGGTAATGGCTGGTCCGTCTGAAATCCACTGGTCAAGGCGACGATGGCGCCGGCGAAGACCAGGATCACCAGTGTTCTGATGAAGGTCGCGTAGTTCGGATCGATCGTCTGAACCCCGGCCTTCGCAAAGATCGCGGTCAGCGCTGCGAAGGCGGCCGAGAGCAGGGCCCAGGGGAGCCAATGGGTCATGGACGCCCCGGCTTCGAGCCATCGACCCATCAGTCCTCAACTCCGCTTGGCGGCCGGGTCGGGGGCAGGGGAGAGATAGTGGGCGTGCCCGTATCGTCGGCCTCCCGCGGCAAAAACCTGAGGATCCAGAGACTGACCGCAAACACGATGACAAAGCCCGCCAGGCCCACGGCGATCTGATGGGGAAGCAGGCGTTCCCAGCCGAGGATGGCGGTCATGGCCAAAGCGAAGAAGCCCAGCGCGACGTATCCGAGCCAGCGTGCCCACAGGATCAACGAGGTCGTTTTCTGATGAGGAGACAGCGCCATCACGGTCCCTTGGGTGGTTCACGTCCCATTTCACTACGAAGTCGATGACTTTTCCAACCCTGTCGTCCGGAGCGCATCTGAGCGGACCTTCGCGCCATTGCGCAGGCGCACCCCTCCGATAGCTTGGGCGGATGTCCGATGACGTCGAAGTCTATGTAGGGTGCATAGCGCTCCCCTCCGCCGAGATCCTCGGCTGGCGCGCGCTCGTCGATACGGTCTTCACGGAGGCCGATTTTGTGTCGCGGCCGCGGGCAACTGCGCATCGGCAGTTACGCGAACATGCGGATCGATATCGCGACGAACCGCTGGCCAGCTACCATTATCTGCGTGCGCCCGCCCGCACCGTTCGCAAACGCCTCCTGATCCAGGGCTACACGACGGAGTTCTGCGCCCAAGCCTGGGACATCGCGCGACGCCATGCGGTCGAATTGAACCGTCGTTGGGCCAGCCCTGATGGGGACAGCGCGGCCGCGCTCGCCGTCATGGAAAGTATTACCTATGAGGCGTGGAAGAAGGCGGTGGCCGAGGCTGCCCGCTCAAAGCAACTGATCGCCGGGCGCCATCAGCCTTGGGATCTACTGAGCCTGCTGGATGGCCCGAGCGATCCGTTTGTTCAACTCGCCATGCTCACCGAGATAGAAGCCCGCTCGACGGTCTGGATGGATTGTTCGCACCTCTACGAGGATGAAGACACCGTCGTGCCTCCCCAGGAGCTGGCACGTGAAGAACAGGCGGAGGAGGCGCTTTACCCGAACGGCAAGATCATCGTCCTGACCGAAGGCAAATCCGATACGCGCATCATCACGGCGGCGCTGCGGGCCTTCTATCCGGAGTACGCGGACCTCTATCAGTTTATCGACTTCGATGAATTCCGCATCGAGGGCGGCGCATCTCTGCTCGCAGGGATGGTGAAGGCGCTGTCCGGCGCCCGCGTCCAGAACCGTCTTCTGGCGCTGTTCGACAATGACGCCGCCGGCCTGGAGGCCATGGCCTCGCTGAAGGCTGTGAAGTTTCCCCGCACCGTAAGACTGCGGTCGCTGCCCCGCACCGAACTCGCCGCCGACTATCCCACCTTGGGCCCGGGAGGTCTGACCCGAATGGATGTCAACGGCTCCGGGGCGCCCCTGGAGCTCTACCTGGGCCGTTCCTCGCTCACGGACGCAGCCGGCGCTCTGAGACCCATTCGATGGAAGGAATGGAAGGGCGGCGTGGAGCGCTATCAGGGGGTGGTTCAGGACAAGGACGCGGTCGCCAAGGCGTTCGAGACCGCCATCCAGGGCACGCATCACCCTTCGGCGCTGCGTAAGCGATTTCCTGAAATGGACCTCTTGCTGCGCTCCATCTTCGACGCGTTCGAGGACAACGCTCCGCCGCTGGACCTGCCCTAAGACCCGACGCTCTCCGGATATCGCGCAAGCGAGCGGTAGAGGGTGCTCCGGGAGACGCCGAGCGAGGACGCCACGCCTGCCATCGTCTGGTCCGGGTGCTCCAGAAGGAGCCGGGCCTGCGCGACCTGACGCTTGGTAAGCGACTGGCGCCGTCCGCCATTTCGGCCCCTCGCGCGGGCAGCGGACAGTCCGGCCATTGTGCGTTCACGGATCAGGTCCCGTTCCATCTCGGCGAGCGCCGCCATCATGTGGAAGAAGAACCGGCCGGCCGGCGTGGTCGTGTCGATGCCGTCGGTCAGGCTCCTGAACTCCACACCCCGACCCCGCAGACTGGCGACGAACTCGACGAGTTGACCGACTGTCCGACCCAGACGGTCCAGCTTCCAGACGACGAACACATCTCCCGCCCGGGCGTGGGACAAGGCTTCGGTCAGCGCGGCCCGCTCCGTCCGCACGCCGGACGCCACCTCGCAGAATGTGCGCTCGCATCCCGCCTTCTCCAGCGCGTCGGTTTGGAGGGCGAGGTTCTGGTCGGCGGTCGATACCCGCGCATATCCGATCAGCATGTCGCAAAACCCGTCAGCGTCTTCGATCCTGACACATAGAATCAGCGACAGGGTTTCGACACAAGAAGGGCCGAGCAGCGACGCGGGTCACGCTCCGTCGACCGGCAGCGTGTCAGAAACGAACGTTTGTGAGACGCCGGTCCTGCCCGATCTGGCAAACTGCAAACCTGCAAGTAGAGCGGTGCCGAGGACTCTCACACCAATTTGATAAGCCGCGAAATCCGTGCTAATTCAGTTAAGTCTTTGCGACGCGTTACATGTAATTCGCGCGCGCCAATAGCTGGCGAAGCCTGTAGCCGCCAGAGTTGCGATCATACATTTTCGGAGTCGTGAGTTGCCCTCCCATCCAGCTGGAGGACTTGCTCATGACTGCCCCGTCGTCTTCTCAAGGACCCGACTCGTCACATCGTGACGATCCGCTCGCCGGATTGCCGGAGTGCGTGATCGTCGCCACGGAACAGCTTCTCTGCGATCTGCTTGAGGCGGCGACCGCCGAGGTCGACCTGGACAACTGGGATGTCCAGGCGGCCGAACTCGACGTCGCGGTGAAGGGATCTCAGGCCGCTTGGTTGGTCACCGTCACGGACCTCACCACGCGGTCGATCTTGGGTTCGACCACGGTGTTCGAGCCGGTCTCGACTGAGGCGGTTGCGGCATGAGCGCGGTCGAGCCGATCACGGGCGGCGATCTCGAAAGCATGTCCGAGGAGCGGTTCGCGCAACTGGCCGCCCGGGCTCGTGGGATCGCCGACCTCGCGACGCGGGAGCGGAGAACTGTCTGGGACGTGGAGACGGCGGCCGAACGCGCCGGCGTCAGCCGGGCGACCGTTTACCGTGATCTACAACGAGCCCGAGGGGAGGGGAGGACGACCATCCGGGACCTGACGGGCCGCAAGGGCGGCTTCCCCAAGGGCCGGAGCCGCCTTCATCCGCATGTGGAGGCCGTTGTGGCTGAAGCCCTGAGGACGCACTACCTGTCGCCCAACAAGCCGCCTTTGACGGAAACGGTGAAGGTCATTGAAGACGCGTGTGAGCGGCTGGGGCTGCCCGGTCCGAGATACACTACGGTCCGACGCCGCCTCCAAAGGATGAAACGCGCAGCGGTGCTCGGACGTCGCGACGGAAGGAAGGCTCGTGAAGCTGCGACCGCTCGGCCGGGCAGCTATGAGATCGAGCACCCTTGGGACTGCTGGCAGATCGATCACACCAAGGCCGACGTCATTCTCGTCGACAAGGAGAGCCGGAAACCAGTCGGGCGCCCGTGGCTGACGGTCATCATCGATGTCGCCACCCGCATGGTGGCGGGCTTCTATGTTTCGCTCGAACCGCCCTCGATTCTGCGGGCCGGAACCGCTCTGGATCTGGCCGTGCAGCCCAAGGGCGCCTGGTTGAAACAGATGGGGCTCGACTATCGCTGGCCGGTCGAGGGACTGCCCAAGCTTGTCCATTCTGATCGTGCCGGCGAATTCCAGTCTCGCGCCTTCGAGCGGGCGTTGGCCAACCAGGGCGTAGACACTTTCCTGCGCCCGCCCGGCAAGGCTCACTGGGGCGGCCACATCGAGCGAATGATCGGCACGATGATGGGCCGGTGCAAGATGCTGCCGGGCGCCACCCAGCGAAGCCCTAAAGAGCGTGGCGACTACGACGCCAGCAAGGGAGCGGCCCTGGACATCGACCAGCTCGAGCTCTGGTTCGCCCACCAGATCCTTGGGGAGTACCACAACACCGTTCACAGCGCGCTTGGCTGCACGCCGCTCGAAGCTTGGGACCGTAAGGTGGCTGGCCTGCATCCGCGGCGACCGGACGATCCCGAGGGCTTTCGGATCGATCTCTTCCCGGAAATCACCCGCACTCTGACCCGCACAGGCCTGAAGGCCTTCGGCGAAGAGTACGCGTCAGAAGACACCACGCTCGCCTACGCTGAAGGACGAACCAAGGTGCGTCTGAAGTTTGATCCCCGCAACCTCGGCTGCGTCTACCTCCAGATAGCCAAGCGATGGATCCGCGTGCCGTACCGGCTGCCGAACTACTCAGGGCGCCATCCAACCCTCTGGTTCTACAACTACGCCCGTCGGCTCGCGCTGGTGCTCGGCGCGCCCCTCGAGGGCATCCTCGCGCGCGCGGCCCGCCAGCGGTCAGAGGAGTTGTTACACGGCGAAGCCCATGGATCCAAAATCGCCCGGCTGGCAGTCGAACGCCTCCGCCACGCTCGCGCGACCACGGAAGCCCCGCCGGCGCAGCATGAAGACGATAGCTGGGGAGGCGCGCTGTGATCGATGACACCAGCGATCCGTTCGCCCATCTGGACGACCGGGTGAAGGACAGCGCGCTGGCGACTGACGCATCCCGGCTGGCGCTCATCTCCAGCGACTGGTGGATATCCTATCCGCCCGGAGACGAGGTCATAACCAGGCTGTTTGAATTGATCGATCTGCCGCTCAGGCAAAGGCCGCCATCCGTCGTTGTCCACGCGCCGCCGAACTATGGGAAATCGGCGATCATCGACCGGTTCAAGGCGCTCTACGCCGGCCGGGTATCGCGTGACGAGGCTGACAAGGACGGCGTCGTCGTCATTCAGGCACCGCCCACGGTCGACGAGAAGCGCCTCTATCTCGAGATCCTCTCTGCGATTGGCGCGAGCGCTCCCGAGACGACGACGGCGCGGCTTCGGGCGATGGTCGTCAATCAGCTGCGCCTACGCCGCACCCGCCTGCTGATCATCGACGAGTTGCAGCACGCCTTGCTGCAGCGGGCCAGCGCTCAGCAGGTCGTCCTGAACACCCTGAAGTACCTGTCCAATGAACTGGGCCTTTCCATCGCCGGTTTCGGTTCGCGGGAGTCGAAGGCCCTCGTTTATTCCGACGAGCACCTTGCCCAGAGGTTTGAGGTTATCGCCCTCCCGGCCTGGGACAAGAAGCACAGCTGGGTCGTCGACGTGGTCCGCCAGCGCATCGCGTTGTTTCCGCTGCGTCGGCCGACCGTGGTCGATCGACGCTTCATGAACCTGCTACTTCAGCTGTGCGGCCCCACGGGCGGGCGAATGCTGGCCATGCTGGAACGCTGTGCACGGTCGGCTATTCGCGACGGCAGCGAGCGTCTGTCGGTCGAGCTGCTGGAAGCCGTGGCGCTCAAAGGCGAGCGGCTCGAAAATGGGGTTTGATCGGCCGCATGGGGCGACGCTCTCATTTCCCGTCGTCAAGCGGGAGGAGGGGGAGGCGCTGTCCTCCTGGCTGGCCCGCATCGCGAGGACGCATCTGCTGGATATGGATCATGTCGCCGTTGAGATCGGCTGTCCCCTGCAGTTGGTCGACCACGCGCCTGGCGAAGAGGTCCTCGTTCAGATCGCCCGGCGCACCGCCGTCGACCTCGACCAGGTCAGAGCGGCGGTGCATCCTATTCTCACGATTACTGAGCGACCTTCGCGCGCAGAGTTGGATTGGCGGGTATGCGCCTGCTGTCTTGCCGGAGACGCCGAGGCGGGGAGGCCGCTCCATGTGAGGACAGCGTGGACCCACCCGCTTTCGACGGTGTGTCTCAAGCATGGCGCGCCGCTCCTGATACCGACAGAGGCGCAGGCCTCGGTCATGCTTCCGTTCGATGTCAGCCTGCCCCGTCAGGATCATGGGTTGTCGAACGTCGAGCAGGAGCCCTTAGACAGCCTTCTATTCGCCGCCCAGATGGTCGACCCGGTCCGATCAGCCGCCTCGCACGTCACAACTTCAGTCCGCGAGGTGAGGGACCTCGTCGACGCGCTTTCCGTCCAGATCAACCTGGCCTTGGGAAGGGGCGCCGCGCTGACCCTTTTTGAAGAGCCTCGTCGGGGCCGTCACATCGCGCCGCTTGCGCTCACTCTGCCAGAAGGTCTCCTAATGGTGCTGGACCCGGCCGATCGGCTTCTGTTCGCGCGCGCCGCCATCGCTCTGCGCTGGCCGTCGCCCGGCTATTGTCATGAGCGGGAAGTGCTAGGCGATTGGTTTTCCCGCGTGGTGGCGCTCGTCGTGCCCAAGGGCCGGCGGCGAGTGATCGGCGACGTCGGCATGGACCCGCTGGGGCTGCTGGCCGTGGCCCTGCCAGTCCAAGCGTTTCATCAGCTACGCGCGCGGGTGCACGGCTGGTCCGACGAGCTCCAAACTCGATGGGCTGCGGCTGAGCAACTGGCCGCCTTGGCCGGCCTCAACTGAGGCGTGCGAAGTCATTCTCGATGGTGCTCACGGCGGACGTTAATACCCCGCCATGCTCGAGCTGCTCGCGAGAGAAGCGCTCCGAGAGCGAGCACCGCGAAGAAGACCAGCACGACCAACAATGAAAACTCGTCGAGCACGACCTAGCCCTCCGTCGAACGTTGCCAGATAGCTATATAGCCTGACCGAGAAATCGGAGCACGCTGTGTTGACGCCGGCGACTAGACGTGGAGTCCACGATCAGCGATTCTCCCGCCGCAGCAGGGAGTTTGCCGATGACAGAGCCAGAACCCACACACATCCGCGATGAAGTTGACTGGGGTATACCCCGGGCCAACCTGTCCATGCGTATTCCGCGATGGGCCCACAAACGGATGAAAGCCGTTGCCCGTGACGAGGGCAGGACGGTCGCCGACCTCTATTCCGACGTCGTGCAGGAATTCCTGGATAACCAGATCGATCGCTGGAAGAACGGGCTGATCGCGGGACCCACGTCGTCGCCCTCGACATCTCTCGCCGTGCCGCGGCCTCTGGCGAACCGCGTCCGTGGGATCGCCGAAGATCGCGACGTGATCATCAGCGACATCATCTACACCGCAGTTCTGCTGCACCTGGGCGAAGCGCCGCCGAGCGCCGCCGCCGCCTGAGCTACGAGCCGGGCTGGCCACTCAAGCTGCGCTCATGATCACGGAGTCGCAGCAATTCGATCAAACTCGACTGATCTGAACTCAAACCCGCTGCGAATGGTCGTGGCCGGTGAGATTCTCAAGGAATGAGAAAAGTGACAATTGGCCAGGAACTGCGTCGCGACGAGATTTGCGCCTAATATTCATTATGCGAAGGCCGACCAAGTTCATTTCCGTTGCAACATGAGCTCAAGCCCAAGCTGCGCAGCCATTCAAAACAGCGCAGCAGCTTGGGCTTGGGCGGGCTCCATTCGACACGTATGCCCTTGATCATTCCCGTCTAATCCTGCTGAAGCTACGACAGCTACGGTTGGTTGTGTGTTTTGGCGTATGAGTTTGATCCCAGCATCCTTGCGCGGTCCAGTATGCACCGATGCGCTCGGGCTACCTCGGTATGCCGCAACGATATGGCTTGATTTTCTCAACGCACACCAGGCCATCGCGACGCGCGAAAAACATGCCTTTGCTATATCCCAACTCTATCATGATGCTGAACGCCTGAATCCGCCAGTCGACCTCGATCGAGCGCTTGTTGCTGCGGATCTCAACGCTATCCAACGCGTACTGTCCTCAGCCTTGTTAGGTCATCAGTCTCAAACGGCGCCGGAGAAGCGTTGGGCGCTCCAAAGGCGCTTCGTGTTCGGTGTCCTAAGTATGATTAACGGGGCCGATCCTCGAGATCTATCGAAGGACCTGCAGCGTCTTCAGCGCTCCTATTCGCAGCTACGCGCCCAGCCAAAAGCAGCTACTGCGTCGATCCAAGTAAAGTCCTTGCCTGCCATTGTCCTAGAAGATGTGTTTGACATCGTGAACCCCGACAGCGAGAGAAATCCGTTTCGCACTGAGACAAATCGGTGGCGGAATTATGCCATGGCTCTAATGCTATTCCAGCTTGGCTTGCGTCGCAGTGAATTGCTTCTTCTTACACCCGATAGCCTTCAGAATGAGTTCGATTTTCGCACGGGAGAACAGGTATTTTGGGTCAGTATTCGCCCGCCAGAGCACGAAGATCGACGATCCAGTTCACCGCAACTGAAGAACCATTGGGCAAGCCGCGACCTGCCGCTGTCGAGAGCACTTACAGCAGCGATTGACAACTATATCGTTCATTATCGCGGTGACCCGGCGCATGGGTACCTATTCTCTTCGCAGGAAGGGGCTCCGATATCCAAGCAGTCTCTCAATGAGATATTCCTGAAGATAAAACGGAGTCTTTCTGCTCAGGCGCGCAATGCCTTGGCCGCGCGAGCTAATGACCAACTCTCGCCCCACTCGCTTCGACACACAGCAGCTGTAGTCAGGTATCAACGATTTTCGGAGGGCGGGATGGAG
This sequence comes from Brevundimonas nasdae, assembly GCF_016654005.1. Lineage (GTDB taxonomy): Bacteria > Pseudomonadota > Alphaproteobacteria > Caulobacterales > Caulobacteraceae > Brevundimonas > Brevundimonas nasdae. The sequence continues at coordinate 4,007 of NZ_JAEPWN010000002.1, read as the reverse complement.
TTTGAGGAAATAGGGCGCAGGATTCGTCCCTTTATGGGGTGGGCTCCAGGTTCAGAAATGCCATTTCACTATGCTCGCGCATTCTTCGAGCCGCGCTACGCGAAGATGTGGAACGAAAGTTTCGATGACACTCTGGCAGCGTTGCGAAGCGGAGTGTGGAGCTAGTGGTGCAGTATTCACTTTTTCCGCTCGATCAACAGCCCCCTCCCCTCCCTGCTTTGCCGGCCATGCCGCCCTTGGTCAGGTACAGGGATCGTTACGGCCGCAAAGATGTGACGCTTAAACAGCCTGCTCTGAGCGAGTGGTCGCTGCACATTAATGGAGGTATTAGAAACCTCAGATTGAGCTTTGATCACCCATGGATCGATCAGTTTATCCGGGCGCATTTAGCTGACAGATTAATTGAAGGTTCGGTTACAACCGTAATGAACTACGGCCATCGCTATATAGCGATGCACGACGAGGGAAAGCTTCACGCGATAGTGTTTGCGGTTGCGACTTTGACCCCTAACGATTTTCAAAAACTATGGATCGATCAGTTCCGAGATCAACTATCTAGGCATGACGCTGTTGCGATAAGATCTGCGATACGTTTCGCGTGCGCTTGGGAAATTGGACGCTGGCATCCCGCTGATTTGGATTTTGTTCGCGCGCTTCCTGGACACGATCTGGATAAATATAAAGGCGTTCGAGACGCCTCGAGCTTTCTTCCCACTGCTTCGCAAAGCCAGATAGTAGAATTTATCGATCAAACGGTTCGTAACCTAGACAGTTCGGGTTCAGATCGAATTCGAGTTGCGGCCATCTTGGCCCTGTCTTTCCAGTTCGGCCTTCGGCGCACTCAAATTGCATCGCTAGAGATGTCTGACTTTACTTTTCACAGCGATGACGCGTTGCATATACGTGTCGAGTTGTTGAAGCAGCGGCGTCAGAAAGTCGGCAGGTTGGTGACGCGGCGAATGCAGCAGAGTTGGGTACCGATCCTCCGGCGATGGATTGCCTGCCGTCCGGCTGGTGAAGTCAAGTTCTTTGGCCTAGCACCAGAGCGGATCGGCACTTTGATTGCCGACGCATTGCTTGAAATCACAGGGGCCAGTTACTCAAGCCAGACCCTTCGACACACCAGTGCTCAACGCCTTGTCGACGCTGGAATTTCACACGAGTCTCTGAGCGATTTTCTTGGGCATACAGATACGACAGCCGCCCAAGTGTATTTTGCCGCGTCTCAGAACCAGGCCAAACTGGTGAACATGGCGTTGGGCTATTCGCCCACATATCAAGGCGTCGCTGCTGCGGCCCGCGGTGATATGATCACGGCCGCACAGCTTCTCTCAAGACCAGTTGATCAGCAGATTTCAGGGATGCCTCACGGCGTCCCGATTTCGGGGATCGGCGCCTGCCAAGCAGGGCAATCGTCATGCCAGAGGAACCCAGTCCTAGCTTGCTATACTTGTCACAAGTTTCTCCCTGTGGCTGATCCTGAAGTGCACGCAACACTGTTGGTTGAAATGCGGGATGTCGTGCGTTCATTTGACCAACCACAACTTATAGATCGCGTTAGTCCGGCAATGATGCAGCTCCGTGTCACGCTCGAAGCCATAGAAGAGGTCGTCGGGATGGCGAGTGCTGGTGCATCACATGCCGTCTGAACTGGACTCTTTCATTCTTCGTGCGCAGCAGATTGCAATTGATCATCAGCTGGACTGGGAGGTTCCATACGATCTGGAGGACGGACGCATCCCTCGCGAGAGCTGGTGGGACTTGCGCGCTGCGGCGAAGCATGGCGCTGGAGAGCGCGCATTCCTCTCGACATTCGGAACTCTCGGGTCGGGTGCGGCGGCGCTCCAAACGCTGTGTGGTGGAGTTATGCCTGCCGTCATGGGACGTGATTGGATCGAACTCTACAAGGCGCTTTTGCTGCACGATCTTTTCGTAAAGCGAAACAAGCCCAGGAACGGGATCTCTAACCTGGGCAACCCCTTCCGCCTTCTTGCTGGCTGCGTAGGGTCAGCATCGCCCTCGCAAATAACCTCCGATCAGGTGCGTTTGGCCTACAATGTTGGGCTCATGGCGAGCACTTCGGGGCAGTGGGCTCGCTTGTTAAAGGGGATGATATCGGGCTGGTTTGATGCTTTTCAGTTAGCCGAACGTCGACCTCTGGCCCAATATTGTTCTGCCTATCCGGATAGGGCGCTCGTTCAAGAACAGGAGGCCAAGCTCGTCCAGGTGGCGCGGCGTCAGCTTGACACGAAGAGGCCTGACTCCCTTAGATCAAAACTAAGCATTCGTCATTTTGAGGATAAACTTCCTGAACAGGAAGATTTGTCGGAACTCGTTCGGATCGTGTTTAGCGAAACTCCGCGCACCACTTCAGATTTAATTCGATTCCATCAAGCAAGGGTACTTATTGTAACCGGTTTTAGAGTTGGAGAGTTAGTTCTCCTGCCCGAAAAAACACTCGTAAACAGGAATGACTCCCCGCCCCATCCGCGCATATACGGCCCACCGGAGCCAGGGACCGGCTTGCTTCATTTTGCTGAGAAGCAGCATCAGGATGGACCGGGACAAGAATTTGTCGAAGCTCTGCATCACGTGCCGAGCCTGCTCGCTCCTATTGTGCGAGAATCTGTAGCAGCCGTCCTTCGCGCAACGGCGCCACAAAGGCTCATGTTGCAGCGCCAACACGCCGAACAACGGCTTTTTGTCGGACTGTCTAACGACGATCTTCTCCCGTGGGCTGAAGCTTATCGCCGAATGTCTGGTATTATGCAGACGTCCCAGGAGCCTATCCCAGCAGACCTGCGCTCAAAATATCGCTCCAACTATGATCCCGCAATTTTGAACGAAATGCGCGATCATCAAGACCACCACGTTCACCAGAGCGGAGAACACAAGCAGGTCCGGGAATATTTCCGTCGCATGGAAGCTGCGTTGCAAAGGCCGATTCTTCGACGCAGCCGAGGAGAACTATTTAGTTTCGCTCTGAGGGAGAGGAATGACGGACGAGGTGTTTATATTCGCGCAGGCGACATGGAAGTTTACGCACGCGATCATCTTCAACTGAAATTGCCAGACGAGAGGGTGGTGCAGTTCGGCGAGAAAGATCTGCGTAGCGACGCTTTCCTTTTTCTGCTCCCTGGAAAGATCATCGCGGAAGAAAAGTACGATGCGATCGTCGATATCGACCGGTATTTTTCGGTGAAAAGGGCAGACAAAGCAGACCTAGAGCTACAGCTGGGCGGGAAGAATCCGGGCCTCATATTCAAAAAGTACGGCAAGAGCGAGCAGGCTAGATCGTTCTCAGTAAACCCTCATTCGTTGCGACATTTTCAGACCACTGAAATGTTCAAGTTGGGCGTGGCTGACACCATCATTACAAAGCGCTTCAATCGCACTTCGGTGGCTCAGAGCTACACTTATGACCATCGGTCTGTATCTGAACGCCTTGAGGAGATGGAGCCGGGACAGTCACGTCTGGCGGACGAAATGTTAGGCCCGAAAGCGCGCAAGGCGTTCGATCTGATACGCAGTAGAAAGATCCAAGGCCCTGTCGTTAAGCGGTTTCTGGAGCTTCAAACTATCATGGGCGATGAAGCGGCATTTGAATACCTTAATGCTGAAGCTGGATCTCTGCATATTACACCTTACGGATTTTGCCTTAATAGCTTCGCTGCCAGTCCGTGTTTGAAGCATCTCGAGTGCTTCAATAGCTGCTCGCACTTGGTTCGGACCGATGCGGCAGCGGAACAGGACAACTTGCAGACGTTGAAGCGCCGATTTGAGGTGCATATCGATAGGCTGAGGCAAACTGGGAGCCGCGCCCCTCATTTTCAAACACAGATGCAGCATGCGGAATCACGGCTCGCTGGAGTGAATGCGGCGTTGGACGCAGCTCCTGGCGAGAAGGTATTCCCTAGGCTCAGGACTCATAGCCAGAAGAGGACGGTTGCAGCGAGAGCTATGGCGGAGAGGAAGACGGTCGGGCATCGATCATAGCGCGTGGCGAC
>NZ_JAEPWN010000001.1 GCF_016654005.1 Brevundimonas nasdae | reverse complement strand
GTGTCGCCACGCGCTATGATCGATGCCCGACCGTCTTCCTCTCCGCCATAGCTCTCGCTGCAACCGTCCTCTTCTGGCTATGAGTCCTGAGCCTAAGCGTGGATCGGGTGGGGGCGCTGAGACGAAACATGGGACGCGGCACAGGCCACGGGCGAACGCCGGGGTCAACACCCAATCGGATTGTGGTCTTTCGACAGACGAACGCCCGCCCGCATCGCTGCGGACGGGCGCATCGCGGCCATTGATCCGTGATCAGACCAGGACCGCCTTGGGCTCCAGATAGGCCAGCAGCCCGGCGACGCCGTTCTCGCGCCCGATGCCCGACTGTTTGAAGCCGCCGAACGGGGCCTGCGGCTCATGCGGGGCGCCGTTGATGATCACCCGCCCGGCCTCCAGTTGCGCCGCGATCCGCCGCGCCCGGTCGGTGTCGGACGACAGCACATAGGACTGCAGGCCGTAGTGGGTGTCGTTGGCGATGGCGACGGCCTCGTCTTCGGTCCCATAGGTGATGATGCTCAGCACCGGACCGAAGATCTCCTCGCGCGCGATCCGCATGTCGTTGGTCACGTCGGAGAAGACGGTGGGGCGCACGAACCAGCCGACGTCCTGGCCCTCGGGCCGTCCTTCGCCGCCGACCAGCAGGGTCGCGCCCTCTTCCTGGCCCAGCTTCAGATAGGACTGGACCCGATCCCATTGCTTGCGGCTGACCATCGGGCCGACCGAGACGTCCGGGTCGTGGGGATCGCCCGCCTTCACCGCCTCGACGGCGGCCTTGATCTTCTCCAGCGCCTCGGCCTTGCGGCTTTCGGGGACCAGAATGCGTGTGCCCGCCACGCAGGCCTGGCCGCTGTTCAGGAAGCCCGAACCCACTACCGCGGGCATGACCGCGTCCAGATCGGCGTCGTCCAGAATGATCTGCGGCCCCTTGCCGCCCAGCTCCAGCGTGACCCGCTTCATCGTCTCGGCGGCGGCGCGCAGGATCGACTTGCCCACGGCGGTCGAGCCGGTGAAGGTCACCTTGGCCACATCGGGGTTCGACGTGAACTCGGCGCCCACCACGTCGCCGCGTCCGGTGACGATGTTGAACAGGCCCTTGGGCGCGCCGACCTCGTGCAGGGCCTCCATCACCACCTGGGTCTGGATGGCGCTCATCTCGCTGGGCTTGATGACGATGGTGCAGCCCGCCGCCAGCGCCATGGACATCTTGGCGGTGATGAAGCTGGCGTTGCTGTTCCACGGGGTGATGCCCGCCACCACGCCCAGAGGAGTCATCCGCACCTCGGCATGGCCGATGACCTGATCGAAGTCATAGGATTGCAGCGCCTCTGCGGCTTCCAGGAAATTGGTCGCGGCCATGTCGGCCATCCAGTCGACCCGGCCCTTGGGCGCGCCATATTCCTCGACGATGGCGGCGATCAGGTCGTCGCGGCGGGCGGCGACGGCGGCATGGAACCGGCGCAGAAGGGCGATGCGTTCTTCTTTCGTCGTGCGCGACCACGCCGGCAGGGCGCGTTTCGCCGCCGCCACCGCCGCCCGTGCATCCTCGGCGTCGCCCAGACGCACCGTGCCGATCACGGCCTCGGTCGAGGGGTTGAACAGTTGGAACCGCTCTTCACCGTGCGGGGTGACGAAGGCACCGTCGATATAGACCTGATTGATGTCGCGCATGGTTGCTCTCCTTGTTGGAGCCGGGATGTAGCGCCGCGCCATTGCCTGTATAAGCAACCAAAACCGACACGAACTGTCCCGGAAACCCGAACAATGAACCGCAGCGGCCTGATCGAACTGGAAGCCGTGGTCGCCGTGGCCCGACGCGGGGGCTTCCGCGCCGCCGCGCGTGATCTGGGCATGTCGTCATCGGCCCTCAGCCACGCGGTCGGGGCGCTGGAGGCGCGGCTGGGCGTGCGCCTGTTCGACCGCACCACCCGCAGCGTGGCCCTGTCAGCGGCGGGCGAACAGTTCGTGGCCCAGGTCAGCCCGGCCCTGGCCCAGATCCACACCGCCATCGAAGACGTGGACCAGCACCGCGACCGCCCCTCCGGCACCCTGCGGCTGAACACCTCGCTCGGCGCGGCCCGCATGGTGTTCGAACCGCTGATCCTGGAATATCTGCGCCGCTATCCCGACATGAAGGTCGAACTGGTCACCGAAAGCCGCTTCATCGACCTGGTCGAAGATGGGTTCGACGCCGGTTTCCGCCTGCAGGAAAGCCTGCCCGCCGACATGGTGGCCATTCCCTTCAGCCGCACCATCCGCTCCATCGTCGTCGGCTCGCCCGCCTATTTCGAAGGGCGCGAGCGCCCGCGCGTCCCGCACGACCTGCTGAACCACGACTGTATCCGCATGCGGATGGCCTCGGGCGCGATCTATCACTGGGAGTTCGAGAAACGCGGCGAGGCGATCGAGATCGACGTCCCCGGCCCGCTGGTTCTGGACGAAATGTCGTTGATGCACGAGGCCGTGCTGGCGGGCGTCGGCCTGTTGCTGATCGCGGAACAGACGGTCGCCGACGATCTGGCCGCCGGGCGTCTTATTCAGGTGCTGGACGACTGGACCCCGGCCTATCCGGGCCTCAGCCTCTATTACCCCGGCCGCCGCCACGCCCCGGCGAAACTGCGCGCCTTCATTGATCTGGTGCGCGAAAAGGCCTGCTGACCGCTCTCACCAGGCGCCCAGTTCGCGCAGTTGCCGCACCAGTTCGTCCGGCGCCTCGCCCGCATCCAGGGTGTCGATGTCGGCGGGCGCGTCCTTGGGCTCGAAATAGCGCCAGCCCTGGAACGGCCTGCGCGCCATCGGGGCCGTGCGGATCACCCTGGGCTCCAGCGTGATCTCGCAGCGGCTTTCCTTGCCCTCGCCCAGGGTCGTGATGTCCACGATCGGCTGGCGGCAGGCGATGCTGCCCTTGATGACCCAATACAGCGATCCGCCATCCTCGATCTCGGCCGCACGCTTGGGCGTCATCCGGGTGTGAACCACCAGAGGCTGGCCGCTGGCGGCCCGTGTCTCCAGCCATTCGACCTCGGACACCCCGACGCAAAGCTTGATCATGTGAAGCGACATGGCGCCCACCTAGTCACCCCGCCCCGGAATGGCCAGACCCGTCGTCTCATGACGCCCCTCTACGGCGCAGGATTCAGATACGGCAAGGCTTCGACCAGTTGGTAGCCCGGCGTGTTCTGCACGAAGTGGCGCAGCCAGTAGCCGTGTCCCGCACCGAACACGACCACGATCCGATCGCCTGGCCGCGCCACGGCCATCAGCTTGGTGAAGATCTTGGCGTTGCGCTCATACCAGCCCGCGTTCAGCTCGGCGCCCGGTTGCTCCGCCCCGTCACCGAACTTCAACAGGCCGTAGTAGATGTCCATATTGCCGCTGATCGGATGATCCGGGCTGCTGTCCTCGGCCAGCAGCTGACCCAGGGTTTCATGCTTCTGGCGCTCCGACAGTTCGGCGGCATAGGCGGCGACGGGGGCGTTCAGGGCCGCGAACTCAGCTTCCCGGTGACGGGCTGTGAACCAGGCCTGCACCTTTTCGAACGGGAAATAATCTCGCCCGCCTTCTTCCGGCTGTTCATCAATGGCGTAAACGCGGCTCAGCCCCTCCAGGTTCGCCAGCCGATAGCCGATCTGATAACGCTCATCGGCGTGGGTCAGCAGCATTGACGGCTGGAACGAGGGATAGACCTGATCCAGCAGGGTCGTCTTGTCCGCCGCCACACGCTCCAGCGCCACCGCCGTCGGGCGAAACCGCCGCAGTCCTTCAGCCACCGCCTCCAGTTCCGCCTGCTTCTGCGGCGTCGTCACAGGATCAACGACGACGTTGTTCAGGTCCTGTCCCGGATTGTCGAAATGGAACGCCCCCACGATCATGACCTGAACCGGCTCCGGCGCGGCGGCGGGCGGCGCCGACTGCGCCGATGCGGCGACGGGGGCGAAACAGGCCACGGCGAGGGCCGAGGCGGCGACAAGGATTCTGAACACAGGCTTCTCCAACACTTCTACAGCGTCAGAGGCTTTGACCGACGTCAGCGGATGCAGCTATCCTCATTAAATTTCAGACAGATAACTCCGTAAAGATGTGGTTCAGACGGCTTCGGCTGACGCCTTCACCACCGCCAGAACGGTCGCTTCGGTGACCTGATCCCCGACGCTGGACGAGACGCTCTCGACCACCCCGTCGAAGGGCGCCGTCAGGGCGTGCTCCATCTTCATGGCCTCCAGCACCACGACAGGCTGGCCCTTGGTCACGACGTCGCCCGCCTTGGCCGGCGTGGCGACGATCTTGCCCGGCATGGGCGCGCGGAGGCTGCCGTCTGAAGCGGAACCTTCACCCTGCCCCCGCACATGGCTAATTGCTGTAACAGGCCAGGCGTCGCCATGCTCGAAGATGACTCCTTCGACGCCGCCCATGGCTCCAACATAGCCGAGCGTCACATCGTCACCGACGACGATCCGATCTCCAGCAGCGCGACTAACGACCGCTCGACCGTCGACTTCGATCTTCCAACTGAAATCTCCACGTCCGTTGCTCAGAGCCGACCCTTCGACTCTCTCGCCATTGATCTGCGTCTGAAACAACGCGCGCGACGGGCCATTAAGACGAAAGCCAACGGCCGCGCTGTCGGCATCCGACGACCAAGGCGACAGATATTCGCCCAGTTGCGGCGACAAATGATGATGGTCCGCGATCAGGTTCAACGCGGCGACTCTGGCGTCCGACGACGGCCCGCTTCCCAACAGCGCCGCCTCTTCTTCCGCGATGAAGCCCGTATCCACGTCGCCCGCTACAAAGCGCGGATGGACCAGACAGCGTTTCAGGAAGCCCGCATTGGCCTTGACCGGCCAGACCTCGACCTCGCCCGCCGCCTCGGCCAGCCGCGCCGCCGCCGCTTCGCGCGTGTCTTCGTGCACGATCAGCTTGGCGATCATCGGGTCATAGAACTGGCTGACCTCGCCGCCCTGCTCCACGCCGGTGTCGACGCGGATGCCGTCAGGCATCACGAAATGCTCCAGCTTGCCGATGGAGGGCAGGAAGCCGTTCGCGGGGTCTTCGGCATACAGCCGCGCCTCCATGGCCCAGCCGTTCAGTTTGATCTCGTCCTGTTTCAACGGGATCGGCTCGCCCGCCGCCACGCGGAACTGCCATTCGACCAGATCGACGCCGGTCACGCTCTCGGTCACCGGATGCTCGACCTGCAGGCGGGTGTTCATCTCCATGAACCAGACGCCGTCCGCCTTCAGCCCGTCAGAGGCGTCGGCGATGAATTCGATGGTTCCGGCCCCGACATAGTTCACCGCCTTGGCCGCCTTGATCGCGGCCCCGGTCACAGCGGCGCGCACGGCCTCGCTCATGCCCGGCGCAGGCGCCTCTTCGATCACCTTCTGGTGGCGGCGTTGCAGCGAACAGTCGCGCTCATACAGGTGGACGACATTGCCGTGCTTGTCCCCGAACACCTGCACCTCGATGTGGCGCGGGCGGGTGATGTAGCGTTCGATCAGCACCCGGTCGTCGCCGAAAGCCGCCGCGCCCTCGCGCTTGGCGCTGGCCAGACCGGCGGCGAAGTCGGCGGGATCATCGACCCGCTTCATTCCCTTGCCGCCGCCGCCTGCAACCGCCTTGATCAGCACGGGATAGCCGATCCGCGCGGCCTCCGCCGTCAGCGTCTCTTCCGACTGGTCCGCGCCCTGATAGCCGGGCGTCACCGGCACATCAGCCCTGATCATCAGATCCTTGGCGGCATCCTTCAGCCCCATGGCCCGGATCGAGGACGGGTCCGGCCCGATCCAGATCAGGCCCGCCGCCGCGACAGCCTCGGCGAACTCGGCGTTTTCGGACAGGAAGCCGTATCCGGGGTGGATCGCCTCCGCCCCCGTCGCCTTGGCCGCCGCCAGCACCTTGGCGCCGTCCAGATAGCTTTCCCGCGCCGCAGCCGGGCCGATCAGGACCGCCTCGTCGGCTTCGCGCACATGCAGGGCATGGGCGTCGGCCTCGGAATAGACGGCGATGGTGCGTATCCCCATCCGCTTGGCGGTGCGGAAGACACGGCAGGCGATTTCGCCGCGATTGGCGACAAGGACGGACTTGAACATAGCCCATCCTTAACCGGATCATGCGCATCAGGCGAGAGGGCGGGCGCCATCGTTCTCTCGTCCCAAAATGTGCGCCGCCAGTTCCCGTGCGGTCCTGAACCCGCTATCCCGCAGCCATGTCACTGCGCCCCCTCTTCGTCACCCAGGTCTATGAAGCCTCCCTCGCCGACGGCCGGGGCTGGCCCGACTTCAACGAACAACTGATCGACGTCATCCGCATGATGGCGGAAGAGGATGAAGCCGGCCGCCGCTGGTGCCGCGCCAACGCCTATCGGGGCTACACCTCCTATGGCTCGTTGAACGACCTGCCGCAGCGCTTCCCCGAGTTCGCGGAGCTGAAACGCCATCTGGACCGTCACGCCGTCGCCTACGCCAAGGCCCTGAACTTCGACCTGGCGCGCAAGCCACGGCTGGACAATCTGTGGGTCAATATCCTGAAGCCCGGCGGCGGTCACACCGGCCATATCCACCCGCACGCCTTCCTGTCCGGCACCGTCTATATCGACATCCCCGACGGCGCCTCGTCGCTGAAGCTGGAAGACCCCCGCCTGCCCTTCATGATGGCCCGTCCCGGCGTCACCGAGGACGCCCCCGAGGCCGAACGCCCCTTCGTCTATCTGCGCCCTCAGGCGGGGACGGTGCTGATGTGGGAAAGCTGGCTGCGCCACGAAGTCCCGACCAATCAGGCCAAGTCTGACCGCATCTCCATCAGCTTCAACTACGCCTGAACGACGCGGCCGCCCCTTCAGCGCCACATTCAACCCTAGCCTCCCCGCAACGCTTCAGGGGGAATCACGAATGAAACGCTCGGGCCCGGCCGTTGCACTGATGGCCGTTCTCGCCGCCGCCTGCTCGCCCAAGGCGGACGCCCAATCGTCGCCGCAAACCGCAGCCCAGGCCCAGGCCGCCCAGGCGGAAGGCGCCCCCTATGTGCTGAAGGGCACCCAGGTCTGGACCGTGCCAGATCCGGTTTCGGGCCGCGACTACGAGGTCTTCGTCAGTCTGCCCGCCAGCTATGAGGCCAATCCCCAGCGCCGTTATCCGGTGCTGTACGTCACCGACGCGGACTATGCCTTTCCCATCATCCGTCAGGTCGCCCGACGTGTGAATCTGGACGGCCCCCGCCTCGAGGAGTTCATCCTGGTCGGTCTGTCCTATTCGCGCGGCGACAGCGGCGTGGTCAGCCGCAATCGTGACTACACCCCAACGCCCAACGGCCCGCGCAGCGCCAGCAGCAACGTCCATGGCCAGGGCGCGGCCTATCAGACCTATCTGAAGAACGAAGTCCTGCCCTTCATCGACAACCGCTTCCGCGCCGACCCCGCGCGCCGCGTCCTGCTGGGTCATTCCTACGGCGGCCTGCTGGGCGCCCAGATCCTGTTCACCGACCCGTCGATGTTCCAGGCCTATGTGCTGGGCAGCCCGTCCTTCTGGTTCGACAAGCGCCACATCATGACGATGGAGGCCGCCTACGCCCGCAGCCACACCGACCTGCCCGCCAATGTCTTCATGTATGTCGGCGATTGGGAAGTGCCCGGCCCCAGCCCTCGCAATACCAGCGGCGCCAATCTGGTGCGCGACATGCAGACGATGGAGACGACGCTGAAGTCCCATCACTATCCGAACCTGCGCGTCCAATCCCTGGTCCTGACCGACGAAGACCACCTGACGGTGGCCCCGGTCGGCTTCACCCGCGGGCTTCTGGCGGTGCTGCCGGCGAAGTAGGCGCCTCACCTTCGTCATTGCATGGGAAATGTCACGGCCGCACCTGGACAGGGTTTCACAGACCCCGCCAACCCGCCGCAGGCTTCGGGGTTAAGGCGATAAGACCGCCACCATTCAGCGCCCCGAGCTTGCAGGCCAACCACCCGCGCGGGGCGTCAACCCCGGCGCCCCGGCTTGCCCTCCACTCAGGCCTCCCAACATCGCAGCTACGGCGCGATGCCACAGTCGTTTGTGCGCGGCCTTATTTGCCCTTCGCGCTCCGGGTCGCTACATCCGCCCGAACCTCCCACGTCAAGACGAACCCGAAGGGCGAAACCGCACCTCATGGCGCAACAATATATTTTCCAGATGCAGGGTCTGACCAAGACCTTCCCTGGCGGCCGCAAGATTTTCGAAAACATCTGGCTCAGCTTCTACAACGACGCCAAGATCGGCGTCGTCGGCGTCAACGGCTCGGGTAAATCGACCCTGCTGAAGATCATGGCCGGCCTGGACACCGAGTTCACGGGTGAAGCCCGCGCCGCCGACGGCATCAAGCGCGGCTATCTGGAGCAGGAGCCCCAGCTGGATCCCGCCCTGAACGTTCGCCAGAACGTCGAGGCCTGGTGCGAAGAGAAGCAGTGGGTCAACCGCTTCAACGAAGTCGCCGCAGAACTGGGCGAAAACTACACCGACGAACTGATGGAGGAGATGACCAGCCTCCAGGAGAAGATCGACGCCGGCGACGTTTGGGACATCGACAGCCGCATCGACCAGGCCATGGGCGCTCTGCGCTGCCCGCCGGACGACTGGGAAGTCACCAACCTGTCGGGCGGTGAAAAGCGCCGCGTGGCCCTGGCCCGCCTGCTGCTGTCCAAGCCCGACATGCTGCTGATGGACGAACCGACCAACCACCTGGACGCCGAATCCGTCGCCTGGCTGCAGCACCACCTGGAGAACTTCCCCGGCTGCGTCATTCTGGTCACCCACGACCGCTACTTCCTGGACCAGGTGACCAAGTGGACGCTGGAGCTGGACCGCGGCAAGGGCCACCCGCACGAGGGCAACTACTCCTCATGGCTGGAAGCCAAGACCAAGCGCGTGGTGCAGGAACAGTCGGAATCCGAAGCCCGCCAGCGCGCCCTCACCCGCGAACTGGAATGGGTCCGTTCGGGCGCCAAGGCCCGTCAAGCCAAGTCCAAGGCCCGTCTGGCCGCCTATGAGCGGATGGTCGAGGAACAGGAATCGATGCGCGGCGCGCAAACGCACGCCCACATCCAGATCCCGCCTGGCCCGCGTCTGGGCAATGTGGTTCTGGAGGTCGAAGGCCTGCAGAAGTCGTATGGCGAGAAGACCCTGTTCGACAACCTGACCTTCAAGCTGCCGCCCAACGGCATCGTCGGCGTCATCGGCCCCAACGGCGCCGGCAAGTCGACCATGTTCAAGCTGATCACCGGCCAGGAACAGCCCGACGGCGGCACGATCAAGGTCGGCGAAACCGTCAAGCTGGCCTATGTCGACCAGTCGCGCGACGACCTGAAGCCGGACGAAACCATCTGGCAGGCCATCTCGGGCGGCACCGACGTGATGATGGTCGGCAAGCGCGAGATCAACACCCGCGCCTATGTTGGCAGCTTCAACTTCAAGGGCGGCGACCAGCAGAAGAAGGTCGGCCAGCTGTCCGGTGGTGAGCGCAACCGCGTCCACCTGGCCAAGACGCTGGCGTCCGGCGGCAACCTGATCCTGCTCGACGAACCGACCAACGACCTGGACATCGAAACCCTGCAGAACCTCGAAGAGGCTCTGGAGGAATTCGCGGGCTGCGCCGTGGTCATCTCCCACGACCGCTGGTTCCTTGACCGTCTGGCCACCCACATCCTCGCTTTCGAAGGCGACGGCCATGTGGAATGGTTCGAAGGCAACTTCGAAGCTTACGAACAGGACAAGATGCGCCGCCTGGGCGCCGACAGCATCATCCCCAAGCGCATCCAGCACCAGAAGTTCGGTCGGTAATCGACTGATCGATAAAGAGGAGCCGCTGCATGACCCAACGCCCCGCCGTTCTCATCATGCAGCGGCATCTCGCCCCGCTCTCCGGCTTCCTCGAGAGCGCCTACGACGTTTACCGCTTCTGGGAAGGCCCGCCGGTCGAGGCCGCCCACGATATCCGCGTCATGGTCGTCGCCGGGGAATACCCGCTCGACAAGGCCCTGATCGAACAGCTTCCCAATCTCAGCCTGATCGCCTGTTTCACCTCGGGCTATGACGGCATCGATATCGAATGGTGCCGCGCGCGCGGCCTGCCGGTCACCCATGCGCCCGGCGTCAATCACGAAGACGTCGCCGATCACGCCCTGGGCCTGATCCTGGCTGCGCGACGCCAGATCGCATCCGGCGACCGTCAGGTCCGCACAGGCGAATGGACGATCGAGACCCGCAACATCACCGCCTCCATCGGCGGCCAAAAGCTGGGCGTCGTCGGCCTGGGCCATATCGGCAAGGCCGTCGCCAGCCGCGCCGAAGCCTTCCGCATGGCGGTCAGCTGGTGGGGCCCGCGTCCACACGAGGCGCAATGGCCCCGCGCTGAATCCCTGCTGGCCCTGGCCAAGGCCAGCGACGTCCTGGTCGTGGCCTGCAAGGCGGATGAGACCAATCGCGGCCTGATCTCACGCGAAATCCTCGACGCGCTCGGCCCGGACGGACTGCTGGTCAATGTCTCGCGCGGGCAGGTGGTGGACGAGGATGCCCTGATCGCTGCATTGAAATCCGGCGCCCTGGGCCAGGCGGCGCTGGATGTCTTCATCGACGAGCCGACCGATCCCGCGCGTTGGGCCGACGTGCCCAACACAGTCCTGACGCCCCACACCGGCGGCGCCACGACCGCCGGCGTGCAAGGCATGCTGGTGCTTCTGATCGAGAACCTTCAGGCGCATTTCGCAGGCGAACCCTTGAAGACGCCCGTCGTCTGATCTCAGCGCGGGCGCTGGGGCCGTTCGTCCGCTGTCACGACGCCGTCGCCGTTCTTGTCCAGCGTCTTGAACTCGGCCTGAACGCCCGCATCGAACTCGGCCCGCGTGATCCGGCCGTCGTTGTCCGCGTCGAACCGTGTCAGCATCCGCCCGCCGCGGCCATTGGCCAACTCGGTCGCATCGACAACGCCGTCGTGATTGGCGTCCAGACGTTCGAACAACTGCCCCATCCGCGCCTGAAACTGGGCCAGGGTCTCGCGTTCCGGCGGTCGCATTCCGCCCCATTGGCCGCCGCCCTGCCCCCCGCCCATCGGCGGCCCCGCCATCTGCGGCGGCTCGGGGAAATCACTCTGGGCCAGGGCCGGGCCGGCGGCGGCAAGTGCGAAGGCGGTAATCAGCAGGATACGCATGGGACCACTCCAAAAGGGCTGCGAAACCTTGAACGCACGCACGAAGTTTTCCCGTCGCATCCTTATCTGAGAAGCGATTTCACTTGCCAAATCATATAAGGATATCTTTATATGATCGCATGAGCCTGTCCGCTGATCAGACTGTCGAAGCCCTGCGCGCCGCTGGCGAGCCGACCCGCCTGCGCGTCCTGTCGTTGCTGGCGGGAGAAGAGCTGTCGGTCATGGAGATGTCGCGGATTCTGGACCAGAGCCAACCCCGCGTCTCGCGCCATCTGAAGCTGATGACCGACGCCGGTCTGATCGAACGCTTCCCGGACGGCGCCCGCGTCTATTACCGCCTGTCGCACGACGCCCAGGCCCGCCGCCTGATCGACACGGTGCTGGATATTCTGGCCGAAGACGCCGGTGAAGCCGATCACCGCCGCCTTGATGAAGTCCGCAAGGACCGCGAGGAAGCCGCCGTCAGCTATTTCGAACAGGTCGCGCCCCAGTGGGACCGCCTGCGCAGCCTCTATGTCAGCGAAAGCGCCGTCGAAGCCGCGCTGGAGAAGGCCGTCGGCCCCGGCCCGTTCGAGCGCGTGGTCGATCTGGGCACCGGCTCGGGCCGGATGCTGACCCTGTTCGGCAAGAAGGCGAAAATGTCCGTCGGGCTGGATCTCAGCCAGAACATGCTCAACATCGCCCGCACCAATGTCACCAAGGCGGGCGTTGAGCAGGTCGAACTGCGCCACGGCGACATCTTCGCCACCCGCCTGCCCGCCGCCAGCGCCGATCTGGTGATCGTCCACCAGGTGCTGCACTACCTTTCCGACCCCGCCGCCGCCGTCGCCGAGGCCTGCCGCCTGGTCAGCCCCGGCGGGCGTCTGGTCATCATCGACTTCGCGCCCCACGACTTCGAACACATGCGCGAGGCCCATCAGCATCGCCGCCTGGGCTTCGCCGACAGCGAGATCAACGGCTGGCTGCAGGATGGCGGCCTGACGCCGTCCGCCCCCATCGCCCTGCCGCACGACGCCGAGGGCCTGACCGTGACCATCTGGACGGCGGAACGCCGCCTCCAGGACAGAAAGACCGCCTGATGGCCTCCCCCGCTCCGCTCAATCTGGCCGAAGCCCGCGCCCTGCTGCTGTCGCCGCTCGGCCCCGTCGCCCGTGCGGGATCGAACCGTAACGAGGTCCGCGTCTCCTTCGAATTCTTCCCGCCCAAGTCAGACGAGGCCGAGGCCAATCTGTGGAAGGCGATCCGGCGGCTGGAGCCGCTGAACCCAGCCTTCGTCTCCGTCACCTATGGCGCAGGCGGTTCGACGCGTGAACGGACCCACCGGACGGTTCAGCGCATCATCACCGAAACCTCCCTGCGCCCCGCCGCCCACCTGACCTGCGTCGACGCCAGCCGCGAAGAGGTCGATGAGGTCATCGAGGGCTACAAGACCATCGGCGTCGATCATATCGTCGCCCTGCGCGGCGATCCGCCCGGCGCATCCGGCATCGGCGGCGCCTATCAGCCCCGCGCCGACGGCTACGCCAACGCCACCGAATTGACCGCCGCCATCAGCCGTATCGGCGGCTTCGACGTCACGGTCGGCGCCTATCCCGAACGCCACCCCGAAAGCCCCTCCATCGACCACGACATCGATGTGCTGAAGGCCAAGGTAGATGCAGGCGCTACCCGCGCCGTCAGCCAGTTCTTCTTCGACATCGATGCCTTCCTGCGCTTCCGCGACCGGGTCCGGGCGGCGGGCGTGACCATTCCGCTGATCCCCGGCGTTATGCCGGTGTCCAACTTCAACGGCCTGAAGCGGATGTGCGGCTCATGCGGCGCGTCGGTGCCGGAATGGCTGGCCGGGCATTTCGACGGGCTGGACGACGATCCCGAGACACGCAAGTTGCTGGCCGCCTCGGTCGCCGCCGAAACCTGCGCCCGTCTGCAGGAAGAGGGCTTCAGCGACTTCCACTTCTACACCCTGAACCGCGCCGATCTGGTCTATGCGATCTGTCGCGTGCTGGGCGTGCGTGAAACCAAGGCCGTCGCGTAATGACATCCCCCCTGACCCGCCCGGAACGGATCGCCGCCCTGCACGCGGCGGCCAAGGAACGCATTCTGGTTCTCGACGGATCGTGGGGCGTGATGATCCAGCGGCGTGGGCTGAACGAGGCAGACTTCCGCGGCGACCGCTTCGTGACCGCCAACGGCTACAACGAAAAGGACCAGATGAAGGGGAACAATGACATCCTCTGCATCACACGTCCCGACGTCATCTCCGACCTGCACGACCAGTATTTCGCCGCTGGCGCCGACATTTCCGAGACCAACACCTTCTCGGCGACCACCATCGCTCAGGAAGACTATGCGCTGGACGCGCAGGCTGTGTGGGACATCAATCTGGAAGGCGCCAAACTGGCCCGAGCCGCCGCCGACCGTTGGACCGAGAAGGAGCCGCACAAGCCCCGTTTCGCCGCCGGCTCCATCGGCCCGCTGAACAAGATGCTATCCATGTCGTCCGACGTGAACGACCCCGGCGCGCGGCTGGTCACCTTCGACCAAGTGTACGAAGCTTATCGCCAGCAGGTGAAGGCCCTGAACCAGGGCGGCGTCGATCTGTATCTGATCGAAACCATCACCGACACGCTGAACTGCAAGGCCTGCATCAAGGCGATCAAGGATCTGGAGGACGAGGGACTTGATCCCCTGCCCATCTGGATTTCCGGCACCATCACCGACCGTTCGGGCCGCACCCTGTCGGGCCAGACGGCCGAAGGCTTCTGGAACAGCGTGCGCCACGCCAAACCCTTCGCCGTGGGCTTCAACTGCGCGCTGGGCGCCGACCTGATGCGCCCCTTCATCGCCGAACTGAGCCGCGTCGCCGACACCCTGGTCGCCGCCTATCCCAACGCGGGCCTGCCCAACGCCATGGGCCAGTACGACGAACAGCCCCACGAAACCGCCCACTTCATTGAGGAATGGGCCGCCTCCGGCCTGGTCAACATCGTCGGCGGCTGCTGCGGCACGACGCCCGACCACATCAAGCATGTTGCCGAAGAGGTCGCTCCGCTGAAGCCCCGCGCCATCCCGGAACGCCCGGTGGCCCTGCGCCTGTCGGGACTTGAACCGTTCGAGCTGGCTTCCTGATGCGTCCCGTCTTCATCAACGTCGGCGAACGGACCAACGTCACCGGCTCGGCCAAATTCCGCAAGCTGGTGGTCGAGGGGAACTATTCCGCCGCCCTGGACGTCGCCCGTCAGCAGGTTGAGGCGGGCGCCCAGATCATCGACATCAACATGGACGAAGGCCTGCTGGACGGCGTCGTCGCCATGCGGACCTTCCTCAACCTGATCGCGGCGGAACCTGACATCGCCCGCGTGCCGGTGATGATCGACAGCTCCAAATGGGAGGTCATCGAGGCAGGCCTGAAGTGCGTTCAGGGCAAGCCGATCGTCAATTCGATCAGCATGAAGGAGGGCGAACAGGCCTTCCGCGACCACGCGATCCAATGTCTGCGCTACGGCGCCGCCGTCGTGGTCATGGCCTTTGACGAAGTCGGTCAGGCCGACACCGCCGCGCGCAAGATCGAGATCTGCACCCGCGCCTACAACATCCTGGTGAACGAGGTCGGCTTCCCGCCCGAGGACATCATCTTCGACCCCAATATCTTCGCCGTGGCGACGGGGATCGAGGAGCACGACAATTACGCCGTCGACTTCATCGAGGCGGTCAAGGTCATCAAGGCCACCCTGCCCTACGCCCGCGTCTCAGGCGGCGTGTCGAACGTCTCGTTCAGCTTCCGCGGCAATGAGCCGGTGCGCCGGGCGATCCATAGCGTCTTCCTGTATCACGCCATCAATGCGGGCATGGACATGGGCATCGTCAATGCGGGCGACCTGCCCGTCTATGACGACATCGACCCGGTGCTGCGCGAGGCCGTCGAGGACGTGATCCTGAACCGCCCGCAGCGGACCAATGTGTCCAACACCGAGCGGCTGGTGGACATGGCCCCCACCTACAAGGGCGAAAAGGGCGCGGCCCGCGTCGTGGATCTGAAATGGCGCGACGCCCCGGTCGGCAAGCGGATCGAGCACGCTTTGGTGAACGGGATCACCGAATATATCGACGCCGACACCGAGGAGGCGCGCCTCTCGGTCGAACGCCCGCTGCACGTCATCGAAGGTCCGCTGATGGACGGGATGAACGTGGTCGGCGACCTGTTCGGATCAGGCAAGATGTTCCTGCCGCAGGTTGTGAAATCCGCCCGCGTGATGAAACAGGCCGTCGCCTGGCTCGAACCCTTCATGGAGGCCGAAAAGGCCGGTAAACCCCGCGAACAGGCGGGCCGGATCCTGATGGCGACGGTGAAGGGCGACGTCCACGACATCGGCAAGAATATCGTCGGCGTCGTGCTGCAATGTAACAACTACGAGGTCATCGACCTGGGCGTCATGGTCCCGGCCGACCGCATCCTGGACGCCGCTGTCGAGCACAAGGTGGACATCATCGGCCTGTCTGGCCTGATCACCCCATCGCTGGACGAAATGGTCTTCGTCGGCGCCGAGATGGAGCGCCGCGGCTTCGACATCCCCCTGCTGATCGGCGGCGCCACCACCAGCCGCACCCATACGGCGGTCAAGATCGAACCCGCCTATCGTCGCGGCTCGACCACCTATGTCATCGACGCCAGCCGCGCCGTGGGCGTGGTCGCGGGTCTGCTGTCGCCGACCGAGCGGGCCAGGAACGAAGCCGCCACCCGCGACGAATACATCCGCATTCGCGAACAGTACGCCCGCGGCCAGGAGGTGAAGGCCCGCGCCACTCTGGCCCAGGCGCGCGAGAACCGTTTCCGCCCCGATCCGTCCCTGCCCATGCCCGGCGCCCCGTCCTTCATCGGGGTGAAGGCGTTCGACGCCTGGGATCTGCAGGACCTGGTCAACCACATCGACTGGACCCCCTTCTTCGCCAGTTGGGAGCTGATCGGCCGCTATCCGCTGATCCTTGAGGATGAGATCGTCGGCGAGGCCGCACGCGACCTGTTCAAGGACGCCCAGGCCATGCTGAAGCGCATCGTCGAAGAGAAATGGTTCACGGCAAAGGGTGTCGTCGGCTTCTGGCCCGCCCGCGCCGTCGGCGACGACATCGCCGTCTTCTCGGACGAAACCCGCACAGAGGAAATCGCCCGCTTCCACACCCTGCGCCAGCAGATCAAGAAGTCGAACGGCAAACCGAATCTTGCCCTGTCCGACTTCGTCGCCGAGGAAGGCGATGACTACATCGGCGCCTTCGCCGTCACCGCCGGTCATGGCGAACTGGAAATCGCCAAACGGTTCAAGGACGCAGGCGACGACTATTCGTCAATCATGGCCACGGCGCTGGCCGACCGCCTTGCCGAGGCCTTCGCCGAACGCCTGCACAAGGAAGTCCGCACTCAGCTGTGGGGCTACATGCCGGATGAGGCCACCAGCGTCGATGACCTGATCGCCGAGCAATATCAGGGCATCCGCCCTGCCCCCGGCTATCCGGCCCAGCCCGACCACACGGAAAAGGCCACACTGTTCCGCCTGCTGAACGCGGGCGTGAATGCAGGCATGGCCCTGACCGAAAGCTTCGCCATGACGCCCCCGGCCTCGGTCTCGGGCCTATACTTCGGCCACCCCGGCAGCCACTATTTCGGCGTGGGCAAGATCGATCGCGATCAGGTGGAGGACTACGCCCGCCGCAAGGGGATGGAGGTCGCCGTCGTCGAACGCTGGCTGTCCCCCATCCTCAACTACGATCCCTACGCCGCACCACGCGAAACGGCAGCCTGAGCGCCAGCTCAGACCGCCGTTACAGGTCGCCAGCGTCGATCAGTTGGCGGCGGGCTCTTCCAGACCGACGTCCGCCGGCGTCGCGGGCGGCGTCGTGATGTTGTTTCGAATGCGGCGCGCCGCGTGTTCGCAGCGGCCCGGCAGACCATAGAACAGGCCGAACGACTGGCTGCGCGCCGCCTCGTCCTGACTGGCCAACAACGGCGCCCACTGCGCCTTGGCCGCTGCAGCCGCCTGTTGCGCCGCCGCCTTCGACGCCGCCGTCTGACGTGGCTCAGCCGCCGCCAGGGCGCTGCGGAAATCCTGTGCCTCCAGACGGCCCAGACGCACCAGCTCCGTATCCTCAGGCGAACGATTGGTCAGTGTCTCGCCAAGATCCGCATGACCCGTCACCAACGCATCGCACCAGGCCACCAACGGATAGTCCTGCGTCGGCGCCCCGCGCGGCAGCGTGTTCGAATAGGCGATGGCTTCCCGCGTCCTCAATGCATCCGCGCTTTCGTTCGAGCGGTTCGTGACGATCGGACCATCCTGATCCTGCGCGAAAGCCGCAGACCCCACACTGACGGCAATCGCTACGGCAATGAAGATGCTATTTTTATTCATGAAATTCCTCGACCCTAGGATGGGCTGCACAACCTAAGCGAAAGCAACGCTTACCCAGGCAAATGGTTTTAATGGGGCGAAAAAAAGCGGCGAGCAAAATGCTCGCCGCTCCCAGTGCTAGATCGAATGACTTTTAGAAGTCAGCCGTGATGCCGATGAACATGAATCGACCCATTGCATCGTAGGTTTGTGGATAGGTGTTGTTATTGCCGGTGGTGCCAACGCTGTACGATAGCGGAGGATCGCGATCGAAGACGTTGTTGATGCCGACGCGCAGCTTCATATTGTCACGCAGTTGCACGTTGGCAGCCAGATCGAAGTAGTTTTGTGCATCGAAACTGCTGTCAAGACGTCCCGGACCGGCGACGTTATCGACGCCACCGTAGTAACGCCACGTAGCCGACAGGTCAGCGTTCCAAGGCATCTGCCAGGTCACACGCGCGCGGTGACGCCACTCATTCTTGGGCGTTCCGCACTCACCGGCAAACTTACCGACACAGTCATATACGGCAGCACCCGCGCCCGGATCGGTTTCCATCTTGTCGAGCCACGAACCGACCATGTTGAAGGCCAGACTGCCGTAAGTGTCCAAACCAAAGCGGTCGAGGCCGACGTTGTAGTTGACGTTCACATCGATGCCCGAAGTCTTCAAACCACCAATATTGGTGTTGAAGGCCTCGACATATCCACCCGTTGTCCAGAGGGTGCCAATGTTGCTGCGAACGACACGCGCACACGCATCCGCCTGGTTGTTAACATAGCAGTTATCGAGGGTGACCAACGGATCAATGATGTCGATCCGGTTCTTCAGATCAATATTGTAGTAATCGACGGAGATATTGAGGCCACGCACGAACGAAGGAGCGAACACTGCCCCGAACGTGTAGGTGTCCGCCGTTTCAGGCGCGAGGTCCGGGTTACCGCTCTGCAAGTAGTTGTACTGCCCGGCTGGGCTTTCCAACAAACCGCCGACCAGGCCGTACTGAGCGGACGGAACGCCGGTTGCTACGCACTGAGCAAGCGTCGCTGTCGGATTCGGCCCGCAAGGGTCGCCATCCGCATCAAACAGGTTCAGGCCTTGCGGGCGGAACAGTTCGATAACATTCGGCGCTCGCGTCGTTCGCGCCAAGCTGGCCCGGAAACGAAGATCCGAGACAGGGGCCCAGTCGATGCCAAACCCATAGGCGTCAGACTTGAACTTGTCGTAGGTCGAATGGCGGTACGAGCCGTTGATCGACACCTGGTCTGCAAAGGGACGCCCCTCGATGAGCGGCAGACGGAATTCGCCGAACAGATCATAGACCTGAACAGAACCAGCCACGCTCTTCGTGGGTCCGCCTTGCCCGGCCAAATCACCCGTCTCAAACGAGGTGTCCGAAGTCGCGACAAGCTTGTCGCGACGGTATTCAGCGCCGAAGGCGACTTGCAGGCCGCCATCAGCCCATGGGCTGCTGACATACGAACTCAGATCGCCCGTCACAGCAAGCGTGATAACCTGCTGTTCCGTGGCCCCGCGCTGAAGGCCCGGGGTCTGGAGATACGCCAAGGCTTCCGGCGTGACGCCATCCGGCGAATAGATGTTGTAAGGAACGCAGGCGGCATCAACGGCAGCCAACGGACCGGTCGGACCGTCGGGATCGATCGCCGAAACGCACGCAGCCTTACCCGTTGCCGGATCGATCGCCACGTCAAGCGCACGTCCAATACGCTGGTTCGAGAAATCGTTCAGATAAGTGCGGCTAAGGCTGACCTTCGAATAACTGGCGGCCAGATCGTAGCTCCAAGTGTCGCTCAAATCACCGCGGATGCCGACGACCCCACGATAGTTCTGGGAACCAATGGAATCCTGACGACCGCCGCCTTCGACGTTACGACGACCAATCAGCACCTCAACCGTATCAACACCTGGAGCACAACCCAACGCAGTCGCCTGAGCGCCCGACAGAAGAGGATTGTCGCAGCTGATGTTGTAACCGCCGTTTGCCGACGTGCCGCCGCCGAAGAATACACCGGAAGGAGCGATCTGAGCGACGGTGCTGTAGTCGCTAAAGCTCAGGCTGGTGAAGGCTTCAATCTTATCATTGACCTTGTAGGTCCCGTAGGCGCCCAGGGTGTAGCGTTCATCAGGGCGCTGATAGTGGTTCAGCGGGCCAAAATTATAGGCGTCGTCACCCGTATAGTTGCGGAAACCACCGCCACTGGCGACAGTCAGGTTGGCGCCATTCTCCAATGAGTTGAACCGCCCGGTCGCATTGGTGCTGGAGCCGCCGCATACAAAGCTGCCTGCATTCTCGCCACCCAGCGAACAAGAGGAATAGTCGCGATCACGACCCAGGATCTTGTTGTTCTTGCGATAGCCTGCGTAAGCTGTGAGGTTGCCACGTCCATCCGGGGCGTTCACCCCCATGATAATGGTGACTTCACGGCTAAAGCCGTCCATCACATTGTCATCCGGCAGCTTGAACTGTGAAGGGTTGCCAGCCGCACGACCTTCAATGACACTGCGCAGGTTGCCTGGACCGTCATAGTCGTTGTGATGCTGATAGAAGCCGTACTGGGCATCGATCCGCAGCCCTTCGAAGTCTTTCTTCATGATGAAGTTGACCACGCCGGCGATGGCGTCAGAGCCATAAACAGCTGCTGCGCCGCCCGTCAGGACTTCCACACGATCAACCAACTGACCCGGAATCTGGTTCAGGTCGGCAGCCGTATCATTAGGCGAACCGTAACCCATACGGCGACCGTCGATCAGAACCAGCGTACGGTCCGAGCCAAGCCCCCGGAGATCGACCGTAGCAGTGCCCGACGCGCCATTGGCGACAGTTGAGTTTTGAGCAGCAAACGCTTGGGGCAGTTGGTTGATCAGATCTTCAACGCGGGTAACGCCCTGAACATTGATATCCTCTCCGGTAACCTGGGTCACCGGGCTGGTGGTTTTCAGATTCGCTTGAGGAATACGCGACCCCGTCACGACGATGTCTTCGACCTGTGCAGTACCCGTCGTGGATTGCGCCATTGCTGGCGCAGCTAGACCAACGAGGGTGATCCCCGCGATGATCGTAGATGCGAGCAAGAACTCGCGTTTCATCCGATTCTTCAAAACCCACCCTCCTGAGATTCCAGCAACCATATAACTAAGGCTTAGCTGCTATTGTTAAGTTGAAGCGCCCGCCAGATTGTTATGGCGCATTCACACTGGCAGGTTAGGCACGCACATCATAAACTCGCCATGGAAATTACATATTAGCCACGATCATGGCACCACACTGTCACTCCTTAGCCACATTACCCCAATGCTAAGCTTTGATGTAGTTGATGATGAGCGCCCGAAATTAGGGTCATTTTTTTACCCATGGAGCCCAGATGAAGTTCACAATTGCGGCTGCGACCCTGATGATAGGCATCAACATGCCCATCGCCACCACGGCGGCGCGACAAGCTTCAGATCAAAAATCTGTGTTATTTGAACAGCTCGCAGCGTGTCGCACGATAGCGAATGACACAGAACGACTCGCCTGCTTTGATCAGCGCGCTTCAACATTCGAAACGGCGCAACGAACCGGAGACGTGGTTGTCGTTGATCGCAGTCAAATCCGCCAGGCTAGACGCCAGCTGTTCGGATTCGAGCTTGGCTCCATGCCAGACATTTTCGCGGGCCATCAAGCTGAGGCCCCAATTGACGCCATTGAGACGTCGCTCACTTCCGCAGTCCAAGGGGGCGATGGAAAGTGGGTGTTCAAGCTCGCCGATGGCTCGGAATGGCGCCAAATAGACTCTGATCCCGTGCGTTTTCGCAATCAGGAGGGAATACAAATTCGCATTCGACGCGCTGCGCTTGGAAGCTATCAGCTTGTCGCGGGCAACAGTCGGGCCGTGCGGGTTCGTCGGCAGTAATAGACTATCGCTCAACCGCCACGCGACTGGCGTACGGCGCAGGTTCCGGCGTGCAGGAGGCTGTGATCAGTTGCGCCGCCATGAGACAGATTATGGCGGCGGCTATCGGTTGCAGCCGATTTGAGACAGCGTAGGTGAGCGTGCGGGCCACAATGAGCACTCCGGGACAGGTTACCGAGACCTTAACGCAAGGCCTGAGCCACGATTGGAGCGCCCCGCTATGATTCCCTATGTGCGCCAGTTCGACTTCGCCTATGGGCGGCGCGATCAGGTTTCACCGCTGATCCAGAGAGTGATCGCGGCCAATCCGGGACCGTTCACCTTTACCGGCACAGGGACCTATATCGTCGGCAAGCCGGAGGCTGGCGCAGCCGTGGCGGTGATTGATCCCGGGCCGCTGGACGACGCCCATCTGGCGGCCCTGCTGGCGGCGGTCGAGGGACGCACTGTCAGTCACGTGCTGGTCACCCACACACACCGCGATCACGCGCCTCTGGCCCGCCCCTTCGCCGCTGCGACCGGGGCGACGATCCTGGCGGCCCAACCGCCTGCGCGCGACACCCATGCCTCTGGCGCGCTGGATGAGGATGATGACGCGGACTTCGAACCCGATGTCGTACTGAGCGGCGGAGAGGTCATGGCGGGCGACGGCTGGACGATGGAGGCGGTCTTCACGCCCGGCCATGCGTCCAACCACATGGCGTTTGCGCTGCATGAGGAAAACGCCCTGTTCAGCGGCGACCACGTCATGGGCTGGTCAACCACTGTGGTGGCCCCGCCGGACGGGAATATGCGCGACTATTTGAGAAGCCTGGATACGGTCATCGCGCGTGAGTTCACGACCCTCTGGCCGACACATGGTCCGCCGATCACAGAGGTCAGGCTCTTCCTGGAGGCCTATCGCGCGCACCGACTGGATCGCGAGGCGCAGGTGTTGGCGCGGTTGAGGGCGGGCGACCGCACCATCGCCGACATGGTGCCGGTGCTCTACGCCGCCGTGGATCAGCGGCTGTGGCCCGCCGCTTCACTGTCGGTCCTGGCGCATCTGATCAAGCTGGTTGAGGACGGGGTGGTCGCGGCTTCTCCGGCTCCTGCCCTATCGGCTGAGTTTCGCCTGATCTAGCGAAGCTCGGCTTCCAGAGCCTCGACGATCTTGGCTGTCAGACGGCAGGTGGCGCCGCCGTCCGGACGTGCATCCCGAGCGACCACACGAATATCGGTGCGGCCCGGTCGGATGCGGATGACGGCGTCATAGGCAAAGCCGAACCAGGCCCCCTCATGCACGCCCTCGACCTGGAAGGTGGTGGCCCGCGTCACGGGGAAGCCGGCATCGACCAGGGCCGAACTAGCCTGCTGGGCAGGGACCTGGCTGGGGATCGACCGCGCTGCGGGACAGGCGGCCGGATCGGTGAAGGTCGAATGGCGGTTCAGATCGGCCAACTGCGCCGCGGGCGGTTCCTCCACATTGGTCGAGACGTCGCGCGGAGTGTCTTTCGACAGTTGGTTCTGCTGCCACAGGAAGCCGCCGACCGTCACGCCTGACAGGATCAGGGCGATGGCGGCATAAACGCCCCTGCCCTTCATATCCCGCACCGCCAGCACCACCGCGACGAGCGCCCCTACCAGACCGATCCAGGCCAATCCCCGCGCCACGGTCCATGTCAGCAGGTCATAGCTGATCGACAGGTCCAGACCGCCGAACCGCGTCGCCGCGATCGCCGCCACGATCAGAACCCCTGGCGCGGCCGCAAGGGCGGCTAGCCAGGGCAGAACGGCGGGAACAGGCTTTCTGGACGGCATCTGGACCTATGGGGATCAGGCGGAAGGCGTGGTTTCCGGTAGACGGTAGTCCTTCATCCGCTCGCGCAGAAGCTTCTTGTCGATCTTGCCGGTGGCTCCCAGCGGGATTTCGTCCACCGCCACCACGTCGTCAGGCATCCACCATTTGGCGATCTTGCCCTGCAGGAAGTCGAGATGCTCCTGCTTGTCCAGGGTTTGGCCCTCTTTCAGCTTCAGCAGCAGGACCGGGCGTTCGTCCCATTTCTTGTGGGCGGCGCCGATGACGGCGGCCAGCTCGACCTTGGGGTGACCGACGGCGATGTTCTCGATCTCGATAGAGCTGATCCACTCCCCGCCTGACTTGATCACATCCTTGGAGCGGTCGGTGATCTGCATGAAGCCCAGTTCGTCGACGGTGGCCACGTCGCCAGTGTCGAAGAAGCCGTCGTGGTCCAGAATGGCGTCGTCCTGACGGAAATAGGCGCGCGCCACCGTCGGCCCCTTGACCAGCAGGTGGCCATAGGTGCGCCCGTCGTGCGGCAGGATCTGACCCGCGTCGCTCTTCAGCTCCAGCTCGACGCCCAGCGGCGGCGTGCCCTGTTTGACGCGGTACTTGATCTGCTCGTCATAGGGCATGTTCGCCGTCTCGGGCGTCATGTTGGACAGGGTGCCGATGGGCGAGGTCTCGGTCATGCCCCAACCCTGCAGCACCTCGATGCCGAACTCGTCGTTGAAGGCGCGGATCAGGCTTTCCGGCACGGCGGCGCCGCCGATCAGCACACGGGTCACGCTGGAAAGTTTGAGGTTGTTCTCGCGCATATGGGTCAGCAGGCCCTGCCAGACGGTCGGCACTGCGGCGGAGAAGGTGACCTTCTCCGTCTCCAGCAGTTCATAGATGGATGCGCCGTCCATCTTCGGTCCTGGCATGACCAGTTTGGCGCCCGACGCCGGACCGACGAAGGCGATGCCCCAGGCGTTGGCGTGGAACATCGGCACGACCGGCAGGATCACCTCGGTCGTCTTGGCCCCGACCACCGTCGACTGCATGGCCATAAAGGTGTGCAGGAAGTTGGAGCGGTGCGAATACAGCACCCCCTTGGGGTTTCCCGTCGTGCCCGAGGTGTAGCAGAGGCCGCAGGCGGTGTTTTCCTCGAAGTCGCCCCAGACCACATCCGCCGACTGGCCCGCCACGACCCGCTCATAGGCTTCGGCCTTGGGCAGTTTGGTGGCAGGCATATGGGCCTCGTCAGTCATGACGATCACCCGTTCGACCTTGGGAATGTGCGGCAGGATGGCTTCCAGCAGCGGCACGAAAGTCAGGTCGACGAAGATGATGCGGTCTTCGGCGTGATTGATGATGTAGACCAGCTGCTCGGGGAACAGGCGCGGGTTCAGGGTGTGGCACACGGCGCCGATGCCCATGACGCCGTACCAGGTCTCGATGTGCCGGTCGTTGTTCCAGGCCAGGGTGGCGACGCGGTCGCCGGGCTTGACGCCCCAGGCCTTCAGGGCGTTGGAGACGCGTTTGGCGCGGTCGTGTATCTGGCCATAGGTGGTGCGCGTGATCGGCCCTTCGACCGAACGGGTCACCACTTCGCGGTCGCCATGCCAGTTTTTGGCGTGGTCGATGATCTTGTCGACCGTCAGCGGCCAGTCCTGCATCAAGCCCAGCATCGTATCGTTCCTGTCCCTTGGATGCGCCTGCTCTACATGCGGCGCTTGGCAAGACGCTATATTCGTTATCAATGTTAAGCAACGTGACCAAAGGGAAGGTTCGGCGCGGCGGATCGTCTCCAGTGGCGCAAAACGGCGACGCGCTCTAGAAGCCGCGCATGGCTATACTGATCGCGATTACGGGGGGCTCCGGCTCCGGAAAATCCACCCTGGCTGAGGCCCTCGTCTCATCCCTGCCGCAGGGAGCTGCGGTTCTGGTGCGCGAGGACTCCTATTACCGCGACGCCGCCTCGGTGCCGGATTTCGACGCCGACACCTTCGACTTCGATGACGTCGCCGCGCGTGATCACGACCTGATGATCGCCGACCTGAAGGCGTTGAAGGACGGCCGCGCCGTCACCGCCCCCGTCTATTCGTTCATCCACCACGGGCGAGAGCCTGAAGGCGAACCGATCCCCGCCGCCGAGGTGGTGGTGGTCGAGGGCATTCACCTGCTCTGCACGCCCGAACTGACCCAGCTGTTCGACATCCGCGTCTTCGTCGACACGCCTGCCGACATCCGCTTCATCCGCCGACTGCTGCGCGATCAGGCCGAACGCGGCCGCTCGGCTGATTCCATCGTGTCGCAGTATCTGGCCACCGTGCGTCCTGGCCATGAGCGCCTGACCGAACCGTCCCGCGTCCATGCCGATTTCGTTGTCGCCGATGCGACGGCGGCGGTGCGTCTGGAAGACCCGCAGGCCGTGGTGCGCCTCGCCGCGCCGGTGCTGGCCCATCCGCTATTGCAGGGGTTCCCGAGGCGCTGAAGTCTTTGCCCCAGGAGAAAGAGGCCTAGGGCCACAGCCGCTCCGACGTCCATCCATCCGCTGCTCGCACGAAACGCAGCCGGTCATGCAGTCGGAACGGCCGATCCCGCCAGAACTCCACCGACTGGGGCGTGACGCGCCAGCCGGTCCAGCGCTCGGGCCGGTCAACCTCATGGCCGTCGAACCGCGCCGTCTCGCGCGCCACGGCGGCCTCCAGCGTCTCGCGCGCATCCAGAACCCGCGACTGGTCCGAGGCCCAGGCGCCGATCCGGCTTTCGCGGGCGCGGCTGGCGAAATAGGCGTCCGCCTCCTCCACCGTCACCGGCTCGACGGCGCCGCGCACCCGCACCTGGCGACGCAGCGACTTCCAGTGGAAGGTCAGGGCCGCCACCGGACGCGCCGCAAGCTCCAGCCCCTTGGCGCTTTCGCGGTTGGAGTAGAAGGTGAAGCCCCGTTGATCCACGTCCTTCAGCAACACGATCCGCGCGTCCGGCAGGCCGTCCGCATCGACGGTCGACAGGGTCATGGCGTTGGAATCATTGACCTCATGCGCGCCGGCATCGGCCAGCCACTCGATGAACAGGCTGATCGGCTCGGGTCGGGCGAAGATGCTCTCGTCGCCGTTGGCGGCCAGGGCTGCGGCATAGTCGCGGGCGTATTCCTCACGCGACGGGCTGGGCGGGATCACAGGAGCAGTCATGCCGCCTGATTACGCCCCGCAAGCGCCGCTGCAAATGATCGAGATCAAGTCACAGCCCGCAAAAAAGCGAATCACAGTTAACCCGCTCTTGACCATGATTGACGAACGGTAGGGGCATGAGCGCCATCCGTTCCCGTTCCGATGCTGTTTCCGTTCGTGAGGCCCTGTCGATTCTGGGTCTGCACGGCGCCGTGGACGCCGCGTCGCTGAGCGCCGCCTTCCGGGCTGCTGTGAAGTCGGCCCGTCCCGATCAGCCGGGCGGCGATGACGACCGTTTCCGCCGCGTGATCGCCGCCTATCGCCTTATCCAGGCCAGCGGCGGCGCCCTGCCCGCGCTTGAGGCGCCCAAGGTCAAGCCCGCTCCCGCACCTGTGCTGGCCATCACTCCCATGCAGGCGATCAACGGCGCCCAGATCGACCTGCGGCTGGGTGCGCGCACCATGCGGGTGAAGGCCCCTGCCGGTCTGCGCACCGGCGAACACCTGCGTCTGCGCGGCGGCGGGGAGGACGGGTCGGATATGTATCTGCCCGTGCTGATCCGGCCCGCAGGCGGCCTGTCGGTGCTGGGCGACGACCTGTTCATGACCGCATCCACCAGCCCCCGCACCCTGAGCGAAGGCGGCCGTGTCGAGATCGAGACCCACCTCGGCGTCCGGTCTGCGTGGATCATGCCGGATGCGCCCGAGCCCGTGCGTCTGCGCCTGCGCGGCCTGGGCCTGCCGGCGCGTGGCAACAGGTCCGCAGGCCATCTGTTCGTCACCCTGACCCCGTGTGAGGACGCACCCTCGGCGGCGGAAGACCTGCTGCTGCGCTTCAACCGGGTCTGGACGCCGCAAAGACTGGCCGCCTGAGACGCAGTTCCGCATGTTTCGCGCGCAGCGGAACGCCATCAGCAGTTCCGTCTGAAACGATCATGCTCTAAGTCGGCCCCATGTCGCACAATACCTTCGGCCATCTGTTTCGCGTGACCACCTGGGGCGAGAGCCACGGCCCGGCCATCGGCTGCGTCGTCGACGGCTGCCCGTCGCTGATCCCCCTGACCGAAGCCGACCTTCAGCCCTGGCTGGACCAGCGCAAGCCCGGCGGCTCGCGCTTCGTGACCCAGCGCCAGGAAAGCGACACAGCCCGCATCCTGTCGGGCGTGTTCGACGACGGCGACGGCCCGGTGACCACCGGAACGCCCATCTCGATCATGATCCAGAACGAGGACCAGCGGTCCAAGGATTATGGCGAGATCGCCCGCGC
The DNA here is from genome assembly GCF_016654005.1 of Brevundimonas nasdae. Taxonomy (GTDB): domain Bacteria; phylum Pseudomonadota; class Alphaproteobacteria; order Caulobacterales; family Caulobacteraceae; genus Brevundimonas; species Brevundimonas nasdae. The sequence goes on along the minus strand of NZ_JAEPWN010000001.1, from coordinate 647,529 downwards.
CTATCGCCCCGGCCACGCCGATTATGCCTATCAGGCCAAATACGGCGTGCGCGACTATCGTGGCGGCGGACGCTCCTCGGCGCGTGAGACGGCCAGCCGCGTGGCGGCCGGCGCCGTGGCCCGCAAGCTTCTGGGCGACGGCGTCAAGATCCGCGCAGGCGTGGTCCAGATCGGCCCGCACAGGATCGAGGCCGACCAGATCGACTTCGAGGCCGTTCACACCAATCCGCTGTTCGCCGCATCGACCGCCGTCGTGCCCGAGTGGGAGGCCTATCTGGACGGCGTCCGCAAGGCTGGCTCATCCATCGGCGCCATCGTCGCGTTAGAAGTCACGGGCGTTCCCGCTGGCTGGGGCGCGCCGCTGTACGGCAAGCTGGACTCTGAGCTGGCCGCCGCCCTGATGTCGATCAATGCGGCCAAGGGTGTCGAGATCGGCGCGGGCTTCGGCGCCGCCGAACTGTCCGGCGAAGAAAACGCCGACGAAATGCGTCTGGACCTGAACAGGCAGGCGGTCTTCCTGTCCAACAAGGCGGGCGGCGTGCTGGGCGGCATCTCGACGGGCCAGCCGGTCACGGCGCGGGTGGCGTTCAAGCCGACCTCGTCCATCCTGACCACGCGCCAGACCATCACCCGCGACGGCGAGGAAACCGATCTGCGCACCAAGGGCCGCCACGACCCCTGCGTCGCCCTGCGCGCCGTTCCGGTGGTCGAGGCCATGGCCGCCTGTGTCCTGGCTGACGCCTTCCTGAGGCACCGCGCCCAGGTCGGATGAACCTGATCCGCCCCATCTCCGATGGCGACGAAGCCGCCGTCATCGCCCTGTGGTCCGCCTGCGACCTGACCCGACCGTGGAATGATCCGGCGCAGGACCTGCGCCTGGCGCGCGACACCGCGACCTCCGCCATTCTGGTGGCGACGGATGACGACCGGATCATCGGCACGGTCATGACCGGGTTCGAAGGACACCGGGGCTGGGTCTATTATCTGGCGGTCGATCCCGCGTATCGGGGCGCGGGTCTGGGCCGCCTGCTGATGACGGCGGCGGAAGCCTGGCTGAAAGCTCAGGGTGCGCCGAAACTTCAACTGATGGTGCGCGCGGACAATGCCGCGGCGCTGGGCTTTTACGAGCGGCTGGGCCTGGAGCGGCAGGACGTCGTTGTGCTGGGCCGCAGGCTGGACGGGCGATAGGCTTCCGGCGCCGACCGGCTCTCCACGGGCCGTTCATCCTGGCGCATCAGGGCCATCAGGCCCGACAGTCCTGTCGTCATCACGATCATGGATCGACTCCTGCAACTGCGAACCGTTTGCAGGTTTGCGCATGTTTCGGCTGCGTGCAAGAGGGGATGGTCGGTGGCGTAAACCTCAGGAGATCAACCGTGCGTGAAGACGGCAAGCTGGACTATCTCGAACTGCCCGCGACCGACCTGGCCCAGACCAAGGACTTTTACACCAAGGCGTTCGGCTGGACCTTCGTGGATTACGGCCCGACCTACGCGGCCTTTGATCAGGGGCTGGACGGCGGCTTCGACGCGGACGCCGAGCGCACGAAGACGCCCCTGCCCGTCCTTTACGCCCACGATCTTGAAGCCATGCAGGCCAAGGTCGAGGCTGCGGGCGGCACGGTGCTGAAGCCGATCTACAGCTTCCCCGGCGGGCGTCGTTTCCACTTTGCTGATCCGGCGGGAACCGAAATGGCCGTCTGGTCCGAGACCTAGCCTCTAGCGCAGGTCGACCGACTGGCCGATCCGTTCAGCCAGGTCCCGGTCAGCACCTTCAACGCTGGCGACCCAGACGTGGATTTCACGTGGGGCGGTCTGGCGTTGGAACAGATGCTCCAGCGCCAGGCGTCGCCCGCCCTCTGTCACGACGATGGAGGCGCGGCCGGCCGCATAGACCTGCTCGCCGTCATAGATCGGAAACTGCGACGCCGGTCCCGCATAGATCATCAGCAGAGTCTGGGCGCCCCGCCGCACGGAATAGACGTTCCCGTCCGTCCCGGCAGGCATGCGCACGATGCTGAATCCGCTCTGCAGATCGACCGAGAACGGCAGGGCCGCAATCTCAGCAGGCGTCAGGGCGCGCGCCGCCGTCGCCGGGTTCGTTGCTGGCGACGCCGCTTGAGGTGGGACCGGTGCAGGGCTCTGAGCGGGCGCTGGTGTCGCAACGGGCGACGCCGTCGCCGGACGAGGCGGCACAGCGGCGGGCGGCGTCGGCCTTAAACTGGGGCCTGTCGCAGCAGGCGTCGCCGGAGCAGTTGCAGGCGGCGTCACGGTTGGCGTCGGCGCAGGTGCAGCCTGACGCGGCGGGGCGGCGGTAGGCCTAGCCTGTGCAGGAGTCGCCGTCGCTGAAGTCACCGGTGTCGCAGGCGTGCTGGCGGGCGGGGCCGCTGCCGTCGGCGCTGCAGCGGTCGGCCGCGTCGCTGACGGCGGCAAACTGTTCAGATCATGGGTCAGCGATGACGCCGGCGCAGCGGCGGCTGCGGGCCTGGGCGTCTGAGGCGCAGGCGTCACAGGTCGAGATGTCGGCGCTGTGGCAGCGGGCGCGGGTGCGGGCCGCACAGCGGGCGAAACCGGTGCAGGCGCCGACTGCTGAACCGGCGGCGGTGCTGCAGCGGTCGAAGCCGACGGCGGCAGGCTGTTCAGATCGCGCGTCAGATCCGATCCCGGACGCTGGGCGGGCGGGATCGTCTGCCCGGACAACAGGGCGGCGGCGGCGAGTGCGATCATCGACATGCGCCGACCATTACGCTCACACGCGCTGACGGCAAGAGCGTATCAGGCCTTGGGCATCAGCACCCAGAAGGCCGCGCCCTCGCCTGGCTCGGACACGACGCCGATTGTTCCCTGCTGCAGTTCGACCAGGCGCTTTGCCAGGGCCAGGCCCACGCCGTGACCCTCGATGCTGGAACGCTCCAGCCCCAGGCGGTTGAAGGGTTCGAACAATTGAGCCTGTTTCTCGACGCTCAGCCCCGGGCCGAAGTCCACCACCTCGATCCTCACGCCTTCGCCCGACCGGGCGGCGCGCAGAACGACCCGCCCGCCCGATGCGCCGTATTTCAGGGCGTTGGAGGTCAGATTTCCGATCACCTGGGCCAGACGCTGGGAATCCGCCAGCACCGTCAGCGCCTCGCCCTCGGCCTCAATATCAATGGTCAGATCGCGGGCCTCGGGACGCAACAGGGCGGCGCGGCGCGTATCCTCCAGCAGGCCCGCAACATCCGTGGGCCGCACGTCCACCTTGATCGCTCCTGCCTCGGCCCGGGCGACATCCAGCAGGTCATGCGCCAGAGCCTCTACCTCGCGCGCCGTGCGCACCAGCATGTCCGCCATCTCGGCCTGCTGCGGCGTGATGGCGCCCAGTTGCCCGTTCTTCCACAGATCGCCGATGCCGATGATGCCCGCGACGGGGCTCTTGATCTCGTGGGCCACGTTGGCCAGCAGGCGTGACTTGGCTTCCGATACGCGCTCAGCCCGCGCCTGCCCCGCCTTCGCCCGCGCCGCCAGCCGATTACGGTCTTCCAGCAATGAGGCCAGCAGGATCATGGGCACATAGCCGATCAGCACCAGCAACTGCGCGGCCAGGACCTGTTCCGCCACCGCCTCGTCACGCAGATAGGGCCCCATGCCGTTCATCGCCGATCCGACCGCCAGAACGGCGACGATCAACAGACTGGTCGCCGCGCCGATCACGCCCAGCCGCGCCGACGCCAGCATCAGCAGCGGCAGCAACACGAAACCAAACGTCAGCTGCCCGTCATAGATGGCGGTATAGACCACGCCGATGGCCATCATCAGGGCGCAGAACTCGATCAGGCGCGCCGGGCGCATCAACCGCGCCAGACTGGCGCGCGTCACCGCCAGACCCAGACAGCCCAGAATGGCGATCCCCATCGCATGGCCGAACCACCACGTCTGGAAGTTGGCCAGGAAACCACCCTGCCCGCTCAGGGTCAGGACGCTGGAGATCAGGATTCCCGCCGGGATCGGTGCGATCAGGGCCGCTGCAAACACGAAACGCCCGGACATGGTGGCGCTCGACATATTCTGCCCAGGCGCGATGCGACGCGCCAGCACGACGGCGACGGTGATCTCCAAAATATTGGCGAAGGCGAACAACAGGGCGTAACCGGGCGCATTGCCGGCCAGTATTTCGCCGATCAGCATGCTGATCGTCAGGACCGCGATGAAGGCGGCGTCTTCCTTTCGGCTGCTGCTGTTTCTCAGCCAGATGGCGATGGCGACGCCGCCCCCGCCCCAAAGACCCGCAACCAGTCCCGACGAACGCGTGAACATGATCGACAGCACGATCAGGATGGCGACGATCAGCCCGGTGGCGATCAAGGTCAACGGGTGTTCAAAGGTGCGGACGGCGTCGCGGCCCTCGTCCCTGACGGCCCGACGCGGCTGCGCCTGCGCATCAGACTTTCGCGCGGCGCCCGTTTCGATGTCGAGCGCACGGCTCATGGCGATAATCTCGGACTGGAACTGACGGCCGAGACTATAGGAGAGGTTCCTAATATCCCCTGAAACTAAGGATTCACCAATAGGTTGAACGCTGCAACCGCAAAGGCTGCGCCCTTGGGATGCCTCCACACGCCCGCGCTGACGGCGATGAAGTCCGCGCCCGCCCTGGCGACCTCCGCCGCATTATCGATGGTGATGCCGCCGATGGCGACGCAAGGCACCTCGACCGTCTCCTGCCAGACAGTCAGAAGCTCCAGAGGCGGGCGATGGACCGTCTCCTTGGTGTCGGTCGGATAAAAGGCGCCAAAGGCCACATAGTCAGCCCCGCCTTCCGCTGCGTCCCAGGCCAGGTCGCGGTCATCATGGCAGGTGACGCCGATCATGGCGTCCGGCCCCAGAATGCGCCGCGCCTCGGCCAGAGATCCGTCTTCCTGGCCGATATGAACGCCGTCGCAGCCCGTCGCCTTGGCCAGATCGGGCCGGTCGTTCAGCAATACGGCCACGTCATGCCGTCGCGCGATGGGCGCCAGCACCTCGACCGCCGCGCGGATGGCCGCGTCATCGGCGGGCTTCAGCCTGATCTGCAAAGCCGCCACGTCGCCGGCGGCCAATGCCTGGTCCAGCGTCGCAGCAAAGGCGTCGAGATCGGGGATCGACGGCGGCGTGATCAGATACAGTCGGCAGGGCGGACGGTCGGGGACGGTGGGAGTTCTGGCCATGCCCGTCCTTCCCTCTCCCGCGACGATCCGTCAACGGCCCAAGCCTGAGAACGACTTGCAATCGCCTTAAGGAATGCTATAGCGAACCATTCTCAGTCAGTGGATCGCGTAGAACCCTCGTGTACGTCTGCAACTGCAATGGCCTTCGCAAGCGTGATGTCGCCCAGTCGATCGAGGCTGGCGCCTGCCGCCCGCGCGATATTTTCGCCAGCCACCAATGCCAGGCCCAGTGCGCCAAGTGCGTCTGCGAAATGCGCCAGATGATCCAAGACAGCCGCGAAGCATTCGCACTCGCAGCCGAGTAGTCAGCGCCGCCCATCGCGGGCGAAAATCACTCGCACTATCAATGTACTGATAAAAACTCGCAAATAAACAACGCGGGTTTTACTGTGGTATTGCATCGCTCAACAAACGGCGAAGACGCCGTGGCGAGACCAAGGACCATGGCCATGAAGGGCGACCCCGCAATCATCCGCACGCTGAACGCAGTGCTGACCAACGAACTGACGGCCGTGAACCAGTATTTCCTGCATGCGCGCATGTTCGAAAGCTGGGGCCTGTCGCACCTTGGCAACGTGATCTACGAAGAATCGATCGGCGAGATGAAGCACGCCGACATGCTGATCAAACGCATCCTCTTCCTGGACGGCCTGCCCAACCTGCAGGACCTGCACAAGCTGAAGGTCGGCGAAGACCCCATCGAATGCCTGGGCGCCGACCTGCAGCTGGAGATCGACAGCCGCGCCACGACCGCCGCCGCCGTGACCCAGTGTGAAGAGACCCGCGACTATGTCAGCCGTGATCTGCTGATGAAGATCCTCAACGACACCGAGGAGCACATCGATTTCCTCGAGAACCAGCACAAGCTGATCGAACTGATGGGCGCGCAGAACTATCTGCAGTCCGCCATGAAGGAAATCGTCACCGACGGCGCCGCGACCGGCGGCTGAGGGAACCCTGGTCCGCTCCGGCCATTTGCTTTTGCAGGACATTCCTGGGGCTAAGCTGGAGCGGACCATGACTGACATCGACGAAGCCATCGACGACGTGCGCGATGCGGCGACGGACTTTCTGAACAGCGAGGGCCGCAGCGCCAGCCATGTCGTGGCGGGCATCATCATCACGGCGGGCTTCGCCCTTCTGGCGAGCGGCATCGCCTCGGGCGCATTGAGGCCAAAGCGGTCGCTGAAGCGTTTCCGCAATCGCGACCTGCCCATTACCGAAAAGCCGCAGGGCGCCTTCAGCCTGATCCTGCCCGCCGTCTTTTCCGCCACCACATTATCAGCGGTTCGGGTCTGGAACGCGCCGCCCGCCCGTGAACGCACCGCAGCCCTTGGCCTGTGGGCCGCCGCCCAGACGGTGAATGCAGTCTGGCTGGGGCTGCGTCCCGCGTCGATGTGGAAACAGGTATTCGCGGCCATGTCCTCCGCCGGTCTGGCCGCCGCCTTCGCCCATGAGGCCCGCAAGCTGAATGAGGGCGCCGGCAAGATGGCCGCGCCCACAGGCGCCGGGGTCCGCGTCAGCAACTACATCCATCGCAAGGCCAGCCAGGTCGGCGAGCGGTTCCGCACCCTGCATTAAGCCAGCCCGTATTGTGCTTTTGCGGGGCTTCCTTTACGGGTCGCGCCCTTCGCCACGCTCCGGACCGGCTGCGTGAGCGCAACCCCAATTCCGATGTGACCCCATGAAGATCAACGGCAACACCATCAAGCCCGGCATGGTCCTGCAGCACAATGGCGGCCTGTGGGTCGTGACCAAGGCCAGCCACGTCAAGCCCGGCAAGGGCGGCGCCTTCGCCAACGTCGAGGCCAAGAACCTCGAAACCGGCAACAAGCTGAACGAGCGCTTCCGGTCGGAAGACAAGGTCGAGCGCGTCACGCTTGAGCAGCGCGACTACTCCTACCTGTTCGACAACGGCGACAGCCTGGTCTTCATGGACGACGAGTCCTACGAGCAGATCGAACTGCAAAAGGGCTGGGTCGGCGAAGAGCGCATCCCCTACCTGCAGGAAGGCATGAAGGTCATCATCGAGTCGCATGAGGACCGCCCCATCGGCCTGGAGCTGCCGGACCAGGTGGTTCTGGAAGTCGCCGAAACCGAGCCGACCGTTAAGGGCCAGACGGCTTCGTCGTCCTACAAGCCCGCCATCGCCAACAACGGCGTGCGCATCATGATCCCGCCCTATATGTCGGCGGGTGAGAAGATCGTCGTCGATACGGCGACCGGCGAATACGTCCGCCGCGCAGACTAAGACGTCCCACGGCCCCTTCGGGGGCCGTTTCCTTTCTTGAACTTCTCCGCATCTCCGGGCCCCCATCTCAATCAGAATGGGCCTTGTCAGGACATGCGGACCAGGAGATTCCCCCATGGCTCTCGCCTCCGCCCTTCTTCAAGTCATGACCGATGCGGTCCGCAAGACCGCCCGTCCGATGATGCGCGACTTCGGCGAAGTCTCCCAGCTTCAGGTCTCCCGCAAAGGCCCCGGTGATTTCGTCACCGCCGCCGACCTGCGGGCCGAAGACACCCTGTTCGAACTGCTGATGAAGGCCCGCCCCGGCTATGGCTTCCTGGGCGAAGAGCGCGGCATGGTCGAAGGCACCGACAAGTCGCACACCTGGATCGTCGACCCCATCGACGGCACCACCAACTTCATGCACGCCATGCCCCACTTCGCCATCACGGTGGGTCTGGAGCGCCGCGCGCCTGACGGCTCCAGCGAGATCGTCGCGGGCGTCACCTACAACCCCGTCATGAACGAGCTGTTCTGGGCCGAAAAGGGCAAGGGCTGCTACCTCAACGACCAGCGCATCCGTGTCGCCGGTCGTCGCGACCTGTCCGAAAGCCTGATCGCCACCGGCCTGCCCTTCATCGGCAAGTCGGGCCACGCCCAGGCGATCAAGGACATTCACGCCGTGGGCCAGCGCGTCGCGGGCATCCGCCGCCTGGGCTCCGCCGCCCTGGACTTCGCCTGGGTCGCCGCAGGCCGCTATGACGCCTATTACGAACGCAACCTGAAGCCCTGGGACGTAGCGGCGGGCATCCTGTTCGTCACCGAGGCGGGCGGCCGCGTCACCACCATCGACAACGACGGCGATCCCAAGACCGGCTCAACCATCCTGGCCTCTAACACCGAACTGCACCCGCAACTGCGCAAGGTGCTGCAGGGCGCGTAAGACGCACAAAGCCTCTCCCTCTCCTGCGTGGGGAGGGAGAGCATCCGGCGCTGTCACGCCCCCGTCGCGTCCCGGCCCTATCCAGCGGCCATGATCCGCGCCATCCTGACCGCCCTGATCCTGTTCACGGGAGCCCCAGCCGTGGCCCAGCCCCTGATCATCGCCCATCGCGGCGCGTCCGGCGAACGGCCCGAGCACACGCGTTCAGCCTATGAGCTGGCCATCGAACAGGGCGCGGACGTGATCGAGCCCGATCTGGTCATGTCCAAGGACGGCGTCTTCATCGACCGGCATGAAAACGAGATCGGCGGCACGACAGATGTGGCCAGCCGCCCGGAATTCGCCGACCGCAAGACGACCAAGACCATCGACGGCGTCGTGACCGTCGGCTGGTTCACCGAAGACTTCACCCTGGCCGAACTGAAGACCCTGCGCGCCCGCGAGCGCCTGCCCCAGGTCCGCACCAGCAACGTCGCCTATGACGAGCGCGACCCGATCCTGACCTTCGATGAAGTGGTCACCATCGCGCGTGAGGCCTCAGCGCGCACCGGTCGCACCATCGCCGTCGCACCCGAGCTGAAACACCCGACCTATTTCGCCGGGATCGGTCTGCCGATGGAGGACGCCTTCGTCGCCGAACTGGAGCGGCTGGACCTGACAGGCGCCGACGCGCCGATCATCATCCAGTGTTTCGAAGTCGGCCCGCTGGAGCGGCTGTCACGTCGCATCACGGCCCCGCTGGCGCAGTTGGTCGGCGTGGGCGGCGCGCCCGAAGACCGGCCCGACCTGACCTATGCCCGGATGATCACGCCGGAAGGCCTGAAAGCTGTCGCCCGCTACGCCGCCTGGGTCGCGCCCGATGTGACGCTGGTCATGCCCCGCGACGCCCAGGGCCGCTCCACCGCGCCCTCCACCCTGGTGGCGGACGCCCACGCCGCCGGGCTGAAAATCGTGGTCTGGACCGTTCGCGCCGAAAACATCTTCCTGCCGCTGGAGCACCGTTCCAACGCCCTGCCCGCCGTCCATGGCGACATGGCGGGCTATGTCCGCGATTTGGCGGACACAGGCGTGGACGCCATCTTCAGCGACTTTCCCGGACTAGCGCGCGAAGGGCTGCGTTAAGGCCCCCTACGTCCCCCGGAACTGCAGCTCCGCCAGACGCGCATACAGGCCGCCCTGCGCCACCAGTTGATCGTGCGTGCCCTCTTCGACCACGCGGCCGTCGTCCATCACCACGATGCGGTCGGCGCGCAGCACGGTGGCCAGACGGTGGGCGATGACCAGGGTGGTGCGCTCCTCCATCGCCTGATCCAGTGCGACCTGCACCAGACGTTCGCTCTCGGCGTCCAGGGCGCTGGTCGCCTCATCCAGCAATAGGATCGGCGCGTCGCGGACCAGGGCGCGGGCGATGGCCAGACGCTGACGCTGACCGCCCGACAGGCTCTTGCCGCGTTCGCCCAGAGGCGTGTTGAAGCCTTCCGGCAGGGCGTCGATGAAGCCCAGCGCCTGGGCCTTCTCGGCGACGATGCGCGCTTCTTCCAGCGTCGTTTCCTCGCGCCCGAACTGGATGTTCTCCAGCGCCGAGCCTGAGAACAGCGGCGTCTCCTGCGACACCCAGGCGAAACGGTTGCGCACGGCGACCGGATCGGCCTCACGCACATCCACCCCGTCCACCGACACCAGCCCCGTCTGCGGATCGTAGAAGCGCAACAGCAGACGGAAGACCGTCGACTTGCCCGCGCCCGACGGCCCGACCAAGGCCACCGTCTCGCCCGGACGCACAGTCAGGCTGAAGCCCTTCAGCGCGGGCAGGTCAGGACGTCCCGGATAGGAGAAGCCGACCGCCGACATCGACACCTCGCCGCGCGGCGGCTGAGGCAGGGCGGTGGCGTGAGCAGGCGGCGCGATGTCGGGCACAGCCTGCATCAGCTCCTCGATCCGCTCCATGGCGCCCGCCGCCTTCTGGACATCGCCCCAGCTTTCACCCAGCGCGCCCACGGCGCCCGCCGCGAACACCGACAGCAGCACGAACTGCAGCAGGGCACCGGGCGACATCACGCCTGCGACCACATCCTGCGCGCCCAGCCACAGCACCAGGGTCACGCCGCCGAACATGACGACGATGATGAGAGCCGTCATCCAGGCCCGCGCGGCCATGCGGGTCAGCGATGCGTTGAAGGCGTCCTCCACGGCTGCGCCGAACCGGTTGATGGCGCTGCGCTCGCGGCCAAAGGCCTGCACCGTCTCGATGGCGTCCACGCTCTCGCCTGCAAAGCCTACGGCGTTAGCGAACCGATCCTGCGAGGTGACGGTCAGCTTGCGCACCCGACGCCCGAAGATGAAGATCGGCCCCAAGAGGAACGGCACGATCAGCAGCACCAGCCCGGTCAGTTTGGGACTGACGAAGAACAACAGGGCCACGCCCCCGATCAGGGTCAGGAAGTTGCGCAGCGCATAGGACACCGACGTGGTCATCAGCGTCTCGACCAAGGCGATGTCCGTGGTCAGGCGCGACAGCACCTCGCCCGTGCGCATATGGGCGTAGAAGGACGGGTCCAGCGTCAGGATGCGCCCAAACAGACCCTTGCGCAGATCCGCGATCACGCGCTCCCCCGTGCGGGTGACGTAATAATAGCGGGCGGCGGTGGCCAGACCCAGGAACAGGGCGTTGGCGCCCAGCAGCAGGAACCAGATGTTCAGGTTCGCGCCGCCTGCCTCGAACCCATGGTCGATGGCCCCACGCGCCAGCGCGGTCAGCCCCAGCGACGCCGAGGTCGACAACAGCAGCCAGAACACCGCCATCAGAGCATGGCCCTTGTGGCGCAACGCATAGGGAATCAGTCGCGCCAGCGGGCGGATGTCGCGGCGCTTGGCGCGTTTCTCGCCGGCCTCGGACATTTGTTCGGCCAGCAGAGCGCCCGCGCTGGGGCGGCCTTCCAGCTCGGCCCTGGCGGAATGATGGGATGCGGCAGGAGGAAGATCAGTCATTGCGCCTGCCTCTTGCCCCGGAACGCCCCCCGGTGTAAACGCCGCCGCTCATTCCCGCCCTCATCGGCGGGTTTCTCATTTCATGCGCACAGACGGTCGGCATCGTCATCGCGCCAGAGACCGGACGCCACCATGAAGCCCGACACGCACCCCGACTACCACTTCATCACCGTCGTGATGACCGATGGCAGCACCTACCAGACCCGTTCGACCTACGGTAAGGAAGGCGACAAGCTGGCGCTCGACATCGACCCGTCGACGCACCCGGCCTGGACCGGCGGCAACGCCCACCTGCTGGACCGGGGCGGCCGCGTTTCGCGCTTCAACAACAAGTTCGCCGGCTTCATCAAGAAGTAAGACCCTTAAGGCTGCGGCATACTGCAGCATTATGGTCACGAAGAGCGTCGGTCGCAGGACCGGCGCTTTTTGTTTGTCTGGAACGCCGATAACATACGGGCGTTCGGGGTAAGGCAAAGCAAGGCGTCGATCCACGGGGGTCGAACTGATCGAGAAGCAGACTGGTTATGAATAGACGGGAACTGGGTCTGGGCGTCGCGACCGCGACCATGGCCCTCGGCTCTACGGCGCGCGCACAACAGGTCTATGTGCAGCGGACCCTGGAGGCGACCGCCTTCTACAACAGTTTCAACGACCAGATCGGCCGCCTGCCGCAAGCGCAACAGCCTGATGTCCGCGCCTTCTATGAAATGAACGGCTGGCGCCCGGTGTGGAACGCCGAACGCATTCGCGCCCTGAACGCCGTCGCCCAACGGTCGGAGCGTCACGGTCTGGCCTCCAGCGACTTCTTCGATTTCGTCGGCCTTGCCGCCGACCCGGCATCGTCCGATCTGCGCACGACGGCGGCGGCCCTCGGCTATGGCCGTGCGCTGGCTCTGGGTAAGGTTCGTCCCGAAACGGTCGAAGACCTGTGGGAGATGCAGAAGAACCGCGTCGACCTGCCGCGCGGCCTGTCGGACGCCCTGAATCGCAACATTCTGCTGGACTGGTTCGAAGGTCTGGCCCCGACGGACATCGGATATCAGAACCTGTCCGCCGGCTATGTCCGCTACCGCCGTATCGCGGCGCAGGGCGGCTGGCCCGCCTTCCCCGCCGGTCCGACCATCGAACCGAACGCCAGCGACCGTCGCATCCCCGCGCTGATCGACCGTCTGGTCGCCGAGGGCGATCTGACGTCTGCTGACGGCGCGCGCCTGAAGGCCCAGGGCCTGACCTACAGTTCCGAACTGCAAAAGGCGGTCGAGGGCTTCCAGGTTCGTCACGGCCTGGGCGCAGACGGCCGCGTCGGCGCAGGCACCCAGCGCTCGCTGTCGGCCACCGCCGAGACGCGCGCCCGGCAGATCGCCCTGAACCTGGAGCGCCGCCGCTGGCTGAAGCGCGACGTCGCGCCTGAGCGGATCGAGGTCAACACCGCCGCCGCCATCATGGTCTATTGGAAGGACGGCAAACCGGTCCACTCCAACCGCGTCGTCGTGGGATCCGCCGACAACCAGACGCCCAGCCTGGAAAAACCGTTCGCCTCGGTCGTGGCCAATCCGCCCTGGTATGTGCCCGCCGGCATCGCGCGCCGCGAAATCCTGCCAAAGGGTCCGGGCTATCTGGCCGCCAACGACATGTATGTTCAGAACGGCACGGTCATCCAGCGCGCCGGTCCCCGCTCGGCCCTGGGCTATGTGAAGTTCGAACTGCGCGACAGCTACGCCATCTTCCTGCACGATACGCCGTCCAAGGGCGCCTTCAACCTGTCCATGCGCCAGCGCAGCCACGGCTGCGTCCGGGTTCAGAATGCGGTGGAGTTCGCTCGCCTGCTGCTGTCGCCCGACCCGACCAAGCTAAACCAGTTTGACGCCGCCCAGGACAGCCGCGAGACGACGCGTGTCACCACGGGCCGCGAAATCTCGGTGCGCCTGCTGTACTGGACCGCCTTCGTGGATGGTCAAGGTCGCGTGGCCTTCCGTGAAGACGGCTACGGCCGAGACGACAAGCTGGCCCAGGCGCTGGGCATCGCCGTCAACCTGCCCAAGCCCATCGACGACGGCGGCCGCCGCGACGCCAGCGACGTCGGACCGTAAAAGACAACCCTCTCCCATTGGGAGAGGGCTTGAACGCACGAGAGCGCCAGCGATCGTTCTTGCGTGAAAGGGTGAGGGTCACGACGGCGACGTCACTTCGGCGAACAGAACCCTCGTCCGACCCCACGGGCCACCTTCTCCCAACGGGAGAAGGAAATCGCGCCCTCTACTCTCTGAACGCCGCTTCCAGCATGCCCAACTGGCTCAGCACCGGGTTCTCAGGCGTCTCGTCCTGACCATCCAGATACATGCGCCGGTCCAGATACAGGGCGCGGTCGAACAGTTTTTCGGAACGCACCACATATTCGATCAGGGCGATGGGCAGCTCGGCGTGACTGGGCTCCGTCTCGACCTTGCGGGCGTTCAGACGATAGCGCGGCGCGCAGGCCGCCTCGGGCGTCATGTCGTCTTCGCGCACGGCACGCTGCACCAGCAGCCACGACGCAATCTGCATCAGGCGCGTGGTCAGCTTCATGCTCTCGGCGGCATAGGCCAGGGCCGCAGCCCGCGACAGTATCTTGGAATCGCGCCGTCCCTCGCCGTCCAGATAGGCGGCCGTCTCCTCGACCAGCTCCATGCCTTCGCGGAAGGTGCGGTCGAACAGTTCGGAACGCGCGAAGTCACGCACCGTGCGTCCACGCTCCAGCGCGGCCGCCGAGGTCTGTGCCGAGTGCGGGGTCGTATCAGACATCATCATCGGATCTAGGATTGGTCCTGAAATGGGCCCATGACGGCGCCTGTTGCGTCAAGCCTGCAACCGTCATGCCATGATTTCCCTTAACGGACGATTCACGATCCGAAGTTGAACAGGGCGTCTGCAGCGTTCTTCTTGGATTGTTTGGCCTCTATGGCCGCCCGACTGCGCGCGATCTCACGCTCCAGCGCCTCGATCCGCTCCTGCAGATCGCCCACCGAAACCAGATCCAGATCTTCCCGCGACAATGCGGTCAGCGCCTCGCCGCGCTGGGGGCGAGGTTCGAGATCCTCAAACATGGCGTCCCTTTCTGCCTCTGTTGCACTGGCCTGACACGGCCTCAAACCCATATGAGAGCGCCCGGACACGGACGATTGCAAGCGGAGCCCTCATGCGCATCATCACCATCGAAGGCGGCTCAGGCCCGGCGGAAGCCCTGACCCTGGCCGAACGCCCCGATCCCACGCCGGGACCAGGCCAGGTTCTGATCCGCGTCCACGCCGCGGGGGTGAACCGGCCCGACCTGTTGCAACGCATCGGCGCCTATCCCCCGCCGCCCGGCGCGTCAGAGGTGCTGGGGCTGGAAGTGGCGGGCGAGATCGAAGCGGTCGGCGACGGCGTCAGCCGCTGGCAGGTCGGCGACCGCGTGTTCGCCCTGCTGGGCGGCGGCGGCTATGCCGACAAGGCGGTTGTGGATGCACGCCACGTCCTGCCGATCCCCGACGGGCTTGATTTCGTCCAGGCGGCGGCCTTGCCGGAAACCGTCTTCACCGTCTTCACCAATGTGTTCGAAGCGGGCGGCCTGAAACCGGGCGAGACCCTGCTGATCCACGGCGCGACCAGCGGCATCGGCGTCACGGCCATCCAAATGGCCAAGGCGGCGGGCGCAAAGGTCATCGCCACCTCGCGCGGGGCTGAAAAGGCCGCCGCCGCCAAGGCTTTGGGCGCCGACATCAGTCTGGACGCCAAAACCGATGACCTGGCCGCCGCCATCGCCGAAGCCGGCGGCGCTGACGTGGTTCTGGATATGGTGGGACGCGACTACGCCGAACTGAACCTGAAGGCCCTCAAGCCGGGCGGACGCTGGGTGGTGATCGCCACCCTGACGGGATCGCTGGCCGAGGTGGACCTGATGCGGATCATGGTCAAACGCCTGACCCTGACGGGATCGACCCTGCGCGCGCGCCCTGCTGACGAAAAGGCCCGTCTGGCGGCGGCTGTCGAAACGACCGCCTTCCCCTGGATCGCATCCGGCGCGGTCAGGCCGCCGATCCACGCGACCTTCCCGCTGGAAAAAGCCGCCGACGCCCACCGCGCGCTCGAAGCGGGGGATCATGTCGGCAAGATCATGCTGACGACCTGAGGCCGTCTGATCCGGGGCGGCAGGCCGTCCCCGGATCATCCTTCTTACAGCCTAGCGACGGCTGACCGGGCGCACCGAAGAGATGCTGCGGTAGAAGTCGCCGTCCAGACGGCTGACGTCGCGGTCGATGATGCGGCAGCGGCCCCGGAAGTCGGCGTCCGTGCAGACTTCCCAACGGCCCTGGACGCGGATCGAGACGATGCGGTCATTGAACGGCGTGCGGCCCAGGTTACGGTCTTCATCGACAAACTGGCGCGAAGAGCCGCGGAAATTGGCGTTGTCGTAAACGGTGATCGAGGTCTGACCCCAGCCGCCGCCATTGTTTCCGCCCCAGCCGCCGCCGTTGCCGCCGCCGACCCATTGGCCGCGCTGCGGTCCGCAGACCAGCAGGCCGTTGTCATTGCTGATGTCCGCACGGCCGCAGCGACTGATGTTCAGGGTGCTGGTGCGTTCGTTGCGGCGCGTGTCACGGCAGGTCGCCGTCAGTTGATCGCCACGCACCGAGATATTGTTGCAGCTGCCGGTGTAGCTGCCCTGCGGGGTGCGGCCATTGCCCCAGCCGCCGCCATTGCCCCAGCCCCCGCCGTTGGCGCCGCCCTGACCGGGACGTCCCGGACCACGATCCTCATAGTCGCCACGGGTGCGGCCGCAGACCAGCAGGCCGTTGTTGTTGACGATTTCGTCGCCGCTGCACCGCGCCAGTTCGATCGAGGTGCCGCGAATCTGGCCCCGCTCGTCGCGACAGTCGGCATAGAGGCGCCCCTGGTTCGTGTAGGCGTTCGCGCAGGTCTGGGCGTAGCTGCCGCGCGGCGCGACGCGCTGCACCGAAAAGTCTTGACCCGAAGCCATCGCCGCAAACATGGCGGCGCCAAGCAGAATGGACATTGTGTTCTTCCTCTCCAGAACGAGGCGACGCCTCTTGTTGGCCGAACTAGGCCGACGAACATGAACCGTCGCTGTATAGCATTGTCGGTCAGCGTTTTCTTTTCACGCGAATAGGCCTATATCGAAACCATAAGCGCCCGGTCGAAAGGCCGGGCGCCGTCGTATCCAACGCCTGCCGAAGGCCCCTTCGGCTGCAAAATCATACCGGGACGAACGCCCCATGAGCGACATTCTGATGCCCAAGGCCACTGCGGTCTGGCTGGTCGACAACACCTCCCTCAGCTTTGAGCAGATCGCGGACTTCTGCGGCCTGCACCCGCTGGAAGTGCGCGGCATCGCGGACGGCGACGTGGCGCGCGACATTCGCGGCGTTGACCCCGTCACCGGCGGCCAACTGACCCGCGAAGAGCTGGACAAGGCCCAGGCCAACGAAAACTATCGGATGAAGGCCATCGTCAGCCGTCACGCCGAACTGCTGAAATCCGCCAAGCCTGCGCCGAAATACACGCCTGTTTCGCGCCGCCAGGACCGCCCGGACGCCATCGCCTGGTTCGTGCGCAACCACCCGGAAGTCGCCGACGCCCAGATCGCCAAGCTGCTGGGCACCACCAAGTCCACGATTGAAAGCGTGCGCAACCGCACCCACTGGAACTCGACCAACATCAAGCCGGTCGATCCGGTGACCCTGGGTCTGGTCGGCCAGCTGGTTCTGGACGAAGTGGTCAAGAAGGCTGCTGACAAGAAGGCCAAGGACGACCTCAAGAACGGCGGCGGCACCATCCAGGCCGTCGTTGAAGAGGCGGAGCCCGAGTTCGTTCCCGAGGCCCGCGAACGCCCCAGCGCCGAACCCACCGCCGAGTCGGTCTTCGGCAAGCGCGACTGATCTCGCTTCGCGTCGCACAGATGCAAAACGGCCCCGGAGATCGCTCTCCGGGGCCGTCGTCATTTTCGGGAGGTCGTGAGCGGCGCTAGGTCGCTCGCGCCTCCAGACTGGTGATTTCTTCCTTCAGCCTAAGCTTCTTCTGCTTCAGCTCCCTGACCTGCAGCGGGTCCACGGACGGGCGGGTCAACTCCTTTTGGATCGTCTGATCCAGAACGCGATGACGATTACCCAGTTCGCGAATACGAGCCTCGATGGTCATGGCTTGCGCCTCCGTTGGTTAGGGACCACTAGAGTGAGCGCCCGGATCGGCAGGCTGTGGAATCACATTCCAGTGACGGCCCGCCTCGCCGGACCCCACGGAGGCTGACCCCCAAAATGGTCGATGTTGTGAACGGAGCCATAAGAAACCCACCCGCGCGAATAGTGGTCGGGATTTCAGGGGCTTCCGGCGTCATCTACGGCGCCCGCGTGCTGGACGCGCTGAAAGACCTAGGCATCGAGAGCCATCTGGTCGTGACAAAAGCCGCCCTGCTCACTTTGTCGCAGGAGACGGAGATGTCCCCCGACGATCTGACCGGCAAGGCGGTCGTGGTTTACAAACTGGGCGACGTCGGGGCGACCATCGCCTCCGGCTCCTTCCGCACCCTGGGCATGATCGTCGCGCCCTGCTCCGTGAAGACGATGAGCGAGATCGCCACCGGCGTGACCTCTTCCCTGCTGACCCGCGCAGCAGACGTGACGCTGAAAGAACGCCGCCCGCTGGTTCTGATGGTGCGCGAGACCCCGCTGCATCTTGGCCACCTCCGCACCATGACGGCCCTGACCGAAATGGGCGCCGTCATCGCCCCACCCCTGCCGGCCCTCTACGCCAAGCCCGCCTCCATCATGGAGATGGTCGATCAGTCGGTCGGCCGGGCGCTGGACCTGTTCGGTCTGGACTGGTCGGCGGTGAAGCGCTGGGATGGAATGAAATAATGTCGCTTTGGGATTGGGCGGTCGCCGCCTATGCCGCGCCGGACGTGGCCGACGCCTGCCTGTCGCTGCAGGATCACCACGAACAGAATGTCCCCCTGCTGTTGTGGTCGGCGTGGGTCGCCCAGACCGGACGCCGTCCTGACGAGGATACGATCGAGGCCGCCTGCGACACCGCCCGCGCCTGGGACGGGGTGGTGGTCGCCCCCCTGCGCGCCGTGCGCCGCACCCTGAAGGCGCCTGTGCCGGACATCGACGACGGTCCGCGCGAAAGCGTGCGCAACCGCATCAAGGCGCTGGAGTTGGAGGCCGAAAAACATCTGCTTGAGGCGCTGGAGGCCCTGGCCCCGCCGCCCGCCGGCGCGTCGCGCCCCGCCATCGACGGACTGGCGGCCACCACGCGGGTCTGGTCACGCGTCACGCCGCGTCCGGCGCTGATCCGCCTGGCCGACGCCCTTCCGGCCTGAAATTCGCTGGCGTATAAGGCCGTGGGGACCCTGCGATGAACGACGACATTCCAGACATCAGCGAAGAAGAGGCGGCGCTGCACGCCCGCGTCAAACTGCTGCGCCAGGAGCACGCGGACCTGGACGCCTCAATCGACGCCCTGGGCCAGGCGGCCATTCCCGACCAGCTTATGATCGCCCGTCTGAAGCGCAAGAAACTGGCACTGAAGGACGAGATCGTTAAGATCGAAGACCGCATCCTGCCGGACATCATCGCCTAACCTGCGACATTTGCGACCCTGCGCCGCCCCTTCAGGGTCCAAAAGTCGCCCCATGCAGCAGGCATAAGCCCGGCCTCCCCGCCGGGTGTCCGCAGCGTTCTCTCGCGTCGCGTCCCCACACAACGCTCAAAGAGCGCCAGATGCCGGAGACGCCGCCGAATGCGACGCCTGCTTCCGATCGCCCCCCTGTCGCGGGCGAAATCCGTATTGATCCATTCGGGTCAGACCGCCGCTCTGGTCACGGTCGCCGTGCTGGCCGCCGCTGCCGCCCCCGCCGTGACGGCTTCCCCGACCCTGATCGACGCCACCTCCGCCCCCGTCGCACCACCCGTTCAGGCCCAGGTCGAAGCCGCCGGTCCTGTCATGCGCCAGATCGCCTTCCAGATGCCGGTGCGCGGATACGCCATCAACTCCGACTTCGGCATTCGTAAGCTGGCCATCGAGGCCCGCGCCCGCGCCCACAAGGGCGTCGATATCGCCGCCCCCAAAGGAACCTCGGTCTTCACCGCGGCTGAAGGCGAGGTGATCCGCACCGGCTATGACGCGGGCGGATACGGCAACTTCATCGAAGTGGCCCACCCCAACGGCATGACCACCATCTACGGCCACCTCAGCCGCATCGACGTGGCGACGGGCGACAGGGTGACACTCGAGCAACGCATCGGCCTGGTGGGCTCCACCGGCTATTCCACCGGCCCCCATCTGCATTTCGAAGTGCGCCGCGACGGCGACCAAGTGAACCCCACCCGCGTTGTCGGCCGCAATTTCGAAGTTGCGGTGAAGGCCAACACCTAGGTCTCGACCACGCAGTCGCTGAGCCGCTCTCTCAGCCAGCGCAGCCCGACATCACCGTAGCGTCGCGCGTGCCAGGTCTGGACGAAGCGGAACGGCGCCAGGGCGAACGGCGGCGACATGACCGCCAGGCGCGGGTCCAGCGGTTCGCGCAGGCTTCGACTGGCGATGGTCAGCACCAGATCCGTCCCCGCAATCAGGTCCTGCGCCACGCTCCAGTGCGGCAAGGTCGCCACGACGTCCCGCGACTGGCCCAGACGCGCCAGCGCCCCATCCACCTCATCCACGCGCCCGTCCTGCACAGCGACCGATACGTGCGGCCGCGCCAGATAGGCCGCCAGATCAAACCCTGGCTCCAGGGTCGAGCGATCCATGACGCAGACAAACCGCTCTTCCAGCAACAGGCCCTCGCGCACCTCGGCCGGGCGATCGGGGAACACCCCCAGCGCCAGATCGATGTCGCCGTCCACTAACGCCGCCATGGCTGCGTCCCGGCTGCGGGTCGTAATCGACAGCTGCACGCCCGGCGCCTGTTTCCTCAGCACCGGCAGCAGGCGCGGCGCCAGCATGGCCGACGCATAGTCTGACATGATCAGGCGATAGGTCCGGCGGGTCTGCGCCGGATCAAACGGCGCCGGTCGCACCAGCCCCCGCACGGCGGCCAGGGTTTCGGCCAGCATCGGCTCCATCTCGCGCGCCCGCGCCGTCAGCTCCCACCCGTCCGCGCCACGGATCAGCAAGGGATCGTCGAATGTCTGCCGCAGCCGCCCCAGCGCTTGGCTGACGGCGGGCTGGCTTTTGTTCAGCCGCAGCGCCGCGCGCGACACATGCCGCTCGGCGAACAGGGCCTCCAACACGACCAGAAGGTTCAGGTCCAGCGCAGCGAGATCATTCATCTGGTGAATATTAGTCGTTAGAAATGACGATTTCCAACATTCGCGATTATGGCCCACCTCCACGTCTGCAACGCAGCAAGGAGATGACCGATGAACGACGCCGGCCTTTCGCACATCGCCTTCGTGGTCAAAGACCTGGAGGCCAGCATCCGCTTCTACGAACATTATGCGGGCATGACTGTGATCCATCGCCGCGAGGCTGGCGGCGCAATCCGCGCCGTCGCCTGGCTGACCGACTTCTCGCGCCCCTTCGCCCTGGAGCTGGTGGAGTCCGAGGCGCTGGACGACACGCCGCTGGGTCCGTTCGGTCATCTGGGCGTCGCCTGCGCCCAGCGCGAAGACGTGGACCGTCTGGCGCAACAGGCCGCGCGTGAGGGCATACTGCGCAAGGCCCCGACCGACGGCGGCCCGCCCGTCGGCTATTGGACCTATATCGCAGACCCCGACGGCAATACGCTGGAGCTGTCGCATGGTCAGGCCATCGCCTTCACCATCGAGGACGCCCAACGCCTTAATCCAGAGGCCTGATTCCCTTCCCGCTGGCGTCGCCTCCCGAACCCTTGCTAGGCTCAAGCTCAAGAAACGGGAGGCGGCATGACAGCGGCACTGACGCTTGAGGGCGTGACCAAGCGATACGGCGATTTCGAAGCTGTTCGCGACCTCAGTTTCGCGGTTCCCAAGGGCTCGATCTGCGGCTTCCTGGGCCCCAATGGCGCGGGCAAGACCTCGACCCTGCGCATGATCCTGGGCCTGCAGCCCGCGACCAGCGGGCGGATCGACATTCTGGGCGCGTCGGACGGGCGTTTGGTGCGCGACCGCATCGGCTTCCTTCCCGAAGAGCGCGGCCTCTACAAGAAGATGACCCCGGTGGAGGCCATCGCCTTTTTCGGCGCCCTGAAGGGCCTGCCCATTGCTGAGGGCAAGAAGCGCGCAAAGGTGATGCTGGAGCAGCAGGGCCTGGGCGCGTCGCAAAAGAAGAAGATGAAGGAACTGTCCAAGGGCATGGCCCAGAAGGTGCAGTTGATCGCCTCGGTCGTGCACCGGCCAGAGTTCGTCATTCTGGACGAGCCCTTCTCGGGCCTGGACCCCATGAACCAGCAGGGTCTGGAAGAGATGATCCGGGGTCTGGCCGCCGACGGCGCCACGGTCCTGTTCTCCACCCATGTGATGCAGCACGCCGAACGCCTGTGCGACAAGGTCGTGCTGCTGGCGCGCGGGCGAAAGGCGTTCGAGGGATCGGTGGACGAGGCCCGCTCCACCTCGCCCCGCTTTTTGGATTTGGAAGGTGACATCACCCCAGACGCCGCAGCCGCCCTGCCCGGCGTGGCCAACGTCGAAGCCCTGGCTGACGGCCGACTGAAGGTCGCCCTTCTGCCCGGCGCGGCAGGCCAGGAGACGCTGAAGGCCGCTTTCCTGGGCGGATTGGACGTGCGCCGCTTCGCCCTGAAGGAGCCGACCCTGCATGACGCCTTCATCGGCCTGACCGGCGACCACCCGGACCAGCCCGCTGTTCGGGAGATCGCCCAATGAAGCGCACCCTGCTGATCGCCCGACGCGAATATGTCGCCTATGCCAAGACCGTCGGCTTCTGGCTTTCGCTGCTGGCCTTTCCCCTGTTCGCGGTGCTGGGCGGGGGCATTCCCCTGCTGATCCGCTCCGCCGAGCCGATCAAGGCTGTCGCCATCGTCGAGGAAGGGCCACAGGCCTCGGGCCTCGCCGCCGTCGTCCAGTCCGCGCTCAAGGCCGAGCAGGACCGCATCAACCAGCGCGCGCAGGACGCCGCCGCCAAGGGTCAGGCGGGCGCCGGGCGCGCCGTCGCCTCTCTGGGCGGACCAAAGATTCGTCTGGTTCCCGCCCCCGGCGCCATCGCTGACGCATCGACGGGACCATCGCGTGACGAAGCGATTCGTCATGCGCTGGACAAAAGCACGCCCGACGACCAACGCCTGGACGCCGTCGTCTTCCTGACCCGCCAGGATGGCCGTCCCGCCGCCCAGGTCTGGACCGGACGCGCCAATGATTCCGACGTCGGCGACTTCGTCCGCAGCGCCCTGCGCACCGGCTATCGCGAGGAGATGCTGGTCTCCGCCGGGGTCGCGCCCGCCCTGGTCGATCAGATCGAATCCTTCCGGCCCGAGGTGAAGGCCTTCTCGCCCAACGCCGCCAGCGGGGGCGAGGTGTCGATGCGCGACCGCCTGCCCTCCTTCATCGGCCTGGGCGCAGGGTTCCTGCTGTGGTCGCTTGTTCTGACCGGCGCCTCCATCCTGCTGAACAGCGTGATGGAGGAAAAGTCGAACCGCATCCTTGAGGTGCTGCTGTCCTCGGCTTCGGCCACCGAAATCCTGACGGGCAAGGTGCTGGGCGTGGCCTTCCTGACCTTGACCGTGTTGGCGGCCTGGGGCGGGCTGGGCGCCTTCGTCCTGCTGTCCGCCGCGCCCCAGACCGCCGTACAGGTGGGCCAGGTGCTGCTGCACCAGGGTCTGGTCTTCTATTTCATCGCCTATATGGTCGGCGGATACCTGATGTACGCCGTGCTGTTCGCCGCCATCGGCGCCTTCTGCGAGACGCCCCGCGACGCCCAGACGCTGATGGGGCCGATCATGATGGTGCTGATCGTGCCGATCATGGTCATGCAGATGGCCCTGACCAGCCCGGACGCCCCGGTGGTGAAGATCCTGTCGTGGATACCCTTCTTCACCCCCTTCCTGATGAGCGCCCGCGCCCCCAGCGATCCGCCCCTGATCGAGATCATCCTGACCCTGATCGGCATGTTCGCCACCGCCGCCCTGATGGTCTGGATCGCCGGACGGGCCTTCCGCGCAGGCGCATTGTCGGATGTGAAACTGAGCTGGAAATCGTTCGGACGGGCGATCACCGGGCGGGGGTGAACTCCAAACTCTCCTCCCTGTCGCGCAGCGATGGGGAGGTGGCGCGGCGCCTGCGACCGCGACGGAGGGGTTATTTTCTCACTGCCTAGGTCCAATCGACACTCAGCGCAAAACCGTCATTCCGGAGCGCCCGCAGGACGAACCCGGAACCCAGGAGTTGCATCCAGCTTCGACTCCATCAACGGCGCGGCCTTAGCCCTGGCTTCCGGGTTCTTCGCTTCGCTCAGCCCCGGAATGACGATCAAAGAGCTTGTGGACTGCGTGTCGATTGCCCCTTGATCGGCGGAACCTTCAACAACCCCTCCACCATGCTGCGTAGGAAGGAATAGAAAAAGGCCGCCTCCTTTCGGAAGCGGCCTTAAATCTTTTGGCTTTCGCCAGGTCCCTTGCGGGGCGGGTCTTAACGACCGCCGGGCACGCGGGGCTTCGGCGCGGGCAGCAGGCCCTCGCGTTGAGCGCGCTTGCGAGCCAGCTTACGGGCGCGACGGACGGCTTCAGCCTTTTGGCGAGCGCGTTTTTCCGACGGCTTTTCGTAATGCACGTGGCGCTTCATTTCACGGAAGCTGCCTTCGCGCTGCATCTTCTTCTTCAGGGCTTTCAGCGCCTGATCGACGTTGTTGTCGCGGACGAAAATCTGAACCAGGTTAAACTCTCCTTTGGCCGCCCGCCGCGTCCTGTGAGGGAGACGGGCGAACAAAATAAAATCGTCTTCCGGAAGCGAGCCTCTCGGATGAAGGCGCGCTGATACACGACCCACCCTGCCCTGTCCAGTTCAACGCGACCATTCTTGAAGGCTCGAAACCCCCGCGCGACAGGCGTATGTTCCCCCCATGACACAGAACCCTGATTGGGCCGACCGCACCGAACAGACCGTGCTGGACGCCGCCATTGTCCGTGCGCCCGCCCTGGGCTGGAACGCGCGCCTGGTGCGCGAGGCGTGCGAGGCCAGCGGCCTGTCCGTTGGCGACCAAGAGTTGCTGCTGCCCAACGGCGCGCGCGATCTGGCCGCCCTGTTGTCGCGCCGTCATGACGCCCACGCTCTGGACGCCCTGAGCCAGATCGACGCCAAGTCATTGAAGATTCGCGAACGAATCGCCCGCGCCGTCTCTGAACGCATGGAGGCGGGCGCCGCCGACCTTGAGGCCACGCGCCGCTGCGCCGCCTTCCTGGCCCTGCCCGTCAACGCCGACCTGGGGCTGAAACTGGCCTGGGAAAGCGCCGACCATCTGTGGCGCTGGGCCGGGGACGAGGCCACCGACTGGAACCACTATTCCAAGCGCACCATCCTGTCGGGCATCCTGATTCCCGCCCTGACCATGCGCTGGTTTGACGGTCGCGAACGCGCCGAAGAATTCGTAGCCCGCCGCATCGAAAACGTCATGGCCTTCGAAAAATGGAAAGCCGGCAAGGATTTCGACGCCCCCTTCAGGAAGGTGTCGGACGTGCTGAGTCGGATGCGTTACGGGGCGCGGGCTTAACTGCCCTATCCTCCGTCATCCTCGGGCTTGACCCGAGGATCAGATGATCCGCCGCATTGCGCTGGAATACACGCACAGCAAGCACAACGTCCGATCCTCGGGTCAAGCCCGAGGAAGACGGAGTCGAAGAGGTCGACGGGGAGAAGCGTTAAGCTGCTCCCAACACCCGATTCACATGCGCCATCTTGCGGCCTGCGCGCGCTTCGGCCTTGCCGTACAGGTGCAGGCGTTCGTCAGCCTTGCCGGCCAGATCGCGCCACTGGTCGACCTCGTCGCCCAGCAGATTGGTCATCTCGACGCGGGCGTGGGGGGTCGTGGGGCCGAGAGGCCAGCCCGTCACGGCGCGGATATGCTGTTCGAACTGGTCGCAGACGCAGCCATCCTGGGTCCAGTGGCCGGTGTTGTGGACGCGCGGCGCGATCTCGTTGACCAGCAGTACGTCGTCGCCCCCAGGAACGGGAATGTCGAACAGTTCGACGCCCAGCACCCCGACATAATCCAGCCCGTCCAGAATCGCCTCGGCGATGGCGCGAGCGCGGACCTGAGTTTTCTCGTCCACCGTCGCAGGCGCCAGGGTGGTGCGCAGGACCCCGCCCTCGTGGCTGTTCTCGCCCAGCGGATAGACCGCCATATGGCCGTCCCAGTCGCGCGCGGCGATGACCGACAGTTCGCGCACGAAGCTGGCCTTGGCCTCCAGGATCGCCGGACGGCCGCCCAGGCTTTCCAGCGCATCCGCCGCATCGGCGATGTCGCGAATCCAGACCTGGCCCTTGCCGTCATAGCCCTCGCGGCGAGTCTTCAGCAGGGCAGGAACACCCAGCACCGTCAGTCCGTCGATCAGGTCTGACAGCGTGTCCACCACCGCGAACTGCACCGTCGGCGCGCCCACGGCGTTCAGGAAGGTTTTTTCATCCACCCGGTCCTGCGACACGCGCAGAGCCGTCGGTCCCGGTGCGACCAGAGCCCCGGCCTCGGCCAGACGTTCGATGGATGCGGCGGGCACGTTTTCAAACTCGAACGTCACCACGTCGGCGGCCCGGCCCAGCGCCGTCAGCGCCTCGGGATCATCATAGGCGGCGACGATCTGACGCGCCGACACCCGGCCCGCCGGGCTGTTGGCCTCAGGATCCAGGATGACGACGTCAAAGCCCAGACGCGACGCGGCCTGGCTCAGCATCCGGCCCAGTTGGCCTCCGCCAATGATGCCGAGGGTCGAACCGGGGGGAAGCGGAAGGCTGGGCACGTCAGTCCTCGACGGATTCTGCGACGGATTCGGTCTGGGCGATGCGGAAGGCCGCCAGGCGTTCGGCCAGGGCCTCGTCCGAAAGAGCCAGGATCTGCGCGGCCAGAATGCCGGCGTTGGCGGCGCCCGCCTCGCCGATGGCCAGGGTCGCAACCGGCACGCCCGCGGGCATCTGCACGATGGACAACAGGCTATCCATGCCCTTCAGGGCCTTGGACTTCACCGGCACGCCCAGCACGGGCAGTTCGGTCATGGATGCGGCCATGCCCGGCAGGTGAGCGGCGCCGCCCGCGCCTGCGATGATGACCTTGTATCCGGCGGCCTTGGCGCCCGTGGCGAACTGAACCAGCCGCTCCGGCGTGCGGTGCGCGCTGACGACCTTGGCCTCCCAGGCCACGCCCAGTTGATCCAGTTTGTCGGCGGCCAGCTTCATCGTCGGCCAGTCGGATCGACTGCCCATGATGATCGCCACCGGCGTTGCGGAAGTCGCCATGTCTGTAAGGCCCCTCGCGGAAAGGCCGCCCGTTACAGCACGCAGACGACGCCCGCAACCGAACAGGGTGCGCCAAGGCGCCATTTCCGCCCGTTCTCACGCCGGTTTCGGCGCTGCGCCACCTTCAATGTCGTGAGATCAGGCTCTAACATCGCCTGATTGCGCGGCCGATTCTGCCGCGCGTCCCGGAGCCTTCCGCCGCCTTGACCGACGTGGCCGATCACGACCTGAACGCCGAGTTGGCCCGGTTGCGCGCCGAACTGGAGACGTGGAAGCAGCGCGCCGCAATGGCCGAGGCCCTGGCAGACCACGACGTCCTGACCCCGGCGCTGAATCGGCGCGGCTTCATCGGCGCCATGTCGCGCACCATCGCCTATTGCCAGCGCCACGACGTTCCCGCTGTGCTGCTCTATCTGGACATGGACGGGTTCAAGAGCGTCAACGACACCCTGGGCCATGCGGCGGGCGACGCCGCCCTGATCGCGGTGGCCAAGCTGTTCCTGCGGAACCTGCGCGAATCGGATTCCGTCGGCCGCCTGGGCGGCGACGAGTTCGGACTTCTGATGCTGCACGCCGGGCTTGAGGAAGGTCGCGCCAAGGCCCGCCAACTGGACGCGGCGCTGAAGGAAGAGGGCTTCGTCTGGGACGGCCAGAAGACCGAACTGGGCGGCTCTTTCGGCGTTCGGGCGCTGGACGGCCATACCGACCCGGAAGTCTGGCTGACCGAGGCGGACGCCGCCATGTGGGTGCGCAAGAAGGGGCGCTGAGGCCCCTCCCCGCGCTTCACGCTTACAGCGGCAACCGCAGTTGAATGCCACCCGTGTGGCTGTCGGCGTGGTCGCCGAACCGGCCGCGATAGCCGACGGTCACCTTCACCGGCCCAACCAGGCCCTCGACGCCCGCAGACGCCAGGAACTGGCCGCCGAACGGATCGTCGATCTCGCGCGACAACACCTGCGTCGGGTTGTTGAAGATGCCGACGCGCACCGGATCGGAACTGTCGTCCAGCGCATCACGATAGCCGCCCTCGGCGAACAGGCCGAACCCGCCCATTTCCGCCTCGGCGCGCAGGGACACTTCGCCGGTCAGAGCCTTCACCGTGCGGTCGCCGTACTGATACTGGGCGGCGACGCCCTGCTCATAATAGCCGTCCACGTCGCTGGCGACATAGGCCAGGGCTGCGCGCGGTGACAGGGCGAATCCGCCCATGTCGAACCACATGCCGCCCTGCAGACGGGCGCCGGTGCTGACCGCGCGCGTGTCGCCCGTGTGGACAATCGGGGCCAGGCTGGTGGTGCGCTTGATGTCGTTGATGTTGTCACGCGCCACGCCGACCGCCGCGTTGACGAAGACATTGTCCGCGCGCCAGCCGCCGTACAGATCCAGCCCGAAACTTTCGACCGAGAACTTGAACGCATCGCTGTCGACGTCCGCCTTCTGGGCCGAACCCGCCATGCCGAACCGCCACGAAGCCGACGGCCCCGCCTCCAGCGCGATCCGCCCGCCCCATCCGTCAGAGGTCGAAGACCGCACCGAACCGCGCGCGTCGGTCTTGGTGTTGTTGTAGTTGGCCGAGGTGGTGATCGAAACGCCCTGGCTCCACGCCTCACGTCCCGACAGGGCTTCGCTGGCCGCCTCCAGCGCCTCTTCTCGGTGACGATAGGTCGTCTCGCCCTGCAGCGTCGATTGGGAGCCGATGTCGGCGTAGTACAGATAGTCCGTCGCCAGCTTGGCGATCAGAATATGGCCGGTGGCGGTCGGGTGAACCCCGTCGAAGTAGAAGTAGCTGGACGGGTCGGCGCAGACGCTGACGCCGTTGAAACAGGCCGCTGTGACATTGCTGACGCCGAACTGGCCTGGATTGGCGGTGATGGTGTCCCCGATCTTGAACAGGTCCATCATGATGATGTTCGACCCCGGCCGCGCGGCGGCGACCGCATTCAGGCCGGTCTGCAGCGCGGTGTTGAAGGTCGTCGCCGAATAGTCTGCCAGGGGCGCGGCGGGCGTGCCCCGGAATTGCGGCGTGATGCTCAGCTTGGGCAGGTTAGACACCAGGATCGTGCCCGCGCCCGCACCCGCCACGCTGTTGACCAGGCTGTTGACGTTGGCCGCAGCCCCGGTCGCCACCGGCGTCATGGCCGCCACCGGGCTGGCCGAAGCGCCCGCCGCCGGCAGGGCCTGGAAGATGTCATTGGCCCCGCCCAACACGGTCACCAGATCGGTCGCGCCGAACTTTCCGCCCGCCGCCGTATAGCGCGCCAACTGGTTCAGCATGCCGAACGGCACGCCAGCCGAGGCGTCGGTGCGCGACCCACCGAACGCATAGTTGATGCTGCCGGTCACCGAGCCGTTGAAGTTGGCGGCGTTGAAGCCCAGCCGTTCCGTCCAGACCTGACCGCTGGAGAACCGGCCTTGATAATATGGCGGCGACGGCGGCTGCGTGCCGCTCGAAATCAGATACAGATTGCCGTTGTCGCTCAGACTGTCGCCGAACACGACCAGGCGGCTGTAGGTCTGGGCTGAGGCGGAACCGGCGAATGCGCAGGCGGCCAGGGCAAGGGCGGCGACGGCGCCGCCTGTGAGAAAGCGCGACATAGATTCCTCCCGCGGCCGTCGTGATTGCGACCGTTCAACAGGAGGATGCGCCAGCCAGCGCCAAGCGCAAGATGCCGTTACGTCAGTATTCGGAAGATATCGACGACTGTGACACCACAACCGCAGCCGTCGTTTCCTCGTTTAATGCAGCGTGCGGAACTTCAGCGTTCCCGGCACCGACTTCAGCTCCCGCAAGGCTTCGGGGTCATAGTCGTGATCCACGTCGGTGATGACATAGCCCGTGCGTTCGTCCGTTTTCAGATGCTGGCCCAGGATGTTAAGGCCCGCCGACGCCAGCGCGCGGTTCAGTTCGGCCAGAACCCCCGGCTGGTTCCTGTGGATGTGCAGGATGCGGTGCGAGGCCGACACCTCGGCCAACTGAACATTGGGCAGGTTGACGCTGAAGGTCGTGTCGCCCCGGTTCAGGTAACCCAGCAGCCGCTCGGCCGCGAACTCGGCGATGGCTTCCTGCGCCTCTTCGGTCGAGCCGCCGATGTGGGGCGTCAGGATCATGTTCTTCAGCCCCTGCAGCGGGCTTTCGAACGGGTCGGCGTTGGTGCGCGGTTCTTCGGGGAAGACGTCCACGGCGGCACCCGCGACCCGACCAGAGCCGATGGCCTGCGACAGGGCGCCGACATCGACGACATGGCCGCGCGACAGGTTTAGGAACAGCGCCCCTTCCTTCATCTTCGAGAACTGGGCGGCGCCGAAGATGGCGCTGTTCTCCTTGCGGCCATCGACGTGCAGGGTCACAACGTCGCTTTCGGCCAGCAGAGCGTCCAGCGAACGCATCCGCCGCGCATTGCCCAGCGCCAGCCGTTCCGACAGGTCATAGAACAGGACCCGCATCCCCAGGTTCTCGGCCAGCACCGACAACTGGCTGCC
Organism: Brevundimonas nasdae; assembly: GCF_016654005.1. Lineage (GTDB taxonomy): Bacteria > Pseudomonadota > Alphaproteobacteria > Caulobacterales > Caulobacteraceae > Brevundimonas > Brevundimonas nasdae. The sequence goes on along the minus strand of NZ_JAEPWN010000001.1, from coordinate 617,302 downwards.
GATGGCGCCGTATCCGACGATACCCAGCGTCTTGCCGCGCAGTTCCTTGGAGCCCGTCGCAGACTTGTTCCACTGGCCCACATGCATGGCCGCCGACTTGTCCGTCACGTCGCGCATCAGCACGATCATCAGGCCGATGGCCAATTCGACCACCGAACGGGTGTTCGAATAGGGGGCGTTGAACACCGCAACCCCGTGGTCCGAGGCGGCCTCCAGATCGATCTGGTTGGTGCCGATGCAGAAGGCGGCGACGGCCATCAGCCTGTCCGCCTCTTCCAGAACCCGCCGTGACACCGTGGTCTTGGATCGGATGCCCAGCACATGGACGCCCTTGATCGCGGCGATCAGATCATCCTCGTCCAGCGCGCCCTTCTGGGTCTCGACAGAATAGCCCGCCTCCTCCAGCCGCTCGACGGCGGCGGGGTGGATGTTTTCGAGCAGCAGCATCTTCATCCGGCTGCGCGGGAAGGACCAGCGCCCGACCAGTCCCTCGGCGTGAAGCACCTCGTCCAGAGACGCCGCTTCCGCGTCGGCGACCTCGACCACCGGCGCGCGACGCACAACCTCTGTGAAGGCGTAGAAGGCGTCGGCGGCCCCGGCCAGCTTGACCTCAGCATCGTTCCAGCCGTCGCCGATCATGACCACGCGGCCCGACAGGTTCAGATCATGGATGGCCTTGGGCTTTCCGCCCGCCTCGGCCAGAGGATTGGCCTGATCGACGCCGATCACCCGCCCGGTTTCGTCATAGATCAGATCGTTGCACAGCACCCGGTCCGGCGACACGCCCAGATCCTCGGCCACCGGCGCGATCACCTCGCGGAAGCCGCCGGACAGGATGAACACCTTGCCCTTGTTCTGCTGGAAGAAGTTCAGGTTGCGCCGCACCGACGCGGTCAGGTGGTCCGGCGCCTGCTGCGCCAGGGTTGCGACGTGTTCGCGCGTCAGCGGCAGCAGGGCCAGACGCTGGCGCAGCGCCTCGCCAAAACCGATCTGACCGCCCATCGCCTGATCAGTCAGGGCGGCGATCTCGGCCCGCGTCTTGGCCGCATCGGGCGAGTTCGCCAGGGCGATATCGGCCAGGGCTTCAAGGGTCTCGAAATCAACCAGGGTCGAATCGAAGTCGAAGATCAGTGTGGGGCGCGCGCTCATGCGCGGCGTCTTAGCCCCCTTCGCTGGCGCAGCAAAGACAAGTCGTGCTGATGATCGGCGCCAGTTGCGCTTAAACCTTGCCGCCCGCCCCGGTTTTCACAGGACGGGCGGCAAGAATTTAGCGGAAGCGGGCGATGCGGCGCACGTGACTGTCCGGACGGCGGCTTTCCAGAACCGCAGCCCCGATCACCGCCGCCAGGGTTGCGACGGCCAGAAGCGCGCCGCCTTCACGCGGGTGGTCGCGTGCATAATCAACGGCCTCATCGGCATAGTGGCGCGCGGTCTTGCCGTGTTTCTTGGCCGCCTTCCTGGCGTCCTTGCGCGCCGAACGGAACCAGCCGTCGGCCCGGTCGCGCACATCGTCCACGGCGTCATAGGCGCGATCGCGTGCGTCGCGAGAAAACTCGCTGGCCCGGCCGCCGAAATCCTCAGCGCCGTGGCGGAAGGCGTCGACGGCGTCCTCGAACCGATGACGCAGGGCGTCCGTATCAACCCAACCGCGCGGATCGATGCGGGTTTTGATGCGCTGATAACGGGTCGGGCCGCTGCGCTGCGACAGATAGACGGCGGCTGCGGCGCCGATCACGATCAGGGCCAGACTGCCGGCGGTGACGCCGGGATGTTTGCGGACTTCGGCCAGGGCGCTGAAATTACGAACCATAGGATAGTGAACCTCTTCATCGAGGCCGTCGTCCGTCGGGTCATAGAGCCCATCGTCGAACGGCTGATAGGCGGAACGGCGGTCCCGCATCAGCGAAGGAGCGAACCGCGCAAGAAGTGGTTCCGCAATCTCCGGCAAAGCTGCATAAAATGATGCAATCGCGCGCCCTGTCCCGCCAACCGTGATCTCGCGGATCGGGTGGGTGGCGCAGTACAGAATGGTGTCGGCGACCACGTGGGTCGCATAGACCGGCTGCGGATTGTGGACCGCCTGCCCCGTCAGGTTTCGGGCATGGCGGCTGTAGGGGGTGTCGATCGCGCCCGGCTTCACCAGACTGACCGTCACAGGCGCCTTTTCACGCAGCAGTTCGATGCGCAGCGCATTGGTAAACCCCTTCACCGCATGTTTGGACGCCGCATATACGCCCTGAACCGGCAGGGGCAGGTCCGACAGGATCGAACCGACATTGACGATGGCGCCGCCGCTTGGGCGCTCGCGCAGATGTTCCGCCGCCACGACCGATCCGTTGACCACGCCCCAGTAGTTGGTCTCGAACAGCCGTCTCTGGTCCTCCAACGACGTCTCGCGGATGGCGCCGAACAGGCCCACGCCCGCATTGTTGACCCAGGTGTCAAAGCCGCCGAACAGGCGCTGGCACTTTTCAGCCGCCGCTTTCAGCGAGGCGTGGTCGGCGACATCCGCCACGGCCCAGGCGACGCGCGCGCCTTGCGCCTGAAGCTCTTCGCACAGGGCCCGCAGATCCTTTTCGCCACGCGCGATCAGGAAGACCTTGGCACCGGCCCGCGCCGCCCGCCGCGCCGTCGCCAGACCCACGCCGGATGTGGCGCCCGTGACCACGATGGATTGCTGGGCCAGCGGCTTCAGGGTCGGTTTCGCGCTCATGCGGGCCTCATTTAAATCCCTGGAGAATCCAGGGGGCCGATTGTCGATGTTTCTGCAGCCAAGCTTACAGGTTTGTGAAGCCGAGGCGACGCCCCATTTGCGGCCCGTTCATACCCCCTTACCAACCGACGCTCGGGCGCCTACATAGCCCCGATCCCGAAATGACGAACCCCAAGGACACCGCCGTGACCGATCACGCGCCTCACAACGCCGTTTCAGACGACCTGGCCGCCGCCTTCCAGATCGAAGGCTGGCCCGTGCGCGGCCGCCTGGTCCGCCTGGGCGCCGCCATCGACAAGATTCTGGCGGCCCACGCCTATCCCGAGCCGGTCGCCGCCCTGCTGGGCGAAGCCTGCGCGCTGGCGGCCCTGATCGGCTCCAGCCTGAAGTTCGACGGTCGCCTGATGGTTCAGGCCCAGGGCGACGGGCCCGTGCGCTATGTCGTCGCCGACTACGGCACCGACGGGACGCTGCGCGGCTATTGCCGTTATGACGCCGATGAAGTCGCCGAGGTCTCCAAGGGCTTTGCGCGTCCCGGCGCCCAGACCCTGCTGGGCAAGGGCGTCTTCGTCATGACGCTGGACCGCGGCGCCGACTTCGAACGCACCCAGGGCATCACCCCTATCGAGGGCGAATGCCTGTCGCTATGCGCCGAACACTATTTTGAACAGTCCGAACAGGTGCCGACCAAGGTGCGTCTGGCGGTCGGTTCGGTCCAGACCGCTTCGGGCGCCCAATGGCGTGCGGGCGGGGCCATGATCCAGATCATCGCCGGCGACACCACCCGCGGCTCGACCGAAGAGGTCTGGGACCGCACCCGCGCCCTGTTCGGCACCCTGGCTGACGACGAGTTGATCGACCCGACCATCTCGCCGGAAACCCTGCTGTTCCGCCTGTTCCACGAGGATGGCGTGCGGCTGGAAGGCGCCAAGGCCCTGACCGCCGTCTGCCGCTGCTCCAAGGACCGTATCGCCGCCGTCCTGGCCTCGTTCGACCCGGCCGAGCGCGCCGACATGGTCGAGGACGACGGCCAGATCCGCGTCACCTGCGAATACTGCGCCACCGTCTATGAACTGACGCCTGACGAAGTCGTGGCGGAACAGATCTGAGCCGTTCCTGTGCTGGTCTGGCGTGGCGACACGTCAGACCAGCATGAAGATCACATTGCCGAAGTTGTGCATCACGATCGGCAGCAGCAGGCTTCCGGTCTTTTCCTTCAGCCAGACCAGCAGCAGGGCCGACACGCCGGTCGTCGCCATCAGCACCGGCTCGAAGCTGAAGCCCCCGTCCGAATAGCCCAGCGCATGCATCAGGCCGAAGGCCACGGACGACACCACCGCGCCCCAGCCCATCTGCGCCCCCAACACCTGCACCGGCTTGCCGAACGCCTCGTTCAACATCAGCAGCAGCACGCCGCGATAGAACAACTCCTCGTCAAATCCCGGCATGGTCATCTCGAAGGCCAGGCTGTCGATGTCGAAGCCCTCGCCGGGGAAATACAGCGCCAGTCCCAGAAACAGCGCCGCCAACAGCCCCGACAGGATCAACGCGCCCGGCAGTCCTTTGCGGTCCTGTCTCAGCGTCAGGCCCACGCGCTTCCAGCCCAGAACCGGCAGGCTGGCGACGGCCAACGACAGGACGACGGCCAGCGTCTTGCCTTCCCAGTTCCACTTGGACGGCCAGAAGCTCAACGAGATGTGGCCGTATCCGCGCGTCAGCACGGCGTCATAGACGACCATCAGCACCAGGGCGGCGACGAACCAGCCCCAGCCGACCCGCCCTTTTGCCAGAAGCACGCCCGCCAGAGCGACCGCCCCAACAGCGCCGACCCAGGCCAGCGTCGCAATTATCGCATCAGGCATACGCCCTCTCCTCCATGTTCTTCGTCATGGAGGCCCGGACCGCGTCGAGCAGATGCACATTGCTGAAATTTAACGAAAACTCGCGCTGTTCAGCGCCGGATCAGCCTTCCAGATCCAGTGAATAGCCGGCCGAACGCACGGTGCGGATCGGGTTGGCGCTTTCGTCGGCGATGGCCAGAGCCTTGCGAAGACGGCCGACGTGGACGTCCACGGTGCGGGCTTCGACATAGACGTCCGAACCCCAAACGGCGTCCAGCAGTTGCTCACGGCTGAACACCCGGCCCGGATGCTGCATGAAGTGATCCAGCAGGCGGAACTCAGTCGGGCCCAGGTGGACCTCCTTGCCGTCGCGCTTCACCCGGTGCGAGACGCGGTCGATGATGATGTCGCCGTGATTCAGGCGGTCGTCAGCCAGACCCGGACGGATACGGCGCAGCACCGCGCGGATGCGGGCGATCAGTTCAACCATCGAGAAAGGCTTGGTCAGATAGTCGTCGGCGCCGGTGTCCAGGCCACGCACCCGGTCGCTTTCCTCGCCGCGCGCCGTCAGCATGATGATCGGCAGGTTGCGTGTCTCGGCCTTGCCCCGGATGCGGCGGCAGACCTCGATCCCCGACAGCTTGGGCAGCATCCAGTCCAGCAACACCAGATCAGGCTGGCGCTCGTCGATCTGGAGCATCCCCTCTTCGCCATCGGCGGCGACGGTGACGTCGTAGCCTTCCTTCTCGAGATTGTACTGAAGAAGGGTCGCCAGGGCGTCCTCGTCTTCCATCACAAGGATATAGGGCTGCACGTCGTGTCTCCGGTCTCGGCTCAGTGCGTGTGGGTCGAAATATTCGGCGTCGGATCAGAGTCCTCGGCCGTCGGCTGGGCGCGCGGGCGTTCGCCCACAATGTCCTCGCCTGTGATCTCGTAGTGGACGGTCTCGGCGATATTGGTCGCGTGGTCGCCGATCCGCTCCAGGTTCTTGGCCATGAACAGCAGATGGGTGCAGGCGCCGATCGTGCGCGGGTCGCCCATCATGTAGGTCAGCAGTTCGCGGAACAGGGCGTTGTAATGCTCGTCGACCTCATCGTCCGTCTGCCAGACAGCGACCGCGCGATCCAGTTCGGAGGCCGTATAGGCGTCCAGCACGTCACGCAGGCGGGTCGAGACCAGCCGTCCCATCCGTTCGATGGAACGGGTCAGAGGCTGCATCGGCTCGCTGTCGGCCAGGATCAGGGCGCGCTTGGCGATATTCTTGGCCAGGTCGCCGGTGCGTTCCAGATCGGTGGCGATCTTCATGGCCCCCAGGGTGCGGCGCAGGTCGCTGGCGACCGGCTGGCGCAGGGCGATCAGGCGGATGGCCTTCTTCTCGACGTCGCGATGAAGCGCGTCCAGCTTCAGGTCACGCTCAACCACCGCGCGGGCCAGTGCCACATCGCGGCGGGCGACGGAATCGATGGCGTCCGCGACCTGGGCCTCGGCCAGGCCGCCCATGCGGGCGATCTCCGCCGTGATCTGGTTCAGTTCGTCGCCATAAGCCTTGACCGTATGCTGGTTCATTAGCCGAAGCGTCCCGTGATGTAGTCCAGGGTGCGGCGTTCGCGCGGATTCTGGAAGATGTCTTCCGTATCCCCGGTCTCGACCAGTCGGCCCATGTGGAAGAAGGCGGTGCGTTGCGACACCCGTGCGGCCTGGGCCATCGAGTGGGTGACGATGACGATGCAGAACCGCTCGCGCAGTTCGTCGATCAGCTCCTCGATCCGCGCGGTGGCGATGGGGTCCAGCGCCGAGCAGGGTTCGTCCATCAGGATGACTTCCGGGTTCACCGCGATGGCGCGGGCGATGACCAGACGCTGCTGCTGACCGCCCGACAGGCCCATGGCCGACGACTGCAGGCGGTCGGCGACCTCGTCCCACAGGCCGGCGCGCTTCAGGGCGCTTTCGACAACGCCGTCCATCTCGGACTTGGCGCTGACCAGGCCGTGGATTTTCGGGCCGTAGGCGACGTTCTCGTAGATCGACTTCGGGAAGGGGTTTGGACGCTGGAACACCATGCCGACGCGCGCGCGCAGCAGCACCGGGTCGATGGACCGGTCGTTGATGTCCTCGTCGTCCATCGCGATCCGGCCGGTGACCCGGCATCCGGCGATGGTGTCGTTCATGCGGTTCATGGTCCGCAGGAAGGTCGACTTGCCGCAACCCGACGGGCCGATCAGGGCCGTGACGGTCTTGTCCGGGATGTCCAGCGACACGTCGAACAGCGCCTGTTTGTCGCCGTAGAAGACGCCCACATCGCGTGCGGCGATCTTGATCGGCCCGACCGGCGGGCTGTCGACAACGGCCGGACCTGTGACCGGCTCGGCGTCTTCCAGACGGCCTTCGGACACGTCGGCCTTGCCCATTTTGATCTGGGGCAGGATGCGCGGCGTCTCGGCGGCTTCAGCCGGGCCTGCGCCAGTCTGATCTTCGGCGGAGCGGAAAATACGGAATTTCATTCTCTTACCACCGACGCTCGAAGCGCCGCCTCAGGATGATGGCCGCCGCATTCATCACGATCATGAAGGCCAGAAGCACCATGATCGCGGCGGCGGTACGTTCGTGGAACGCCCGCTCCGAGGCGTTCTCCCAGATGTAGATCAGCGACGGCAGCGCCCCGACAGGCTCGTCGATCGCGTGCGGCACGCCCGGCACGAAGCTGACCATGCCGATCAGCAGCAGGGGCGCGGTCTCGCCCAGGGCGTGGGCCATCGAGATGATGGCGCCGGTCATGACGCCGGGCATAGCCAGCGGCAGGACGTGGCTGAACACGGTCTGGGTCCGTGACGCCCCCATGGCCAGCGCGGCCTCGCGGATCGACGGCGGCACCGCTTTCAGCGACGAGCGCGTGGCGATGATCAGGGTCGGCAAAGCCATCAGGGCCAGCACCAGACCGCCGACAATCGGACTGGCCCGCGGCAGGTGCATCCAGTTGATGAACAGAGCCAGACCCAGCAGGCCGTAAACAATCGACGGCACGGCGGCCAGATTGTTGATGTTGACCTCGATGATGTCGGTCCAGCGGTTCTTGGGCGCGAACTCTTCCAGCCAGACGGCGGCCCCGACGCCCAGCGGAATGGCGATCAGGGCGGTGACCAGCAGCATCAGGGCCGAACCGACCACGGCGCCCAGCACGCCCGCCAGCTCGGGCTGGGTCGAGTCGCCATTGGTGAACAGGGCCGTGTTGAAGTGCGAACCGACGACGCCTTCACGCTGCATCCGCTCCAGCCAGTCGATCTGCTGGTTCGACAGGCGGCGTTGATCCTCGGGCGTCTCCTTGGAGATTTCCCCCTTCAGATAAAGGTCGGCGTCATCCGACAGGGGGGCGGCGATGGGCACCGTCTCGCCGATCACGTCAGAGCGTTTGGCCACCAGATCGGCGGCGACGAACTTGAGCTCCGACGAGAACAGACGGCGCATCTGCGCAGCCTTGCTGCCCACCTCGTCGTCCTGAATTCCCCAGCGCGCCAACTGCTGCTCGGCGGCCAGTTGCTCGAAATTCGTTCCCTGCGGATAGGCGCGGTCAACGCGCGCCGGGTCCAGATAGACCGGCACGGTGACGGTGTGGGTGTAGAAGGCCGTGTGCCCCTGCTCGACGATGCGCGCCAGCAGGATCACCAGGAAGACCACGGCCGCGCCGATCGCCAGACGACCGTACAGCTTGAACCGGGTCTCACGGGCGTGGCGGCGCTTCAGGCCTGCGCGCAAGCGTTCCAGCCGGGCGTCAGCGGCCGCGCCGATCTGTTCGGGGGTCGCGTCAGTCATACTGCTCTCGGTAGGTCTGGACGATGCGCTGGGCGATGATGTTCAGCAGCAGGGTGACCAGGAACAGGGTCAGGCCCAGACCAAAGGCCGACAGGGTCTTGGCGCTGTTGAACTCCTGGTCGCCGGTCAGCAGGGTCACGATCTGCACGGTCACCGTCGTCACCGTGTCCAGCGGGTTCAGCGTCAGGTTGGCGGCCAGGCCCGCCGCCATGGTCACGATCATGGTCTCGCCAATGGCGCGCGATACGGCCAGCAGCAGGGCGCCCGCGATGCCAGGCAGGGCGGCGGGCAACAGAACCCGCTTCACGGTTTCCGACTTGGTGGCGCCCATGGCGAATGACCCGTCACGCAGGCTTTGCGGCACGGCGTTCAGGATGTCGTCGGACAGGGAGGAAACGAACGGGATCAGCATGATCCCCATGACGGCGCCGGCGGTCAGAGCCATCTGGTTCTGCACCAGCGCCAGGTATTGGCCCAGGCCGTCCAGAGGCCCGCCCATCAGGAACAGGCCGATCTCGTTGAAGAAGACGCGCAAAGCTGGCCCGACGGTCAGGGCGGCGAAGAAGCCGTAAACCACGGTCGGCACCCCGGCCAGAATCTCCAGCACCGGCTTGATGACCGAACGGGTGTTCCGGCCCGCATACTCCGACAGATAGATGGCCGACATCAGGCCGATGGGCGCCGCCACGCACATGGCGATGATCATGATCAGGAAGGTGCCTGCGAACAGAGGCACAGCCCCGAAGGCGCCCGACGATCCGACCTGATCGGCGCGAATGGCGATCTGCGGGCTCCACTTGGTCCCGAACAGGAAGTCAAAGACCGGCACCTTTTCAAAGAACCGGAAGCTGTCGAAGGCCAGGGAGGCGATGATCCCCACCGTCGTCAGGATGGCGACCACCGAACAGACGAACAGCGCGCCCCAGATCCAGCCCTCGACGCGGTTTCTGGCGCGGGTCTTGGGGCGTATCTGCGTAGAGACGAACAGGCCGCCCAGAATGGCCGCCAGCAGGGCCGCAAGACCCGAGCCCCATTGCAGGGTGCGCTCGATGCTGACCATGCGGCGCGCCTCGATCGGCAGCTGCTCGGCCAGCGGACGCTCCCAGATCTGCAGGGCGGGCTGGCCGTGGCCGACGCGCTGGGCGTCTGCGAAGAAGGCCTGGCGGCGGAAGGGCTCCAGCGCGGTGACGGAATCGGGCGTGTCCACCGCGATCAGCTGACGCTCCAACGGCCCTGAGAAGACACCGGACAGGATGACCACCACCAGAGCCGGAACCGCCACCCAGATCAGGGCGTAGGCGCCATGCTGGCCGGGGCGCGAATGCGGACGGGCGCCGACTGCGCGACGGCGCGCAAGTTCACGGCCGCCCACATAGGCGCCCGCGCCAAGCGCGAAGATGACGAGCAGATAGATCCAGATCATTCGGTGTCCGAAAGGAGCGAAGGCGAATCGGCACAGCGGCCCGCAACAGCAGGAGCGATGCGGCGCGAGTTCTGCCCGTTAATGGTCAGCGGATTACGACGGGTCCGTGACAGTTCCATTACAGCGACGGCCCGCCGCGAAATGAAGTCTCAGTCGGCGAGCGGCGTCGTGCGAACGTCCCGACGTTCCACCACCATCGGGAACCAAGCCGTGAAGGCCGCCCCCATGCCGGGCGCGCTTTCGACCAGCAGGCCGCCCTGGTGACGATTGACGATGTGTTTGACGATAGCCAGGCCCAGCCCCGTGCCCAGGCGTTCGCCGCTCTTCTGGCCCTCGACGCGATAGAAACGCTCGGTCAGACGCGGCAGATGCTCTCGCGCCATGCCCGGCCCATGATCGCGCACAGTGACCGCCGCATAGAAGACGCCTGACGCCCGATCTGGCGACACCAGCGGCAGGCGCGTGGCCCCCGCCATCCGGGCCGCGCCCGCCTCGTCGAACCCCAGGTCCGAAACGACGGTGATCTCGACCACGCCACCCGGCGACGAATATTTGACGGCGTTGTCGAGCAAGTTCTGAACCACCTGGACGATTTCGTCGCGGTCGCCGTTGATGGAGGCCCTCGCCTCCCCCTGATCCAGAACGACCGAGATGGCCTTTTCCTTGACCAGAACACTGACCGCATCGACGACGTCGGCGGCGGCCCGGTCCAGATCGACCCGCCCCGACGGCGGGATGTGCTCGTTCAGTTCGATGCGGCTAAGCGACAGCAGGTCCGCCACCAGCCGCGTCATCCGGTCCGCCTGGGCGGCCATGATGTCCAGGAACCGGTCGCGCGCCACGGCGTCATCGCGCGCATGGCCTTTCAGCGTCTCGATGAAGCCGCTCAGCGACGCCAGCGGGGTGCGCAGTTCGTGGCTGGCGTTGGCCAGAAAATCGACGCGCATCATCTCGGTGCGCCGCGCATCCGTCTCGTCACGCAGGATCACCAGCGCCAGCGGATCGGCTCCCGGCGCCTGCTCCAGCGGACGTGTCCAGGCCCGCCAGCGCCGGTCGCGCTGACCGCCGGTCGTATAGTCCGTGGTGCGCGACACCCCGCCGAACAGGGCCTCATCCACCGCCTCCAGCACGCCGGGTTCGCGGATCACCTGAACCAGAAGCGCCCCCTGACGCTGAATCCGCATCAGTTCGCGCGCGGCGTGATTGGCCATGATGATGCGCCGCCCGGCGATGTCATCCGGCTCGCCGCCGCTGACGATCAGAACCGGATCATCCAGCGCTTCGAACACCCGGTCCAGCAGATCGCCGCCGATCAGGCTGGGTTGAAGATCGACCTGCCCGCCTTCCAGCACCGGCTCGGTCGGTTCGGGCGCCGACGGCATGTTCAGCAACCAGGCCGATACAGCAATCAGCACCGCTCCGCCGATCAGCCAGACCGCCAGTTCGGGATGAACAAAGGCCAGTCCGATCATCACCACCAGCGAAATCGCCACACTGGTTCCCACCGTCCACAGGCGGGACGTGAAGGTCGGCGCGACCGGAGACGGAGAGATTTCGTAGGGCATGTCGAGGCAATCTGCGGCGGAAGCCGTGCGAATCCTATCCTTGCACGGATTCTGTGACGGCGTGCCGACAGTGGGCCGATGCAAATGACACTCTGACGCGAAATACGCTTCACCCACGGTTTCTTTAGAAGTTGCCGTCAAGCTGCGCTTCAAAGGGGAGTGTCGTGGACCGGTTATTCAACTGCATCGTTCATGCCCATGACTGGCGGATCACCATCCTGGCCGCCGTCATCTGCGTGGTCGGCATCAGCGGCGCCATTCGCCTGATCGAAAGGGCGCGCATCGCCGATGGCCCCCGCCGGATGCGTCTGGCCATAGCTTCGGGCCTGACCGCCGCCCTGTCCGCCTGGGCCACTCATTTCGTCGCCATGCAGGGGTTCATTGCAGGCGTCCCCCTGACCTACGACACCATGTTGACGGTCGTGTCGCTTGGCGTCGCCGTGGTCACGGTCACTTTTGCAGCCTGTATCCTGATTGCCGGGTTCAGCCGCCTGTGGCGCACCATGGGTGTGCTGATCGCCATCTCCGGCATCGGGGCCATGCATTACACCGGCATGGCCGCCCTGAAGGTTGCGGCCCATATCAGCTGGGAGCCCTGGCTGGTCGCCGCCTCCATCGGATGCAGCCTGCTGATCGCCGGACTGTCCGGTTTCTTCTACAAGCGCGCAGGGCTAGTCCGGCTGATCATCGCCGGCGTCGGCGGGGCGCTGGCGATCATCGTGCTGCATTTCTTCGGCATGGCGGCGCTCAACATCACGCCCGACCCGACCTACACCGTGCATGGAGGCCTGTCGCCCGTCACCATGCAGGCCGTGGCCACCGCCATCGCCGCCACCGTCGGCGGCATCGCCGCCAGCCTGGCCTATATGGCCTATTCGTCGCGCGCCGGAGCCCTGCGCCGCATCCGCGAGGCGGTGGACGCCATGCCGGATGGGCTGAGCTTCTTCGACCTCAACGACCGGCTGGTGCTTTGGAACGCCCGCTATGCCGAGGTGAACCCGGAAATGGGGCCCTATCTTCAGGTCGGAACGCCCTATCGCGACCTGTTGATGGTCGGCATCAACGAGGGGCGCTACCTCGACGCGGTGGGCCGTGAGGAGGCCTGGATCACTGAACGCCTGACCGCGCGCCGCCAGCTGTCCAGCAGCAGCGAGGAGCAGACCTCGAACGGCCGCTGGCTGCGGATTCAGGACCGCCGCACCTCAGAGGGCGGCATCGTCACCGTCTGCAACGACATCACTATTCTGAAACGCGACGCCCAGGCCCTGGCCGAGGCCCGCGACGCCGCCGAAGAGGCCAATGTCGCCAAGAGCCATTTCCTGGCCAACATGAGCCACGAGATTCGCACCCCCCTGAACGGTGTGATCGGCCTGGCCCAGGCCCTGGCCAAGACTGAACTGACGCCGACCCAGCGCGAGATGCTGGATCTGATGCAGTCGTCGGGCCAGACGCTGCAGACCCTGCTGGGCGACATCCTGGATCTGGCGCGGGTCGAATCAGGCAAGCTGGAGCTGACTGAAGACGCCTTCCACCTGGCCGCCGCCGCGCGTGAAGCCGCCCAACTCTATGCCGAGATCGCCCGTGAAAAGGCCCTGAGCTTCCACGTCGACATCGACATCGAAGAGGGGCTTTGGGTGCGTGGCGACGCCGTGCGCCTGAAGCAGGTGCTGACCAACCTGATCTCCAACGCCGTCAAGTTCACGACCGAGGGCTTCGTCAGCCTGACGGTGCAGTACGGGCCGGACCATAATAACCTGCCGTCCATCCGCTTCACGGTGGAGGACACGGGCATCGGCTTCGACGCGGCGACCCGCACACGCCTGTTCCAGCGATTCGAACAGGCGGACGGCGCCATCACGCGGCGCTTCGGCGGATCGGGCCTGGGCCTGTCCATCTGCCGCCATCTGGCCGAAATGATGGGCGGCGCGCTGGATTGCGAAAGCGAACCCGGCGGCGGATCGGCCTTCATCCTGACCATGCCCCTGATCCAATGCGACGCGCCCGCTCACAAAGAGCCCAAGCCTGTCCCGTCGTCCAAGGACGCAGACGGGCTTCGCCGACGGGTGCTGGTGGCGGACGACCACCCGGTCAACCGCCGCGTCATCGAACTGATTCTGACCCAGGCCGATGTCGAGACCATCATGGCCGAAAACGGGGTTGAGGCGCTGGACGCCTTCCGCGCCGGACATTTCGACCTTGTGCTGATGGACATGCAGATGCCCGTCATGGACGGCCTGACCGCCACACAGGAGATTCGCCTGCTGGAGCTGACCGAGGGCCGCGCCCGCACGCCGATCATCATGTTGACGGCCAACGCCATGCCGGAGCATGTCGCGGCAGGACGCGCGGCTGGCGTGGATCACCATCTGGCCAAGCCTTTCAACGCGGCGGAACTGCTGGCCTTGACGGCTGATCCCTCCGTCCTGCTCAAGGATCAGGTCGCCGCAGCCTGAAAGTCGAGCCTTAATGCGGTTGCGCCCCGTGCCTGATGCGTGTAATAGCCCGCGCTCTTGAATTCGAGGGTTCATGACCCCCGCCGCGCGGGCCCTTTCGTCAGCGCGGCGTTTCCGTTGTTTGTTGAGGCAGCCAGATGGCCGAGATCATTCTGAACGTTGACGTTCGTCAAGGCACCGGCACCGGCGGCGCGCGCGCCGTTCGTCGTGCAGGCGCCGTGCCGGGCATCCTGTACGGCGGCGAGCAAGCCCCCGTCGCTATTTCGGTGAACGAGAAGGACTTCAAGAAGTCGCTCTACACCGGCAAGCTGCTGGGCCACCTGGTCACGCTGAAGTACGGCGAAGAGACCCAGCCGGTCATCGCCAAGGACATCCAGTTCGACCCCGTGTCGGACCGTCCCGTCCACTTCGACCTGATGCGCGTCGACGCCAAGGGCGAGATCAAGATCTCGGTTCCGGTTCACTTCAAGAACGCTGACGAAGCGCCGTTCTCGCGTCAGGGCGGTTCGCTTGAAGTCGTTCGCCACGAAGTTGAAATCGCCGTTCGCGCCGACAAGATCCCGGAAGAACTGGTTGTCGACCTGACCGCTTCGCAAATCGGCGACACCATCCGCATGTCGGACATCAAGCTGCCCAAGGGCGCTTCGGCTACGATCACCGACCGCGATTTCGTGATCGCCACGATCAAGGTCTCGTCGGCCGCCCAATCGGAAGCCGCTGATGAAGCAGCCGCCGCCGCTGAGGCTGAAGGCTAAGCCTTCGCGTCATCGACAGGATTTGGCCCCGCCCGGTTCGCCTGGCGGGGCTTTTCTTTGCTCGCCGCAACCGGCATGAGGACGCCATGATCATCATCGCGGGGCTCGGCAATCCGGGCGGAAAATACGAAAAGAACCGTCACAACATCGGCTTCATGGCCGCAGACGAGATCGCGCGCCGCTGGCGCTTCGGCCCCCAGCGCGCCAAGTTCCAGTCGATCATCTCCGAGGGCGAGGTCGACGGGACCAAGGTCCTGCTGATGAAGCCCCAGACCTATATGAACGAAAGCGGTCGCGCCGTCGGCGAGGCGGCGCGCTTCTACAAGATCAAGCCCAGCGAAATCATCATCTTCCATGACGAGATCGATCTGGCGCCGGGCCGTTTCCGCATGAAGACCGGCGGCGGGGCGGCGGGCCAGAACGGCATCCGTTCGCTGATCAGCCACCTGGGCGCCGACTTCCGTCGCGGGCGCATGGGCATCGGCCATCCGGGCGAAAAGGAACTGGTCATGCCGCACGTCCTGGGCGACTTCCACAAGGCGGAGCAGCCATGGCTGGACGCCCTGCTCCAGGCCTGCGCCGACGCCCTGCCCTTCGCCGTCGCCGGCGACGACGAACGCTATCAGGGCGAGGTCATGCGTCTGGCCCCCGCACCCAAGTTCAGCCCCCGCCAGGCCGCGCGCGGCGAACTGTAGGACTATCCGCCCCACTAGGCGTTGCCGTCAAAACGCCCTAGAGGCCAAGGCGTGACCCGTTCCCAGGCCGACAATTGGTCGCTTGCCAAATCCCTCGCCTTCCTGGCGGCGGTGTTTGCGCTGGCGCTCGGCACGCTGTTGCCGTTCGCGGCGCTGGCGGCGGTCCAGCCCGGCCATGCCATCGTCATCTGTTCGGCCGAGGGGCCGCAGACGATCCAGAGCGGCGGCGTGGACGGCCCGGCCAGCAAGCACGTAGGGGCCAAATGCGCCGCCTGCGTCATGCCCCTGGCCTCGGCCCTGCCCTGCCCGCCAGTCCCTGAGCCTGCGCGGATCATCCGCAAGATAGAGACGATCCGCTACACGCCCGTCAGCGTCAGCCCGCCGCCTCCGGCGCGCGCCCCGCCGCGTCCGCCGTCAACCGCCCCGCCCATCGCCTGAAACCAGACCATCCCGCAGTCGGCCCGCAAGGCTTCGGCCTGACCGGCTGCGTCCGATTCTTCTGATTTCAGGACCCTATTCATGTCTCTCAACACTGCTGCGGCGCCGTGCGCCCTGCTGCTGGCCGCTGTCGCCAGCCCCGCCTTCGCCTATGCCGCCCCTGCGGAAGCTGACCCTGTCGTTCTGGACAGCGTGATCGTCACCGGACGGCGCAACCCCGAAGACCCCGCCGTCGTCGCCGACGCCCGCGCCCTGCTCAGCCGCACCCCCGGCGCTGTCGCCGTCGTCTCATCCGAAAGCTATGAGAACCGCTTCGCCCAGGGCTTTTCCGACACCCTGCGCAACGTGCCGGGCGTTCTGGCCCAGAAGCGGTTCGGCGAGGAAAGCCGCCTCTCGATCCGCGGTTCGGGCATCGCCCAGAGCTTTCACCAGCGCGGTGTGCTGTTCGCGCAGGACGGCGTGCCCTTCGCCGATGCGGACGGTTTCTCCGACTTCCAGGGCATAGATGCGCTCAGCGCCCGCTACATCGAGGTCTATAAGGGCGCCAACACCCTGCGCTTCGGCGGCGCCCAGTTGGGCGGGGCGATCAACCTGGCCACCACGAACGGCCGCACCGCCGCCTTCGAAAATCTTTATCAGCTGGAGGGCGGTTCGTTCGGCGCCATCCGGGGCCATGTCGAACTGGCGCGCCAATACGGCGACTGGGACGCCTTCGTCGCCGTCACCGGCCTGAAAAGCGACGGCTATCGCCAGCAGAGCGACCAGAGCCAGGGCCGCCTGACCCTGAACCTGGGCCGGTCGTTCGGCGAAGACCGTGAAGTGCGGCTGATCGTCCAGGCCGCCGACATCCAGCAGTCGGTCCCCAGCGCCCTGTCCCTGAAGGACGCACTGGAAAACCCGCGCCTGACCTCGGCCAGCAGCATCACCAATGACAACGCCCGAGACCAGACGCTGAAGCGCATCACGCTGCAGACCCGCTGGCGCTTCAACGAGTCCACCCTGTTCGAAGGCGCGATCTGGGGCTGGGAGAAGTCGCTGTATCACCCGATCTTCCAGGTCGTGGATCAGGAGAGCCAGACACGCGGCGCCTTTGGCCGCATCGACTGGAATGGTTCGGCATGGGGTCTCAAGGCCGACGCCTTCTATGGCTTCAGCTATCGCGACGGGGATCTGGACGCCCTGCGCTATGTCAATGTGCGCGGCTATCGCGGCGACCTGACCGCCAACGGCCGTCAGCAGGCCACGGCGCTGGACGTTTTCACTGAGGGACGGCTGTGGGTGCAGGACCATCTGGCCGTGGTGGCGGGCGGTTCCTATGGCCGGGCGACGCGCGACTATCAGGATCGTCTGAACGGCGCCAATGACGCGGACCGCACCTATGACTGGTTCTCGCCACGTCTGAGCCTGTTGTGGCAGGCGGATGATGGCGCGCAGGTCTATGCCAATGTCACCCGCTCGGTCGAACCGCCGACCTATGGGGCGCTGGTGCAGGCCCCGCTGACCGGCTTCACCCCCGTGAAGGTTCAGGACGCCTGGACCGGCGAAATCGGCGCACGCGGGCGGCGCGGTCCCCTGGCCTGGGACATCGCCGCCTATCGCAGCGCCATCAAGGGCGAGATGCTGAACTTCATCACCGGCCCTGACATCCCCGCCGCCACCTTCAACGCCGACCAGACCATTCATCAAGGAATAGAGGCGGGGTTGGACTGGCGCCTGCCGTTCGAACT
The DNA here is from genome assembly GCF_016654005.1 of Brevundimonas nasdae. Lineage (GTDB taxonomy): Bacteria > Pseudomonadota > Alphaproteobacteria > Caulobacterales > Caulobacteraceae > Brevundimonas > Brevundimonas nasdae. The sequence continues at coordinate 599,885 of NZ_JAEPWN010000001.1, read as the reverse complement.
GGCGGACGGCGGCCTGCTGCTGCGCCAGACCTACGCCTGGAGCGATTTCCGTTTCGACGGCGACGCGCGTTGGGGCGACAACCGCCTGCCGGTCGTGCCTGAGCACGCCTATCGGGCCGAACTGACGTGGCGGCATCCGTCGGGCGCCTTCCTGACCCCGTCCGTCGAATGGCGCATCAGCGCGCCTTACGTCGACTACGCCAACACACTGAAATCGCCTGACTACGCCGTCTTCGGGCTGAATGCCGGATGGGAGGTCGCCCGGGGCCTGACGGTATTCGCCGATGCGCGCAACCTGACCGACAAACACTATGTGGGCGAGTTCTCGGCCATCACCGACGCCCGCCTCGCCTCCACCGCCGTCTTCTACCCCGGCGAGGGGCGCGCCCTCTTCGTCGGCCTGAGAATGGCCTACTGATGGTGACGCAGTCTTCTCCCGCTCCGCTGTCCGGGGCCTATCGCGCAGTCTGGCGCTGGCACTTCTACGCGGGCGTGCTGGTCATGCCCTTCCTGATGCTGCTGGCCCTGACCGGGGGTCTTTATCTGTTCAAGGACGAGATCGATCAGGCCGTCTATCGCCCATTGATCCAGGTCGCGGATGGTCCCGGTCAGGCCCCGCCCGACGCCTGGCTGACGGCGGCGGCCGGGGCGGGTGAAGGCCGTGCAGCCAATGTCCTGGTCCCCCTTCGCGGGGATCAGGCGGTTCGCGTCCGCGTCGATCGTCCTGACGGCTCGCAGAAAACCGTCTTCGTCGATCCCCATACGGCCCGTGTCACCGGCGTCACCGCCTATGGCGGGGTGATGGAGACGATCAAGGGCCTGCATTCCCTCAACCTGTTCGGACGGGCCATGAACATCCTGGTCGAGATCGTCGCGGGCTGGACCATCATCCTGTTCGCCACGGGGATCTATCTGTGGTGGCCGCGCGGGCTGGCGGTCGCGGTGCTGAAGCCCACGACCGTTGATGTGCAGCGCCGCCCGTTCTGGCGCGACCTGCACGCCCTGACCGGCTTCTATGTAGGCGGGGTGGTGTTGTTTCTGGCGGTGACGGGAATGCCCTGGTCCGCCGTCTGGGGCGACCGCTTCATGGGTGTGGTGCGCGAGACAGGTCTGGGCCGCCCGCCTGCCCCCGCCGCCGCCAATCCGTGGAGCCACGCCAAGCACAACGAGGCGCCCGTCGGCGTCGGCTGGACCCTGCAGAACGCCGTCCTGCACGGCCATGCCGCCCATGATCCCAGTCTGGCGCGCGTCATGGCGACGGCCGAGTCGCAGAAACTGGCGCGTCCCTATGTCGTCAACATTCCCTCCACGCCCGATCTGGCCTGGACCGTGGCGCGTCAGACGCGAAAGGCCGAGGACGCCCGCAGTCTGTATGTGGACGGCCAGACCGGCGCCGTCCTGGCCGACGTCCGCTGGAGCCAGTTCGGCCTCGGTGCCAAGGCCTTTGAATGGGGCATCGCCGTCCATCAGGGGATGCAGTATGGCCAGGTGAACCGCATCAGCATGCTGGCGGGCTGCATCGGCGTCTGGGTGCTGGCGATCAGCGGTCTGGTCATGTGGTGGAAACGCCGTCCGCCCGGACTGAAGCCCGCACGACTGGGCGCGCCGACCGCTCCGCTTGGCGCCCGCGTCCGCACCGCCGTTCTGGGGATCGTCATTCCCCTTTCCATCCTCTATCCCCTGACGGGACTGAGCCTCCTGGCCGCCCTGCTGCTCGACTGGATCGTGCGCAGGCTGGCTGCTGCGGCCCGGCCCGCGACTTTCTGAAAGGACCTTCCGACATGAAACGCATCGCAATCCTCAGCGCCCTGCCCGCCCTGCTGCTGATCAGCGCCTGCAGCCAGGAGCCCGCCCGCTCGACCGCCGACGAGGCCAAGCCCGTCGCAGAGGTCACCGTCTCGAACGCCTGGTGCCGCCCCTCGCCGAACGGCGCGCAGGCGGGCGCCTGCTACGTCACCCTGATTTCGGAAGCCAATGACAAGCTGATGGGCGGCAAGACCCCGCGCGCCAGCGAACTTCAGGTCCACGAGATGAAGACCGAAAACGGCGTCATGAAGATGAACCAGATCATGACCGGCATGGATCTGAAACAGGGTCAGGCGGTCATGCTGGCGCCCGGCGGCGCCCACCTGATGCTGATCGGCCTGACGGCGCCTCTGGTCGCCGGCGAGACGGTTCCCCTGACGCTGGAGTTCGCCGCCGCCCCCGCCGTGACGGTCGAGGCGACCGTGGGTCAGCGCCCCTCCATCAACGACGGACACGGCGCTCATTAAGCCGTATTGAAGCGCGAGCCTGACAAACCGGTTCGAACCGGGTAAAGGCTCGCGCCTCAAGAGGATACCCATGGCCCTTAAAGTCGCGATCGTCGGCCTGCCCAATGTCGGCAAGTCCACCCTGTTCAACGCCCTGACCAAGACGGCGGCGGCCCAGGCCGCCAACTATCCGTTCTGCACCATCGAGCCGAATACCGGCGACGTGGCCGTGCCGGAGGCGCGTCTGAACGCCCTGGCCGAGATTGCAGGGTCCAAGGAAATCATTCCCGCCCGCATCACCTTCGTCGATGTCGCCGGCCTGGTGCGCGGCGCGTCCAAGGGCGAGGGTCTGGGCAACCAGTTCCTGGCCAACATCCGCGACTGCGACGCCGTGGCCTTCGTGGCCCGCTGCTTCGTCGACGACGACATCACCCACGTCGAAAACCGCATCGACCCCATCGCTGATCTGGAGATCATCGAGACGGAGCTGATGCTGGCCGACATGGAAAGCCTGGAGCGCCGCCGCCCGCAGCTGGAGAAGCGCGCCAAGACCGGCGACAAAGATTCCGGCCTGACGCTGAAGCTGGTCGATCTGGCTCTGGCCCAACTGCACGCGGGCAAGCCCGCCCGCACCGCCGAGGTGTCCAAGGAGGACAAGAAGGCCTGGGACATGCTGCAGCTGCTGACGGCCCTGCCCGCCCTCTATGTCTCCAACGTCGAGGAAGGCAACGCCGACAAGGGCAATGAGCTGTCCGACAAGGTCGCCGCCCGCGCCGCCCAGGACAACGCCAACTCGGTCGTCATCTCGGCCCAGATCGAATCCGAGATCGCCGTGCTGGATGACGAGGAGCAGAAAGAGTTCCTGGAGACTCTCGGCCTCGAAGAGCCCGGCCTGAACCGCCTGATCCGCGAGGCCTACAAGCTGCTGGGTCTGCAGACCTATTTCACCGTCGGTCCGAAAGAAGCCCGCGCCTGGACCATCCCCGTCGGCGCCACCGGCCCCCAGGCCGCAGGTGTGATCCACACCGACTTCGAAAAGGGCTTCATCCGCGCCGAAACCATCGCCTACGAGGACTTTGTCGCCCTGCGCGGCGAAGCCAAGGCGCGTGAAGCCGGCAAGCTGCGCGCCGAGGGCAAGTCCTATGTCGTCAAGGACGGCGACGTGATGAACTTCCTGTTCAGCTGACCTTCTCAAGGCGTCGTCCGGGAAGGGACGACGCCTCAAGCTCCCACTTGACCCTGCACGCAATAGGCGACAAGCGTGCATCGTGCGATCTGCACGGGGGTGAAATCGGGCATGTCATCTTTGCGAATTCTGAGCGCTGCAATCGCGGTGCTCTTCGTCTTGCCGAACGCGGCGTCCGCCCAGACTCAGCGGCGTGAATCCACCCCCTTCATAATCCATGACGCGATTACAGCCGGTCCGGGGATCGGCGTCGAAGCGACTGCGCCTCGTGGGCAGGCCTTGATCGTGCAACATGCCACCTCGATCCGCGCGGCCCGGCTGGATGCGGACACCCCCTCCCTCGCCGGTTTCCGCAAGACCAAGACCTTTGCGGCAGGATCGTCGATGTTCGGCGTCTATTCGGCGACGGGCTGGGCCTATTGCGCCGTCGCTGAAACGACGGCGGCATGGTGGGCGGGCGATGAGTTCGTCTGCTACGAAGATGCCGACAATGACGGTCAATTCGAAACCGCCATGCACTCCGGCGCACCGTTCCTGGGCGTCCCGTTGTTTGTCTTCCAGTTGGGCCGCAAACAGCCGCTGCCCCAACCGGCCCCCTACACGATCCTAGCGCCAGAAGATGGCCCGGCGGTGGATTATGTCATCACAGCCGCGGTTCAGCGTCCCCGGACACGCGACGCCTCGCTGCCCGCTGTCACGGCCGTCACCCTGAAGGGCGGCTTTCGACAGGACATCAATTCCGTGCCGACCTCCATCGGCGGCTGGAGCCAGAGCGCGCAGTTCGAGCCTGGCAAAACCGCTCTCATCAATCTGATGGGCGCCGAGATCGAGATTCTCGACGTGAGTGAAGACAACACCATCCGCTTCCGGGTCCTCAAGCCCACGCCCGCCCAGGTGCAGCGCATCACCATGGGCGTCACGACCCGCACCACCGTCGTGCCGATTTTCATTCCAGGTTGATCATGTCGTTGATGTTTTTCACGGCCCTCGCCGCTGCGCTCAGCCTGCAGGCCGCCGCGCCGCCTTCCGCCCCTGCCGAGGTGCCTGAACCCGCCGAGCAAGACGCCGCCCAAGACGTCGCCCCGTCCGAAGTGCGCAGCATCGGCGCGCGCCTCTGGGCCGGTTTATCGGATGAAGCCAAGGCCCAGGTTGACGAAATCCTCAGCAAGCCCGCCCCGCAGGCGGTTCTGACCATTGAAGCGCCCGCGCCTGCCGACACTGACTTCCGCCTCCTGGATCATGGCGACGTCCTCAGCCGACAGGTCGCGCGGCCTGCCGCCTTTGCGACCATCGAAACGCCCGCCCGCAACATACGCAAATACGGACCGGCAGGCGCCGTTCTATGGGCCGGGATCAATGGCGACGGCGACTGGTGGTGCTGGCGCAATGGCGATCGCTATCCGAACTGGACGACGCCGTCAGACATCTACTGCTACCGCGACACCGACAACGATGGTCGTTTCGATGTCGCCAAAAGGAACGATACGCCAGAGGACAGCCTGGGTCTCAGCCGGTTTCAGTTCACCGATCTTGGCCGCGACGAACGCCTTACGGACACGATCTCCTATCGGCTTGGCGGACACGAGGATTTCGCGGAAAAGGTCGTGATCCGCTACGACGGTCCTGGAAGCGCGCGGATCGGCTCAGACGGCCAGTTGGTGGACGGTGTGGTCGAGTTCCAGTTGTTGACCGGCCCCGGCGTCATGCGCCCCGCTCCGACCGGCAATATTCTCGTCCAGCCCGCTCAGACCGAACCCAGCGACGGCTTGGACATCGTCGCGCCCTTGATGGTCCAACTGGATAAGGAAGGTCGCGGTCGCTACTCGGACGCGCGCGGGATCATTATCGAAGTCGACCGTGTCGGCATTGACGGAAAGGCCCTCGCGAAACTGGTTTCCGCCCTTCCCGCCGGTCGCACCCTGTTGCTCACTCCCCCGACGCGGGAGGAGTTCCTGACCCTGATGATGGCGATGCAGTTGCGGAGGCCCCGCTAGGCTCTGTCGGCGAGGCGGACGGCGGCGTTTCGGTGTCGCCACCGCCCTTGAGCATCTTCTCCAGCGGATTTCCCGGATCGGGCGCGCGCGGCGAACCGGGACAACGGACCAGCTTCACCGTCGCCATGTCCTGCTCCACATAGGTCAGGTTCATCACATCGCCGGTCGCGGCCATATGCACCCGTTCGGTGCGCGGCTGGCCGTTCGCGATGCACGACAGGCTGGCGGCATAGCCGCTTCCGGTCTCGCGGATCGAAGCGATCTCACAGCTGTGGTCATGGCCGTCGAACCGCAGCGGCGTGATGGTGTAAGGGCTGTTGGCCCCCTGCGGCTGGTCGCACCAGCGTAGATTGGCGGCCCAGATTCCCACGAAGCTTCTCGGTCCTCGCGACGCCAGCGACGAGGGTCCCTTGGGCTGCACAGGCTGCATCGCCTCAGGCGTCCGCAGCGGCTCGGCCGGTTCCGTCGGCGGATTAACGTCGCCATTGCCGCAGGCCGTCAAAAAAGCGGCGGCGGCAAGTAGCGGGAAAATTGAAGTTTTCATCCTGGCTGAACGCCAAGGCCCAGCTTGGGTTCAAACCCATGCGCTAAGTGCGGTTGATTCTGATAATCGTTCGCACTAACAACCGCGCAAATCACCCATCGGGGCCATAATGCGTAACCTCCTCCTCCTCACCACCGCCGCAACCGCCTTCAGCGCCGTCCTGGCCGCCCAGCCCGCCTTTGCCGACGACACGCCCCAGGTCGCCGCGACCGACGTCGATCCGATCATTGTCCTGGGCACCCGTTCGGCGCGCCTGGCGTCCCAGACACCCGGCACCGTCAGCGTCATCACCAGCGACCAGATCGAGGCCAATCTGGCCACGGACATCAAGGACCTGATCCGGTTCGAGCCAGGCGTCAGCGTTCCCACCTCGCCTTCCCGCTTCAGCCTGGCCCTGTCGGGCGCCGGCCGTGACGGCAACTCCGGCTTCACCATTCGCGGCATGGGCGGCGATCGTGTGCTGATCATCAACGACGGCGTGCGTCTGCCCAGCGGCTTCAGCTTCGGCGCCCAGGCGGTCGGGCGCGGCGGCTATAACGATCTGGACCTGATCAAGTCGGTCGAAATCCTGCGCGGTCCGGCGTCGGCCCTGTACGGCTCGGACGGCATCGCCGGAGCCGTGGCCTTCACCTCCAAGGACCCGTCCGACTTCTTGTCCAGCGGTCAAAACTTCGGCGCACGCGCCCGTGTGGCCTATGGGTCCGCGGATGAGGGCTGGACCGAGGGCGTCGCCTTCGCTGGGCGCACCGGCTCGGTCTCGGGCCTGCTGGCCTACACGCGCCGCGATTACCAGGAGACCGAAAACAAGGCCAATGTCGGCGGCGTCGGCGCCACGCGCACCGAGCCCAATCCTCAGGACTTCTCGTCGAACGCCATCCTGGGCAAGGTCGTTTGGGACGTGGCGCCGGGCCACACCCTGCGCCTGACCTATGATCACCTCGACTCGGAAATGGACGGCGACGCGCTGAGCAGCCGCTCAGCCACGGTTCTGGCCGTCACCGCACACGATGAGACCCAGCGCGACCGCGTCAGCGGCGAATGGCGCTTCTCGGACTTCGCTGGCTTCGCTGACGGTTCGATCAGCGCCTACTGGCAGGACTCGACCACTCGCCAGTACACCTTTGAAGACCGCATCCCCGCCGTGGACCGCAGCCGCGACGTCACCTTCGACAACACCGTCTATGGCGTCGCCGCCCAGGCGGCCCGCGTCTTTGACGCCGGCAGCGCGATGCAGCACCGCGTCACCCTCGGCGCCGACTGGTCCAAAACCACTCAGGAAGGCGTGCGCGACGGCGTGACCCCGCCCGTGGGCGAAAGCTTCCCCACCCGCGCCTTCCCCAAGACCGACTACCAACTGGCGGGCGTTTTTGTTCAGGACGAAATCGAAATGCTGGGCGGCGCGCTCAGCATCATCCCCGCCGTCCGCTATGACTGGTACGACCTGTCGCCGGAAGTCGACGCCCTGTTCCCCGCGGCGGCGACGGGCCAGAGCGATGACCACATCTCGCCCAAGCTGGGGGTCGTCTATTGGGCAGGCAAGCATCTGGGCGTCTTCGCCAACTACGGCCTGGGCTTCCGCGCCCCGTCGCCGATGCAGGTGAACAACTTCTTCGAAAACCCGGTCTTCGGCTATGAGTCGATCCCCAATCCGAACCTGAAGCCGGAAACCAGCGAAAGCTTCGAGGCCGGCTTCCGGCTGCGCGACATCGATTTCGCGGGCGGACAGCTTCGCCTGAACACGACCGCCTTCGCCACCCATTATGACAACTTCATCGACCAGGTCGTCGTCAGCGGCACGGGCGTCCCCGGCGTCGATCCGCTGATCTATCAGTACGTCAACCTAACCGAGGTCGACATCAAGGGTCTGGAAGCCCGCGCCGACATCTATTGGGACAACGGCTTCAGCCTGATCGGCTCGGCCGCCTATGCCGAGGGTGAACAGACCACCGACGGCCGTCGCACCGACCTGGGCAGCGTCGATCCGCTCAAGATCGTTGCGGGCCTGAACTATGCTGCTCCGTCAGGCGTCTGGGGCGGTTCGGCCACGGTCACCTGGTCGGGCAAGAAGGACGCGGGAACCTACAACCTGTCGTGCGGAACGGCCTGCTATCTGGGTGAGAGCTTCACCCTTCTGGACGTCACCGCCTACTGGAACCTGACCGAGCGCGCCACGCTGCGGGCCGGCGCCTTCAACGTCTTTGACGAGACCTATGGCTGGTGGAGCGATGTGCGCGGTCTGGGCGCGGCCTCGACCGTCAAGGACGCTTACACCCAGCCGGGCCGCAACTTCGGCCTGTCCCTGACCCTGCGCCTGTGATCCTCATGGCCGCCAACACACCCAAGAAGGTCCGCCCCATGCGCGCCATCCTGATCGCCGCCGCCCTGCTGACCACGACGGCGCCCGCCGCCCTGGCCCAGCAGGCTGTGGTTCCCGCCGCCGCAACCGCCGCCCCTGCACCCGCCAACGCCTTCGAACGGGATCGCCAGTCGATCCTGGCCCAGGCGGGCCAGTACCGCGTCCACTTCGACATGCGCGAGAATGTCAGCTTCAACGCCGACTATGATCCGCTGGAGGAGAAGCTGTCAGGCGGCAGCGAGATCGTGCGCGTGGTGTACGACCACGGTGACCGCATCAGCCTGCAGCACATCCTGGTCATGGAGCATGAAGGCCAGTCGATCGTCGTCAAACACTGGCGTCAGGACTGGGTCTATCAGCCCCAGACCGTGCTGACCTACGCCGGGCCGAACCAGTGGACCCTGACGCCCGTTCCTGCCGACCAACGCACCGGCGCATGGTCCCAGACGGTGTGGCAGACGGACGATTCACCCCGTTACGGCGGCGTGGGTCACTGGACCTATGACAACGGCCTGTCGGTCTGGACCTCGAATGCGACGTGGCGGCCGCTGGCCCGCCGCGACGCAGTGCGCAACCCCATCTATGACCGCTATCTGGGCACGAACCGCCACGCCCTGACGCCCGCAGGCTGGGTCCACATCCAGGACAATGTGAAGATGTCGGGCCGGAACGGCGGCGAACCCGTCGCCATCGTGCAGGAAGACGTCATCAACACCTATGACCGGTCGACCAACTTCTCGACCAAGGCAGGCGACGACTACTGGACCAAGACGCAAGGCTTCTGGGCCGCGATCCGCGATGCCTGGGACGCCGCCATCGCCGCCGGCAACGGCGTTCATGTGGCCGAGGTCGGGGACACCGGCTCGGTCACCGGCATCCCGCTGATGACCCTGGCGGACAAGGTGTCGAGTGGCGAACTGACCGAGGCCGCCGCCATCGCCCAGGGCCGCGCGGTCATCGCCCAGGCCACGGCTCGATAGGCTCCGGCTTTCGGTTGCCCGACCTATCGCCTCGTCATTCCGGGGCTGAGCGGAGCGAAGAACCCGGAACCCAGGGCCACGGTCGCGCCGCTGAACGCAGTCGATGCCGGATGCGAGCCTCCTGGGTTCCGGGTTCGTCCTTCGGACGCCCCGGAAAGACGGGTCTAAATTGAATATCGATTGATTCAGCGCCTTTGGTCAGCCGTGGCGTTGCGGATGGTGTTGAACTCGGCCGTCGGCTTCCATGCGGGCCAGTCCGTGCTGTCCGCCACCGTCAGGCCCAGCCGATACAGCAGGTCCAGGTTCTGCAAGGCCGCTGTGAAGTCATAGTCAGCGCGCCATTCGTCCGACAGCTGGTGATAATACCGCGCCATCTGCCCCTCGTAGTAGGGCTTGCCCTCCGCGATCCCGCCCTTGATGAAATCGCGGCCCGTCCAGGGCATCAGGGCCGGAACCCCGCCCGCCGCAAAGTTGAAGTGGTCGGAACGGTAATAGAACCCCTCTTCCGGGTATCCGTCGCCGGTGACCATCCGTCCCTGCACGGCGGCGAAGCGTCCCAGAATATCCTCCAGCTCTGACTTGCCGACGCCGAACACAGCCACGTCCCGCGTCGCAGGGGTGAAGGGCAGCATGTCGATGTTGATGTTCGCCGCCGTCTTGGCCAGCGGATAAACCGGATCGGCGGCATAGGCCTCTGAACCCAGCAGGCCCTGCTCTTCCGCCGTCACATGCAGGAAGACCACGGTGCGTTCCGGCGCCGGGCCGTTTTTGAAGACGCGGGCCATCTCGATCAGGCCAGCCGTGCCCGACGCATTGTCCCAGGCGCCGTTGTAGATGTCGTCTCCGTTCGCATCCGGCTGGGACGCCTTGCCGACGTGGTCCCAGTGGGCGGAATAGATGACGTATTCGTCGGGCCGCTGCGTGCCGGGGATCTTGGCCAGCAGGTTGTTGGAATGGATCACCTCGGTCGTCTCGGCGATGTCGACGCTGAGACGGGCGTTCATGTCGAAGGCTCCGCCCAGCCCCGCCGTCTGCGCCCGCGCCAGAACATCGGCGAAACCGGCGCCCGCGATGGCCGTCGCCGTCTGTATGTTGATCGCGCCAGTGAAGCGCGTGTCCTTGGCGCCCTTGATCGTCATCTGCGCGCGAGTTGCACCGCCCACAGAACGCCGCCAGCGACCGTCATCGGTCTGCAAGGTGATCACGCCGACCGCCCCGCGCTCCAGCGCCTCCTGGGTCTTGTGCGTGGACGAACCGTAGAAGTTCGGGTCTTCCCCCATCACGGCGGGCTGGCCGCGCAGCACCACCACGACCTTTCCGGTCAGGTCCGTCGAACCATAGTCATCCCAGCCCCGCTCGGGCGCCACGACGCCGTATCCGGCAAAGACCAGCGGCGCATCGGCGATCTTGAGCACAGGATCGGCAGGCCCCGCGCGCAACGTGATGTCTTCACCCGACACCAGGGGGTGGGTGACGCCGTTCGCCCCTGTCCAGGTCGCCGTCGGCGCCCGCTCGGGGCGGAACCGCACCAGATCAACCGGCTGCAGCCAGGATCCGTCCCGGCCGCCTGGCTCCAGCCCCAGGGTCTCATACTGGCGTTGCAGATAGGCCAGGGTCAGACGTTCGCCGATCAGGCCAGGGAACCGCCCCTCCAACTCATCCGACGCCAGATATTTGATGTGGTCCGACAGGTTCTGCGCGCTGAACTGCGGACGGGCCGCTGACGCCGTCGCAAAGGCGTCGGTGTGGGCGACTGGCGCAACCGCCGGGGCAGACGCACAGGCGGCCAGCACCAGCGCGGCGATGGCGATAAGGGGCGAACGACGAAGGGTCATGAAGCGGGCTCGAAAAGCAGGATGGAAAAAGGGGCCGGATCGGACCCGGCCCCTTCATTTGGCGGCGGCGTCAGCGACGCTGGGCGTCGGTTTCCGAACGCACAGGCCCGAACTCGGAACCCGTCTTCCACTTCGGCCATTCGCGGTCGTTCGCCAGGGCGCGACCGACACTATAGAAGACCTGCAGGTCCTCGATCATGCCGCTGTAGTCCCAATCCGGCGACCATTCGTCCGCCGCCTGGTGATAGCGTTTGGCGCCATATTCAGCGCGCGCCGCTTCACGCTGGGCGATGGGTTCATCACGGAAGTCCCCTCGGCTGCCGGCATAGGCCATCGGCACGCCGCGCTTTGCCAACGGGAAGTGGTCGGAGCGGTAGTATGTGCCCGCCGCATTCTCATAGTCAGGCATCAGGGTGCGGCCCTGCGGCTGGATCGCCGCCGCCAGACGCTCGTCGAAGTCCGACTGGCCATAGCCGGTGACGCCCAGGCCCGTGACCCGGCCATAGACGTTCATCGAGTCCATGTTGAAGCCGCCGACGGTCTTGGCCAGCGGATAGACCGGATTGGCGGCGTAGTATTCCGAGCCCAGCAGGCCGCTTTCCTCGCCGGTGAAGCTGATCATGACGACCGAGCGTTCGGTGGGCGGCGAGGCGCCGAACATCCGCGCCAGTTCCAGCAGACCCGCTGTACCGGATGCATTGTCGACGGCGCCGTTGAAGATGCGGTCGCCGGTCGCGTCAGGCTCGCCCATGCCGATGTGGTCCCAGTGGGCGGTGTAGAGAACCGTCTCGTCCGGGTGGGTCGTGCCGGGCAGGCGGGCGATGACGTTGTGCGAGGTGATGCGGTCGGTCTTGACGTCGAACTCGGTCGAGAAGCTGGCGCCCGGCAGGGCCACAGGCTGGAAGTCACGACTGCGCGCCTGAACCTTCAGCGCTTCGAAATCCAGACCGGCGCGGCGGAACAGGTCGACCGCCACGTCGCGCTGAACCCAGCCTTCCATCGGCACGCGCTCGGCGGCGGCGTTCTGGCGCAGGATGTCGAACTGCGGCACGCCCCACGAGTTGGCCACTGTCTGCCAGCCGTATGATGCAGGCGCGGTTTCGTGGACGATCAGCACCCCCGCCGCGCCCTGACGCGCAGCCTCTTCGTATTTGTAGGTCCAGCGCCCGTAATAGGTCATGGCCTTGCCGCCGAAGGTGTTCAGCGACGGGTCTTCGAAGTCGGCGTCATTGACCAGCACCACCAGAATCTTGCCGCGCAGATCCTGGCCCTTGAAGTCGTCCCAGTTCCGCTCGGGCGCCTTGATACCGTAACCGACGAAGACCAGCGGCGCATCCTTCAGGCTGACGTGCTCAGCCGGGCGGCGGGTCGAGATCGCCACCTCGCGGCCCTGCGTCAGCGGCAGGGTCCAGTCGCCCAGTTTCAGAGAGGCGTGGATGTTGGACTGGACGAAGCGGTTCAGGATCACATCCTGGGTCCACTGACCGTTCGGCCCGCCCGGCTGCAGGCCTGCAGCCTCGTACTGCTGGCTCAGATAGGCGATGACCTTGGCTTCGGCCGGGGTGGCGATGCCACGCCCTTCGAAACTGTCGTCGGACAGGACACGAATGTCCTCCGAGATGCGCGCGGCATCAAAGGCGGCCTGGCGATGCACCGCCGCGGGATTGGGCGACGTGGCGCAGGCGGACAAGGCCGCGCCCGCCATCAGGACGACAGCAAGAGAAGTGGCGATACGCATAAAGACAGGCCCCACAGCCATGAACGAGGCGTGAACCCTAGGGGGCCTGCCCCCCGCTGTCGATTCCGCAGCGCAGCTTTCGACGTAAACAAAAACCCGCCGGAGCGAACTCCGACGGGTTTGAGCATTTCGTCTGTCAGCGGACCTTAGTGGGCCACGCCTTTCCAGATGCGGCGGTAGCTGGCGTAGGTGATGCCCGCAAAGATCAGCAGGAAGATGATAACGCCGAAACCGGCCTGCTTGCGCTCGACCATCTTCGGCTCGGACGTCCAGGCGATGAAGGCCGCGACATCCTTGGCGTACTGGTCGACCGTCTGGGGCGAACCATCGTCATAGGTCACCTGGCCGTTCTGCAGCGGCGGCGGCATGGCGATGAAGCCGCCGGGCGGAACATGCTTGGGGTCGCCCGTCCAGAACGGCGTCAGATCGCCGGCCATGTAGGGGTTGTAGTGCTGGCCGTCGCGGATGGTCACGCCCGCAGGCGCATCCTTGTAGCCCGACAGCAGCGAGTAGATGTAGTCGGCGCCGCCGTGGCGGGCCTTGGCCATCACCGACAGGTCGGGCGGCGCGGCGCCGCCGTTGCCCGCCGCCGCCGCCGTGGCGTTCGGATACGGGTTGCGGAACTTGTCGGCAGGCGTGCCGTCGCGCTGGATGGCTTCACCCGTCTCACTGTCGATGTCAGCGATCTGGATTTCCTTGGCCAGAGCCTTCACGACGGGGTTGTCGTTCGGGTTCGGGTATTTGGGGTTCCAGAACGGACCATGAGCATCGCCCAGGTTCCGATAGTGCATGAGGTTCATGCTGTGACAGGCGGCGCAGACCTCGTGATAGACCTTATAGCCGCGTTGCAGCTGGCCTTGGTCATAGGTTCCGAACGGCCCGTCGAAGCTGAACCCGCCCGAGCGCGGATGGGCGGCGCCCCCCGAAGCCAGGGCCGGAGCCGCAGCCATCAGGCCGACAGCAACGGCGGCCGAGGCGATGATGGTCTTGATCGACACGGTCTTCATTCCAATCGTCATGACGCTCAGCCCTTCTGCTCGGCGGCGTCCGCACCGGTCAGCACCGGCTCGGAGATCGTCGCGGGGATGGGCAGCGGCGTTTCCTTCAGACCCACCAGAGGCATGATGATGAAGAAGAACGCGAAGTAGTAGGCCGTGAACAGACGCGTCAGCCACAGGTACGAGTTCAGGTCGCCGTCAAACAGCGTGAAGGTCTTGAACGAACCGATGACAGGCGAATCCGGCAGTTGACCACCGCACCAGCCCAGACCCACGCCCACCACCAGGAAGATGATGAAGAAGGTCCGCATCGTCGGACGGTAGCGCATCGAGCGCACCTTGGACGTATCCAGCCAGGGCAGGACAAACAGCACGCCGATCGCGGCGAACATGGCCACCACGCCGCCGAACTTGTCGGGGATGGCGCGCAGGATCGCGTAGAAGGGCAGCATGTACCACTCGGGCACGATGTGCGCGGGCGTCTGCAGCGGGTTAGCCGGGATGTAGTTGTCGGCATGGCCCAGTGCGTTCGGCTGATAGAAGACGAAGATCGCGAACAGGATCAGGAACAGGATGATCGCAAACCCGTCCTTGACCGTGAAGTACGGGTGGAAGGGCAGCAGGTCTTTCTTGGCGCGGTCCTTCGGGATCAGGATGCCGACCGGGTTGTTCTGACCCGCAGCGTGCAGCGCCCACAGGTGCAGCACGACGCAGCCGAGAATGGCGAACGGCAGCAGATAGTGCAGCGAGAAGAAACGGTTCAGCGTCGCATTGTCGATCGCCGGGCCGCCACGCAGCCAGATCAGGATCGGCTCGCCGACGCCGGGAATGGCGCCGATCAGGTTGGTGATGACCTCAGCGCCCCAGAAGGACATCTGGCCCCAGGGCAGGACGTAGCCCAGGAAGGCGGTGGCGATCATCAGGAAGAAGATCACGCAGCCGATGATCCAGATCATCTCGCGCGGCGCCTTGTAGGAGCCGTAGTACAGGCCCCGCAGCATGTGCAGGTACACCGCGATGAAGAACATCGACGCGCCGTTGGCGTGAACATAACGGATCAGCCAGCCGCCGTTCACGTCGCGCATGATGCGCTCGACCGAGGCGAAGGCCAGGTCGACGTGCGGCGTATAGTGCATGGCCAGAACGATGCCGGTGATGATCTGCGTCATCAGGCAGATCGCCAGGATGCCGCCGAAGGTCCACCAGTAGTTCAGGTTGCGCGGCGTCGGCAGCGACATGTAGTCGGCGCCGAAGCGGATGATGGGCAGACGGGTGTCCAGCCACTTTTCAACGCCCGTTTTAGGGACGTAGGTGCTCTCGTGATCGCTCATGATCCTCCCCTGGCCCTCAACCGATCTTTACGCGGGTGTCGGACAAATAATCGTAGTTCGGCACGACCAGGTTCAGGGGCGCGGGCCCCTTCCGGATCCGGCCGGACGCATCGTAGTGCGAGCCGTGGCAGGGGCAGAACCAGCCGCCGTAGTCGCCCGCGCCGAAGGTCGGAACGCAGCCCAGGTGGGTGCAGGAACCGACGACCACCAGATATTTCTCGTGCCCCGGCTTGGTGCGCTCGGCGTCCGTCTGGGGTTCCTTCAGGTCGGGCGCATGGTCATCGGCGATGACGCGTTGCAGCTCGGCCGGGGTGCGATAACGCACGAACACCGGCTTGCCCTGCCATTTGATGACGACCTGCTGGCCTTCCTGAACCTTGGTCAGATCGAATTCGATCGACGCCAGGGCCAGGGTGTCGGCGGCCGGGTTCATCTGGTTGATCAACGGCCAGGCGATCATCGCGCCAGCGCCCACCGCAGCGGCGCCCGCAGCGATGTGGATAAAGTCACGGCGGTTAGGATCGCCGCCTTCTGGGCTTTCAGTATGCACGACCGATTCGGCCACGTTTCACCTCTCGAACGCCGCTGAACAGACCTGGGGGCCCACCCTCGCCACGGCACGAACAAAGAACGAAGCCGGGAATTCCCTACGGCTGTTCGACCCACGCCCCCTCGGCGCAAGCTGCTGACGTTTCTTGCGAAACGCTCGC
This sequence comes from Brevundimonas nasdae, assembly GCF_016654005.1. GTDB lineage: Bacteria > Pseudomonadota > Alphaproteobacteria > Caulobacterales > Caulobacteraceae > Brevundimonas > Brevundimonas nasdae. The sequence goes on along the minus strand of NZ_JAEPWN010000001.1, from coordinate 583,961 downwards.
AAAACAGACCGCGACAAACCCCCTGGCCGCGCGTATGTCAGGCCTTAGAATGCGTCTCGCCCTTTTTCAACCTGACATTCCTCAGAACGTCGGAGCCTGCATCCGATTGTCGGCCTGTTTCGGCGTCGATCTGCACGTGATCGAGCCGACGGGTTTCCGTTTCGACGACCGCGCCATGAAGCGGGCGGCCCTGGACTATGGTCCGTTGTCGCACATGACGCGCCATGCGGACTGGGAGGCCTTCCAGCAGAATCGCGCGCCCGGACGGCTGGTGCTGTTCACGACAAAGGGCGCCACGCCCCTGCCGGACTTCGTCTTCCGGCCAGACGATGTTCTGTTGTTCGGCAAGGAGACGGCGGGCGCGCCCGACTATGTCCACGCCGCCGCCGACGCCCGTGTCGTGATCCCCCTGCGACCCGAGGCACGCTCGCTCAATCTGTCAGTCACCGCCGGAATCGCCCTGTGGGAAGGCCTCAGGCAGACCGGGCAGGTTGGCTGAACGCCCCAGCCGGTCTAGGAGCGCGTCATGAGCGACGCTTCCTTCTCCGATCCGCTGGACCTGAAAAAGGTCGAGACCCGCGCCTGGTTCGAACATCTGCGTGACCAGATCCACGCCGCTTTCGAGGCGCTGGAGGACGCAGCCCCCGCCGACCTGTTCCCCGGCGAGCCCGGCCGTTTCGTCCGCACCGCATGGGATCGTCCTGAGGGCGGCGGCGGCGTCATGGGCATGATGCATGGCCGCCTGTTCGAAAAAGTAGGGGTCCATGTTTCGACCGTTCACGGAACCTTCCCCGCCGACTACGCCAAGTCGGTGCCAGGCGCCGACGAAGACCCGCGCTTTTTCGCCACAGGCATAAGTCTGATCTGCCACCCGGTCAGCCCGCGCGTTCCGGCTGTTCACATGAACACCCGCTTCATCGCCACGACCAAGGCCTGGTTCGGCGGCGGCGGCGATCTGACGCCGGTGCTGGATGCGGATCGGCGTCAGGACCACCCCGACACCCTGGCCTTTCACGCCGCCATGAAGTCCGCCTGTGACGTGCACGACCCCGATTGGCACGCCAAGTACAAGGCCTGGTGCGACGACTACTTCTATCTGCCGCATCGCAAGGAGGCGCGCGGCACCGGGGGCATCTTCTATGACCACCACGACAGCGGCGACTACGACAAGGACTTCGCCTTCACCCGCGACGTGGGCCTGGCCTTCCTAGACATCTATCCCAAGATCGTCGCCGGACGGATGGGCGAGGGCTGGACGCCGCAGGAGCGCGAGGAGCAGTTGGTCCGTCGCGGCCGCTATGTGGAGTTCAACCTGCTTTACGACCGTGGCACCATGTTCGGGCTGAAGACCGGCGGAAACGTGGAGTCGATCCTCAGTTCCATGCCCCCCGTGGTGAAGTGGCCGTAACAAGGTCTCCGCTCTCCATACCTCACAAGCTCCAACCAGAGTTCGGCTAGTCGACTTCTTACTTCGTCATTCCGGGGCTGAGCGCAGCGAAGAACCCGGAACCCAGGGCCACGACTGCGCTGTGAGACGTATTCCAAGCAAGGTGGGATATGCAGGATGCGGCCCTCCTGGGTTCCGGGTTCGTCCTTCGGACGCCCCGGAAAGACGGTTCTGAGCTCAATGCCGAGTGACTAGCTACCCCACCGCCTCCACGAACGCATCGCCCGCCTTGCTGCGATAACGCTCGCTGTGCCGCAGCAGGCGGAAGGGCCGCTCCGGCAGGGTGAAGTCCGCCATCACCAGCCGTCCCGCCGCCACGGAGGCATAGGCCACGCTCTCGGACAGGGCCGTCGCCCCTGCCCCCGCCTCCGCCGCCGCCAGCACCGCCTCGTTCGACGGCAGGGTCATGGCGATGGACAGGGCCTCAGGGTCGACGCCCGCCCGCCGTAGTGCGGCCTCCAGCGTCGAGCGGGTGCCTGATCCGGCTTCACGCAGCACCCAGGCCTGGGTCGCCAGCGTCGCCGCGTTCAGCCGCCGCACGCCCGCCCACGGATGATCCGGCGTCACCAGCACCGCCAGCCGGTCCGATCCCACCACCGTCTGATCCAGCATCGGCTGGTCGATCTCGCCCTCGACCAACCCCAGTTCCGCCGCCCCGCTCAGCACCGCCTGCGCCGCCTCGCGCGTATTGCCGATGGCCACGTCCAGTTCGACGCCCGGATAGGCCGCATGAAAGGCCGCTAATCGGCGCGGCAGCCAGGCGCTGGCGATGGTCTGGCTGGCGAATATGGTCAGGCGCCCGCGCCGCAGGGCGCTCATGTCCGCCAGCGCCGCCTCAGCCGCCGCCGCGCGGGCCAGCACCGCCTTGGCTTCCGGCAAGAAGGCGCGGCCCGTCTGGTTCAGCACCACGCCCCGTCCGACCCGGTCGAACAGATGCACGTCATGTTCGGTCTCCAGCGCGGCGATGGCGTTCGACACCGCCGACTGCGTCAGGTTCAGCGCCCGCGCCGCCGCCGTGACATGCTCACGCTCAGCCACCGCGACAAAGATCCGCAGGCGTTCCAGGGTCACGATTGATCTCCAAATCGGATTGAAATGACCATAACTATCCGTTGGACCGTTGTCGATGCGGGGCGCATCAGCATGGAGATGAAGTCCGCCGCCCTGCCCACGCCTGAATCCACGCCGCGTTTCGAGTCTGCGATGGCGTTCGCGCGGTCGATCCGACCCGGCCTGCTGCTGTGCCTGCTGCTGACGCTGGCTGCGATCGGTCTGACCAGCATCGAGCGCGACCTGATCGGTCATGTCTGGCTGGAGCCTCTGGTGCTGGCCATCCTGCTGGGCGCGGCGGTCCGCACGGCCTGGACGCCGGACGCGCGCTTCAAGGCCGGCGTCGATTTCAGCGCCAAGACCCTGCTGGAGATCGCGGTCGTCCTGCTGGGCGCCTCGGTCAGCGCGGCGACCCTGTCGGCGCTGGGCCTGCCGTTCGTCTTCGGCATCTTCGCCCTGGTGGCGTTGGCCATCATCGTCGGGTTCGGCGTCGGGCGCTTGCTGGGCCTGAACCCGCGCATGGCCCTGCTTGTCGCGTGCGGCAACGCCATCTGCGGCAACTCGGCCATCGCCGCCGTCGCCCCCGTCATCAACGCTGATGGCGAAGAGGTCGCCGCCTCCATCGCCTTCACCGCCGTTCTGGGCGTGATCGTGGTCCTGGCCCTGCCGCTGCTGGGCGGCCTGATCCACATGAGCGAACTTCAGTACGGCGCGCTGGCGGGCCTGACCGTCTATGCCGTGCCGCAGGTGCTGGCCGCCGCCGCCCCCTTCGGCGCCGCCGCCACCCAAACCGGCACCGTGGTCAAACTGGTGCGGGTGCTGATGCTGGGCCCGGTCATTTTGGCCCTGTCGCTGATTGCAGGCCGCAAGGCGCCGGATGCGAAAGGCCCCGGCCTGCACCGCCTGCTGCCGTGGTTCATCATCGGCTTCCTGGCGATGATCGGCCTGCGGTCGTTCGACCTGATCCCGCAGGCGGCGCTGCCGCCCATGTCGGCGGCGTCTGGTCTGCTGACCGTCGTGGCCATGGCGGCGCTGGGCCTGCAGACCGACATTCGCGCCGTGGCCCGCGCGGGCGGGAAGGTCATCGCCGCCGTCATCCTGTCGCTGGGCGCGCTGGTTCTGCTCAGCCTGGGACTGATCCGGCTGCTGGGGCTCTGACCGGCGGGACGACCGGCGGGTTCTCGCCGACCCGGTCTTCCTGCACCCCGTTCAGCCTGCCTCGGTGCGGGGCGATCCGCGCCACGACCAGCGCCGTCAGCCCGCCGATGACGGTCGCGATCAGCCGGTGCTCGGCATTGGCCAGCACCCCGCCGTAACCCAGCGACACCAGCAGAACCACCGTGGCGGTAATGGCCGCCGTCAGGGTGGCGAAATGCGCCTGCTGCAGGGCGAACGAGGCGAAGGCCGTCACCGCCGCCGCAGCGATCAGCCACGGATGGGCCGATCCGACCTGGATCGCGAACACGGTGGCGGCGGCGCAGCCCAGCAGCGTCCCCAGCACCCGTTGGGCGCCGCGCGTCTGGGTCTCCATCAGACCGGGCTTCAGCACGATCATGGCCGTCATCGGCGCCCAAGCCCAGTTCTGCAGATCCACCGCCCAGGCCACGCCCATGCTGATGCCGACGGCGGCGGCGGCACGCGCCATGTGGCTGATCAACAGCTTGTTTCCGGGCGGCGGGGGCGCTGGCATGCTGGGCAGGCGCGCTGCCGCCTTGGGGAATATCCACGCCAGCAAGACGACCAGACCGATCTGCGCCGCACTGCCGACCAGCACCCCGACCCCGCGCAACAGGGCCTGATCCAGCGGACCGGCGTAGTAGCCCGCAATCAGCATGGCGGTGACGCCCTGCAGCACCACCCACCAGACGTCTTCCTCAAACAGGGCGATGGCCGCACAGACCGCCGCCCCGATACAGCCCAGCGTCAGCAGCAGCCACGGAACCTGACCCGCCAGCGTCCCAACCAGGGCTGCGATCATCAGGCCCAGCGCCGTACCGATCATCGCGCCCCAACGGCGCCCAACCAGATCGCGTGACGCCGCCAGCCCCACGACCAGCGCCGCCCCCGCCGCAATGGCCCCCTGGGTCGGCAGACCCAGCAACACGCCGCCCGCCAGCAGGATCGGCATGGCGGGCATGCACAGGGCCGCCTCGCGCCAATAGAAGGGACGCCAGTGACGCAAGGTCCGCTTGGCGACAGCCGAAATCCGCATGTCAGATGCCGCTGCCCTGATCCTCGACCGGCGGCGGGGTCAGAAGCAGAAAAGCCCGGATCCACGCCGTCAGCACAGCCCGGTCGTTGGGCCGTTTCAGACTGTCGATCGCCTCGTCCGCGATGGGATGCGGGATGCGTTCGCCGCGCCGTCCCTCGATCAGGGCGGCGGCGTATTCGGGCTGGAACTCGGGATGGCACTGGAACGAGATCGCGTCCTCGCCCCAGGCCAGTCCGGCGTAGGGGGTGAAGGCGCTGGAGGCCAGAACCCGTGCATCGGGCGACACCGCCACCACCTGATCCTGATGCGAGACAGGAATGGCGATGGTGCGCGCGCGTGGGTGCATCCAAGGCTCCGTCGCCTGCACGTCGTAGCGATGCAGGCCCACGCCCCAACCCTTGTGCGATTTCTCGACCACCCCGCCGAAGGCATGGGCCAAAACCTGATGGCCGAAGCAGATGCCCACCAGACGGGTCTGTCCCCGCGCCGCCTTCAGCCAGTCCACCAACTGCGGAATCCACGGCAGATCGTCATAGACCCCCGCCGCCGATCCGGTGACGATGGCTCCCTGAAACGCGGACGGATCATCCGGCAAATGACCCGCCTGAACATTGAACCGCGTCGTCGGCACCCCCTCGCCCAGCAGGGCGCGGAAACGTGCGGGATAGTCGTCGAAATCATCCTTGAGGTGTTCCGGCGGATGGCCGGTTTCCAGGATCGCGATACGGGTCATGCCCTCACCCTAATGCGCCGCATCAGAAGGTCCAGACCTCAGACCGCCCGCCCGTGTCGCCCAACGCATTCGCCACCCAGCCGCAGATTTCATCCGCCGCCGCCTCGGCGCCCGCTGGCGGATTGACCACCACCATGGCGCAGCCGTTCATCTTCATCGGATTGGTCAGGGGCCTTAGCCGCGCCTCGGCCACCAGCGTCGGTCCCGCCTTGCCCTGAAGCCTGCGGATGAAGGCGTCGAAGGTCTCCAGATCCTTCAGCGGCGTCCAGATCGCCACCGTCGCCGACGGGTCGCGCCGCACGATGGCGACCGCCGCCTGGGCGGAGCGGATATAGTCGTCGGGCTTTTCGAACGGCGGGTCGATCAGGACCAGCGGCCCGCGCACCCTGGCCGCCTCAGCCGTCACGGCCTCATAGCCGTCGCCCTCACGCGCCTGGGCGTTCGCGCGCCCCGTCAGCGCCTCGGCCAGCATCTCGCGCACCGGGGGGTTCAGCTCGAACCCGACATAGCGTCCGCCCTCGCTCAGGGCGTCTGCGATCAGCAGGGGCGATCCCGGATAGAAGCGCACGCCGCCATCCGGGTTCAGTTTCTCCACCTCCGCCGCCAGCGCATCCATCAATGGGGTACGCCCCTCGGCCGTCATCAGTTTGGCGACCCCGGCTTCGGCCTCCCTGGACCGCGCCCCGTCGCCCGACAGGTCATACAGACCCGCCCCGGCATGGGTGTCGAACACCGTGACCGGCCCCGCCTTCTGGCGCGTCTTCAGCAGCCACAGCACCAGGGCGTGCTTGACCAGATCGGCAAAGTTTCCGGCGTGAAAGCTGTGGCGATAGTTCATGCCGCCTCGTCCCCCGCCCGGCCCGCCCGGTCAAGGGGAACTCGTCGCCGACACGCCGCGTTCGTCGCTGGTCTGGGCATAAGGAGGGTTTCGATGGGCGACGGATCACAGAGGTTCGATGTCGCCGTCGAGGTTCCGCCCGGCCTCAGCTGGTGCAGCGACGACAACCCCGGTCTCAGCCGTCGTCGCGCGGGCAAGGGCTGGTCCTATCGCGACGCCAAGGGTCAGGTCGTGAGCGACGCCCGCGTCCTGGCGCGCATCCGCGCCCTGGCCATCCCGCCCGCCTGGACCGACGTGTGGATCTGCCCCAGGGCAAACGGCCATATCCAGGCGACGGGCCGCGACGTGAAGGGCCGCAAACAGTACCGTTATCACGCCGACTGGAGCACGGCCCGGTCCGAAAACAAGTTCGACCGCCTGCCCGCCTTCTGCCGCGCCCTGCCCAAACTCCATGCCCAGATCGAGCACGACCTGTCCCTGCGCGGCGTCTGTAAGCCCAAGGTGCTGGCCACCGCGGTCCGCCTGCTGGAGATCACCCTGATCCGCGTCGGCAACGCTGAATACGCCCGCCAGAACCGCAGCTATGGCCTGACTACCCTGCACAAGCGCCATCTGGATGTGGACGGCGCCGCCCTGACCTTCGAGTTTCGCGGCAAGAGCGGCAAGGACCATTGCGTCAGCGTCAAGGACCGTCGCCTGGCCCGGATCGTGCGCGCGCTGGAGGAGTTGCCCGGCCAGCAGCTGTTCAAATACCGCACGGCGGACGGCGACCTGTGCCCCATCACCTCCGACGATGTGAACGCCTATATCCACGCCGCCATGGGCGAACAGTTCTCGGCCAAGGACTTCCGCACCTGGGCCGGGACGGTCTCCGCCGCCAGGGCGCTGCGTGTCGAGGCGCCCCCGACCTCGCCCACCGACGCCCGGCGCACCATCACCCGCTGCATAAAGGCGGTCTCCGGCCTTCTGGGAAACACCCCCGCCGTCTGCCGCAGTTCATACATCCATCCGCGCGTGTTCGATCTGTTTGAAGCGGGGCTATTGGCTGAGCAGTTGCCCGGTCCGGACGCACAAGCCTTTGAACGCACTCTGGTCAGGGTTCTATCCCGGCCCTGAGACAGATCAATTCTCGCTTCAGTTGCAGCGTTTCTATCAACAAAACGCAGAAAAACCCATTTGAGCGATAGGCATTAATCCCCCCATCTCACAGCGCGCCGTTTCGCGCTGGAGGGGATCCATTGACCATCATGCCCACGCCGACAGTACGCCGCCTCTTATCCGCCACCGCCATCGCGGCCTGCATCGCCACGCCGACCTTCGCCCATGCCGAGGACGACCCGCAATCCCAGTCCTCACGCTCAAACGCCACGCAGGGCGTGGCCAGCGTCGGCGACATCGTCGTCACCGCCCGCCGCCGCGACGAACGCGCCCAGGACGTGCCCATCGCCCTGACCGTCGTGAACGAGGAGCTTCTGGACCGCACCGGCGCCTATAATGTCGGTCAGATCACCCAACTGGCGCCCAGCGTGCAGTTGCTCAGCTCAAACCCCCGCAACACCGCCATCACCATCCGGGGACTGGGCGCCAGCTATGGTCTGGCCAATGACGGTCTGGAACAGGGGGTCGGCATCTATGTCGATCAGGTCTATTACGGCCGCCCCGCCACCGCGACGCTGGACTTCGTCGATCTGGACCGCATCGAGATCCTGCGCGGGCCGCAAGGCACTCTGTTCGGCAAGAACACCACCGCCGGGGCCCTGAACATCACCACCCGGACGCCGTCCTTCACGCCAGAGGGTCAGGCGGAACTCAGCTTCGGCGACTATGGCTTCCTGCAGGCAAAGGCCACCTTCTCCGGCCCCATCATCGACGACAAGCTGGCGGCCCGTTTCTCGGTCGTCTCAACCCGTCGCGACGGTTTGCTGGACAATGTGACCGTCGGCAGGAAGCAGAACTCCCAGGACGCAATCAGCCTGCGCGGCCAGTTGCTGTTCCAGCCGAACGAACAATTGCGGGTTCGGTTGTTCGCGGACTACGCCGATCTGACGCCCGACTGCTGCACCCAGGTCTATGTCACCGTCGGCCAGACGCTGAAGCCTGCGGCCCAACAGTTTCCTGCTCTGGCCGCCGGTCGCGGCTACACGCCCGCCAGCACCAATCCCTATGCCCGCATCGCCGACGTCGACAGCGCCATTCAGGCCGACCAGATCCATCGCGGCGTCTCGGCCATCGTCGACTATGATTTCGGCTGGGCGACCCTGACCTCCGTCTCGGCCTGGCGGGCCTGGGACTGGGGACCAAAGAACGACCGCGACTACACCGCGCTGGACATCACCCGCCAGTCGGCCAATCCGTCGTGGCAGGATCAGTGGAGCCAGGAACTGCGCCTGTCATCGAACGGTTCGAACCGCATCGACTGGACCGTGGGCCTGTACGCCTTCCATCAGGCCGTCGAGACGCACGGCGTCACCGAGTACGGCAAGGACGCGGTCTATTGGCTGATCGGCCCCAATCTGCCGAACGTGCCCGACGCCCTTCTGGACGGATACAAGGTGTTCAACGACAGCCGGATCGAGACGGATTCCTACGCCGTCTTCGGCCAGCTGACCTGGAACATCACCGACCGCCTGCACCTGACGCCGGGCCTGCGTTACACCAAGGAGGACAAGTCCGGCTGGTATCAGGCCACGACGGCCGGGGGTCTGGTCACCACTGACCCCGCCCTGATCACCCGCCGCCTGGGCATCGCCCGGCCCCAGGCCTATGACGCCAGCCTGTCGGATGACGACCTGTCCGGTCAGGTGTCCCTGGCCTATGACGTCACCGACGATGTCCTGACCTACGCCAGCGTCGCGCGGGGCTACAAATCAGGCGGCATCAACATGGCGGGCATCCCGAACCTGCCCAACGGCCAGCCGTCCCTGACCAACGCCGTGGTCAAGCCTGAGGTGGTCACCACCTATGAACTGGGCCTGAAGACCCAGTTGTTCGACCGGCGCGTCACCGCCAACCTGGCCGCCTACCGCACCGACGTGAAGGACTATCAGGCCAATGTCGTCGACAGCGGCCCCGGCGCCCTGCGCGGCTATCTGGCCAATGCCGATCAGGTGGTCATTCAGGGCGTCGAGCTGGACGCCTTCGCCCGTCCGAACCGGAATCTCGACCTCTACGCCAACGCGGCGTGGACGGACGCCAAATATGATTCCTTCACCAACGGCCCCTGCCCGCTGGAGCTGATCGGCGCCTCCACCGTGGCCTGCGACCTGTCAGGAAAGAAGCTGCCCGGCGTCTCGCCCTGGGCGGCCTCGGTCGGGGCGGAAGTGCACGGCAAGGGCGGCTTTCTGGGTCAGCCGGGCGAACTCTATGGCGGCGTCGACGCCAGCTATCGCTCGTCCTACAACTCCGACGCCTCGGTGTCGCGCTACACCCAGATCGACAGCTATACGATCCTGAACCTGCGCGCCGGTTTCCGCGCCGAGAACGGGTGGGAGGCCTTCATCTGGGTCAAGAATGCGCTGGACGAGAACTATCTCCAGTTCGTCAGCGTCCAATCGGGCAACTCGGGCCTGGTCATCGGCAACCCCGGCGATCCGCGCACCGTGGGGATCACTCTGCGGGCGCGGTACTGAACCGCCAAACAAAAAGGGCGGCCCTTCGGCCGCCCTTTTCCAATCCATGGCTGATAGGGCTCAGGCCGCCCTGTCCCAATCCAGAACCACCTTGCCTGACTGACCCGACTTCATGGCCTCGAAGCCTTCGCGATAGTCGGCATAGCCCAGTCGGTGGGTGATCAGCGGGCTGAGGTCCAGACCGGCCTTCAGCAGGCCCAGCATCTTGCGCCAGGTGGTGAACATCTCACGCCCATAGACGCCCTTGATCGTCAGGGCCTTCAGGATGATCGCGCCCCAGTCGGTCTCCATCGGCTTACCGGGAATGCCCAGCATGGCCATGCCGCCGCCCATGATCAGGGTGTCGACACACTGTTTGAAGGCCACGGGCGAGCCCGACATCTCCAGCGCCACGTCGAAACCGACCTTCAGGCCCAGTTCCTTCATGACATCGTGGATGTCTTCCTTGGTCGTGTTCACGGTGCGGACGCCCGGCGCCACCTTCTGCGCCAGGTCCAGGCGGAAATCGTTGATGTCGGTCAGCACCACCGTCCGCGCACCGGCATGACGCGCCACGGCGGCCGCCATCATGCCGATGGGACCAGCCCCCGTGACCAGCACGTCCTCGCCCAGCAGGTCGAACTGCTGCGCGGTGTGAACCGCATTGCCGAACGGGTCCAAGATCGAGCCGATCTCATAGGGCACGTCGTCAGGCAGTTCGATCACGTTGAAGGCCGGGGCCACCACGAACTCGGCGAAGGCGCCCTGACGGTTCACCCCGATCCCGCGCGTATGCGGGTCCAGGTGGAAATGCCCGGCGCGGGCGGCTTCGGAGTTCAGGTCGATGACATGACCTTCGGCCGAGACGCGCTGGCCGATCTTCAGCGGGCGATCCACGTCCTTGCCGATGGCGACGATCTCGCCTGCGAACTCGTGGCCGGTGATCATCGGGGTCGGGACATTCTTCTGGGACCACTCATCCCAGTTCCAGATGTGGATGTCGGTGCCGCACACGGCGGTGCGGTGCACGCGGATCAGCACATCCTCCGGCCCCGCCTCGGGGATCGGCGCGTCAATCAGCTCAAGGCCGATGCCGGGCGCAGTCTTGGCCAGGGCTTTCATCGTATCGGTCATCAGATCACTCCTCGTGGCAGAGGCCCCACGCCGCTCGCCAGAAAAAACTCCCGTCGCTGTAATCCGGCCATCGCGCGACGGAACGATGACCCTCGAGCCAGGCCCGAGGGTGACGTCCAATGACGGCTAGATGACGCCCAACTCGCGACCGGCCTTGGTGAAGGCCGCGACCGTCTGGTCGATCTGGTCAAACGTATGCGCCGCCGACATCTGGGTGCGGATGCGGGCCTGGCCGCGCGGCACCACGGGGAAGGAAAACCCGATCACATAGACGCCCAGCTCCAGCGCCCGCGCCGCGAAATCCTGCGCCAGCTTGGCGTCGCCCAGCATGACCGGAATGATCGGATGTTCGCCGTCCAGCAGGGTGAAGCCCGCATCCGCCATCGCGCCACGATAGCGGTGGGCGTTGGCCGACAGGCGGGTGCGCAGGGCGTCGCCCTCAGACCCTTGCGCGATGCGGATGGCCTCAAGGCTGGAGCCGCAGACGGCGGGCGAAAGCGCGTTGGAGAACAGATAGGGTCGCGCGCGCTGCTTCAGCAGTTCGACCACCGACTTCCGGGCGCAGATGAAGCCGCCCATGGCCCCGCCCAGCGCCTTGCCGAAGGTGCCGGTGACGAAGTCCACCTCGACCCCGTGATGGGCGAACGATCCGCGCCCCTTCGGCCCCAGGAAGCCTGTCGCATGGCAGTCGTCCACCATGATCAAAGCATTATATTTGTCCGCCAAGACACGGATTTCGTTCAGCTTGGCGATATATCCGTCCATCGAGAAGGCGCCGTCGGTGGCGATGATGATCTCGCGCGCGCCAGCCTCGCGGGCCTCCTTCAGGCGGCTCTCCAGTTCGTCCATGTCGGAGTTGGCGAACCGATAGCGTTTGGCCTTGCACAGGCGCACGCCGTCAATGATTGATGCGTGGTTCAGACTGTCCGAAACAATGGCGTCGTTCTCACCGAACAGAGGCTCGAAGATGCCGCCGTTGGCGTCGAACGCGGCGGCGAACAGGATCGCGTCCTCAAACCCCAGATAGCCCGCGATGGCCGCTTCCAGTTCCTTGTGAATCTCCAGTGTACCGCAGATGAAGCGCACGGAAGCGGTGCCCGCCCCCCACTTCTGCTGCGCCGCGATCCCGGCTTGCGAGACTCGTTCGTCGCCCGCCAGCCCCAGATAGTTGTTGGCGCAGAAGTTCAGCACGTCGCGCCCGGCGACCTGGATCACCGGCCCCTGCCGCGAGGCGATCACCCGTTCAGGCTTGGTCAAGCCCTGGGTGTCGATGTCATTCAATTCACCGGCGACGCGGTCATAGAAGGATTGGGTCATGACGTCCGCCCTACGCCCAAATCACGCACGTTTCCACCTTCAATCAGGTCGCAGGCTGAACGGCTGACGCACTGCGGATCGGACTGACGCGAATCTTGCCGCCGCAGGGCTGGAAGGCGAAGGCCAGGCTGATCGCGGCAGTGTCGCCCGGCGCCGTTGCGCGCAGGGTCGCAACCTCGGGACAGGTCTTCTGACCCGCCGCCTCGTTCGGCACCACGTTCCACGCCACCTCGAAATAGGCCCTGGCCTGGGGCGCCAGATCGACCGGCGTCGGCGCCTGGCCCTGACGGAAATAGCTGCCGGGGCTCTGGTCCGCCTGCACCGAAGTCACCGCCTGTCCACGTCCATCCAGGAGGGTCACCCCCGGATAACCGGTCAGGGTGCAGGCGCTGGCGCCCACGTTCTGCAGGCTGAAGTTCCGCACCCGGTTCCCCGCCCCCGCATCACCGTCTTCCGCCGCCATCTTCAACTGCGGCCCCTTGCAGGGCGCGGATGCAGGCAGCACCCCGCCCTGAGCCGGAACGGGCGTCGGTTGAGGCATCGGCTGCGGCGGCGTGATCCCGCTGGTCAGATCAGGCGCGGTCAGGGGCCGCGCGCACTGCTCCAGCACCGACACGGCGACCTCTTCATTGGGCGACAGCAGGCTCAAAGTCGCGACCTCGCGCCCGTCGCGGCCGGTGGTCCACCATTCCACGCCGGATCCGATGTAGCGCGCCCCGCTGGCCGCCTGGACGTTGCGCAGCACATAGTCCTGGCCCTTGTAAGTCATCTGGGCCGAGGCCTTGTCGGGATAGCGCGCCTCGATGGTCACACCGCTGTCGCAGGCATAGTTGACGGCCAAAGCTTCGGACGGCGCCTGCGCCTGCCCGTCATCGGGCGCCGTGGGCTGGTCCGGCGCTGCCTGCTGACAGGCGCTGACGCCGATCAGGGCGGTAACGGCGACGAAGGCGGTCAGTCGATGCAGCATGGTCAGGCTCTCCCCTTTGGCCCTTAACGACGTCGCCGCCGAAAGGCTCCGCTTCAGTGATCGCCGGTCGGCGTCTCCATCAGTTCGATCAACACCCCGCCCATGTCGCGCGGATGCAGGAAGACCACCGGCGTCCCGTGCGCCCCGATGCGCGGCTCGCCCGTGCCCAGGATCGTCACCCCCTTGGCGCGCATTCCGGTGATGGCGGCGTGGATGTCGGCGACCTCGAAACAGACGTGATGCTGGCCGCCCTTGGGATTCTTGGCCAGGAAACCCGTGATCGGGCTGGTGTCGTCATAGGGTTCGATCAGTTCGATCTGAGCCGTCGGGGTGTCGACGAAACAGACCTTCACCCCCTGCGCCGGCAGGTCGAATGGCTCGCCGATCCGGGTCGCGCCCAGCACATCGCGGTACAGCCGGATCGAGTCGGCGATGGACGGCGTCGCCACGCCGACATGGTTCAGTGCGCCGATCATGACTTGTCCTTGTTGGGCGCGGGCTGGGCGTAACCCAGACGCTGGTTCAGCTTCTCGATCAGGTCCACGGCGGTGTCGGCAATGGCCGAGCCGGGCGGATAGACGGCGGCGGCCCCCATATTCAACAGGGGCTGCACGTCCGACGGCGGGATCACCCCGCCGACCACGATCATGATGTCCGGCCGACCCAACCGCTCCAGTTCGGCCTTCAGTTCCGGCACCAGCGTCAGATGCCCCGCCGCCAGAGACGATGCGCCGACCGCATGAACGCCCTTCTCAACCGCATCGCGCGCGGCTTCCGACGGTGTCTGGAACAGGCTGCCCGCCGTGACGTCGAAGCCCAGGTCGCCGTATCCGGTGGCGACCACCTTCTGGCCCCGGTCGTGCCCGTCCTGGCCCAGCTTGGCGATCAGGATGCGCGGCGGCCCGCCGTCGTTCTCCACGAACGTCGCCACCATGTCGCGCGCGCGGGCGAAGCGCGGATCCTTGCCCGCTTCCTTGGCGTAAACCTCCGACACCGTCTGGACCGTGGCCACATGACGTCCGAAGGCAGCCTCCAACGCGTCCGAAATCTCGCCCACCGTCGCCTTGGCGCGGGCGGCCTGCACGGCCAGCTCCAGCAGGTTCGCATCGCCCCGCGCGCCGTTGGTCAGCGCGTCCAGCGCCGCGTCGGTCGCCGTCTGATCCCGCTCGGCCCGCAGGCGCTTCAGCTTGTCGATCTGCGCGGCCAGAACCGCCGCATTGTCGACCTTCAGCATCGGAATATCGTCGACGACGGGGTTCAGATATTTGTTCACCCCCACCACCGTCTGTTGGCCGGTGTCGATCCGGGCCTGGGTCTTGGCGGCGGATTCCTCGATCCGCAGCTTGGGAATGCCCGCCTCGATGGCCTTGGCCATGCCGCCCAACGCCTCGACCTCGGCCATGTGGGCGCGCGCGCGTTCGGCCAGTTCGTGGGTCAGACGTTCAACGTAGTAACTGCCGCCCCACGGGTCGATCACCCGCGTCAGCCCCGTCTCCTGCTGCAATAGGATCTGGGTGTTACGTGCGATCCGGGCCGAGAAGTCGGTGGGCAGGGCCAGGGCCTCGTCCAGGGCGTTGGTGTGCAGGCTCTGCGTCTGGCCGCCCGCCGCCGCCATGGCCTCGACCATGGTGCGCGACACGTTATTGAACACGTCCTGCGCGGCGAGGCTCCACCCGGAAGTCTGGCAGTGCGCGCGCAATGACAACGACTTGGGATCGACCCCGCCTTCCTTGCGCACCGCCTCGGCCCACAGCAGGCGGCCGGCCCGCATCTTGGCCACCTCCATGAAATAATTCATGCCAATGGCCCAGAAGAAGCTGAGGCGCGGCGCGAACCGGTCGATCGGCATCCCTGCCGCCACCCCCGCCCGCAGATATTCGATCCCGTCCGCCAGGGTGTAGGCCAGCTCAATATCCGCCGACGCCCCCGCCTCCTGCATGTGATAGCCGGAGATCGAGATCGAGTTGAACTTGGGCGTCTCCTGCGCCGTCCAGGCGAAGATGTCGGCGATGATCCGCATCGAGGGTTCGGGGGGATAGATGTAGGTGTTGCGGACCATGAACTCCTTCAGAATGTCGTTCTGAATGGTCCCGGTCAGCTTGGCGTGCGGCACGCCCTGCTCTTCCGCAGCGACGACATAAAGCGCCAGGATCGGCAGCACCGCCCCGTTCATCGTCATCGACACCGACATCTGGTCCAGCGGAATGCCGTCGAACAGGGTGCGCATGTCATAGATGCTGTCGATGGCCACGCCCGCCATGCCGACGTCGCCCTTCACCCGCGGATGGTCCGAGTCATAGCCGCGGTGCGTCGCCAGATCGAAGGCGATGGACAGGCCCTTCTGGCCCGCCGCCAGGTTACGGCGATAGAAGGCGTTGGATTCCTCGGCGGTCGAGAAGCCCGCATACTGGCGGATCGTCCACGGATTGCCCGCATACATGGTCGGATACGGCCCGCGCATGAAGGGCGCGAACCCCGGCAGGCCGGGCAACTGATCCAGCCCGTCCAGCGCCCGTGCGTCATAAGCCGTCTCGACCGTCAGCCCCTCCGGCGTCAGCCACGGATCACGCGTCGGCCCCTGCCCTGTCACATTTAGGTCCAGGGCGATCTTGCTGAAATTGGGGAAACTCATTGCCCGGCCTCCTCGAAGGCTGCGGCGAAGCGGATCGGCGTCAGCGGCTCCACCCGATCCGTCATTTCGGGGCTAGGCGCAGCGGAGAACCCGGAACCCAGGGGGTCGAAATGCTGTCCTGGGTTCCGGGTTCGCTCTCCCAGCACCCCGGAAGGGCGATCAGATTCAACCGGCGCCTGACGCGGTTCGGGATCGACAAACTTCGTCACGCCGATGATCTGGGCCGCGCCGTTCTTCAGCGCCGCTTCACGCACGGCGCGCGCACGGGCGATGCGGGGCTGGATCACCCCGCCCTTCAGCGCCTCGATGATCCCGCCCTCGGCTTCGATGGTCTGGAACTCGGTCCAGCCCGCCTGCGCCAGATCATGGGTCCGCGCATCCAGATACCAGCTGCCCGCCGCCGGATCATCGACGCGGCCCAGGTTCGCCTCCTCCATAAGCACCAGTTGGGTGTTGCGCGCCTGTCGGCGTGCAAAGGCGTCGGGCCGCCCGGTCGCACGGGTGAAGCCGTCCAGCACCACCACGTCCGCGCCCCCCACCGCGCCCGCAAACCCCGCCGCCGTCAGACGCAGCAGATTGGGCCACGGGTCGCGCGCCGACAGCATGCGCCGTGACGACCGCGCCTCGATGATTGCCTGCGTCTCCACGCCGAATGCACGCGACAGGTTCGCCCAGATCAGCCGCATGGCGCGAACCTTGGCCAGGGCGTCGAAATATTCCTGATCGACCGACACGCCGACGACCACGCCCTTCAGCGCCGCCTCAACCGACAAACCCGCCGCGACCACCGCCTTCACATAGGCGACCGCGCTGGATGCCGCGAAGGCCAGTTCCTGCGCCGCCGATCCGCCCGCCTCATGCGCCACGCGCCCGCTGGCCAGGAACAGGCTGGCGTCGGGATAGACCCCCGCATGGCGCAGGGCCGCCTTAGCCGCCGCGTTCAGATCATCGTCAATCCCACACGGCGATCCGCCCGCCTGAGCGAAGGCCGAGATCGGATCCAGATGGAAGCGCAGCATGGCGCGGGGCGAGCCCTTGGCCACCGCCGCCAGTGCGTCTGCCGCATCGACGCCTGCAAACCCGGCGTCCAGCGCGACCGGAGCCAGCTCCAGCGCCACGCCGTCCAACGCCCGCTCCAGCGTCGCGGCGTCCGCCAGCACGCCGCCGCTGAGCAGCACCGAGGCCGCACCTTCCTGCAGATCGGTCAGTATGGCGTCGTTCACCGCTTCCGCGTCGTCGCCTTCGACCTGCGTCCGCAGATCCCACGCCCGGCCTTCTGCGTCCGATGGGCGGGGCGCGAACACCGGATGCACGCCGGTCGCCCCGGCATACAGCGGCCGCGTCACCAACTGGTCGGCATCCAGATGCAGCAGCGATTCAATCGGCCGCTCCTTCAGCGCCTTCTGGGCCGCCTCGCGCCATTCAAGCGGCGTGGGCGTGGCGAAGGATGACATCAACCGAACTCCACCAGCACGTCGTCCGCCGCCACAGGGTCGCCGTCCTTGGCGCCGACAGCCTTCACCACGCCGTCGCGCTCGGCCTTCAGGATGTTCTGCATCTTCATGGCCTCGATGATCGCCACCGTCTCGCCGGTCTTGACCTCCTGACCCACCACGACGGGGATCGAAACCACCAGACCCGGCATCGGCGACAGCACCAGTTTCGACGTATCCGCCGCCGCCTTCTCCGGCAGGCGCGCATACAGTTCGGCGACGTGCGGCCTCAGCACCCGCACCCGCGCCCTGGCCGCGCGGTGGCGGATATCGAAGCCGTCGGCGACGCGCTTGACCTCAGCCGTGAAGGCCTCGCCGTCCAGATCGGCCTTGAACTGGGCCAGACCGGGCCGCCAGTCGATATCCGACAGGCGGATGTCGCCGCCGCCCGTCAGGGTCAGGATCATCTCCTCGTCCTCGTCATAGGACAGGCCCACGCCGTGCGGAGTCTTGTCGATCATCACGATCCAGTCGGTGCGCTCCGACGGGTCGCCGTCCTGTTCGGCGATCACCTCATGCATCGCCAGAGCCGAGGCGATCAGGATGCGCTCCTGCGTCTTCGTGGGCCGCAGGCCGTGGAAGCCGTCCGGAAACTCGTCCTTGATATAGCTGGTCGACAGGTTCCCCGACTTGAACCGGTCCTGATCCATCACCGCCGCCAGGAAGGGCACATTGTGGCCCAGGCCCGACAGGTGCGTGTCCTCCAGCGCGCGGGCCATGCCCTCGACCGCGTCGGCCCGCGTTTCACCCCAGGCGCACAGCTTGGCGATCATGGGGTCGTAGAACATGCTGATCTCGTCGCCCTCGCGGACACCGGAATCGTTGCGGACGATATAGCTGCCGTCGGAGCCGAAGTGCTCGCCCTCCTCCGGCTGCTCGTAGCGGACCAGGCGTCCGATCGAAGGCAGGAAGCCGCGATAGGGGTCTTCGGCGTAGATGCGGCTCTCGATGGCCCAGCCGTTGATCGATAGATCCTTTTGCTCGAAGGCCAGTTTCTCGCCCCAGGCCGAGCGGATCATCTGTTCGACCAGATCGACGCCGGTGATCAACTCCGTCACCGGATGCTCGACCTGCAGACGGGTGTTCATCTCCAGGAAGTAGAAGCTCTTGTCCTGACCGGCGACGAACTCGACCGTGCCGGCTGAATCATAGTTCACCGCCTGGGCCAGGGCGACGGCCTGCGCCCCCATGGCGGCGCGGGTGGCTTCGTCCAGCAGGGGCGAAGGCGCCTCCTCGATGACCTTCTGATTGCGGCGCTGGATCGAGCATTCGCGCTCGAACAGATGGACCACATGGCCGTGCTTGTCGCCCAGCACCTGGATCTCGATGTGGCGCGGGTCGACGATGAACTTCTCCAGGAAGACCCGGTCGTCGCCAAAGGCGTTCAGCGCCTCGGCCTTCACCGCCGCAAAGCCCTCGGCCATGTCGGCGTCCGAATGGGCGACGCGGATGCCCTTGCCCCCGCCCCCGGCGCTGGCCTTGATCATCACGGGATAGCCGATCTCGCGCGCGATCTTCACCGCCTCGTCCGGCGTCTCGATCAGGCCCATATGACCCGGCACCGTCGAGACGCCCGCCTCGGCCGCCAGCTTCTTGGAGCTGATCTTGTCGCCCATGGCGTCGATGGCCTCGGGGTTCGGGCCGATGAAGGCGATGCCCTCGTCGCGCAGACGCCGCGCGAAGCCCGCGTTCTCCGACAGGAAGCCGAAGCCGGGATGCACGGCCTGCGCCCCCGTCTGGCGCACCGCCTCGACGATCTTGTCCGCCAGCAAATACGACTGCGCCGCCGGCGCCGGGCCGATCAGCACCGCCTCGTCAGCCATCTCGACCGCCAGCGACCCGGCGTCAGCCTCCGAATAGACCTGAACCGTCTGTATGCCCATCTTGCGGCAGGTCTTGATGATCCGAACCGCGATCTCGCCCCGGTTGGCGATGAGGATTTTTTTGAACATTTCAGTCCCTGCAACCTTCGCCAGAACCCTGCGGTTCCGGCTGCGCCCATCGGGCGCTTTTATGAAATCCACTCATAGAAACGGCGTCACCTTCGTCTTCAGCAAGGCCACGAGTTCGGGCTGCATGAAGGCGTAGTCATCGGGAATATCGAGACAGACGACGCGGGCGTGTTTGAGTTGCGGCTTGAACCGCCGCGCCAGCTTCGCCCGATGCTGCTTCTCCATCACGAAGATGAGATCAGCGTCCTCGACCATCTCACCCGTCAGCAACTCCTCAGCATCCGCCGCCAGGCCCGCAGAAGCCACTTCGACATTCGGCCAGTTGGCGAACACCTGTTCCGCTGTGGGGCTGCGCAGACGATTGCGCGAGCAGATGAAGAGGATGTGTTTCATCACCTACAGCGGAATATTGTCGTGCTTCTTCCAGGGGTTCTCCTGGACCTTGTTCTTCAGCGTCCGCAGCGCCTTCACCAGCCGCCGCCGAGTCCCGTGCGGCATGATGACATCGTCGATGTAGCCCAGGCCCGCCGCGACGAAGGGGTTGGCGAACCGTTCCTTGTACTCGGCCTCGCGCGCGGCCAGAGCCGCGGGATCGGCGGCCTCCTTGCGGAAGATGATCTCGACCGCGCCCTTGGCGCCCATGACCGCGATCTCGGCGGTGGGCCAGGCGTAGTTGACGTCGCCGCGCAGGTGTTTCGAACTCATCACGTCATAGGCGCCGCCATAGGCCTTGCGCGTGATCAGGGTCAGCTTCGGCACCGTCGCCTCGGCATAGGCGAACAGCAGCTTGGCCCCGTGCTTGATCAGGGCGCCGTACTCCTGCTTCGTGCCCGGCATGAAGCCCGGCACGTCCACCAGGGTCACCAGCGGAATGTCAAAGGCGTCGCAGAAGCGCACGAAACGCGCGGCCTTGCGGCTTGAATCGATGTCCAGAACGCCCGCCAGCACCTGGGGCTGGTTGGCGACCACGCCGACCGTCTGGCCGTCCAACCGCCCGAAGCCGGTGATGATGTTCTTGGCGAAATCGGCGCCGATCTCGAAGAAATCGGCCTCATCGACCACCTTCAGGATCAGCTCCTTCATGTCATACGGCTGGTTCGGATTGGCCGGGATCAGGGTGTCCAGCGACGGCTCGTCGCGATCCGGCTCGTCATAGCTCTCGCGCACCGGCGGCTTTTCGCGGTTGGACAGGGGCAGGAAGCCGATCAGGCGGCGCACCTCCGACAGGGCCTCCAGGTCGTTCTCGAACGCCCCGTCCGCCACGCCCGACCTGCCCGCATGGACCCGCGCGCCGCCCAGGTCCTCGTGGCTGACGACCTCGTTGGTGACCGTCTTCACCACGTCCGGGCCGGTCACATACATGTAGCTCGTGTCCTTCACCATGAAGATGAAGTCGGTGATGGCGGGCGAATAGACATCGCCGCCCGCGCACGGCCCCATGATCACGCTGATCTGGGGAATGACGCCGCTGGCCAATGTGTTCTGCAGGAAGATGTCGGCGTATCCGGCCAGGCTCTCGACGCCCTCCTGAATCCGCGCCCCGCCTGCGTCGAACAGACCGATGATCGGCGCGCCTGTCGTCAGAGCCATCTTCTGCAGCTTGACGATCTTGGCCGCATGGGCGCCCGACAGCGACCCGCCGAACACCGTGAAGTCCTTGGAGAAGACATAGACCAGACGCCCGCCGATCGTCCCCCGCCCCGTCACCACGCCGTCGCCGGGGATGCGCTGATCGTGCATTCCAAAGTCGTGGCTGCGGTGCTCGACGAACATATCGGTCTCTTCGAAAGAGCCCTCGTCCAGCAGAACGTCGATGCGTTCACGCGCCGTCAGCTTGCCCTTGGCGTGCTGTGCGGCGATACGCTTTTCGCCGCCGCCCTGTTTCGCGGCGGCGCGACGACGCTCCAGTTCTTCAAGGATGGCTTGAGTCATGATGGATTTACGCCTCTTGTTCGTGGAGGAAGGAGTGGCGGCTTCATCGCAAATACGCAAACGCAACTTTGCAAAAAGTGTGGAACTGCGCGGACTTGCAAAGGACGTCTTGATGATCTGCAAAGTTGCAAATGGCTGAGAAGCTTTTCCTTGGCGCCAAGCTGCGAAAACTGCGCGAGGCGCGCGGCTGGACTCTGGAGGCCTGCGCCGAACGTCTGGGTCTGTCGCCGTCCTATCTGTCGCAGATCGAAACTAACCAGCGTCCCGCCACCGCGCGGGTGCTGATCGCCCTGACGCGTGCCTTCCATGTGGACGCCAGCCTGTTTGATCTGGAGGGCGACGCCCGCCTGATCGCCGACCTGCGCGAAGCCACCACCGACATAGCCGGGCAGGCCGAGCCGCCCACCGCCGCCGAGCTGAAACAGGCCGTCGCCAACACCCCGCGACTGGCGCGGCAGTTCCTGGCCCTTCACCAGACGTTTCGCCGTCTGGACGAGCGGGTGAAGGCGCTGGATGACACCCTAGGCCGTGACGAACACGGCGCCAGCGTGGCCCTGCTGCCCTATGAAGAGGTGCGCGACTTCTTCCACTACCGCGACAACTACATCGACGCGCTGGACACGGCGGCCGAGGCGCTTTCCGCGACCCTGCCGCAGGAGGGGCAGGTCGAACGGGCGCTGGAGACGGCCCTGTCCGACATCCATGGCGTGCGCGTCGTCTATATGGCGGGCCAGAAGGCCCTGCGCCGCTATGATCCGGCCAGTCGCGTCCTGACGCTGGACGCCTGGCTGCCGGGCGCCACCCGGTCGTTCCAGCTGGCGCACCAGCTGTCCCTGCTGTCCTTCCGCGACACGATTGAGAGCGAGCTGGATCAGGCCGCCTTCCGAACCGAGGCGGCGCGCGACGTGGCGCGCGTGGGTCTGGCCAACTATGCAGCGGGCGCGCTTCTGTTGCCCTACCGCGCCTTCCTTGAGGCGGCGCGTGAAGAGAAGCATGACATCGACCGGCTGCTGACCCGTTTCCAGGTCAGTTTCGAACAGGTCTGCCACCGGCTCTCGACCCTGCAGAAGCCGGGCTGGCGCGGCGTGCCCTTCTATTTCGCGCGCGTGGACATGGCCGGCAACATCACCAAACGCCACAGCGCGACGCGGTTCCAGTTCGCCCGCTTCGGGGGTGCCTGCCCCCTGTGGAACGTGCACGAGGCCTTCGCAGCGCCCGATCGGATCGGGGTGCAGTTGGCCGAGATGCCGGACGGATCGCGCTACATCTCCATCGCCCGCAGCGTGTCCAAGCCCAGCGGCTCATACCTCGCCAACGACCGACGCTACGCCCTGTCGCTGGGGTGCGAGGTCGAGCACGCCTCGGCCCTGGTCTATGCGGCGGGTCTGGACCTGAACGGCCCCGCCACCCGCATCGGCGTCAGCTGCCGCATCTGCGAGCGCACCGACTGCACCCAGCGCGCCTTCCCTCCCATCGACCGCGCCCTGCACGTGCCGGAAAACGAGCGCGGCGTGGTGCCCTACACATTGGATGGCCCGCGCACGGATCGTTACTGACCCGCGATGCGGCCTCGACAAGCCGGGCGGGCGGCGGGAAAATCGCGTCATGACCTCTCCCTCCTCCGATCCGATCGGCGTCGCCGTCGTGGGCTATGGCCTGGCGGGCCAGACCTTTCACGCTCCCCTGATTTCCGCGACGCCGGGCCTGGCTTTGCGCGCCGTTGTTTCGTCCCGCCCCGAAGCCGTGCACGCCGACTGGCCCCAGGTCGAGGTCCTGCCCGATCTGGACGCCGCCCTGTCGCGCGACGACATCGGCCTGATCGTCATCGCCACGCCCGACGCCCTGCACGCCGAACAGGCCATCGCGGCGCTTGAGGCGGGCCGCGACGTGGTCGTCGACAAACCCTTCGCCCAGACGCTGGAGCAGGCCGAACGGGTCGCCGCCGTCGCCGCCCGGTCGCGGGGCGTCATCAGCGTGTTCCAGAACCGGCGCTGGGATGCGGATTTCCTGACGCTGAAGCGGCTGATCGCCGACGGCGAACTGGGCGAGATCGCCGTGTTCGAAAGCCACTATGACCGCTTCCGCCCCCAGGTGACCGACCGGTGGAAGGACCGGCGCGACGGCGGCGTCTGGGCCGACCTCGGCCCACACCTGATCGATCAGGCGGTTCAGTTGTTCGGCGCGCCGCAGTCGGTTCTGGCCGACATGGCCCGTCAGCGCCCCGGCGCCCACGCCACCGACTGGTTCCACGTCGTGCTGCAGTATGAGCGGCTGCGCGTCCTTGTTCAGGCAGGACATGTCGCCGCCGACGCTTCCCTGCGCTACGCCGTTCACGGCACGGGCGGCAGCTTCATCAAGCGCGGACTGGATGCTCAGGAAGGCCAGTCCAAGGCAGGGCTGCGCCCCGACGACGCCGACTGGGGCGTCGATCCCAACCCCGGCGAACTGATCCGCCAGATCGACGGCGAAACCACGCGCCAGACCGTGACGCCCGAGCGCGGCGACTATGTCCGCTTCTACGCCGGCGTCCGCGACGCCATCACCACCGGCGCCCCGCCGCCGGTGACGCTGGATCAGGCCCTGACCGTCATGCGCATCATCGACGTGGGTGAGCGCAGCGCGGCCGAGGGACGGCGGATCGAGGTCTAACCGCCTCTTCTTTCGTCATTCAGGCGAAGCGAGCCGGCCACCCTACCGCGAGTTCATGTCTTCGCCTCATTCGCGCCTCAATCCGCTACACATGTAGCGCTACAAATGTAGCGAACATGGAGAAGGTCGTGATCGAGTCCCTGCCCCGACGAGAACGCGAAGTCTTCGAGACCCTGCCTGTTCGCACCTGCTGACCCGCCGTCCGGCCGAACGCGTGGACATTCTTCGCGCCACGATCTGCCTGCTGCTGGCCTTGCCGGTCATCACCGCCCTGTTCCCGGCGTTGAATCTGGCGGTCCTGCCGCCTGTCGCGCCGACAACCAATCTGCCGCTGCCCATGTGGCAAGGCGAGGTCACGCCCCTGCCCGGCGTCGAGGTGTCCGGCAGTCTGCCCTGGCCCTCGCCCTTGCATCTGGCCGCCGCCGTCTGGCTGCTGGGCGTGGTGCTGATCGCGGGACGGCTGGCGCTGGGCGTGCTGACGCTGGACCGCTGGACCCGCCAGGGCCGCGCCGTCCAATGCCCCACCTGGCTCAGCCATCTGGATCGCCTGACGCGCGGCGCAAGACCGAAGCTGGTCTCGACCGACCACGCCGCCAGTCCGCTTAGCTGGGGCGCCGCGCCCGGCGTCATCCTGATCGACCCAGCCAGCCTGGCAGAGCGGCAGGCCGCGCCCGCAATCCTGGCCCACGAACTGGCGCACCTGCGGCGGCACGACTGGGTGTTTCTGGTCCTGTCGCGCCTGACCCTGGCCCTGTTCTGGTTCAACCCGCTGGTCTGGCGTCTGCACGCCGACCTGTCGGCCCGGTCGGAAGAGGCCGCAGACGCCGCCGCCCTTCAGACCGTCGATCGCCATCTCTACGCCAAGGCCCTGGTTCGCCTGGCCGCCCACCCTTCGCCCCGCGCCACGACCGCTCAGGCTTCAACAGCCATAGCGGCGGACGCCAAATCCCTGAAAAAGAGGATCGCCTGCATCATGTCCGATACGTCCGCTCGCCGCCGCCCGATGACCGTCGCCCTGACAGTCGCCGCCCTCGCCGTCGTCGCCACGCCTCTGGCGGCGCTGGAGATCAGTCGTCAGACCTGGGTTGAGGCTGCACCGCCCGCGCCTCCCGCTCCCCCAGTTCCGCCTGCGCCGCAGACGCCCCCCGCCCCGCCCGCTCATCTGACACTTGCCGCCCTGGCGCCGTCAGCGCCCGTACCGCCCGCGCCGCCTGCGCCCCCGCCCGCACCGATGACATGGGCCGCTCTGCCCGCCCCGCCTGCGCCGCCCACAGCGCCTGTTCCCCCGGCGCCGCCTGCCCCTCCGCCCCCCGGCGCGCCCGGCTACAGCTACAGGTACGTCTATAACGCGACGATCGACGAGCCTTCAGAGACCCGCGCAAAGGCCCGCCGTGAGGCCGAACAGGCCCGTCGTGACGCCGACGCCGCCCGGGCGGAGGCTCAGGTCCAGCGCATCGAAGCACAGGCCCGCCGTGAAGACGCCGCCCGGGCCCGCACCGATGCCACCCGCCAACACAGTCTCGCCACCGCCGCACGCATCACGGCGACGCAGGCGGCGGCCATGGGCGAACGCGCCCGCGTCGAGGCTGAACGCCACATGGTCCAGGCCCGCGTCGAAATGCGCAACGGCGCGGTTCAGATGCGAATCGGCGCCGCCGAAATGCGTCGCGAGGCGGTGCGCCTGCAAAACCCGGCCTATCGCGCAGAGAAGATCGCCGACAACCGCGCACGCGGAAACACCGTCACCGACGCCCAGTTGATCGAACTGTCCCGGACCCTGCCC
The DNA here is from genome assembly GCF_016654005.1 of Brevundimonas nasdae. GTDB lineage: Bacteria > Pseudomonadota > Alphaproteobacteria > Caulobacterales > Caulobacteraceae > Brevundimonas > Brevundimonas nasdae. The sequence goes on along the minus strand of NZ_JAEPWN010000001.1, from coordinate 558,214 downwards.
GCCCGCGCCGCCGAGATGGAGCGCAACGCCGACACGATGGAGCAGCGCGGCCGCACCCCGGCCTGACCGTGACGCGCCGGACCTGAAACACGCGGATCAGGCCCGGCGCAGTTCGGCTTCCAGCGCCTCGGCCAGATCACCGCGTCCGGCGACCGTCACCCCGCCCGGCAGACCCAGCCATCCGGCCATCCGTTTCAGCTCATGCGCCAGCCGCGCTGGAGTGTCGGCGTCCGCCTCCGGCTCGCGCCACGCCGCCTGCACCCGCAGTTCGCCCGCCTGCCGATCCGACTTCAGATCGACCCGCGCCGTCAGGATCTCGTCCTGCAGGAAGGGCAGCACATAATAGCCGTGCAGCCGCTTGTGCGCAGGCGTGTAGATCTCAAGCCGCACCTTCAGACCGAACAGCCGCTCCGTCCGGTCACGGTGCCAGATCAGATTGTCAAACGGCGACAACAGGGCCTGGGTCGTGATCCTGCGTGGCCTGCGGGCGTCCGGCACGAGATAGGCCTGATGTCGCCATTCCCTGATCGTCACCGGGGTCAGTTCGCCCGCCTCGACCAATTCCCCAAGCCGCGCTCGCGCGTCATCGGCAGGCAGGCGGAAATAGTCGCGCAGATCCGCCAGCGTCGCCACGCCCATCGCCCGCGCGCCGATCATCATCAGTCGCCGCTGCGCCTCGTCGTGATCCGGGGTCGGCGCATTGACCACGGCGTCCGGCAGCGCCCGCTGCATCAGATCATAGACCCGCTCGAAATTGCGCCGTGTCTTCGTCGTGATGAAGCCGGACCAGAACAGCCATTCCAGCGCCCGCTTGCCGTCCGACCAGGACCACCAGCCGGGTGCGCCGCGCGGCCCTTCAGCGAAGTCACCGCCTGTCACGGGCCCGCGCCGCTCGATCTCGGCCAGCACCTGTTCGATATAGTCGCGTCGCTCGCGCCCGAACCGGGCCAGACCCGTCCACAACTCGCCGTCACGCGCCCGCGCCATCCGCCAGCGCAACAGCGGCTGGGTCTCCATCGGCATCAGCGACGCCTCATGACCCCAGTATTCGAACAGCGACCGTTTCGCCCCCCATGCCTCCGCCTCCAGGTGCTCGCGCGGATAGTCGCCCAGCCGCGAGAACAGCGGCAGATAGTGGGTGCGGCTGACCACATTGACGCTGTCGATCTGGATCACGCCCAGCCGCCCCGCCAGATCCCTGACCTGCCGACGTCCCGCCGTCGCCGGATGCGGCCTTCCGAACCCCTGCGCCGCCAGGGCGATGCGGCGCGCCGCGTTGGCGCTGAGGGTTTCGGTCATGGACGCTCCGTCAGGAATCTCGGCTCGGGCCGCGAGCGTCACACTTGGGCATCCGCCCGCAGCGGGCAAGGCCACAGCCCCGCCCAACAACCTGCGCACGTTTGATTACAGCCTGTCGAAAATTGGTGCAGACTGCTTCTTGATGGGGCTTTGTGAACGTTCACTCTCGCGCTAGACGAGAATCGGAGGGAATAATCAAATGGCAGGACCAACGGGGGACTCCGGTCCCGGCATCGCGGGCGACGACCGCGTCAACTTCGCCTTCATCGCCCTGATCGTGGCGGTCGCGACCATCGGCGGCTTCATGTTCGGCTATGATTCCGGCGTAATCAACGGCACGCAGGACGGGCTGGAACAGGCCTTCAACCTGTCGGCGCTGGGCACAGGCCTCAACGTCGGCGCCATTCTGCTGGGCTGCGCCTTCGGTGCCTTCATCGCCGGACGTCTGGCGGACGCCATCGGCCGTCGCACCGTGATGCAGATCGCCGCCGTCATGTTCATCATCTCGGCCATCTGGGCGGGCGCCGCCGACAGTTCGGCTCACTTCATCATCGCCCGCTTCATCGGCGGTCTGGGCGTCGGCGCGGCCTCGGTCCTGTCGCCCGCCTATATTTCCGAAGTCACCCCCGCCTCGATCCGCGGCCGCCTGACCTCGGTCCAGCAGATCATGATCATCATCGGCCTGACCGGCGCCTTCGTCGCCAACTATGCGCTGGCCCGCACGGCGGGCGGATCGACGGCCGAGTTCTGGATGGGCTTCCCCGCCTGGCGCTGGATGTTCTGGCTGCAGGTCATTCCCGCCGCCATCTATCTGATCGCCCTGCTGGTCATCCCTGAAAGCCCGCGCTTCCTGGTGGTCAAGAAGAAGGACGCCCAGGCCGAGGCCGTTCTGACCAAGCTGTTCGGCGCCCACGCCGGCGCGCGCAAGGTCACCGAGATCCGCGCCTCGCTGGCTGCAGACCACAAGCCCAAATTCTCGGACCTGCTGGACCCGGTGACCCGCAACATCCGCCCCATCGTCTGGGCCGGTCTGATCATCGCCGTCTTCCAGCAACTGGTCGGCATCAACATCGTCTTCTACTACGGCGCGGTGCTGTGGCAGACGGTCGGATTCTCTGAAAACGACGCGCTGAAGATCAACATCTTGTCCGGCGTCCTGTCGATCGCAGCCTGTCTGGCGGCCATCTCGGTCATCGACAAGATTGGCCGCAAACCCCTGCTTCTGGTCGGTTCAGGCGGCATGTTCGTGACCCTGGCCACCGTCGCCTGGTGCTTCTCCAAGGCGACCCTGGTCAACGGCTCGCTGCATCTGGACGACCAGACCGGCCTGACCGCCCTGATTGCGGCCAACGCCTATGTGGTCTTCTTCAACGCCAGCTGGGGACCGGTCATGTGGGTCATGCTGGGCGAGATGTTCCCCAACCAGATGCGCGGCTCGGCCCTGGCCGTCGCCGGGTTCGCCCAGTGGATCGCCAACTTCGCCATCTCGGTCAGCTTCCCCTGGATGGCGGCGAACCTGGGCCTGGTCGCGACCTACGGCTTCTACGCTGTCAACGCCCTGATCTCCTTCTTCCTGGTCCAGGCCTGGATCAAGGAAACGCGCGGGCGCGAACTGGAAGACATGACGAACTGAGCCTGCGGGCGCCAAGGGGCGGCGTTTCATCGCCGCCCCGCACTTACGCTTGCCCCCAGACGAGGCTAAGGCTCGCCACATGAATGACAGACTGCAGCGCAGGCCGGCCCGACGCAAAGGGGCCGCCAGCACAATCGGCGACGTCGCCCGCCACGCAGGCGTTTCCGCCATGACCGTCTCACGGGTCATCAACGACGGCCCCAATGTGCGCGACGCGACGCGCCAGCGCGTGATCGAGGCGATCCGCGTCCTGGACTACGCCCCCAATCAGGCCGCCCGCAGTCTGGCCAGCGCCCAGTCATTGAAGATCGGCCTGCTCTACAACAACCCGTCCGCCGCCTATCTGAGCGAGGTGCTGCTGGGCGGTCTGGATCAGTCCAGCAAGGCCGGCGCCCAGCTGGTGGTCGAGAAGTGCGAACCGGACGCCGAGGCCGAGGCGCTCGACCGCCTGCTGTCCAGCGGCGTCGACGGCGTGCTTCTGCCCGCCCCCCTGTGTGATTCAGCCGCCATCCTGCAATGGCTGGACGAAGCCGGTCTGCCGGGTGTGGCCATCGCTTCCAGCCAGCCGGACGACAGCCTGTCGGCCATCGGCATCGACGACGCCGCCGCCGCCCGCGCCATGACCCTGCATCTGCTGGACCTGGGCCACCGCCGCATCGGCTTCGTGCAGGGACCGTTTGACCACGCCTCCGCCGCCCTGCGCCGCCAGGGCTGGCTGCAGGCCCTGTCCGAGCGCGGCATCGCCACGGACGACAGCCTGATCGTTCAGGGCAGCTACACCTATCATTCCGGGCTTGATGCAGCGGATCAGCTTCTGTCGCTGCCCCTGCCCCCCACCGCCATCTTCGCCAGCAACGACGACATGGCCGCCGCCGCCATCGCCGTGGCCCACAGGCGCGGCCTGGACGTGCCGCGCGACCTGACCGTCGTGGGCTTTGACGACACGGCCCTGGCCACCACCGTCTGGCCGCCCCTGACCACGATCCGCCAGCCGGTGTCGGACATGTCGCGTCAGGCCGTCTCGATCCTCATCGACTTGATCCGCCGCCGCTCGGACGAGCCGTCGCCTGGCGCGCGTGAACTGCTGGACTTCACCCTGATCCAGCGCCAGTCGGACGGCCCGCCGCCTGTCGTCTGACAGGCCCACGGCTTTCACACCCCTGAAACGACTGAAGGCGGGGTTTCCCCCGCCTTCATGAAGCTTGCCGTTGTTGCAGCCCGATCAGTGGCCTGCAGCAGTCCCAGGCGCATCCGCGTTCAGGGCGCGGGTGCGGGCGCAGGCCAGGGCGAAGGCCACCAGCACCAGATAACCGACCACCGGCACGAAGAAGGCCGGGCTGACAGCCCCCGCCTTGTCGGCGATGAAACCGGCGATCGGAGGCAGGATGGCGCCGCCGATGATGCCGAAGACCAGCAGACCCGAAGTGGCCGAAGGCGAGGCGCTGGACCGCTCCAGCGTCAGGCTGAAGATGGTCGGGAACATGATCGAGTTGAAGAAGCCGATGCCCAGGGCGGCGTAGGCGGCGGTCGCGCCTTCCGTCTGGGTGACGACGACGGCCAGGGATGCGGCGACGATGGTGCAGATCGACAGCAGGACGCCCGCACGGACGCGCGTCAGCAGCGCGCTGCCCACAAAGCGGCCGACCATGGCGGCGCCCCAGTAGTACCAACCGACCATATGACCGGCTTCATGCTCGGCCAGTCCCAGACCTTCGGCCGAATGCAGGAAGGGGATTAGCAGGGTGCCGATGGTCACTTCTGCGCCGACGTAGAAGAAGATGGCCACGGCGCCGAACACAGCCCAGCGCGATTTGAAGGCGGTGAAAGGCGAAACGACGCCCGTGGACTGTTTGCTCTCGACAGCGGCGTCGATGCGCTTGCGGGCGGTCCAGATGAAGATGGCGACCAGGGCGAAGAAGGCGCCCACGGCCAGGAAGGCGAAGTCGATCGACCGCAGGGATTCCCCACGCGTCGAGGCCGTCACCACCGCATCAGCGGCGAAGACGCCGCCCGTCAGCAGGATGGTCGAACCGATGACCGGACCCAGGGTCGCGCCCAGAGAGTTGAAGGCCTGCGAGAAGGTCAGACGCAGGTGCGCCGTCTTGGGCGCGCCCAGCGAGGCCGACAGCGGGTTGGCCGCAACCTGCAGCAGAGTCACGCCCGAAGCGATGATGAACAGCGACAGCAGCACCAGTGGATAGACGTCGACGATGGTCGCCACCGGCACCAGCAAACAACCCAGAACCATGGTCCCCAGGGCCGCGATGATGGCGCGGCTGTAGCCCAGCTTGGACAGCAGCCAGGCCGCGGGCAGCGAGGCCAGGCCATAGGCGATGAACCAGGCCGAGGCCGTCAGCATGGCTTCCGCCAGGCTCAGGTCGAACACGCGACGCACGGCGGCGATCAGCGGATCGATCAGCGAAGTGACGAAGCCCCAGGCGAAGAAAAGGCTGGTGACATAGGCGAACGCAAGGCCGTTGCCCTTGCCGCCGACGGATGTATTCATGATGGTCCCCCTACGAACTGCATCGTGACGCGCAGTTTCATTGCGCCGGCGCATAGCCACGGCGACTTCATTGAACATAAATTATCCATAGAGACAACGCAGCGGCAGCGCTGTTTTAAACGCTGTAGCAAACCGTGATGTTAGCGGTCACGACTTGCGCCATTACATCAGCCGAATTTGGTATTGTGGTGCGGGCGGCCGGAATCGAACCGGCACGGGCGTACGCCCGACGGATTTTCATACCACTTCGGCTTTCGCCGCCGCCCATGGGACGTTCGTGGTCTGGACTATCCCTTCGCCATGGCCCGAAGGCTTTAGGCGCCGCCCGTCTAGTCTCTACACCTTCCCGTCACAGGGACGGGCTTGGCTCGGGATCGCCATTTTACAGGGTTCCCCGAATTTGAGCGGTTCTACGTCCGGGATTTCCCCCGGCGCACTCAATCCTTCAGCTTAAGTCCGTTGCGTCTACCAGTTCCGCCACGCCCGCAGGCCGAACCGGCTCTATAGCGGCCCCTGCGCGGAGAGCCAATGCCAAGCATGGCCGACAACCACAGCGAAGGCTGAAATCACGCCATCCCGCAACCGTCGGCTTTGCTTTCGACCGGTCAGCGGGCGCTGGGCGCCGCCGCGGCGGCCTGAGGCAGCGCCCGGAAATCAACGTCCGAATCGGCGATCAGCCAGACCAGTCCCGCCCAGGCGGCGACGTTCTGGCTCAGTTGCGCCGGATCGATCTTGTCCAGGGTGTCGTTGGCCGTGTGGTGCAGGTCGAAATAACGCGTCCCGTCCTGCGCCAGCCCGAAGAAGGGCACGCCCAGCGGCCCTAGAGGCCCGACGTCGACGCCGCCCTCCGTCTCCACCTGCGACGAGGACAGGACGCCGATCGGATAGAGGACCCGGTTCGCGGCCTTCTGGAAGTCCGAACCCTGCGCGCCCGCAGGCAGGCGCAGGGCATAGACGCGGTCGGCGCCGAAATCGCTTTCGCCGGCGATCACGTGTTTCTCGACCGCCGCGCCCTGATTGCGGGCGTAAACCCCGCCGCCGTTGCCGGTCTCACGCGTCGGCTGGGCCACCTCTTCCGACCCGTACAGGACGACGCGGATCGTGCGGGCGGCGCGCTGGCCGCTGGCGGCGATGGCCTTGGCGGCGGCGATGGTGATGGCCCCGCCCGCCGCGTCGTCGATGGCGCCCGTGCCCTGATCCCAGCTGTCCATGTGCGAGCCTAGGACGATGATCTCATCCGGCCGCGTCGCCCCAGGCAGGTCGCCGATCACATTCTGGCTGTGGGTCTGATAGGTGCGGGCGGTGGACGACAACCGCAGACGCACCGGCTCCCCCAACGCGATCAGTCGGCTGACCTGATCCGCGTCCGGCGCCGACAGGGCGAAGGACGGCACGGTGGCCTTGCCGTCCACATACTGGGTCGTGCCGGTGTGCGGCAGACGGTTCTCGTCGGACCCGACCGAGCGCAGGATGAAGGCCGCCGCCCCCTTGGCCGCCGCAACCCCCGGCCCGGCGCCGCGCACCCGCGTCTGCGGGCCATAGCCGGAGCCGTCCTGCATCGGATGCATCTGGCCCAGGTCGACATAGACGATCTTGCCGCGCACCGAGGCGTCAGGTGCGGCGCGCAAGTCGTCCAGAGTGGTGAACCGGACCACATCGGCCTCGATCCCGCCGCGCGGCGTGGCGGGCGAATGGCCCAGCGCGGCCAGGACCAACGGCTGGGGATGGGCGCCGATGATCGCGCCGGAATCCTCCCCCCGCTCCCACCCAACCAGCGGGAATTCTTCGATGCGGACGTTCTGGAAACCCTGTGCGCGCAGATAGTCAGCGGCCCAGGCGGCGGCCTGCTGCTCCGACCGTGAACCGGCCGGGCGCGGCCCGAACCGCGTGGTGATCTGGGTGACGTAGTCCAGCGCCACATTGGACTTCAGCGCCGCGTCGCGGATGACTGCGGCCTGGGCCTCTGTTCGGGCGTCCTGGGCGACGGCTGGCGCGGCGACAAGGCCAAGCGCCAGCGCGCTGACGGTCAACAGACGAATGGACATCAGCAGCTCCGGAATCAGACCCGTTTCAAAACCGGCCTGACCCTAGTCCCGCCTCACCGTCCCCGGAAAGTCAGTTATGAGGCCGGCAGATCAGTTATTCTGAAAATAGGGCTCGACCACGCCCTGCAGCTTGACGGTCAGGGCCTTGCCCTTGCGGTCCACGCGGTTGCCCAGCGCCAGACGGACCCAACCTTCGGAAACGCAGTATTCCTCGACGTTGGTCTTTTCTTCGCCCTTGAAGCGGATGCCGACGCCGCGCTGCAGCACGTCTGCATCGTGGTGCGGGCTGGACGGATCAACCGAAAGGCGGTCGGGGGGCGTGTCGGACATGAGGCGGCTCGGATCTTGGAAAGGCGCGGTGATAGCCTCACCCGCGCCATCTGCCAACCGCCGCGACGGATTGGCGCCGCTCCTTAGCCGTTACTGCACCGTCTGGCGGGGCGTCGCAGCAGGAACCGGAGCGGGCTGCGGGGCGGGTGCGGCAGGGCGCGCCGCCGGACGGCGCACGGGCGCGCGCGTCGCCGGGCGCGGCGCCTCGGACGTGGCTTCAGGCTTGGCCTCTGCGGCTGCGGGCGTCGAGGCAGGACGGGCGACGGGCCGAGCGACGGGGGCGGGTTGAACCGCCGACGTCGGCGCGGGCGCAGGCGTGGCGGCTTCGGCGGCGACGGCGCGGGCGGCCATCTGCTGCGCCTGGAAGCGCGCGGCCAGTTTCTCGGTCAGCTCCTTGGCCTGGGCGGGGGTCATCTGAGCCATGACGGCGGCCAGGGTGCGCGGGCGCATGGCGGCGGCGACGGGCAGGCGCACCCGGTCCTCCAACGACGCCATGACCGGGGCGGCGTCCTTGGGACGCATGGCGGAATAGACCTGGACCAGACGGTCGGTTTCTTCCTTCTCGCGCTCGCCCACCTGCCCCACCAACTGGCGCATCTCGGTCTTCAGGGCTTCCATGGCCTGGATCTTGGCGTCCAGCTTCTGTTCGGCGGCGACCATCAGCGGCAGGGTTGTGGCGAAGTCCTGATCACGCGCGTCCAGCTGGGTGCGACGTTGCGACAGGGACTGGATGATCTTCAACTCGGCGGGAGAAATCCCCGCCTGCTGGGCCAGTTGTTCAGGTGACAGGGCGCAGGCGCCGGACAGCGCCGGCTTGCCCGCGACACTGGCCACCGAGGCGGCAGGCATGGAATCCTCAGCCCAGGCCTTGGCCCCCTGGAAAAGCTCCGGCGCAGCCCCGACGGCGCGCACGGCCACCACCCCGCCGATGGCGACGGCGATGAGGGGCAGAAGGCGAGGTATGCGGGCCATTCAGCAGGTTCCGGAAATCAGGCGGCGAACAGGTCGTCGTCGAGATTACGACGCGCAGCATTGAGGCTTTGTTTGGCGGCTTGGTTAGCGGACTTGCCCGCGCTCAGGGCCTGGACGATGGCGGCGACATTGTCACGCCCCGCAGACGGCGCCGGGCGTCGCGTGGCGGACGGGGCCGCAATCCCTTGAATACGCTCAGCCAATGCGGCCATTCGACGGGCGCGGGCTTCGTCCTCGGTCGGCTCGGCGACCGGCGGCGCGACCTGACGAAGGGTTAGCGGCTCGACGTGGTGGGGCGCTTCTTCACGTTTCGGCACGCCGACGGGCGCGCGTGCGATCAGGGATTCCAGTTGCGCCTTCACTTCGCGGGCCTTGATGATGCGGTCGTGCAGCAGATCCGTCTCCTGCCCCGAGGCCCGCAACGTCGCCAGCGCCGTCTCTGCACGGCCTGCGGCGGAGTTCAGTTCGCTGACGGCGTTGGCGAAGGCCAGCTGTCCCGCACGCAGGGCCGTCAGCTTGCGCTCTAGCTTGACGCCATAGCCGATCGCCGCGACCAGCAGCAGCATAAGCACCGCGTCCATGATCATGCCGGCCATCAGCGTGGTCCTTTCATGCGGGCGGCGACCTCTGGGTTCACCGGCGCCTCGATACGAATGGCGATATGCTGGCCCTTACGGCCCATGCGGCCGGTGGTCAGCGGGATGGAGCCCGCGCGAATCGAAACCTCCGAGTCAGGCGTAGCATTAAGCATCATGGTGTCGCCGACCTTCAGGTCCAACACTTTCGACAGGGGCAGCTGCTGTTCGTCCAGAACCGCCCTGACTTCGGTGTCGGTGGTCCAGATTTCGGTGGCCAGGTGGCCTTCCCAGATATTGTCGCGCCCGAACTTCTCGCCCATGAACTGCTGCAACAGCATCTTGCGGATCGGCTCCAGCGTCGCATAGGGCAGCAGCAGCTCGATCCGCCCGCCGCGATCCTCCATGTCGATCCGCAGCTTGATCAGGATGGCGGCGTTGGCCGTGCGCGCGATGGCGGCGAAGCGGGGGTTGGTCTCCAGCCGGTCCAGGTTGAAATGCACGGGCGTCAGCGGCTCGAACGCCTGGCGCGCATCGTTCAGCACCACCTCGACCATCCGCTGCACCAGCGCCCGTTCGATAGTGGTGTAGGGCCGCCCCTCGATCCGCAGCGCCGCCGTGCCGCGACGACCGCCCAGCAGCACGTCGACGATCGAATAGATCAGGTTGGAATCGACCGTCAGCAGGCCGTAGTTGTCCAGCTCCTCAGCGCGAAACACAGCCAGGATCGCCGGCAGCGGGATCGAGTTCAGATAATCGCCGAACCGGATCGACGAAATGTTGTCCAGCGACACTTCGACGTTGTCCGAGGTGAAGTTGCGCAGGGACGTCGTCATCAACCGCACAAGGCGGTCGAACACGATCTCCAGCATCGGCAGCCGCTCATAGCTGACCAAAGCAGAGTTGATGATGGCGCGGATGCCCGACCGCTCAGAGCCGTCGTCGTCGCCCATGTCAAAGCCCAGCAGGCTGTCGATCTCATCCTGATTCAGGACGCGTTCGGACAGGGGCTCTTCGATGCCGCCGCTCAGATCGCCGAAAGGATTGGCCGCCGTAGTGTCGGTCATGCCTACTGCACCAGCATTTCTTCGATCAGCACGGCGTCCACCTTGCCGGGCGCGGCGATCAGGTTGACGCGGCGCAGGATCTCGGCGCGCAGCTGATAGGTTCCCGCCGACCCGCTCAGGTCTTCGGGACGCAGTTCGCGCATGAAGCTGGTGAACATGTCCTGCAGGCGGGGCATTTCAGACTGCAGGCGGGTGGCGACGCGGGCGTCCTTCATCTCCAGCGTCAGCTTCAGCTTCAGGAAGGTCGGACGACCATCCGCCGACTGGATGTTCATGACCATGTCCGGCAGGGTGTAGAAGGTCACCCCGTCAGGCCCGGCGGCGACCTTGCCCAGCGCCGGATCAATCTCGCCGCCCTTCTTGTCGGATTTGCCATGGCCGCCTTCACCCGGCGCTGCGGGCGCTTCGCCATGCGCCTCGGCGGATTTGGGCTTCATCATGAGGAAGGCGGCGGCCCCGCCGCCGCCCAGCACCACGAGCGCCGCCGGAATGATGATCAGCAGCAGGGGCGGCTTCTTTTTCTTGGGCGCGGCGTCGCCTTCAACGCCCTCGCCTTCCGCGACCGCAGGCAGATTGGCGGCGTCCCCGGCGGCGTCGCCCTTCTTCTTGCCCAGCTTGAACATGCGGTTGATCGCCCCGACGAATATGGCGGTCAGGATCAGCCCGGTTTGGTTAACGCCGCGTTTACAATGGGCAGGTTTTGCCGGGCGCCTATCTCCGCAACGCCGCTGAAACCCCCATGCCGCCTGGATTAACCCTGTTGGCATGCCTGTTGCGAGGGTGAGAGCGAAGGAGCTCGCCCACCGTGGAAAACGCCGCCTATATCGGACTGTCCCGCCAGATGACGCTGCGCCGCGAGCTCGACCTCGTGGCCAACAACATCGCCAATGCGGATACGACCGGCTTCAAGGTCGAACAGCTTCTGGTCGGCGCCGAGATCGGCCAGCGCGCCCGCAACGACTCGATCCGCCCCAGCGCCAGCTTCGTCCTGGACAATGGGGTGGGCCGCGATTTCGGCCAGGGCTCGATCAAGACCACCGGCCGCCCGCTGGACTTCGCGCTGGACGGCGAAGGCGCCTTCTTCGTGGTTCAGGACGCCAACGGTCAGGCCTACACCCGCGACGGCGCCTTCACGATGGATCCGGAAGGCCGCCTGACCACCAAACAGGGCCTGCCGGTTCTGGGCGGCGGGGCCGAAATCGTGCTCGACCCGGAGCTGGGCCCGCCCAGCATCGGCCCCGACGGCAGCATCACGCAGAACGGACGGATCACCGGCCAGATGTCCTCGGTCCGGTTCGACGCCCTGGGCGTGCTGGAAAAGGGCGGCGACGGCCTTTACCGCAACCGCTCCAACGTCCAGCCGACCGAAACCACGGACGTGCCGATCCTGCAGGGAATGCTGGAGTCCTCCAACGTCAATCCGCTGGTCGAGATCACCAATCTCGTCGAAATCAGCCGCGCCTACGAAAGCGTCAGCCGGATGGTCGAAAACACCAATGACCTCAGCCGTCGCGCCGTCGAGCGCCTCGGCAAGGCCGCTTAAGGGAGCCCCGGAACATGCGCGCTCTTCGCACCGCAGCCTCGGGCATGGCCGCCCAGCAGCTGAACGTGGAAGTCATTTCCAACAACATCGCCAACATGAACACGGTGGGCTTCAAGAAGCAGCGCGCCGAGTTTCAGGACCTGCTCTACCACAACGTCGAACGCATGGGCGCGCAGTCGTCGGCACAGGGCACCGTGGTCCCCACCGGCATCCAGATCGGTGCGGGCGTCAAGGCGGGCGCCGTCTATCGCATGACCGAACAGGGCACGCCCCAGGCCACCGGCAATCCGTACGACATGGCCATCGACGGCAAGGGCTATTTCCAGATCACCCTACCCTCGGGTGAGATCGGCTATACCCGCGCGGGCAATCTTCAGGTCAGCCCGGAAGGCCAGATCGTCACCGACGACGGCTATCTGCTGGAACCGGCCATCACCATCCCGCAGGACACGCTGAAGGTCTCCATCTCCAAGAGCGGCCTGGTCCAGGTGACCCAGGACGGCCAGGCGGCGCCAACGACCGTAGGCCAGATCGAACTGGCCAACTTCTTCAACGAGGCAGGTCTGGAAGCCATCGGCGACAATCTGCTGCTGGAGACCGCCGCCTCCGGCCCGCCCATCGTCGGCACGCCCGCTTCGGTCGGCTTCGGCCAGATCATGCAGTTCTACACCGAGGCCTCGAACGTCGACGCCGTCACCGAGATCAGCGCCCTGATCGTGGCCCAGCGCGCCTATGAGATGAACTCCAAGGTCATCAGCGCCGCCGACGAGATGCTGTCCGTCGCCGCCCAGGTGAAGAGCTAGATCATGACCCTGATCCGCACCTTCCTGATCGCCGCCGCCGTCAGCGCCCTGTCCGCAGGCGCCGCCATGGCCGGTCCTGTCACCCTCAAGGCCAATCCCGTCAACGCGGATGGCCGCGTCACCCTGGGCGACATCTTCGACGGAGCAGGCGTGGCCGCCAATGTCGTCGTGGCCCAGCGTTCCGGCCCCTCGATCGTGATGGAAGCCAGCCAGCTCCAGGCCATCGCCGCGCGTTCCGGCCTGACCTGGGACAACCCGACCGGCCTGCGTCGCGTCGCCATCCGACGCGATGACGGCGCCGCCGCGCCTGCCGCCGTCATCGCCGCAGCCCCCGGCGCCACGCCCGCACAGCCGGGCTTCACCCCGCCCGCCCGCGCCGCCTATCGCCCGTCCGCGGCCCAGCAGGTCATCGACCGCAACGACATGGTGCGCGTCACCTATCAGGTCGGCGGCGTGAACCTGAGCATCATGGGCAAGGCCATGCGCAACGCCGCCGTGGGCGAGCCGGTCGCCATCCTGAACACAGCCTCCAACCGGGTCATCGACGCCGTCGCCACCGGCCCCGGTCAGGCCATCGCCGGTCCCGCCGCCGATCAGGCCCGCGCCAACCCGCAACAGTTCGCAGCCCGCTAAGTCCCGCTGAGGAAATGACAGTCATGCGTAAGATTCTGATCATCGCCGCCGCCTTCGCCCCCCTGGCCGCCTGCTCCACCGTTGCAGAAACCGTTCGCGGGCCAGAGTTGGCGCCCATCGGCTATCCCGCCGCCCTGGTTCCGGTGCAGCAGGCCTATATGCCAGCCCCTGGCGGACGCGACGCCACGCCCGCCAGCGCCAACAGCCTGTGGCGCGTCGGCGCCCGCACCTTCTTCGGCGACCAGCGCGCCCGCCACGTTGGTGACATTCTGACGGTCCAGATCTCCATTGACGATCAGGCCCAGACCCGCAACTCGACCCAGCGCGCCCGCACCAACAGCGCCTCTGGCGGCGTCACACACTTCTTCGGTCTGGAGAACAGCCTGGGCCGCGCCTTCCCCGGCGGCTTCGACCCCGCCAACATGGTCGGCACCGAAGGCGCCGCCAACTCGGCAGGCAGCGGCAGCGTCAACCGCTCGGAAAAGGTCAATCTGACCATCGCGGCCGTCGTCACCGACGTCCTGTCCAACGGCAATCTGGTCATTCAGGGTCGGCAGGAAGTGCGCACCAACCGCGAGGTGCGCGAACTGACCGTCGCCGGGATCGTGCGCCCGGAAGATATTTCCTCGGCCAACGCCATCAACCACACCCAGATCGCCGAAGCCCGCATCTCCTACGGCGGTCGCGGCGACATCAGCCGGATGCAGACCACGCCCGCCGCCCAGTCGCTGGTCGAGCGTTTCAGCCCCTTCTGACGGCTGAGGCTGAACGGCAACAGTTCACGGCCTGCGTCACCGGGGCCGTGAACCCCTGACGGATACCCGCGTTTGTCGATCAGACGCGAGTATCCGCATGTTCAAGGCTCTGATCCCCGCCGCCGCCGCCATCGCCCTGGTCGCATTCGCCGCCCGGCCGCAGACGCTTGACGCCTCGATCCATGATGTCCCGACAATGACCTGGCGCCTCAACTATGAGGACCAGACGGCCAAACTGACCTATGGCGTGGACAACTCCGACCAGCTGGCCCTGATGATCACCTGCCAGCCGGGCGAGCCCATGGCGGTGGTCTATGGCTATGTCCAGCCGGACAGCCCGCGCCTGACGCCCGCGACCCTGGGGCCGACGCCCATTGATCCCCTCAGCGGGGGCGACGCCTCTGAATCTTTCATTGCGTTGAATGATCCGACCCTGGCGGCCCTGGCCAGAGACGGTGCCCTGCGCGTGGTCGGAGAGGCTGGATCGTCCGTCATTCCGGCCTCTGTGCAGGAACGGCGTCTGGCCGCGGACTTTCTTGCCTATTGCGGTTCTGCGCGCGTCTGACGACAGTGCAGCCCGGCGCGGCGTTGCGCGTCGTCAGTTGAGTCCCGCCCCATGAGCCTTGTCCTGTCGGCTGTCCTGGCCCTGGCGCTGCAGAATCCGCCGCCCGCCGCCTGGACCTGGACCCTGTATGGCAATGAGGCCCCGCTGGTCCTGGCCGAAGAGGTGCCGGACACCGACCGCCTGCGCACCACCCTGTCGTGCCAGCCCGGCTCAGGCACGGTGACGCTGGACCTGTACGAGACGCCCGCCGCCACCGGTTTCGCCCGCATCACCGCCGGAGACGCCGCCGCGACCAGCGAGGCGCGCGCCGCCCGTGGCCGCATGGAGACGACCGTGCGCGTCGATCACCCCGTCTTCGCCGCCTTCGTCACCACCGGACGCATCACCGTGACGATCGGCGACAGCCAGACCGTCGTCACCGTCCAACCCGCACACCTCGCCAAGCTGCGCCGCTTCACTGACCGCTGCGCCGGATAAGGAGCCTGACCCTGCGCCCGCTCAAACTAATCCCGTCCCTGCTGGCCCTGTCCGTTCTGGCCGCCTGCGCCGCCAACACGCCGATGGCGTCGCTGTCGCCTGGCGCCCCCGCGTCGGCCCCGCTGCCGGTCGCCAACCATGACTGGTTCTTCGACCGCGACCGTCAGGAGCTGACCCTGGCCTACGGCATCGCCAACAGTGATGATCTGAAGCTGCAGCTTGTCTGCCAGTCCGGCTCGGGCGCGCTGGAGCTGGCCGCCGTCTTCGACCGACCTTCGCGCGTCTTGCTGCTGGAATCCGGCGGCGACACCGAACGCTATCCCGCCCGCTCCGAACCGGCGGGCATCCATGAAGGCCAGTATGTCACGGCCAACGCCAAGACCAAGGACCCGGTGTTTCAGCGTTTCCGCAGCTTGGGCTGGATCGCCCTGTGGGAAGGCGAAAACCGCGAGCCGCTGGTCGCACACCCCGCCAGCCAGACCAACATCGAACGCTTCTTCGCCGCCTGCGGCTGACCATCACGGCTTGACGCGCCCGCCGGGCTTCGATTGCCTGTGCAGAAAATCGCGGAGGGCGTCATGAAGATTTCCAACCTGGCCATCTTGGCCGTGCTGGCGGCTGCGTCGCCGGTCGTCGTCATGGCCCAGACGCCGCCCACCGCCGTCGCGCCTGCGGCTGCACCGGGCGACGCCGCCCTGGACGCCGTGGTCGCCGACTATGAAACCTATCTGAAGTCCGTCGATCCCTTCTCGGCCTCCAGCGAGGGCGATGTCGAGGCGATGGCGCGCGTGCCGGACCTGTCGCGCGCATTCGAACTGGCCCAGCGCGCGCCGTTGACGAACCTGTTGAACCGGGTTCAGGCCATCGACCCGGCAAGTCTTTCCCACGGCGCGGGGATCAACCACGCCTTCCTGCTGTTCATCCTGAGCCGCGCCATCGAAGGTCTGGACTATGACTCCGGCGCCCTGGCCTTTGACAGCGAGGGCGGGCCCGGCACATGGGCCCTCTACATCGGCGGGTCGACCCGTCTGAACTCAGTTGCGGAGGCCGAGGCCTATATCCAGCGCATCCGCGCCTTCGGGACCCTCTACGCCCAGACGACCGACAATGCGCGACGGGGCCTGTCGACCGGCCTAATCCAGGCCCGGTCCGTCACCGAAAGCGCTATCCAGCTGGCGCGCAACGACGTCGCGATCAGGCCGGACGCCGAGCCGCTGCTGGCGCCCTTCGCCACCCTGCCCGCCAATGTGCCGCAGGCTGAGAAGGCCCGGCTTCAGGCCGCGGGCGCCGCCGCCGTCGCCTCGGCCATCGTTCCCGCCCGCCGCGCCTGGCTGGGTTTCCTCGAAACCGACTATCTGCCCAAGACGCCGACCACGCCCGGCATCGGCAATCGTCCGGGCGGCAAGGCCCTGTACGCCTATCTGGTGCGTCAGCACACCACCACCGAACTGACCCCCGATCAGGTCCACCAGATCGGCCTGGACGAGGTCGCCCGCATCCGCGCCCGCATGGAGGTCGAGATGCGCGCGGCGGGCTGGACTGGCGATTTCGCGGGCTTCCTGAACTTCCTGCGCACCGATCCGCAGTTCTACGCCAAGACCCGCGAAGAGTTGCTGGAGAAGGCGTCGGAAATGGCAAAGCGGGCCGATGGCGGCCTGCCGCCCCTGTTCGCCACCCTGCCCCGCCTGCCCTATGACGTGCAGCCGGTCCCGGCCCAGATCGAGGAGAACTACACCACCGGCCGCTACAACCCCGGTTCGATGCAGAACGGCGTACCCGGCCACTACATCGTCAATACGTCCAAGCTGGACCAGCGCCCGCTGTACGAACTGCCCGCCCTGACCCTGCACGAGGCCGTTCCCGGCCACCACCTGCAGATCGCGCTGCAGCAGGAAGGCGGGGGCCAGCCCTATTTCCGGCGTCAGGCCAATGTCACCGCCTTCACCGAGGGTTGGGGCCTGTATTCCGAATATCTGGGCGAGGAGATGGGCTTCTACCGCACGCCCTATGAGCGGTTCGGCCGCCTGTCTTATGAGATGTGGCGCGCCTGCCGTCTGGTCGCCGACACCGGCCTGCACTGGCTGGGCTGGTCAGAGGAACAGGCCCGCGCCTGTTTCCGCGACAACTCCGCGCTCGCCCCGCACAATATCGAGACCGAGCTTCAGCGCTATATCGGCTGGCCAGGTCAGGCCACGGCCTACAAGATCGGCGAAATCCGCCTGCGCGAGATCCGCGAACGGGCCGAGCGCGAACTGGGTCCCAAGTTCAACATCCGCACCTTCCACGACGCCCTGCTGGTCGAAGGCCCCCTGCCGCTGGCCCTGCTTGACCACCGCATGGACGCCTGGATCGCCGAGCAGAAAGCGAAGTGAAATCTTTCCCTTCTCCCTTTGGGAGAAGGTGGCCCGCAGGGCCGGATGAGGGTTCTGCTAGACCGTGGCGCCATAGCCCCTCACCCTTTCGCGCTAGAACGACGGCTGCGCCGTCGTGCGCTCAAGCCCTCTCCCGACGGGAGAGGGTGTCAGTTCGCGACTTTCACCCACTCCGGCGTCGGCAATCCCTTGGACCGCAGGAATTCCGGATTGAACAACTTGGTCGCATAGCGCGAGCCGGGGTCGCACAGGCAGGTCACAATCGTCTTGCCCGGCCCGATCTCGCGCGCCAACCGCACCGCCCCGGCGATATTCACCCCCGCCGATCCGCCCAGCGACAGGCCTTCATATTTCACCAGATCGAACAGGATCGGCAGGAACTCCGCATCCTCGATCCGGTAAGCGTGATCCGGTGTGAAGCCTTCCAGATTGCCGGTGATCCGCGCCACCCCGATACCCTCCGTGATGGACGAACCTTCACCCGTCATCTGGTTCTTCGTGAACCAGTTGAACATGGCCGCGCCCGCCGGATCGGCCAGGGCGATGGTCACATCCGGCTTCTGTTCGCGCAGATAGGCCGAGACGCCGGCGATCGTACCGCCAGACCCGACCGCCGAGACGAAGGCGTCCACGCGCCCCTCTGTCTGGTTCCAGATTTCCGGGCCGGTCGTCTGATAGTGGGCGTCACGATTGGCGGTGTTGTCGAACTGGTTGGACCAGACGGCGCCGTCCGGTTCGCTTTCGTTCAGTTCCTCGGCCAGACGCCCGGAATAGTGGACGAAATGGTTCGGGCTGGAGAAGGGGGCAGCGTCCACCTCAACCAGACGCGCGCCCAACGACCGGATCGCCGCCTTCTTTTCCTCGGACTGGGTGCGCGGAATGACGATGACGACCGGATGACCCAGCGCCGCCCCGACCAGAGCCAGACCGATGCCGGTGTTGCCCGCCGTGCCTTCCACAATCGTACCGCCCGGCCGCAGGGCGCCGGACGCCCGCGCCGCCTGCACGATGGACAGGGCCGCGCGATCCTTGATCGACTGGCCAGGGTTCATGAACTCGGCCTTGCCCAGAATCTCGCACCCCGTCTCGTCGGACAGGCGGTTCAGGCGCACCAGCGGCGTATTGCCGATCAGGTCGATGACAGAGGGCGTGACAGACACGTTGCAGCTTTCAGGCAGGGTCGAACGAGAGAAAGGGTGTCAGGCCGCAGCTTGACGTTTGCCTAAGTGGATGCCGCACTCGACCTTGTCCATGCCTGACCAGCGTCCGGCGCGCGCATCTTCGCCATCTTCGACGGCGCGGGTGCAGGGCCAACAGCCGATGGACAGGTAGCCCTGCTCCACCAGCGGGTGACGCGGCAGGTCGTGCTCGACCAGCCAGGCTTCGACATCCTCACTGTCCCAATCGGCCAACGGATTGATCCGCAGTACCCCGTCCAGCACCTCGAACGGCTTCAGCGCCGCCCGCGTCGAGGCCTGATAGCGTTTGCGTCCGGTGATGATGGCGTTGAACCCGGCGGTCGCCCGCGCCAGAGGCCGAACCTTTCTCAGGTCGCAGCAGGCGTCGGCGTCGGTCTTCCACAAGTCGTCGCGCACATCCAGCGTCGCCTTCTCACCCGCATCCGGCGTCACCAGCCGCACATCGCTCAGCCCCAGCGCCTTGGTCAGTTGGGTGCGATACGACAGGGTCTGCAGAAAATGCTGCCCCGTCTCCAGGAACACCACCGGTGTCTCGGACCGTTCCTTGGCGATGATGTGCAGCAGGGCCGCCGATTCCGCGCCGAACGACGAGATCGTTCCCACCCGCAGGCCCAGCGCCGGGTCCAGCGCCGCCCTGACGATTTCGGGTGCCGACTTGCCCTCGACCTCACGGTTCAGCCGTTCGGCCAGCGCCTCCAGATCCCGGTCGTTCGACGCCGCGCGCCGACGCTGCCAGATGGTCGGCGCGGCCTCCGTAGCGGGCTGATAGGCCGCGCTGAACGCCTGATCCATCCGCGCCCATGCGGCGGCGTCCGCACCCGGCTGCAACTCCACTGCATCGAAGCCCGACCGGCGCAGATGCCGCGCCTGGTCCGGCAAGACCTTGCCCGCCGCGATCAGCCGCCCGGCGTATCCGCGCTCGCGCAGCACAGACGCAAGCGAGAAGCCGCGCCCGTCGCGGAACGCCTCGAACTCCAGCACCAGCACGTCCTCGCTCGCAGCGGCCGCCTCGACTTCCTCCAGCGGCGTCGTCACCGACAGACGCAGACCGTTCTGGATCCCTTCAAGCGTTTGCAGCATCGAGTGTCTCATAGATGGCGTCGCGGAAGGGATCGGGGCCGACGCGGCGCACCGTGTCGATGAATCGTTCGCCGTCGGTGCGGATTTCCAGATACCGGTCCAGCGTCCGCTGGATGGCGGGTGCCACTTCTTCGGACGGCAGGCTCTTGCCGACGATGTCGCCCAGCGCGGCCTGTTCGTCAGGCGAGCCGCCAACGGTGATCTGATAGTATTCCTCGCCCTTCCGATCCACGCCCAGCACGCCGATATGGCCGACGTGGTGATGGCCGCAAGCGTTGATGCAGCCGCTCATATTGATGCGGACCGGCCCTAGCTTCTCCTGATAATCCAGATCGGCCAGACGCGTGGACAAGGCCTGCGCCACCGGGATCGACCGTGCATTGGCCAGGCTGCAATAATCCAGCCCCGGACAGGCGATCACATCCGTCACCAGATCGGCATTGGCCGTCGCCAGCCCCGCCTCGTGCAGGGCGCGCCACAGCGCCGGAACATCATCCAGCTTCACATGCGGCAGGACCAAATTCTGCTCATAGGCGGCGCGGATTTCGTCGAACGAATAGCGCTCGGCCAGGTCGGCGGCGACATCCATCTGGTCCGCCGTGATATCCCCCGGCACCCCGCCGATGGGCTTCAGCGAGATCACGACAGAGGCGTAACCCGCCTGCCTATGCCGACGCACATTGTTGCGCGCGAACCGGGCGAAGTCCGGGTCCGCCAGCAGGGCGCGGTCGAACGGGGCGCTGGCCTTGGGCAGGTCCTCGAACGGCGGCGGGGCGAAATAGGCCTGGATGCGCACCAATTCGTCGGCGGGGATTTTCAGGTCTTCGCGGCGCAGGGTGGCGTAATGTCTGTCGACCTCCTCGCGGAAGGCGTCGATGCCGATGGAGGCGACCAGGATCTTGATCCGCGCCTTATGGATGTTGTCGCGCCGCCCCAGCAGGTTCCACGCCCGCAGGATCGCCGTCAGATAGGCCAGCAGGTCCGCCGCCGGAACCGCAGCCGCGATCTCCTGCGCGATATGGGGAAGGCGCCCCTGCCCGCCCCCGACGAAGACGCGAAACGCCGTGCCGCCATCAGCCGCCCGCACGATCTGCAAGCCCACATCATGGGTGCGGATCGCCGCCCGGTCCTTTTCGGCGCCGACCACCGCGATCTTGAACTTGCGCGGCAGGAAGCTGAATTCGGGATGGATGGTCGACCACTGGCGGATGATCTCGCACCAGGGACGCGGGTCTTCAATCTCGTCGTCGGCGGCGCCCGCGAACACGTCGGTCGTGGTGTTGCGGATGCAGTTGCCGCTGGTCTGGATGGCGTGCATCTCGACCTCGGCCAGATCACGCAGGATCGCCGGCAGGTCGGTCAGGGCGGGCCAGTTGTACTGGATGTTCGTGCGCGTGGTGAAATGGCCGTAGCCCTTGTCATAGGTGCGCGCGATATGACCCAGCTTACGCATCTGGCGGCTGCTCATGGTTCCATAAGGCACCGCGACCCGCAGCATATAGGCGTGAAGCTGCAGATAGACCCCGTTCATCAGCCGCAACGGCTTGAACTCGTCCTCCGTCAAGGCGCCGGACGCACGGCGCGCCACCTGATCGGAAAACTCCTCGACCCGTTCGCGCACCAGCGCATGGTCGAACTCGTCGTAGCGGTACATTACGCCTTCTCCCACAGCAGGCTGTTGCCCACCGTCGGCCCGGCGGAGCGGATGCGCTCCTTCAGGCGGTCACGGCCCGAGGGCGTGCGGTCGCTGACCTCGAACAGATAGGGGTTCACAAAGACATCGGGCCGACCAGCGACCTCGGCCAGCACGATCTCCGCCGCCGTGTCGTCCAGCACCGACGCCTGTTCGATGCTGTCGACCGGCTGGTTGTCCACGCCCGCATAGATGACGCGACCGTCCGACAGGCGGTTTGCGGTCACGATCTTCATGCCGCCGCCTCCGACATATCCGCCTGCGCCGCCGAAAAAGCCGCCGTCTCGCCGACGAACAACAGGACCGGTCCCGCCAGATTGGCCCCGCGCACCAGCGCGCCCAGCCCGTTCAGCCGCCCGGTCAGAACCCGTTCGTCCGGTCGGCTGCCGTTCTCGACCACCGCCACCGGCGTCGAGCCCGCGCGCCCCGCGGCGATCAGCCTGCTTGCCGTCTCTTCCGCCCGGTCCGCGCCCATATAGATGGCCAGGGTGTGATTGGGCGCCGCCAGCCGCGTCCAGTCGGCGTCGACGCCGCCCGGCTTGGCCTGGGCGGTCACAAAGGTCACCGCCTGGGCGTGGTCCCGGTGCGTCAGCGGAACGCCAGCAGAGGCCGCACAGGCCAGGGCCGCCGTCACGCCCGGCACGACGAAGACCGGCACGCCCGCCGCCCGCATGGCCTCCAACTCCTCGCCGCCGCGCCCGAAGACGAAGGGGTCGCCCCCCTTCAGCC
Organism: Brevundimonas nasdae; assembly: GCF_016654005.1. GTDB lineage: Bacteria > Pseudomonadota > Alphaproteobacteria > Caulobacterales > Caulobacteraceae > Brevundimonas > Brevundimonas nasdae. Next base: position 535,938 of record NZ_JAEPWN010000001.1, on the reverse strand, counting down.
GCACGACCCGATGACCCGCACGGGCCTCTGCGATCATCAGGGCTTCGATCTGGTCCTGCGGCACGGAATGGTCGCCGCGCGACTTGCCGACATACAGGCGTTTGGCGTCGCGCCGCGCCCGCTCCAGAACGGCCTCCGGCACCAGCCGGTCATGGATGATGACATCGGCGTCCTGCAGCACCCGCAGCGCCTTCAGCGTCAGAAGCTCGGGGTCGCCCGGCCCTGCGCCGACGATATGAACCACGCCCAGTTCCGGCGCCGCCACATTCAGCAGCCGCAGCATCTCGCGCCGCGCCTCCGCCGTCCGTCCCGCCGCCGCCAGATCGGCCGCCGGTCCCCGGAACGCCTTCTCCCAGAGCCGCCGCCGCGCCATGAAGTCCGGCACGCTGGCCTTGACCGTGTCACGCAGTTCGCGCGCCAGCCGCGCCACATTGGCCAGACCGGCAGGCAGCACATTCTCGATGGCCGTGCGCACGTCCCGCGCCAGGATCGGCGCCGATCCGCCCGTCGCCACGCCCACGACCACCTCGTCCCGGTCGATCAGGGCCGGGGTCTGGAAATCGCTCAGGTGCGGCTGGTCCACCACATTGACCTGCGCGCCCGCCGCCCTGGCCAAGCCAGCCAGCCCCTGAACCTGATCCAGATCACCCAGGGCGATGAACACCAGACGCGCCCCTGCCAGATCATCCGCATCCGGCGACCGCAGCAATGGCGTCGGCGCGCCCAACGGCGTCTCGATGGCCTCAGGCGCGCCATCGGGCGCAAACCACAGCACCTGCGCCGGTGAGTTCAGGAACAGACGCAGCTTCGCCAGCGCCGGTTCCCCGCCGCCGATGATCACGATTTTCGCGGCCTCCAGCGGAATGGAGGCAAGAAAGACACGCATCGTCTGGCTTTCCGGGGCGGTCAGGGAGGAAAAGCGCCAGATTCAGGCGCAAACTCAGGCTTCGGACCTTCGACTTCATCGTCCAGAGCCGCAAACCAGATTGCCTTTGTCTCGCTGATAGGATTTCTATCGGCGATGGTTCGATCCCTGCTCCCGCTCAACGCCCTGCGCGCCTTCGAGGCCGCCGCGCGTCATCTGAACTTCTCACGCGCCGCCGATGAGCTGGCCGTGACGCCGGGCGCGGTCAGCCAACAGATTCGCCTGTTGGAAGACATTGTCGGCGGCCCCCTGTTCGTGCGCGAGGCGCGCGGCCTGCAGCTTACCGACTTGGGGCGGTCCTCCGTGCCGCTGCTGCGCGAAGGGTTCGAACGCCTGATGGACGCCTCCGCCCTGCTGCGCGAACCGCCGCGCAGGAAACAGGTGTCGATCAGCGTGGCGCCCGGCTTCGCCTCCAAATGGCTGATGCCGCGCATGGACGACTTCCACACCGCCCATCCCGAGATCGAACTATGGATCTCCGCCGACATGGAGCCCGCCGACCTGACCGAGGGCAAGGTCGATCTGGCCATCCGCTATGGCCCTGGCGACTATCCCGGCCTGACCGTGGACCGGCTGATGACCGAGACGGTCCTGCCCGTCTGCGCCCCCTCGCTGATGGATGGAGAACACCCGATCCGCAAACCCGCTGATCTGATCCGCCACACCCTGCTGCATGACATGTCCAATGACGGCGACCCCAGCCGCCCTGACTGGGCCATGTGGCTGAAGGCGCGCGGCGTCCGCCATCCCGATCCGCGCCGCGGCTCGCGCTTCAACCAGTCGGGCCTGCTGATCGAGGCGGCCATCGCCGGGCGCGGCGTGGCGCTGGCCAAGCGCACCCTGGCTCAGGCCGATCTGGCGTCCGGCCGTCTGATCGCGCCCTTCCCGGACGGATCAGAGGCCGTGGGCTTCGCCTATTACGTCGTCCAGCCCCGCGACCGCCCGCCCTCGCCCAGCACCACCGCCTTCGTCGGCTGGCTGAAGAAACAGGCCGTCGATCACGACAACACAATGGGGCAACTCTAGACCGCGATCAGTTGATGACGAATCGCTTCAAGATTGCATCAACGTCGTGAATCAGGCTCCAGATCACGCACCAGGATACTGATCATGGCTGAAGGCAAGGCGCCGCGACTGGCGGTTCTGATCGATGCGGAAAACGCATCGTCGCGGATCGCCGACCTGTTGTTCACCGAGATCGCAACCCTGGGCGAAGCCTCCGCCCGCCGGGTCTATGGCGACTTCTCCAGCCCCCAGATCGCCGGATGGACCAAGGTGCTGGCCCAGTTCGCCATTCAGCCCCAGCAGAATTTCGCCAACACCAAGGGCAAGAACTCCGGCGACATCGCCCTGGTGATCGACGCGATGGACCTGCTGCACTCGGGCCGTTTCGACGGTTTCTGCCTAGTGTCGTCCGACTCTGACTTCACCCGTCTGGCCGCCCGTATCCGCGAGGAAGGCGTCGACGTCTATGGCTTCGGCGAGCGCAAGACACCGGAAAGCTTCCGCCAGGCCTGCACCCGCTTCATCTATACCGAGAACCTCAGCGCACCGCCGGAATCCGACAATGGCACCGCCAAGCCTGCACCCGCCGTCGAAACCCCGGCCAAGCGCAAACCCGCAGAAGCCGGACGCCTGATCGCCTCGCTGATCCCCGACATGGACGAAGACGGCGACGGCTGGGTTCAGGTCGGCGCCATCGGCAACCGGCTTCGCAACGCCTACCCCGACTTCGACCAGCGGACCTACGGCTTCGCCAAACTGTCGGACCTGATCCGCGCGACCGGGCGTTTCGATGTCCAGACCGCCAGCGGCGCAATGCAGATCCGCTTGCAGCCCAAAAAGTAAAAGGCCGGTCGCACGATGGCGACCGGCCCTCAACATCCGTCAAAACAGATCAGGTTCAGGCTTCGGCTTCAGCCTCAGGCGCTGCAGGCTCAACCGCTGCGGCGATGACGGGCGCGTCGTTCGCGACCGACTGCTCCACCGGTGCGCGCAGAGCGCCGGTCAGGCCGTTCAGGTCGGCGCCCGACAGGCCGACTTCCGCCAGAAGTTGATCGACCAGCGGGGCCTGCGCACGGTAACGCAGGGCGCTGTTGACCACCTGATCCGACAGGTTGCCGCCGCCCGAGCCGTTGGCGCCGCCGACACCGCCGGCTGCCGCGCCGCCGTTCAGACCCTCGACCTGCACGATCTTGATCGAGTCGATGTTCTCCAGCGGCTTGACGGATTCGGCGATGATCCGATCCAGGTTCTCCAGCAGCTTTAGCTTGATCTGCAGCGCCACCTGTTCGGGCGACAGCAGGTTGGCCGCCGTGTTCAGGGCGTTCTGACCTGCAGCCTCGACTTCATAGTGAACGCGAGAGGCCTCTGCCGCGACGCGTACGGCCTGGGCTTGGGCTTCCGCTTCGATTGTCGTCTTGTCGGCCTGACCGCGCGCCTGTTCCCGCATGGCTTCGGCGTGGTCGGCGGCGGCGGTCTTTTCAGCCTCGGCGGCGACGCGGATGGCGATGGCTTCGCGCTCGGCCTCCTTGGACGCCTCGATCAGCTCGATGATCTTCTGACGGTCGGCGGCCTCGCGGTCGCGCACGGTCTTGACCTGTTCCTCGGCCTGCACGGCCAGGGCCAGCGCCTTGTCAGCTTCTGCTTTCGCTTCAGACTGGGCTCGCGACTTCTCGGCGACCGCGATGTCACGGTCCTGTTCGGACAGTTCGATGGCCTTGGCCTTTTCAATGTCCTGCGTCTCAACGGCGCGAGCCTTGGAGATTTCGCGCTCGGCGACTTCCTGCTCCATGGCGATGCGTTGCTGGGCCACCAGACGCTCGGCTTCGATGCGGGCCTGATCGATCTGCTGTTGCGAGGTGATCTTGGCGCCCTCAGCCTCGCGCAGCTTTTCAGCCTCCTGACGCGCCACGTCGGCGGACTGTTCGGCGCGGCGGTTTGCGATCTCGCGCTCCTGCTCCAGCTGGGCGTATTCCTCGTCGCGCGCGATCTCCAGATTGCGGCGCTGGGCCTCCAGATTCTTGGTGCGGATCTGGACCTGGGTGTCCTGCTCGATGTCGTTGCGCAGCTTCTTGCGCAGTTCGATCTCCTGCGTCAGCCGGGTCAGACCCTCGGCGTCAAAGGCGTTCGACGGGTTGAAATGCTCCATCGCCGTCTGGTCCAGGCCCGTCAGAGACACGGTTTCCAGCTCCAGACCATTCTTCAGCAGGTCTTCCGACGACACCTGCTGCACCTTCTGGACGAAATGGGTGCGCTGCTCGTGCAGTTCGGTCATGGTCAGTTCCGCCGCGACCGAGCGCAGGGCGTCGACGAACTTGCCTTCGACCAGTTCCTTCAACTCAACCGGGTTCATCGTCCGCAGACCCAGCGTCTGGGCGGCGGAGGCGATGGCGTCGGCGCTGGGCTGCACCCGCACATAGAACTCGGCCAGCACATCGACGCGCATCCGGTCCTTGGTGATCAGGGCCTGCTCGTTGGACCGCTGAACCGCAAGGCGCAGGGTGTTCATATTGACCGAGATGGTTTCGTGCAGCACCGGCAGCACCAGTGCGCCGCCGTTCATCACCACCTTCTCGCCCCCAAAACCGGTGCGCACGAAAGCGGTTTCCTTGGACGCGCGCTTGTACAGACGCGCAAAGATCAGCCCCAGGATCAGCAGGGCGACCAGCCCCACGCCTGCAATGATGGCGATCTCGATTAGCGAGTTCATTTAACAGCCCCTGTTGAGAAAAGTCGTTCAGACCGTTGCGTCGCGAAGCGAGGCGCTGGTGTTGTGAATGGCGAAGTATTTTGCGCCCGCGTACCGGACCAGCAGCACGCTGGTCCCTTGAGCGAACAGGTCGGCCAGATTGTCAGGCTCGACCATGACGTAGTGGACCTGTCCGTGCTGGTCGCGGACCCGCGCCTGCGCCGCGTTCCCCTGGCTGGCGTCGCCGGTGACGATGACAGCAACCCGTCCGACCAGACTGTCACGCGACACCGCCGTCGTCTCATCGCGCGGCATGATCCGGGCGACGACACGGCCGAAGACCCGCGTGACCGGCATGGCTACGGCGAAAGCCGCTGGCGCCATCAGGAACCAGGGCCCCGGTCGACCCAGCACCGCCTCGACGACCTGCTGCCCGACCAGTCCCGTCAGCCCGAAGGCGAACAGGAAGACCACGATCAGCATCAGCAACGGCAACCGCCCGACATTAATCCAGGACAGCAGGGACGGCGTCTCGACATTCAGGTCCCCATCCGGCGCATCCAGCCCCTCGCCCAGCGCCAGACCGCCGCCCAGTCCCACAGCCTCGGCCGCGCCGATCAGCAGCATCAGGACCAGGGCCGCAACGAAAGGGACGTTGTCGTGCGCAAGCAGGAAGCTCCACATCGCCGCGGTCAGCCCTGATCGCCGGTGCGCGCCTTCACGGCGGCCAGACGTTCCTCAACCCTGTTGCGACGCGCCAGATTATCCAGTTCAGCCAGCTTGGCGCCCTGTTCACGATCCACGCCGCCCAGTCCCGGCGCACCTTCGCGCGCCATCAGACGATCGAAGGCGCCGGTCGCATTCTCGACCCGACGCGTGACGCTGGTGCCGCCTTCCGGGGTGGAGGCGGCGCCCGCTTCCTGTGCGCTGCGGGCGCGGGCCAGCAACATGGACTGGAACGCCTCTTCCATCTCACGGCGCTTGGCCTGCAGGGCCGCGACATAGCCTTCCAGCTCGATCTCACGTTTGACGGCGTCGGCGACCGTCGCCTCCAGCACCGGGATCTGCGCCTCAACGTCCAACTGATGTTCAACAGCAGCGCGGGCCAGATCCTCGCGGCCTTCGCGCAGAGCCAGTTCGGTCTGACCGGACAGTTCCTCATGGCGGCTGCTCTGCTCGGTCAGCCGCTTGTTGGCCAGATGTTTGCTGGCGATGGTGCGACCCAGTTCGGCGCGGACGTCGTCCACCGCCTTGTCGATTTCGCGCAGGGTCTGTTGGATGACTGCATCCGGCATCGTGCCTTCGATCGCGTCGATCAACGCATGCGCGCTGCCAGAGACGATGCGGCCGACGCGTGCGCCCAGGGTGTCCGCCATGATCCTATCCTTCCGTTAGCGCGCGGCCTGAGCCGCTGAAACAATCCGCATCAGATCCGACAGGCCCGCCAGCCTGCGCGTGATCACAGCGGGGTCATAGGCTGGCGCTGTCGGCGTCACCGCCCAGCGCAGCAGTTGTTCGGTCATCCGCGCGGCGCAGTCGACCAGACGCGCCTCATGCCGCGACAGATCGCTGGTCGCCGCGCCCGGACGGGGCGTCGCCAGCGCCAGGGCCAGAAACTCTTCCGCTGTCGTCATCAGCCCGACCGCCACCTCCGAGTGACAATCCAGATCCTGCTCGATGACCCGGACAGACCGCACCGCCGCCGCCAGATGTTCGTGGCTGATCGCCAAGGCGACGGGGAAAGAATCAACCGGTTCGGCGCGGTGCCGGGCCTGACGGATCAGACCACGAATCTTGTCGCTGGCCGTGACAGCGCCTTCGATCTCCAGCTCTGCCAGAAAGCTGGTGTCGTCTTCCGACAATCGAACGCTGAGGGGCGTAGTGAGAGAAGCCATGGACACAGACGTAGCACAACGTAATACGTTCGTAAACAAAGAACAGCGATCTGCATCCACCGTGCGACGCACGGCCGCAACCGTCAATCGACCTTAATCACCTGACGCGCCGGATCGCCGCCAGAGCCAGGGTGGCGCAGGCGAAACAGACGACGGCGGCGAAGAACAGGCTGCGGAAGCCGAAGCCGAAACCTTCCAGCAGAACCAGAGCCGCCAGGGGCGCCGTGGCCTGCGGCAGGGTCACGGCCAGATTGATCAGGCCCAGATCCTTGCCTCGGTCCTCGGCGGACGGCAGCACATCGGTCATCAACGCCATCTCGATGGAGCCGAACGCCCCCTGCCCCATGCCGTAGAAAACGAAGGCGACGACGACCAGCATCCAGTCCGGCGTGACGCCGAGGAGCAGCGTCGCCCCCGACAGCAACACCCCGCCGCCGATGCCCAACAGCTTGCGCCGCTTGATGCGCGATCCGGCCAGGGCCACCAGAAAGCTGACGCCCAGCACCCCGATCAACGACACCGTCATCACCAGCGAATGCCCCGCCTCCGCCGTCTGACCGGGATAGAGGTCTGCATAACCAATGGCGTCGGCGATGTAATAGAGCAGGTAGAACGCCACCAACGAATAGCCCGTCGCGATCAGGAACCGCACTGCCCAGGCCAGACTGAAATCACGATTGGCGAAGGGCTTGAACAGGCTGCGGGGCGATAGGCCTGAAGACAGCGCCCGCACCTCGCCCGGCGGCGGGGCGTCTTCGCGCGAGAGCAGGGCGAAGGGTATCGTCGCCAGCAGCACGATGCCGCCAAGCGTGGCGAACCGCGCCGTCTCGCTCTGCGGGCCCCAGGCCATGATAACCGAGCCCATGGTCACCGCCAGCGGATAGGCCATGCCCAAGACCGCCGACATGACGCCCCTGCGATTGTCCGGCACCCGATCCGCGAACAGGGCGATCAGCGGCGCCAACAGGACATTGAACGCCAATTGGAAACAGACCAGCCCCACCACCATCATGAAGGGCGTCCTGGACCACAGCAGCACCGCATAGCTGGCCACCGTCAGCACAGCCCCGACGATGATCCATGGCCTGCGCCGTCCGTGACGCGAGCGTGTCCGATCGCTGATCGCCCCGCCCAATATGTTGCCGAACCCGGCCGCGACGCAGCCGTAGAAGATGGCCTGGCTGAAGATGGCGGCCTTGGCGGCGGGGTCGATGGCCGCCGCATGGACCGGCGCCAGAATCTGCAGCAGGGGTGCCACTCCCAGGAAGGCGCCGATATAGGCGATGGCATAGCCGATCAGGAACGCGGGCCCGACCGGGCGGCGCTCTGACATCGACGGGTTCGCCGCATTCGCGGTCGTAGATCCCTGGTGTTCCCTCACCCGCCGATGATGGCAGGTCTCGCGCAAAAAAGAAGCGGCGCCGGGAGGGAATCCCGACGCCGCTCGCGCGGCACATGGTCCGCGTCAGAGGGAGGCTTGCGGCGACCAGACCAGCCGGTCGCCAGTTTCGTCAGATTTTTGCGGCCTCATACTTGGGCGACAGCAGGTGGACCGCCAGAAGGGCGATCAAATAGGCCGAGGCCGCTACGATGAAGATGGGTGTATAGGTGCCGATCTGATCCAGGATGTAGCCCGCGTATTTGGCCATCGCCATGCCGCCGATGGCGCCCAGCATTCCGCCGATTCCCACCACCGAGCCGACTGCCGAGCGCGGGAAGACGTCGCCGGGGAAGGCGTACAGATTGGCCGAGAAGCCCTGGTGCGCCGCCGTGGCCAGACCGATGATCCCGACCGCCACCCACAGGTTCGAAGCCAGGGCCGCAAACGCCACAGGAACGGCGCACAGGGCGCAGATCAACATGGTCAGCTTGCGCGCATTGTTGATGCTCATGCCGCGATGCATGAAGCGCGAGGACAACCAACCGCCGCCGACAGAACCGACGTCTGACAGCAGATAGATGGCCACGATCGGCGGACCGAAGGTCTTCAGATCCAGCCCATAGGTCTTGCCCAGAAAGTCCGGCAGCCAGAACAGGAACATCCACCAGATCGGGTCGATCAGAAACTTGCCCAAGGCATAGGCCCAGGTCTCGCGCACAGTCAGTAGTTTGGTCCATTTGACCTTCTCGACCGTGTCCGCCGGGTCCTGTTCGATATAAGCCAGTTCGGTGGCGGACAGCTTCTTCTGTTCGCGCGGGCGACGATACATCAGCAGCCAGATTGGCAGCCAGATCAGACCCAGCGCACCGGTGATGACAAACGCCATCTGCCAGCCGAAGGCCAGAACCAGGCCTGGCACGATCAGAGGCGTGACGATGGCGCCTATATTGGTGCCCGCATTGAACAAGCCGGTGGCCAGCGCGCGTTCCTTCTTGGGGAACCACTCGGCGACCGCCTTGATGCTGCCGGGGAATCCGCCCGCTTCACCCGCGCCCAGAACCACGCGCGCCATGATGAAGTGCGACAGGTCCCGCGCACCGCCATGCAGGATATGGCCGATCTGCCAGATGCCGAAGGCGACGCCCAGGCCCCAACGGGCGCCGATCTTGTCCATGATCCGGCCCCACAACAGGTAGGCCACCGCGTAGGACGCCTGGAACCAGAAGACGATGTCCGCATAGTCCGTCTCGGACCAGCCGAACTCCGCAGACAGGGTCGGCTTCAGGAAGCCGATCATCTGCCGGTCGACATAGTTGATGACCATGGCCGCAAACAGCAGCCACATGATCACCCACCGGTACTTGCCCGGTGACGGCGCCTTGATCTTGATCGGCGCCGCCGCGCTCGAAGCGTCAGTCATGGTACTCTACCCGTTCCTGTATTTCCTCGGCGCGTCCCGTTTCTGTTGGCCGTCTTTGCGGCGGGCGGGTTCGCGTCTGATGATGTCTTTAGCTCTGCTCCGCCCTCACGACTGAGCAGTGGATTTCAGCGATGCCCTTGAAGACGCAGACCGCCTCGTCGCCGGCATGGACGCGGTGAACCCCGGTCACGGCGCCGGTCGAGACCAATGTTCCGGCCTTCAGCGGACGCCCCCAGCGCGCGCAGTGTTCCAACAGGAACCGCACGGATTCCAACGCCCCGCCCGCCAGCGACCGGGCGCCGCCTGTACCGACGCTGGTGCCATTGACCACGGTCTCGACCTCGATCTGATCCATCCGCTCGCGCCAGTTCTCCAGCTCGGGTCCGACAATCAGGCCGCCATTGTTGCCGAAGTCGGAGGCCACGACCGCCGAGCCCAGATCATTGATGGTGGCCAGCGGACTGCCCGCCAGTTCGACGCCGATGAAGATCTTGTCGACAGCCTCAGCGGCCTCTTCGATGGTCCAGTCGATCTTGGCCGGATCGGCGTCCGCGCCGATGCGGGCGATGAACTCTGATTCGACCGCAGCGAACCCGCCTTCGATCTCGGGCAGGGGAACGACCGTATCGCCGGCCGTGGGCCAGACGTTGCGGGCGAAAATGGCTCCGGCCACCCGGTGCGCACCCAGCTTGTCCTGCTGCGCGGCCGGCACGCCGCCGACCTTCCAGCCTACGACCTCGTCGGGAAACAGGCCGATGGCGATGTCTTGAATCACGTAGGACTGCGCCAAGGTTTCTGGAATTTGTCCCGGATATTCAGGCGTGTGACGCACCTCCAGACGCGCGGAGACGAACTGCTGCGCAATGGCCGAGGCCTCGGCGGGAACGTCGGAATCTTTGGCGGCCGTCACGCTCATAGGACGCGGCTTGCGAGAGAGGAAATCAAGATCAAGGGGGAACGCCTCGTGAATGGACGCCGATATGAACGGCGAAGGAAACCGGTGTCAATGCCGTTTCAAACCTTCTGTTGGCGTCGTCCGCCCGTCCCGGCTATTCCTCTTGTTCGACAAAATGGGAGGAGCCGCCTTGGCTCATGACGATCCGCGCCCTGTTAAGCCGGGCAAACGGGCTACGATCAACGACGTCGCGCGGATTGCGGAAGTCTCCAAGAAGACCGTCTCGCGCGTCATCAACCAGTCGCCGTTCGTGCGTGAGGACACGCGCGAACGCGTCAACGCCGTCATCAAGGAACTGGGCTTTATCCCCGATCCGCAGGCGCGAGGACTGGCTTTCCGCCGGTCCTTCCTGGTCGGCATGATCTACGACAACCCCAGCCCGACCTATGTCGTGAACATGCAGCAGGGGGTTCTGGATGCACTGAAAGGTTCGGGCCTCGAACTGGTCGTGCACCCGTGCCAGCGCACCTCGCCGACCCTGTTGGAGGACATCCGGGGCTTCGTCGAGCGCCAGCGCCTGTTCGGCGTCATCATGCCGCCGTCCATGTCCGAAGACGAAAACGTCATCGCCCTGCTCAAGGAACTGGACACCCCTTACGTCCGCATCGCTTCGGTGGCGCTGGACGAACCCCAGGCCATGGTCGTCACCAATGACTGGATCGGCGCCGCAGAGGCCGCCTATCACCTGGCTGATCTGGGCCACCGCAGGATCGCCCTGGTGCGCGGCCTGGACCTGTTCCGGTCATCCCAGACACGCGGCAAGGGGTTCAGCGACGCCCTGGCCGAACGCGGCATCCCCCTGCCCCCGGAATACGACATATACGGCGCCTACACTTTCGAATCAGGCATCGAGGCGGGTCACCAACTGCTGTCCCTGCCCGAACCGCCGACCGCCATCTTCACCCTGAACGACGACATGGCCATCGGCGTGATGCAGGCGGCGCGTGATCGCGGGCTGGAGCTGCCGCGAGACCTGTCCATCGTCGGTTTTGACGACCTGCCCATGGCGGCGCGGGTCTGGCCCAACCTGACCTCAGTTCGCCTGCCGATCCGCGACATGGGCCGGATGGCGGCCGAGAAGCTGCTGGCCCCGATGCGCGGCATTGATCCGGCCCAGTTGAAGCAGCCGACGATCCGCCCCGCCCTGATCGTGCGCAAGTCCGCCCTGCCCGCAGCCTGATCATCGACTTCGGCCAAAGAAGTCTCGACGGCGCTTGTCACCGACTCTGACACCGGTTACCTAGTCGCTCATCAGGAGGTCGAAAACGGTCGCCTCAAGACAAGACGCACAGCGCAAGCCAGGGAAAACGGCATGTACGACAAGGTTTATCAGGCCACCCATCCGGACATGATGGACGGCGCCTCCAACCAGCAGCTGCGCGACCGCTATCTGGTCGACGGCCTGTTCGTTCCGGGCGCGGTCAGCCTGAACTACACGCACAATGAGCGCATGGTCATCGGCGGCGCAGCGCCCGTCGACGGCGCCCTGGCCCTGCCCAGCCATTCCGAGCCGCCGTCCCTGGCTGGAAAGCCCTTCCTGCACGCCCGCGAACTGGGCGTCGTCAACATCGGCGGCGCAGGCGCGGTCACCGTGGACGGCCAAACCATCGACCTGGACTTCCAGGACGGCCTCTATGTGCCGATGGGCTCGACCGAGGTCAGCTTCACGTCCAAGAACCCGGCTGAACCGGCCCGTTTCTACCTGATCTCGACCCCGGCTCACGCCCGCTATGAACTGACCAAGATCTCGATCAGCGAAGCCGTGCCGCTGGAGATGGGTTCGCTGGAGACCTCCAACGAGCGCACCATCTATCAATACATCGTCCCGGCCAAGGTGAAGTCCTGCCAACTGCTGCTGGGCGTGACGGTGCTGAAGCCCGGCTCGGTCTGGAACACCATGCCGCCGCACCTGCATGACCGCCGCTCCGAGGTCTATCTGTATTTCGGACTGGGTGAGAACGACCGCGTCTTCCACTTCATGGGCGAGCCGGACAAAGCGCGCCACATCGTCATGGCCGACGGCGAAGCCGTCATCAGCCCCCCGTGGTCGATCCACATGGGCTCGGGCACGTCCAACTACACCTTCATCTGGGGCATGGGCGGCGAGAACCTCGACTACACCGACATGTGCAAGCTCGACATCTGTCAGCTCAAGTAACTGAAGAAACGGGGAGAAAACATCATGAGCAATCCGTTTGACCTGACCGGCAAGGTCGCGCTGGTCACTGGCGGCAATGTGGGCCTGGGCCAGGGCATCGCCCTGGCTCTGGCCGAGGCGGGCGCCGACATCGTCTCGGTCGCCCTGTCGGATTCCGACGACACGGTCGCCCAGGTTCAGGCCATGGGTCGCCGCGCCGCCGCCATCAGCGCCGACCTGACCTCGATCGAGCCGGTCGAGCGCGTGGTTCAGGAGGCCTTGGCCGCCATGGGCCGGATCGACATCCTGGTGAACAACGCCGGTCTGATCCGCCGCGCCGACGCGGTCGACTTCTCCGAAGCCGACTGGGATCTGGTGATGAACATCAACCTGAAGACGGTCTTCTTCATGAGCCAGGCGGTCGCCCGCCACTTCATCAAACAGGGCGACGGCGGCAAGATCATCAACATCGCCTCCATGCTGTCCTTCCAGGGCGGCATCCGCGTGCCGTCCTATACGGCGTCCAAGTCGGGCGTCGCCGGCCTGACCAAGCTGATGGCCAACGAATGGGCGCCGCACGGCATCACCGCCAACGCCATCGCCCCCGGCTATTTCGCCACGGCCAACACCCAGGCCCTGCGCGAAGACCCGGTGCGTTCGGCCGAGATCCTGGGCCGCATCCCCGCCGGTCGCTGGGGTCAGCCTTCGGATCTGGGCGGCGCCGCCGTCTTCCTGGCCAGCCGGGCCTCCGACTATGTCCAGGGCGCCATCCTGCCGGTCGACGGCGGCTGGCAGGCGCGTTGATACCAGACTAGCGTTCCGACATGACCAACACCGCCTCGGGTTCCTCGGCTGCCGCCGGTGCGATTCTCTGCTTCGGCGAGATGCTGCTGCGGCTTTCGCCGAACCAGAACGAACTGCTGCTGCAGTCCCCTGCCCTGACCGTCCGTCCGGGCGGGGCCGAGGCGAATGTCGCTGTGTCCCTGGCCCGCTTCGGCGCGCCGACCCGCATGGCGACGGTCCTGCCCGACAATGCTCTGGGCCACGCCGCCCGCGACGAGGTGCGCAAACACGGCGTCGACACCAGCCCCATTGTCTTCACGCCTGGACGGATGGGCCTGTATTTCCTGACGCCGGGCGCCGTGCGCCGTCCGTCAGAAGTTCTCTACGACCGCGCGGGTTCAGCCTTCGTCGAGCATGTGGATACCGCCTTCGACTGGGACCGGCTGCTGGACGGCGTCGAATGGCTGCACGCCTCGGGCGTCACGCCCGCGACCGGGCCCAACGGCTCGGCCGCCGCTGTCGCCATCATCGAGGCCGCCGTCCGCAAGGGCGTGAAGGTCAGCTATGACGGCAATTTCCGCGGCAAGCTGTGGGAGCAGTGGGACGGCGATCCGCCCGCGACGCTTGGCCGGATGCTGGCGGGCGCCACCGTCGCCTTCGCCGACGACCGCGACTTCGCCCTGGTGCTGAAGACCAGGTTCGACAACCCCGATCCAGCCGAGCGCCGCCGTCAGGCCGCCGCGGCCGCCTTCGCCGCCTTTCCACGCCTTGAGCGCATCGCCTGCACCCTGCGGGTTCAGGACAGCGTCGCCGACCAGGCCCTGTCCGCCGTCATGCTGACGCGCGGAACCGACGGCGTGATCGAAACCCAGATCGAGGCCATCCACCTGACCGGCGTCATCGACCGCGTCGGCGGCGGCGACGCCTTCGCCTCGGGGGTTCTGTTCGGCCTGTGGAGCGGCTGGCTTGATCATCAGGCGCTGGAATTCGGCTTGGCCGCCGCCGGCCTGAAACACTCGGTCCCCGGCGACTTCAACCTGTTCTCCGCCGCCGATGTTCAGGCCGCGATGGGCGGCGGCGGGTTCGACATTCGGCGCTAGGCGTCAGGCCCGCGCCGCCCGCGTTGCATCGACACCCAGGGCCGTCAGGGAAGCCGCGGCGATATGCTCGGCGTTCAGACCCGCCTGTGCGTACATGGCCACAGGCGAATCCTGATCCTGGAAGATGTCGGGCAGATTCAGCGTGCGCACCTTCAGGCCGCGATCCAGCGCGCCCTTCTCGGCCAGAAGCTGCAGCACGAAGGCGCCGAAGCCGCCCATGGCGCCCTCTTCCACCGTGATCAGGCACTCGTGTTCGCGCGCCAGACGCAGGATCAGATCGGCGTCCAGCGGCTTGGCGAAGCGGGCGTCGGCGACGGTGGCCGACACGCCCTTGGCCGCCAGAAGATCCGCGGCCTTCAACGATTCCTGCAGACGCGTGCCCAGCGACAGGATGGCGACGGACGTGCCTTCGCGGACGATGCGGCCCTTGCCGATCTCCAGCGGGGCGGCCAGTTCGGGAATCTCGACGCCCACGCCGTCGCCGCGCGGATAGCGGAAGGCGCTGGGGCGGTCGTCGATGGCCAGAGAGGTCGAAATCATCGCCGCCAGTTCGGCCTCATCCGCCGCCGCCATCAGCACCATGCCGGGCAAGGCGCCCATGAAGCCGATGTCGAACGATCCCGCATGGGTCGAACCATCCGCACCGACCAGACCGGCCCGGTCCATGGCGAACCGCACCGGCAGGGACTGGATGGCCACGTCGTGGACCACCTGGTCATAACCGCGCTGCAGGAAGGTGGAGTAGATGGCGCAGACCGGCTTCATCCCGTCCGCCGCCAGACCGGCCGCGAAGGTGACCGCGTGCTGTTCGGCGATGCCGACGTCATAGGTCCGCTCGGGGAAGGCCTGACCGAACAGGTCCAGCCCGGTGCCGCTTGGCATGGCCGCCGTGATCGCCACCACCGACGGGTCGATCCGGGCGTGTTTGATCAGTTCCGTGCCGAACACCTTGGTGTAGCTGGGCGTGTTCGAGATCGGCTTGGCCTGTTTGCCCGACACCACGTCGAACTTGACCACCGCATGCAGCTTGTCGGCGCTGGATTCAGCGGGCGCATAGCCCTTGCCCTTCTGCGTCACGACGTGGACCAGAACGGGCCGGTCCTCGATGGCCGCCGCCTTCTTCAGGATCGGCACCAGATTATCCATGTCGTGCCCGTCGATAGGGCCGACATAATAGAAGCCCAACTCCTCGAAGAAGGTGCCGCCGGTCACCATGCCGCGCGCATATTCCTCGGCCTTCTTGGCCGCCTTGCGGAAGGGGCGCGGCAGGTGCTGCGCGACCGATTTGCCCAGCCGCCGCACGTTCTGATAGGCGCCGCCCGACACCAGACCGGCCAGATAGGCGCTCATTCCGCCGACGGGAGGCGCAATCGACATGTCGTTGTCGTTCAGAATGACCATCAGCTGGCCGCTGGTGGCCTCGGCGGCATTGTTCATCGCCTCATAGGCCATGCCCGCCGACATCGAGCCGTCGCCGATCACGGCCACAACCCGGTTCTTCTCGCCCTTCTGGTCGCGCGCGGCGGCGAAGCCCAGAGCGGCGCTGATCGAGGTCGAGGCATGGGCCGCGCCGAACGGATCGTATTCGCTCTCGCTGCGCTTGGTGAAGCCGGACAGGCCCCCGCCCTGGCGCAGGGTGCGGATGCGGTCGCGCCGCCCGGTCAGGATCTTGTGCGGATAGCACTGATGCCCGACATCCCAGATCAGGATGTCCTTGGGCGTCTCGAACACATGATGCAGCGCCGTGGTCAGCTCGACCACGCCCAGACCCGCGCCCAGGTGCCCGCCCGTCACCGACACGGCGTCGATCGTCTCGATCCGCACCTCGTTCGCCAGCTGCTTAAGCTGGGCGATATCGAAGCTCCGCATGTCAGCGGGAATCTTGACGGTGTCGAGCAGGGGGGTGTCAGGCATCAGCGGAACCTTGAAGGTCTTCTTGTCGTAACCCGCGTCCACGGGTCAGGTTTCCTATCAGGACCGACGCTTTAATACAAAGTCCACGCTCGCCTTGAGGGTTTCGGCGTCCTGGCCAAATGGCTCCAGGTGCGACCGCGCCTGATCGGCCAGATGCGCGACCCGTTGTCGCGCCGCCTCGACGCCCAGCAGGGTGACGAAGTTGGTCTTGCCCAGGGCTGCGTCCTTGCCGCCCGCCGCCTTGCCCATTTCCTCGGCCGAACCTTCAACGTCCAGCAGGTCGTCGACGATCTGATAGGCCAGCCCCACATCGTGCGAGAAGCTGATCAGGGCGTGCTGATGCTGGGCCGAGGCGTCGGCGATGATCAGGGGAATCTCGAACGCATAGGCGAACAGGGCGCCGGTCTTCAGGCGCTGCATACGCGCCACCCCGCCCAGATCGTCACGCACGCCCAGCAGATCGATCATCTGACCGCCCGCCATGCCCCGCGCACCCGAAGCCAGCGACAGCCGCGCCGCCAGTTCACAGCGGATGGCCGCATCCTCGTGCGTGTCTTCGTGCAGGATGATGTCGAAGGCCGCCGTCTGCAGCGCATCCCCCGCCAGCACCGCCGTCGCCTCGTCATAGGCGCGGTGGACGGTCGGCCTGCCTCGGCGGATATCGTCGTCATCCATGCACGGCAGGTCGTCGTGGACCAGACTATAGGCATGCACGCATTCCAGCGCGCAGGCGGCGCGCAGCACCGAGCGTTCGTCGATGTCGAACAGACGCGCGGCCTCCAGCGCAAAGAACGGACGAAGCCGCTTGCCCGGCCCCAGCGCCGCATAACGCATGGCCTCGGTCAGACGCGATTCCGGCCCCTCGGCCCGAGGCAGCAGTTCGTCCAGCGCCACGGTCACCAGATCGGCGACTTCTGCGACCCGGTCGATCACAGCCTGCTCGGGCGAGTTTGCAGCGATCACATAGGTCAAAACAGCCGCCCGCCCAGAGGAAGTTCACGATCTACCCCGACCAGCACGACCTCGCCGTCTGCATCGGGAAAGCCCAGGGTCAGGACTTCGGATTTCACCGGCCCGATCTGGCGCGGCGGAAAGTTGACGACAGCGGCGACCTTGCGGCCTTCCAACTGCTCGATGGTGTAGTGATGGGTGATCTGGGCCGAGGATTTCCTGATCCCGATCTCGGGGCCGAAATCGATCTGCAGCTTGAACGCCGGCTTGCGCGCCTCGGGGAAGGGTTCAGCCTTGACGATCCGGCCCACGCGGATGTCGACCTTCAGAAAGTCGTCAAAGCCGATGATTTCGGCGAGGCCGCTCATTCGAACGACGCCGGCTCGACGCCCCTGGCCTGGCCGTCGGGGCCGACCACGATCTTTTCGACACGCAGTTGCGCCGCCTTCAGGCGCGCCTCGCAGTGCGCCTTCAGCTTTGCGCCCTCCTCATAGAGGGCGATCGACTCTTCCAGCGGCGCCTGGCCTGATTCCAGGCGCGAGACGATGGTTTCCAGACGCTGCAGGGCGTCTTCGAAGCTGAGATCGGCGGGGATGGCGGCGGCGGTGTCGGTCATGGCGGCGGACCCTAAAGGGGGTCGTCGGCCGCATCAATCTCCGATGCGTTATCGCTTCTCGTATCGGCGTTGCGACCAGTATTTGAAGCCCTGGTTCTGAACCAGCTTCCAGCCGCCGACCTTCAATCGGGCGCCGACCATGTGGTTGAAATAGCCGTGGGCGAAAACCAGCACGTCTTCGCCGCTTTCGGCGCGTGCGATCAGCTTCTGCGCCGCCTGTTCGGCCCGCGCCTCGGCCTCGACGCGGGTTTCCTGGCCGCCGTGATTGTTGAAGGCATGCCACCAGAAGCGCGACACCACGCCCCACCAGCGCGGCGACAGCTTGAACCAGTTCGGGAACGGCGGCGGCGGCAGAGGCGCCTCGATGAACATGACGTCCGTCACCACCTCGCGCCCTGCGGCGACCGCGGCGGCCGTCTCCTGCGCGCGCAGACGGGTCGAGGCGTAGATGACCCCCGCCCCCTGCGCCGTCGCCATCAGGGCGTCAGGCGGGGTCTGACCGGCCAGCAGCCCGCCGATCTCGTACCGGGCCCACCAGTCGCCATACTCGCGCGCCGTGATCATGCATTTGCGCGACAGGGCCGGTTCCCCGTGACGGGTCAGGATGATGGCGCCCGGCCGCACGGCCGCCTGCACGCCGGGCGACGCGGTCGTCTTCGGGTGCGACACGGACGGTTCGGTCGAATCGAGGGACAGGGCGGGAACAGACATGACGAGCGGACGAACCTTTATTCTCAAGGCTTTAGGCGTCCTCAGTCCTCCCCCAGCGTGGCAATATGCGCGGCCGCAATACGACCTTATCCGCTAAGGTGGTAACCGCCCTCGCGCCCCGACACAACCTCGCCTTAACACCGGCATTGCACAGCCGTGTGAACAGATCACCGGCAAGGTCGCATTGAGCGCCTTCCAAGGCTAAGGGGCGGGTCATGACCGAGCCTGTGATCCGCCCCGCCCGCCTCGATGACGCCGCCGCCCTTGGGGCGCTGGGCCGCCAGACCTTCATCGACACCTTCGTCACCGGCTTCGGCATCCCCTACCCGAAGGCGGATCTAGAGGCGTTTCTGGACACCAACTTCGATCTGGCGCCGATGCAGAAGAAACTGGTCGAGCCGGGCTGCGCCTGGTGGGTCGCGGATCGGGATGGCGAACTGCTGGCCTTCGTCAACGCCGGCCCAAACGGCCTGCCTCATCCCGACGCGCAACCCACTCATATGGAACTGCGCCGCCTCTATGTCGCCAAGACCGCCCAAGGCCTGGGCCTCGGCACTAAACTGCTGACCCTGGCGCTGGAATGGATGCAGTCCAACACCGACGGCCCGCTGTGGATCGGCGTCTGGAGCGGCAACATGAAGGCCCGGAAACTGTACGGCGCCTATGGCTTCGAGAAGGCCGGGGAATACCGCTACCCCGTGGGCGACTGGTTCGATGACGAGGTCATCTTGCGGCGCAACTGATCAGGGTTCACTCTCAGCCCATGCTCCTGCCCTTCTTCTCCGCCCTGCGTGACGCCAAGGTTCCGGTGTCGATGAAGGAATGGCTCCATCTGATGGAGGCCATGGACCGCGATGTCGCCGGGCGCGAGGTCGAGGCGTTTTACCACCTGTCGCGCGCCGTTCTGGTCAAGGATGAGAAACACTACGACCGGTTCGATCAGGTGTTCGGCACGGCGTTCAAGGGCGTCGAGACAGTCGGCGCGGGCGAGGATCTGACCACCGACATTCCCGAGGACTGGCTGCGGCTGCTGAACGAAAAATACCTGTCCGATGAGGAAAAGGCCCAGATCGAGGCTCTGGGTGGGTTCGACAAGCTGATGGAGACCCTCAAGGAGCGGCTGGAAGAGCAGAAGGAACGCCATTCAGGCGGTTCAAAATGGATCGGCACAGGCGGCACCAGCCCCTTCGGCCACGGCGGCTATAACCCCGAGGGCGTGCGCATCGGCGGGCCGGGTCGGCATGGCCGCGCGGTCAAGGTCTGGGAAAAGCGCGAGTTCAAGAACCTGGACGACACGGTCGAACTGGGCACCCGCAACATCAAGGTGGCCTTGCGTCGTCTGCGCCGTTTCGCAAGGCAAGGTGCGGCTGACGAACTGGACATCGACGGCACCATCGACGGAACCGCGCGCCAGGGCTGGCTGGACATCCAGATGCGGCCCGAGCGGCGCAATACGATCAAGGTGCTGCTGTTCCTGGACATCGGCGGCTCGATGGACGGCCATATCAAGATGGTCGAAGAGCTGTTCTCTGCGGCCAAGACCGAGTTCAAGAACCTGGAGTTCTTCTACTTCCACAACTGCCTGTACGAGGGCGTCTGGAAGGACAACCGGCGTCGCCACACCGAGCGCATCCCAACGTGGGACGTCTTGAACAAATACCCCGGCGACTGGCGCGCCATCTTCGTCGGCGACGCCACCATGTCCCCCTATGAAATCACCATGCCTGGCGGCTCGGTCGAGCACTGGAACGAGGAGGCCGGGGCCGTCTGGATGAAGCGCGCCCGCCAGCAGTGGGACAAGTCGGTCTGGCTGAACCCCGTCGCCGAACGCTACTGGAACTACACCGCCTCGGTCGGCCTGCTGAACGAGGTGATGGATCACCGCATGTATCCGCTGACGCTGGAAGGCCTC
This sequence comes from Brevundimonas nasdae, assembly GCF_016654005.1. Taxonomy (GTDB): domain Bacteria; phylum Pseudomonadota; class Alphaproteobacteria; order Caulobacterales; family Caulobacteraceae; genus Brevundimonas; species Brevundimonas nasdae. The sequence goes on along the minus strand of NZ_JAEPWN010000001.1, from coordinate 515,547 downwards.
GACAAGGCCATGCGCGCTCTGACAAGGTGACGCCCGGAGCCGGGGGGCTTGCTGTCACCAGAGGGGATTGCCCGATGATCGCCGCCGCTGTCGCCACGCTGTTTCTGATGCAGCAACCCGCCCCGACCATCGTGTGGGAAACGCCAGCACCGGAAGTCCCCGCAGAGGCGCCTGCACCCGCGCCGCACAATGTGCCCGACTGGGGCGTCGCTGATCCCTTTGGATTCGAGCGCGCCCGCTGCAACCCCGTCATTCGCGGCGACAAGCCACTTGATGTTTGTCAGGCTGAGGTGCGGACCCAACTGGCTCTGGCTCTCGGCGACAAACTGCCCGACGCCCTGCGTCCCGTCGGCATGGCGGATAACTGTCAGATGCGCAGGAATGAGGCGGACGGCTCAGCCTACGCCGTTCTGTGCGCGCCCCCGCCCCGCTCGACCATCACCTCTTCCGTGCCGCAGGAAATGGACTGCCGCAGCCGCCCGGACCGCAATGGCGGCGGCTTCACCTCCGAGTGTCGCCCCGTCGGCGGCGCAGAGGAAAAAGGCGCCTCGATCAAACTCTGGGGCAACGACTGATCGGACGCACAAACGCCGCCCGCTTTCGCGGACGGCGTTTCGACTGCTCAGGAATGGCGCCTATTTGCCGCGAAGCGCGTCCTTGGCTCCGCCTACGGCGTTCTGCACCTTGCCGGCGACCTGATCGGCCTTGCCTTCGGCTTCCAGCTTGTGATCGCCCGTGACCTTGCCGGCCGCTTCCTTGATCTTGCCGCCGATGTTCTTGGCGGCGCCTTCGATACGATCGTGATCAGCCATCAGAAATCTCCTGCTTCAGGCGCCGTCGGAATGACGCCGCGTTCGGGAAGAAAACGAGATCAGGCTCGGGCCGTTCCGTAAGGCTCAGCTTGCGCGGCGCAGCCACACCGCCACCGCCCAGGCATGGGAATCGTGTCGCAGCCGCGACAGGGCGAAGGTCGGGTCCAGCCAGACCAGGGTGTGATCCTCTTCGCACCGGGCGTCCGGGTCTTCACCCGTCACCTTCACGGTCCAGAAACCGCCGACGCTCTTGATCGGTTCGTTGGTCGAGCGGCGGAAATACTGGGCCGCCTCGGTGATGCGGTTCTCCGGCGCAATGCTCAGCCCGGTTTCCTCGGTGAACTCGCGCACCAGGGCCTGGACCTCGCTCTCCTCCACATCCACCCCGCCGCCCGGCAGGTCGAAATAGGCACCGTCAGGCCGCTCAACCCGCACGCAGGCGATCAGACCGTCGCGCTCGGCTATGCCGAACGCCGTGGCCCGATGACGGTATTCAAGAACAGGGTTACGAACGCCGAACTGCAACATGAACCGACTGGACCTTAGAGGTCGAACACCAACTGGGCGCGAACGCCCTTGTGGGCGCCATCATATTCGACGCCCGAACGCAGGCCAGACGCCATGGCGGAAATGATCTTGCCGCCCAGCCCCGTGCCCTTCGGCTTGCCCAGTCCCAGACCCGGCCCGTCGTCTTCGACCGTTAGAATGGCCCGCCCGTCATCGCTGGGTTTCATCTGGATGCGGATCTCACCGCCCTGCCCCGGCGCATAGGCGTATTTGACGGCGTTGGTCACCAGCTCCGTCACGATCACGCCCAGCGACACCGCCTGGTCGGTCGACACCGACAGGGGCGACGCCTCCAGGATCAGGCGAGGCGAACCGTCGTCCGGCCCGATGGACTTGGACAGTTCGTCCATCAGCCCACGCAGATATTCGTCCATGGCCACGCGCGACATGTCGCCGGACGTGTAGAGGCGCCGGTGCACATGGGCGACGGCCTCGATCCGCGCCTGGGATTCCCGCAGCGCATCCTTGGCGCCCTGGTCGGACACGTGACGCATCTGCAGCGACATGAAGCTGGACACCAACTGCAGCGAATTGCCGACGCGGTGGTTCACTTCCCGCAGCATGGCCTCGGCCCGGTCGCGCGCCAGTCGGATTTCCTCCTGCGCCCTGTCGTTGTCGCGCTGCAGACGACGGCGCACGACCGCATCCTCCAGCGCCGAGCGCAGCAGGGAGGTGAAGTCCTCCGACACATCCTTGATCACATAGTCCGCCGCCCCGGCCCGCAGGGCCGCCACCGCCAGACGGCCTTCCTGCGCGCCCGTCACATAGACAACCGGCGGCGGGGCGTTCAGCGCCATGATCTCAGGCAGCACGTCCATGCCGTCACGGGTGGGCATATAGTGGTCCAGCGCGCAGACGTCATATTCGAACTGCTTGAGCAGGCTCAAACCTTCGTCTCCATCGGAGGCGCAGGTGACCACATATCCTTTACGGCTCAGTTCCTTCTCGACCAGCCGGGACAGGCCCCGGTCGTCGTCGATGTAGAGCAGGCGGATGGCGCCGGTGTTTTCGCTCACTCGATCTCCGGGGCCTGGATCACCGACAGGAACAGGCCCAGCTGGCGGATCGCGCCTGCGAAGGACTCATAATCCACCGGCTTGGTGATGTAGACGTTGCAGCCTAGATCGTAGCAACGCTGAATTTCGACCTTATCGTCTGTGGTGGTCAGAACAACTACAGGTGCGCGGCGCAGACGTTCATTGCCTTTCACCTTCTCCAGAATGTCGGTGCCAGACATATCGGGAAGGTTCAGGTCCAGAAGGATGAGCAACGGCCCATTCGTCAGCACCTCTTCACTGAAGAGATATTCGATTGCTGCGCCGCCTTCATCGAAATGCTTGATTTCGTTGTTGATATTTGCGCGACGAATATTCTTTTCGATCAGCTTGGCATGACCGTGGTCATCTTCGACCATGACGATTTTAACAGGATGCGTCACAGCGCGGCTCCAGGTTCTGACAGATTCAATCGTTTGGGGAATTTCAGCAGGAAAGTCGAGCCCTTGCCGAGCTCGGACTCAACATCAATCGTGCCGCCGATACGGCGAACACTATTACGGACAAAGGCCAGCCCTAGCCCCTCTCCGGTGCGATCTTGTTTGCCTGACCGTCTGAACAGCTCGAATATGCGTTCATGGTCGCGCGGAGCGATCCCACGACCGTTATCGGCGATGCGATAGACGATGAAATTGCCCGGCGCCTCTTCGCCAGAGACCACGATCTCGCCGGGGCGCTCGGAATCCAGATATTTAACGGCGTTATCAATCAAATTGCCGACAATCTGTTCCATCGAGAGTCGGTCGCTTTCGATGGTTGGCATCTTCTGGACCGTGATCTTGGCGCCAGAGGCTTCGGTCTGGTGATGCACGCTGTTGGCGATCCCCTGCGCCATGGCCGTCATGTCCAGCGTCTCGGGCTGCAGGTTGCGCCGCCCTTCACGCGACAGTTTGAGGATGGCGTTGATCAGCCGGTCCATCTTCTCGGTGGAGGCGCGGATGAAGCCGATGGCCTCGGGCATGTCCTCACGGACGGCCACGACGACCTCCTTGTCGACCTCGCGCTCCTTTTCAGCCTCGGCTATGGCCTTCTCGACGATCTTGCCCGCCTGCTCCAGTTCGGAGGTGTAACCCATGACGTTGACCAGGGGCGCGCGCAGGTCGTGACTGACGATATAGGCGAAGCGCTGGATTTCCTCATTGGCGCGCATCAGATCGCCGGTCCGTTCCAGAACCGTCGCCTCCAGCCCCACGTTCAGAGCGTCCACCTGCTCGCGCGCCGCCTGGATTTCCGCCACGTATCGCCGGACCATCCAGGCCGACAGGATCGCCAGGATCACCACCAGAATCGCCGCCAGCGCATCCATGATGACCGTCAACATCCCAGACTGCTGGGACGACCGCGTGCGCTCGGCGATGCGGTTGGACTTGGCCTCGTCGAATTGATCCACAGTTGCGCGCATGTCATCCATGAAGCGCTTGCCTTCGCCCGAGCGCACCGACTGGATGGCCTCCCCGATCCGCCCCTCGCGCGCCATGGCCAGCGTCGCATCCATCTCGGCGAACTTGCTGTCCGCCAGGCTGTGCATCCGTTTCACATAGGTGTCGAGCTCGGGATCCTTGGCCGCCGTCTCCTCCAGGAAGACCAGCGCAGGCTCCATGTCGTGCCGGGCCTCTTCGAACGGCTGCAGGAATTCGCTGCGCCCCGTCAGCAGAAAGCCGCGCTGAGCCGTTTCGGCGTCCAGCATCGCGATCATCACCGTGCGCGACGCCCGCCGCATCAGTTGGGCGTGCTCAATCGTGGCGTTCACCTTGGCCGTTCGCTGAATCATCACGAAGGTGCCGACGTTGACCAGCAGCAGCAGCGCAAACGCCAGCACCAGCAAGGCCGTAATCGACCGCACCAGCGACGGCGTCCGCAGAAAATCGCTGAATCGCGACAAGCTCAAGCTTGGTCTCGTTGTCATGAGCGAAGCATTAGCGTTGCTTTGTCGAAGGTCAAACAAGGGTTGTGCACGGCAGGCCTCTCCACCCAGTCAAAAGCATGGGGGTTAAGGTTTGTTGATGGCTCGCCCAACTATGGCCGCGCGTCGCCTGTTCAGACCTGCCCCAGGGTCCTCAAGCGCGCCTTGGGATGGATCTCGTTCTGGCTCATCACCACGGTCTGGCCGCGGAAGCGTTCGATGATGGAACGGACATAGGGGCGGGTCTGCGGTCCGGTCAGCAGCACGGGATTTTCGCCCATCATCGCCACCCGCTCAAAGGTGTCGCGCACCGAGCGGATGAAGTCCTGCAGCCGTGAGGGCGCCATCGCCAGTTGCTTGTCTTCTCCGCCGCCGATCAGGCTCTCGGCGAAGGCGGCCTCCCATTCCGGCGACAGGGTCACGATGGGCAGGGCGCCGTCGCCGCCCTGATGCTGCCAGCACAGCTGACGCGCCAGACGGGCTCGGACGTGTTCGACCAGGGTGGTGACGCTGCTGGAGTGCGGTGCGGCCTCGGCCAGGCCTTCCAGAATGGCGGGCAAGTCGCGGATCGACACCTTCTCGCGCAACAGCACCTGCAGGACGCGCTGCAGCGTGGTGACCGTGACCACGCTGGGCACCAGTTCCTCGACCAGCTTCTTCTCTTCGGGCCCCAGTTCCTTCAGCAGCTTCTGCACTTCGCCATAGGACAGCAGGTCCGCCATATTCTCCTTCAGGATCTCGGTCAGGTGCGTGGTCAGAACCGTGGACGGATCAACCAGCGTATAGCCGTGGAAGGTCGCCTCTTCGCGCAGGCTTTCATCGATCCAGGTCGCAGGCAGGCCGAAGGTCGGCTCCTTCATATGTTCGCCCGGCAGCTCGACCTGGCGTCCAGCCGGGTCCATGGCCATCAGGTGGCCCAGACGCACCTCGCCCGCGCCCGCGTCCATCTCCTTGATGCGGATGGCGTAGCCCTGGGTCGGCAGGCGCATATTGTCCAGAATGCGCACCTGCGGCATCACGAAGCCGTACTCCTGCGCCAGCGACCGACGCAGCGCCTTGATCTGATCGGTCAGGCGACGCCCCTCCAGATCATTGATCAGGCTCAGAAGTGAATAACCCAGCTCGATCTTGACCTCGTCGATGGTCAGGACGTTGGAGATCGGCTCGTCGACCTCGGGCTGCGGCTTGGCGGCCTCGATCTCCGCCTCGGTCGGTTTGGGCTTCAGGCGCTCGCGCCCCAGCCGCCACGCCATATAGCCAGAGCCCAGCGCCAGGGCCGCAAATGGGATCAGCGGCATGCCGGGGATCAGGCCGATCAGGCCCGCCGCGCCCGACACCACGCCCAACGACACCGGGTTGGTGGCCAGTTGCGTCACCATGGCCTTGTCGGCCGTGCCTTCGACGCCAGCCTTCGACACCAGGAAGCCTGCGGCGATCGAGATGATGATGGCCGGAACCTGGGTCACCAGGCCGTCGCCAACCGTCAGCTGCACATAGGTGCTGGCGGCCTGGGCGGCGGGCATCCCGTGTTGCAGGGTGCCGATCAGCATCCCGCCGATCACATTGATGAAGGTGATGATCAGGCCCGCGACCGCGTCGCCGCGCACGAACTTGGACGCGCCGTCCATGGCGCCGAAGAAGGTGGATTCCTGCTCCAGCTCCTTGCGGCGCAGCTTGGCGCCCTCTTCGGTGATCAGGCCGGATGACAGATCGGCGTCGATGGCCATCTGCTTGCCGGGCATCGAGTCCAGGGTGAATCGGGCCGACACTTCGGCGATCCGGGTCGAACCCTTGGTGATGACGACGAAGTTCACCACCAGGATGATGGCGAAGATGATCACCCCGATGATGAAATTGCCCCCCATCATCAACTGACCAAAGGCGTTGATGACCTGACCCGCCGCGTCGTGACCTTCCTGACCGTGCGTCAGGATCAGGCGCGTCGAGGCCAGGTTCAGGCCCAGGCGGAACAGGGTCGAAACCAGCAGCACCGTGGGGAAGATGGCGAAATCCAGCGGCCGCTTCATCATCACGGCGGTCATCAGGATCAGCACGCTAGACACCAGCGAGATCGCCAGCAGCAGGTCCAGAAGCATCTTCGGGACCGGCAGGATCAGCAGCATGATCACGCCGATCACGCCGACCGCCATCAGGACTTCGCCGCGGTTCAGCCAGCCCAGAACATCACGCCCGGTCGGACGGGCCATGCCGTCCTTCATCATGATCGGGGCGTCAGCCACGGCCCAGCGCCTTCAGGGCGCGGCGGGCGGCGTCGGCGATGACGGCGTCGCGTTGATCATCGGTCGCCTCGACGGCGCCGCTGAAATAGGCGGCCATGATGATCGGCGCGCCGGTCGGCGGCGTCAGCATTCCGATGTCGTTGGTCGCGCCGTTCGATCCCGTCCCGGTCTTGTGCGCGATGGTCCAGCCCGCAGGCGTCGCCGCCTTCAGCCGGCCCGGCCCGGTCGGCGAAGCGATCAGCCAACTCTTCAGCAGGGCGTCATGCTCGGGCGTCAGCCGCGTGCTGGACGCCATCAGCTGGATATTGGCCAGGGTCTGTTCCGGCAGACAGGTGTCGCGCGGGTCGTTGGGCAGGGCGGTGTTCAGGTCCGGCTCCAGGCGCGAAATCAGGGTGGTGGTGTCGCCGAACGTCGGCCACCACGAACGCCATACGGCGATTCCGCCCATTTCCCGGATCAGGATGTTGGCGGCCGGATTATCGCTGACCTCGACCGCCGCCTGCATCAACTGGCGAATGGTCAGGGTGCGCCCGACGGCTTTTTCAGTGACGGGCGCGTGGGGGATCATGTCGGCAGCGGTGATCCGCACCGTGCGGTCCAGATCTTCCTCGTCGCGCTGGATACGCTCGAAGGTCGCCACCGCCAGAAAGGCTTTGAACGTCGAGCAGAAGGCGAAACGCTCCTGCGACCGCCACAACAGCCGGCGTCCGCTGCCCATGTCCAGGGCGGCGAAGCCCAGCCGCCCGCCGTGCCGCGCCTCCAGATCGGACAGGAAGAAGTCCTGCGTCTGCTCGTCGGCCTGCGGCTTCTTGCGCTTCGGATAGCAGGCCGCCAGCGTCAGCGCGCCTGCGCCGACGATCAACGACCTGCGATCGAAGCCATAGGCCATGTCAGGCCGCGTAGCCTGAGGCCGACACGCCGCTCTGGGGCGCCGGGATGGCCGTACCCTCGTCAGCGTATTCGTTCAGCTTGTTGCGCAGTGTGCGGATGGAGATGCCCAGGATGTTGGCCGCATGGGTGCGATTGCCCAGGCAGTGATTCAGGGTGTCCAGAATAAGCGTCTTTTCCATCGCCGCCACGGTCTGACCGACAAAGTTGCGCGTCACCGCATCCGCCGCCTGGGCCGCGCGCGCCGCGACGCCGCCGCCGTAGGCGCTGTCGTGTCCGACCAGCGCCGCATGGCCGGTCATGCCCGACGAAGAGGGGTTCAGCGGCTGACCATCCGGCAGGCGGATGGCGTCCACGTCGATCTCTGCGCCGGTCGCCAGCAGCACCGCGCGGTGCATGGCGTTCTCCAACTCGCGGACGTTGCCGGGCCAGCGGTGCGCGGCGATGGCCTCACGCGCCTTGGCCGAGATCGGACGCACCGGCACGCCGTTGGCGGCGGCGTATTTCTTGACGAAATGTTCGGCCAGCACGCCGATGTCGCCGGGACGCTCACGCAGGGACGGCAGGCGCAGGTTCACCACGTTCAGCCGGTACAGCAGGTCCTCGCGGAACACGCCCTCCGCCACAGCCTTGGACAGGTCGCGGTTCGAGGTGGCGATGATGCGGATATTGACCGGCACGGGCTTGGAGCCGCCGACGCGGTCGATGACCCGCTCCTGAATGGCGCGCAGCAGCTTGGCCTGCAGCCGGGCGTCCATCTCGCTGATTTCGTCCAGCAGCAGGGTGCCGCCGTCGGCCTCTTCGAACTTGCCGATCCGGCGCGCCACGGCCCCGGTGAAGGCGCCCTTCTCATGGCCGAACAGTTCGGATTCCAGCAGATTGTCGGGAATGGCGGCGCAGTTGACGCTGATGAAGGGGCGTTCCTTGCGGCGTGAATTCTCGTGCAGGTAACGGGCCATCACCTCCTTGCCGACGCCGCTTTCGCCGGTGACCAGGATCGAGGCTTCCGAGCGCGCGACCTGATCGGCCAGCTGCAGCACGGCCTTCATCGACGGATCGGCCGAGATCATCGGCTTTTCGTCGTCCGCCACCGCCGACAGGACGGCGGCGATCAGGTCCGCATCAGGCGGCAGGGGGATGAACTCCTTGGCCCCGGCGCGGATGGCGGCGGCGGCTTCGCGCGCATCCGCGTCGACCCCGAAGGCCACCACCGGCACGGTGATGCGCTCAGCTTCGTTGGCCGCAATCAGGGCGGCGATGTCGAGCTGATAGTCCACCATCAGGAGGTCAGCGCCCTGCCCCCGACGCAACTGCTCGGTCGCCTGATCCGCACGTTCGACGTGATTGACCTTGGCGCCGTGCGCCATGGCCATCTTAACCGCCGAAGCCAGTTGTCCGCTCAGTCTGCCAACCACCAGAAGACGCATTGTTCTTCTCCTCTAATCCTGTTTCGAACGCGTCGCCCCGATCACTCAGGCGCCGCCGTCCTCCGCCTTGACGATTTCCGTCATTGTGACGCCCAGCCGGTCCTCGACGACGACGACCTCGCCGCGCGCGACCAGACGATTGTTGACGAAGATGTCGATCGCCTCGCCGACCTTGCGGTCCAGCTCCAGCACCGAGCCCCTGTTCAGCTTCAGCAGTTGGGCCACCGACATGTGCGACTTGCCCAGCACCGCCGAGATGTTGACCGGCACGTCGAACACGGTGGCCAGGTCAGCGGCGGTCTTGTCCCCGCCCTCGTCCAGGGTGGTCAGTTCGGTGGAGGCGGCGAACTCCTCAAGAGCCAGGTCTTCGGACGCCATCAGAATTCGCTCCGGTCGGCTGAAAGGGTTTCGCCATGGCCAGCTTCAGCGGCCAGGGCGGCGGTCAGGGCTTCGGCGACGCGATCGGCGGAGCCTTGAGGATCGTGTTCGGCGCGGCCGTCCGCCCATTCCAGCTGGAAGGCCGAAGGCGCCATGCCCGGCTCGTCGCGGAAGGCCACCACGCCGGTGAAGCCGCTGTCGGCGCAGGCCTGCTCGATCTGGGCGCGCGCCGTCTCATCCAGACCCGAACCGCGCATCACCAGACGCGGCGATGCGTCGATTTCCTGCGCCAGCATCTCCAGCGCCGCCCTCAGCGGGGCGTTTGGGAACCTGGCCAGCGCCGCGCCGCCGATGGCCCGCGCCGCCGCCATGGCCAGATCAGCCGACTGTTCGCGGTGCGCCTGGGCGACGCTCTTCAGCATGGTCATGGCCTGGGCGGTGGACTGGGCGATGTGGCTCAGGGCCATGGCGCGGACGTGCTCGACCTCGCTCAGCGCCTGTTCGCGGGCCTCCAGCCGCGCCTGCGCCACCAGGGCGTCGACCTCGGCGGGCAGGAAGCTGCGCTTGGGCGCCTTCCACGCGCCAGGATGCACGACGCCACCGTCGGCGTCGAACTCGGTGTCGAAGATGAAGGGACGAGGTTGGGAGTGGGCCATGTCAGTAAATCAACTCGTCGTCGGCGCCCTGGCCGGCCAGCATGATCTCGCCGCGCGCCGCCAGATCCTTGGCCACCTGCACCATGGCCATCTGGGCCGCATCCACGTCCTTCAGACGCACAGGCCCCATGGATTCCATGTCTTCGCGCATGATCTTGGACGCGCGCTCGGACATATTGGAGAAGAACATCTCGCGAAGGGTTTCCGATGAGCCCTTCAGCGCCAGCCCCAGCTGATCCTTCTCGACGCCGCGCAGCAGGGTCTGCACTCCGCCGGGGTCCAGCCGCGACAGGTCCTCGAACACGAACATCAGGGCGCGGATGCGCTCGGCGGATTCGCGGCTGCGCTCCTCCAGCGCGCCGATGAAGCGGGCCTCGGTCTGGCGGTCGAAGTTGTTGAAGATGTCGGCCATCATTTCGTGGCTGTCGCGCTTGGAGGTGCGGGCCAGGTTCGACATGAACTCGTTGCGCAGGGTCTGTTCGATCTTGTCCAGAATCTCGCGCTGCACCGGCTCCATGCGCAGCATCCGCTGCACGCATTCCAGGGCGAAGTCCTCCGGCAGGCTGGTCAACACGCGGGCGGCGTGGTCGGAACGCACCTTGGACAGGATCACCGCCACCGTCTGCGGGTATTCATTCTTCAGATAGTTGGCGAGGACCGCCTCATTCACATTGCCCAGCTTATCCCACATGGTGCGCCCGGCGGGACCGCGGATCTCCTCCATCAGCCCATCGACGCGGTCCTTGGGCAGGAAGGCGGACAGCATCCGCTGCGTCTGGTCATAGCTTCCCATGACCGAGCCGGAGCCCGACAGGCCCGACACAAACTCCAGCATCAGGCTCTCGACCACCTCGGCGCTGACCGTGCCCAGGGTGGACATGGCCTGCGAGACCTCCTTGACCTCTTCGTCGTCCAGCCGCTCCCACAGCGCCGTGTGCTCCTCGCCCAGCGCCAGCAGGATGACGGCCGCCTTTTCAGGCCCCGTCAGCTTCGCGGCGTCATCGACCGCAGCCTTTTTGTTGACCAGCTTCGCCATCAGCCTTCGGACACCCAGCCGCGCAGGATGCTCGTGGCCTCATCAGGATGGCTCTGCACGAAGTCGGCGACCTTCTTGACCGAGGACGCCTTCACCTGACCCTCGATGCGGGCGATGTCGATCTTGTGGTCCATCTCGCTGTGCGACGCCAGATGCGCCAGTTGCGGCTGGCCGTCCGGCCCGACCAGGGTGGTCTGCAGCGCCGTCACCGGCACGCCGTCACCCGCCAGGGCCGGCAGGTTCGAACCGCCGCCCACCGTCTTCAACAGCGGACGCAGAACGAAGAAGATCAGAAGCCCGGCGGTCAGCAGCAGCACCAGCAGCTCGATCCCGCGCATGATGTCGTTCTTGGAGAAGTTGAACATCGACGACGCGCCGTCCAGTCCGCCGCCCAACGCCGGGTCACGGTTGAAGCGGACGTTCAGCACCTCGATCTTGTCGCCGCGCGCTTCGTCCACACCGGCGGCGGCGGCCACCAGCGACTTGATCTGTGCGATCTCCTCGGCGGTGCGCGGCGCATAGGTCGGTTCGCCCTTGCCGTTCGCAGGCGGCGTCCAGCGTCCGTCGACGGCGACCGAGACGGACAGCTTCTTGACCTCGCCCGGCTCGCGCGTGGTCGTCGTTGTGGTGCTGGAGTTCTGGTAGTTGGTGATCTCGGCGTTCTGGCTGGACCGCTCGCCCGTCTGGATCGGATCGCCCGCCCCGCCCGGCATGTTGTTGGCGGCGGACACGGCGCCGTCAGGCTGGGCCTGATTGTTCTGCGACAGCGAACCGTTGGTCGAGGTCGACAGCACGACCTGGCCGTCGGGATCGTACTTCTGCTCTTGAGTGGTCGAACGGCTGCGGTCGATGTCGGCCGACACCTGAACGCGCGCGGCGCCCACGCCGACCACGCCTTCGACGATGTCCTTGATGCGCGCCTGAAGCTGGGCCTCGGTCGTGTTCTTGGTCTCCAGCGCCGAGGCGGACGAGAACTCGTCGCCCTCATTGCCGGCCGCCAGTGTGCGGTTGTTCTGGTCGGCGACCGTGACGCGCTCCGGCTTCAGGTTCGGCACGGACGAGGCCACCAGGTTGCGGATCGCCCGCACCTGATCGCCCGACAGGTCGCGCCCGCCCAGTCCCACCAGAACGGCGGCTGTGGGGTCAGAGGCGGCGGACGAGAACATCTCACGGCGCGGCAGGGTGATGTGGACGCGGGCGGCGGTGATGCCGCGCATCGACATGATGGTGCGCGACAACTCGCCCTGCAGGGCGCGCTGCTCGTTCAACTGCTGCTGGAACTCGGTCTGGCCCAGCACCGACTGGTTGTCGAAGATTTCGTAACCAACCGACCCCGTGGTCACCAGCCCCTTGCCGGCGACCAGCATCCGGGCCTCGCCGACCTGATCGCGGTTGACCATGATGGTCGAGCCGTCGCCCTTGGACGAATATTTGATGTTGGCCTGCTGGAGGGCGGCGGTGATTTCACCCGCTTCGCGCAGATCCAGATTGGAATACAGCAGCGCGTCCGGCGACTGCCCCATCCGCAGCATGACGGCGACCAGCACGGCGGCGACCCCCGCGGCGACGCCGAGCACCGCAGCCAGACGACCGATCCCGAACTTCTGCAACGCCTCGGTGAAACCGCCCACGCGTCCCCGCCCCAAAACTGGCGGGAGACCAACGCAGACCCGCTAGGCAGAAAATGCCGCCCATATGGTAAATGCCGCGTTAAGAGACGGTTACAAAGATCGCCTCAGGCGCCGAACATGCCCCAAACCGCCTTTCCCTCTCCCTGCGGGGAGGGAAAGGCTTCGGCGCGCGTTACGCCGCCTGCTTCAGCTTTTCATCAGCCGCCGCCGCGATGCGGGCTTCGGCGATGGCGTCGGCGATTTCGTGGGTCGGACGGTTTTCGACGGCCGAACGCTCCAGGATCTCGTCGAAGGTTTCGATCAGACGCGACAGCTTCTTCTCGACCCAGGCCGGATCAAAGGCGCCCTTGGTCTGACGAGCGTTCATTTCCGCCGCCACATTGATGATGCCGCCGCCGTTGACGACGTAATCGGGCGCATACAGCACGCCGCGCTCGAACAGGATGCGGCCGATTTCCGGCGTGGCCAGTTGGTTGTTGGCGGCGCCGACCACGGCCTTGGCGGTGATCCGGCCCAGCGTGTGCGGGTTCAGCGTCGCGCCCAGGGCGCACGGCGCATAGATGTCGGCCTTGACGTCATAGATGGCGTCGGGCGCAACGATCTCGGCGCCCGTGCGGGCGGCGACTTCGGCCAGGGTTGCGGTGTTGACGTCGGTCATCACCAGCTTGGCGCCTGCAGCCGCCAGCTTGTCGGCCAGGTATCCGCCGACGTGGCCCACGCCCTGCATGGCGATGGTCAGGCCGGTCAGATCATCCTGTTTGAACAGACGACGCGCGACCGCCAGGGTCGAGCGATAGACGCCCTCAGCCGTCACCGGGCTGGGGTCGCCCGAGGCTTCCGGCCCGTCCTTCAGGCCCAGGACGCGCGAGGTCGTCTTGCGCGCCTCGGCGATGTCGGCGACCGACACGCCCACGTCCTCGGCGGCGTAATAGACGCCGCCCAGCGTATCGACGGCGCGGCCAAAGGCGCGGAACAGCTCAGGCGTCTTCTGAGTGCGGCTGTCGCCGATGATCACCGACTTGCCGCCGCCCATTTCCAGGTCCGCGACCGCGTTCTTGTAGCTCATGCCCTTGGACAGACGCAGCACGTCCTCCAGCGCCTCGGCCGAGGACGCATAGTTCCACATTCGCGTGCCGCCGACGGCTGGGCCGCGTGCGGTGGAGTGAACGGCGACGACCGCCTTCAGGCCGGTTTTCTCGTCGAAGAAGGCGTGAACGCCCTCATGGTTCGCGAACGACGGCGAATCGAACAGTGTCATGCCCATAGCAGGGCCTCCCAGGGTAATATTATTCTTGCCCAGACATTAGGCCTGCAGCGATTAGGCTTCAAGCACGACAATTTCACGGCACAGCCCCACGGCGCGCGATCTCACCCCTGTTGCAGCGCAACAATGCACAGTTTTATCTAAAGAGCGCCGTTCGACGCCCGCGCCGACCAGTCAGCGCGCCCGCTTCTCAAGCTCAGGCAGCACAGGCTGGGCGCCCGACGGTAAGGCGCCTTGCGGGTCGCGCAGGAAGGCGGCCACGTCGCGGTACACCACCTCGGCCTGCAGATCGCGGTTCAGCAGGTGCCAGGCGTCGGGATAAAAGGCCGTCCGCAGCGTCGATCCGGCCGGAACCTGATCCAGCGCGCGCCGCATCGGCCCCTTCTCCACCACCTCGTCATGGGCGCCGTACATCAGGATGGACGGCGTGCGCGACAGACCGACCTTCCGCGACGCGCTCTCCATCAGGTCGACCAGCCCATAGATGGTGTCGAACCGCGTCGACAGCAGGCTCTCAGGATCGCGGCCGTTGCGGTAAAGTTCCAGCCAGTTGGACGAGGCGACGATGCGGCTGGCGATGAAGGACGGCGGCTCCACCGCCACCGGTCCGGCGACCCGCGCGGCGACATTCAGCACCGAACTGTTCAGCCAGCCTTGCGCCGACCATCCCCAGACGCCGGGCGACAGGAAGACCACCCGGTCCGCGTTCGGCGGCCGGTCCGATCCGAACGCCGCCGCCGCCACCGATCCGCCCATGCTTTCGCCCACCACGGCGATCACGGCCTGAGGATAGCGGGCGCGCGCCATTGCGACGGCCTCGCGCACGTCGTCGGTCATCCGCACCTCGCCCGCCCATTCGCCCCGTCCGGGCGCCTGGCCGAAGCCGCGCTGGTCATAGGCCCAGGTCTCGATCCCCTGCTCGGCCCACCACGGCCCAGCCAGCCGGAAAGAGGCCGCATGGTCGTTCATCCCGTGCAGGGCCACGATCACCGCCCACGGCTCTTGATCCTTGGGCGACCACCGCATCAGCGGCAGGCGCGCCCCGTCCGACATCACCAGCGCCCGATCCTCGACGTGAGGCCCGGTGAACCCGGCGGGCGGCGTCAGCGGCGCCTGGATATGCGGCGTGGCGCAGGCGGACAGGGTCAAGGCGACGGCGATCCCGGCCGCAACCGCCAAGGCGCGCATGTTCAAACCAGAATCCCCCGCACCCGCTCTTTCAGATACGGAACAACCTCCGCCTCGAACCACGGGTTCTTTCTCAGCCAGGCCGTATTGCGCCACGACGGGTGCGGCAGCACCAGCACATCCGGCGCATATTCCCGCCACGCACGCACAGTCTCGGTCATGTTCCGCTTCGTCCGGCCCTTCAGCGCCCAGGTCTGGGCATAGCTCCCAACCAGCAGCGTCAGTTCCATGCGCGGCAGCGCATCCATCAACTGCGGTCGCCACAGTTCGGCGCAGCGCGGCGGCGGCGGATAGTCGCCACCCTTGGGCGCCGTCCCCGGATAGCAGAAGGCCTGCGCCGCCACGCCGATGCGGTGATCGGCATAGAAGGTCTCGTAATCCACGCCCATCCAGTCCCGCAGCCGGTCACCCGACGGATCGGTGAACGGCAGGCCGCTCTCATGCACCCGCCGCCCCGGCGCCTGTCCGCAGATCAGCAGACGCGTCTGTGGAAACACCCGGACGACCGGGCGCGGCGTATGCGGCAGCACGCCTGCGCAGGCGCGGCAGGCGCGTATGTCGTTCAGAACCTCTTCGAGGTCAGTCGTCATCACCCTCGTCGACGACGGGCGGGCGGCGGCTCAGGGCCAGCGCCGTTTCCTCTTCGGTCGGCTGGCGCAAGCGCGTCACGCCGCGGAAGTTGTCCGGATCGACCGGCTTGCCCTTCTTGGTGATGGTCAACTGGCCCTGACGCATCAGGTGCAGCGCGACGGCGCGCACCTTGGGCAGCATCCGCTGCCATTGCTCCGGCTGTAGCTCTTTGGCCACTTCGGCAGGCTCGATGCTCTTGCCGGGGCCGATTGCAGCCAGTTTGTTCAAAATTGCGGTTTCGATCGGATCGCTCATTGGGCCTATATGCTGCACTGCACGACCAGAAGTAAGGCCAAGTCTTCCATGCCGAAGAAAATCACCGTCACCGAGGGCGAATTCGCCGGCTGGCAGACCTATGACCTGCACGACACCTTCGACGTGGTGGTCGGGCCCTTCTACGGCAAGCTGGACCCCGACGGTCACATGCGTTGCGCCTTCCGCGCCGAGCAGAAGCACATGAACGCAGGCGGGCGGATGCACGGCGGCTGCCTGATGACCTTCGCCGACATCGCCATGTTCCAGATCGCCTATCAGGAGATGGAGGGCGCATCCGGCGTCACCGTCCAACTGGACAGCACCTTCATCGACGGCGGCTATGTCGGCGAACTGATCGAGGCCACCGGCCAGGTCACCAAAGCCGGCAAGAGTCTGATCTTCGTGCGCGGCCAGATCAACACCGGAGAACGCCTGTTGATGACCTTCTCCGGCGTCATCCGCAAGTTCACGCCGCGCTGATCGCCCTCACCGTCGCGTCTTGAACCCATAGGGCGCGGCAGGCGGGGCGCAGTTCTTCTGCTGGCCGATGCCTTTCAGGAAGGCGCGACGCGCCAGGCCGGCGCGGATGGCGGACTGGACTTCGCGGCTGTGCTGGGCGGCGCCGCTCAGGCGGCGGACCCAACTGCGGAAGGGAATGAAGTCGGTCGCCGTATCGCGCACGGCGTCCAGCGCGGCGCCCGCCGCCTGTTGATCCAGCGCCTCGCCGTCGCCGCTTGTCGGCACGTCGATGTCCGGCCCCAGGGCCTCGTCCAGGCGTGCGATTTCGGCGCCGATAGCGGCGCACCGTCCCAAGCCGGTCACCGCATAGGGCGCGCCCCGCGCCTGCAACAGAACCTCAGGGATTTCCTCGCGCTTCAGGTTCAGGTCTTCCAGCGGCGCCTGCACGGCGTCGCCGACCCCGGCGTTGAAGGTCTGGGTTCCACTGGACAGCGACGTCCCCGCATTACAGGCCGTCAACAGGCCGCACACGGCCACAAGTGCGATAGGTCTAAGCATCCGTCCTCCGATAAGCTGCTGCCTAGTCAAGCTTGGCGGGCGCGAATGGTTCCCCGGATTAAGCACCTTGGCGTGGCGCAGTTTGGCGAAAACGCGTGGCCGCCCGCCCTCTGTGCAGAGGCGGGCGGCGATGGGCCTATTGCCTCGGCGCGGGCATTTCGCGCCCGCCCTGGTGCAGCACCAGCCCCTCGATCCCGCCTGCCGCATTGCGGGTGAAGGTGATCTGGGCGTCGATGGCTTCGACGAAGAAGGCGTCCGTCGTCTCCGGCGTCAGGGCGACCGGCTTCTGCCCCGTTGCCTGCGCCGTCAGCACCCCGTCCGCCACCTTCAGGGTCAGGGCGAAGCCAGGCGCGACCTGATAGACGCCCGAATAGGCCGCCAGCGCATCCGCCGACATCGCCGCCGCCTGCCGCTCATCGGCCAGGGTCACCGCCCCACCCCGCGCCAGGGTCATCAGCTCCCCGCCCAGCTTCAGCGGGGCCGCGCCGTTCAGATTGCCCAGCACCACCACCGTCATCCGGTTCGTGGTGTCATAGGCCAGATAGGTGTTGAACCCGTCGATGGCGCCGGAATGGCTGATGATCGTGTCATCTCCGTCCTTGGCGACCTCCAGACCCAGGGCGTAGTTGTTGCGGTAGGGCGTGGTCAGGATCGCCAGCGACTGCGGCTTCAGCAGCCGCGCGCCGAACAGCCCTTGCTCCCACTTCAACAGGTCATGGGTCGTGGAATAGAGGCCGCCCGCCCCCTGCGGCACGCTCATATCCACATAGGCCGCATTGATCACCCCCTCGCCGCTGGGCGTATAGCCCGAAGCACGGCGTGGCAGGATGACGTCATGGCTGTCGTATCCGCTGTCGCCCATGTTCAGCGGGTGGAACAGGTTCTGCACCACGAAGTCGGCATAGGTCTGGCCGCTGACCCTCTCGATGATGGCCGTCAGCACCACATAGCCGGAGTTGGAATAGGCCCACCCCTCGCCCGGCTGGAACGCCAGCGGCCGGTCCCTGAACCTCGCCATCAGGGCTTCAGCCGTTGTCGGCAGGGTCTTCTTCGCCTCGAAATCCTCCAGCCGCGTATAGTCGGCCAGAGCCGCCGTATGGGTCAGCAGATGGCGCACCGTCATCCGGTCCCATGCGGCTGGCGCATTGGGCAGATAGGTCTTCACCGGCGCATCCAGATCGACCTGCCCGCGCTCGTTCAACAGCATGATGGCCACGGCGGTGAACTGTTTGGTCACAGACCCCAGCCGGAACCTGGTGGCGCTGTCGTTGGGGATCGACCATTCGCGATTAGCCAGCCCATAGCCCCGGTCCAGCAGGATCTGACCGTCGCGCGCCACCAGGACCGAGCCGGAAAACTCATCCTTGTCCGCCGCCGCACGAACAACCTGATCCATCCGCCCCGCATCCTGCGCCAGGACGGGCGTGGCGGTGATGGCGAGCAAACAGAAACCGGCGGCGACCAGACGCAGACCGCCGCAAAAAACAGATTTGGACACTATGGAACCACTGACAGGCGTGATGTTCACGCTATGCGGGGTAGAGGCGCCGGACCGTGCTTACGGATGCTGCGGTCGACCTTATCTTTCTGTAATGAAAGTCGCTTCGTCGCTCAGACCTGCTGATGACGCAGGTGGATCAGCGGATAGGGTCGTCCCTGCCCGTCCAGATCAGAGCGGCCTTTGGCGGCGAACCCCATCCGCTCATAAAAGCCGACCGCCTGGGCATTCTGCGCGTTCACATCGGTCGTCAACTCCGGCTGGCTGGCCAGGGCGTAAGCGACCAGGGCGCGCCCTACGCCCTGCCCCCGGCTGTCGGGATCGATGAACAGGGCCTCCATATGCGACCCGTCCACCAGCATGAAGCCCAGCGGCCGATCGTCGGCATCCACCGCCAGCACCAGAGGCGCGGCGGGCAGGAATCCCTCGACCTCGGCGCCGATGGCGGCCCGGTCCTGCGGGGTCAGGAAGTCATGGGTGGCGTCGACGGCGCGGTTCCAGATTTCAACGACACGGGCGGCGTCGGCAGGTGTTGAAAGACGAATATCAACCATTGATTAACCTTGATCAAGCGCCCGCCTTCGAAGCAGGCCGCGCCTTGCACGCCTGCATCCAGCGCGCCAGATTCTCAAACTCTGCGGGCGGGCGGTATTTGATCAGGTGCCCGAACTCCAGCCCGACCAGGGCCACGATGTCGGCGATGCTGAACCGATCGGCGATGAACTCGCGCTCGGCCAGACGCCGGTCCAGCGTCTTCATGAACTTCTCGGCGCTGCCCAGATTGTACTGCGCCACCTCGGGCTGAGGCGCCTCCAGCGCCGCCAGCGCCGGATGGCTGAACCGCACCCCCATCATCATGGGATTGGCCAGATAGATCTCGCAGCGCCGCATCCACATCTCGATCACCGCCTGCTCACGCGGGTCATTCCCGAACAGGTTCGGCTCGGGATGAAGCGCCTCTAGATAGCGGGCGATGGCGATGGATTCCGAAATGGTCGTCTCGTCGTCCAGCTCCAGCGCGGGCACATGGGGCGCGCCCACCTTGTTGCGGTATTCCGGCTGATAGTGGGCGCCTGACAGCAGATCCAGCTCGACGATCTCGACATCCTCGATCCCCTTCTCGGCCATGACCCAGAGGACGCGACGCGGGTTGGGCGCGCGGTGCGAGGTGTAGAGCTTCATCAGAACGTCTCCGTTGTTTTTAGAAACGCTACTGCCCAAATACCGCCGCTGGCAAGCTTCCGACGACGGCGGCGCTCATCAAAGTAGCCAGGAAGCCCGCGAACAGCGCCTTCCAGATCAGGCTCAACACCTCCTCGCGACGGTCGGGCATCAGCACCGACAGGCCGGTCACAGTGATGCCGACCGAGCCGATGTTGGCGAATCCGCACAGGGCGTAGGTCATCAGCATCCGCGTGCGCTCGCTCATGTCGCCCAGCGGAATCTTGCCAAGTTCGATGAAGGCCTTGAATTCGGTCAGGGTCAGTTTGACGCCCAGCAGCTTGCCGGCCTGCCCCGCCTCCTTGGCGTCCACGCCCGCCAACCAGGCCAGGGGCGTGAACACCACGCCCAGAATCCGCTCTACCGTCAGAGGCTCGCCAAACACCACGAACCCGCTCAGCATCACATTGACCAGGGCCACCAGGGCCACGAACACGATCAGCACCGCCGAGATGTTCAGCACCACCATCAGGCCGTCGGACGTGCCCTTGGAGATGGCGTCGATGGCGCTGTCGTACTTCAGGGCGGAATCATAGCTGATCTTCTGGACCGCCTGCTTGTCGGTCTCGGGCACGATCACCCGCGCCAACAACACCCCGGCGGGGGCCGAAACAATCGAGGCGACCAGCACATGGCCAGCCGCATTGGGCAGGACGTGGGCCAGAATGGTCGCATAGGCCACCATGGTCGAACCGGCGACAGTCGCCAGGCCCACGGTCATCATCAGGAAGATTTCCGATCGGCTCAGCTTGTCCAGATAGGCCTTGATGACGATCGGGCTCTCGATGGTGCCCAGGAAAATATTGGCCGCAACCGCCAGGGCCGACGCCCCGCCCAACCCCATGGTCCGCTGGAACAGGAAACCGAAACCCCGAATCAGCCACTTCAGAATCTTCCAGTGCCAGAACAGCGCCGACAGGGCCGAGATCACCAAAATCAGCGGCAGCACATTGAAGGCGAAGACGAACAGCACGTTCTGGTCCGCCACGGCATAGGGCTGGGCGCCGCCGCCCAGATAGCCGAAGACGAACTGCGTCCCCTCCGCCGTCGCCTTGGCCAGGCCGTCGATGGCGTTGGTCACCGCGTCCAGCACGACGCGCGACCCCGGAATGCCGAACAGCACCAGCACCAGACCGGCCTGAACCAGCACGGCGCCGATCGCCAGCTTCCACGGGAAGACCCGTCTGTTTTCCGAGATCGCCCAGCAGACTGCGACAATGACAACCAGGCCGAACAGGCTCTGGAGGTTCAGAAGACTGAACATCTATGATATCCCTTGCCGGAACCCGCGCCCGGCTGATCGCGCCTTCAACGGCAACAGGCCCGCGCTGGCAAGGGGGTTCAACCCGCCGCGATATAGGTTCTCAGACTTTCCGCCTCCTGGGCGTGTTCAGCGATCTGGCATTTGACCACGTCGCCGATGGAGACCACCCCCGCCAGTCGACCATCAGTCAGCACCGGCAGATGCCGGATGCGGCGGTCAGTCATGCGGTTCATCAGCGCCGACATCTGTTCAGAGGCTTCGGCGTAGATCACCTTTGCGGTCATATAGTTACTGACCGTGCGGGTCAGGGCCGCCGCCCCGTCCGCCGCCACCGCCCTGACGACGTCACGCTCTGAAAACACGCCTGCGATACGGTCCCCGTCGCAGACGACCAGCGCCCCTACGTGCTTCTGCTCCAGTTCATGACAGGCCTCAGCGACCGTCACATCCGGCGTAATGGAAAAAACAGCGTTTCCCTTGGTCTTGAGGATCTCGGCGACAAACATCGCGGCTCCCTTCTCTCTCTGTGTGAAAGAGACGACCGCAGGGCCGGAATGGCGACAGGGCCGCTCAACCGGGATGATCGCTCAGGCGGCGGACGAAATCAAACCGACCCACCCGCCCGGATTGAAAACGCCGCAATCAGGCCGCCTCCTCCTCGATCAGCACGCCGCGCTTGAACAGCCGCCCCAGCGGGCCGATGGCCAGAATTCCGACCACGAACCCGACCGCATGGGCCTCCCAGGCGATCTGCGCGCCTTCGGCGCCGGGCATATAGCCGACCACGCCGGTGAACAGATTGACCGCCATCCAGGCCAGGGACATGGCGATGACCCGTTTGTCGAACAGGGGGCGCACCCGGCCGTGCGCGCCCAGCAGGCGGGTCGCCGCGCCGATCAAGCCGAACACCGCGCCGGACGCCCCCACCATCGGATTGGGCGATCCCCAGTGGATCAGCCCATAGCCCAGGGCCGCCAGCACCCCGCACGACACATAAAACAGCAGAAACACGCTGGGCCCGATCCGATCACCGAACAGACGGGCCACCGGCGCCCCGAACGCCACTGCTGCAACCGCATTCATCAGGGCGTGCGTCCAGTTGGCGTGCAGCAGCATGGAGGTGAACAGGCCGCCCCAGCGGCCCTGCTCCAGATCGGCGGGCGCAAAGGCCATGCTGGCCCCCATGTCAGGCAATTGCTGCTGGAAAAAGAACAACACGGGCATGGAAAGCGCGATCAACAGCACCGGCAATGGCACGTTGAACATCGGCTCATGCGGCTGGGGTGTGTCGAATCGGCTGTTTTGTCGGGCCATATTCACCAAATGCGCGGCGCCCCCGCTCACATCAAGCGGTTCTTAATAACCTTAACGCAGGTTGTGGGCTGGGTCCTGTTCTCGGCCCGAGTTCGACCCCGTGGGTTAGGAGACGTCAGAATGCCCGCCAAGAGGCTGATTCCGATCGCAGCAATGCTGATCGCCGTTCTGTCCCCGACAGTCGCATTGGCCCAGAACTACGGCTCAGCCGGCGCCTCCAGCTTCCAGCAGGGGTACGGCGGCGCGCGCAATGCGACCTCGACCCAGACAACCGGCTCGACGCGCGACGCCAACGGCAACCGCCTGATCGTCGACGGCATCATCCAGTCCGGGGCCTCGTCCTATTCGCGGGAATCGGGCGGAGCCGCCTCGGCCTACGCCGGTGCAGGCGGCGGATCGCGCAACGGCACGACCATCGGCGGCTCAACCGCCATCGGCAACCAGTTGAATGTCGTGGTCCAGGGCCGAAACAACGTGGTCATCGTGAACTCCACCCAGACCAACAACGGCGCCGTCAACGCAGGCACCAGCCTGAATGGAAACATCAACCTGCCATGATCCGCCGCACCCTTATTCGCAGCGTCGCCGGCGCCGCCGCATCCGCCCTGCTGCTGGCAGGCTGTGTCAGCCCGACCGCCGGGCCGTCGGGTCTCTACGCCACGCCTATCGGCAACGCGCCCGTCACGGCAAACCCGACGCCCTATTCGGCGGCCCTGTATTGCCTGGCCGACTATGCGCGTCGCTATAACCTGCCCTCGCCGCGCATGGCCGTAGGACGGATCAGCGACTACACCGGCACCGTCTCGGCTGACGGCGGCCGCCAGATCACCGGCGGCGCATCCCTGATGGCCAACTCGGCCCTGGCCAAGGCCGGCGCCCGCATCGTCGAACGCTACGACACTTCGGTGTCCGAGCTTGAGCTGCGCTACGCCAACAACAAGCTGATCGGCGACAACGCCCCCAACGCCCAGGGACCGGAAGACACCCAATACCGCCGCATCCTGGCTGGTCAGGTTCCGGGCTCCGACTTCTATGTCGTCGGCGGCATCACCGAGGTGAACTACAACATCCGCTCGGCCGGTTTCGACGCCGCCCAGGGCGAGATCGACAGCAAACGCCCAGGTTCGACCCTGTTGAACGGCCGCATCTATGTAATGAACATCGCCATGGACCTGCGTCTGGTCCAGACCTCCACGCTGGAGGTGGTCGATGTCGTCTCCTATCAGAAGCAGATCATCGGCCGTGAAATCTCGGCGGGGGTGTTCGACTTCCTCAGCGGCAACGTCTTCGACATTTCCGCAGGCACCGGCGGCATGGAGCCGACACAACTGGCCGTCCGCGCCCTGGTCGAACGCGCCACGGTCGAGTTCATGGCCAATCTGTACGGCGCCCCTGGCCCCGAAATCTGCCTGAACCCCGCCAATGACCCGCTGCGTGATTCCACGGTCGGACCGACCGGCGGCTTCTATCCAGCCTACCCAACCACGGACACCAACAATGGCCAGACACGCGCCGATCCGTCTCGCTGGCATGATCGCCGCGACGGCGACGTTCGCCGCTCT
The DNA here is from genome assembly GCF_016654005.1 of Brevundimonas nasdae. Taxonomy (GTDB): domain Bacteria; phylum Pseudomonadota; class Alphaproteobacteria; order Caulobacterales; family Caulobacteraceae; genus Brevundimonas; species Brevundimonas nasdae. Next base: position 491,741 of record NZ_JAEPWN010000001.1, on the reverse strand, counting down.
CGCTAATACAGCGAGCGCACAGGCCGTCCCCACCTGCCCGCCGGAAACGGGCTCGGCCTGCACGAACGATCAGACCCAGAACGGCCGCATCATCGCCGAGGTGAACCTCGACGTGGCGGTCGGCCAATTGAACGTGTCCAACGGCGCGGGCGGCAATGTGCTGATGGGCGGAATCCGCGACACCGCCGGCGCCCTGATCTCGCGCCAGACCCTGACCGCGCCTGTGACGGCCCAGACCAACGCCAACCTCAACGGCGTGACTGACGGCTTCGTCAATTCCGCCACCCAGGCGACCGGCAACTACACCCAGGTCTATACCGAGAAGGCGACCTTTGACGTCAACTCGACCCAGACGGCGACCGGCGACAACGTCAGCGCCCGCACCAATCTGCACGGCCCCACGACCCACATCCTGAAAGGCGGCGAGGTCACATCTGCGGCCAACGCCAACAGCGCCCTGATCGGCGGCCCCTCCGCCGTCCTGACCGGCACGGTCAACCAGCAGAGCCAGACCACCGTCTTCGCCGAGACGGTCGCCGACATTCAATACATCCCCGCGCCGATGGCCTTTGACTCTCAGGCGGCGGCCAACGCGGTCCAGACCAACACCACCGGCGCCTCGCACCAGAACCTGACGGTCAATCAGGTCAACAATCCCTCGACGGTAGAAGCCCGCACCGACATCTATGTCGACAACGGCTGGAACCTGGCCGCCCGCGCCCAGGCCAACGCCAACCGCGCCGCGCTCTATAACGCCGGCGGCTCCATGCTGGCCCGCACCAACCAGACCAACGAAGGCCGCGTCATCGCCGACGCCCGCGCCCAGACCAATCTGCAGGGCCAGACCGCCGTCCACGCCCGCGCCGTCGCCAACGAAGTCATCGCCGGCAACAACGACATCTACCTGAAGCTGGACAACACCCAGATCAACTCGGGCGGCGTCGAGGCCACGGCGACCTACGTTGGCGTCAAGGGCTACGACAGCTATGTCAGCTCGGACGCCATCGGCAACAGCGTGACGGGCTACGCGTGCTCCAACTGCGGCGGCGAGATCAACTTCAACAACAATCAGGTCAACAACGGCGCGGTGACGGCGACCACCAACGTCAACATCGCCCAGCCGAACCGCAACGTCGCCGTCGGCGCCAACGCCATCGGCAACTCGGCGACCTTCTTCATCTCCGGCTCAGGCAACTAGGGCCAGACCCGGTCAGGCTGCGACGGGCGACCTGACCGGCAGAAACGGCGTCACCGCCCCCAGCGCACCCTCGACATAGGCGGCCTTCTCGCCCACCGGGGCGACATAGTGGATGGCCTCCTCGGCGTCCTTGACCGAGCCCAGCCGCGCGATGATCCAGGCGGCCAGATATTGCGAAGCCATGCAGCCGCCCGCCGTCGCCACATTGCCGTGCGCCACGAACGGCGCGTCCAGCACATCCACCCCGGCCTCGATCACCCACGGCTTGGTCGTCAGATCCGTGCAGGCGGGCAGGTTTCCGACCAGACCCAGCCTGGCCAGCATCAGCGTGCCGGAACATTGCGCCCCGATGATCTGACGCGTCGGGTCCAGCCGGATCTGGGCCATCAGGCCCGCATCCGCCGCCAGTTCGCGCGTCTTGATCCCGCTGCCGATCAGCACCGCATCGGCGGTGGCTGCGAACTCCAGCGGCTGCTGACGCTGGATCGTGACGCCGTTCATGGAGGTCACTTCCGGCGTCGGCGACGTGATCTGCGCCTGCCAGCCCTTGGCCTTCATCCGGTTCAGAATCCCTGCCGCAATGAAGGAATCCAGCTCGTTGAATCCGTCAAAGGTCAGAACCGCGATCTGCACGTCGGTCTCCTGCAAGCCAGCAACACCGGCCGTCTCGCCGACCGTCCGGCGACCCTATCACAGGGGTTGCGGCCACGCTTGGCCTTATGGCCTGACGCCCGCCAAAGCCCCTTGCGTCAAAAGGGACGAACGCGCGATCCGCCTTGCTCCGCCCCCGCCCCTGCCCTAGTGCGGATTCATCGCCTCATCTGAGGTTGCAGATTCTGGAGCGGCTCATGCGTTCTGCGCGTCATCTTCTACTTGTTGCGGCGTCCAGCGTCGCTCTCGCCACGGGACTGGCGGCTGGGGCCGGAGCCGGTCACGCCTTCGCCCAGTCGACGCGCGCCCCCGCCGCCTCTTCCGCAGCCGCAGTCCAGCCGTCCTCGCCCTGGGCCCAGGCCGCCAGCGACATTCCCGCCGACGCCGCCGTCCGCTTCGGCCAACTGCCCAACGGCATGCGCTACGCCCTTCTGAAGAACGCCACCCCGCCCAATCAGGCCTCGTTCCGGCTGCGCATCGCGGCCGGTTCGCTGATGGAGCGCGACGACCAACAGGGTCTGGCCCACTTCATGGAGCACATGGCCTTCAACGGCACCAAGGACATCCCCGAAACCGAGATGCTGCGCATCCTGGAGCGGCTGGGCCTGGCCTTCGGCGCCGACACCAACGCCTTCACCAGCTTCGACCAGACCGCCTATGTGCTGGAGTTGCCCAACACCCAGGATGAAACGGTCGACACCTCGCTGCATGTGATGCGCGAAATGATGTCCGACGCCCTGATGAACGAGGCCGACATCGATTCCGAGCGCGGTGTCATCGTCGGCGAAGAACGCACCCGCAACTCGCCGCAGCTGCGCGTGCTGAAGACCCAGCTGGGCCTGCTGGCGCCCGGCCAGCGCCTGTCGCAACGCCTGCCGATCGGCGACCTGAACATCATCCGCACCGCGCCGCGCCAGTTGTTCGTCGACTTCTACGACGCCTATTACCGCCCCTCGCGCGCCACCTTCATCGCCGTCGGCGACTTTGATCTGGACGCGATGGAGGGCAAGATCCGCAACGCCTTCGCCTCCTGGACGCCCAAGGCGTCGGATGGCCCCCAGCCGGATCTGGGCGTGGTCGCCCCGCGCCAGCCGGAAACCAGCATCATCGTGGAACCCGGCATCCAGTCCTCGATCCAGTTGAACTGGATCAAGACGCCCGACCTGTCGCCCGACACCGCCGCCAAACGTTCCGAGGCCCTGCGCCGCAACCTGGGTCTGGCCGTGCTGAACCGCCGTCTGGGCGAGATGGCGCGCGAGGACAACCCGCCCTTCGTCGGCGCGGGCGCCAGCTACCAGTCCCTGTTCCGCAGTCTGGACGCAGGAACCCTGGCCGTCGCCTTCAACCCCGGCGAATGGAAGCGCGCCCTGGACGCCGCCGAGCAGGAAAGCCGCCGTCTGGCCCAGTTCGGCGTCACCGAGGCGGAGCTTCAGCGCGAGATCACCGACGCCCGCACCGGCCTGCAGAACGCCGTCGCCACCGCCGCCACCCGTTCGACCCCCGCCCTGGCCAACAGCCTGCTGGGCGCCGTCAACGACGACCGCGTGTTCAACTCGCCCCAGACCTCGCTTGACCTGTTCGAACAGGCCGTGCGCGGCCTGACCGCCGATCAGGTCAACGCCGCCGTGCGCCCTGTCTTCGAGGGTCAGGGTCCGTTGCTGCTCTTCTCCAGCCCCGTCGAGGTCGAGGGTGGTGAGGCCGCCGTCACCGCCGCACTTCAGGCGTCGCGTCAGGTTCCGGTCACCGCCCGCGCCGAACAGGCCGCGCTGGAATGGCCCTACACCAACTTCGGCGCCGCCGCCGTCCCGGCGTCGCGCACCGAGGTCGCCGATCTGGGTGCAACCCTGGTCCGCTTCCCGAACGGCACGCTGCTGAACATCAAGCCGACCAAGTTCCGCGAGAACCAGATCGTCATCAGCGCCTCGACCGGCATTGGCGAACTGGGTCTGCCCGCCGATCGCCTCTCGCCCCTTTCGATGGCCTCAACCGTCATGGGTCCGGGCGGCACGGGCAAGCTCAGCGTCGATGAACTGACCCGCGTGCTCAGCGGCAAGGTCTTCAGCGCCAATGTCGCCCAGGGCGGCGATTCCTACACCTTCACCGGCGCCACCCGCCCCGAAGACCTGCAGCTGCAGATGCAGCTTCTCGCCGCCTATCTGACCGATCCCGGCCTGCGCGCCGCCCCGTTCGAACAGACCAAGGCCATGTTCCCGCAGATCCTGGCCCAGCTGGACGCCACCCCCCGCGGCGTCTTCCAGCGTGATGGTTCGGGCCTGCTGGCCTCAGGCGACAAGCGCGAGGTCACCCCGACCGCAGCCGAGATCGCGGCCATGAAGATCGAGGACATCCGCACGGGCGTCCACGCCGCCCTGGCCCACGGCCCGGTCGAGATCACGGTCGTCGGCGACGTCGATGTGGACCAGGTGATCGCCGCCGTCGGCTCGACCTTCGCGGCCCTGCCGGATCGCGGACCGGCGCCTGCGCCCCTGCCCGGTTCGGCTGAACGCCGCTTCCCCGCGCCGACCGCAACCCCCGTGCGTCTGACCCACAGCGGTCCTGCGGAGCAGGCCCTGGCCTTCATCGCCTGGCCCACGACGGACCAGATCAACGACCGCACCACCGCGCGTCAACTGAGCATCCTGTCCGACGTGCTGCAGCTGCGTCTGAACGAGGACATCCGCGAGAAACAGGGTCTGGCCTATTCGCCGGGCTCCAGCTCGACCACCTCGGACGTCTTCCCCGGCTATGGCTATGTGTCCGTGTCGGCCGAGGTCGCCCCGGAAAACCTGAGCAAGCTGTTCACGGCCGTAGACGCCATCGCCGCCGATCTGCGTGACAAGCCGGTCAGCGAAGACGAACTGAACCGCGCCCGCCGCCCGGCGGTCGAGCGTCTGCGCCGCAGCATGGCCGACAACACCTACTGGCTGATCCAGCTGTCCGAGGCCCAGTCCAATCCCGCGTCACTGGACCAGACCCGCAGCCAGATCGCCACGGTCGAGGCGGTCACCGCCGCCGATCTGCAACGCCTGGCCAATGAATACCTGAAGCCCACGACCGCCTGGCGCGCCGAGATCGTCTCCGACAAGGCCCCCACGCAATAAGGACGCCTCAGTAAGCCTCAGGCCATAAGAAAAGGCCCCGGTTCAATCGTGAACCGGGGCCAGTCTTCAGGATCATCGACGGAGAGCCGATGGTCTTATCTTCTCATCCCGCGCCTGATCGGCGCCTGAACGAGCCTGTCAGGCTTTCGTTCAGAACACCCGGCCGCCGACGCCGCCGTCCAGGGTGATCGTGCCGGTGATGACGCCAGCGCTCTGAACCTGTTCCTCGCGGTATTCGGTGTATTCCTCCTCACGATACATCGTCAGGATCTTCACGCCCGCGCCATAGCGGCGCAGCAGGGAACGCTCGTTGCAGTCGCGCTCTGGCTTTTCGGGACGGCAGACCAGCTGGCCGCCCTCGCCGAACCACAGGGATTCATGCTTGCGGCAGGTCAGGGTCGTGCCGTTGTCGAAGCTGATGTTTCCATCATAGTCGGCGATCGTGGCCTGCAGCCACGTCCCCGCCAGGCAGCGATACAGTTCGCCATTATAGTCTTCACCGATCTCGCGATCCGGGCGCACCTGCGACGCCGGGTGCGGAATTTGACGGTCGTCGATGCAGACGGCCTGGATCACCACGCGCCGCATTTCGCGGCGGAAGGCGGTGAAGGGCGTGCGCACCGTCTGGGCGATCACGCCCTCGACAGCCAGCCCCTGGATCGTCGTCGGATAGGGCTGATCCACCGACACATAGGCCGACCCGCCACCGCCGCCCAGGCCGTTCGAACCCATCCAGCTGTGCGCATTTACGGCGCTGCGCGAACCGGCGCGCAGATAGTTGGAGCTGGCGTTGGAATTCGAGTTGCCGTTGTTGTTGACGTTCACATTGACGTTGATGTTCTGGTTCTGGTTCCAGTTATTGTTCTGATTCCAATTGTTGTTGTTATTCCAGTTGTTATTGTTGTTCCAATTGCCGCCGTGACCGGGCCAGCCCGGCTTGCCGGGGCCTCCGGGACCGCAACCGCCGCCGCCGCCATTGCCGCAGCCGGGACCACCGGGTCCGCCCGGACCGCCAGGCGTTCCGGGATTACAGCCGCCATTGCCGCCGCCACCGCCGCATCCATTGCCGCCGCCGTTTCCGCCGCCACCGCCGCAACCCGCACCGCCGCCGCTGCCACAGCCGGGAGGCGGCGGGGGCGTGCAGCCGGTCGTGCATTGCGCAAACGCCGCGCCTGCCGTCGCCGACAGGAACACGCCTGCCGCCAGACCCAGCATCCAACTTCTCATCCGCAGCCGCATTGGCGGGACTCCTGAACGAAATTCTCGTCGATGCGGCGAGCGCCGACCGATCCAGCGTTCACCAAAACATCAAAAGCCTTTCGTTTCCGTTGATGCATCGCGGGGTTCGGGATGGCGCGATGCCGCATCTGTCTGCTAGACCGACCTCATAATGATCGTCCGCGTCTCCATTCGCCTGATTTCGATTAGCCGCCCGGCGTAGCGCTTCTGGGCCGTCTGGCCCCGTGCACGCCGGGATTGACCGCCCCAGGGCGAACGAAGACAGCGACCGACAACCCACGACGCCGAGACTTTTGATGGCTGACGCCCCCCAGACCGACACCGACACCGCTTCCGGCCGCGACTATCGCGACACCGTCTTCCTGCCGGAGACGCCCTTCCCCATGCGCGGCGGCCTGCCGCAAAAGGAGCCTTTGATCCTTGAGCAGTGGGGCGACCTCTATGGAACCCTGCGCGCCGAGCGTCAGAAGCAGAACGCCCCCCTGTACGTGCTGCACGACGGCCCGCCCTATGCGAACGGCGACATCCACATCGGCCACTCCTTGAACAAGACGCTGAAGGATTTCGTGGTCCGCAGCCGTTTTCTGCTGGGCTACGACGTCGACTACGTCCCCGGCTGGGACTGCCACGGCCTGCCGATCGAGTGGAAGATCGAGGAGCAGTTCCGCGCCAAGGGCCGCCGCAAGGACGAGGTCTCCAAGGAAGAATTTCGCAAGGCCTGCCGTGAATACGCCGGCAAATACATCGACACCCAGCGTGACCAGTTCAAACGCCTGGGCATCACCGGCGATTTCGAAAACCGCTACGCCACCATGGACTTCAAGTCCGAGGCGGCCATCGTCGCCGAGTTCCACAAGTTCAAGAATTCGGGCCAGCTGTATCGCGGCTCCAAGCCCGTCATGTGGTCGCCGGTCGAGCGCACGGCCCTGGCTGACGCCGAGATCGAGTACCACGACCACGTCAGCCCCACGATCTGGGTCAAGTTCCCGGTCACCGGCGTCTCGGACGACCATCCCGACGACCTGCTCAGCTTCCGCTCGGGCAATCCGGCCATCGTCATCTGGACGACCACGCCCTGGACCATCCCGGCCAACCGCGCCATCTCCTACGGGCCCGAGATCGCCTATGGCCTGTATGAGGTCACCGCGATGGAGGAAGGGCTTGAGTTCGCGCCCTGGGCCAAGCCGGGCGACCGCCTGATCCTGGCCGACAAGCTGGCCGAAGACGTCTTCAAAGCCGCCAAGATCACCGCCTGGACGCGGGTCTATGACATCAATCCGTCCGGTCTCGTCGCCGCCCACCCGCTGGCGGCGCTGGACAGCGGCTACGGCTTCTCCGTGCCCCTGCTGGCGGGCGACCACGTCACCGACGACGCCGGCACCGGCTTTGTCCACACCGCGCCCGGCCACGGCGCCGACGACTTCGAGGTCTGGAAGGCCCACGGCCATCACGAGGTGCCCGACACCGTCGATCCCGACGGCGCCTATTACGAGCACGTTCCCCTGTTCGCCGGCCTCAAGGTGCTGGAGACCGAGGGCAAGAAGACCGGCAAGTTCGGCCCCGCCAACGGCGCGGTGATGGAAAAGCTGATCGAGGCGGGCAACCTTCTGGCGCGCGGCCGGATGGAGCACTCCTATCCGCACTCGTGGCGCTCCAAGGCCCCGATCATCTTCCGCAACACCCCCCAATGGTTCATCCGCATGGACGAGCCGCTGAAGACGGGCGAAACCCTGCGCGACACGGCGCTGAAGGCCATCGACGACACCGCCTTCCACCCCGCCTCGGGCCGCAACCGCATCCGTTCGATGGTCGAGGGCCGCCCTGACTGGCTGGTCAGCCGCCAGCGCGCCTGGGGCACGCCGCTGGCCATGTATATGGACAAGCAGACCGGCCAGCCCCTGCATGACGACGAGGTCGACGCCCGCATCGTCTCCGCCATCGCCGAACACGGCGCCGACATCTGGTTCACCGCGCCGGACAGCGACTTCCTGGGCGGCCACGACGCCGACCGCTACGAGAAGATCGAGGACATCCTGGATGTCTGGTTCGACTCTGGCTCGACCCACGCCTTCACCCTGGACCCGCGCCTGCCCGAGCAAGGCTACACCGGCGACCGCCCCTCGCACTGGCCCGCCGACCTCTATCTGGAAGGGTCGGACCAGCACCGCGGCTGGTTCCAGTCGTCCCTGCTTGAGGGCTGCGGCACGCGCGGCCGCGCCCCGTTCAAGGCCGTCCTGACCCACGGCTTCACCCTGGACGAGAACGGCGAGAAACAGTCCAAGTCGCGTGGCAACACCACCGATCCCCTGGTGGTCATCAAGGAATCCGGCGCAGACATCCTGCGTCTGTGGGTGGCCCTGGTCGACTATTCCGACGACCAGCGCATCGGCAAACAGATCCTGCAGACCACGGTCGACGCCTATCGCAAGTTGCGCAACACCGTCCGCTATCTGCTGGGCGCACTGGCCGGTTTCGACGAGGCCGAGCGCCTGACCGACTACGACCAGTTCCCGCCGCTGGAGAAGTTCATCCTTCACCGCCTGCACGAACTGGATGCCCATGTGCGTCAGGCTTACGCCGAATATCGGTTCCAGGACGTGGTCCGCCCGGTGCTGGAGTTCTGCTCTGGCGATCTGTCGGCCCTGTATTTCGACATCCGCAAGGACGCCCTCTACTGCGACCGTCCCGACAGCATCCGTCGTCGCGCCGCCCGCACCGTGATGGACGAAGTGTTCAGCCGCTTGACCGCCTGGCTGGCCCCGCTGACGCCCTTCACCATGGAAGAAGCCTGGACCACCCGCTTCCCCGATGCAGGCACCAACTGCGCCCGCGTCATCCCCGACACCCCGGCGGAATGGAGCAATCCCGCTGAGGCGGAGCGTTGGGCCGCGATCAACACGGTCCTCGAAGTGGTCAATGAATCGCTGGAAGCCGCCCGCCGTGAAAAGCTGATCGGCGGCGCTCTCGACGCCTGGCCGACTGTCACCGGCCCCGCCTCGGTCTTCGCGCCGTTCGAGGGTCTGGATGCAGCCGAAATCTTCCGCACCTCGGGCGCCGAACTGGTCGAGGGCGGCGACGCCGTCACCGTCGCGGTCAAGACCGCCGACCACCCGAAATGCGCCCGCTCCTGGCGCCGCGTCCCCGACGTCGGCTCCGACCCCGCCTACCCCGACCTCTCGGCCCGCGACGCTGACGCCGTGAAGTTCTGGGACCAGACGCACGCCTGACGGCTTCCTTCTCCCGTCGCGGGGAAGGCATCTGGCGTAATGACACTGAAAGGGGGCCGGTCACGCGATGACCGGCCCTCTTTTCAATTCCGACCCGCCTTGTCTTTCGTCACTCCGGGCGAAGGCCCGGCGCCCCCAGCCTAGCCCTCCGTTCCTTCGCGGCAACAGCCGCGAAGCTAAAGGCAATTTCGGGTCAATCGCGACATATCGTCGCCTTGCCAATCCGCGGGCTCAACCCCAACTGCAAAGCCGTATTCAACCGATCCGTCCCCTCGACAGGAGCTGCGATGCCGCATGCCGACAGCCTGATTCTCACCCTGGTCGGGGGCTTCGTCCTGGCCTTTGCGTTCGGCATGTTGGCTCATCGGCTGCGGTTATCTCCTCTCGTCGGCTATCTGGTTGCAGGCGTCGTCGTCGGCCCTTTCACCGGCGGTTTCGTCGCCGACACCACGCTTGCGCCCCAACTGGCAGAGATCGGCGTCATCCTGCTGATGTTCGGGGTCGGGCTGCATTTCTCACCCAAGGATCTGATGCAGGTCCGCAAGGTCGCCATACCTGGCGCCCTGGTCCAGATCACCGCCGCCACCGTGCTGGGCTGGGCGCTGGGCCGGTTCGTGCTGGGGCTGGGCGACCGCGAAGCCCTGCTGATGGGTTTCGCCCTGTCGGTCGCCTCCACCGTGGTGCTGCTGCGCGCGCTGGAGGAGCGCAAACAGGTCAAGAACGAGGTCGGACGCATCGCCGTCGGCTGGCTGATCGTCGAGGACCTGGTCATCGTCATCGCCCTGGTCATGCTGCCCATGCTGATCGTCCCGGCTGGCGGCCAGACGGACCTGGCGGCCATGGGGGTCAATATCGGCTGGACCCTGCTGAAGGTCGTGCTGTTCGTCGCCGTCATGCTGGTGGTCGGCGGAAAGGTCATGCCCTGGCTGCTGATCCGCATCGCCCACACCAAGTCGCGTGAGCTGTTCACCCTGGGCGTCCTGGCCATCGCCCTGGGCATCGCCTGGGTCGCCTACTGGCTGTTCCACTCCTTCGCCCTGGGCGCCTTCCTGGCGGGTCTGGTGATGAACGCCTCGCCGCTGGGCCACAACGCCGCCGAACGGTCCCTGCCGCTGCGCGACGCCTTCGCGGTTCTGTTCTTCGTCTCTGTGGGCATGCTGTTCGATCCGATGATCGTGGTGCGCCAGCCGTGGGGCGTGCTGGGCGTGTTGGGCATCGTCATCGTCGGCAAGTCGCTGGCCGCCCTGGTCATCACCAAGGTGTTCAAGCTGGATCGGTCGTCCGGCTTCACCGTCGCCGCCGCCCTGGCCCAGATCGGCGAGTTCTCCTTCATCCTGGCGGCGTTGGGCGTCAGCATGGGCGCCATGAGCCGCGGCACCCATGATCTGATCCTGGCCGCGTCCCTGTTGTCGATCTCGCTGAATCCGTTCGTCTTCCTGCTGGCCGACCGGTTGGGCGGCAAGCCCAAGCCGCCCGCCTCGACCTCGGGCTCGCCTCCAGGCAAGCCGATCGGCGCAGACGGCCCGGTGACCGATGCGGTCAGCAGCCCGGCCTGACGGCCTATTCACGACCGGCCCGCGCGCGGCTATCATGCAGGCATGGACATGACCGCTTCTGAACCTGCGACGGTGCACTACGGCGACGGCGAGTTCGCCGTGCTCAAGCCGGGACGTTTCGTCCGCTGCGCCGTCACCGACCGGCCCATCCCGCTGGAGCTTCTGCGTTACTGGAGCCCCACCCGGCAGGAGGCCTACTACAGCCCGGCCGAGTTCATCGCGCGGATGCAACAGGCCGCCGCATGATCGCCGGGCGCCGCGCCCTTCTGCTCGGCGTCGGCGCGACACTGGTCACGCCTGACCTTCTGGGCGGCCCCGCCCAGGCCCAGGGTCCGCTGCAGATGACGCTGAACGGCGCCTGGCGTCAGGGCGGCTTTGTCTATGGCCGCACCGCGCCGCGCGCCCTGATCTTCGTCGATGGCGAGGCCCTGACCACCGCCTCCATCAACGGCCTGTTCGTCATCGGCTTCGACCGCGACGCCACGGGCGATGTGGTGATCGAGGCCCGCGCCGACGGCCAGTCGGTTCGCCGCACGATCACCGCCGCGCCCCATGCCTTCCCCTCGACCAGCATCAACGGCCTGCCGCCCTCCACCGTCGATCCGACCGATCCGGCCCTGCTGGCCCTGATCCGCGAACAAGTCGCCCTGAAGACCGAAGGCTTCGCCAGCCGTGTGGACAGCGACGACTTCAAGAACGGCTTCGTCTGGCCGCTGGAAACCTATCGGATCACCAGCCAGTGGGGATCGCAGCGAGTGCTGAACGGCACGCCCGCGCGCCCGCACTACGGCGTGGACATGGCCGCACCCACGGGGACCGTCATCCGCGCGCCCGCCGACGGCAAGGTCAGCTTCAGCCGCTCGGGCATGCATTTCGAAGGCGGCATGACCCTGATCGACCACGGCCAGGGCCTGATCACCTGCTATCTGCATCAGTCGCGGCTGGACGTGACGGCGGGCCAGTCCGTCAAGCGCGGCGACGCCATCGGCCGCATCGGCATGACGGGCCGCGCCACCGGCCCGCACCTGTGCTGGCGCATGAAATGGCGGGACCGCAACATGGATCCGTCACTGATGGTCGGCGCACGGGCGCCGGAACGGCTGGCCTGAAAATCCTGCGCTGAGGGACGCGAATAAAGCCGACGCGCGGCGCCTGGACCGCCTTGCGATAGCAGGGATATCGACCTAGCTTTCGACGCGCATTCCAGTCGGGGGCAGATGCCGCATCTTCAGTCGCTCAGCGTTCTGCTCGTGGATGACAATCCGCACATGTGTGCGATCACCACCGCCGTGCTGTATTCGTTCGGCATCCGCAATGTGCTGGAAAGCCATGACGGGGCCAAGGCTCTTGCGCTGCTGGACCAGCATCCCGTCGACATCGCCATCGTCGATTTCAACATGGCGCCGATGGACGGGGTCGCCTTCACCCGCCACGTCCGCACCAGTCCGGCCAGCCCCAACATCTATCTGCCGATCATCATGATGACCGGCCATTCCGAAAAGGCGCGCGTGTTCGAGGCGCGCGACGCAGGCGTGACCGAGTTCCTGACCAAGCCGATCATGGCAAAGACCATGCTGGACCGCATCAGCGCCGTGATCCTGAAGCCCCGTCTGTTCGTCCAGGCGGAAACCTACACCGGCCCATGCCGTCGCCGCCGCGACGCAGAGGGCTACGCCGGCCCGTTCCGCAGGTCCGGCGACGTGGCGCGGTCCAGGGCCTGATAGACGCTGTCGGGCCAACGCTTGTGGACCCAGAACCAGTCTTCAGGCGTCTCGCGCACCCGGTCCTCGACAAAACGATTGGCGGCCTGGATCCCGGCCAGGACATCCGCAGCCTTGTCGTCGGTGTGGCTGACCGTGATCGGCTCATGCGCCGTGACCCGGAACCGCGCGCCCGACAGACGCACCACCGACAGCGGCTGCATCACCGTGTCGAACTTCAGCGCCAGCCGCGCTGCGCCGGGAGAAGCGTTCACCGGTTGGTCGAAGAACTGCACCTCCGGCCCCTGATTGTACTTCTGATCGACCAGCAGCGCGATGGAATCGCCGCGCTTCATCCCCGCCATCAGGTCACGCGTCCCGTCGCCCTTGGGCGCGAACAGGCGGATGCCATACCGCTCGCGGCTCTGGCGGATCAGGGCGTCGACATACGGATTGTTCGCAGCGCGATAGGTCACCTGACACGGCAGGCCGGACGCCATTATGACCGCCGCCATCACCTCGAAATTGGCCAGATGGCCCGAGATCAACACCGCCGGCTTGCCGCCGTCGCGCAGGGCGTGCAGCCGCTCCATCCCGACCACCTCGACCCGCCCGCCTTCCGGCGTCAGCTGATCCATCACCGCCAGTTCGGCGAAGGTCCGCCCCGTGCGGTCCCATTGCTCGTGCGCCAGGCGATCACGCTCGGCGGCGGGCATGGCGGGAAAGGCGATCCGCAGATTGCGCATCACCGTCTTCTGGGTGCCTGTCAGCGGCCCCAGCGTGCGAAGCAGCCAGCCGCCCAGGGCCGAGGCGCGCTCGACGCCCAGCAGGCGCAGGAAACCGAACAACGCCCGGAAGCCGAAGGCCTCCAGACGCCAGATCAGATCCTGTCGCAGGTCTTTTGCGCCGCCGCTCTTGGGGCTCTTCTCACCAGGCAATCGTCAATCCACCGTCCACCACAAGGGTCTGGCCGGTCACATAGGCCGACGCAGGACTGCACAGATAGACCGCCGTGCCCGCGATTTCATCCGGCTGGCCGATCCTTTTCAGCGGCGCCGGCTCGGTGACCGTCTTCAGCAGCTCGGGATTCTCCCACAGGTATTTGGCGAAATCGGTCTGCACCAACCCAGGCGCGATGCAGTTGACCCGCACGTTCGACGGCCCCCACTCCACCGCCAGGTTGCGCACCAGCTGCATGTCTGCGGCCTTGGAGATATTGTAGGCCCCGATCAGGGCGTTGCCGCGAAGCCCCCCGATGGACGAGATCACCAGGATGGCGCCGTCCTTGCGCTCCACCATCTGCGGGGCGACCATCTGGATCAGCCAGTGGTTCGAGATGACGTTATTCTGCAGTATCTTCTCGAACTGATCATCGGCGATACCGGCCATCGGTCCGGCATAGGGATTGGTCGCGGCGTTGCATACCAGAATGTCGATCTTGCCAAAGGCGCGGTTCGTCTCGTCGACCAGCCGCTGCAGCTCTTCTTTCGAGGCGATGTTGGCGGGCACGGCGATGGCGCGTCCTTGGCCGTATTTGGCGTTGATCTCGGCGGCGACCTCGTCGCACGGCCCGGCCTTGCGCGAGGAGATGACGACCTGGGCGCCGTGTTCGGCCAGCCGTTCGGCGATGGCCTTGCCGATCCCGCGCGACGATCCGGTGATGATCGCGACCTTGCCGGTCAGATCGAACAGTTCCATTTTCCACATCCCCAGGTTTGCGGCGGGTTATTTATCAACCCGCTCTAGCCGAAAGTCTCTGATACCCTGATACTCACGCGATTCCATCCGGGAGTGGCTAAAGCCAGCCGATGCGCACCCTAACGACAGGTTTTCTGTACTTCGCCTACCTTTTCCTGGGTCTGACCGTGGGCGCCTTCCTGTGGCGCGCGGAGCTGGGCGTCGGTGCGGGCGTGGCTGGAGCCCTAGGCGCGCTGGGTTTGCTGGGCGCCTTCCACGGCATTGTGACCGGCATTTCCGAACGCCGCCTCCTGAAGAAGGAAATCCATCAGGTCCGCGAGGCGCACCGCCTGCTGGCCGATGCGATGGAGTCGACGCAAGGCGCCCTGACCGAACTGGCCCAGGCCATCGAGAGCGGGGCTCTGTCGGGCGCCGACGAACTGACCGGCGAAGTGCGGATGCTGGAAAGTCTGGTCCAGCAGATGAGCGAAAGCATCGACCAGCGCCTGTCCGCCGCCCCGACCATCGGTCTGGACACCTTCGAGGGCCGTCGTCAGGCCCAGTCGAACGTCCTGCTGCAGACCATCCATGAGGCCCTGGCCGAGAACCGCGCCGACCTCTACCTGCAGCCCGTTGTCTCCCTGCCCCAGCGCCGCACCATCTTCTACGAAAGCTTCACCCGTCTGCGTGACGCCTCTGACCGGGTCATGATGCCGGCGGAATACTTGTCTCTGGCCGAGGGCGAGGGTCTGGTTCCCGCCATCGACAATCTGCTGCTGTTCCGCTGCGCCCAGATCGTGCGCCGTCTGGCCCGTCAGGACCGCAAGGTCGGCGTCTTCTGCAATGTGGCCCTCAGTTCGCTGGGCGACGACGCCTTCTTCCCGCGCTTCCTCGACTTCCTCAGCGAGAACCGCGACCTGAACCAGGCCCTAATCTTCGAACTGGGTCAGGCCACCTTCGATGCGCGGGGCGCCATCGAGGCCCGCAACATGGCCAAGCTGGCCGACCTCGGCTACCGCTTCTCGCTGGACAAGGTGCAGACGCTGGACCTGGACTTCGCCGATCTGCAACGCGCCGACGTCAAGTTCATCAAGGTGTCCGCCGACCTGCTGATCGAACAGTTGCTGGACCTGGACGGCGGCGCGCCTCTGCAGTCCATGCCTGACATCCAGGCCGCCGATTTCGCCGCCCTGACCCGCCGCTACGGCGTCGAGGTCATCGCCGAAAAGGTCGAGACGGAGCGTCAGGTCGTCGACATCCTCGAACTGGATGTGGCCATGGGCCAGGGCCATCTGTTCGGCGAACCCCGCGCCATCAAGGAGCAGGTTCTGGCCGAAACCGACCCGCCGGCCGAGTTCCTGCGCTCCACCCTGCGCAGCGCCGAGCAGCGTCGGCGCGTTCACTAATCCGCACACGGTCGCTTCTGACCATCTGTCCCACGCCTGCATCGCAGAAACGCCGTATCGAACGCGGTTGACGCGCCGTCATGCGCCCCATAGGTCCGGGGCATGACCCTTCCCCACGCCCTGCCTCACCTCGGCGACGTCGCCGCCGACTACGACATTCTGCTCTGTGACGTATGGGGCGTGATCCACAACGGCCGCGAAAGCTGGGCTGGTCCGTGCGAGGCCCTGGCTCGTTTCAACCGCGAGGGCGGCCATGTCGTCCTGATCTCCAACTCGCCGCGCCCGGCCTCGGACGTGATCGCGCAACTGGATGGCCTGGGCGTGCCGCGTGAAAGCTGGAAGGCCTTCGTCACCTCGGGCGACGCCACCCGCGCCGAACTGGCCAAGCGCGCCCCCGGCCCGGCCTGGATCGTCGGCCCGGAACGCGACGGCGCCCTTTACGAAGGTCTGGGGCTTGAGCGCGCGCCCAGCGCCGCCGAGGCCGCCTTCATCTCCGTCACCGGCCCGGTCGACGACACGGTCGAAACGCCGGAAGACTATCGCGAGCGTCTGGCTGTCGGCGCCGAGCGTGGGCTGGAGCTGATCTGCGCCAACCCCGACCGCGTCGTGCAACGCGGCGACAAGCTGATCTATTGCGGCGGCGCTCTGGCCGACCTGTATGAATCCCAGGGCGGGCGCGTCGTCATGGCGGGCAAGCCCTATTCCCCCATCTATGATCTGGCGATCAAAGAGGCGGAGAAACTGCTGGGCCGCGCGGTGGACCGTTCACGCGTCCTGTGCATCGGCGACGGCGTGGTCACCGACGTCATGGGCGCCAACGCCCAGGCGCTGGACTGCCTGTTCATCGCCCAGGGCATCCACGGCGACCAGGCCAAGGGCGAGGACGGCGCGCTGGATCCCGCGCGTGCGGGCGCCCTGCTGAAGGCGGAAACGACCTATGCGCGATACGCCGCGCTAGAACTGAACTGGTAAGGCTCGCCATTTTGTCGCACCGCAGCTAAAGCCTCCCAATGGTCGAACTCGTTCAGCAACATCCCTCCGGCGGCTATATCCTGGAGGAACTTCACGTCGGCATGGCCGCCGAGAAGATCGTCGTCGCCACCGAACAGCGCATCCAGCTGTTCGCCGAGGCGTCCGATGACTTCAACCCGGTCCATCTGGACGAAGGTTTCGCGTCCAAGACCGCCTATCGCGGACGGATCGCGCATGGGCTGCTCAGCGCCTCGTTCGGCTCAGCGGTGGTCGGCACCATCCTGCCCGGCGCGGGCTCCATCTATATTTCCCAGACCCTGGCCTTCCACCAACCGGTGCGGATCGACGATGAGGTCCGCATCGTCATCACCGTGATCGAGGTAGAGTCGGAAAGCGCGCGCGTGAAGCTGAGTTGCGAGGGCTTCGTCAACGGCGTCATGATCATGGACGGTGTCGCGGTGGTCCGCGTGCCGCGCCGCCGCAAGCCGTCCCAACGCTGAGATGCAGATCGTCCGCGACTGGCGCGGCCTGCCTGACGCCCTGAAGGGTGCAGCGGTCGCAGTCGGCGCCTTTGACGGCGTTCACCGGGGCCATCAGGCCGTCATCGCGGGCGCCAAGGCGGCGGCTGAACGTCTGGGCGCGCCGCTGGGCGTGGTCAGTTTCGATCCCCATCCGCGCCGCTGGTTCCAGCCCGACGCCGCCCCGTTCGGCCTGATGACCGCCGACCAGATGGCCGAGGCCCTGGGGCCTCTGGGCGTGGACATCCTGTATCTGCTGCCCTTCGATGCCGAGATGGCGGGCATGAGCGATTCCGGCTTCGCCGAGCGCGTGCTGGCCCAGGGTCTGGGCATCCGTCACGCGGGCGTCGGCTTCGACTTCACCTTCGGCAAGGGCCGGTCGGGATCGCCCGAGGCCCTGCGGACCTATGGCGAGCGTCTGGGCTTCACCGTTTCGGTCGCTGAACGACTGGACGACGCCGACGGCCTGAAACTGTCGTCCAGCGCCGTGCGCGAAGCCTTGAAGGCGGGCGACATGGCCCGCGCCGCCGCCATCCTGGGCCGCCCCTTCGCCATTCGCGGCGAGGTGATCCACGGCGACAAGCGCGGCCGCACCATCGGCGTGCCGACCGCAAATATCGAACTGAACGGCTATATGCGCCCCGCCTACGGGGTTTACGCCGTCCGCACCCGCCTGCCGGACGGCCGCGTCATCGACGGCGTCGCCAGCCTGGGCGTGCGGCCCATGTATGCGCTGGAGACGCCGCTGCTGGAGGTCTGGCTGTTCGACTTCGACGAAGAAATCTACGGCCAGACGGTCGACACGCAGCTGATCGCCTGGCTGCGCGGCGAAGAGAAGTTCGACGGGCTTGAGGCGTTGAAGGTCCAGATCGACGCCGACGCCAAGGCGGCGCGGGCGGCGTTGGCGAACGCCTGACCCGGCTTTCCGGCTTAAACCGCCCTCAACCCCGCCGCGTACCGCTTCCAGTTCTGGACATAGTGGTCCGCCGACATCTTCAGCACGGCGACATGGTCGGGATCGCGTTCGCGCACCACCTTGCCCGGCTGTCCCATCACCAGACTGTTGTCGGGGATGATCTTGCCCTCGGTGATCAGGGCGTTGGCGCCGATGATGCAGTTCCTGCCGATCTTCGCCCCGTTCAGCACCACCGCCCCAATGCCGATCAGGCTGTAGTCCCCGACCTCGCAGCCGTGCAGCATGGCCTGATGCCCGACCGTCACACCGCGCCCCAGCGTCAGCGGCGAACCGGGGTCGGTGTGCAGCACGGCCCCGTCCTGAACATTGCTGTCCGGCCCCAGGATGATCGGATCATTGTCCCCGCGCAGCACCGCGCCGAACCAGACGCTGGCGTTTTCTTGAAGAATCACGTGACCTATCACCGAAGCATTCGGCGCGATCCAGTATTCCCCCTCGGGCGGAAGCTGAGGACTATTGTCGTCAAGTGCGTAAACAGTCATCCGTTCACCGATCATCTCATTAAAATGGGGGCTTTAAGCCCTCGTAAACCACGTTAGCATCAAACTGTTGATGCGATTCGGGAGCCGCTATTCGCCCCCGGATCCGAAGCCGGATCAAGCCCGGTCCGGTCAGTAGTCGGGGCTTTCGCGTGGCGCGTTGGGATCCTGGTTCGGTTGTTCGGCGGCGGGTTCATCCCGTTTCTGACGGCCCTGCTGTCGATCCGGGCGGTTGCCGTGCGGGCCGCGATCCTCTCCTCCCCAAGACCATCCAAGGCGGAACCCGTGTGGGTCCGCCTTTTTTCATGCCCTGGAGGCGTCCATGACCAAGCGTGCGGCAATGAAGCGTCAGTCCCGTGAAAGCGGAATCCTGGATTCGCGTGACTTCATCGAAGAGTCGAAAGTTCGCCGGCTCCATACGCCCAATAACTCGCGGTCAGGGTGGTCGCCCCATCCGTCGAACGACGACCGGGACCAGGGCTATCTCAAGACGCTGAAGCCGAAGTCGGAAGGCCAGACCGAACTGATGCAGGCCATCGACGCGCACAATCTGGTCATGGCGCTGGGGCCTGCAGGCACGGGCAAGACCTATCTGGCGGTAGCCAAGGCGGTCGAGGCGCTGGAGGCGGGCAAGGTCGGCCGCATCGTCCTGTCCCGCCCCGCTGTAGAGGCCGGGGAATCCATCGGCTTCCTGCCCGGCGACATGGAGGACAAGCTGGCCCCCTATCTTCGCCCGCTCTACGACGCACTGTCGGACCGGCTGTCGATGAAACGGGTCAAGGCGCTGATGGCCGAAGGCCTGATCGAGATCGCCCCCATCGGCTATATGCGCGGCCGCACCCTGAACAACGCCTTCATCGTCGTGGATGAGGCCCAAAACTGCACCTACGTCCAACTGAAGATGCTGCTGACCCGCCTGGGCTGGCACTCGACCATGGTGGTGACCGGCGACCCGCAGCAGTCCGACCTGCTGCCGGGCATTTCGGGGCTGTCGGACATCTCGGCGCGGTTGGAAGCGGTGGACGACATCGCCGTGGTGCGCCTGGCCGAACGCGACATCGTGCGTCACCCCCTGGTCGCCTCGATGATCGGGGTGCTCTGATCCTCAAGCGTCGCCCGATGGCCCATACCGTCGGGCGACAGTCTTGCTACAGACCTGCCGCAGGGCCGTCCGCCTCGTCCGGTTCGCCGTCGGCGTCCTTGTCGACAAAATGGGTCGGCGGGCTGACGGGATGAAACAGCAGGGCCAGCAACCCGCCGAGGATCAGCAGCGCCAGCAACGCGGTTCCCGGGCCGACCATCACGAACCACCCAGTCGCGCGACGATGTCCGGGTCGCGTTCCGAAGCCGCCACCTCTGTGTCAAAGAGACGTTCCGCCTGCTCCAGATCGGCGAACCGCCGCTCGTCTGATCCGCGCAGACTGGTCAGGACATAGGCGCCGTCGCCCTCCTGCTGCAGGACCACGCCGCTGCGGGCGTGAAGAACGCGAACCTCGGTCATCAGCTGTTTCCTCTGATGACCCAACGCGCGATCCGGCGATTGGCGCCGCCGTCTCAGATGGCGAAGTCTTCGGGCGGCTCTCGCCCTTCCAGCCAGCCCACGATGCGTTCAGCGGCCTGTTCCGGGGTCATGGAGGTGGTGTCCACTACGATCTCGGGGGTTTCCGGCGCCTCGTACGGACTGTCGATGCCGGTGAAGTTCTTCAGCTCTCCCGTCCGCGCCTTGCGGTACAGGCCCTTCACATCGCGCGCTTCGGCGACATGCAGCGGGGTGTCGACGTGGACCTCGACGAACTCGCCGTCATTCACCAACGCCCGCGCTAGCGCTCGCTCGGCCCGGAACGGCGAGATGAAGCTGACCAGAACGATCAGCCCTGCATCCACCATCAGCCTGGCCACCTCGGCGACACGGCGGATGTTTTCGACCCGATCCTCCTCGGTGAAGCCCAGGTCGCGGTTCAGCCCGTGGCGGACATTGTCGCCGTCCAGCAGATAGGTGTGGCGTCCATCGGCGTGCAGCCGCTTCTCCACCAGATCGGCAATGGTCGATTTGCCGGCGCCGGACAGGCCGGTCAGCCAGATCACCCTGCCCTTCTGGTTCTTGATCGCGGCGCGCGAGGCCTTGTCGACCGACTGGGCCTGCCAGTGGATGTTGTGGGCGCGGCGCAGGGCGAAATGCAGCATCCCCGCCGCCACCGTGCGGTTCGAAATCCGGTCGATCAGGATGAAGCCGCCCAGATCCTTGTTGGCGCCGTAAGGCTCGAACGCGACCGGCGCATCCAGCGACAGGTTGCAGACGCCGATCTCGTTCAGCTCCAGCCGCTTGGCGGGCTGCTGCTCCAGCGTATTGACGTTCAGCCTGTGCTTGGGTTCGGTGATGGTCGCGCCGACCAGCCGCGCGCCCAGCTTCAGCAGATAGGGACGGCCCGGCAGCATGGCCTCGTCGTCCATCCAGACCAGTGTCGCCTCGAACTGATCAGCGGCCTCGGGCGGGGCGTCGGCCGCGGCCAGGACATCACCGCGCGAAATGTCGATCTCGTCGGCCAGGGCCAGGGTGATCGACTGGCCCGCAACCGCGTACGACAGATCACCGTCAGCGGTGACGATGCGGGTGACGCGCGAGGTCTTGCCCGACGGCAGAACGCGCACAGGATCGCCGGGCCGCACGGTTCCCGCCGCGATCTGGCCCGAGAAGCCCCGAAAATCCAGATTGGGCCGATTGACCCACTGCACCGGCAGTCGGAACGGATCGGCCGACAGTTCGTCCCCGACCTCCAGCCCCTCCAGCAAGGCCATCAGCGGCGGACCGTCATACCAGGGCGCCCGCGCGGTCGGTTCGGTGATGTTGTCGCCGCGCAGCGCCGACATGGGGATGGCGTGGAAATCACTCACGCCCAGCCGGGCGGCGAAGTCGCGGTACTCGGCCAGGATTTCGTCGAACCGGGCCTGGGACCAGCCGATCAGATCCATCTTGTTCACCGCCAGCACGATGTGCCGGATGCCCAGAAGGCTGACCAGATAGGAATGGCGTTTCGTCTGGGTCAGAACGCCCCGCCGCGCGTCGATCAGGATGACGGCGGCGTCGGCGGTCGAGGCGCCGGTGGCCATGTTTCGGGTGTATTGCTCGTGCCCCGGCGTATCGGCGACGATGAACTTACGCGTCTCGGTCGAAAAGAAGCGATAGGCCACGTCGATGGTGATGCCCTGCTCCCGCTCCGCCGCCAGCCCATCGACCAAAAGGGCGAAGTCGATGTCGCCGCCCTGGGTGCCGACACGGCGGCTGTCCGCCTCCAGCGCCGCCATTTGATCCTCGAAGATCATCTTGGAATCATAGAGAAGCCGCCCGATCAGGGTGGACTTGCCGTCATCCACGCTGCCGCAGGTGATGAAGCGCAGCAGGCTCTTGTGCTGGTGAACGTCCAGATAGGCGTCGATGTCGCGGGCGATCAGGTCGGACTGGTGCGCCATCAGAAATAGCCCTCGCGCTTCTTCTTCTCCATCGAGGCCGACTGGTCGTGGTCGATCACCCGGCCCTGACGCTCGGACGTGGTGGTCAACAGCATTTCCTGAATGATCTGCGGCACGGTCGCCGCCGTGCTCTCCACCGCCCCGGTCAGGGGGTAGCAGCCCAGGGTGCGGAACCGGACCGAGCGCATCTGCGGCGTCTCCCCCGGACGCAGAGGAAACCGGTCGTCATCGACCATGATCAGGGCGCCGTCACGCTCGACCACCCGCCGTTCAGCGGCCAGGTACAGGGGCACGATCGGGATCTGCTCCAGATGGATGTATTGCCACACATCCAGTTCGGTCCAGTTGGAGATCGGAAAGACGCGGATGCTTTCACCGGGGCGTTTGCGGGTGTTGTACAGCCGCCAAAGCTCGGGCCGCTGGCTCTTGGGGTCCCAGCCCTGCTCGGCGGTGCGGAACGAGAAGATGCGCTCCTTGGCGCGGGACTTCTCCTCGTCGCGCCGGGCGCCGCCGAAGGCCGCGTCGAACCCATGCAGAGCCAGCGCCTGTTTCAGTCCTTGCGTCTTCCACAGGTCCGTATGCAGGGCCGAACCGTGGTCGAACGGATTGACGCCGCGCGCGACGGCCTCCGGGTTCTGATGCACCAGAAGCTCGACGCCCAATTCGGCCGCCATGCGGGCGCGCATCTCGTACATGGCGCGGAACTTCCACATCGTATCGACATGCAGCAGCGGGAACGGCGGACGAGACGGATAGAAGGCCTTCTTCGCCAGATGCAGCATCACCGCCGAATCCTTGCCGATCGAATACAGCATGACCGGACGCTCGGCCTCGGCCGCCACCTCGCGCATGATGTGGATCGCCTCCGCCTCCAGACGTTGGAGATGCGTCAGGCGTTGGCTCGTCACGGCGGGTTCGGGGCGTGTCTTCAGAAGCAGGGATGCAGCCACGGTTTTCACTCTCGTCTGAGAGCGACCTCACACGTCAGAGCGGTGAACGGCGCAAGCGATGGATACTGCATGCGCGGCTTAGATTTCATGTCCGTCGCCCTAGGCGTCGCCCCTCATCCGCTATCGCAGCGCACAATGTCCACATCACAGGGGTTGAAACGACATGTGATTGTGAACGTTTCCAAACGTGACGCGAACAAGGCGGTTTTGTGTTGTGAACGCTCTCAAACCATGCTTATTTCCGATCATGAGAAGGCGGAGACCTTCCATTTTGAGGGAGCGAAAGTGATCGGCAGCCCACGCGGGTGCCGACGTTGGCTGCAAGCAGCCCTTTTCTCTTGAGTGACTGTTCAGCTCCGTTCGCGGAGGAACTGAAGGATGCAAGACGATGACCGACCGGTTTTCGTCAACGCTCTCGCTCGCCCTCTGACCGACTGGTGTGTGTTATCGCAAAGTCACTGTCGGGGGTCGCCTGAATGTTTAAAAAATCCATGCTCATCAGCACGTTCGCCCTTGTCATGGCGGCAGGCCTGAGCGCCCCCCATGGCGCGTCGGCGGACACCGCCGCCCCTGAAACCGCTGCGCCAAATCCCCAGGCCATCGCTGCACGCGCTACCGCCCTGGTCGGCCAGATGACGCGCGACGAGAAACTGCAGCTGATCCACGGCTATTTCCCGCCCTTCGCCGACCGCACGCCCGGCGCCCCCGTCGCCGACATGATTCCGTCCGCTGGCCACATCCCCGGCATCCCCCGCCTGGGCATTCCCGACCTGCGCGAGTCAGACGCCAGCCTGGGCGTCGCCAACCAGGTCGAACAACGCAAGGGCGACGTCGCCACCGCCCTGCCCTCCAGCCTGACCACCGCCGCCTCATTCGATCCTGAAATCGCCTATGCAGGCGGCGTCATGATCGGCGGCGAGGCGCGCGCCAAGACGTTCAACGTGCTGCTTGCGGGCGGCGTGAACCTGACCCGCGACCCTTGGGCGGGCCGGAATTTCGAATATCTGGGCGAAGACCCGCTGCTGGCCGGCATTCTGGTCGGCGACCACATCCGCGGCGTCCAGTCGAACAACATCGTCGCCACCATCAAACATTTCGCCTTCAACTCTCAGGAGACGGGGCGAATGATCATGGACGCCCGTCTGGACGAGGCCGCGCTGCGTGAAAGCGACCTTCTGGCCTTCCAGATCGGGATCGAGCGCGGCCATCCCGGCTCGGTCATGTGCGCCTACAACAAGATCAACGGCGACTGGGCCTGCGAGAACGACTTCCTGCTGAACCATGTGCTGAAGGGCGACTGGAAGTACGACGGCTGGGTCATGTCCGACTGGGGCGCCGTCCATTCGACCGAAAAGGCTGCGCTGGCGGGTCTGGATCAGGCGTCCGGTCAGGAACTGGACCGCGCCCTCTATTTCGACGCCCCATTCCGTGAAGCTCTGGACGCGGGCCGCATTCCCGAAGCCCGCCTGGACGACATGGCGCATCGCGTCGTGGTCGGCCTGATCAAGGGCGGCGTGCTGGATGCGCCGGTCGTGAAGACCGAACAGCCCATCGACTACGCCGCCAACGCCGAGGTCGCGCAACGCGCCGCCGAGGCCGGCATCGTCCTGCTGCGTAACGAAGGCGGCTTGCTGCCTCTGGCCAAGACCGCGCAGAAGATCGTGCTGATCGGCGGCCATGCCGATGTCGGCGTCCTGTCGGGCGGCGGCTCGTCTCAGGTGCGTTCGGTCGGCGGTGCGCCGGTCGAAATCCCGCTGACCTCGGGTGCGGCGGCGTCGTTCGCGCGCATCACCTGGCATGCCTCGTCGCCGTTGAACGCCATCCGCGCCCTGTCGCCCAACGCCACCGTCACCTACATCGACGGCAAGGACGCCGCGGCCGCAGCAGCAGCCGCCCGCAGCGCGGACCTGGCCATCGTCTTCGCGACCCAGTGGACGACTGAGGCCGAGGACGTCGAGAACCTGTCCCTGCCTGACAATCAGGACACCCTGATCGACGCCGTGACCGGCGCCAACCGCAAGACCGTCGTGGTGCTGGAGACGGGCGGTCCGGTGCTGATGCCCTGGCTGAACAAGACCCCTGCCGTCATCCAGGCCTGGTATCCGGGCCAGCGCGGCGGCGAAGCCATCGCCCGCATCCTGTTCGGCGACGTCAACCCGTCCGGCCGCCTGCCGATCACCTTCCCGGCCTCCGCCGACCAACCGCCGCGTCCTGTCGTGCCAGGTCTGGCCGAGCTTCAGGCCGTTGACGCCGCCGCCGCCGCCAACCCCGGCGCCCCGCAGGTCGAAGGATTGAAGCCGTTCACCGTCGAATATCCGGAGGGCGCCGATGTCGGTTACCGCTGGTACGCGCGTCAGGGTCTGAAACCCCTGTTCCCGTTCGGCCATGGCCTCAGCTACACCCGCTTCGCCTATTCCAACCTGACGACGTCGACCACTGACGGCCTGACCGTCAGCGTGGACGTGACCAACACCGGCTCGCGCGCCGGGGCCGAGGTTCCCCAGCTGTATGTCGCGCCTGCGAACGCCGCCAACCCGCGTCGCCTGGCCGCCTTCGCCAAGGTGACGCTGCAGCCGGGCGAGACGCGCCGGGTCACCCTGCACGCCGAACCGCGCATCCTGGCCAACTACGACACGGCCCTGCCCGGCTGGCGCATCGCCCAGGGCGATTACCGCATCAGCGTGGCGCGTGACGCCGCCGACACGGGGCTGCACGCCGACGTCCAACTTTCCGGGTCGACCATCAGACCTTGAACCCAAAGCCGCATAACAAACCGCGGCGCCACGAGGAGGGATAACCAAAATGAGAATTCACAAGAGGCCCATGTTGGCCGCCTTGCTGGCCAGTTCGGCGCTCGTCGCGCCGGCCTACGCCCAGACCGCTGATCAGGACGCGACCGAGGTCGGCGAAATCGTCGTCACCGGCATCCGGGCGTCCCAGGCCAAGTCGATCGACATCAAGCGCAACGAAACTGCGCTTGTCGACGCCATCTCGGCTGAAGACATCGGCAAGCTGCCCGACGTCACCGTCGCCGACGCCCTTCAGCGCGTCGCGGGCATTCAGATCCAGCGGAATGCTGGTGAAGGCTCGACCGTCAATATCCGCGGTCTGCCGCAAGTCATCACCCTGCTGAACGGCGAACAGTATCTGGCACCCGGCAACCTGGGCAGCGCCCAGCCGAACCTGAACGACGTGCCGTCGCAGCTGATGAACTCGATCGTCGTCTTCAAGTCGCAGGACGTCCGCAACGCCCTGTCCGGCATCTCTGGCACCATCGACCTGCGCACACGTCGTCCGATGGACTTCAAACGTGGCGCCACTGTCTACACGGCAGCAGAATATCAAACCGGGGATCGCACGGCGGAGAGTGACTATCTACTGAACGGTTTGCTGAACTGGCGCGGCGACCGCTTCGGCGCCATGCTATCGGGCGTCGTCAGCAACTCGAATCTGGGCAACAACTACTCCGGCATCAGCCAGGGCGTCCTGATCGGCAACAACGACTGGAACGGCCCGAACGATCCACCGTCGCCGAACTGGCTGTCGCCTCATGGCTATGACAGCTTCAGTCGTGTGGTCGAGCGCGACCGCTACAGCCTGAACGGCGCCTTCCAGTATGATATCGAAGACGGCATCCGCCTGACGGGCGAAGTCTTCTATACGCACCAGAAGGAATACAATCGCGCTGCGGGTCTGAACATCTCCAATCGCTGGCAAGGCCCCAAGTGGACCACGCCGACCCAGTTCACCGAAACGGGCGTGAAAGGGACCAACGGCTCGCCCTGGCTGAACGTCAGTGAGTACGACCTCGACGTCTGGTGGATGAACTCCTTCACCGTCAACCGCGTGACAGAGAACGAGTCGACCAACTTCAATTTGGAACTGGATTACGACAAGGGCGGTCCTTTCACCTTCAACGCTCGCGCCATCAAGGCCAACGCCTCACTGCTCAGCATGAACGGACAAGTGCAGGGCGACCTGTCGAACTGGCAGTATTCGCCGGACCGACAGTTCACTCTGTTCCGGCAGGAAGGCGACCGCACGCGGGGCACCTTCTATCCGTCCTCCATCGCCAGCCAGTATCCGGCATCCCAATACTCGAACGGCGTGATCGGCTCTCAGGGCGGCCGTTACATCAACCCCAACCCGCTGGGCGTCGGCGAAGATCCGATGGTCCATATCAACGTGGGCGGCGACAAGTTGGTCTGGAGCGGTTTCGACCGAAATATCACGGGCGGCCTCGGCAATGTGCCGTTGAGCGACTACATGTCGAACCTCGACAGCTACACTGTCGGCGCCTATTCGTCGGAAGGTAACCAACGCAATGAGTCCGACCTGACGGTCGTTCGTTTCGACGGTTCGTACGAGTTCCAGCAGGCGCCGGCCTTTGGCTTCCTGACACGCGTGGACGCTGGCATCCGCCACAGCGCACGTGAAGTGAAGATCACCAACTTCCACCTATTCTCGAACTTCTACGCCGGACAGGGCGATGGAAATCAAGAGGGCTGCGCCGCCCAGTGGAAGGCCATCGATGTGGTGATGGACAGTACTCAGTGCCGATCGGGCGAGTTCGTCTCCAATCCCAGCTTTGACCCCAGCAAGGCGATCGCTTCGACCCCCGGGATCTGCACCGGCGGCGCCGTGGCCAACGCTCCAACCTGTTTCCAGGGCTATACGGTCAATCGTCCTTCGCTGCTGAAGTCGAACAACAACACCTACTTCCTGTCCGACTACGGCTCGATCACCGGCGGCCTGCCCGGCGTGTGGGTGGCCAATCCGCGTGACTTCGACGATGTCGTCGCTTTCCAGAACCGCGTCTTCGGCAACGCCTTCGAAGTCATTGTTCCCGGAAATTCTTATGACGTCGATCTCTACGAAGACGCCGCATACGTGAACGGCGTGATCGAGTACGGCAAATTGCACGGCGACGTCGGCGTGCGCATGGTTCGCACCGAACTGCGGGCGCGTCAGAATCTGACCGGTGATGTGCGCGCCTACGGCGACACCAACTTCGATGTCGGCGACACGATCTCCAGCCGCAGCTATACGGACTGGCTGCCCACGGCGAACCTGGCTTACCACTTCAGCGACAAGCTTCGTCTGCGAGCCGCCTTCGCCAAAACGATGATTCCTTTGGATTTGGGCAACTACGGCGGCGGCGTGACGATCGCCACCGCCGACTCGGCCGGCCCGACGCCGGACGATCCGACAGCGTCTCCCGTGGGCGTTCGTCGCGTCACCGGCGCGACGCTAGGCGGCACGGTTGATCTGGACCCTTGGCGGTCAACCAACTACGATGTGGCGCTGGAGTACTATTACGGCCCCGCGACGATGTTCAACATCGCCGCATTCCGCTTGAACATCGACAGCTTCGTCACTCGCGCCGACATTCCCAACAGCGGTTCGTATGCAGACGGTGACGGCATTGTTCGCCGCCTCGTCAACGTCAATCGTCCCATCCAAGGCGCCGGGGGCGAACTGCAAGGCATCGAAATCGGCGCCAAGCTTGGTCTGTCGGACTTCATTGACACGCCCATCTGGTCCGATTTCGGTTTCGATGGCAGCTTCACCTTCTCGGACAGCAAGCAGTCTGGCCATACGTTAACGGGCGAAAACCTGCCCTTCCCGGACAACTCCAAATACTCGTTCAACGCCGCCATCTGGTATCAGGGCGACCGTCTGCAGGCACGTGTCGCGTACAACTACCGCACGCCGCGTCTGTCGGGCACATTTGGAGACGCCAATAGCGACCATGGCGCCATCGCGGTCTATCAGGACACAGCCCAGTATGTGGACGCGAACATCACCTATGATGTGAACGACATGGTCACGATCTACGCCAACGGATCGAACATCTTCGGCGAAATCGAGGAATACTACCTGGAGTTCGAGAAGGGCCAGAAACAGTTCCACAGCCGCAACCAGTTCGAACCCCGTTACTCGATCGGCATTCGTGCGCGCTTCTAAGTCTCTTTCCTGAGCAACTGGCCGGCGATGACTTCTGTTGTCGCCGGCCTCTTTTTTCGCCTACCAAGACTATCGAGGGCATGACGGCGACGCCGCCGGAATGCCTGACATCCCAAAGTTTCTCTTGGTCCGTTAACGGACCAATATGTGAGGCCGTCATGGACCCGTCCCGTCGCCCCCTGAAGAAAATCTGCATCGTCGGCGGAGGCTCCGCAGGCTGGATCGCGGCTGCGGCCCTTTCACATCAGTTCCGTGGCCGGATGGCCGAGATTGAACTGGTCGAGTCAGACGACATCGGCATCGTTGGGGTGGGGGAATCCACCATCCCCCCCTTCCTGCAGATGCTGGCCCGCCTAGGCATCAATGAACAGGATTTTCTGAAAGAGGTTCAGGGCAGCTTCAAACTGGGCATTCTGTTCAAGGACTGGAAGTTGAAGGGTGAGGATTACATCCATCCCTTCGGCCGTTTCTCCGAGATCATCGGCGGCGAGGACTTCTATCAGGTCTGGCTGCGCGCGCGCGCCGAAGGCTATGGTGGTGAACTGCAGGACTTTGTTCCCGCCTCTGGCATGATCCGCAACGACCGTTTCATGCTGCCGTTCAAGGCGCCCCGCACCCCCATCGCCGACGCCTCCTACGCCGTCCACATCGACGCCAGGAAGATGGCCCGCTACCTGCGCCGCTTCGCCGAAGCCCGCGGCGTCGTCCGCACCGAGGGCATGGTGGACCGGGTGGCTCAAAGGCCCGATGGCTTCGTCGAGGCCGTGGTTTTGAAAGACGGGCGGCGGATCGAGGCAGATTTCTTCATCGACTGCACCGGCTTTCGCGCACTGTTGATCAGCAAGACGCTGGGCGTCGGCTATCATGATTGGTCGCCTTGGCTCCTCTGCAACCGCGCCGTCGCTCTGCAGGTCACCAACCCCACCCCGCCAGGCCCCTACACCCTGGCCCACGCCCAGGACGCGGGCTGGTGCTGGCGTATTCCACTGCAGCAGCGCAGTGGCGTCGGATATGTCTTCTGTGACCGCTACTGCAGCGATGACGAGGCCCTGGCCACCCTGTTGAAACAGGCCGATGGCGAGCCCGTCGTCGATCCCTGGATCATCCCCTTCAAGACTGGCATGCGTGAGAAGCTATGGGACAAAAACGTCCTGTCGCTGGGTCTTGCGGGCGGCTTCATCGAGCCGTTGGAATCCACGGCCCTGCACCTGATCTACCGGGGAATGGACCTGTTCCTGCGCTTCCTGCCCGACGCCGACTGCGATCCGAACCTGATCACCGAATACAATAGGCGCATGACTGAGGACTATGAGGAAATCCGCGATTTCGTCATCATGCACTATGCGATGACCCAGCGAGACGACAATGCTTTCTGGCGCGAAATCCGCGCCATGAAGATGCCGGAAAGTCTAAGCAGCAAGATCGAACTGTTCAAGGTCAACGGCACGGTGCGCGAAGGCGTAGACCTGATGTTCAGGAATCTGGCGTGGCAATCGGTGCTGGAAGGCATGGGCGTGCGGCCGCGCGTCTATCATCCGCTGACGGACCGTGTTCCGTTCGAGGGGGTTCCTCACCATCTTGATCAGGCCGCCAGCGCGGTCGTCCGGGCCATCCAGGCCCTGCCAACGCACGGCGACTTCCTGCGCGACCACTGCACGGCGCCGTCGCCGGAATGGCTGGCGCCCGTGTAGGATGCGATCCGACTTTCGTACGGTGAAGACCGGCTCTATGTAGAGCTGGAAATAAGGAAGCTGTCGTTTGCGCCGAGCGGTTACAATCAAACACGTCGCTGCAGAGGCTGGCGTGTCGCTTCAGACCGTCTCTCGGGTGATGAACAAGGAGCCGAACGTGCGTCCGGTCGTGCAGGAGCGCGTTCTGGCCGCCGTGGCCAAGCTCGGTTACGTGCCCAGCCTGGCGGCGCGGCGCATGGGCGGCTCGCGCTCCTTCCTGCTGATGGCGCTGAACGACAAGGAACGCACCATCGAGGGCTGGCGCTCGGGCGAAGGCACGGACTGGGTCGACCAGATGCTGATGGGCGGCATGTTGAAGTGCGAGACGCACGGCTATCGCATGATCTTTGAACTGGTCGACACCGGGTCCGAACATGTCGAACGTGAAGTGACGGCGGCCATTTCGGCCCTGCACCCTGACGGCGTGATCCTGACGCCGCCGCACTCCGACAACCCCGTCATCACGGGCCTGCTGTCCAAGCTGGGCCTGCCCTTCGCCCGCATCGGCTCTGTGGCCACGGGCGACGGCTTCTCGATCTCGATGGACGACGGCAAGGCGGCCGAGTTCGCCACTCGCCGCCTGCTGGAGTTGGGCCATACCCGCGTCGCCTTCATCACCGGCAGCGACCAGTATGTGCTCAGCGGCGCCCGGCTGGATGGCTATCGCGAGGCGATGAGGTCGTCCATTGGCGGACTTGATGAAGCCCTGATCGGACGCGGCGACTTCAGCTATGAGTCCGCAGTCGACGCTATGGAGACCCTGCTGGCCCTGCCCTCGCCGCCCACCGCCGTCGTCGCCAGCAACGACCGCATGGCGCTGGCCGCCCTGCGCACCGCCGAGAAGCACGGCCTGTCCGTGCCGCAAGACCTGTCTGTGATCAGCTTCGACAATACGCCCCTGGCCAGGTTCGCCGACATGTCGTCTGTAGTTCAGCCTATCGCCGAAATGACCTCGACAGCCGCTGACCTGCTGATCCGGTTCAAGAGCGGCGTCCCCGACCTTCCCGACAGCAGCGTGGTCGCCTTCGACTTTGTCGAACGCGGATCGACCGCTTCAAGATGCGCGGGCTGAATCAGACCCATGCCACCGAATCGAGCTTTGCCGTCAGGGGTGGACGCCGCCCCTGAGAAGGCATTAACCTTTTAAAATGACGCCGCTTGCCGAAAACAAGCCAGGACCCGCCAACCTGCTGACCGATCGCGAGCGCGAAGTGATGGCCTATGTCGCCGCCCACTATCGCAGCAAGCAGATCGCCCGGCTCACCGGCAAGGCGCCCAAGACGATCGACGCCCAGGTCGCCAGCGCCTGCAGGAAGCTGGGCGTCGCATCCCGTGACGAGGCCGTGCGGCTGCTGCTTGATGAAGGCGCGCTCCAGCCCATGGGGGAAAATCCCTATAGGGAATCAGACGCAATAGGCGCGGACATGATTGTCGGCTTTCCTCCACCTGTTCACGTGGAGGGAACAAATGACGATGACAGACCACGCTCGGCAACCGATCTCGCCGGACGACCTGATGCCCCCGATGACCTACGGCGACTTCCAGAAGGCTCTGGAGCTGGTGGCGTCGGGACGTACGCACCGGAACATGATCCCGTTCCTGGTGTCCGCCCTGCAACAACAGGCGCCCTTTCTGTCCGGACAGATGTTGATGTTCGAGATCCTGTGCTCGGCGTCCTGCCTGTCAGACCTGCCGAAGAGACCGCTCCACAGTTAAGCCCTGTCGGTCGCCCGTTTCTGCGACTACTGACAGCCGTCGGCATCGCGCTTGGACTGGCGATCATCGTGCCTGCGGCGCTTTACGGCGCAGTCTCCTTGCAGAGACTCGTCCAGTCGATCCAAGCGCAGCCCTGAATCCCGTCAAAATTCAACCTCAGCAAACCGCCGTCGCGCGGTGGAGCCCCCTCATGTCCGATCAACTGCAGGCCGCAGCCCGCGTGGCCGCCATCATCAATGAAGCCGAACGCGCGATGGATGACGCGATGTCGCGCGCCTCGCTTCTCGTCGCCGAACTGCCGCAGCTGCAAATTCAGGCCGGCGTGAACGGCGCCTGGGCTCAACCCGCCGTCGCCTCTGTCTGCTCCGCACTGACCGACATGACCACGGCGCGCGGCTCCCTGATTGAGGCGCACCGAAGCCTGTCGGCGGTGCAGCGCAAACTGGGCATCACGGTCGCCGAGATTCCAGGCAACTCGAAGGAACGCCCGACAAGACCCACAGCCGAAACTGAAAACATCGTCCAACTGCGCGCCTGACGCCTTTACCGTTCCCACCCGCTTGTTCATGGTGGCCTAGGGAGGGTCGCCATGGACCTGCTGCAGGCGCTCGCCACGCTCTATCAAATCCTCGGCTTTTTCGCGGGCTTCATCGTCATCGGCCTCGCACTGGTTCTGGGCGGGCCGCCGCACCGCGCCTGTGCAATCATCGCATTGTTTGACGCACTTGGCCTGTACGTCCTGATGTCTGCTTTGGATTTAGATCAGGTGGACTGGATGGTCCAGGTTCGGTCGATCCTCGTCTTTCTGGCGTACGGCCTGGTTGTCTTCCGCTGGAGCGACCGCTGGCTTGTCCTTCTGATGGGGCTTCAAGGCTTCGCCGTCCTCATGCATCTGTCCAACCTGCTCGACGACAGCATCCACGCGTCCACCACCAGCCTGCTGCTTAATGCCACAGGGTGGTTGATGCTGATCTTGCTAGCAACAGCCTCAGTCGCCCACGCCTTTCAACGAAGTGACGCAAAACGCAGTTACAGGAACATCGACCCGTCAATACCTTAGGCTTTGACAAGGTTAATGAATGCGGCTTCAGACAAGCTGAACCGTTTCCTTTTCGCAACAGCAAAAAACATCACCGCCAAGCTCTTTGAATAACGCTGGCATTAAGCTAGACGGTTCGGGCATAGTGCACACACTAACTTAACCACCTATCGGAGGGGCTACCATGTACAAGTCCGTTCTTATCGCTGCAGCCATGCGCGCATTTGCGCTGGCGGCTGGCACGGCTGTCGTGGCCGTTCCCGCCATGGCCGTCGCACAAGATCAGGTCGCGGCGCTGAGCACTGCAATCCAGGCTGCGGTCGTCCAGGCCCAAGCCAACGCCGCCGCTCAAGGTCTTTCGGCCGAACAAACCCAGGCTGCTGTTGAAGCCGCCATCCAGCAAACCATCGCCGTCAGCGGTGCAAGCCCCGCGACAGCTACGGCTGCTCTGGGCGCTGCCCGCGCCGCACTGGCCGCTTCGGGCGCCCTGTCGCCGGCCGCCGCTGCAGCCGTCGGCTCGGTTCAATCCCAAGTTTCGACAGCCGCGAACCCGACCGGCGCTGCTGCAGCTTCGGGCGGCGCCGTCGGCGGCGCTCCGCTTGGCGCTCCGCCTTCGGCGGGCGGCGGCGGCGGCGGCGGCTCGGACTATCGTCCGCCCAACAACTAATCTGTGTCGGGCCGGATTCGACATCCGGCCCGATCCTTAATTCAAGCTGCATATGAAACGAGCCGATTCGCTTGGCTCGCCCTATAAGATTTAGAGGTTACCATGTCCGTGATGCGGAAAGGGCTGGCGCTTGTCGCGGCCGTGACCACGATTGCCCCCGCCGGCATGGCTTCGGCGCAATCGTCCAACAGCGCACTTCGCGCCGCCTTGGCTCAGTCGGGAGATCTGTTCGCCCGTGACCGTGCAGTCGCTGTGCGTGACCGCGCTCACCCCGAATATGAAGCTCTCGGCCTGCCGGCCGGCGCCTTCACCGTCTTCCCGCGCCTTCAGGCCGACGTCGAGTTCAACGACAACGTCTACGCCACCGAAAACGGCGCTGTGGACGACATTATTTTCCGCGTTAAGCCTGAACTGGCTGTGGAATCCGGCTGGTCCCGCCACTTCCTTCAGGCCTATGTGCGCGGCGATTTCAGCCGCTATTCGGATTACGGCACTGAAGACACCAACAACTGGGGCATCGGCTCCTCGGGTCGGGTGGATATCAATCGCGCCGCCAATATCGCCTTCGGCGCCGACTATGCGGAGCTGACGGAGCCCCGCACCTCGTCGAACACCCCGGTCGCCAGTGCAAAGCCGATCGAATATGACCTGACGCAGGCCTTCATCGCAGCCACGCGCGTCACTGGCCGTCTGAAGCTGTCGGGTCGCGGTGATTTCCGCTCGTTCGACTATCGCAATGGTGAAACCCTTTCGGGCGCCGTCATTGACCAGACCAACCGCGACCGTGACGTCTCGAGCCTGTCGGGCCGCGTCGATTACGCTTTCAGCCCCGCGACCGCCTTCTTCGTGCAGGTCACTGGCAATGACAGAAGCTACAAGGTCGCTTCGACCCCAACCGATCCGAACCGCGACTCCTCGGGATATGAAGCTCTGGTCGGCGTCAACTTCGAAGTCGGCGCCGTCGCCCGCGGCGAGCTCGCCGTCGGCTACATCAGCCAAGAGTATGACAGCGCCGCCTTCAGCAACATCGACGGCTTCGGCGCCCGCGCCCAAGTGCAGTGGTTCCCCACGGAACTGACGACCTTCACGGTCACCGGTTCGCGCACCATCGAAGATTCCGGCATTGTCGGCTCGGGCGGCTATCTGTCGAACGGCGTGGGCCTGGCTGTGGATCATGAACTGCTGCGCAACGTGATCCTGAGCGCCAACACCAACTTCAGCCGCGACGAGTACAACGGCATCGATCGCGATGACGACCGGTTCAGCATCGCTGCGGGCGGCACCTATCTGCTGAATCGCAACCTGGGCGTCAGCGTCACCGCCAGCCACCTGAAGCAGTCCTCGGACGGCGCCAACGCGGGCGTGAAGTACAACGTGAACCGCGTCATGCTCTCCTTGGTCTCACAGTTCTAAGCGTAAGGCTGTCATTTCCGACAGCATGGTCTCCTCATGAATCAGATTTTCGACGCGCGCTCGGCACAAGCCGGTTCACGGGGCGAGCCTTCGGGTGAATGGGGAGAGGGAGGCGGCTGGTCCGCCTCCCTCGGCCAGGCGATTGATCTTCATCGCCTGATCGCCGTCTTCCGCCGTCGGTTGAAGCTGTTTCTGGCTGTCGCCATTCTGGTGATGGTGGCGACCATCGTCGTCACGGTTCAGGCGACGCCGCTCTACACCGCCACCGCCAATCTGATGATCGACACCCGCAAGGCTCAAGTTGTCGATTCTGCAGCGGTGCTTTCCGGCCTGTCGGCGGACTCCAGCGTCGTCGACACCGAAGTCGAAATCCTGAAATCCCGCCAGTTGGCTGAGCGCGTCGTCGACACGCTGAAACTGCAGGACGATCCCGAATTCAACAATGCGCTGGGCAACCCGGGCCCGATCAAGTCGGTCATCGGCGGCATCGGCGTCCTGTTCGGCGCAGCCGCCCCTGACGCGGCCCGCGACCGTCTCGACGCTGTCGCCGCGCAGAAGGAGAAGGAACAGGTCGTTGATGCGGTGCTGAAGCGCCTGAGCATCCGCCGCGCCGGTCTGACCTATGTGATGAACGTCGGCTTCGCGTCGGAAGACCCGGCCAAGGCTGCGCGCATCGCCAACACCTTCGCCGATCGTTATCTTCTGGAGCAGTTGGAAGCCAAGTTCGACGCCACCCGTCAGGCCAACGTCTGGCTGAACGATCGCCTCGGCGAACTGCGCGTTGAAGTGCAACAGGCCGATGCGGCTGTGGCCCAGTACCGCGCCGCCAACAACCTGTTGAGCTCGCAAGGCGCCACCCTGACCGAGCAGGAAATCTCGACCTACAACCAACAACTGGCCACCGTCCGCGCCCAGCAGGCTGAAGAGGAAGCCCGTCTGCGCACTGCACGGGGTCAGCTGGCCGCCGGTTCGACCGGCGAAGACGTCGGTGAAGCCCTGGGCTCCCAGGTCGTGCAGCAACTGCGCGCGCGCCGCGCCGAGGTTTCGGGCCGGGTCGCCGACCTGTCCAGCCGCTATGGCCCCCGCCACCCCGACATGCTGCGCGCCCAACGCGAACTGGCCGATATCGACAGCCAGATCCAGGCCGAGATCCAACGCATCATCTCCAACCTGGAAGCCCGCGTTCAGGTGGCCCGTGAACGCACCAGCTCCATGGCGTCCAGCCTGGGCGGCGCCCGCGGCACCCTGGCCGCCAACAACGCGGCCGGCGTCCGTCTGTCGGAACTGGAGCGCAACGCCCAGTCCGTCCAGACCCTGTACCAGAGCTTCCTGGACCGCTTCAAAGAGACCAGCGCCTCGGAAGGCATCGAACAGTCCGACGCCCGCGTCGTGTCGCGCGCCAAGATCCCGACCAAGCCGTCTTCGCCCAACATCCCGCTGAACCTGGCCCTGGGCTTTGTGCTGGCCATCGGCGGCGGTCTGGCAGGCGTGGTCCTGGCTGAAATGCTCGACTCGGGCCTGACCACGGCCGAGGACGTGGAGCGCAAGCTGGGCCTGCCGAACCTCGGCTCGGTGCCGATGATGTCTTCGGTCGCCGATCCGGTGGACCGCGACGAAACCCCGGTCGACTATGTCCTCAAGAAGCCGCTGTCCGGTTTCGCGGAGTCGGTCCGCGCCCTGCGCGCCTCGATCCTGTATTCGCGCGTCGGCAAGCAGACCAAGGTCATCACCATGACCTCCGCCCTGCCCGCTGAAGGCAAGACCACGACCTCGGTCTGTCTAGCGCGCGTCGCCGCCCAGTCGGGCGCCCGCGTGGTTCTGGTCGACTGCGACCTGCGTCGCCGCAACGTCAACCGACTGCTGGGCGTCGAGCCTGAGAAGGGCCTGATCGAGGTTCTGAACCGCAGCGCCACCCTGGACCAGGCTCTGCTGCTGGACGAACCGTCCGGCGCCTATGTCCTGCCGCTGGCCAAGAACAGCTTCACGCCCAAGGACGTGTTCGGCTCCGAGGCCATGACCCAGTTGATCGCAACCCTGCGTGAAAGCTTCGACCTGGTCATCCTGGACACCGCGCCGGTTCTGGCCGTCGCCGACACCCGCGTTCTGGCCTCGCGTTCGGATGCGACCGTGGTTCTGGCCCGCTGGCGCAAGACGCCTGAAAAGGCCATCGCGAACGCCCTGAAACTGCTTGAGCAATCCGGCGCCCACGTCTCGGGTCTGGCCCTGACGCAGGTCGATATGAATGCCCAGGCCCGCTACGGCTACGGCGACTCCGGCTACTATTATTCCGAATATAAGAAGTACTACGCCTCCTGAGGCGGACTGAATGTCTGAGACCTCACATCGTCGTCGTCGCCGTTCCACGGCGTTTGCCGGGCCGTCCTCTAAGGGCGGCCCGGAGCGCGTTGATTGGCGCAGTCGCATCGTGCTGGGCGTCGTCCCAGCCCTGCTGTTCGCGGCCCACCTGACCTTTGGCGCCAACCATGTCGCCGCGGCCCAGTGGCTGAGCGTGGTGCTGGGCCTGTTGCTGGTTGCGGCTTTGGCCGCGCCGCCTGCGCGCATCGGGCTTTTTGACCTGAAGCCGGTCTGGCCGCTGGCCGTTCTGTTCCTGATCACACTGGGCGTGGCGGCCTGGAGCCTGACGCCATTCACGCCCGGCGGACCTCATCCGATCTGGGCCTGGGCGGACATGGCCGGATCGTCGACCGTGAACCGGTCGGCGACCATTCTCGAAATGACCAAGCTGGTGGGCCTGGGCTGCGTCTTCGTCCTGGGTTGTCTGCAAGGCGCCCGGTCGGACCGGGCGCGCGCAACGGTCGATGTTCTGCTGGCGCTCGGCGCCGTCTATGCGGCCATAGCCTTGCTGAGCTTCCTGTCCGGGGGGCAGATCATGGCGGGCGGGCGTCTGTCGGGCGGCTTCCTCAGCGCCAACAGCGGCGCCTCGGTCTTCGGCATTCTAACCGTCATCGGTCTGGCCAATCTGCTGCGCCGCTGGCGTCAGGCCAAGGGCACGGACGTCATGAAACAACTGGGCGAAGTGGCTGTGCCGCTGGCCTATGTCCTGCTGTTCGTCACCTGTGTGGTGCTAACGGCTTCGCGCATGGGCGTGGCGGCGACCGTCGTCGCGGCGGGCGTGCTGCTGCTGTGGGACATGATCGAGAACAAGGGCCGCCGTCTGCCGGTGCTGATCAGCGGCGCCGTGCTGCTGGTCGTCGGCGCCGTTCTGCTGCTTGGCGGCAATGATCTGTTGTGGTCGCGTTTCGATGCTCTGGATCGCGACACTCTGGTGCGGACCAGCATCTTCACCGCCCACTGGCAGGCCTTCCTGGATTCGCCGCTGTTCGGATACGGCCTGGGCACGTTCAACGACGTGAACAGCCAGATCATGACGGCGGAGAACTACAAGGATCTCTGGCTGATCCGCGCGACCCACAACCTCTATATCCAGTGGCTGGAAGAGGCAGGCATTGTCGGGGCCACGCCGATGTTCCTGCTGATCGGGGTTATCATCGCCGTAGGCGTCTGGCGCACGGGCAAGGTCCGCAAGGGCCAGACGACGGCGCGCGGTCTGGTCGCCGCCAGCCTGGTGGTGCTGATCCACGGCACGACAGACTACGCCTTGCAGACGCCGTCCATCGCGGCCTTCTGGGCCTTCCTGCTGGGTCTTCAGTTCGCCTTCGGCCAAAGCCGCGCCTGACAAAGGTCGCGGCGAACGCCTTCTCCCGCTGGGCAAGTCGATCCGACGTCCCCATATGGGCGCTGAAGACGATTGCCGAAAAGGAACGCTCCATGCTGTTCACCAAGACCGCCGAACTGCCGACGCCGGAAACCGCCCTGCCCGGCCGCGCCACGCCGCTGCATACGGACGAGGTGCATTTCGTCACGGGCCGCCCGCTGAAG
This sequence comes from Brevundimonas nasdae, assembly GCF_016654005.1. Classification (GTDB taxonomy): domain Bacteria; phylum Pseudomonadota; class Alphaproteobacteria; order Caulobacterales; family Caulobacteraceae; genus Brevundimonas; species Brevundimonas nasdae. The sequence continues at coordinate 452,191 of NZ_JAEPWN010000001.1, read as the reverse complement.
GGCCCACACCCCGAGGGGTTCCAGACCGCCCTCTTCGGCATGGGCTGTTTCTGGGGAGTCGAGCGAATCTTCTGGAACCTGCCCGGCGTCTGGGTCACCTCGGTCGGCTATTCTGGCGGCATCACGCCCAACCCGACATATGAAGAAACCTGCACAGGACGCACGGGCCATACGGAGGTGGTTCAGGTCGTGTTTGATCCGAAGGCGACCTCATATGCCGAACTGCTGAAGGCCTTCTGGGAGAACCACGACCCGACCCAGGGCATGCGCCAGGGCAATGACATCGGCACCACCTATCGCTCGGCCATCTACACCCTGAACGACGAACAGCAGCGTGAGGCCGAGGCGTCGCGCGACGCCTATCAGACCGCTCTGACCAAGGCGGGGCGCGGCGTCATCACCACCGAGATCGAACCCGCCGGCGTCTATTATTTCGCCGAGGACTATCATCAGGGCTATCTGGCCAAGAACCCCAATGGCTATTGCGGCATTGGCGGCACCGGCGTGGTCTGCCCCCTCGGCGTCGGCGTTCAGGCCTAACCGCGTCCGACAAAACGCCCCAGGTCGCCGGGTTTCGCCCGGCGACCTGCCGGGGTAGGGATGGGTCAAAACACCAAGGGAGCCGTCCATGTCCGCCTTCGTCCATCCTGACGAAATCCGCAGCCGTTTCTCGGCCGCCCTGTCGGCCATGTACCGCGCCGAGGTGCCCCAATACGGCGACCTGCTGACCCTGGTGGCGGACATCAACGCCCAGACGCTGAAGACCGACACCGCCAACGCCGACCGGCTGGCGGCGTCAGGCGAACTGGCGCGCCTGTCGCAGGAACGGCACGGCGCCATCCGCGTCGGCACGGCGGACGAACTGGCCACCATCGCCCGCGCCTTTGCAGTCATGGGGATGGAGCCTGTCAGCTATTACAACCTCGCACCCGCTGGCGTGCCGGTTCACTCCACCGCCTTCCGGCCTGTCGATCCGGCCGCCCTGGCGCGCAATCCGTTCCGGGTTTTCACGTCCCTGCTTCGGCTGGAGCTGATCGAGGACGAAGCCCTGCGTGAAGAGGCCGCGGCGACCCTGGCGCGGCGCGACATCTTCACCCCCGGCGCGCGCGAACTGATCGACACGGCGGAACGGATGGGCGGCCTGGACGAGGCGCAGACAGATCTGTTCGTCGCCGAACTGCTGGAGACCTTCCGCTGGCACGCCCAGGCCACCGTCAGCGCGGAAACCTATGAGCGTCTGGTCGCCGCCCACCGCCTGATCGCCGACGTCGTCAGCTTCAAGGGCCCGCACATCAACCACCTGACGCCGCGCACGCTGGACATCGACGCCGCGCAGGCCGCCATGCCCGCGCGCGGCATCACGCCCAAGGAGACCATCGAAGGTCCGCCTGCCCGCGAATGCCCCATCCTGCTGCGCCAGACCAGTTTCAAGGCGCTGCAGGAGCCGATCACCTTCCCGTCCGACGCCGGCGCCGTGGCAGGCGCGCACACCGCCCGCTTCGGCGAGATCGAACAGCGCGGCTGCGCCCTGACCCCGACAGGCCGCGCCCTGTATGACGAAGCCCTGGCCAATAAGGACTTCTCCGCCCTGCCCGACGACTGGACCGCCATGCGTCGCGAAGGCCTGGGCTGGTTCCGCTATCGCGCGACGCCGCAGGGTCTGGCCGCGCGGGCCGAGACCGATGATCTGGAAGCCCTGATCGACCTGGGCCACGTCGTCGCCGAACCCATCACCTATGAGGACTTCCTGCCCGTCAGCGCAGCGGGCATCTTCCAGTCCAATCTGGGAGCTGAGGCGCGGGCGTCCGCCTATGCCGTCGATCCGGCCAAGGCCGATTTTGAAAAGGCGCTGGGACGGCCGGTCCAGGACGAGATGGCGCTGTATCAGGCCGCGCAGGACGCCTCGATCGCCGCCACCCTGACCGCCCTCGGCCTTGCGCAACCTGAAGCCGTTTGAGCGGCAAGCCACAACCCAGACCGGCTCAAGCGAGACCATTCGCCCGCTTGCTTGACCGTACGGAGCGGATCATAGACGCGCCCGTGACCTCGTCTTCCGCCCCGTCTGCGCGTCGCTATGATCTGGACTGGATCCGCGTAAGCGCCTTCGCCCTGCTGATCCTGTATCACGTCGGCCTGGTGTACGGCGTCTATGGCTGGCACGTGCACAGCGCCCACACCTTCGAGTGGATGCGCGAGGCGATCCTGATCACCAACCCATGGCGGCTGACGCTGCTGTTTCTGGTGTCCGGCGCGGCCCTGCGGTTCATGACCCTACGCCGAACGCCGCGTGAGGTGACCCGCGCCCGGTTCGCCCGTCTGGTCCCGCCCTTGCTGTTCGGCACGGTGGCGCTGGTGCCGCTGCAGTCGTGGATCGAGGCGCGCGACAAGGCGAACTGGCCCGGCGGCATGGACGGCTATCTGGACTGGATGGCGCGTGAGTTCAGTTGGCGCGGCCTGATGGACGGCGTTCCGGTCAACCATCTGTGGTTCATCGTCTATATCGCCGCCTACAGCGCGGTGACGATCCTGCTGTGGCGCCAACCCGGCCTGATCCCGCGCATCGGCGACTGGCTGGAGCAGCATCTGCGGGGCTGGCGCGTGCTGGTTCTGCCGATCCTCTATCTGATCTTCATCCGCATCGCCCTGTTCCCCTATTTCGGCCTGACCAACACCCTGACGGTGGACTGGTACAATCACGCCCTGTCGCTGGTCGCCTTCATCTTCGGCTTCGCCATCGTGGGCCGCGAGAGCATCTGGCGCGACATGGAGCGGCTGCGCTGGGTCAGCGTGGCCCTGGCCGCCGTCGCCCTGCCGATCATGATGGCCCAGGTCTGGCATCCGGGCGGGCGGGCCTTCTGGGGCGTGCCCAAGGCCATCGTCTATGGCATCGACCAATGGGCGGTGATCACCGCCATCCTGGGCTTTGGCAGCCTGTATCTGCGCGACAGGTCCAGCCCGGTGCTGAAGTATCTGACCGAGGCCACCTTCCCCCTGTATCTGGCGCACCAGACGGTTCTGGTGATCGCGGTCTGGATCATCCGCCCGGCCAATCTGTCGGCGCCGGTGGAGCTTCTGTCGCTGGTGCTGATCACCTTCCTGGGCAGTCTGGCCATCTATGAGGTGGTCAAGCGCATCCCCTTCATCCGGCCGCTGTGGGGGCTGAAGCCGCTGGACGACAAGCCCTGGCCCATCGACCTGCGGCCAGAGGCCAGGACGCCCTATCGTCGTCGTCGGCATCTGCTGGGCGTCGGGGTGGCAGCCCCCGTGATCGCCCTGCTGGTCGTCGTGGTCGCCATCGCCGCCTATCCCGACTTCAACAACGCCACCCAGTATCTGAGCGAACTGGGCGGGGCCACGGCGCGCAAGCCGATGATCTTCAACGCCGGCCTGTTCGCAGCCGGTATCATGGCGGCTCTGGCGGGGATCGGTTTCGGCCTGACCATCTATGCTTTGACGCGCGCACGCATCCCCGCCGCCGTCATCGCCATCGTCTTCATTCTGGCGGGCGCAGGCCTGTCGCTGTCGACCCTCTATCCATGGCCGGACCCGCGCCACATGGTCATCAACCTGGGTCTGGGCATCCAGTTGGCGCCCCTGCTGCTTCTGTGGGGCCTGGCCGCGCGAAACGACCTGACGCGGTTGAAGATCTTCCTGGCCGTGACCTTCGTCCTGATGGCCATCTTGACCGTCATGACCAAGCATCTGGTCTTCCCCGGCACGGTCAATGACGCCAATGTCGGGTGGTGGGAGCGAATCTACGCCATTGTCCTAGTATGCTGGGTGGGGGTCGCGGCCTGGGTTCTGGAGCGAAAATTGCGACAACTCGCCATCGAAGCGCCGCTTGACGGCCTTCACGAGGCCGTGATCGCAAATCCGCGGTAGGAATCCACGCTTTTTTTCGCTCAGATCAACATCGCGTGATTGAAAATCGCGCGAATGTGATCGACTATAGGCGAAGTCGCTGCAGTGCAGCATTCCGCGTCGCCCCGCCTTCCGGACGACGAATGGTCATCAGGGGGCATCTTGAACGGCATGACCAAGCTGTCTATCCGCGCTGTCGAACACGCCGACATCCAGAAGACGATCGCACCCTGGGCCTGGCTGCCTGACGAAGCCCCCCTGGAGATGCCGCGCCAGTCGCTGACGGACACGACCGCCTCGGCGGGATCGGTCACGCCGGTCACCTCGCCGCGCAACATCGCCATGCGCCGCCTTATGCTGCTGGCCGGAACCCTGTTCATGGCCGGTCTGTCGGCCATCGCCCCCTTCTATCTGTATGCGCGTGAAGGCTGGGACGGCACCGAGATGCTGGCCTTCGGCATCTTCATGGTGCTGATCACCGCCATCTCCTGCTGGTTCGTCAGCGGCCTGATGGGTTTGGTCGTCATGCTGCGCGGCAAGGACCAGGCCGACCTGATGTTCGCCGCCCACCCGCAGACGCCGCGCACCCGCACCGCCCTGCTGATGCCGCTGTACAACGAAGACGCCCGCGCCTCGTTTGCGCGCCTGGCCCAGATCGACGCCTCGCTGGCGCGCCTCGGCGCATCGGCCGCCTTCGACATCTTCGTGCTGAGCGACTCGACCAAGGAAGAGGCCATCACCGCCGAACTGTCGGTGTTCCAGTCCTTCCGCATGAACGCGGGGTCCAAGGCCTTCTATCGCCGCCGCACCGACAATGCCGAACGCAAGGTCGGCAACCTGTCGGAATGGATCCGCCGCTTCGGCGCCGCCTATGAGAACATGATCGTTCTGGACGCCGACAGCACCATGGCGGGCGAAACCCTGCTGCGCATGGTTGACGCCATGGAGCGCAACCCCGGCGTCGGCATGATCCAGACCGCACCGGTCATCATCAAGGCCCGCACCATCTTCGCCCGCGTGTCGCAGTACAGCGTGCGCCTGTACGGTCGCGTCGCCGCCGCAGGTCTAGCCTACTGGACCGGTTCGGAATCCAGCTACTGGGGCCATAACGCCATCATCCGCACGCGCGCCTTCGCAGCCTGCTGCGGCCTGCCGTCGCTCAAGGGCAAGAAGCCCTTCGGCGGCCATATCCTGAGCCATGACGTGGTCGAGGCCGCCCTGATCCGCCGCGCGGGCTGGGCCGTCCACGTCACCGCCGCCCTGGACGGATCGTGGGAGGAGACCCCGCCCTCGATCACCGACTTCATCCGTCGCGATCACCGCTGGTTCCAGGGCAACCTGCAGCACCTGGGCCTGATCGGCGCCAAGGGCCTGTCGCCCATGAGCCGCCTGCAGCTGGTGATGGGCTGCATGGCCTATCTGTCGTCGCCCCTGTGGCTGGCGTCGTTGATGGTCGGCCTGTTCATCCAGATGTTCTATCCGGTGGACTGGACCAGCTTCTTCTACATCCTGAACCCGCAGTTCACGCCTTTCATGCTGGCGTCCTTCCTGTCGGGCGTGCTGCTGATCGGGCCCAAGTTCATGGGCGCCGCACTGGTGCTGAGCCGCCCGGCCGAACGCCGCGCCTTCGGCGGACGCCGCGCCATCGCCAAGGGCATGGCCGCCGAGATCGCCCTGTCGGCCATCCTGGCCCCCATACTGATGGTCGCCAACACCAAGGCCTTCATCCAGATCCTGTCCGGCCACGACGCCGGCTGGACCGCCCAGCAGCGTGAGGCCGACGGCCTGGCCTGGTCCGACGCCTTCCGCGCCATGCGCTGGCAGATGGCCGCCGGCGTGGCCTTCATCATTCCGCTGTGCGTCCGCCCCGACCTGGCGACCTGGTTCGCCCCCATCGTCCTGCCGCTGCTGCTGGCTGCGCCGATCTCAGTGTGGACCTCGCGCGTGCGCTCGGGCGACAGGCTGGCGGCCAAGGGCTTCCTGGTGACCCCGGCTCAGGACGGCGTCAGCGTCAATCCGGCCGTGCTGCACACGCCCCGCTCGCCCCTGCGCGCTGTCGCGGGCGGCGTCCTGGCCCCCGTCGTCGCCCCGGCGATGGTCCCGGCCCGCGCGCCTGAACTGTAAAAAGGTCGCCAAACCGGTGAAAAACGATGCGTCGCGGCCACAGAGCGGACACAACCGTTAAACCGCCGCTCGACGGCGCGCGCGGGAACACGCACCTTGTCAGGGCTCGCGATTAGAAGGAGCCGATTCCATGACTAAGAAGACCGGATCAGACGCCAAGCCCGACCTTCGCCTGGTCGGAACCGAAGCCGCCATCTACGACCTCATGCGCGCGCCTGAGACGACGGGCGAACGCGTCAAACGCCTGCAGCTTGAAGCTCATGCCCTGGCTTTGGAAGAGATCGAACAGCTGGAGCGCCTGCTGCTTCAGGCTGCCGAAAAGGCCAAGGAAATCGCTGGCGGCGGCGACGCCTATCCGGTCGGCGCCCGTGAGATCGCCTCGCGCATCGCCGCCGACTTGCCGACGCGGGCCGAGACCATCAAGACCATCGTCAACCGCATCGGCTGACGATCTGCGCCCTCAGGCCAGCACGTCGTCATAGTCCGGGTGGCGCTTGTGCCAGGCCACGGCGTAGCTGCAGCGCGGGAACAGCATCAGCCCCTTCTCGCGGGCGTATTCCGCCATCGACTGCATGAACTTGGCCGCCGCGCCTGAACCGCGCAGCCCCTGCTCCGCCTCGACGTGCAGGATCATGCGGGCGCCGCCGCGAACGGCGTAGTCCGCCCAAACCTTGCCCGCGCCCGCATCCCCGTCGAAATCCTGCTCGAAGCGGTTCTCGATCGCATCGTCCTTGAACTGACCCATGATGAACTCCTTCGAGCCATCAACAGACGGGGCGGAGGGACGTTCCATCGGGCGGGTGCGTCAGAACAGCAGGGTGCGCGGATTGGCGACGGGCTTGCCGTCCTTCAGCTTCCAGACGCCGGAGGCCCCGCGCGCCAGCACCCACAGCGCCAGCAGAAACAGGACGAAAACCCCGACATTGACGACCACCAGCAGGGCGCCGACCACCGCCGTCACCGCCGCGATCCACAGGGTGCGCTGCTGATAGATGAAATGGCTCCGCGCCAGGGCGTCGTCCGACGCCCGCCGGACCGTCACCGCCAGCAGAGCCAGAACCGCAGAGGCGCCGAAGGTCGGCACCGCCAGAAGGATCAGCACATAGATGGCGTACAGGCCCATGGGCGCAGCCGGGGCGGACGCCTTGCGCTCCGCCTGTTCTTCACGCGCCAGCGCCTCACGCATCGCCGCGACCGGCGCTGCCGACGGAACCGGGCGGTCCGGCTGAAACTGGGTCTGAGGTTCGGTCTGGGCGCGCGCCCGACGCTTACGATCCGCCGAGAACCGCGTCTCCAGCGGCGCGCCGAAGGTTTCCGTCCGGTCGAACGGCCCCGGCTCCAGCGGCTCAACCGGTTCCGCGAAGGCCGGGGTCAGGGGCGCAGGCTCAGGCGGATCAAACAGGTCCGGCTCCCGCTCATCGACCGGGTCGTCGGTCGGCGTGAACACGGGGGTGATGATGGCGTCAGACTGCGCCTCACGCGGTCGGCCCGCCAAGGCGCGCGGCGATGCAAAGCCGACCAGATCATCCAGATCCTGATCGTGGTTTACGCCCGCTGGGCCTTTCGGATCGCCGGGTTCGGCCATGGGTATCGAACGCTTTCTCACGCCGCTCGCGGCTGGGATTCGCAAGCGACAATGGCCGGGTCGCGGGCCAGGCGCAACCGATCAGACGTTAGCGAGACAGCACGATCTCACAGCCCGGCGCGATCACGGCCTGCAAAGCGCCCGGCTTTTCGATCCGCACGGTCGCCTTCTGGACCCGCCGATCGTCCAGACAGGCCCGCGCCAGACGTTCGGCGAAGGTTTCGACCAGGCCGATATGGCCCTCGGCGGCGATGGCGCGGGCCGCATTGGCCACGGTTTCATAGTTGATGGTGTCGCCCAGCCGCTCGATGGGTTTGGGCTCCAGCTCCAGCGACACGTCGATGACCAGGCGCTGAAGACGCCCCTGCTCGTGGTCATAGACGCCGATCCCGGCCTCGACCTCCAACCCGCGCACAAAGACGCTCAGGCGTTCGTAACGCAGCGGCTCATCCGCCGGAAACGGCGACACCGACGACGACTGGACCACGCGGCTACTCCTGGATGTCGGGGGTGCGCCAGGCCAGATGCTGGCCCCCGTCGACGGCGATCATCTGGCCCGTCACCATGCGGGCGTCAATGAGCCACAGCACGGCGTCGGCGACCGCCTCGGGACTGCCGGGGGTTTCCAGCAGGGTGCCGCGCGCTTCGGCGGCGAATTCTTCGGGCGTCTGGTGGATCGACGGCAGGGTCGGCCCCGGCCCCACCCCATTGACGCGGATGCCCGGCGCCAGCGCCTGGGCCAGGGTCTGGGTCGCCCACCAAAGGCCGTTGCGAGACAGGCTGTAGGAGAAGAAGCGCGGGTCCGGCTTCAGCACCTTCTGGTCCAGCAGATTGATGATGACGCCTTGGCTCGTCTGCGCGGCGAAGGTTTCCGCCAGCACCAGGGGCGCCCGCAGATTGGTCTCGACATGGGTGTCCCAGCTTTCGCGGGTCAGGCCGCCGATCCGGTCGTCCTGAAACACCGAGGCGTTGTTGACCAGAACCGTCACCGGCCCCAGCGCCGCATTGGCGGCGGGGATCAGGCCGCGCACGCGGGCCTCGTCCTTCAGGTCGGCCTGCAGCAGACAGGCGCGACGTCCCATGGCCACAATCTCGTCGGCCAGGGACTGGGCCTCGTCGCCCGAGGCATGGTGGTGGATCGCCACGTCGAAGCCGGCCTTTGCCAGCGTCAGGCAGATCGTTCTTCCGATCCTGCGCGCCCCGCCCGTGACCAGCGCGACGCCCCGCAGCGACGGTTCAGTCAACCCGACCGAACTCGAAATAGTTGATGGCCGCGAAGACGGCGATGAAGGCGAAGATGATGCCGAGAGCCAGCATGGGATGCTCCTGTTCGTTCCACCCCGATTAAAGCGGAGCGGCGCGCTGTTCAAGCCGCGATAACCCCGTCATGCTCGCCTCATGACCACCTGGCGCCGGCACGTCGAACCCTTCACCCGCCCGCTGTTCTTCGCCTGGTCCCGGCTGACGCGGGGCAAGACGCTGGGCGTGCGGGGCGTGGCGGTGGATGGCGAGGGGCGCGTGCTGCTGGTCAAACACACTTATCTGGCGGGCTGGTGGCTGCCGGGCGGCGGGGTGGACAGGGGCGAAACGACCCAGGCCGCCGTGGTGCGTGAACTGCGTGAGGAAGGCGGACTGATCGCACGCGGACAGCCGGTGCTGTTGTCCATCCATTCCAACGAGCGCTTCTTTCCCGGCGATCATGTCGTCGTCTTCCGCATCGACACTTTCGACATGGGCGAGCGAACCAGTCATGGCGAGATCGCCGAGATCGGCTGGTTCCATCCCGACGCCCTGCCCGAGGACACTCACCGGGCCACGCGGGCGCGGATCGAGGAGATCTTCAACGGACGGCCCGCCGACGTCCTGTGGTGACCGGCTTCTCAATCGCGTCTGTGAGCGGGCGCGCCTATATAGGGCGCGATGATTTCGAGCGATCCCCCGATTCCTGACACCACGACCGCTGAAGCGGCGCATCCGCAAGCCGCGCCTCTGGCCGCCGCCGCCCTGATCGCGGACGAGGCCCGGCGCGCGCCGGACAAGCCGGGCGTCTATCGCATGTATGGCGAGGACGGCTCGTGCCTGTACGTCGGCAAGGCCAAGTCGCTGAAGAAGCGCATCATCCAGTATGCCCAAGGCCGCTTCCACACCCAGCGCATCGGCCTGATGGTGTCGCAGACCCGGTCGATGGAGTTGGTGGTCACGGCGTCCGAGACCGAGGCCCTGCTGCTGGAATCCAACTTCATCAAGAAGCTGAAGCCGCGCTTCAACGTCCTGCTTCGCGACGACAAATCCTTCGCCGAACTGATGATCCGCAGCGACCATCGCGCCCCGCAGATCAGGAAACATCGCGGCGCCCATACGACGCCGGGCCAGTATTTCGGCCCCTTCGCCTCGACCTGGGCCGTGAACCGGACGCTGAACACATTGCAGAAGGCCTTCCTGCTGCGATCATGCTCGGACAGTGTCTATGAGACCCGCACGCGGCCCTGCATGCTGCACCAGATCAAGCGCTGCTCGGCACCCTGCACGGGCCTTATCTCGCTGGAGGACTACGGCGAACTGGTCACCGAGGCCGAGGCCTTCCTGCGCGGCAAGTCGCGCGCCGTCATCAGCCGCCTGTCCGGCGAAATGCAGGCGGCGTCGGACGAGATGGACTTTGAACAGGCCGCCCGCGTGCGCGACCGCATTCGCGCGCTGTCGGCCATTTCGATGGAGAACTCGGTCAGCGCCGACAGCGTGGCGGAAGGCGACGTCTTCGCCCTGCACACCGACGGCGGACAGGCCTGCGTGCAGGTCTTCTTCTATCGCGCGGGCCAGAACTGGGGCGGGCGGGCCTATTTCCCGCGCGTGGACAAGACTGACACGGACCCGGAGATTCTGGCCGCCTTCCTGGGCCAGTTCTATGAGGACAAGCCGATCCCGCGCCTGATCCTGTCCAACGTCCGCCCGCATGAGTTGGAGCTGCTGGAGGAGGCCTTCTCGATGAAGGCGGAGCGCAAGATCGAGATCGTGCGGCCCCAACGCGGCGAGAAGCTGGCGCTGGTCGACCACGCCCTGACCAATGCGCGCGAGGCTTTGGGACGTCGTCTGGCCGAAAGCTCGGCCCAGGGCAAAATCCTGGACGAGGTGTGCGAGGCCTTCGGTCTGGACGCCCGGCCCGAGCGGATCGAAATCTACGACAACGCCCATATCCAGGGGACAAATGCTGTGGGCGGCATGGTGGTGGCGGGACCGGACGGCTTCCAGAAATCCCAGTACCGCAAGTTCAACATCCGCGGCGAAGACCTGACGCCCGGCGACGACTACGGCATGATGCGCGAGGTGATGCGCCGCCGCTTCGCCCGTCTGGTCAAGGACGAGGAGGAAGGCGAGGACGCCGTCCGTCCCGACCTGCTGCTGATCGACGGCGGCGCGGGGCAGTTGGCCGAGGTTCTGGCTGTGATGGCCGAGATGGGCGTCGACGACATCGCCGTGGTCGGCGTGGCCAAGGGGCCGGATCGCGATGCGGGGATGGAGAAGTTCTTCATGCCCGGCAAGCCCCCCTTCATGCTGCCGCTGAAGTCGCCCGCCCTCTATTATCTGCAGCGGCTGCGTGACGAAGCCCACCGTTTCGCCAACGGCGCCCACGCTAAGCGCCGCTCGATGGACATCAAGAAGAACCCGCTGGACGAGATCGAAGGCGTCGGCCCCGGCCGCAAGAAGGCCCTGCTGCACGCCTTCGGATCGGCCAAGGGCGTGGGTCGCGCCTCTGTGTCCGATCTGATCAAGGTGGACGGCATCAGCCAGCCCCTGGCCGAACGCATCCACGCCTTCTTCCGCAAGAGCTGACCGCCCTCACCACTCCAGCAGGGTCAGCCCCGGAACATCGCGGAAATCATCGCCGTTGCGCGTGACCAGAACCGCTCCCGCCACCAGGGCCTGGGCCGCGATCATCCGATCAAGCACCTTGCGGCGCGAGAAGCCGCAGGCCGCGATGATCTGGCGATAGGCCAGGGCCTCCGCCGAACCAAATGGAAGCACCGGCACGACGTCCAGCAACGCGTCCAGTCGGCGCGCCCGATCCTGAGCATCGCGATCTGGGCGGACAAGGCCAGCCTCCAGTTCGATCCGACTGACGACCGACAGCAAGAGCGGAGGCGCCAGGGCGTCCACGCGCGCGTCGATCTCATCGTCGCCGTCCCGCAGGTGAATGGCGACATTGGTGTCGAGCAGATAGGCCACGTTTAAAGGCCGGACCGATCGGGGATTTCGACCTCTTCGCGCACGCCGATGCTGGACGGCTTGGGCAGGCTGCGCAGCTTGGCCAGCATCTCCTTCACGGATTTTCTCTTGGGTGAGATCGTCACCACATCGCCCTTGCGCTCGATCTCGACCTCGACGCCGGGACCGAACGAAATCTCCTTGGGCAGGCGTACGGCGTCGCTATTGCCGCTGCGGAAGGTTCGGCTGGTCACAGTCATGAGGCGCTCCTTTCGTATATACGCGTATACACGATTTCTTGCCGCCGCCCAAGGCGCTAGAGAATGCCGCATGAGCGCATCCGAAGACGAACTGACCGCCGGCTATCACCGCTTCCGCGCCGAGCATTGGCCTGCCGCCCACGCGGAGTATGAGGCGCTGGTCAAGGGCCAGAAACCGCACACCCTGATCGTGGCCTGTTCCGACAGCCGCGCCGACCCGGCCCTGATCTTCGACGCCAAGCCGGGCGAACTGTTCGTGGTCCGCAACGTGGCCAATCTTGTGCCGCCCTATGAGCCCGACGGCCTGCTGCACGGCGTATCGGCGGCGCTGGAGTTCGGGGTCAAGGTTCTGAACGTGCGCCGCATCGTGGTCATGGGCCACGCCCACTGCGGCGGGGTCAACGCCATGCTGAACGGTGCGCCCGACAACTGCGCGGACTTTGTCGCCCCCTGGGTGGCGCAGGGCACGCCGGTCGTGCGCCATGTCGCCGAAACCGTCGATGCGCACGAAGTGGAGCGCGCAGCGGAAGAGGCCATCGTGCGCCTGTCGATCCGCAATCTGCGCACCTTCCCCTGGATCGCCGAACGTGAGGCGGCAGGCGACCTGACGCTCAGCGGCCTGCATTTCGGCATCGCCGACGGCGTGCTGCGCGCCCTGACGGACAAGCCCAGGTTTGAACCCCTGGCCTGAACAATGGCCTGAACATTGGCCTGATCGCCGAACCATGCGACACCCGGCGGGTTGCAACGGACATGACGATGAGCACCGGCCACCATATTAATCCGATCCCGAACATCCTGACGGGCATCCGACTGTTCGCCGGGGTGGTGATGTTCGCCATGCTGGCGGGCGCGGCGCCCGGCGCGCTGGACGCCTGGCTGTCGCCGGACACCCAGTTGCAGTTCGGCGTCTGGGCCTTCTGGATCTTCGTCATCGCCGCCTCGACCGACTGGGTCGACGGCTTCCTGGCGCGGCGCTGGAACTCGACCACGCGCTGGGGCGCAATTCTGGACCCCATCGCCGACAAGGTTCTGATCACCGGCGCCATTCTGGGCGTGCTGGCGTCCGGCTCTCTGCCCGGCATCGCCCTGCCCTGCGGCCTGATCCTGTTCCGCGAGTTTGCAGTTTCGGCCCTGCGCGAAACCATGGCGGGCCGCATCGAACTGCCCGTGACCCTGGCGGCCAAGTGGAAGACCACGGTTCAGATGGTGGCGCTGGCGGCGCTGCAACTGACCCTGTTGTGGAGCGGTTTCGGCCTGCAGAACGAGGACGGCTCGCCCCTGTCGTGGCAACCGGCGTTTGAAACCTTTGCGGTCTTCCTGATCTGGTTCGCCGCCGTGATCACTCTGTGGACCGGCTGGCAGTATTTCCGCGAAGCCCGCCGTCAGATGCAGGATCTTTAGGGCCAGAACGCCTAAGGCCTGAGCGTCAGACCCGCCGGGGTGGCTTCGAACGCCGACAGCCGCCCCAGGTAGCTCATGCCCAGCAGCGAATAGGACAGGCCGTCTTCGAACACGAGGGCCTGAACCTTGTCGATCCGCGCGCCCGACACGGACACCGAAGACAGCTCGATCGGGGCCGCGCGCACCATGCCCGACGCCGTCTGAACCTTGCCGGTGAAGTCTGAAGGGGCCGGGTTAACGCCCAGACGCCGGGCGTCCTCACGCGTCAGGGCCACCAGACTAGCGCCTGTGTCCACCAGCACGCGCACCGCATGGCCGTCGATGCGGGCCTGGGCCCAGTAGTGGCCGTCGGCCGCGCGCATGACCTGTGCAGGATGGCCTGTCGCCGGTTCCAAAACCGTGCCCTGAACCTGGACGACCGGGATCGGGGCCGACGCCGCCAGCGCCTCTCCGCCGCCTTCGAGGTGACGAATGACCAGGGCCGTGCTGAACGCGGCGAGCAAGGCCCCGCTGAGAACGGCTGCAGACTGGAAATCGACACGGATCATCAAAGGCGCTGTGGCTGCATCGCAAGACGCGACATCGCCGTTCTAGGCGCCCGAGGTTGGGATGCCGTGAAGCGACTTGGCTGATGAAACCTTAAAGCTTGGACGGATCGACCTGCGAGCGCCGCGACGGCAGGTCCGCCATGACCGCCGCCCGTTCATCATCCGTCAGCGCGCGCCATCCGGCGATCTCTTTCAACGTCCGAAAACAGCCCAGACACAGGCCGCTTTCGCCATCGACAGCGCACACCATCACGCAGGGCGTGGCGATCGCCTTGGGCGGCGCAGGGCGGGCGGCGGGCTCGGTCATCGTGACACTGTCACAAAATTTACTCCGAATGCTGAGCGATAAATTTGCATTTTTTGTGAAACTGACTATCTTGGGTTCTGACGCGAAACGACTGAGGGTGGAATCCCCATTGGTACGACGTGTCTCTTTTCATCGTTCTGCGAAAGGAGACGCCAAGATGAACGATAAGGAGCGTAACCTCCAACACGCCATGATGTCCTTCGCCCTGTGGGGCGGGATGCTGGTGAACACGCGGCAGATGCCGTCCAACTCCAATCGGGTGGTCAGCCATCCGTCCAACTTCGTACCCTATACGATCAAGAAACGCTGACGGCCTGAAGGGCTGACAGCCAGGAAGCCCCGGTCTTATCCGGGGCTTTTGCAATTCCGGGCTTGCGTGACGCGACGGCGCTGGCCGATGACGGCTCCCAGACACGGAGACGACGCATGGGCCTGATCGCTGAAGACAGACAGGGCGACATCCTGATCTGGACCCTGGACCGCGAGGCGCGCCTGAACGCCCTGCCCGACATGACGGATGGCGATGAGTTCGCCGACGCCTGCGCCCGCGCCAACGCCGATCCATCCGTAAAATGCGTGGTCCTGACCGGGGCCGGTCGGGCCTTTTCCGCGGGCGGCGACCTGACGGCCATGCGCGACAGGCGCGACCTGTTCGAAGGATCGGGCGCCGAGATCCGCGTCCGCTATCGCCGTATCGTCCATCGCATCGTGCGGTCGCTGTATGATCTGGAAATGCCGCTGGTGTCGGCGGTGAACGGCCCCGCCATGGGTCTGGGCTGCGGCATCGCCACCACCGCCGACATCCGCATCGCCTCGGACCGCGCCAGCTTCGGCGTGCCGTTCCTCAAGCTGGGCATCATTCCCGGCGACGGCGGGGCATGGCGACTGCCGCGCGATGTGGGATACGCCCGCGCGGCGGAAATGCTGTTCACCGGCCGCAGCATCGACGCCGAGACGGCCGAGCGCTGGGGGCTGGTCAACCGCGTCGTGCCGCATGAGCGGTTGATGCAGGAAACCCTGACCACCGCCGCCCAGATCGCCGCCCAGCCGTCCCAGGCCCTGCGCATGGCCAAGACCCTGATGCGGCAGGGGCGCGACCAGACGTTCGAGCAGATCCTGGAGCTTTCGGCCGCCATGCAGGCCATCGCCCACCTGACCGAAGACCATCAGGAAGGCGTCGCCGCCGTGCTGGAGAAACGTCCCGGCGATTTCTCAGGCCGGTGACACGTCGCGGAAGCTGAAGCTAAGCGCGAACATGCCAAGGCAGATCGCACTGCTGAGCGCCAGCGCCACGCCCGGCGAGACATTCAGGGCCAGGGCATAGACGGCGGGGGCCGCCGCCTGGACGTAGCGGGCAGGCGTCAGGATCAGCGCCTGCCGCATCCCGTACCGCTCAGCTCCGAAAACCTTCAACGGCAGAGCGCCGGAGGCCACGGACAGGAACCCGTTGGCCAAGCCCTGCCCCACCGCCGCCAAGGGCGCCCCGACTGCACCGAGCAGGACCGCCAGCAGGGCCCCTGCCGGGTGGAACAGTGTGGCCAGCCGCGCCGTCAGGATCGGGTGCGAGCGGTGCAGCACAGTGATGTCCAGCAGGCGCACGGCCATGGCGCTGGCCGCCATCAGACCCGCCGCCCAGGCTGCGCGCTCCACCGTCATGCCCAGATCGACCAGCAGGCGCGGCAGGTGCGCCGCCATGGCCGAGGCCACCGCCCAGGCCCCGGCGAAGAAGATCGCCATGCGGATCATGGTAGGGCTCCAGCGTATCGCCGACACATCAACCGCCGCCTTCATCTGCCCCTTGTGCTGGGGCAGAACCGTCAGGGCGATCGGCAGGCAGACGAACAGATGCAGGGCCGCCCAGAAGCCGAACACGGCCCGCCAGCCCGCTAGGTCCAGCACCTCGCGGCTGATCGGCCAGCCCAGCGCCCCGCCCAAGGCGCCCAGCAGGGACACCGCCGCAATCGCCCGCCGCGCGCCCTGCCCCTGCATCTCGACCAGAACGGCGAATGCCGTGCCGTATAGACCCGCCCCCATGCCCACGCCCAGCAGCACGACGCCGAGGCACAGAACCAGAGGCTGCGGCGCGGCGGCCATCATCAGAAGGGCAAACGCGAAGGCCAGGTTCGATCCCGCCAGCACCCGCGCCCCGCCGACACGCTCAATCGCCTGGCCCGCATAGGGCGTCAGGACGGCGGAGACCAGAAAGGCGCCGGAAAGCGCCAGAAACACCGGTCCTGTGCCGATCCCCAGCGCCGCCGCCGCAGGATCGGCCATGACGCCCAGAAGATAATAGCTGGAGGCGAAGGCCACTGCCTGGCCCAGGCCAAGCACGAGAACAATCATACGAACAGAAGACATCGCCCGGAGATGCCGCAGGCCGCGCCGCGCGGAAATCGAGTTTCAGGGCCGCGCCCTGTGCGAAAAACTCACAGGCTGATGATCCCCGGCCTCACACAGCAAAAGAAAAGGCGGCCGGGGTCGCGCCCAGCCGCCTCTTCTGTCTTCAGGCCGTCAGACCCGGCTTATTGCGAACGCATCGCCTGGGCCGGGCCGACGCCGGTCGTCGCCTGGCGCTTGGCGCCCGCCGTCTCGCCGGGCTTCATAAACTTGACCAGAACCCGCTGGCCGATCAGCAGCGGCGCATCGCCAGCCGAGGCCACGACCTCGACCACGCGCTCGTCGGTGCGTTGCGACGGATCGTCGGAAGCCAGCTTGCGGGCGCCGAATACCGCCGCGCGGCGCAGCACCGTGCCGATGTAGATCTTGCTGGAATCGCCCTCGGGGCTGATCTCGACCGCCTGACCGTCGGTCAGGTTCGGCAGGTCGCTTTCAACCACTTCGGCGCGGACGATGCGCGGGGCGTCCGGCTCCAGGTCGAACATGGTCGAGACGTTCAGGGTCGAGGCGCCCGCGCCGGGGTTGGCGTAACGGCGAACGATCCGGCCGGCGCTGGGCGCGCGGATGACCGTCAGCTCCTGATTATAGCGAGCCTGATCCAGTTGGGCGCGCGCCGTCTGGACCGCCGCCACCTGCGAACCCATGCGGGCCTGGGCCGTGGCCACGGCGTCCGCCGCCTGATCGACACGCTGGGCGGCGACGAAGTTGGTGGCGGCCAGACGCTGCAGACGCTCCTGCTCGCGCTGGGCGGTGCGGATGTCGACGCGGATCTGGTTCAACTGGCTTTCGGCCTGGGCCACGGCGGCGGCGGCGCTCTGCACGGCCAGACGCGGTTCATCGTCTTCCTGACGGGCCAGGATCTGGCCTGCGGTGACGCGTTCGCCTTCCTGGACCAGCACCTCACGGACGATGCCGCCGCGACGGGCTGCGATCTGGATGATGCCGCCCTCGACATCGACCTTGCCGTTTGCGATGGCCGCATAGGGGCTCTCGACCTTGGTGGCGGCGGCCTTGGCCTGCTCTTCCTTCTTGGTCTTGGCGGCGGACTGGAACAGCATGAAGCCGACCCCCAGCACGATCACCAGCAGCAGGCCGAACCATGTGCGTTTTTTCTTCAGGAAGCCGGGCATTGGGCGTTTCGTCCTAAGGGGTTCAGTCGTGTTGTTCAGTGCGACGCCAGGATGGCGTTCGGATCGGGAATGCGGCGTTGGTCATCAAGGATCTTGCCGTCCTCGATGTGGATGACCCGGTCAGCCCAGGCCTCCAGGCGCGGGTCGTGGGTCACGCAGATAACGGCGGCGCCGTGTTCGGTGGCGGCGCGGCGCAGCAGCTTGATCACCACCTGACCGTTCTCGCCGTCCAGGGCCGAGGTCGGTTCATCGGCGAACAGGATCTTGGGATCCTTGGCCAGGGCGCGGGCGATGGCGACGCGCTGCTTCTCACCACCCGACAGGGCCGCGGGGCGCAGGTGCAGGCGGTGGCCCAAACCCACTTCCTCCAGGGCGATCGTGGCCCGCTTCTTCGCCTGACCGGACGTCAGTCCCTGGAACTTCAGCACCGTCTCGACCTGCTGCAAGGCGGTCAGGGCCGGGAACAGGTTGAATCCCTGGAAGATGAAGCCGCAGTTATCCAGCCGGAACTTGTCGATCCGCCCGGTGGACAGGCGCCACAGGTCATCGACGTCCAGAATGTCGACGCGCCCCTCTTCGGGCTTCAGCAGACCGGACAGGGCGGCGATCAGGGTCGATTTGCCCGACCCCGACGGTCCCATGACCATGGTCAGGTCGCCGTGCCGCGCATCGAAATCGACGCCTTTCAGCACCTCGACCCAGGACTTGCCGGACTTGAAGCGCTTGACCACGCCGTTGGCTTCGATGGCGAAGTCGCCGTGCTTGCCGTGGACTTTCGTGTGAATGCTCATCGCAGCAGGTCCGCCGGTTGGCTGTTCTTGAGAATGCCCAGCGACAGCAGGCCCGACACCATGGCGATGGCGATCAGACCGATGCCGACCGCCAGCAGCAGAGAGAACGGCAGGGCGATGATCACGGCGAACGACAGGGCGAACAACGACAGCAGCCAGGTCAGCAGGATGGCGGCTGCGACCCCGACGCAGCCGACCCAGAAGCTCAGCTCCACCACGATCCGGCGCAGGCTTCCCATGCCGACGCCCAGGGCGCGCAGAGAGGCGAACTCCTTGATGTTGGCCATGATCGCCCCGCGCAGCGTCTGCCAGGTGATGGCCACGCCGATGATGACGCCCAGCACCACGCAGCCGCCGATGATGATGACCAGAATCCCCTCCTCGAACATCGAGGCGGCATTGGCGTCGGCCAGCTGTTGACGCGTCCAGGCCTTCCACTGGCCGTTGCCCATGGCGTTCAGCTGCGCCACAACGACGGGCGCGCGCGCCGGGTCCTTTATGCGGATCATCAGCGGACCGACACGCGGGCCTTCGAAGGCCTCGCCCAGCATCCGCAGGCTGTCGCGCGACATGACGATCGTGGGTTGCATCATATTGGGATAGCCGCGCAGGACGCCCACAACCGTCACGGTCTTGCCGTTGAACAGGGCCTTGTCGCCCAGTTTCACACCCAGCGGGGTCAGCGCCGTCTCGTCGATCGCGACGGTAAACGGCTGGCGCAGCGCCTCGACCAGCTCGGAAGAGTAGTCCTTGGGAATCGTGACCGATCCCGGCGCGGTGTCGATGATATTGACCAGCACCTGCTTCTGGCGCGGCGCGCCCTGACGCGCACGGTCGGCCGCCGACGCCGTGGGGTCCACGGTCTTGATGTTCTGGAAATTGCCGCCGGACAGATCCAGCGTCTTGATCTCGACCACCTCAGGATGATTGTAGGCAAGCGGGATGAACCGCTTGGGCATGCCCATCGGGCCGCCGAACAGGGCCTTAGCGCCCGGCTGCATGATGTAAATGTCCGCGCTCGACCGTTCGATCGCGGCAGTAAAGCCCTTGCCGATGCCGATGAAGACACCGGTCATGGCCAGGACCAGCAGGCCCGACAGGGCCAGCGCCATGACCGCCGCCATATAGCGGCGCCACTCGAAAAGCAGCGTTGAAAGCGCAAGCGACATGTTCGTCGATAAACCCCTGGTACGTCCGTCTATCTGACGGCGCGCCACCCTGTGGCCAAGTTAAATCGGGGTAAGGGTTTGGGGCGCCGCGCCGTTGCTTCGCGTAAAACGTGCGATTAAGGCGGCACAGGTCGCTTTGCGTCGCCCCCTTTATGGCGCTAGTTACAGAATAACACATGGGACAAAAACGTCCCGCCCCCCGGGAGACTATCCATCATGTCCTTGCCTTCACTTCGCCTCACCGCCTCGCTGGCCGCCCTTGGCGCCGCGACCGCTGTCCTGTCGGCCCCCGCCTCGCCTGCAAAGGCCGACGAAGGCATGTGGACGTTCGACAACTTCCCCATCGCGACGGTGAACCAGAAGTACGGCACCAACATCGACCAGGCCTGGCTGGACCGCGTGCGCAACGCCGCCGTTCGCCTGCAGGGCTGCTCGGCTTCGCTGGTGTCGGGCGAAGGCCTGATCCTGACCAACCACCACTGCGTCGTGTCGTGCGTGCAGGACCTGTCCACGGCCCAGAACGACTACGTCAAGAACGGCTGGATGCCCGCCACCCGTGAAGACGAAAAGAAATGCCCCGGCCAGACGGCTGAAATCCTGACCGACATCGTCGATGTGACCGCCCGCGTCACCGGTGCCGGCGCCGGTCTTGAAGGCGCCGCCTTCGTCCAGGCCCGCGCCGCCGAGATCGACAAGATTCAGAAGGAGACCTGCGGCGACGACCAGAAGCTGACCTGCCAGGTCATCAGCTTCTACCGCGGCGGCCAATACAAGCTGTACAAGTTCCGCAAGTATGACGACGTGCGTCTGGTCTTCGCGCCCGAGTTCCAGGCGGCCTTCTTCGGCGGCGACCCGGACAACTTCAACTTCCCGCGCTACGCCCTGGATGCCGGTTTCCTGCGCATCTACGAGGACGGCAAGCCCGTCGCCACGCCGAACCACCTGACCTGGAACGCCAATGCGCCCAAGGAAGGCGACGTGACCTTCGTGGCGGGCAACCCCGGCTCGACCTCGCGCCTGCTGACCATGGCGCAGTTGGACGTGCTGCGTGACCAGCAGATGCCGCTGACGCTGATCCAGTCGTCGGAACTGCGCGGCCGCCTGATCGAATACGCCACCACCGGCGAAGAGCCCAAGCGCGTGACCGTCGATCCGCTGTTCGGCCTGGAGAACAGCTTCAAGGTCTTCTACGGCCAGCAGGGGGCCCTGACCGACCCGGCCTTCATGGCCACCAAGCGTCGCGAAGAACAGGAGCTGCGCCAGCGCGTCGCCGCCGACCCGACCCTGGCCGCCAGCATCGGCGATCCGTGGGCCGATCTGGAGCGCATCTCCGCCACCCAGCGCGATCTGTTCCTGCCCTACCGCCAGCTGGAATCGGCCGCCGGTCAGCGTTCGTCGCTTTACGGCTATGCCCGTTCCATCGTGCGCGCCTCCAAGGAACGCGCCAAGCCGGTGGCGGAGCGCCGCGCCGGTTATTCGGACGCCGACATCGCGTCTCTGGGCCGCCGCCTGGCGACCGAGACCCCGATCTCGACCGACCTGGAGAAGATCTTCATCGACTTCTGGCTGTCCAAGACCCGCGAATACCTGACCGTCGACAACACCGAGGTTAAGGCCCTGCTGGGCACGGAAAGCCCTGAACAGGTCGCCGCCCGTCTGGTCGACGGCACGCGCCTGGCCGACCCGGCCTTCCGCGCCCAGGCCCTGGCCATGACGCCGGAGCAACTGGCCGCGTCGGGCGACCCGCTGATCAAGTTCGTGCTGGACAACGACAACGCCGCACAGGCCATCCGCACCCAGTGGGAGGCCGCTGTCTCGGGCCCGACCAGCCGTGCGGGCGAAAAGATCGCCCAGGCCCGCTTCGCCGTTTACGGCACCAACCTGTATCCCGACGCGACCTTCTCGCTTCGCCTGTCCTATGGTCAGGTCAAGGGGTGGACCTATCGCGGCGTGACCGTGACGCCCTTCACGGAGATTGGCGGCCTTTATCAGCGCAACACCGGCGCCGAGCCGTTCAACGCCGCAACCGACTGGCTGGCCGCCGAGAACAAGGTCAACAAGTCGACCGTCTATGACTTCGTCTCGACCAACGACATCATCGGCGGCAACTCGGGCTCGCCCGTGATCAACGCCAAGGGTGAAGTCATCGGCGCGGCCTTCGACGGCAACATCCACTCGCTGGGCGGCAGCTTCGGCTACGACCCCGAACTGAACCGCACGGTGACGGTCTCGACCGCCGCCATCACCGAGGCCCTGCGCAACGTCTACAACCAGCCGCGCCTGCTGCGCGAACTGGGCGTTCGTCGGTAAAGACTGACCCGCCTCTCCCTCCCCATTTCATGGGGAGGGAGACCGCGTAGCGGTGGAAGGGGGCGACGCAAACGTCAGCCGTGGAGGCGCCCCCTCCGTCTCGTCGGCTTCGCCGCCGATCCACCTCCCCATCGCTGCGCGACAGGGAGGAAAGTACGCCCCCGTCTGACGCATCGCCCTGCTAGGCTCCTCTCGTCCTTCCAGCCGATTTCAGACTATTCAGACGAATTGGACTCTGTTTTTCCTAGCCAGGGTCTGAACTAGGAGTTCTCCATGCGTCATCTGCTCATTGCCTCCGTCGCGGTTCTGGCCTTCGCCGCCGCCACCTCCGTTCGCGCTGAGGAGGGCATGTGGACCTATGACAACTTCCCCATCGCCCGCGCCAATCAGACGCTGGGCACGAACATCGACCAGGCCTGGCTGGACAAGGTGCGTCTGTCGTCGGTGAAGTTCGGCGGATGTTCGGCGGGCATCGTCTCGGGCCAGGGCCTGGTGATGACCAACAACCACTGCGTGGCCACCTGCGTCGCCAACCTGTCCACGCCCCAGCTTCAGTACGGCGAGACCGGCTTTACGCCCAAGAGCCGCGAGGAAGAGTTGAAATGCCCCGGCGCCACCGCCGAGGTCCTGACCGACATCACCGACGTCACCGCCCGGATGCACAAGGCAGGCGAAGGCCTTGACGGACAGGCCTTCAGCCAGGCGCGAGAGGCCGAGGCCGGACGCATCGAAACCGAAGCCTGCGGCAATGATCCCAAGATCCGCTGTCAGGTCGTCAGCCTTTACCGGGGCGGCCAGTTCAAACTCTACAAGTTCCGCAAATATTCCGACGTCCGTCTGGCCTGGGCGCCGGAAGACCGCGCCGCGACCTTCGGCGGCGACCTGGACAACTTCTCCTTCCCGCGCTTCGCCATCGATGCGGCCTTCATCCGCCTGTATGAAGACAACAAGCCGGTCGAGACGCCCGTCCACTTCGCCTGGAACCCCAACAGGCCGACCGAGGGCGAGCCCGTCTTCGTCACCGGCAACCCCGGCGCCACCCAGCGCCTGCTGACCCAAGCCCAGCTGATGACCATCCGCGACGTGGTCCTGCCGATGGACCAGCTGATCGCGTCGGAACTGCGCGGCCGTCTGATCCGCTATTCGGAAGAAGGCGCCGATCAGGCCTTCATCGCCATGGACCCCATCGTCGGCGTTGAGAACACCTACAAGCGCGGCCTGGGCCGGATGCGCGCCCTGACCGATCCCGCCTTCATGGATCAACTGGCCGGTCAGGAGACCGCCTTCCACCGTCAGGTCGCCGAGAGCGAAGCCCTGTCGGCCCAGGTCGGCGACCCGTGGGCCACGCTGGCGGCGATCCAGCCCGTCGCCCGCGAGATGTACGCCCCGATGGCGCTGCTGGAAGGCGGCACCGGCATGGGCACGACCTCGGTGGCGGGCGGCTCTCAGTTGTTCCAGTGGGCGCGGGTCATCGTGCGCGGCGCCCAGGAGCGCGCCAAGCCGTCGGACCAGCGTCTGAGCGAATATGCCGACAGCCGCCTGCCCGCGGCTCAATCCGGCCTGTTCGCCGAACGCCCGACCTATCCGGAACTGGAGCAGATCCGTCTGGAATGGTGGCTGTCCAAGACCCGCGAATGGCTGACCGTCGACAGCCCCCACGTCCGCGTCCTGCTGGGTCGCGAAAGCCCCGAACAGCTGTCGTCCCGCGTCGTCAGCGGCACCAGGCTGGCGGACCCCGCCGTGCGCCGCGCCCTGTGGGAGGGCGGTCTCGCCGCCGTTCAGGCCTCCGACGATCCGTTGATCAAATACGTCCTGTCGATCGACGAAGACGCCCGCGCCGTCCGCACCGAATGGCGCAACAAGGTCGACGCCCCGACCGCCCGCGCGTCCGAACAACTGGCCGCCGCCCGCTTCGCCGTCTATGGCGACGCCGTCTATCCGGACGCCACCGGCACCCTGCGCCTGACCTATGGCCGCGTCGAAGGCACAGATGTTCCGGGCCAACGCATTCCCGCCTTCACCACCTTCGCCGGACTGTGGGACCGCGCCACGGGCGCAGAGCCGTTCAACGTGGCGCCCAAGCTGCTGGCCGCCAAGGACCGGATCGACCCCAATGCGGTGATGAACATGGCGGTGTCGTCCGACACCATCGGCGGCTCGTCCGGTTCGCCCGCCGTCAACGCCAAGGGCGAGATCATCGGCGCCAACTTCGACTCCACCGTCCTGACCCAGCGCAACGCCTATGGCTATGACCGCAACGTCAATCGCAGCGTCATCGTCACCACCCAGGCCGTGACCACCGCTCTGCGCGACGTGTACGGCATGGACCATCTGGTTCAGGAACTGGGCGCGGCGACGAACCAGACCCCGGCCCGGAGAGCCCGTCGTTGAGCCCAGTCGTCTTTCGGGCGGCGACCGCCGATGATGTCGCCGCCCTTCGCCCCCTGATCGAACGCGCCTATCGCGGCGACAGCGCCAAGGCGGGCTGGACGCACGAGGCGGATTTCCTCTCGGGCGAACGCACCAGCATCGAGGAACTGTCCGCGGTCATCGCCGATCCTGAGCGCGTCATCTTGATGGCCTATCGCGACGGGACCCTGATCGGCTGCGTGCAGGTCGCCCGATCCGCTGACGACCTCGGCTATCTGGGCATGTTGACCGTTGATCCGGCGTTGCAGGCCAGCGGCGTCGGTCGTCAGCTTCTGGCCGCCGCCGAGGCCGAGGCGATCCGCCGTTTCAACGCCCGGCGAATGGAGATGACCGTCATCCAGCGCCGCGCCGAACTGATCGCCTGGTACGAGCGACGCGGCTATGTCCGCACCGGGGAGCAACGTCCCTTCCCGCTTGATCCGCCACGGCCCGAACTGGCGTTCGTGGTGCTGGAAAAGGCGCTTCCCTAGCCCCTTCTCCCGGTGGGAGAGGGCGGCCCGCAGGGCCGGATGAGGGTCTGCTGACGGGCCAGATGGCCCGGTCGTCCCTCACCCTTCGGGCCGGAACGACGGCTGCGCCGCCTTGTCCTCAAGCCCTCTCCCGGCGGGAGCGAGAGCGCCACAAAATGGCCCCTTGCAAAACGGACACGGATGTCCACTTAAGCGCGTCACCATGTCGCGCCCCATCCGAAAAGACGCCGCCAACAACCGAGCCGCCCTGCTGAAGGCGGCGCGGGAACTGCTGTCCGAACAGGGGCTGGATGTGCCGCTGGATCTGATTGCAGAGCGGGCGGGCGTCGGGCGCGGCACCCTTTACCGCCATTTCGCAGACCGCACCGAACTGGCCCTGGCCGTGCTGATCGACGGGATCGACGACCTGGACGCCCGCACCCGCGCCCGAGGCGAAGCGCCCGAGGTCTTCTTCTGGTTTGTCGAGGAGCTGGCCGATCTGGTCATGCGCAATGCAGGTTGGTCGGATGTTCTGCGGAACGTCCGTTCGCCAGACGCGCTTACGCCATTGCGGCAACGCTTGACCGAGGCGGGCGCCGGGCCCCTGGCGCGCGCACAGGCGGCGGGATTGGTGCGGAAGGATCTGGGGCCGATGGACTTGCGTCTGATCGCCACTCTGCTGGGTTCAGGCTTTCAGGGCGCCGACGAGGCTGAACGCCGCGCGGTCTCGGCCCGCACCCGCCTGATTGTGCTGAACGGGTTGAAGGCGCGCTGATGGCCCCCAACAACTGGCATCTGCCCTGGGAACAGTATGTCGAGACGCTGAAGCCGCACGAGCGGCCGATGATGCCCGGCTCGCCCGCCACCCCGGACCACAGCTGGCCCACGCGGATCATGTACGCCGTCACCGGTCTGATGGTCGCCACGGTCGGCAGCCTGGGCAATGGCGCGATCACAGCCAATGTTCAGAATCTGCAAGGCTCGCTGGGCATCACCGTGACCGAGGCCGCCTGGCTGCCGGTCGTCTTCGTCATGACCAACGCCTGCATGAACCTGATCCTGGTCAAGTTCCGCATGCAGTACGGCCTGCGTCTGTTCACCCAGATCTTCCTGGGCGCCTTCGTGCTGGTGTGCGCGGCCCACCTGTTCGTCGACAACTATCAGTCCACCCTGCTGGTGCGCGCCATTGCGGGCATGGCGGGGGCTGGTCTCAGCAGCCTGGGCTTCCTCTATCTGATCCAGGCGTTTCCGGCGGCGCACCGGCTGAAGGGGCTGATCATCGGCATCGGCCTGACCAGTTTCGCCGTGCCCATCGCCCGACTGATCATGCCCGGCCTGCTGCAACTGGGCGATTGGCGCGCCTTCTATCTGTACGAACTGGGCATGTGCCTGATCGCCTGGGGCGCGGTGCAGGTGGTCAAGCTGCCGCCGTCCGAGAAGATGCGCGTCTTCGACCGGCTGGACTTCGTCACCTTCGCCCTGTTCGCGCCGGGGGTGGCCCTGCTGTGCGCCGTGCTGGGCCTGGGCCGCATCGTCTGGTGGACCGAGGCGCCGTGGCTGGGCTGGGCCATGATCGGGGCCATCGTCCTGCTGACCGCCGCCTTTGTGGTCGAGTACAACCGCGCCAATCCTCTGATCAACATCCGCTGGCTGACCGGCGCGGACATGCTGCGGCTGTTCGGGGCGATTCTGCTGATCCGCATGGTGCTGTCGGAACAGACCTCCGGCGCCGTGGGCTTTTTGACAGTAGTCGGCCTGGGGCCGGATCAGTTGATGGGCCTGTTCGGGGTCATCCTGGCGGCCATGGTCGCGGGCACCGCCGTCAGCGCCTTCACCCTGAACATGGAGAAGCTGAACAAGCCCATCGCCATCGCTCTGGGCCTGATCGCCATCGGCGCCTTCATGGACAGCCACTCGACCCTGCTGACCCGCCCGGCCCAGCTTTATGTCAGCCAGGCCCTGATCGCCTTCGCCTCGGCCATGTTCATCGGCCCCGCCCTGATGCAGGGCGTGGTCAAGGTGCTGACCCAGGGCAAGCAGAACCTGATCAGCTTCATCGTCATGTTCAGCGTGCTGCAGAACGTGGGCGGTCTGGCGGGCAGCGCCCTGACCGGATCGCTGCAGATCATCCGCGAGAAGTTCCACTCCAACCAACTGGCCGCCGACATCACCAGCATGGACCCGCAGGTGGTCCTGCGCCTGCGCCAGCTGTCGGGCGCCTATTCGTCCACCATCACCGACCCCGCCCTGTTGAATGCAGAAGGCGCCGCCCTGCTCAGCCGCCAGGTGACGCAGCAGGCCAATGTCCTGGCCTATAACGACGTCTTCCTGATCATCTCCATGCTGGCCGCGATCGGCTGCGTTTGGGTCACCATCACCCATCTGCGCCCCCGCTGGAAAGCCAAGCGAGACGCCCAACGCGCCGCCCAACAGGCGCCCGATTCCTCCGCCGTCGCCTCCGCCGTCGATTGAGACTGACCCATGACCGACACCGCCCCCGCCGCCCCCGCCGCAGCACCCGCACCGCAAGCCCCTCCGGCCGCCCCGCCGCCTGAGCCGAAGAAGCGCGTGCTGTGGACCGTGGTCGCCGCCTGCGTCGCCGCCCTGGGCGTGCTGGTCGTGCTGTTCGCCTGGCAGCTTCCGCCCTTCACCGGCCATGTCCAGCGCACGGACAACGCCTATGTGCGCGGCCAGGTCACCCTGATCAGCCCCCAGGTCAGCGGCTATGTGGTCGATGTGCCGGTCAAGGATTTCCAGACCGTCCAGGCTGGTCAGTTGCTGGCCCAGGTCGATGACCGCACCTACAGCCAGCGGGTCGAACAGGCGACCGCCACCCTGCACGCCGCAGAGGCCGCGCTGGCCAACTCGGCCCAGTCACAGGCCTCGGCCCGCGGCTCGGTCGCCCAATACGCCGCCACCATCGCAGGCGCAGAGGCCAATCTGGCCAAGGCCCAGGCCGACGCCAACCGCGCCCGAACCCTGAAGGCTGGCGGCTGGGTGTCCCAGGCCAATGTCGATGTCGCCGAGGCCGCCTTACGCAGCGCCCAGGCCCAGGTCGCCCAGGCCCGCGCCCAACGCGGCATCGCCGAAACCAGCGTGGAGTCCGCCGTGGTCAGCCGCGACAGTCTGGCCGCCCAGGTCGAGAACGCCCGCGCCGCCGTGCGTCTGGCTCAGATCGATCTGGCCAACACCCGCATCGTCGCTCCCCGCGCGGGCCGTCTGGGCGAGGTGGGCGTGCGCCAGGGCCAGTATGTCACCGCGGGCACCCAGCTGATGGGTCTGGTGCCCGACACCATCTGGGTCACGGCCAATATGAAAGAGACGCAGATGCGGAACATCCGCGTCGGCCAGCCGGTCGAGCTGAAGGTGGACGCCCTGGGCGGTCAGGCCCTGCGCGGCCGTGTCGAACGCATCGCCCCCGCCGCCGGCAGCGAGTTCAGCGTCATCCGCCCCGACAACGCCACCGGCAACTTCACCAAGGTCGCCCAGCGCATCCCCGTCCGCATCCGCATCGAACCCGGCCAGGACGCCGCCCAACGTCTGGCGCCGGGCATGTCGGTCGTGGCGCGGATCGATACGGGGGCGTGATCCGCCCCTCCCCCCGTCCGTTGCAGCGCGCAAAAAGAAAAGGGCGGCTCGTCTAAGAGCCGCCCTTTGTTTGTTTCCAGAACCGTCCCCTAAAAGACGACCGGCAAGGCTGATCTCAGCTCTCGGCCTGCCAACCGCCAGCCAGCGCCTTGAACAGGGCGATCTGGTAGGTGGTCACCAGGGCGTCCGACTGAGCAAGAGCAGCGTCGGCGGCGGCCTGGGTGCGCTGGGCGTCCAGCACCGTCAGGAAGTTGTCGGCGCCGGCGTTGAACCGTTGTTGCGACAGGGCGGCGGCGCGGGCCGCCTGGTCACGCGCCTCGGTCAGGGCCGCACGGCGGTCCAGTTCGTTGGCGTAGTTGCTCAGCGCCGTTTCCGTCTCCTGCAGGGCCGTCAGGACCGTCTGGTCGAAGGTGGCCAGGGCCGCATCCGAACGGGCGTCAGCCGCCTTGATCTGGGCGCGGGCCGCGAACACGTTAGGGAACGACCAGCTGATCAGCGGGCCGAAGCTGAAGCGATAGTTCTGGCTGTCGCCCAGCCCGTTGGATTCCAGCGCCGTGGAGCCGAACGATCCGCCCAGGCTGATGCGCGGGAAGAGGTTGGCGGTGGCCACGTTCACGCGGGCGGCGGCGGCCGCCAGATTGGCCTCGGCCTGACGCACGTCGGGACGACGCGCCAAGAGGGCCGCGCCATCGCCGACCGGGATGGCCTGGTTCAGCTGGGGCGGACGCACGCAGGCGGCTGCGGTCTGATCGACCTCGGCCGGGGTGCGTCCGGTCAGGGTCGCCAGACGGAACAGAGCCTCGGCGCGCGCCGCACGCAGGGTCGGCAGGGTCGCCGCGGTCTGGGCCACGGCTGCACGGGCGCGGGCCACGTCCAGACCCGTGCCAGCGCCTGAATCCAGCAGCGTCTGGGTCAGGCTGCCGGTGTTGCGCTGCAGCTCCAACGTCCGCTCCGCCACCGCGATCTGGGCGTTGGCCGAGCAGGTGTCGGCATAGGCCCGTGCGGTTTCGGCGGCCACCGTCACCTGAACCGCGGCCAGGGCGGCTTCGGCCGCGCGGGCGTCGGCGCGGGCGGCGCGGACAGTCGATTCCACGCGTCCGAACAGATCGACTTCGTAGCTGGCTGAAAGGCCCGCATCATAGGTGTCGATCTCCGGCGCCTTCTGCCCGTCGGGCAGACCGACGACCGTGGCGGCCGAGGCGCGGCTGCGCTGAACCTGGGCGCTGGTCGTCGTGGTCGGGAAGCGGCCCACGCGGGCCTCCGACAGCGACGCCCGAACCGCGCGCAGGTTGGCGAAGGCGGCCTCCAGCTGGTGGTTCTCGGCGAAGGCCTGACGGATCAGGCCGTCCAGCGTCGGGTCATCGTACAGTCGCCACCAGTCGTCGCGCGCCTGAGCGGTCGAGACGGTGGGGCTGGTCGAGCCGACGAAGGCGCCTGCGCCCGTGATGGGCAGGTCGGCGACCGGCGCCTTTGGCCCGATCGCGCAGGCTGCAAGAAGGGCGCTGGCGGCTGCGGCGGTCAGGAACGAGAGGGTCTTGTTGCGGGTCATCAGTGATCCCCTCCCCGGCCGGTGACGGGCGCAGGCGCGTCAGGGTCGGTCAGGCTGGATGGTTCGTCATACTGGACGGTCTTGGTCGGCGTCGGCTTGTGGGACTGCGGCAGTTTGGCAGAGAGCCACCGCGTGACGACATAGAAGACCGGCGTGAAGATCAGACCGAAGAAGGTCACCCCGAGCATGCCCGAGAAGACGGACGTGCCCAGCGATTGCCGCATCTCGGCCCCCGGACCCGTCGCCAGCATCAGCGGCACGACGCCAAGGATGAAGGCGAACGAGGTCATCAGGATCGGGCGCAGACGGCTGCGGGCGGCGTGCACGGCCGCATCGAAGCGGTTCATGCCGTCTTCCTCTTCCGCCTGCTTGGCGAACTCGACGATCAGGATGGCGTTCTTGGCCGCAAGCGCGATCAGAACCACCAGACCGATCTGGACCAGGATGTTGTTGTCCAGGCCTCTCAGGTTCACCCCGATGATGGCTGCGAGCAGACACATCGGCACGATCAGAATGACCGCCAGCGGCATGGTGAAGGCTTCATACTGAGCCGCCAGCACCAGGAAGACGAACACCACAGCCATCAGGAAGATGACAGTCGCGCCCGAACCCGCGGCCTTCTGTTGGTAGGCCAGGCCGGTCCATTCGTAGGTGAAGCCCTGCGGCAGCGTTTGAGCCGCCATCTGCTCCATGATCGCCAGCGCCTGGCCGGACGACACGCCTGCCGCGCCATTACCCTGAAGCTCGGAGGCCGGGTACAGGTTGTAGCGCACGATCCGCGACGGACCGGAATCATTGACCAGATTGGCCACGGATCCGATCGGCACCATCGCCCCCGAGGAAGACCGGGTCTTCAGGTTGGCGATGTCGGCGATGTCGTCGCGGTACTGAGGCTCAGCCTGCGCGGTCACCCGGAAGGTGCGGCCCAGCATGTTGAAGTCGTTGACGTAGGACGAACCCAGATAGACGCCCAGGGTGTTGAAGACGTCGCCAGGCTGCACGCCCATCATCAACGCCTTGTCACGATCGACGTCGGCGGTGATCCGGGGCGAACCGGTGTTGTAGGTCGAGAAGACCTGGTTCACTTCGGTCGGCTTCTGCGCGGCGGCGCCCATCATGGCGAAGGTGGCGCCCTCAAGCGCGCGGTATCCCGCGCCCGAGGTGTCCTGGATCATCATGGTGAAGCCGTTGCCGTTGCCCAGGCCCTGAACGGCCGGGGGCGCGATGACGAAGATCTGCGCGTCCTCGATCGAACCGGTGGCCTGGGTGATGGCGCCGGCCAGGGCGGTCGCGGCCTGCTCCTTCGTACGATCCGCGAACGGATCAAGACGAACGAAGATGGTCGCGGCGTTGGAGCCGAACGAGAAGCTGGAGCCGTCAAGGCCTGCGAAGGCGATGGCGCCATTTACGCCCTTGGTGCCGCGGATGATGTCGCTGGCGCGGGTCATCACGGCTTCAGTACGGTCCAGCGAAGCGCCGGCGGGCAGTTGGATGACGCCGATCAGGAAGCCCTGATCCTGCTCGGGAATGAAGCCCGAGGGCGTGTCGACCAGACGCCAGGCGGTCAGGCCCAGCAGACCGGCATAGACGATCAGAACCAGACCGACCGTGCGCACCAGGCGCGCAGTCAGACGGCCATAGCGGTCCGACAGCCAGTCGAAGCCCTCGTTGAACTTACGACCGGCCCAGCCGCCGTAATACATGACCGAGCCCCACAGACCCGGCTTGCGGGCGTGTTCGTCATGCTCGACGTGCGGCTTCAACAGCAGGGCGGCCAGGGCCGGCGACAGCGTCAGAGACACGAACAGCGAAATGACCGAGGCCGAGGCGATGACCACCGCGAACTGGCGATAGAAGATGCCCGGAATGCCCGGAACGAACATGGTCGGGATGAACACCGAGATCAGCACCAGACCGATGGCGATCAGGGCGCCCGACACTTCCTTCATGGAGCGATAGGCGGCTTCCTTGGGCGTCAGCCCCTCCCGGATCGCCCGCTCCACGTTTTCAACGACGACGATGGCGTCATCGACCACGATCCCCACGGCTAGAACCAGGGCGAACAGCGACAGGGAGTTGATCGAATAACCCAGCGCCAGCTGCACCGCGAAGGTGCCGACCAGAGCGACGGGAATGGCGATGATGGGAATGATCGCCGCGCGCCAGGTCTGAAGGAAGACCATGATGACGATGACGACCAGGATGACGGCTTCGAACAGGGTGTGTTCAACCGACTCCACCGACGCAGCCACGAACTCAGTCGGGTTGTAGGGGATCGAGACGTCCATGCCCGCAGGCAGGTCTTTCTTGATCGCTTCGACTTCCTTCAGCACCCGGTCGGCGGTGCCCAGCGCGTTGGCGCCGGGTTGCTGGACGATGGCCAGACCAACGCCGCGCTTGCCGTCGAAGAAGCCGCGAATGCCGTAGTCCTGGGCGCCCAGCTCGATGCGGGCGACGTCACGCAGATAGGTCACGCGACCTTCGGCGTCCGTCTTCAGGACGACATTGGCGAACTGGTCGGGATCGGTCAGACGACCCTGAACCTGCACCGGCAGCTGGAAGGCTGCGGCGTTGGTCGGGAACGGCGGCTGGCCGATGGAGCCGGCGGCCGCCTGGACGTTCTGGGCGCGAAGGGCGGCGACGATGTCGGGGCCGGTCAGACCGCGCTCGGCCGCCTTGGCCGGATCGATCCAGATGCGCATCGAATAGTTGCCGCCGCCGAACACCTGGACAGCGCCCACGCCTTCAAGGCGCAGCAGGCGGTCCCGCAGCGTCGAGTTGGCGTAGTTGCCGACGTAGTCGTTATCCAGCGTGCCGTCGGGCGAGGTCAGCCCCAGGATCATCAGGAAGCCGCTCTCGGCCTTGTTGACCACGATGCCGGTCTGGCGAACCGCGTCAGGCAGGCGCGGCTCAGCCAGGGCGACCCGGTTCTGGACCAGCACCTGCGCGGCGTCGAGGTCCGTGCCGGGCTGGAAGGTGACGGTGATGGCCACCGACCCGTCCGATGTGGACGAGGAGGTGATGTAGAGCATTTTCTCGACGCCGTTCACCTCCTGCTCGATGGGAGCAGCGACGGTCTCGGCCAGGGTCTCGGCCGAGGCGCCAGGATAGGCGGCGTTGATGGTGATCGTCGGCGGCGCGATCTCCGGATACTGCGACAGCGGCAGAAGCGGATAGGCGAATATGCCGATGATGGAGATCACCACCGCGATCACGGCCGCGAATATCGGCCGGTCGATGAAGAAGCGGGATATGTTCATGGCTTAGTCGCCGGTGGACAGGCTGTTGGCGAACGAGGCGCTGGAGGCCGGGGCCGCTTGGGTGACGGGAACGACGGCGGGCTTTTCAGCCACAGGGGCGATGCGGCCATCTTTGGCCGTGACCTTGGAGCCCGGCTGGGCGGCGCGTTGCAGACCGGCGATGATCACGCGGTCCGTCGGGGCCAGGCCCGACTTGACGACGCGCAGTCCCTGAACGATCGGGCCCAGCTGGACCTCCTTGTTCGTGACCGAGCCGTCGGCGGCGACCACGGCGACCGTGCGGCGCGCCTGATCCGTGCCGATGGCCGAATCCGGCACCAGCAGGGCGTCATAGGACGAAGCGCCCGCGACCTGGGCCCGGCCGAACATGCCCGGACGCAGGAAACCGTCGCCGTTCGGCACGATGGCGCGCAGCCGGATGACGCCCGAGGCCGTGTTCACGGCGTTGTCCGAGAAGTCCAGGCGGCCGGTGTGGCCGAAGCTGCTCTCGTCCTGCAGGCGGATGCGGACTGTCGCGCCCTCATTGGACGCGCCTTCACGCAGATACTTCAGCAGGACCGCTTCCGAGCCGTCAAAGACGAAGTGGATCGGACCGCCCGAGATGATGGTGGTCAGAACATCGCCCGCCGAGGAGCCGCCTGCGACCAGGTTGCCCGGATCGACGCGACGGTCGGACACACGGCCCGAGGTCGGGGCGGTGATGCGGGTGTATTCCAGGTTCAGTTGCGCCGTGCGGGTCGCCGCGTTCGCCGCAGCCAGATTGGCCTGAGCGGCGTCGACCGCCGCCTTGTTGGCGTCGTACTCGGCCTTGGACACGGCCTGCGAGGCCAGCAGCGTCTCGCTGCGGGCCAGGTTGGCGCGGGCTAGGGTCAGCTGCGACTGCATCTGGGCGACCTGGGCCTGAGCCTGGGCCAGGGCGGCCTGGGCCGGGCGCGGGTCCAGGGTGAACAGCAGTTGCCCCTTCTGGACCATCTGGCCATCGCGGAAATGCACCGCCTGCACATAGCCGCCGACGCGCGCGCGGACCTCGACGGCCTCAACCGCCTCGAAACGACCGGTGAATTCATCCCAGTCCACCACCTTCTGCTGAAGGGGCGTCGCCACTGTGACTGGAGGGGCGCCTGGCCCTTGCTGCTCCGCCTTGGGGGAACATCCATAAAGCGCGCCCGTCGCCAAGACGGACACGGCGGCAATCTTAAGCCCGCGCATCTGCGCATTCTCCCTGATCGGAGGTAAATCCCAGTCGTGCGGACATAGGCCGATGGGGAGTCGGCCTTGTCAACGCGTGGTGACTTAATGAGAGAGCGGGCAACGCTTGTCAACAGGCGTTGACAAAGCCATATGGGAGTTACGGTTATTACATCCGCCCTTTCTTAGTGGAGTTTTGAGAGCCTTGTTGTGCACCGGCCCCCGCCCGAGAAACGCCGCAGCGACGCGTACGGCCATTCTCGACGCCGCGCGTGAACGGTTCGCCGCCGACAGCTATGATGATGTCGGAATGCGCGACATCGCGCGTGACGTCGGCGTCGATGCTGCGTTGATCAGTCGATATTTCGGCTCCAAGGACGAACTCTTCCTCGCCGCGCTGGACAGCTGCGGCGACGGCAGCCAGCTGATGCAGGGCGACAAGGCCGACTTCGGACGCCGTGTGTCGCACGAGATCGTCTATGAGCCCAAGAAGGCCGAAAAGCTTAAAGCCATGTCCATCATGCTGCGCTCGGTCGGGTCGGCGCGGGCGGCGGAAATGGTTCAGAACACCTGCGCGGCCCGCTTCTTCGGCCCGCTGGAGGAATGGATCGGCGGCGAAAACGCCGTCGTACGCGCCCGTCTGCTGGCCGGTTTCCTGATGGGCATGTCCGTCAGCCGCGAACTGGGCGGCGGCCAGTTCAGCCTGACCCCGGACGAAGCCGAAGAGATGCGCCAACGCCTTGAGGTCATTCTGCAGAACCTCATCGAAGGCTGACCGCCAGGCCTGTCGATCAAAGGGCGCGGAGCGAAGGCTCCGCGCCCTTTTTCATGCCCGCGCGCCACCCCGTCGGCTCCAGACCAGGCGCAAAAAAGGCCGCTTCGGAAACGAAGCGGCCCAAGTTGCTCAGAGGGAAAAAATCAGAAGCGGTAGTTCAGACCCACCGCATAGGTGCGGCCATAGCTCTGGTAGTCGATGGTCCGGCGCTCATCGCCGTTCTCGAAGGTCTTGAACGGCTCGTCCGTCAGGTTGTTGACCTGCGCCAGGATCGACAGACCCTGCAGCGGGCCCGACTGGAACTCGTAGCCGATCTGGGCGTCGACGATGGTTTCTTCGCCGACCGAACGCAGGGTGCGGCCGTTGCCGAAGCCGGCGACTTCACCCAGGTAGTCCGAGCGGTAGCGGGCGGAAACGCGCGTCTGGAAGCCGTAGCGCTCATAATAGAGCGTGCCGTTCAGAACAGTTTCCGACAGGCCCGGCATGGTGGTCGGCGGATTGGCCGGATCAGGCTGGACCTTGCTGTCCGTGACCGAGGCGCTGAACAGACCCCCGAAGCCTTCAAGCGCCGGATGGAAAATGCTGAACGGCGCCGAGACCGAGAACTCCAGCCCCTTGATCCAGCCGCCATTGCCGTTCTCGGGAGTGGTGAGAATACCCTCGTTGATCTTAGGTACCTCAATCCCCGTCGGATAACCGGTGAAGTCGAAGATGCGATTGTAGGTGTAAACGTAGCTTTCGAGGTTCTTGTAGAAACCGGCCAGCGAGACATAGCCCTTGCGATTGGCGAAATACTTCTCGACCGACAAGTCTACTACGTCGGCAATGAAAGGCTTCAGCAGGGGGTTTCCGCCGCCGCCGCTCCACGGTGAGTTCTGCTCAGGCGTCGCATTTTCATTGTTGTTGCCCGGATTGAACGAGAAGTTCCGCGAGGCGCGCATGTCGTCCATCCGCGGGCGCGCCAGGGTGCGGGCGACCGAGAAGCGGGCGAACAGGTCGTCGCTGACTTCCAGGATGAAGTTCGAGCTGGGCAGGATCTCCAGATAGTCGACGCCGCCGCGAACGTTCGCCACTGCGGCGACGCCTTCGCTGAGCTGCTGAGCCTCAAAGCCGCTGCTCGACTGTTCCGTATAGACGAACTGCATGCCGACGTTGCCGGTCAGGGCGCGGCCGAACAGGTTGTGGTCGATGTTGGCGCGGACGTAGGCGGTCGAGACCTTTTCCGTCACGCCCCAGTTGCCGGCGGCGACGTCGGCGTTCGGGTTGCGCAGCTTGTTCAGCGCGCCGCTGTTGACCAGGGCCAGAGCGTCGTAGCTGATCACCTCCGAAATACCCAGATAGCCCAGGTCGGTCGGGGCCAGCAGGAACTGCGAACCGATGGTCAGGTCGCCGCCGCCCGGCACGGCCAGATAATACTGGTCGTTGACGAAGCTCTTGGTGCGTTCCGAATAGTTGAAGCCGAAGTCGATCGACTTGAACGGGCTCTGGTGCAGTTCACGACGCGCCGTCAGGCGGACAGCCTTGATCTCGTCCTCGATGCTCGGCGTGTTCATGTAACCGGCCTGACCGCCAGGGATCACGTCCCCGCCCCAGCCCTGCGGGCTGGTGATCTTGATCAGGTTCGGGTCAGCATAGTTGAGCTGGCTGGTGAAGCGGGTCACGCCGTCGCCGGTCAGTTGGAAGCCCATGGTGTCCAGGGCGCCGTTGATGTTGCGGCCCGTACCGGCGTTGGTCTCCAGAATGATGTCGTTGCGCTCGACCTTGGAGTAGTTGACGTCCAGACCCAGGGTCCAGTCGTCATTGGCCACGAACTCGGTGTTCCAGCCGACGGCGGTGATGGTGCTGTCGCGCTTGTTCAGGTCGTTGCGGACAACGCCCTTGATGTTGTCCCAGGTGCCCGCGACGATCATGCCGTTGTCGACGGTGTAGCCCGGACGCAGCGACGGACCGGGGCGGCAGACGTCGGGCGTGGCGACGTTGCCGACAGCGTCGCAAGCTCCATCAGCAGATTGGGCGCTTCCACCCCACGCCAGCGGGAACTCGATGCCGCGCAGGACCTGGGTGTTCTTGAACTTGGAATAGAAGGCGTCGATCGTGGAGTGGATGCGGTCGTTGGGGCGCCATTCCAGCACGCCCATATAGCCGTCACGCTCCAGTTCGCTGGACATGACATAGGGCTTCACGCCGCCCGTCAGCAGATTGCCGTCGCTGTATTCCGGATAGCCCCAGGCGTTGAAGCGCTCGGACTGATAGGGCGACGACATGTGGGCGTAACCCAGGGCCACGCCGATGGTGCCGTCAGCGAACTGGTCGATGTAGGACAGGGTATAGCGGTCGCCCTTGTCGGTCGTGCCCGAGTTCAGGGCGCCGATGTCGTTCCACTCATGGCGGTAGTTGGCGACCATGGCGCGACGGCCGTAGGCCAGCGGGCGAACCGTGCGCAGATCGACCGTGCCGGCCAGACCCTGGCCGACCAGGGCCGCATCCGGCGTCTTATAGACGACGACGCTGTTCAGCAGTTCGGAAGGAAACTGGTCGAACTCGACACCCCGGTTGTCGCCGGTGGTGACCAGTTCACGGCCGTTCAGCAGGGCCGTGGTGAAATCGGGGCCAAGGCCGCGGATCGAGATCTGCTGGCTGCGGCCGTCAAGGCGCTGCATCGTCACGCCAGGCAGGCGCGCCAGGGATTCAGCGATCGACACGTCCGGCAGCTTGCCGATGTCTTCAGCCGAAATGACTTCGACGATCGAGGTGTTCGCGGCCTTGGCGGCGATCGAGGCCTCGATGGAGCGACGGATGCCGGTGACGACGACATCGCCGACGTCGGTCGTCTGGTCGCTTTGTGCAGGCGCTGTCTGCGCCTGTGCGGAGCCGACCGCCATCAGAGCCGCCGCGCCGAATGCGACCCCCGACAGCAAACGCGTGCGGCGATTGATACCTTGAAGCATGATCATCCTCCCTATGGGCTGATCGCGGTTCTAAATGCCGCGACCTAACGCCACGCAAAAATATGCAAATCTCAGACAATGTTGCAAGCCGTTAATGTAGGAACCCCATTTGCGTCTTCATTCATGACCGTGTTTTGCCGAAATATCGCAGCCGAACAGCGACACATTGCCGCCTTGCCGCTGCAGCGCACCATTTCGCACCACATTGACACCGGCGGCTCAGGCTGCAAAATCTTGCAAATCGACTTGGAAGGCTTTGCACTTTCCAGGCGTACGGGAGGACGAGAATGACCATCAGACGTTCCAGAAAAGCCGCACTGGCCGCCGCAGCAGCGCTTGCGACCCTGCTCAGCGCCGCTCCAACCCAGGCCCAGACGCGCACTGACGCCGCCTCGGCCGTGCGCCAGCGCCTGCCGCAGGATGAGGTGATCTACTTCCTGCTGGTCGACCGGTTCGCCAATGGCGACGTCTCAAACGACCACGGGGGCTATGCCGCCGAGCGGCTGAAAAGCGGCTTTGACCCGTCTGACACGGATTTTTACCACGGCGGCGATCTGGCCGGCCTGATCCAGCGGCTGGACTATATCCAGGGTCTGGGCGCGACGGCGGTCTGGCTGGCCCCCATCTTCAAGAACAAGCCCGTACAGTCGCGCGCCGGCTACACCGGCGCCGCCCACCACGGCTACTGGATCACGGACTTCACCGCCGTTGACCCGCACTTCGGCGACGACGCCACGATGCACGCCCTGGTCGAGGCGGCCCATGCGCGCGGCATGAAGGTCTATCTGGACATCGTCACCAACCACACGGCCGACGTGATCCAATATCGCGAATGCCCCGAAAACGACTGCGTCTATCGCAGCCGGGCCGACTATCCCTACACGCGCCGCGGCGGCGTGAACGGCGCCCCGATCAACGAAGGTTTCGACGGCCGCGACTTCTCGCGCCTGACCCGCCCGGACTACGCCTACACCCCCTACGTCCCCGCCGGTGAGGAGAACGTCAAGGTTCCCGCCTGGCTGAACGATCCGATTCACTACCACAATCGCGGCGAGAGCACGTTTGCAGGCGAAAGCTCGCTGGACGGTGATTTCGCCGGGCTGGACGACCTGTTCACCGAAGATCCGGTGGTCGTGCAGGGCATGATCGACATCTTCGGCGGCTGGATCGACAAATACGGCATCGACGGCTACCGCATCGACACCGCCCGTCACGTGAACCCCGAGTTCTGGCAGGCCTTCATCCCCGCGATGCTGGAGCGGGCCAAGGCCAAGGGCATTCCCAACTTCCACATCTTCGGCGAAGTCTTCGACGCCGATCCCGCCACCCTGGCGCGGTTCACCAAGGACGACAGCTTCCCCGCCGTCCTGGACTTCGGCTTCCAGAAGCAGGCTGTGGATGTGGCGTCCGGCAAGAGCGGAACGGACGCCCTGGCGCGCCTGTTCGAGGCCGACGCCGTCTATGCCGACGGGCGCGACACCGCCGCCATCCTGCCAACCTTCCTGGGCAACCACGACATGGGCCGTGCGGCCTATTTCATCAAGGAAGCCAACCCGGACGCGAGCGACGCGGAACTGCTGGCGCGGGTCAAGCTGGCGCACGCCCTGATGATGTTCAGCCGCGGCGTGCCGACCCTGTATTACGGCGACGAACAGGGTTTTGCGGGCGCGGGCGGCTACGGCAACTCGCGTCAGGACATGTTCGACAGCCAGACGCCGATCTACGCGGCCGAAACCCCTATCGGCGGACGCCAGCCGGCCTATTCCACTGACGCGCCCCTGTATCGCGCCATCGCCGAAATGGGCCGCATCCGCGCCGCCGAGCCCACACTGCGTCGCGGCCGTCAGGTCACGCGCGCCTATGGCGACAAGCCGGGCCTGTTCGCCATTTCGCGCATGGGCGACGACGGCGCAGAGGTGCTGGTCGTGTTCAACACCTCCACCGCCCCGATCTCGGCCCAGGTCGAGGTCGAGCCCGGCTCGCTGAACTGGCGCAGCCTGCGCGGCCAGTGCGCGCCCAAGGCGTCCGCACCCGCCAGCTATGGCGTCACCGTCCCTCCCCTCGACTATCTCATCTGCAAGAGCGCCTAGTGAACCACCATTCCACAGACCTCGTCGAAATCTCCCGGACGACGGCCAAGACGCGCGAATGGTGGCGCGGCGCGATCCTGTATCAGGTCTATCCGCGCAGCTTTGCGGACTCCAACAACGACGGGGTCGGCGACCTGAAGGGCATCACGGACCACCTGGACCACATCGCGTCTCTGGGCGTGGACGGCGTGTGGCTGTCGCCGTTCTTCAAGTCGCCGATGAAGGATTTCGGCTATGACGTCTCGGACTATTGCGACGTCGATCCGATCTTCGGGAACCTGGCTGATTTCGACGCCCTGGCCACGCGCGCCAAGGCTCTGGGCCTGAAGGTCGTCATCGATCAAGTCTTCTCGCACACCTCGGACGAACACGACTGGTTCCTGGACAGCCGCTCTAGCCGCAACAGCAGACACGCCGACTGGTACGTCTGGGCCGACGCCAAGCCGGACGGCTCGCCGCCGTCGAACTGGCAGTCGGTGTTCGGCGGCCCCGCATGGACCTGGGACGCACGCCGCGGCCAGTACTACATGCACAACTTCCTCAGCTCGCAGCCCCAGCTGAACGTGCGCAATCCCGAGGTTCAGGTCGCCCTGATCGCCGCCGCCCGTTTCTGGCTGGATCGCGGCGTGGACGGCTTCCGTCTGGACGCCATCAATTTCGCCATCCACGACCCCAGCCTGCGCGACAATCCGCCGATCAACGATGGTCGCAAGCGCACCCGTCCGTTCGACTTTCAGGACAAGATCTACAACCAGTCCCACCCCGAGATCATCGGCTTCCTGAACCGCATCCGCGACCTGACGGACAGCTATGATGGGCGGTTCACGGTGGCGGAGGTCGGCGGCGACCACGCCGACCGTGAGATGAAGGAATTCACTGCGGGCGATGATCGTCTGCACTCGGCCTACGGCTTCCTCTACCTCTATGCGGATGCGCTGAAGGCCGAGCTGATCGGCATTGGCGACAGCATGTGGCCCGATCAGCAGGGCGAGGGCTGGCCCTCGTGGACCTTCTCGAACCACGATGCGCCGCGCGCCGTGTCGCGCTGGGCAGAGGGCCGCGACGAGAAGGCCTTCGCCGAGATGGCGCTGCTGCTGCTGATGTGCCTGCGCGGCAATGTCTTCGTCTATCAGGGCGAGGAGCTGGGGCTGCCGCAGGCCCATGTGCCGTTCGAGCGGCTGGTCGATCCCGAGGCCATCGCCAACTGGCCCCAGACGCTGGGCCGCGACGGCGCGCGCACGCCGATTCCCTGGGTCGCCTCGGCGCCCAACGCAGGCTTCTCGACGGTCGAACCCTGGCTGCCGGTCGATCCGCGCCACCTCGCGATGGCCGTCGACGCCCAGGAAGCCGATCCAAAATCGACCCTGCATGTCGCGCGCCGCATCATCGGCCTGCGCAAGCGTCATCCCGCCCTGCGTCTGGGCGGGTTGGAGCTGGTGGACGGCCCGCAGGGCCTTCTGATGTTCGAACGCTTCGAGCGTGGCGGCGCCGACGGCGAACGCCTGCTGTGCGTGTTCAATCTGGGCCACGAGGCTGTCGAGTGGACGCCGCCCGCAGGCGCGCGCCGCATCGAAGCCATCAACTGGACCGAAGCCGACGGCGCCCGACTGGCCCCGTTGACCGGCCTGCTGTTCGCCCTGCCGACCGAGGCGACGTGACGATGTCAGCCGCCGCAGGTCTCGCGCACGATCAATTCGGTCGGCACCCGTTCCGAGCGGCCGACACCGGCGCCGAGATCGCCTCCGCCGTGGTCCAGCAGCTTGGACACCATCAGCCGTCCGGCCTTCATGGTGTCCTGGGCGATGGTGGACAGGGCCGGGCGCGAGTAGCGGCTGAAGGGCACATTGTCGAAGCCGATGACCGAGACCTTGCCCGGCACGTCGACGCCGGCGTGCAGCAGGGCCCGCACGGCGCCCAGGGCGATCTGGTCAGACGCGGCGACAATGCCGTCGAAGTCCACGCCGCGCCGGATCAGGGCGTCCACCGCAGCCTCCGCGGATTCGACCTCGAAATGGGCCGGAACGATCAGGTCTGGCGCAACCGCCAGGCCCGCCTGCCCCAGAGCATCCAGATAGCCGCGATGCCGCTGCATGGCCTCGGGCGGATCAAGATCGCCCAGGAAGACGATGCGCTGACGCCCCAGACGCGCCAGGTGCAGGGTCGCGCGACGGCCGCCGAAGGTGTTGTCGGAGCCGATGGAGCAGTAGTCCTGCTCGGGCAGTTCGGCGCCCCAGACGACGAACCGATGATCGGCGTCGACCAGGCGGTTGAAGGCCGAATGCAGGCTGGACTGGCCCAGGAAGATCACTCCGTCAGCCCGGCTGGTGTTCAGGGCCGCCGACAGTTCTTCGTAGTTGGCGGGCGAGATGTGGCTCATCAGCAGGTCGCAGCCGCGTTCGCGCGCCGCCTCGCCCACACC
Source organism: Brevundimonas nasdae (assembly GCF_016654005.1). Taxonomy (GTDB): domain Bacteria; phylum Pseudomonadota; class Alphaproteobacteria; order Caulobacterales; family Caulobacteraceae; genus Brevundimonas; species Brevundimonas nasdae. The sequence continues at coordinate 409,409 of NZ_JAEPWN010000001.1, read as the reverse complement.
GGCCAGAAGCTCCAGGAAGAAGGGGTCGCTCAGACGCCCTTCCCGTCCCTGCGGACGCGGCACGACCAGGGCGATGGTGCCCTGTGCGCCGATGGGCCCGGCAGGCATGTGGCGGCGGAACGGATAGTCATGCTCCTTGGCCAGCTTCCAGATCAGCTGTTTGGTGCGGTCATTGACGGCGGGGCTGTCATTCAGGGCGCGGGAGGCTGTGGCGATGGACACGCCCGCCAGGCGCGCGATGTCTTCCAGTCGGGTGGTCTTGCGGCTCAAGGTCGCGGGTCCTCACAGCAGCCTGTTGCGGCTGCAAACTTTTCTGCAAATATTTCAGCCACCGTTCGCGGCGGTTGGCAAGAGGCGGCGTAACGGAGTTCCCATGATGCAACGCAGATCCTTCCTGGCCCTTGGCGGGGCCTCCCTTCTGGCGTTCGGCGCCACCGGCGTTCGCGCACAGACCTCGCCCACCCACGCCCGCGCCTCGTCGCCCGGCGGCGTGCTGACGGTCGAGGCCTTCACCGACAATGACGGGCGTCCGATGTACGCCGTCCTGCGTCAGGGCCGGGTCGTGGTCGCGCCGTCCAAGCTGGGCTTCCTGCTGACCGACGCCCCCGCCATCGAACGCGGCCTGGCCGTCACGGCGGGTCAGCCCGTCACTGTCGACGACACCTGGGAGCAGCCGTGGGGCGAGCGCCGCTTCATCCGCAACCACTACAACGAATGGCGCGTCAGCTATGTCGAGACCGGCGCCCTGGGCCGCCGCGTCGACGTGGTCTTCCGCCTGTATGACGACGGTCTGGGCTTCCGCTACGAGTTCCCCGACCAGCCCGCGCTGAAGACCGTCCGAATCGGCTCGGAGATCACCGAGTTCAATCTGGCCGAAAACGGCGAGGCCCTGTGGTGCCCTGCCTGGGAATGGAACCGCGAGGAATATCTCTACAGCCGCACGCCGATCGACGCTGTCGGCAGCGCTCAGACGCCGATGACGGTCAAGGGCCAGTCCGGGCTGCACGTCTCGATCCACGAAGCGGCCTGCATCGACTATGCGGGCATGAACCTGCGCCGCTCCGAGGGCACCGGCTTCCGCGCCCAGCTGACGCCCGGCCTGACCAACGCCGCCGTGGTGCGGACTGCGCCGTTCAACACCCCGTGGCGCACGCTGCAGATTTCGGACAGCCCTGCAGGCCTGATCGATTCCAGCCTGATCCTGAACCTGAACGAGCCCAACAAGCTGGGCGACGTCAGCTGGTTCAAGCCGATGAAATACGTCGGGGTCTGGTGGGAGATGCACCTGGAGCTGAAGAGCTGGGCGTCCGGCCCCAACCACGGCGCCACCACCGAGAACACGATCAAGCACATCGACTTCGCGGCCAAGCACGGCTTCGGCGGGGTTCTGGTCGAGGGCTGGAACAAGGGCTGGGACGGCCAGTGGTTCGCCAACGGCTCGGACTTCAGCTTCACCGAAGCCTATCCTGACTTCGACATCGACGCGGTCTGCGCCTACGCCCGCTCCAAGGGCGTGCAGCTGATCGGCCACCACGAAACGGGCGGCAACGCCTTCCACTACGAACAGCAGCTTGAGCCCGCGATGGCGCTGTATGAGCGTCTGGGCGTCCATTCGGTGAAGACCGGCTATGTCGCCGACGCCCAGGGCGCGCGCGTGGCTGGACCGGACGGCCAGTCGGTCATGGCGTGGCACGAAAGCCAGGCGATGGCTCAGCACCACATGCGGGTGATCGAGGTCGGCGCCCGCCACAAGGTCGCCGTCAACGCGCACGAGCCGTTCAAGGACACCGGCCTGCGCCGCACCTATCCCAACATGATCAGCCGCGAAGGCCAGCGCGGGATGGAATATTCGGCCTGGGGCAACCCCGGCAATCCGCCCGAGCACGAAGCCAATCTTGTCTTCACCCGCCTGCTGGCCGGACCGATGGACTATACGCCGGGCATCTTCGGCATGGAGACGCGCAGCCCCGGCGGCGTGCAGACGACCTGGGCCAAGCAGTTGGCGTTGTATGTCGTCATCTACAGCCCCATCCAGATGGCGGCGGACCTGCTGGTCAACTACGAGGCCAACCCCGGCCCGTTCCAGTTCATCAAGGACGTGCCGTGCGACTGGTCTGAAAGCCGCACCCTGGCCGCCGAGCTTGGCGACTATGTCGTCACCGTGCGCAAGGACCGCGCATCCGACGTCTGGGCCCTGGGCGCCGTGACCGACGAACACCCGCGCGTTCTGAGCGCCAGCCTGGACTTCCTGGACGCCGGCCGCCGCTACCGCGCCGAAATCTATCGTGACGGGCCGGACGCCGACTACAAGGGCAAGCGCGAGGACATCATCATCGAGCAGCGCAACGTCACCTCGGCGGACACGCTGACGCTGGCCCTGGCCCCCGGCGGCGGCCAGGCCATCCGCTTCGTGCCGATCGGACGCGCCCGCAGATGAGCAAGGTGACGCCCGGACCACTCCACGCCATCCGCCCGCGCCTGTCCGGCCTGGCGATCTGGAACATGTGCGTCGGCTTCTTCGGCATCCAGATCGGATTTGGACTGCAGAACGCCAACACCAGCCGGATCTTCCAGACCCTGGGCGCCGAGGTGGATTCGCTGGCGATCCTTTGGATCGCGGCGCCGCTGACCGGCCTGTTGATCCAACCGATCATCGGCCATTTCAGCGACAAGACGTGGACGCGGTTCGGGCGTCGTCGCCCCTATTTCCTGGTCGGGGCGATCCTGACCACCCTGGCGCTGATCGCCATGCCCAACAGCCCCAGCCTGTGGTTCGCCGCGGCCATGCTGTGGATCATGGACGCCTCGATCAACATCACGATGGAGCCGTTCCGCGCCTTCGTCGGCGACAACCTGCCGGAAGAGCAGCGCACCACCGGCTATGCGATGCAGAGCTTCTTCATCGGCGCGGGCGCCGTGTTCGCCTCGGTCCTGCCGTGGCTGCTGTCGAACGTGTTCGGCGTTGTCTCCACGGCGGCGGAAGGCGTGGTGCCCCTGTCGGTCAAGATCGCCTTCTACGTCGGCGCCGTCGGCCTGTTCTCGGCGGTGCTGTGGACCGTCCTATCGACCAAGGAATACACCCCCGAACAGATCGCGGCCTTCGAGCGCGCCAGACAGGCGTCGCTGGGCCTCCAGGCCGAGGACGGCCCTGAGGCGCCGGCCCGCACCATTCAGGGCTGGATGACGTCCGGCCTGATCTGCGGCGTGCTGGGCCTGTTGGGCTTCGTCCTGATCACGGCGCTGAATCTGGAGAAGGAGCTGCTGATCCTGGCGGGCTTCTTCGCGGGCTTTGGCCTGTTGCAGATCGCGGTGGGCATGATGCAGCGCCGCAGCATCACCAATGCGGTGACCGAAATCGTCAACGACATCTTCCGCATGCCCGACACCATGCGCGGCCTGGCGGTGGTGCAGTTCTTCACCTGGTTCGCCCTGTTCGCCATGTGGATCTACACCACGGCGGCGGTGACCAGCGTCCACTACGGCGCGACCAGCACGACCTCGCGCGCCTATGCCGAAGGGGCCGACTGGGTCGGGGTCCTGTTCGGCGTCTATAATGGCGTGGCGGCCCTGGCGGCCTTCACCCTGCCGGTCCTGGCCAAGCGCATCGGCCGCAAGGCGACCCACGCCCTGATGCTGTTGCTCGGCGCGCTGGGCCTGTTCGGCATCTTCGCCATTCGCGATCCAGGCCTGCTGTGGCTGCCGATGATCGGCGTCGGCTTCGCCTGGGCCTCGGTCGTGTCCATGCCGTACGCCATCCTGTCAGCGGCGGTGCCGGACCGGAAAATGGGCGTCTATATGGGCGTCTTCAACATCTTCATCGTTGTGCCGCAGCTGCTGGCGGCGACGGTTCTGGGCCTGATCCTGAAGACCCTGTTCGGCGGCCAGGCCATCTGGGCCCTGGTGCTGGGCGCGATCTCGTTCGTTCTGGCGGCAGGCAGCGCCCTGCTGGTGAAGGAACACCGCGCATGAACCGCCGCACCCTGCTGGCTCTGGGCGCCGCCCTGCCCTTCGCCGGCCCCGCATTCGCCGAAGCGCCCAAGGCCGGGCGTCTGGTGCTGCATGAGGCTGTCGCTTCGGCCCATGTGAAGTCGCGCAACGTCGGGGTCTGGCTGCCGCCCGGATATGAGGCGTCCGACACCCGTTATCCTGTCCTCTACATGCATGACGGGCAGAATCTGTTCGACGCCGCGACCGCCAACTTCGGCGAATGGGGCGTGGACGAGCATCTGGACCGCCTGATCGCCAGCGGCCAGGTGCGCGCGCCCATTGTCGTTGGCGTCTGGAACACCGACCTGCGCCTGCGCGAATACCTGCCTGCCGACCTGATCGACGCCCTGCCCGCCGACATGCGCGACGAGGTGCAGGCCATCTACGGCGGGCCGTCCCTGTCCGAAGCCTACATCCGCTTCCTGGTCGAGGAGCTGAAGCCGCTCATCGACCGGACCTATCGCACCCTGACCGGACCAGCGGACACGACGATCAGCGGCTCCAGCATGGGCGGGCTGATCTCGCTGCAGGCGGTGATGAAGCGGCCCGACGTCTTCTCCGCCGCCGCCTGTCTGTCGACCCACTGGCCGTTGAAGGTCGATGGGCTGGAAGACGGTCCGGCCCTTCAGTCCTGGCGCGAACGTCTGGTCGCCGCCTGGACAGGTGTGATCGCAGCAGGCCTGCCTGCCGCCGGATCGCATCGCTTCTATTTCGACCGGGGCGATGAAACCCTCGATCAGTTCTACGGCGAGTTCCAGACCCGCATTGATCAGGTCTTCCGCGCTCGCGGCTATGACGCCGACCATTTCCGCAGCCTGGTCTTCCCCGGCGCGCAACACACCGAAGCCTCATGGAACAGCCGCCTGGATGTTCCCCTGACCTTCCTTCTTTCCCCTCGCCCCACGCAAACCTCGTGAGGATCCTATGCGTACAATGAAACTTCTCTGCCTGACCGGCGCGGCCAGTCTGGCCCTGTCCACTGTCGCCGCCGCCCAGTCTGTGGCGCCCGGCGCGCCCGGCATTGCGCCGAACTGGTCCACTGCGGCCAAGACCGGCGCCGGCGCCTCCTATGAGGCCTATGTCGATGGTCAGTACCGTGACGGCGGCCCGACCGGCGCCGTGTCCAAGGTCTGGTTCTCGATCGCCGACGGCGTCCTGACCGAGACCATGTACGGCCTGATCCACGAGGCGCAGATCAAGGCGCTGCGCTTCGCCGTGGTCACCCCGCAAGGTCTGGCGCTGGAAGGCCCGGACACGACCGAACGCACCGAATACCTGCACACCGATGCAGAAGGCCGCCCCCTGTCGCCCGCCTATCGCGTCACCACGCGCGACAAGAACGGCCGCTTCGAAATCCAGAAGCAGATCTTCACCGACCCGGACCGCAACGCCCTGGTTCTGCGCGTCACCATCAAGTCGCTGACCGGCCAGGCCACGCCCTATCTGCTGCTTGAGCCGCACATCGCCAACACCGGCATCAATGACCGCGGCGTGGTCACGCGCCAGGCCTTCCACGCCTGGGAAGGCGACACCCATCTGGTGCTGAAGCCCAGCCAGCCGTTCACCGCCGCTAGCGTCGGCTTCGTCGGCGTGTCCGACGGCCTGACCGACCTCAAGGACGGCAAGATGGACTGGACCTACGCCTCGACGGGCGATGAGTCCGGCAACACCATGATGACCGGCGCCCTGCCGTCGTTGCGTCGCGGCCAGACCCTGACACGCGACTTCGTCATCGGCTTCGGCGACAGCGAAGCGGCGGCCCAGGCGGCGGCTGACGGCTCGTTCGCCACCGGCCTTGACGAAGTCCTGGCCCGCTTCAACGGCGAAGGCGACCGCGTGGGCTGGGAGGACTATATCGCCTCCCTGACCGAACTGCCGCGCCTGGCCGCCCAGTCCACCGACGGCGGCAAGCTGGCCTACGCCTCGGCCCTGATGCTGAAGGTGCAGGAAGACCGCACCCACGCGGGCGCCCTGATCGCCTCGCTGTCCAACCCGTGGGGCGACACGGTGGACGCGTCCAAGTCCTCGACCGGCTACAAGGCCGTCTGGCCGCGCGACTTCTATCAGGTGGCGATGGCCCTGGCCGCGATGGGCGACAAGGAAACGCCGCTGGCCGCCTTCAACTATCTGCCGCAGGTGCAGGTCGGACCGAACACGCCCGGCAACACCGGCGTCGGCGGCTGGTTCCTGCAGAAGACCCACGTCGACGGCGAACTGGAATGGGTTGCGGTCCAGCTTGATCAGACGGCCATGCCGATCATGCTGGGCTATCGCCTGTGGAAGATGGGCTGGCTGTCCGACGCCCAGATGACCCAGCACTATAACGCCATGCTGAAGCCTGCCGCCGACTTCCTGGTCGATGGCGGCAAGGTCGGCCTGTTGTGGAACGACGCCGAGATCAAGCCGCCCTTCACCCAGCAGGAACGCTGGGAAGAGCAGCAGGGCTATTCGCCGTCCAGCACCGCCGCCGTCATCGCCGGCCTGACCGTCGCGGCGGAAATGGCGCGGGCTTCGGGCGACGCGACGGGTGCGGCCCGCTATCAGGCCGCCGCCGACGACTACGCCTCCAAGATCGAGGCCACGATGTTCACGACCAACGGGGACTTCGGCGACGGCCGCTACTTCATCCGCATCACGCAGAATGCGAACCCGAACGACAAGGGGCCGATGGGCGTCGCCAATGGTCAGGTCGCCGCCCCTGAAGACCGCATCATCGACGGCGGCTTCCTGGAGTTGGTCCGCTATGGCGTGCGTCGCGCCGACGATCCGCACATCCTGTCCACCCTGCCCGTCTATGACGACCAGTCGCTGGAGCCGCTGTACCGCGTGCGCTACGACTTCGGTCCTGAAGGCGACAAGACGCCGGGCTGGCGCCGTTACGGCGTCGATGGCTACGGCGAAGACTGGCAGACGGGCGCCAACTACGGCGTCGGCGGCGAGATGAGCCCCGGCCAGCGCGGCCGGGTCTGGCCCTTCTTCACCGGCGAACGCGGACACTATGAACTGGCCCGCGCCAGCGTGAACGGCACGCCGTCCGCCGCCGACATCGCCGCCATCCGCCAGACCTATGTCCGGGGCATGGAGCGTTTCGCCAACGACGGCCTGATGTTGGCGGAACAGGTGTGGGACGGCGTCGGCAACCCGACGAGCCGCGACTACAAGCTGGGTCAGAACACGGACTCGGCCACGCCGCTGGCCTGGACCCATGCCGAGTACCTGAAGCTGCTTCGCTCGCTGGCGGACGGCAAGGTCTGGGACAACTACGAGCCGGTCCAAAGCCGCTACGCTCGATAATAAAAAAGCCCCCCGATCCGCCAGGATCGGGGGGCTTTCCTTATCTGCCTGACGGCTCAGCCGATCAGAAGGCCGCCTTCAGGGACACGACGAACGCGTCGTCATAGCCGCTCAGGTTCGTGTCGTAATAGCGCAGGTCCAGACCCAGCTTATCGGTCAGGGCATAGGTCCCGCCCAGGTTCCACGTCGTATAGTCGGAGCCCGGATCGAAGGTCTGACGGCCGACGGCGCCCGACACCGCGATCTTGTCCGAAACCGTGTAGGCGGCGGTCAGCTCGGCATAGAGGCTTTCGTTCTCAACGCCCCAACTGTCGGGCGAATAGTACAGGGTCGCCCCCACCGTCGCCGGACCAAAGGCCCGCGAGGCGCCGACCTTGACCTCATAGTTGTTGTAGCTGACGCCGCTGGGCGCCCCGACATAGCTGTAGGCGATGACGCCGACATCCCAGGCGAAACCCGCCGCCTCTGTCCTGTATCCCCCGTACAGGTCGATTTCCGCGTCGGTGCCATCCTTGAAATCGACATTCGACGCCCAGGCCCCGGCGTAGAAGCCCCCTTCGGTGGCGAAGTCCAATCCGCCCTGAACTGCGAACTTTTCGTCCGTCTGGGTCAGGCCGCGAAACACATAGTTGTTGGTTGCGCCGATGTTGAACGCGACATCACCGGCCAAGGCAGGCGCTGCGCCCATCAGGGCGAAGGCGGCCGAAACGGCCGAGGCCGCAAACAAGACATGAGCTCTCATAATCGTATCCCCTCGATTTGATTGAAGCTGTGATTTCCGCATGGAGCGGAAGATGATCGGGCGCGGGATTGGGAGCCGCGCCCGATTGCAGTCTCAGTGGTCCAGCACTTCGCCGTGCAGCGAGGTGTCCAGACCGGCCGCCTCTTCGGCCTCGCTGACGCGAAGGCCGGTCGTGTACTTGCAGATCAGCAGGATGATGAAGGTGCCGACCGCGCTGTAGAGAATGGTCCAGAACAGACCCAGCGCCTGGGCGCCGATGTTGGCGCCTTCGGACGCGCTGTTGATCGCCGTAGTGGCGAACACGCCCGTCAGCAAGGCGCCGACCAGGCCCCCTGCGCCGTGGATGCCGAAGGCGTCCAGCGAGTCGTCATAACGCAGCAGCTTCTTGATCCAGACCGACGAGGCGTAGCAGACGACGCCGCAGATCAGGCCGATCAGAACCGCGCCCTTCGGATCGACGAAGCCTGCGGCCGGCGTGATGCCGACCAGGCCTGCGACCACGCCCGACAACATGCCGATCAGCGAGATCTTCTTCTTCTCGATGACTTCGATCACCTTCCAGGCCAGGGCCGCAGCCGCAGCCGCCAGAAGCGTGTTGATCAGGGCGACGCCCATCAGGGCGTTGGCGGCGCCTGCCGACCCGGCGTTGAAGCCGATCCAGCCGACCAGCAGCAGGCTGGCGCCAATCAGGGTCAGAACCGGGTTGTGCGCGGTGATCGGCTCAACCCCATAGCCCTTGCGACGGCCCAGGAAGATAGCACAGACCAGACCCGCGACGCCTGAGTTGACGTGGACGACGGCGCCGCCTGCAAAGTCCAGAACGCCCGCGCCGCCCAGGAAGCCCCCGCCCCAGACCCAGTGACAGATGGGGGCGTAGATCAGCAGCGACCACAAGGCGGTGAACAGCAGCAGGGCCGAGTATTTGAACCGCTCGGCGAAGGCGCCGGTAATCAGGGCGGGCGTGATGATGGCGAAGGTCAGCTGGAACGAAATCCAGAGAAACTCTGGAATGCCCGGCAGCAGCTTGTTGGCCGTTTCGAGCGTCACGCCATTCAGGAACAGCATGTCCAGATTGCCGACGAACTTCTGCAGCGTCGGGTCTGCGTTGGCGCCGAAGGCGATGCTGTATCCGGCGATGAACCAGACCAGGGTCACGACCGAGAAGACGCCGACCGACTGTGTGATGGTGGCGATGACGTTTTTGCGCCGCACCATGCCGCCGTAGAACAGCGCCAGACCGGGGAGGGTCATCAGCAGAACCAGGGCGGTGGAGACGCCAAGCCAGGCTGTGCCGGCGCCGTCTAATTCAAGCGCCGTCTGATGACCCAGCAGCGCAGGGACGGCGGCCTGCGCTTCAGCCGCGCCTGCGGCTAGAAATACAAGTGAAGACAGGAGGAGCGCGGCTCCTCCCCGGAGACGGTTTCCAACATGCGACATCAACTGGTACCCCCTTTGCAATCTCGCAATTGCGAAGGTGCTACCGCAATTGCGAACTGCGCAAGGGGGCATGACGTAAACGGCGCAATTTTCTTGCACCCGTCATCAGTAAAATTAAAGAGATCGCACAATCATGCGATTATGCGATCTCTTCTCGATATTTTGTGGCGCCAATAGCCGCGCTTGAGGGTCAGAAATTCGGCCCTCGTTCGCCGCCTTTACGCCCAGTGCATCTGCACCCGATGCGCCGCCGCCCAGTGGATGGCGCGCAGAGCGTCGATGACGGCGTCCGCAGCGGCCCGCGTCCCCAGTTCGCCGCCCAGATCAGCGGTGACGGCGCCTGACGCCAGCACGGCGGCGACGGCGCCTTCGATGGCGTCCGCCTCGTCTTCCAGCTTCAGGCTGTGGCGCAGCAGCAGGGCCGCCGACAGGATGCCGCCGATCGGATTGGCCAGGTCCTGCCCGGCGATGTCCGGCGCCGACCCGTGGATCGGTTCGAACAGGCCCGGCCCTTCCGTACCCAGCGAGGCCGACGGCAGCAGGCCGATGGAGCCGCCCAGAACCGAAATCTCGTCCGACAGGATGTCGCCGAACATATTCTCGGTCAGGATGACGTCATATTCGCGCGGCTTGCGGATCAGGTGCATGGCCATGGAGTCGACCAGGGCGTGCTCCAGGGTGATCTCGGGGTATTCCTCTGCGTGGATGCGGGTCACGACCTCGCGCCACAGGCGGCTGGTCTCCATCACATTGGCCTTGTCGACCGAGGTGACCTTGCCGCGACGCTGCTGGGCGGTCTGGAAGGCGGCGCGGGCGACGCGCTCGATCTCCACCACCGTATATTCGCACAGGTCCGTGGCGCCCTTTTCGTCGCGCGTCTTCTTGCCGAAATAGACGCCGCCGGTCAGTTCGCGGAAGACGATCAGATCGACGCCTTCGACGATCTCCTTCTTCAGCGGCGAACGGTGCGCCAGGACGGGCGAAACCTGCAGCGGACGCAGGTTGGCGAACAGGCCCATCGCCTTGCGGATGGCCAGCAGACCTTCCTCGGGACGGCGCTTGCCGCCATCCCACTTGGGTCCGCCGACAGCGCCCAGGAATACGGCGTCAGCGGCCAGGCAGGCCTCGCGCGTCGCATCCGGCAGAGGGTCGCCCGTGGCGTCGATGGCCGCGCCGCCGATCAGGTGTTCGGAGAAGTTGAAGACGTGGCCGTAGAAGTCGCCGATGACCGACAGCACGCTGCGCGCGGCGCTGGTCACTTCGGGGCCGACGCCGTCGCCGGGCAGCAGGACGACATTATAGGTCTTGGGGGCGGCGTTGGTCATCAGATGGTCTCTCTCGAACGCTCGAACGCTTCGATCTCAGGCAGGTTTGATTGCAGCCAGCCCAGGGTGTCCACCCCGTCCAGCAGGCACTGACGGGCGAAGGATTCGACCCCGAACGGCACGGGCAGCGCATTGCCGCGCCGGATCTCGTTCGCCTGAAGGTCGATCGTCACGGGCTGATCCGGCTGCGACGCCAGATCGTCCCAAACCGCCTGACTGACCACGATGGGCAGCAGGCCGTTTTTCAGCGCATTCGATGTAAAAATGTCAGCAATCTCGGTCGAGATCACCGCCCGGAACCCATAGTCGTACAGGGCCCAGGGCGCATGTTCGCGCGACGAGCCGCAGGCGAAATTCTTTCCGGCCAGCAGGATGCGATGCTCAGCCGGGTCGATGCGGTTCAGGATGGCCTCGGGCTTTTCCGATCCATCGCCCTCATAGCGCCAGTCATAGAAGGCCGCCTTGCCCAGCCCCTCGCGGGTCGTGGTGGTCAGGAAGCGGGCCGGGATGATCTGGTCAGTGTCGATATTGGCCTGGCTGAGCGTGACCGTCCTCGACGTCAAAACCTGGAACGGCTCAGACATTTTGCGCTCCTATCGTCTCACGCAGGAAGACGCGCGGGTCGGTCAGCACGCCCGCCACCGCCGTCGCCGCCGCCGTGGCGGGGCTGGCCAGAATGGTGCGAGCGTCCTTGCCCTGACGCCCTTCGAAATTGCGGTTGGAGGTCGAGACGGCCAGTTGCCCCGGCGCCACCACATCGCCGTTCATGGCGATGCACATCGAACAGCCGGGAATGCGCCATTCGGCCCCGGCGGCGATGAAGACCTCGTGCAGACCTTCGGCCTCGGCGTCGCGACGCACAGCCTCCGAACCGGGCACCACCAGCATCCGCAGGCCCGGCTTCACCTTGCGGCCGCGCAGCACCTCGGCGGCGGCGCGCAGGTCAGGCAGACGGCCATTGGTGCAGGAGCCGATGAAGACCACGTCCACCGGCTGGTTGGTCGTCGCCTCGCCTGCGGTGAAGCCCATATAGGCGATGGCCTTGCGGTCGGAATCCGACTGGGGCTGCGGCACCGGCGAACCGATGGGCGCGCCTGCGTCCGGGGTCGTGCCCCAGGTCGCCATCGGACGGATGGCCGCGCCGTCCAACACGACCTCCTTGTCGAAGACCGCGCCGGGATCGGTCGCCAGCGTCAGCCACTCAGCCGCCGCCGCCTCATAATCCGCCGGGACATTCTTGCGTCCGCGCAGCCAGTCGATGGTCGTCTGGTCGGGGGCGATCATGCCCGCACGCGCACCGGCCTCGATGGACATGTTGCACAGGGTCATGCGCCCTTCCATGTCCAGCGACCGCACCGCCTCGCCCGCATATTCTATGACATAGCCGGTGCCGCCGCCGAACCCGATGGCGGCGATGACGGCCAGGGCGACATCCTTGCCCGACACACCGGGCTGCAGTCGCCCGGTCACGGTCACGCGCATGGACCTGGCCTTGCGCTGCAACAGGCACTGCGTCGCCAGCACATGGCCGACTTCCGAGGTGCCGATGCCGAAGGCCAGCGCACCGAAGGCGCCGTGCGTCGCCGTGTGGCTGTCGCCGCAGACGACCGTCATGCCCGGTTGGGTCAGGCCCAGTTCCGGCCCCATGACGTGGACCACGCCGCGATCATCAGAATCCCAACCGGCCAGACGCACCCCGTGGGCGGCGCAGTTGCGCTCCAGCGTGTGCACCTGGGCCTCGGCCTGGGCGGTGACATAGGGCTTCAGGCCGTTCAGCCCCGCAGGCAGGGTCGGGGTCGAGTGGTCCAGGGTCGCATAGGTGCGGTCGGGGCGACGCACCTTCAGGCCGCGCGCCTCGATCTCGCTGAACGCCTGCGGGCTGGTGACTTCGTGGACCAGGTGCAGGTCGATATACAGAACCCCCGGCGTCTCGGCCGTTTCCGACCGCACGACGTGGGCGTCCCAGACCTTGTCGAACAGGGTCTTAGGCATATTCAGGCGTCCGTTTCTCTGCGGGCGCGTCAATCGGCTCCAGCCAGCCGAAGGTGTCCGGCGTCTCGCCCGTGAACAGGCCGCGGAAAGCGTTGTTGATCGCTTTGGTCACCGGGCCAGGCCCTGCGGCCCGGGTGGTGATGCCGTCGACCGAACGCACCGGCGTGATCTCTGCGGCGGTGCCGGTCATGAAGATTTCGTCGGCCAGGTACAGGGCTTCGCGCGGCATGGCCTGTTCGATGACCTCATACCCTTGGGCCTTGGCCAGCTTGATGACGCTGTCGCGCGTAATGCCCATCAGGATGGAGTTGGCAGCGGGCGGGGTCATGACCTTTCCGTCCTTGACCACGAACAGGTTCTCGCCCGCCCCTTCGGACAGACGCCCATCGACGCCCAGGGCGATGCCTTCGCCAAAGCCGCCAACGCGGGCCTCACGGCCGATCAGATATGAGGACAGGTAGTTGCCGCCTGCCTTGGCCGCCGACGGCGTAGTGTTCGGCGCGGTGCGGTTCCAGCTGGAGACGCAGGCGTCCACGCCCTTCTCCAGCGCCTCTTCGCCCAGATAGGCGCCCCAGGTGAAGGCGGCGATGGCGATGTCGACGTTCATGTTCTGCGGCTGTGGCGTCACGCCCATGCCGCACTGGCCCAGGAAGGCGATGGGGCGGATATAGGCCGAACGCAGCCCCTCGGTCCGCACCACCAGATTGCAGGCTTCGACCAGCTCGTCCTCAGTGTAGGGCAGTTGGATATGATAGATGCGGGCGCTGTCGAACAGGCGGCGGACGTGCTCGCGCAGGCGGAAGCCGCGCGGGCCGTTGGGCGTGTCATAGACGCGGATGCCTTCGAACACCGAGGTGCCGTAATGGAGCGCATGGCTCATGACGTGGATCTTGGCGTCGGCCCACGGCGTCAGTTCGCCATTGACCCAGATGTTCTCAGCCAGCGGCTGCATGCACGTCTTCCTTCTTACTTCTTGGGTTGGCGCTCGATGAAGGAGCGCCGCGAGGCCGCGATCAGGCGGCCTCGGACTGGATCATGTCGTTGCCGATGCGGCGAGCGCCGAACAGGCGGTCGATCTGGCGGCCCAGATTGTCCGTGCTGCGGGCGGCGTCGCGGCTGCGGACCGTCAGGGCGATGCGGCGGAAGTCGCCTTCATCGGCCATGTTGATGCCGTCGATGTGGAACCCACGGCGCTCCACCAGACCGATGAGACGCTGAAGCGAGCCGTCGGCCCGGTCGATCTGGATGTGGATGGTGTCAGTCATCACAGTTCTCCTTCAGCGGTTGCAGCATGCATCATCTGCGCGTTGTTCTTGCCCGGCGGCACCAGCGGCCAGACGTTTTCGGCGGGATCGATAATGACGTGGGCCAGGATCGGTCCCTCGGCGGCCAGCAGCCGCTCCAGGCCCGCCGTCACCTGATCGCGGCGTTCAATGCGGAAGGCCTCGATGCCGAAGGCTTCGGCGACCTTCACGAAGTCCGGGTTGTCGGACAGGTCGACCTCGGAGAAGTTCCGCTCGAAAAAGAACTCCTGCCACTGGCGCACCATGCCCAGGCGAGAATTGTCCAGCAGCAGGATCTTCAGGGGAATATTGAAGCGGTTGACCGTGGCCAGTTCCTGAATGTTCATCATCACGCCGCCGTCGCCCGTGATGGTCACGACCACGGCGTCCGGCTCGGCCAGCTTGGCGCCGATGCCCGCAGGCAGGCCAAAGCCCATCGAACCCAGACCGCCCGAGGTGATGTGCGCTTCAGGACGCGAGAATTCACAGTGCTGGGCGACCCACATCTGATGCTGGCCGACGTCGCAGGCGGCGATGAAGCCCGGACCAGCCAGGCGCGACAGTTCGTTCAGCAGAGCCGGCGCATAAACCTTGTCGCCCGGCGCGTCATAGCGGACTTGCGTCTCGGCGGAGCGCGCGCGCCACTGATCGGCCCAGGCCGAAACCTCGATGGCGGGACCATCGGCCAGACGCCGGTTCAGCGCCTCCAGATTGGGCTTCAGATCGCCGACGACGCCGACAGCGACGGAACGCAGCTTGCCGATCTCGGACGGATCAATGTCGAAATGGATGACGCCGGCCTCGGGCGCGAACTCGGCCAGCTTGCCGGTGGCGCGGTCATCGAACCGGGCGCCGACGACGATCAGCAGGTCCGAGCCCTGAACCGCCTCGTTGGCGGCAGGCGTGCCGTGCATGCCCAGCATGCCCAGATAATTGTCCTGCCCCGTCGGGATCGAGCCCAGGGCGTTCAGGGTCGAAACCTGCGGAATGCCGGTCAGGGCCGCGAACTCCCGAACCGCCTCGACCGCGCCCGAGATCTTGGCGCCGCCGCCGACGTACAGGACCGGACGACGCGCAGCCCGGATGGCGGCCTCGGCCTCGGCGATGACCGAAGGTTCGGCGACGGCGATCTCGTTGGGCAGATGCAGGCCGCGCGGCTCGCTGGTCAATTCGAACTGAACATCCTTGGGCAGGTCGATCAGGACCGGCCCCGGACGGCCCGAACGGGCGATATGGAAGGCCTCCTGGATGATCGCCGGAATGTCGGCGGCGTGACGGACCAGGTAGGAGTGTTTCACCAGCGGCAGGGTGACGCCCAGGATGTCGACTTCCTGGAACGAGTCCGTGCCCATGACACCCTGGGCGACATTGCCGGTGATGCAGACCATCGGAACGGAATCCAGCATGGCGTTGGCGATGCCGGTGACCAGATTGGTCGCGCCCGGTCCCGAGGTCGCCATGCAGACCCCGACCTTGCCGCTGACCCGTGCGTAGGAGTCAGCGGCGAAGGCGGCGCCCTGTTCGTGGCGGCACAGATAGTGCTGCAGCTTGGAACCGGCCAGGGCGTCATAGATGGGCATGATCGCCCCCCCCGGATAACCGAACACCACCTCTACGCCCAACTGCTCCAGGGTGGAGACCAGCAGGCGGGCGCCGGACTGGGCGGCCTCGGCAGAGGGTTTGAAGGCGACGGCGGTCATCTGGGTCATCCGGTCTTTAGGTCTGGGCTCAGGCCGCTTCGGACTTGGGCGTGTTCAGCCAGGCCATGCGTTCACGCAGACGCGCGCCGACCTGTTCGATCTGGCTTTCGCGGTCCGCCTTCAGCCAGGCTTCGTACTGCGGCTTGCCGGCCTCGTTTTCGGCGATCCAGTTGCGCGCGAAGGTGCCGTCCTGGATCTCGTCCAGAATGGTCTTCATGCGGGCCTTGGTTTCTTCGGTGACGACGCGCGGGCCGCTGGCGACGGCGCCGTACTTGGCCGTTTCCGAGATGAAGTGGTGCATCTTGGAGATGCCGCCTTCGTAGAACAGGTCCACGATCAGCTTCAGCTCATGCAGGCATTCGAAATAGGCGATCTCGGGCTGGTAGCCGGCCTCGACCAGGGTGTTGAAGCCCTGGATGACCAGTTCCTTGGCGCCGCCGCACAGAACGGCCTGTTCGCCGAACAGGTCGGTCTCGGTCTCTTCGCGGAAGGTGGTCTCCAGCAGGCCGCCGGTCGCGCCGCCGTTGCCCTTGGCGTAGCCCATGGCGCGGTCGCGCGCCTTGCCCGTGACGTCCTTTTCGATGGCGAACAGCGACGGCACGCCGCGACCGCGCTGGAACTCGCGGCGGACCAGATCGCCCGGGCCCTTCGGCGCGACCAGGATGACATCCATGTCGGGGCGCGGCGTGATGCGCTCATAGATGATCGAGAAGCCATGGGCGAACAGCAGGGCCGAGCCTTCCTTGGCGTTCGGTTCGATGACGTCGCGATAGACTTCACCCTGGATCATGTCCGGGGTCAGGATG
Organism: Brevundimonas nasdae; assembly: GCF_016654005.1. GTDB lineage: Bacteria > Pseudomonadota > Alphaproteobacteria > Caulobacterales > Caulobacteraceae > Brevundimonas > Brevundimonas nasdae. Next base: position 392,843 of record NZ_JAEPWN010000001.1, on the reverse strand, counting down.
GCGATGATGTCCGCGCCCTTGACGGCTTCAGCCGGTTCGGCGGTCGGCAGGCCGTCGGCGGTGGCGTGCTTCCAGCCCGTGCCGCCTTCGCGGACGCCGACGATCACGTCATGGCCGCTGTCGCGGAGGTTCTGGGCGTGGGCGCGGCCTTGCGAGCCATAGCCGATGATGGCGATGCGCTGACCGGCGATGGCGCCCGGCTTGATGTCGTCGTTGGTGTAGATGGTGATGGCCATGGGTCAGGCGTCCTGAGCAGCGGGTTTTTTGCTTGATGCCGGGATTTGAGCCGGCGGCGGGTTGGGAATGGTGACTGCGCCTTGGGCCGCCGAGGCGACAGAGGCGCGGTACTTGGCGAAAACACCTCGCGCCGGACGAACTACGTGGGGCGTAAAGCCCGCCCGGCGCGTCGCCAGATCGACATTGACGTCGATCCGGCGGTTGGTGACGTCGATGGTGATGCGGTCACCATCGCGAATGAGTGCAATCGGTCCGCCGACAGCGGCTTCCGGCGAAACATGCCCGGCGACGAAGCCGTAGCTGGCGCCCGAGAAGCGACCGTCCGTCAGCAGGGCGACGTTGTCGATCTTGCGGCCCTTTAAGGCGGCGGTGACCTGCAGCATCTCGCGCATGCCGGGACCGCCCTTGGGCCCTTCGTAGCGGATGATGATGACATCGCCTTCGCCGACCGTGCCGTCCTGAACAGCGTGGAAGGCGTCCTCCTCGCTGTCGAAGACGCAGGCCGGGCCTTCGAAGACATCGACCTTGTGGCCGGTCAGCTTGATGACCGCGCCTTCGGGGGCGACATCGCCATAGATGACGGCGTAGCTGCCGCGCGCCATGACCGGGGCGTCGAAGCTGGTGACAACCAGTTGGCCCGGAGCCTCCTCGGCGTCAGCGGCTTCTTCGAACAGGCTGCGGCCGGTGACGGTCGGGGTGTCGACGATCTTGCCCGCCTCAGCCATGCGTTGCGTGACCAGACGCGTGCCGCCCGCCGCGAACAGGTGCGAGGCCAGGAACCGGCCGCCCGGCTTCAGGTCGCAGATGACCGGCGCCTCGATGCAGGCCTGGTGGCAGTCCTCCACGCCGAAATCGACACCCGCCTCGGCGGCGATGGCCGTCAGGTGCATGACCGCATTGGTCGATCCGCCCGAGGCGGAGACCGCGACGGCGGCGTTCTTCAGGCTGGCCTTGGTGATGTATTTGCGGGCGTTGTCGCCAGCCAGAACACGCTCGACGATGATGCGGCCGCAACGCTCGCCTTCCGCGCCCTTGTTCGGATCGACGGCCGGAACATCGTTGGCGCCCATCGGGCTGATGCCCATGACCGACAAGGCCATGGCCATGGTGTTGGCGGTGAACTGGCCGCCGCAGGCGCCGGCGCCGGGGCAGACCGCGCTTTCGACCGCCTTCAGGCCTGCGTCGTCCAGCGTGCCCGCCGAATGCGCGCCGATGGCCTCGAACACTTCCTGAACCGAGACTTCCTTGGTGCCGATGACGCCCGGCAGGATGGTGCCGCCGTAATAGACCAGGCCGGGGATATCCATCCGCGCCAGGGCCATGGCCGCCGCCGGGATCGTCTTGTCGCAACCGACGATGCAGACAACGCCGTCCAACTGGTGCCCCTCGATGGCCAGTTCGATGGAGTCGGCGACGACTTCGCGGCTGATCAGCGAGGCCTTCATGCCCGGCGTGCCCATCGAGATGCCGTCGGTGACGACGATGGTGTTGAAATCGACCGGATAGCCGCCCGCCGCGATGACGCCTGCGCGCACGTCCTTGGCCAGGCGGTCCAGGTGCATGTTGCACGGGGTGACCGTCGACCAGGTGTTGACGATGCCGATCATCGGCTTGTCGAAGTCGGCGTCCTGCATGCCTGCGGCGCGCAGATAGGACCGCGCCGCCGCCCGGTTGGGGCCAGCCGTGACCGAGGCGCTGCGCGCGTTCGGCTTCCTGGGTTCAGAGGTAGAATCTTGCGTCATCGGTCCAGTTCATTTCGAACCACCAAGCACGAAAAACCCCGCTTCCTTTCGGTAGCGGGGTGGTGCCGGGCGATCCTGAGTGCGTTTAGGTCAGGTCGCGTGCATCCACGCCGCTTGCGTAAGCAGGCCAATAAGTACGGTGAGAATGAGTACGAGTCGGGCGTCGAACACCGTCGGCGCGCGAGCGACCGCCACCGCCTTCGCGGTGCGTCCCTTCATCATTGCGCGCGTCATTGTGGCCACGGGTGGCTCCCTGTTCTGACGGCAAGAAACCACACCGGCCGGTACGGCGCAACCCGCTTGAGCAAGATTTTTGCCCCATCCGCCAAAAACATCGCCTGACGGGGTGTTTCTTGCCGCAACAGCCCTCGGCGTAACAGTTGATCGCCCGATGTTACGTCCTCGGGGTTGAAACACGCGGCGCTCGCGGTCATTGAAACGGCCAACGATAAAACCACCACTCAGAGGAGCCTCCCCATGACCGTTCGCGTCGCCATCAATGGTTTCGGCCGCATCGGCCGCCTAGTTCTGCGTTCCATCGTCGAACATGGCCGCACGGACATCGAGGTCGTGGCGATCAACGATCTGGGCCCGGTCGAGACCAACGCTCACCTGTTCCGCTACGATTCGGTGCACGGCCGCTTCCCCGGCACGGTGACCTCGGGCGAAGACTGGATCGACGTCGGCACGGGCAAGATCAAGGTCACGGCGGAACGCGATCCGGCCAACCTGCCGCACGCCGAACTGAAGGTGGACATCGCCTTCGAATGCACCGGCATCTTCACCTCCAAGGAGAAGGCCTCGGCTCACCTGAAGGCGGGCGCCAAGCGCGTGCTGGTTTCGGCCCCGGCTGACGGCGCTGACAAGACCATCGTCTTCAAGGTCAACCACGAAACCCTGACCGCCGACGACATCGTCGTCTCGAACGGTTCGTGCACCACCAATGCCCTGGCCCCGGTGGCCAAGGTGCTGAACGACCTGTTCGGCATCGAGCGCGGCTATATGACCACCATCCACGCCTACACCGGCGACCAGCCGACGCTGGATACGATGCACAAGGATCTTTACCGGGGCCGCGCCGCCGCCCTGTCGATGATCCCGACCTCCACCGGCGCCGCCAAGGCCCTGGGCCTGGTCCTGCCGGAACTGAAGGGCAAGCTGGACGGCTCGTCCATCCGCGTCCCGACCCCGAACGTCTCGGTCGTGGACCTGAAGGTCGTCGCCGCCCGTGACGTGAACGTGGACGAGATCAACGCCGCGCTTCAGGCCGCCGCCGACGGTCCCATGAAGGGCGTCCTGTTCACGACGACGGATCCGCTGGTGTCCAGCGACCTGAACCACATCGCCGCCTCCTCCACCGCCGCCCTGCCCCAGACCCAGGTCGTCGACGGCAAGCTGGCCCGCGTGCTGAGCTGGTACGACAACGAATGGGGCTTCGCGACCCGCATGGCCGACACGGCCCTGGTGATGGCGAAGTTCCTGTAAGACTGCCTCCCTCTCCCAGCGGGAGAGGGCTTGAGCGCACGGCGGCGTAAGCCGCCGTTCTGGCGCGAAAGGGTGAGGGACACGATGTGCGAACTGGGCCATCGGAAGTCCCTCATCCGTCTCGCTCCGCGAGCCACCTTCTCCCCACGGGAGAAGGATCATGAGAGATTGAATCGATGACCTTCCGCACCCTCGACGACGCCAAGGATCTCGCCGGCAAGACGGCTCTGGTCCGCGTGGACTTCAATGTCCCGATGGAGGGCGGCAAGGTCACCGACGACACCCGTCTGCGGGTCGCCCTGCCGACGATCCAGCGCCTGCGCGACGCGGGCGCCAAGGTGGCGCTGCTGGCCCACTTCGACCGTCCCAAGGGCCAGCGCGTCCCGTCAATGAGCCTGAAGCCCGTCGTTCATCCGCTGGAGGAACTGCTGGGCGCCCCGGTCCGATTCGCCGACGACTGCATTGGCGGCCCCGCCGTCGAGGCCATCCGTGATCTGGATGCGGGCGGCGTGGTTCTGTTGGAAAACGTGCGCTTCCACGCGGCGGAAGAGGCCAATGATCCGGTCTTCGCCCAGAAGCTGGCCGACCTGGGCGACCTCTATGTCAACGACGCCTTCTCGGCCGCCCACCGCGCCCACGCCTCGACCGAAGGCGTCGCCCACCACATCCCCGCCTATGCCGGCGAATCCATGCGCCGCGAACTGGACGCGCTAGACGCTGCGCTTGGCAAACCGCAGAAGCCGGTCATCGGCATCGTCGGCGGTTCCAAGGTCTCGACCAAGCTGGACCTGCTGAAGAATCTGGTCGGCAAGCTGGACAAGCTGGCCATCGGCGGCGGCATGGCCAACACCTTCCTCTACGCGCAAGGCGTCGATATCGGCGGTTCCCTTGCGGAGCGGGACATGGCTGCTGCCGCGCGCGAGATCATGGCCGAGGCCGAGGCCAAGGGCTGCGAACTGCTGCTGCCGGTCGATGTCGTGGTCGCCGTCGAGGTCAAGCCGGGCGCCGAGGCCCGTACGGTCAAGACCGGCGAGGCCCTGTCTGCCGACGACAAGATTCTGGACGCCGGTCCTGAGACCGTCGCCCGCCTGAACGCCGCCATCGACGCGTCAAAGACCCTGATCTGGAACGGCCCGCTGGGCGTGTTCGAGGTTCCGCCCTTCGACGCCGCCACGGTCGCTGCGGCCAAGCACGCCGCCGCGCGCGCCAAGTCGGGCGCCCTGATCGCTGTCGCAGGCGGCGGCGACACGGTTGCGGCCCTGAACCACGCCGGCACGTCCGACGACATGACCTTCGTCTCCACCGCAGGCGGCGCCTTCCTGGAGTGGATGGAGGGCAAGGTTCTGCCGGGCGTAGAGGCCCTGCGCGCCTGATCGAACAGCGGGCGCGCGATGCATTCCCGTCACGCGCCCGCGTCTTCGCTCTCAACCGCGCCATTGCGGCGTTACATGGCGTGACTTCGCAGCGCACCACAGCTAATCTCTTGCCCAATTAAAAAAACTAATCGGCTCAGGAGACTACAAGAATGGCGCGCATCACGCTGCGGCAGCTGCTCGATCATGCAGCAGAGAACGACTACGGCCTGCCGGCCTATAATATCAACAACATGGAACAGGGTCTGGCGATCATGGAGGCGGCCCACGAGGTCAACGCCCCTGTCATCATCCAGGCCTCGCGCGGCGCCCGCAACTACGCCAACGACATCGTGCTGGCCAAGCTGATCGACGCCCTGGCGGAACTGTATCCGCACATCCCGGTCTGCATGCACCAGGACCACGGCAATGGCCCGGCGACCTGCGCCACCGCCATCCAGTACGGCTTCACCAGCGTCATGATGGACGGCTCGCTGGAAGAGGACGCCAAGACCCCTGCCAGCTACGAATACAATGTCGACGTCACCCGCCGCGTCACCGAAATGGCCCACGCCTGCGGCGTCTCGGTCGAGGGCGAGCTGGGTGTTCTGGGCTCGCTGGAGACCGGCATGGGCGAGGCTGAAGACGGCCACGGCTTCGAGGGCGTGCTGGATCACTCCCAACTGCTGACCGACCCTGATCAGGCCGTCGATTTCGTCGCGGCCACCAAGGTCGACGCCCTGGCCATCGCCATGGGCACCAGCCACGGCGCCTACAAGTTCACGCGCAAGCCGGACGGCGACGTCCTGGCCATGAATGTGATCGAAGAGATCCACCGCCGCCTGCCCAACACCCACCTGGTGATGCACGGTTCATCGTCGGTGCCGCAGGACCTGCAGGACATCATCAACGCCTATGGCGGTGAAATGCCCCAGACCTGGGGCGTGCCGGTCGAAGAGATCCAGCGCGGCATCAAGCACGGCGTCCGCAAGGTCAACATCGACACCGACAACCGCATGGCCATCACCGGCGCCATCCGTAAGGCCCTGATCGAGAAGCCGGGCGAGTTCGATCCCCGCTACTATCTGAAGCCTGCCAAGGAGGCGATGAAGAAGCTGTGCATGGAGCGTTACCTCCAGTTCGGCTGCGAGGGTCAGGCGTCCAAGATCCGCCCGCTCTCCACCGCCCAGATGGCCAAACGCTACACCTCGGGCGACCTTGATCCGTCGTTCCGCGGCGCAACCGTCAAGGCCGCCTGATCAGGCTCAGACCGGGTAGCGGCGCGACAGTTCGTACCGCACCCGGTTTTCTTCCCGCCGCGCGACGTCCAAAGCGTCCCCGGCGTCTTGCGCATTGCGACGCGCATCGCGGATTTCACCGCGCACTTCCTGAATACGATCACGGATTTTCTGGCGCTCTTCGTCGGACCGTCCGCTCTGGCGCAGCTCCGCCTGTTTGGCCTCCAGCTTGTCCTCACGATTCTCGATCCGGGAGATGGCGCTGTTCAGCGCGCTCTGTGCAGACTCAACCGCGGCCACGGCATCGTACAGCCGCCGCCCATCACGATAAGCAGGCAGGAACTCCGCCTCTTCCTGCGGACGACAGACGCCGTAATAGGTGTTGCCTGCCCTGCCCTCGGTCCAGCCGCGCTGGAAGGTGCAATAACCGCGCAGCCCATCCTCGCGGGCGGACTGATAGGCGTTGGGATTGGGCATGACCTGATATTTGGCGCAGGCCTTTGCGTGTTCTTCCAGCCGCGTCATCGGATAGCCTGACGCCCCGTCATCATAGCCCTTTTGGCCCCAGTCGCCGACCAGGCACTCGTCCTTGCCCATGGTAGCGCAGCTTGCCAGCAATACCCCGGCCGCCGCCACGCCGCCGATGATCAACAGCCGCCGCATCGCAATCCCTCCTGCGCCCCCAGCTTGACTATCCAACAGCGCCGCCCCCTCGCGCAAGCGGTCCGGCGTGCTACATCGGCGGCTGGAGACCGCCTTGCCCCAACACCTGCCCGAACCCGACCTGCCCGACGACGAAGACGCCGCAGCCGCCGAAGTGCTGCAGGCCCGCATCGACACGCCGGGCGTGCGTCTGGACAAGGCGCTGGCCGAAGTCTTCCCCACCCTTTCACGCGCTCGGCTCCAGGCGCTGCTGGCCGAAGGCGCCGTCAGCCGCGACGGCGTCGCCCTGACCAGCGGCTCAGCCAAGGCCCAGCCGGGCCTCTACGCCGTCGCCCTGCCCCCGGTCGCGCCCGCCACGCCCCAGCCCGAGCCCATCCCCCTGACGGTTCTCTATGAGGACGCGGACCTGATCGTCATCGACAAGCCCGCAGGCATGGCCGCCCACCCCGCGCCGGGCTGCGAGACAGGCACCCTGGTCAACGCCCTTCTGGCCCACTGCGGCGACAGTCTGTCAGGCATCGGCGGCGTCGCCCGGCCCGGCATCGTCCACCGGCTGGACAAGGACACCTCCGGCGTCATGGTCGCCGCCAAGACCGACCGCGCCCATCAGGGCCTGTCCGCCCTGTTCGCCGCCCATGACATCGAACGCACCTACATCGCCCTGAGCCGCGGCGCCCCCTCGCCGTCGAAAGGGCGGATCGAAACCCGCATCGGTCGCTCCAATGGCGACCGCAAGAAGATGGCGGTGCTGAAGTCCGGCGGGCGTGAAGCCATCACCGACTATGTCGTCCAGACCACTTTCGGCGAACCGGCGAAGGCTGGCGGCGCGCCGATGGCCGCCCGCGTGGCCTGCACCCTGCACACGGGCCGCACCCACCAGATCCGCGTTCATCTGGCGTCCAAGGGCTCGCCCCTGCTCGGCGACCCTGTCTATGGCTCCGGCAGCCCCACCGCCCCCGTCCGCGCCGCCATCGCCGAGGCCGGACTGGCCCGTCAGGCCCTGCACGCCGCCGTCCTGGGTTTCGTTCACCCCGTCACTAACGAACCGCTCCGCTTCGAGACCGCGCCCCCTGCTGATATGCAGTCGCTTGAGACTTTGCTGACCACGCTCTGAAAGGCGCCGACCGATGGCTGATCCCGAAATCCGCGACAACGCCGAACGTCACCAGTACGAACTGCCGGTCGAGGGCGAGATCGCCGTCGTCACCTATAATCTGTCGCCGCCCAATCTGATGATCACCGAGACCCTGGTGCCTCAGCGTCTTGAAGGGCGGGGCATCGCCAGTCGGCTGGCCAAACACGTTATCGAGGACGCCAGAGAGCGCGAACTGCTGATCCTGCCCGTCTGTCCCTTCTTCGCCGCCTATTTCCAGAAGCATCCCGACCTTGCCGACACGGTTCACCCGACCTATCGCACCATTCTGGGTCTCTGAGCCGGGTCCAGGAATCGCATTTGCGGCGTCTTAGTGGGTCTTGAATAGAAACTGACGACTTCTATATTGCTGTCTGTTCGGCGCAGAGTGGCGCGCAGGCAACGGTCACGCTTTCGTGTGGCCGCTCGCCTCTAAACATCGAGGCAACTCATCACCATCTGAGTGGTTGAGGGGAGAGGCTTCGATGCACACACTGTGGTCGAGGACGCAGAGCCCGCTCGTTTAGACGGTCGGAGGGACCAAATATGGCTGCTAATAGTACGCTCGCGGTGATGTCGCCTGAACAGGGACTGTCGCGTTATCTGACGGAAATCCGCAAGTTTCCGATGCTGACCAAGGACGAGGAGTTCATGCTCGCCAAGCGTTGGTCAGAGCACCAGGACCCCGAAGCCGCCCACCGTCTCGTGACCTCTCACCTTCGTCTCGTGGCCAAGATCGCCATGGGGTATCGCGGCTATGGCCTGCCGATCGGCGAAGTGATTTCCGAGGGCAACGTCGGCCTGATGCAGGCCGTCAAGAAATTCGATCCTGACAAGGGCTTCCGCCTGGCGACCTACGCCATGTGGTGGATTCGCGCGTCGATCCAGGAATACATCCTGCGCAGCTGGTCCCTCGTGAAGATGGGCACCACCGCCGCGCAGAAGAAGCTGTTCTTCAACCTGCGCAAGGCCAAGAGCCAGATCTCGGCCTTCGAGGAAGGCGACCTGCACCCTGAACATCTCGCCGCCATCGCCACCAAGCTGGGCGTGTCGGAAGAGGAAGTCACCAACATGAACCGCCGCCTCGGCGGCGACGCCTCGCTGAATGCGCCCCTGCGCGCCGACGGTGAAAGCGAATGGCAGGACTGGCTGGCCGACGACACGGCTGTCTCTCAGGAAACCCAACTCGCCGAAGACGAGGAAAAGGGCATCCGCATGAGCCTGCTTCAAGAGGCCATGGAGGAGCTGACCGAACGCGAGAAGCACATCCTGACGGAGCGCCGCCTCAAGGACGATCCGGTCACTCTGGAAGAACTCGCCGGCCAGTACGGCGTGTCGCGCGAACGCGTGCGCCAGATCGAGGTCCGCGCCTTCGAGAAACTGCAAAAGGCGATGCGCTCGGCCGCTGAAGAGCGCAATTTGGTCGACGCCTGACCCTGTCGCGCTTCATGCCCGTCGGCGTGAAGCGCGCTGATCCTCTCTAGGACGCCCGCGCGACAGGCGCGGGCTGCCCCAGCGCCAGAATGGCGCCGACCGGTTGGGCCAGACCCGCCTTGGTCGACGGCCCCGACGCCAGATAACCCTCTAGTCCGGCCGCAGCGATCGCCAGCTTGGCGTCGCCGATCTTGGCGCCGACCGCCTTCAGCGTCTCGGCCTGCTGGCGGATGGCGCGCGTCGCCTGCATCGGATCCTGGTCAAACTGGCTCATGGCCGCAACCAGAATCCGCGTGGCCTGATCCCGGATATCGACCGCAGACCCGGACGAGGCGTCGCCCTTGCGCTTCTTCGCCCCGGCGTATTCGCCCGAGTTGAACCGCCGACGATCCGGCCCGACATAGCCCACGGCCTCCACCCACGGACGGGGCTTCAAGGCGACATTCTCGACCCGCTTGAACAGGTCGCCCGTCGTGAAGGGCTTGCGCAAAAACTCGTGAACGCCCGCATCGCGCGCGCCCTTGATGGCGCCGGCGGTGGCTTCGGCCGTCACCATGATGATCGGCGCCATGCGGCTGACCATATGCGACCGACGAATGCGCCGCGCCAGGCTCTCGCCATTCAGGCTGGGGCCCGCCCGCTCCATGAAGATGATGCCCGGCTCGGCGTCGCGCACCAGTTCCAGCGCCCGATCCTCGTCGCCGTCCACATAGACCTCGCGCGCGCCCAGCCCCTTCATGATGTCCGTCATCAGACGGGCCGCCGAAGGATTAGGCTCGACAAGAACCACCCGACGCACAGCCGGCGCGATACGATTCAGCGTCTTGACGTCAGCAGTGAACACGGCTCGGCTCCTTTGCGCCGTAACCTTAACCTCTGCCGGTTAAGAGCCGTTGAATCACTCCGAGGTTTTCGCGGCCCCTAGCCCTGGAAGGGATCGCGCATCAGGATCGTATCGTCCCGCTCAGGGCTGGTCGACAGCAGAGCCACCGGCGCGCCGATCAGTTCCTCGATCCGGCGCACATATTTGATGGCGTGGGCGTTGATGTCCTTGAAGCTGCGGACCCCGGCGGTGCTTTCGCTCCAACCTTCCAGTTCCTCGAACACCGGCTCGGCGGCGGCCTGGGCCTTCAGGCTGCTGGGCAAATAATCCAGCACCTCGCCATCCACCTTGTAACCGACGCAGATCTTCAGCGTCTTCAACCCATCCAGCACGTCCAGCTTGGTCAGGGCGATGCCGTCGATGCCGTTGATGGCCACCGACTGACGCACCAACACGGCGTCGAACCAGCCGCAGCGGCGCGCGCGTCCCGTGTTCACCCCGACTTCACGCCCTACGGTCGCCAGATGCTCTCCGACTTCGTCGTTCAGTTCGCAGGCGAACGGCCCCTCGCCCACGCGGGTCGTATAGGCCTTCACGATGCCCAGCACATAGCCGACGCCGCGCGGGCCGATGCCCGAACCCGCCGCTGCCTGTCCCGACACGGTGTTGGAACTGGTCACATAGGGATAGGTGCCGTGATCCACGTCCAGGAAGGCGCCCTGCGCCCCCTCGAACAGCACGCGTTTGCCGTCCTTCTGCGCCTGATCCAGCACGCGCCAGCCGGGCTTCACGTAAGGCAGGATTTTCGGCGCGATCTCCAGCAGTTGCGCCAGCAGCGCTTCCGGATCGATCGGCTCAAGCCCCAGACCCGCCCGCAGCGGATCGTGGTGCGAGCGCAGACGGTCGATCTTGACCTTCAGGTCGTCTTCATTGGCCAGGTCGCAGACGCGGATGGCGCGACGGCCCACCTTGTCCTCATAGGCCGGGCCGATGCCGCGTCCGGTCGTGCCGATCTTGGCGCCCGGCGCGCTGGCGGCGGCTTCGCGCGCCACGTCCAATGCGGGGTGGATCGGCAGGATCAGACAGGCGTTGTCGGCGATGGTCAGGATGTCGGGCGTGATCGCCACGCCCTGCGCCTGGATTTTCTCGATCTCGCCGACCAGATGCCAGGGATCGACCACCACCCCATTGCCGATGATCGAGGGTTTGCCCTGCACCACGCCCGAAGGCAGCAGCGCCAGCTTATAGACCTTGCCGTCAACGACCAGCGTATGGCCCGCATTGTGGCCGCCCTGGAACCGCACCACCATGTCGGCGCGATTGGACAGCCAGTCCACGATCTTGCCCTTGCCCTCGTCGCCCCATTGGGCGCCGACTACCGCGACGTTCGCCAAGATCGTTTCTCCGCAATTCAGAATGCGGTGGGAGCCTATAACTCCTGAATCATCAGAAGTCGCCCCATCCGTGCGGAATTATGCGGCCAGTTCGCTGGCCGCCGTCTCGAACGCCCATTCCAGCCACGGCGTCGCCGCCACGACATCCGCCGTCTCGACGGTGCAGCCGCACCATAGACGCAGGCCCGGGGGCGCATTCCGGTGCGGCTCCATGTCGAACACCGCCCCCTCGCCTTCCAGCAGGGCCTTGAACCGCGTGACGAAGGCCTTTTTGGCCTTGTCGTCCAGCGCCGCAATCCGCGCATCTATGAACTTCAGGCAAACCGAAGTGGTCGACCGCACCTCCGGTCGCTCGGGCAGGAAGTCGACCCACGGCGTGCGCGCCACCCATTCGTTCAGGGCTGCATAATTGGCGTCCGTGCGGCGGATCAGCTCCTCCAGACCGCCGACGCTTTCCGCCCAGTCCAGGGCGTCGATCCAGTCCTCGATGGTCAGGATCGAGAAGGTGTTCATCGCCACCCCGTCGGCCAGGGCGCGATCAAACCCCTTGCCGTCCGTGATCCGCAGGACCTTGGGAATGGGCCGGTCAGGTCGGTATGTGTCCAGCCGCTCGACCGCGCGCGGCGACAGCACCATCACCCCGATGCCCGCCTCGCCGCCCAGCGCCTTCTGGAAGCTGAAGGTCACCACATCCAGCTTGTCATAGGGCAGAGGCATCGCGAACGCCGCCGAGGTCGCATCGCAGATCGCCAGCCCCCCGCGGTCGTCGGCGATCCAGTCCGCGTTCGGCACGCGCACGCCCGAGGTCGTGCCGTTCCACGGAAAGACCACATCCTTTGACCAGTCCACATTCGACAGGTCCGGTAGATCGCCCCACGGCGCCGTCAGCGCCTCCGGCTCCAGCCCCAGATGGTCTTTCACGTCCGCCAGCCAGGTCAGGCCGAAATTCTCGAAGGCGACCACCTGCACGGGCCGCTGGCCCAGCATTCCCCACAGCGCCGCCTCGACCGCACCCGTGTCGGACCCCGGCGTATAGAGCAGCACATGGCTGTCCGGGACCTGCAGCACCTCGCGCGTGCGGCGCAGGCCGTGGGCGAAACGCTCCACCACCTCGGGCGCGCGGATGCCGCGTCCCAGCAACTCCTGCGGCAAGGCTCCCAGGCTGTAGCCGGGTCGTTTCGCCGTCGGCCCGGACGAGAACCAGGGCCGCGCCGGCCGCACATCAGGCTTTGCAATCGTCATCTTCGTCTCCCCCGAGGCGGTGTTGGGCTTCAGCGTCCCGGCGTATAGGGCCGCTTGGCGCGCCAGTCCTCGGCGAACCTGGTCAGCTCCGTATCCGGCTCATCGGGCAGGGTCACCGCCAGCTTGGCCAGCAGGTCGCCGCGTTTGCCTTGGGCGAACGCCCCGCGCCCCTTCAGGCGCAGCACCTTGCCAGAGTTCGACCCCGCCGGGATCGTCATCTGCACCACGCCCTCGGGCGTCGGCACGCGCACCTTGGCGCCCAGCACCGCGTCGGGAACCGACACCGGCAGGTCCATCGTCAGGTCCGCGCCGTCGCGTTTATAGATCGGGTGGTTCTCGATCCTCAGTTCGATCAGGGCGTCGCCGTTCTCAGCCCCGCGTCCCGGCGCGCCCTGTCCGCGCAGGCGGATGGTCTGGCCTTCGGACGCCCCCTTGGGGATGGTCACGTCCAGCGTGCGTCCGTCCGAGAACTGGATGCGCCGCGTGGCGCCCGCGATGGCGTCTTCCAGACTGATGTCCAGCGTCGCCTTCACATCCTGCCCGCGTGAGGAGAAGTCTCGCGCGCCGCGCTGACGGCCCGATCCGCCGAACATGCCGAACAGGTCGTCCAGATCGACGCCTTCGAAATTGGCGCGCCCGCCGGGTCCGCCGCCGAAGCCGCCGCCCATCCCGCCGCCCTGGCCGAACGGATTGCCGCCAGGCCGCCCCCCGCCAAAGCCGCGATGCTGTTCATTGCCGTCACTGTCGATCTGGCCCGCGTCGTATTTGGCGCGCTTGTCCTTGTCGCCCAGGATGTCGAAGGCGGCCGTCACCCGTTTGAACTTGTCCTCGGTGATCTTGTCGCCGGGGTTCTTGTCGGGGTGCAGCTCCTTGGCCAGCTTGCGGAACGCCTTCTTGATCTCGTCCGCGCTCGCGCCCTTTGAAACGCCCAGTTCCTTATAGGGGTCGCCTGCCACGTCCGTTGTCGCTCCAACTGAAAACCAAGAGTGGCTGTCAGTTAAGCCATGCCCCCGCCCGCGCAAAGGGCCGAACCCGGCATAATCGTCAGGCCAGGGCGATTTCCGCCTCGACGCCCCAGCCGAACCCCTCGCCCCACTGGGCCACGGCGATCCGCGCAGCAAGCGTCACCCCGCCCGGAAAGTCCGCCGCCATGTCCTCTGCAGCATAGCGGACGGTGTTCCCCTCAACCTCCATCATCCGCCGCACGACCGTCCCGTCGCGCACCACCACCCGGAATCGCAGCGGATCCGCAGGCGCAGGCTCTCCTTCCCAGCTGTCGCCATACAGACGCGTCCGCGCCGTCCAGATCACCTTCACCCCGCCGCCGACCGCCTCGATCTTCAGGCTCGCGGGCGACCAGGGGCGGGCGTGAAGCCCCATCGGCGTGAATCCGATCTCGCTGACCCCGTCCCCGCCCGGCGCCGCCCCCGCCGGTCCGGTGCGGCAGATCAGCGGCAGGCCGCGCTCGTTCCGCCCGATCTCCGCCCGCGCCAGCCGGTCGTCCAGCACCACCACGACCGCCCCGGCCTCCGCGCCAGACCGCATCTCGACCTCCGTCCCCCGCTGCCCGCGCAACAGACCCGTCAGCCGCCACGCTCCTGGCCCGATCAGCGCCGCCTTCCGGTATTGCACGATCTCCCACCCCGCCGCCGTCTCGACCGCCAGGGCGTTGGCGCCGCCCAGCACCGCCGACGCCAGCGCGCTTTCCGCCGCCCCGCCTTCCAGACGCACCACCACCGCATTGACCTCGTCCCAGCGGTGACGAACCCCTGGCGACACAGGCTGAACCAGCGTCCCGACCAGCGCTGGCGTCTCCATATCCGCCCGCGCCGTCAGGGTTTCGCGCGACGCCCCGGCGTGGAGCCGCATCGTGCGCCACGGCTCAACCGCCGCCGCGGCCAGCGGCCTTGCATCCTCCTCGCGCCCCATCAGCGGCGGCAGGTCCAGCAGGCAGAAGAAGGGCGCGCCGATCACCGCAGGCGCCTCGCCCCCGCGCCAGCCGTCGTCGTCCTCGGGCGTCCCGCGCCGCACCACCGGCTCCAGCGTCGCCGACGGCGCCTCGTCCAACTCCAGCCGCGTCACGCGCCAGTCGCCCGCGCGCCCGGCCCGTTTCACCACATCCCCCGGCTCCAGCCGCAGCGTCTCCAACGGCCCCAGCGCCAGCACCGAACGATCCGCCGACGCGCCCTCCAAGGCCCGCATCGCCGCCGCCCGCGCCAGTCCCCCGCCGCACACTACCGGCAGGTCCAGATCGATCCCGCCCCCAGTCGCCCCCGCATCGTCCGAGCGCAGCACCACCGCCCCGGTCTGATAATCCGCCGTCTCGTCGATGAAGCGCACCCGCGCCACGCCTGCGCGCGGCTCCAGGCTGCGCGTCGCCGCCTCCGACCCGCCCTTGTCCGGCAGGGCCAGGGCTGCATCCTGAAGGGTCAGCGCCGTCTCGACCTGCCCCAGCACCGCCACCCGCCCGTCGCGTTCCGCGCAGACCGCATCAAACGCCGCCAGCAAAGGCTCCAATGCATCCCGCGTCCGCATCGGGCGATCCAGCAGATAGCCGGACGCCGCCCCTTGCACGCCCTGAACCGAAAACTCATCCGCCGTCAGACCGCCGCGTCTCAACACCGCCTCGATCAGGTCGCGCCCATCGCCCGACAGCCGCCCGTTCAGCCAATGCCCCGCCCGCCATGCGCCCGCATCGGCCCAGACATCTCCGCGCGCCGGAAACGCAGGCCAGGGCCGCGCGTCCCAGCACCAGGCGTCCGCCGCCTCCAGCATCCGCCCGCCATAGACCGCCGACACCGGGTTGTTCTGCGGCTCGGCATAATGGCCCAAAACCGCTTCCAGCGCCGCCCGCTGCACGCCGTCGTCGCGCGCGCCGGTCGATCCCGGCGGCAAGGCGTTCTCGCTGCTCTTCGGGTCCTGGAACAGGTTCGGCGCATTGCCGCCCCGGTCCACAGCCGCACAGCCGAACTCCGACAGGCGCACCGGCTTCATCCCCGGACCCCAGTCCGTCGGCGTCGCCTTCCGCACCCCGCCCGGCCGGTCATGGTGCCGGTTCGACCACCACCCCTTCAGGTCCTTGGGCCGGAACAGCCAGTGCTCACCGTGCGCCCCGTCGACGATCGGCGTCCGCACCTGCGCCGTCCGGTCCGCATCGCTGGCGTAATACCAGTCGAACCCCTCGCCGCCCGCCACGCCCGCCGCCAGATAGGCCGGATCATCCGCCCCCTTCCACGCCGCCGCATCCACGCCGCCGTCGCCCGCCCGCCAGTCGCTCAGCGGCGGATACCAGTCGATGGCGACGTAATCGATGTTGACGTCCGCCCACAGCGGATCGAGGTGGAACACCACCTCCCCACCCGCCTGCCGCCCGAAATATTCGCTCCAGTCGGCGGCGTAGGACAGCTTCACCCCCGTCCCGACCACCGCCCGGCATTCCGCCGCCAGCGTCCGGAACTGTTGCACCGCAGGAAAGCCGCCCGCCGCATCCCGCGTCCAGGTCACGCCCCGCATCTCTGATCCGATCAGCAGGCCGTCCGCCCCTTCCTCCGCCGCGATCCGCGCATAGTGCAGCGCCATCCGCCGCAGGCCCCAGCCGTCCGCCGTCCCGAACAGCTCTGCGATCTGGCCCATCGCCTGCGCCCCGTCGTCGCCCGCAATCCGCCCCCGCCACGGATAGCCGGGGCAGTCCATGAAGACGAAGGGATACAGCGTCACCTCCAGCCCCCGCGCCTTCAGCGCCCGGATCGCCTGACGCACGCTGTCGTCGGACGGCGTGCCGCCATAGGCGGGCGCCCCGTCGACCGCACTGACCTGATAGGCCTGATGCCGCTGCACCCCCGCCACGGACCAGACCATCGGCTGGGTCGGCTTGTCGCGCCGTTCGACGCCGGGCCTGATCCGGCACTGTCCCGCCCGCAGGTCGTCCCCGAACCAGCCGACCACCAGACTGACCCGTTTCAGGTTCGGCGCCTGCGCCTGCAACTGATCCAGCGACACCAGCAGGTCCGCCCGCCCCTCGCCGTTGTGCACATTCTCGACCGCCGTCCGCGTGAGGCCTTCGCGCCGCACCACCGCCTGGGTGGCCAGGGCGAACTCGCCCGCGCCGGGGATCAGGCACACCCCCTCCAGACGGTCCTCCAGACGCGGTGTCCGACCGCGCGGACGTTTGAACACCTCGAAACTCAGCTGCGGTGCCCGGTCACCGAACGGCGCCAGCGGCAGATCCTCGAACACCACATAGGCCGTGCCGCGATAGGCCGGGGCGGCCCCTTCGACAGCTTCAATCAGCGGGTCCGGCGTCTGGGCCTCGCCCCCGCGATGCACCCGCATCACGACGCCGTTCATGTCCATCAGCCGCCCATCGGCCCAGACCCGGCCGACTCCGTCGATCTCGCCCTCGCACAGGGCCACGGCGAAACTCAGCGAATAGGCGTAGTCAACCGTCTTCGGCCCGCCCTTGCCCGCCCGCCCCTTGTTCTTCGCCTCCAGGAACCGCGCGGCCCAAATCACCTGACCCGTCACCCGCGCCCGCCCGAAGACGCAGGCCATCGGCGCGCCCTCGGCCGTGCCCTGCACCTTCAGCGCCTCCAGACGCGGCCCGATCTGGCGCGCCGGGCCCAGCGATCCGATCACCCGGTTGTCGATCACCCGCCCCAGGGTCGATCCGATCACCCGCCCGACGCCGCCGCCGACCGCCTGCCCGACCGCGCTCAGTACGACTTGCGCCATTCACATCTCCTCGGGAAACCGGAACACGGCCGCCAGCCGTCTTCGCCACCACATGCCCATCCAGCTTTCGACCACCGCCCGTCCCCAGTAGGCGTGGATCATCCTCGGCTCCGGCCCGCCGGGATCGCTCAGGATGGCGCAGTGTTTCACCGCCGCCCCCGGCGACATGCGGAACAGCAGCACGTCGCCCGCCTGCATCGCCGTCATCGGAACCGGCTTCAGCCACCGCCCCGCCGCCTCAAGCAGCGTTTCCTCGCCCCCCACCTCGGCCCAGTCCGCCGAATAGGCCGGAACCGTCTCCGGCTCCTCGCCCGTCACCTCGCGCCACACCCCGCGCACCAGCCCCAGACAGTCCGCGCCCACGCCCTTCATGCTGGCCTGATGCCGATAGGGCGTGCCCAGCCATCCTCGCGCGGCGGCGACCACAGGCCCGCTCACCGCCTGCTCCCGCCGTCATTGCGCGCGCCGCCCGCCGGATAGGCCGTCAGGAAGTCGTCGCCCGGCACGTCGGGAAAACCGCGAAAATTCACCCCATTCCCGAACGTCCCGACGCAGGTGGCCCAGCGCTTGTCGCAGGTCCGGCCCGCCACGTTCGCCACCCCGCACCGCGCGTCGCCCAGCCGTGCGTCGCACATCCGCCCATAGGTCCGCCCGACCACCCGCTCCAGCCTGGCCAGCGGCCCTTCCAGTTCCGCGACAAAGGCCCCGGCCTCGCGTCGGATTGAGGCCAGAGTCCCGCTCCACAACCGCACCTTCAGGCTCGGCTCTGACCAGTCCACGCGCCACAGCTCGACCGACGCCCCGTCATAGAGCCCCGCCGCCACGTCGGCCTCGGTGATCGCCGCATCATCCAGCGCCCCCGCCGCCGACGCCGATCCCGCCGCCAGTCCGACCGCGCCGTCGCCCGCCCCCGCCGTCCAGCCGGTGGAGGCCCGGCACAGGGTCCCGTCCATCTCCAGATCGCGGTCGTGATCGGTGAACCCCATCACCGTCCCATCCGCCCGCCTCAGCCGCCAGACATGGCAAAGCATCGCCGCCCCGCTCTCGATGCGGGCGGCCATCTCATCCGGCACATCTCTCATGGCTCAGCCCCTGACCTCAATCAGAGGAACCGCCGCCATCCGACCGGCTTCAAAACTCTCCAGCGTGGTCTCGATCCGGTCGCTGTCGAACCGCACCGGGGTGTCGAAGTGGAAACCCGCCGTCACCGCCACGCCCGCACCCGGCGCGCTGTTCAGCATCACCTGTCCGGTCGCCGCATCAACCGTGAACCCGGTCGTCTCGACCCCGTTCAGCGCCACCCGCGCCGATCCCGCGACCGGCTTGGTTATGGGCCGCTCGACATCGCCGTATCGCTTGATCAACTGAAACGTCTTTCGCGCGCCGTCGCCCGCACCCAGCGTCTGGTCCGTCGGCGCCGCCACGCCGCCCGGCCTGCAGGATTTGAAATCCGCAAAATCCTTGAACCGGAACCCGTGCAGGCGCCCACGTCGCGCCTCGAAGAAGGCGGTCAGCTCCGCCATGTCGTCCAGCGACCTCAGGTTCGCCCCGATCAGATACCGCCTGCGCCCCAGCGCCCAGGGCGTCGAACGCCGCTCGTGCCCCGACGCCAGGGTCGCAATCTCGGTCCGGCGCTCGACCCCGCCGGTCGATCCGAACGCCAGCCGTGCAGGCAGGCGCACTTCATGAAATGCAGTCATCTTCACCATTTCCATTACGCCGTCGTGCGGCTGGACACAGACAGGCTGCGGGCGCCGCGTTTCGACTGGCGGCCCCTGCGACATCTTGTTCAAAATGCGCCCGTCGTTCATGCTGCGCGTACGGCGACCCCCAGCCGTTCTAGTTTTCAGGAGCGACACGTTTGCGTGGCGAAATTCTCAGTTATGATTCCACCTCCGGCGCCGGGCTGATCAGCGGCGACGACGGTGCGCGCTACAGCTTCACGTCCGAGGCACTGAAATCCCCTGCTGTCCCCGCTGCAGGCGTCCGCGTGGACTTCGTGCCTGAGGGCGAGATCGCCACCCAGATCCTGATCCTGGCCGGCGCCCCCACATCGACCGGCGTGGCAGGCGTTGCGCCCATTCCCGCCGGCACGGGCTTTGATTTCAAATACGCCCTGCTCCAGTTCGACGGCCGCCTGCGCCGCTCGCATTTCTGGATCGGCGTGCTGATCATCTTTGGCATCAACGTCGTGCTGGGCTGGATCCCGCTGATCGGCTTCGTGGCGTCTCTGGCCACCATCTGGGCCAATGTCGCCATTTCGGTGAAGCGCCTGCATGACATGGGCAAGAGCGGCTGGTTCGTGCTCGCCCCCTACGCCATCGGGCTGGTGCTCAGCATCGTCGGCGGCGTCATCTTCTTCGGTGGAATCATGGCCAGCGGCATGTCCGAAAGCTATATCGAGAACAACCCTGCGGCCGTCCTGGGTCTGATGGGTCCGGCATTCGGCCTGTTCGCCCTGGCCGGTCTGGTCGGTTTGGCCTTCCTGCTGTGGATCGGCCTGGTCGACAGCCAGCCGGGCGAAAACCGCTACGGCCCGAACCCCAAGGGCCTCTAAGCTCTTCAGCGCCGCCTCGTGAAAACGGGGCGGCGTTTCTACATCCGGCGCGCACCCAGACTGACGGCCCGCGCCAGCATCTGCGCCACCTGCGCCTCTGATCGCAGCAGGGCCGGAACCCCGCCGTCCACCGACACATTGACCGTCACGCCCGCACCGCCGCCGACCGGTTCGATGGCCCCGCCTGACGCTGGACGAAACACCTCCGGCCCGCGCTCTCCGACCAGATAGGCCCCGCCGCCCAACACCGGCCCGCCGTCCGCTCGCGCCCCGCCGAAACTGCTCATCGCCGCCTGGATCGCGCCGCTCAAGCCACCCTTGGCGCCCGCCGCCGCATTGACCGCGTTCAGCACCGCCCGCGCCAGTTCCGACAGCGACACCTCTCCGTCCGACGCCGCCCGCGCCAGCGACCGGGCCAAACTGCTGCCCGCCCGTCCGAACGCCGTCTCGATGGCGTCGGCGGCGTTCTCCGCCGGGGCCTTCAGCGCCTCCAGCGCCGCTGCGGCCTCCGCCGTCTTCTGCGCCACGTCGTCCATGCGCCGGGTGTCATCCGCCATCGGGCCAGTCCTCCATCAGTTGCTTCAAGGCCTGCCGCCCCATGGGCGTCGTCCCGCCTGGCGCCTCGTTCAGCATCCGCCATTCCTTCAGCGACAGCCGCCAGAAGGCGTCCGGCGGCACGCCGATCTGGGCGGCGATCCTCAGCATCGCGCCCCACGGCGTCACAGCGTGCAGGATCACGCAGCCGCCGCCGCGAAGCCCAGGGCCACAGCCTGAGCCGCTTCGCGCAAATCAATCATTGATTCACCCAGCTGATCCGCCGCCTGCCCCTCGCCGCCCCCGCGCAGCAGGGCCGCCAGAACGATCAGCAGATCGCACGCCGACAGCGCCTTCATCCGCGCCGCCACAGCCGCCAGACCGGCGACGCCCAGACCCGTCTCGATCTCCGCCAGCGCCCCCAACGTCAGACAGACCCGACGCCTTTCGCCGCCCAGAACGACCTCGACCTCGCCCCTCACCCCGTTCGCCGCCATCAGATCGCGCTGAACCCGATGGCGCCTGCGCTGGCCAGGCTCAGGGCGAAGGTCGCCTCCCCCTCATGTTCTCCCGCGTATTCCAGCGCCGCCACCAGGAACGGCCCCTCCAGCACGCCGAAGTCCGGCACCACCAGCCGCCAGCGTTTCGCCGCCTGATCAAAGAAGGCCTCGCGCACCAAGGCGTCCGACGCCGCGTCGCGGAATATGCCCTGCCCCGACACCGCCGCCGACTTCACGCCCGCCCCCGCCAGCAGTTCGCGCCACCGCCCGGCGCTGTCGCCGTCGGTCACATCGACTGTCTTCGCATTCAGCGAAATGGTCCGCGCCCGCAGCCCCGCCACCGTCGTGAACACGCCCGGAGACGTCTCGGGCGCGCCCTCGATCTTCAGCAAGACATCCTTGCCCGCCTGTGCCGCCATCAGTTCTCTCCCGTTTCTTCCGTCACGGCTCTCAGCCGCACCACCGCCCAGGTCCGTCGTCCGTCGCCCGCGCGAAACACCTCGCTGGCGGTCACGCGCAGCGACACCGTCCGCACCCCGTCCGCCTCCAGACGGCCTTCATGCAGACAGGCGCGCACCGCCGCCGCGACCGCCTTGGCCTCTTGCGTTCCTGCGAACCGCGACACGCCGGTCAGGGTCAGGGTCTGTTCGACCCCGCATCCGTCCGCTGCCACCGGGCGGCTGTCGCAACGCCCGATGACCAGATGCGGCAGGTCCGCATCCTCCGGCGCCTGATCCCAGATCCGTCCGCCCAGCAGCGCGTCGGTCGCCACATCCGCCTTCAGCGCCGCCAGCATCGCCTTCTGCAGCGCGTTCTCATGATTGATCATCGCGTCCGCTCCAGTCCCAGCT
This sequence comes from Brevundimonas nasdae, assembly GCF_016654005.1. Taxonomy (GTDB): domain Bacteria; phylum Pseudomonadota; class Alphaproteobacteria; order Caulobacterales; family Caulobacteraceae; genus Brevundimonas; species Brevundimonas nasdae. The sequence continues at coordinate 370,928 of NZ_JAEPWN010000001.1, read as the reverse complement.
TCGTCCGACCGGGCCGCAGGTCTTCGACCGTCATCACGGCCCAGTCCGCGCCGCCGAACCTCAGCACCCGCCCGACGGCCAGACGCGGATCGTCGCGCGCCTCCGCCGTCAGGCTCTCGGTCACGCGCCTCTGGTCGCCGTCGCCGCGTTCGCCCCGTCTGCGCGCTCCGCACTTCAGCCAGGTCGATCCGACCGCCTCGAACGTCACGCTGCGCCCGCCATAAGGCGTCTCGGCCTCCACCACCCGATACAGCCCGGCCAGCACCCTCACAGCCGCACCACGCGGTAAGGCGCCAGCCAGGCCTCGACCGGGGCCATCGCCATCTCCGGCTCGCCCCGCTCATAGGCCCTCAACGCCAGCATCAGGATCGCCAGCCGCAGCGGCGCGGGCGAGGTCGACGTCAGGCTCAGCCCCACATCCCCCTCCACCCGCGCCCTGGCCGCCTCGATCAGCGTCTGGATCAGACCGTCCTCGGCCTCATGCTCGACGCGCAAAAACAGCTTCGCCTCCGCCAGCGTCACCGGTGCGGCCATGGAAATCTCGCTTTGCTCGATAGTGGCGAGTGGCGTGTGACGAGCGACGAGCATCGCCCTAATCAATGCCGCACATCGCCGGTTGGTCATCGAACGAATGGGCGAGCGGCTCTCGCCACTCGCCACTCGCTGCTCATCACTGCCGCCGTCAGGCGGCCGCGAACTTCATCACCTTGATGGCGTCAAAGTTCTGCACCCCGCCGCCTACGCGCTTGGTCGTGTAGAACAGCACATAGGGCTTGGCCGAATAGGGATCGCGCAGCACCCGCACCCCCGCCCGATCCACGATCAGATAGCCGCGCTGGAAATCGCCGAACGCGATCGACAGGCTGTTGGCCGCCACATCCGGCATGGTCTCGATCTCGGTGACCGGATAGCCCAGCAGGGACGCCGTCTCGCCCAGCCGCGTCGCCGGCTGCCAGATGTAGTTGCCGTCCGCGTCCTTGAACTTGCGCACGCTGGACACCGTCTTGCGGTTCATCACGAAACGGCCGTTCGGACGGTACTGGGCCTTGGGCGCATAGATCAGGTCGATCAGCTTGTCCGCCGGGCTGGTCGTCGCAAAACCACCCGCCGCGCCCGAGGCGACATAGCCGATCTGCCCCCAGGTCTGACCCGCATCCGCCACCGTCGCATAGCTCAGGAAGCCGCGCGGCTTGTTGGTCCCGTCGCCGTTGACGAAGGCCTGGGTCTCCTGCGCCGCAAAGGCGTCCTCGACCTCGGCGGCCAGCCATTCGTCCAGATCGACCATGGCGTCGTCCAGCAGGGCCTGGGTCGCCGCGGGATTGGCGTACAGGTCCGCCGACGGGAACTCCAGCAGGGCCAGGGTCGCCGGGTCCGTCTCGGGGCGCGCGGCCGTCTCCGCCACCCAGCCCGAGGCCACGCCCGCCGTCGAGACCGGCTTTCTGAACACGCCCGCCGCCACCGTGCGGACCGTGGCGATCTCACGCATCGGCGACGCCGCCATCAGGCGACGCTCGATGGCCCGCTCAGTCTCATACGGCACGACATAGCCGCCCGAGGTCGCGCCGCTGGACAGGCCCGCCTTGGTCTCCAGACCGTGCGCCAATTGAGGGGAGTGACCCGTCTTCAGATAGCCGTCCCACGCCGCCTTGGCCTCCGGCGCAGCCGCCGGTTCAATGGGTTCGCCGCCGATGAGCGGACGACGGTTCTGGCTCATCACCCGGTCCAGACGCGACTGGGCCGCCGCCACCGCCTGGTCGATGCGCGCCACCTTCTCCTCCAGCAGCGTATCGGCGCAGGCCTTCTTCTCGATCTCGCCCAGACGGGCGTCATTCGCCCCTTTGAACGCCTCGAACGCGGCCATCATCTCATGCATGGCGGCGCGCGCTTCCGGCGAGGCGGAAGCCTGTTTGGTCTCTTTCATGATGTCTCCGGTTGAAGAACCGCAGTTTGCGGTTAGGGTCGGGGCGTGACCCGCACGTCCCCGAAATTGTTGAACGCGCTTCGGCGTTCCTGGCTGTTCAAGCTGTTCTGGGGCCTGCTGCCGCTAGGGATGCTGACCGTGTTCGCCCTCGCCACAAACTCGCAGTTCATCACTCTCGACGAGGAGAACTGGCTGCTGAAGCTGCTTCCATTCGTTCCAGCCCTGATCGCCTTCCTCATCGGCTGGCTGCAATGGCCCGCACAACGCGCACGCAACCGCGCCCTGCCGGTTCTACATCGCTTGCAGATGTCGGATCGGCCCGATCCCGTGCCGGTCGGCCAGTTTCTGCGCATCGACGAACAACCGCCCATCGAAAGCCTGCCGCCATTCCTACAGTCGCTTGTCGTCAACTGGGGCGGGCCGGTTCCCCGCCTGATTTCTGTCCTGATCGACGTACTGTTCCTGTTGGCGATCGGATCGCTGGTGTTCATATCCACGATCACAGACCCGCTGGGGCGGCTGTCTCAGTGGCTGAACCGCCCCCTGCCTCTGACCTACTGGCCGGTCTTCTTCACTCTGATGGGCGTGGCGCTCCTGATCGGCCAATGGCTATCGCTGCGCCAGATGCACGATCATTACGTCACCACGGCCAAGAAAACCGGCCGCCATCCCTTTCCCTCTACGCGTTGATCTAGTGATGGCCCACCTGACGCCCCTCGAAAGCGCCGTCCTGGACGCCATGGTCTGGCAGATGGGCGACAGCGTGCCCGATCTGGCGGCCCAGATCGCCTCGGGCTCGGTCGGTCTGCGCCGCAACACCGGCGCGGGCCTGTACGCCCAGTTCAACGCCGATCCGAACCGACGCACCGACAATCCCGACGCCACCGGCCTGTTCGGCACGGTTCATGTCATGGTCGGCGACCTGCCTGATCCTGTCGGCTTCCAGATCGAACTGCGGCAAGGGCGGCTGACGGCCCTGCACGGCCAAAGCTATAGTCAGGACACGCGCGGCCTGGACTTCGCCACTTTTCCCTTCGGTGATGTCTTCATCGTGGATGAACAGGGCCGGTCCGTCCTTTACCACCCCGCCCGACGCGCGCCGGAACCAGCCGTCGCCAAACCGAAACGCCAAACCCAGCCCGCGGCCCAACCCCAGCCTCGCTCAAGGCCTCAGGACCAGGCGCACGCCGTCGCCTCCGAGCCCGCGCCCCACACCGCCACACCCCCTGGTTTTGCAGAAATGCTGGCGGGCCTGTCGGACCCGTCGACTTCGGCGGCGGGACGGCTGGCCCTGGTCTATCTGGGCGCATACGCCCTCGCCCTGATCTTCGTCCTGTTCGTCAGGGCCACGCTGCACACCGGCTGGATATTCGCCATCATCGTCGCCTTCTGGGGACTGCGCCTCATCCACGGCAAGAAGGGCCGCGCGGTGATGGCCAATTTCGCCGATCAGTTGGACCGCCAGGGCGTCTTCCAGACCCTCAAACCGCGCTGAACGCCCGCTTCGCCTTGCAATCCAGAACCACCGCCCCATGTCGGGCGGACAACCGGAGCGCACATGTTTGGTCTTTTCTTTCATCCCAGGCGTTCGGATGACGGTCGCCCCGTCGCCGTCCGCGTCGTCGCCGGCCAACTGCGGGGCGAAACGACGGACTCGCCGCCGCCAGTGACGCTTACCCCCTTGACCGCCCCGCCCCCTGGGAAGGCCTGAACCGCGCGCCCGGCAGCATCGGAAACGTCACCAGCGACACCTCCCACAGGTCCACCCCGCTCAGCACCCGCAGCCGCCCCTGGCGCCGCGACCGCGCGGTGCGATAGCCGATGGACAGGCCGTCCATTGCGCCTGCCCGGCTAAGGGCGGCGGCGAAGCGGGCCTCGGCGGACCAGTCTTCGATCCGTCCGCGCACGAACAGGCCGCGTTCGTCCTCAACGATGTCCTGCCACACCCCGACGACCGTGCGGGCGTCATGCTGGCTCAGCATCCGCACCCCTTGCGCGCCCGTCCGCGCCAGACTGTCGGCGAAGGCGCCCGCCTGCACCACGTCCCCGTTCAGGTCCGCCACGCCCCACAGGGAGGCGTAGCCTTCGATATTTAGTGGCGAGTGACGCGTGGCGAGTGACGGGCGACCAGTTCCTCCCGCCGCTCTGATTTCATCTTCACCACTCGTCCTTCGCTGCTCGCCGCTCATCTCGCGCCCTCCAATCGCCGCTCGATCCGCTCCACAGCCGCCGCCGTCGCCTCGCCCTGCGTCTCCAGCCGCGCCAGCCGCTCGGCGACCAGCCTCTGCTCCCCGACCCGCTGCTCCAGCGTCGCAATCCGCGCAGCCGCGCCTCCGGCCCAGACCAGTCCGCCCACCGTCTGCACAACCACCGCTATCAGCAGCGCCGTTGGCACGCGCCGGATGTGATGTTCGGTCATTATCGCCTCCCTTGAAGCGGCCAGGAAGAGTGGCGCGACGAGGCGACCGCGTCGCCTTCACCCATCATCTTCTCGCCACTGACCACTCGTCACTCGTCACTCAACGCCCCAGCCCCGCCATCTGGCGCCGCTCGTCCTCAGTCAGGAAGCTGGCCGCCTCCAGCCGCGCCCACAGAGCGTCGCGTTCAGGCTGCAGCGCGGGCACGGCGTCCAGATCGGCCCGGATATCGCAATCGGGGAACCGCTCGCCCAGCCAGCCCGTCATCGCCCCCGCCGCCTTCCTGACCAGCGGGATCACCGTCTGGCGCCAGAAGGCCGCATTGGCCTCGCGATAGTTGGCGTAGGTCGAATCTCCCGGCGCCCCCAGCAGCTGGGGCGGCACCCCGAAGGCCAGGGCGATCTCGCGCGCCGCCGCATGTTTGCCGGCGACAAAATCCATCTCGGCGGGCGTCAGGCTCAGCGGTTTCCAGTCCATGCCGCCTTCCAGCAGGATCGGCCGCCCGGCGTTGGCCGCGCCGGAGTAGACACCTGAAAGTTGGTCCTTCAGCGCCTCGAACTGACTGTCGGTCAGCCGCTCTCCGTCCCGCGCGCCGTAAACCAGCGCCCCGCTGGGCCGGGCCGCATTGTCCAGCATGGCCTTGTTCCAGGCGCCCGACGCATTGTGCGCGTCCACACCCTGCGCCGCCGCCTCCAGCGGCGACAGCCCGTACCAGTCGTCCAGCGGGTGCCACAGCTTCAGATGCATCACCGGCGCCCATCCGTCAGCCGCCCGCGCGATCCGCACCGCGCGCCCGTCGACTGAATAGTCCCACGCCTCGGGCCAGCCCGACCGGCCCGGCACCACCTTCACCCGGTCGGACCGCAGCGCCCACAACTCGTCCGGCGCCCCATCGCCGTCGGCATCGCCGGTCGCCTCGACATAGGCGTTGCCGGACACCTGCAGCGCGCCATAGACCGCCTCCATCAGCTCGGCTCCCGACTGCTCCGGGTTGGGCCGACGCATCAGCCTGGCCAGCGGGTGGCTGTCGTCGCGCACCCCGCCGACGAACACCACAAAGGGCGCGGCGGCGGCGGCCTCGGCGATCATGCGGATGCAGCGATAGGCCACCGCATTCTTCTGATAGCCTTCGCGCGCCAGGCTGGCGTAGTCGTTGGGCGTCCACCGCGCCCGTCCCACGCTGGAAAAGGCGACCACCGCCCCGGCCCGGCTCTCCTTGACCTCGGGCGCAGAAGCCTGCGCCGATCGGCCGAACGGCCATCGGATCGAAACCATCAAAATCTCCTGAAATTCCTGTCCCTTGCCCCTGTGGGAGAAGGTGGCCCGCAGGGCCGGATGAGGGTTCGTCTGCGCCCCAGATTCCTACGCGACCGGGCGACGAAGCCTCGCATCAAGCGGCGCAGGTGCATTTCCGCTCATCAGCCTCAGCAGCGGCGTCTCGACCCACAGATGCACCACCGCGCCCGCCGCCAGACTGGCGATGATCGTCAACACCACCACCGCATCGCCCGGCGCGCTGACCCCGGCCATCTCGAACAGCCGCCCCAGCGCCCGGATCACCAGCACATGGACCAGATAGACGGCGTAGGAGGCGTCTCCCATGAAGATCAGGCGCCGCCGCCACGGCCCCGGCGCCTGATACATCCGCTCCATCCGCACCAGACCCAGCACCAGCAGGCCGCTGGGCAGGCCCCAGACAGCTGCCCGCATCAGGCCGGTCCACGGATCATTCAGCGCCGCCTCGCCGCCGACGCCGCCGTATCCGAACACCAGCCCCAGTCCGAACCCCGCCAGCGCCAGCCCCACGGCCCACACGCCCGCCCGTCGGGGCAGCCGCCGCCAGATCAAGGCGACGCCGACGCCCAGCAGGAACTCCAGCACAATCGGCGCCCCGACAAACCTCAGCACCGGCGACGCCAGAACCAGACCCGCCGCCATCATCGCCAGATAGGCCCCGACCAGCGCCCATCCCACCCGGCGTCCGCCGACGATGGCCAACCCGAACGCGGCGTAGAACAGCATCTCGAAACACAGACTCCATCCCGGCCCCAGGGCGGGAAACGTCATGCTCAGTCCGCTGAACGGCCAGAACAGAAAGGTCGCGGTCGCCACCTCGGGGCTCAGCGTCCCGCCCCGCGCCATCCCGATCAGGATCGGCACGGACAGCAGCCAGTAGATCGGCGCCACCCTTCGGAACCGCCGCCACAGGAAGCCCCCGGCAGCCGCCAGTCCCGCCTGGCCGCGCGTCGTCGTCGCAATGATGAAGCCGCTGATGACGAAGAAGATGTCGACGCCCACGGCGCCGAAATTCTCCAGCCCCCCGCCCGCCAGAACCGTCTCCAGCCCCAGCCGCGTCACCGCCAGATCGACCGAATGGGCCGTGACGACCAGACCCGCCGCCACGAAGCGCAACACCTGGATGTTGTCGTACCGTCCCCCCATGCGTCACGGCTAACACCTGACGCGATCCAGACTCAACCTCAGATCATCACCCGCGCCTTTACGGCCTCCGCGATCCGCGCCTGGCCCGCCGCATTGGGATGGACGGCGTCGAACATCAGGCCGGGGGCGAAGCCGCCTCCAAACAGGGCCGCCCCGTCAATCGGCGCCGCCAGCCCCTTCGCCGTCGCCACCTCCACGGCCGCCGCCGCAATCGCCTGCTGCGCCGGATAGGCCGCCTTGCCCTGCGCCGGGTCCGACGGCGTCCCCGTCATCATCAGCACATCGCCGCTCAGCAACGCCCGATCGACCAGCAAGCCCATCTGCGTCTTGTAGGCGGCGGGCGTCGTCGCATTGTTCCAGTCGTTGATGGTCAGGCAGATCACCGTCAGGTCCGCCCCCACCGTCGGCAGACCGCCATAGGCGCGGTAAACCTGATCCGTCGTCGTCCAGTCCGCGACCCTGGAGCCGCCCCAGCCCGCGTTGATCACCTGCACCCGCCGCAGTTCGGACTTCCACGCCACCCCGCCCGCGATGAAGATTCCACCGCCTGACCGTCGCCGCAGAGAGATCGGCCCCGTCGTCTCGGGGAAACTGATCGTATGCCGCTCCAGCGCGGGCGGCTTCATCGTGTCGATGATCCCGCGCTCCACGCCGTCCGTCTCCACCGCGATCACGCCCAGCAGGGTGTTGCACACGGCATAGACGTCGAACCTGTCCACCGGCCCGTCCGGCTGAAAGCTCCAGACATCGGCTCCCCAGTCGGGGGTCGAAAACAGCTTGCCCCCCAGACTGGTCAGGGTGGTGACGCTCCAACCGCTGCCCAGACTGACGCGCGGGTCATAGGCGCCATAGCCGCCGGTCGCCAGATCACCCGCACCGGCCCCCGCCACCGACGCCGCCGACGCAGGCAGTCCCCCGGCCTGCATCAGGTCCGCCAACCGCCGGGGCCAGGCGGCGGCGCGCCCGTCCGGCGTCCATCCGCCGGAAACGGCGCCGAACCCCTGGGCCACGCTGTCGCCGATCACCAGCAGCCGGGCGTCCCTCTGCCCCGCCAGCATGGCTCGAACCGCCGCCGACCAGCGGGGCAGATCGGGCTTGTCGAACACGGGCCGGGCGGGCGCCAGCGCACCGCCTGCCGCTGCTGTCCGCGCATTGACCGGCAGGCTCAATCGAACACCGCCACGATCTGGGCCGCCGTGGTGCCGGTCGCCAGCACCCGGCGCACCTGCACCGGCAGCCAGCCGGTCGGATGGTTGGCGAAGGTCACGGCCTCCGCATCCTGCGCCCCCGTCGGCAGCACGCGCACATTGCCCGCCGCCCCGACATACAGCGCCTTGGCGTAGTTCGGCAGGTCCGACGCATCACTGGGCGTCACCGTCGCCGCGCGTCGGGCCGGGCCGCTCGCGTCCCGCCCATGGCTCAGCAATCCGTCCCGTTCGGGAATGGCCGGCATATCGTCTCTCCTGGTCAAAAATCCTGGACGGCGGACAGCGCTAAAGCGCCCTCATCCTTGGTCCCGCCTTGCGCGCCTGCAACATCAGCCGCGTGATCGCCCACACCAGGGCGTCGGCGCGGTCAGGCGATTTTCCGCCTTCGCATCCCAGCCCCAGCATCTCTTCCTCCAGCGCCGGGAAGTCCCCGCAGTGGACCATCCGCCCCTGTTCGTACAGCAGGGCCACCGGCTCGGCCCGCGCCGCCTTGGAGCGTGAGGCGTGAACCAGTTTCACCGGCGCCGGACATCCCGCCTGCACCAGAACCGTGCGCACCATCTCCCCGCCCTGGTTGGCCTCCGCCGTCACCTCGTGGGCGCCGAACGAATCGACCGCCGCCGTGACGGCCCCCGCCCATCCGCCCGGCGACAGGCCCTGCACCGTCCGGTCCGCCAGAACAAAGGCCCGTTCCTCGCGCCGTGCGGCCACCACGATGCCGCACGCGTCGCCGCTCGCCGTGGCGGACGGGTCGACCGCCACCACCACCCGGTCCAGCTCCGCAGGCCGCGCGCCCCGCGCCCGCTTCAGATCCTCGATGCGGAACAGGGCGCCCTCGCCCTCGACCACCAGCCCCTCCAGCTCCTGCGCCTCCAGACGCGTTCCGCCGTACAGCGCCTTCAGATGGGCCAGAAAGCCGGGCGACAGGTTCTGCGCGTTCGCCTGCGTCCCCGCCCGGTCCGTCACCGTCCCGTCCTCGGCCATCAGCTTTCTCAGCGCCGGGATCGGGCGGGGCGTCGTCGTCACCGTCAGCCGCGGCTCCTGCCCCAGCCTCAGCCCGAACCTCAGGTTCGCCAGCACCGCCTCGGGGTTCCGCCAGGCGCAGAACTCGTCGGCCCAGGCATAGTGGAACTGCGGCCCGCGCAGGCTGTCGGGGTCTTCGGCCGAAAACGCATAGGCCGCCGATCCGCTCTCGGGCCACACCAGCCTGCGCCGCCCCGCCTCCCAGCGCGGCCGCTCGCCCGCGGGCGTCAGGCTTTTCAACCCCGACACCCCCTCCACCATCACCTCGCGCACGTCATGCAGCGCCGGTGCGATCAGGGCGAAGTTGCGTTTCTCCTGCCGCGCCAGGGCGTCGATCCAGACGGCCCCGGCGAAGGTCTTGCCCGACCCGCGCCCGCCCAGCAGCAGCCAGGTGCGCCAGTCGTCGTCCTGCGGCTCAATCTGGTGTTTGGCGATCTGGCAGCGGCGCATTTCCCGCCTTAGCTCGCGCCCGCTCAGCAGCCTCGGCTCGCTTCTCTTCCAGAATGCGGTCGAGGCGTTCGTGGTGGGCGCACAGTTCGGCGCGCAGTCGTTCGTCCTCTTCGGGATCGAAGTGTTCACCGCCCATCTCATCCTCTTCAGTTTTGCGTTCGGGGCGGGACTTCAGCGCGTCCACCGCCTTGGCCGCCCGCGCGATCACGCCTGCGGCCCGCGCCAGCTTCTCGGCCTCGGCGACGGTCGTCGGGGTCGGCGTTTCGCACACCGCCTGAACCGCCTCCTCGACCTTGGCTGTCAGTCGTTCCCGGACGTGATCCAGCCACCCGGCGCCTGCGCCCCCGGCCCCCGTCTCTTCCCCATTTCCCGCCATGCACAAACCATAGCGCACCAACGTCCTCAGGCGCGCAGATCGCCTCGAGAAACCGCCAAGTCCATGATCTTTAAGGATTCAGACCAGCGTCATTGCGCGCGCTGGCCCGAAAAACCCGTCAGCCGCGCTCCAGCGACCACTCCGGCGCCTCGAAATCCAGCGCGTCTTCCGGTTGGGCCAGCGCCAGTTCCGAGATCGTCTGCCCGCGGATCGACACGCCGGCCGTATGCACCGTCTCGCGGCTGCCCGAGATCAGGTGATGCCACGCCGCCAGCGGCCGCCCCTCATGCAGCCGGCGATAGGCGCACGACTTGGGCATCCACCCCAACTGCTCGATATTGTTCGGCGTCAGCTTGATGCAGTCGGGCACCTGGGCGTTCCGGTTCGCATAGTCGGAACAGCTGCAGGCCTGCGGGTCGAACAGCTTGCAGTGCACCCGCGTCGGCACGACCTCGCCCGTGTCCTCGTCCTCGAACCGGATCAGGCAGCACAGGCCGCACCCGTCGCACAGGTCCTCCCACTCACGCGGGGACATTTCGGCCAGGGTCTTGGTCTGCCAGTAGGGCTGCATGGCGCGCCTCATACGCGCCGATCCACCCAATGTCGCCCCCTCACTCGTCAGCGGCGGCCCAGGATCAGTGCGACACGGCCTTGGAGAACAGGTTGATCACCACCACCCCGCCGACGATCATGGTCAGACCGATGACGGCGGCCAGGTCCAGCCGCTGCTTGAACAGCACCAGCCCGATCACCGAGATCGCCACCACGCCCAGCCCGCTCCAGATCGCATAGGCGATCCCCACCGGCATCTGTTTCAGCGCGATCGACAACAGGTAAAACGCCAGCCCGTAGCAGAGCGCCATCCCCGCCGTCGGCCACGGCCGGGTGAACTGCTGGCTCTGGTTCAGCAGGGTCGTCCCCACCACTTCCAACGCAATGGCGCCCGACAGGGCCGCCCATGTGACGGGGCTCACAGGTCGTTCGCCGTCAGCATCTGGCCGGGGGTCAACAGCATCAGCAGCGCCTGCCTCTGCTCCTGCGACACCGGGTGGGTGCCGAACAGATCAGACATCCACAACCCGTCCGCAATCAGCCGCAACAGCAGGGCGTCATCCGCCCCCACCGGATCGGCGGGGTCGTCGCGCCGGATCCGCTCGATCCACCTGTTCCAGCGTTGCGACAGCGACGGGTCGATGGCGCAGGCGGCCAGCACCACCCGGCCGATGCTGACATCCTGGGGCGTCACCGGCTCGTTCACCACCGAGCGCAGATAGGCCCGCGCATTGCGGCCATACGGCTCCGGGTCGCGCCGCGCCTCGGCCAGAACGGCGTCGCTGTGCATCTGCCCCAGATGGTCGATCATGCCTTCCAGCAGGGCCTTTTTGGTCGGGAAATGATGCAGAACCGCGCCCTTGCTGACCGTGGTTCGCGCCGCCACCGCGTCCAGGGTGAAGCCGCTCGCCCCCAGCTCAGCCGCCACCTCCAGCGCCTTGTCCAGGATTTCAGTTCTGGTCGTGTCGGGCGCCCGGCGGCGTGTCGTCGTGTCCATTTCGGCCACATACCGTCTGGACGGTAACATATCAACAGCCCCGATTATTCCGCATCTCCAGCCTAACTCCCGACCCTTGCCGACGTTCCGCTGCGCCGCCCGACGCCTTTCCGGTGGAAACTGCGCCCCACAACCCTTAGATCGCAGTCATTCCTTCCCTTCCGCCCCGCCCTGCGCGCGGCCCCCTCCCCGCGCGCGGCGGAGGATCGAAAGTCAAATGGCAGCCAGACCTCCCCTCGTCGCCCTCAAGGACGTCCGTCTTCAGGACGGCCAGCGCCCCCTGTTCGACGGCGTCGATCTTGCGGTCGAACCGCGCAGCCGCGCCGCCCTGGTGGGCCGCAACGGCGCGGGCAAGTCCACCCTGATGAAGGTGGTCATGGGCCTGATCGAGCCGGACAGCGGCGACCGTTCGGTCCAGTCCGCGACCCGTTTCGCCTATGTCCCCCAGGAGCCCGTCATCACCGGCGAGACCCTGCTCGACTATGCCTCCTCGGGCGAGGCCGAGAGCTGGACGGCGGAATCCTGGCTGGCGACCTTCGGGCTTGATCCGGCGAAATCGACGCAAGGCCTGTCGGGCGGCGAGACCCGTCGCGCGGCCCTGGCCAAGGCCTTCGCCGAAGAGCCCGACCTGCTGCTGCTGGACGAACCGACCAACCACCTCGACATCCTGGCCATCGAACTGCTGGAGAACGAGCTGCTGTCGGCCCGGTTCGCCCTACTGGTCGTCAGCCACGACCGCGCCTTCCTGAACCGCGTCACCAACACCGTCCACTGGCTGGAAGGCCGCCGCGTCCGCACCCTCAGCAAGGGCTTCGTCGAGTTCGACGAATGGTCCACCAAGGTGCTGGAGGAAGAAGCCGAATCCCTGCGCCGCCTGACCAAGACCATCGAGCGCGAGACCGCCACCTTCTACTCCTCCATCACCGCCCGCCGCAGCCGCAACGAAGGCCGCGCCCGCTCCCTGATGGCCCTGCGCGCCGAACGCGCCGAGAAGATGAAGGACGCCCCGCGCGAACTGTATCTGGGCGTCGATTCCGGCGCCACCTCGGGCAAGCTGGTCGCCGAGATCAAGGGCGTGTCCAAGGGCTACAACGGCCGCACCCTGTTCAAGGACCTGACCACCCGCATCATCCGCGGCGACCGTCTGGGCATCGTCGGCCCCAACGGCGCGGGCAAGACCACCCTGGTCAAGACCCTGCTGGGCGAACTGGCGCCGGACGAAGGCACGGTCCGCATGGGCGCCAATCTTGAGCCCGTCTATCTGGACCAGTCGCGCGAGGGGCTGAAGTCCGACATGACCTTGTGGGACGCCCTGACGCCGGGCGGCGGCGACAGCATCATCGTGCGCGGCTTCTCCAAACACGTCGCCGCCTACGCCAAGGACTTCCTGTTCTCGGAAGCCCAGCTGCGCCAGCCGATCTCGACCCTGTCGGGGGGCGAGCGCAACCGCCTGCTGCTGGCCCGTGCGCTGGCGAAACCGGCGAACCTGCTGATCCTCGACGAACCGACCAACGACCTGGACATGGACACGCTGGACAAGCTGGAGGAGCTGTTGGAGGGCTATGACGGCACTCTGATCCTGGTCAGCCACGACCGCGATTTCATCGACCGCCTGTCCACCTCGACCCTGGCGCTGAACGGGCGTGGCGACATCGTCGAGACGCCCGGCGGCTGGACCGACTTCATCCGCCAGAACCCCGGCTTCCTGCAGCCCGGCTCCAACCCCCGCCCCCAGGACAAGGCCGCCGCCCAGCGCGCCGCCGACAACCCCGCCCCGGCTGCGGTCAAGAAGGCCGGCAAGCTGACCTTCAAGGACGCCCATCGCCTGAAGGAGCTGGAGAGCCTGATAGACAGCCTGCCGGGCGTCATCGCCAAACATGACGCGACCCTGGCCGACCCCGGTCTCTACAGCCGTGATCCCAAGGCCTTCGACGCCGCCATGAAGGCCGCCGACAAGGCCCGCGCCGATCTGGAAAGCGCCGAAATGGAGTGGCTGGAACTGGAAGAAAAGAAGGCCGCTTTAGCCGGCTGATCCTCAATGGGGCTGACATGACGCTGCGCACCCACACCGTCGACTTCCCGCCGCCGCAGCTGGCGGCGGTGCGCCGCATCAACGCCGTCCTGAACCGCACGCCCCGTCTTCGGACTGATCCGTGGCGGGTCGAGGCGGGGCAGCAGCTGTCGGTCTGGCTGGACGCCGCCGCCGGGGCCGTCACCACCCCACGCCTGAAGAAGCGCGGCGTCACGGTCGAGGTCGTCCACACCGACGGCGACCACCCGGTCCACCTGCGCATCCTGCACCCGGCAGGCACGCCCCGCGCCGTGGTGCTGGACATCCACGGCGGCGGCTGGGTCATCGGCAGCGCCAGCCTGAACGACCGGCTGAACGGCTATCTGGCGCACAATGGTTATTGCGTCGTGTCGGTTGACTATCGCCTGCTGTCCGAACGCCGCCACGTCTATATCGACGCCGCCATTGCCGACTGTCTGGCCGCTGCCTACTGGACCGTGACCAATGTGGACCGACTGGGTGCCTCCACCCTGTTCATCACGGGCGAGTCGGCGGGCGGGCATCTGGCGGCCCTGACCAGCGTCGCCCTGCGCGACCAGGGGCTGATCGACCTGGTTAAAGGCTGCGTCTTTGCCTACGGCGCGTTCGACCTGTCCGGCACCGAAAGCGTGCGGTCGGCAGGGCCAGAGACCCTGCTGTTCAACGGCCCGACCATGCGCGCCGACTTGGCTCGCCTTGCCCCTGACCGCGACGAGGTGGGCCTGCGCAAGGCCGATGTCTCGCCCCTCTATGCTGACCTGACCGGCCTGCCCCCCGCCCTTTTCCTGGCCGGGGAATACGACCCGCTGTTCGAGGACAGCCTGTTGATGGCGACCCGCTGGGGCGAAGCTGCCGACGTCGATCTGATCCGCGCCCCCGAAACCCCGCACGGTTTCCTGCACTTCGGCGGGCCCGCCGCGCGCGGTGCCCGCGTCGCGATCCGTCGCTGGCTGGATGCCCGCTCGCCTCACGATTTGGTTGCAACCGACGAATAGGCGACAAGGGCGCCTGCCCAACCCACTGCGGTTTCCTTCATGTCCGATCCTCACGACTATAGCCGCAGTTTCGGCGGTGCAGCCCTGGGCGCACGGCTGCGGCGCGCGTCGGAGCGGATCGACCGCGACAGCACCCGCGTCTATGCCGCCCTGAACGTCCGGTTCGAACAGCGCTGGTACGGCGTTCTGCGCCAGTTGATCGAGCAGGACCGCCCCATGGCCGTGGGCGAGATCGCCGCCATCCTGCGCATCACCCATGTCTCGGTCAGCGAGACCAGCCGGTCGATGGAGAAGGCGGGCCTGATCGCCTCATCCGCCGCGCCCGAAGATGCGCGACGCCGCCTTCTGTCCCTGACGGATAAGGGGCGGGCTCTGGCGGCCCAGATGGCCCCGCTCTGGGAGGCCTTCATCGCCGCCGCCCAGGAATTGAACGACGAAGCAGGCGACGTGGTCCGCCTGCTCGACCAACTGGATGAGGCCCTTGACCGCCGCTCTGTCTTCGACCGGATCATGTCCAGAATTTCACTAGGCGAAACGGACCAGCCGACAGATAAGTAGGCCCCTACATATTTCGCACCCCAGCGGAGAACACAGCCATGATGACCAGCCGCCGCATCTTCCTGGGCGCCGTCGCCGCCTCATCCCTGGCGGCCTGTGCTGGCGTTCCGCGCGCTTCGACCACAGCCTCCGCCGCCCGCCTCTATCGCGACGCAGTGGTCATCAACAGCAATCTGATCCTGCCCATCGACCCAGACAAACCGCTGGATCAGGAGACGCGCGACATCATCAAGGCCTCGGGCCTGACCGCCGCCAAACTGACCATCGGTGGGTCCGGCAACGAGAGCCGCGCAGAGACGGCGGAATCCATCGCCGCCATCGACAAATGCGTCGCCCTGAACCCCGACCTCTATACCAAGATCACCAGCGTCACCGACTTCGCCCGCGCCAAGGCCAGCGGCAAACTGGGCATCATCTATTCGTTCGAAGCCGCTGAAATGCTGGAGGGCGACCTGTCCGCCATCGACCAGTTCCGCGCATCGGGCGTGCTGGTCATGGGCCTCAGCTACAACCGCACCACCCCGTTCGCCTCAGGGACCATGTCGTCGCCGTCCACGGGCCTGACGCCGCTGGGCCATCAGGCGGTGCAGCGGATGAATGCGCTGGGCGTCACGATCGACATCAGTCACAGCGACGAGGCCTCCAGCCTGGCTGCCATCGCGGCGTCGAACAAGCCGATCCTGATCACCCACGCAGGCTGTGACGCCGTTCACGCCCACCCCCGCAACAAGTCCGACCGCCTGATCCGCGCCTTGGCCGACCGGGGCGGCGTCATCGGGATCTATGAGCTCAGCTACCTGACCCAGGCACCCGCCCAGCCGTCGCTGGACGTCTATTTCGCCCACCTGACCCACGCCCTGAACATCGCGGGCGAAGACCATGTGGGCATCGGCAGCGACGCCCTGCTGTGGCCCTTCGACACCTCGGCCGAGAGCATGGCCGAATGGAACGCCAGCCTGGAGGCGCGCAAGGCCGCAGGCGTCGCCGCCCCCGGCGAAGGCCCCCCACCCTTCGTCACCGGCCTGAACCGCCCCGACCGCTGCGCCGTCATCGCCGAGGAACTGCTGAAGCGCGGCTATTCCGCGCGCGTCACGGACAAGATTCTCGGCGCCAACTTCGCCCGCGTTTTCGCTGAGACCTGGACCGCCTGAACGGCACCCGTTTCTGTGGACAACGCAAATCGCTGATCCGCAAAAGAGAATTTGATCCGTCCACCGATGTTCACAGGGTTAACCACAGCCGCCGCGCCAATGGCGCACAGGGGGGCGAGTTGGGGCGCTTGCCTCATACCCGGTTTCATCGGAACGTCAACGGGCCGAGGGACACGGCGGCGCGGAAATCCAGGGGAGACCCGGGAAATCAAGCGAACCGGCCCGGCTCTCCGACCCGGCGCGATCGGGCGATCTTCGGATCGTAACGTGCGGCAGGCGGGATCAAGGCTCCAGTCTTCGACCGGTCTTCGGATCGTAGAAAACAGGGGAACCGGATCGGGATCGACGGACGGCGCGGACGCAAGTCTGCGGAACGCCGAAGACCAGGAGCGCGACAGGATACAGCCGACCGCCCTTTCAGGTTCGCCTGCGACGGCGCTGACGCCGAGGTCCAACCCGTAAGGCCAAGTCCAACCCGGACTTGGCGAGGGGACGAAGAGCACGGGTTCGCCCGCACGCTTCGTCCCCTCGCTCAATTCCAGCCCCCGTCATGAAAAGGCGCTAGACAGGTCCGCGCCGCCCGCACACCCTGCCCGTGCAGACGGAGACGACCATGCGTGCACCCCTGATCCTGCTGGGCGTCGGCCTGACGGCATGGCCGCTGACGGCGGCGGCCGCGCCTCAGTCTCTGCCGCCGATCCCCTATCCGCCGCCTGTCGCCGTCTCGCCGCACCGCGCCGATGGCGATGCCGCCGGCGTCGAGACCATGAGCCTGCTGCGGCCGACGGCTCAGGCGACCTGCGATGGCGAACCCGTCCGTGCGACCTACAGCGACGACCTCGCGGTCCAGACGGCGCAATCCGCAAGCGCAGGCGAAACGCCGGACACAGTGATCGGCTTCTCCATCGCCGAGGATGGCCGCACCCTGGACATCAAGCCCGTGCAGCCCGCCCAGGGACGCGCCGCCACCGCTGGCGCAGACGTTCAGGCTGCGCTGGCGGCATGGCGTTTTGCGGGCGGCGCGCGTCGCGACTGCCTGCTGACCGTCAGCTACAGTCCCGTGCGCATCGCCGAGGCGTCCAGCGGCGACCTGCTGCGCTATTTCGCGGTCACCCGCACCACCGGCCCGATCCGCGACGCCGTGGCCAATCGTCTGGCGGGCCCAGAGGCGAACTGCGGCGGCGATCGTCGCGGCGGGCGGCGTCCGCGCACCGTCTCCTATCCCGACAACTTCATCGGTCAGCGCCCGCCGCCGGGCGGCAAGGCCTGGACGGTCGTTCGCTGGAACATCAACGCCCAGGGCCGGGCGACGAACGTCCAGACCCTCGGGTCATCCGGCGACCGCGCCTTTGATGCTGAGACGCGCCGCGCCGTGGCCGCCACGGTCGTCGCGGCGGGTCCGCCGCGGAAAGGCTGCGTCTATAATTTCTACCGCACGGGACCGGCCCTGCCCGCCCCGGCCATGCCGGACGGGCCCGACGAACCGCTGGCGTCCTGCCCTGCCGACGTCAGGGCGCGCCTGCAGATCCGCCCCAACCCTGAAACCTATCCCAAGGCCTTCGGGGACAGGCAGATCGAAGGCTGGGCCCTGGTGCAGTTCGATGTCGCCACCTGGGGCCAGTTGGGCAATGTCACCTTGCTGGACGCCCAGCCCGCGTGGGCTTTTGGCCAAGGCGGCATGGCCACCGTGCGCTCGGCCCGTGTCGAGCCCGGAACAACGCCCGGCGTAGGCTGCATCGTGCCGGTCCGTTACCATTCCGGCGCGCGTGAAACAGACCAAACAACACAGGTCGAAGCCTCAACCGACTAAAGCGCCGCCTTTCCAACGCCCTCATCCCCCCGTAAAGCATGGCCTATGAATGTGCGCGGGAATCGCCCCCTTCTGAACCGTCGCCGCGCCCTGCTTGCAGGCGGCGCGGCTGCGCTTGGCGTCACGGCGCTGGGCCTTCGGGCCTGTGACCGGTCGCCGGCCGCGGTGGATGAGCAGGGGCGCGTGCGCCTGCGTTTCGCCACCGACTGGCGCGCCCAGGCCGAGCATGGCGGATTCTATCAGGCCCTGGCCTCGGGCGCCTATGAGAAGCGCGGCCTGAACGTCCAGATCGTGCAGGGCGGACCGGGCGTGAACGTGCCGCAACTGCTGGCGGCGGGCGCGGTCGAACTGGGCATGGGCTCCAACAGCTTCATCCCGATGAATCTGGTCGCGGCGGGCGCCCCGGTGAAGGCCGTCGCCGCCTTCTTCCAGAAAGACCCCCAGGTCCTGATCGCCCACCCGGATCCGGCGTTGAAATCCATTGCCGACCTGAAGGGCCGCCCCATCCTGCTGGCCGACGCCTCGGTCAACGCCTTCTGGGTCTGGCTGAAGGCCAAATACGGCTTCACCGACGACGAGGTGCGCAAATACACCTTCAACCTGGCCCCCTTCCTGTCCGACAAGCGGGCGGTGCAGCAGGGGTATCTGACCTCTGAACCCTACACCATCGAACAGCAGGCCGGGTTCGAGCCCAAGGTCTTCCTGCTGGCGGATGAGGGCTATCCGTCCTACGCCACCATGGTCCTGGCCCCGACGGCCTTCGCGCGCGACAATGGCGCCACCCTGCGCAGCTTCATCGCCGCCTCAGCCGAGGGCTGGCGCGACTATATCCGGGGCGACGCCTCCGCCGCCGACGCCCTGATCCGCAAGGACAACCCCGACATGACCCAGGACATCCTGGATCAGGCCCGCGCCAAGCTGCGCGACAACGACATCGTCGATGGTGGGGACGCGGCCCTGTACGGCCTGGGCTCCATGACCGAAGAGCGCTGGAAGGCCTTCTTCGACGTGACCAGCCAGGCGGGGGTCTATGACGCCAATCTGAACTGGCGCGACGCCTTCACGAACAACTATCTGCCGGGCCGTGGCTGACACCGGGCCGATTGCGGCCCTGGATCAGGTCGTCGTCGACTGGCCGTCGCGCGCGCCGCTGGGGCCGCTGGACCTGACAGTCGCGCCGGGCGAGATCGTCGCTCTGGTCGGCGCGTCGGGCGCTGGCAAGTCGACCACCCTGCGCCTGCTGGCGGGGCTGGAGCAGGCGTCGTCCGGCCGGGTGATCCGCGCCGCCGCCCCCGGCCGCACCGGCTTTGTCTTCCAAAGCCCGACCCTGATGCCCTGGGCCGACGCGCTGTCCAATGTGGCCCTGCCGCTGGAGCTGTCGGGCGCGCCGAAAGCCGAGGCCCGCGCCCGCGCAACCGAGGCCCTGACCGCCGTCGGTCTGGGCCAGCGCCTGACCGCCCGCCCCGCGCAACTGTCAGGCGGCATGGCCATGCGGGTGTCGCTGGCCCGCGCCCTGGTCACCCGCCCGGACCTGCTGTTGCTGGACGAGCCGTTCGCCGCCCTGGACAGCGTCACGCGCCGCCGCCTGATCGAGGATCTGCACGCCCTCTGGGCCGTCGCCGCCCCGCGCCCGGCCATCGTCTTTGTCACCCATGATGTCGAGGAGGCCGTCTATCTGGCCCAGCGCGTCGTGGTGCTGGACGCCGCCTCGGGCCGCCCCGTCGCCGATCTGACCACACCCGGCGCCGCCCCGCGCCCTGACCACTGGCGCGCCGATCCGGCCTATCGCCAGACGGTCGAAGCCGTCGCCGATGCGCTGGCGGCCAGCATGGCGACATCCGCTCAGGGGGCGTCATGAAGCGCCTGCTGGACATAGCCCCGCCCGTCGCCCTGACCCTGATCCTGCTGCTGGTCTGGGAGGCGGCCTGCCGCCTGCTGCACCTGCCGGTCTATTTCCTGCCGCCGCCCAGCGATGTCGCCGTGGCGCTGGTGCAGGCCGGACCGCGACTGGCCACTTCGGCTCTGGTCACCTTCCGCATGGCCCTGACGGCGCTGCTGGTCGCAGGCATCATCGGGACCGGACTGGCGCTGGCTGTCTCCCTGCATCGGGCGGCTGAGCGGGCCGTGCGGCCTCTGGCGGTCGTGCTGCAGGTCACGCCCATCGTCGCCATCGCCCCGCTGGTGCTGATCTGGTTCGGCATCGACCATGCCGAGCGCGCCGTGGTGGCCCTGGCCGCCGCCGTCGCCTTCTTCCCCATCTTCTCGGGCGTCCTGACCGGCCTGCGTTCGGCCGACCCGGACCTTGAGCGGTTGTTTGATCTGTACGCCGCCCATCCCCTCCAACGGCTGTGGCGTCTGCGCCTGCCGTCCGCCCTGCCTTTCGCGCTGGAGGGGCTGCGGGTTGCGGCCGGGCAGGCGGTCATCGGCGCCGTGGTGGCCGAGTTCGTCTCCGGCTCCGGCGCCACACAGGGCCTGGCCTGGCGTCTGCTGGAGGCGGGCAACCGGCTGCGGACGGCGGAGATGCTGGCGGGGCTGGTCTGTCTGGCGGTGCTGGGCCTGCTTCTGAACGCCGCCGTCGCCGGGATCGCCCGCATCATCACCCGCACCCGCCCGCGTTAGCGCGCGATTAAGTGCTGATCCGCTAACGTCTTGGTTGTTCTTCCCACCGGAGAGCCGCCTTGCGCAGCGCCCTCGTCTTCACAACCGCCCTGTTCGCCGTCAGCGCCCTCGCCGACGCAGCCTCCGCTCAGCAGGTCGCCACCAACAGCGCCGGGCTGCGCTATCTGTCCTGGCCGGGCAAGGCGACTGTCAACGCGGCGCCTGCCCCCGCGGTCGTCCCCGCGTCTGCGCGCGGCGAACCTGCGCTGCGCCCGGTCCGCACGGCGGCGTCGCTCGACGCCTCGTCCGCCATCCCTTTGGCCCGGCTCGACGCGCCCAGCCGCGAAGCCCCGCGCCCCGGCCTGACGCCCGCCACCGCCTTCTATAACCCCACCTATGGCGCCGCGTCCGCGCCCTCCAACACCGCGCCCCAGGCCTATGTGACCGCGCCCGCCCGCCAGGCCCCGACGCCTGCGCCTCAAGCTGCGCCCCAGCCCACGCCTCAGGCGGCCGTCCAGCCCGCGCCTCAACCCGCGCCGCGCCCAGAAGCTCGTCCAGAACCCCGCCCCGAGCCCGTTATGGCTGCGGCGAACACGCCCGCCCCGGTCCAAGCCGCTCAGCCCCAGCCCGCTCAACCGCAACAGCAGCAGGCCTATGCGGCAGAAGCCGCGCCCGCCCCGGCTGCGGCTCCCGATGTCGTCGACCCGATGGCTCCGCGTCGCGACGCCGCCATCTTCAGCCTGCAACGCCAGCCCGCCGCCGCTGTCGCCTCAGACGCGCCGCAGACCGCCGAGGTCCAGCAGGTCGCCCAGGCCGGTCCCTACAGCCAGCAGGCCCGCTATTATTCCGTCCACCGTCAGGCGGGCCGCCATCCCGACGCCATCGCCGCGCCGCAGCAGTCCTATCTGAACGCCCTGCCCGTCGAGCTGACCCAGGTTCCGGCGTCCAAGGACATGGCCGAACCCGACGCCCCGCCCCAGTTGATCCGCGACGCCAACGGCCGCATCCGCGCCATGCCTCAATCGCAGTCCGACGAGACCCCATGACGGACCACGCCCTGGTCGAGACGGACGTCCTGAAAGACTCACGCCTGCCGCAGTTGATCGCCCTGGCTGACGAGACGTCCAGCCCCCGGCGGCGTCAGCTGCTGCGCGCCCTGACCGACCATTTCTTCGGCCAGGCGCCGCTTCCGCCCAGCGAGAACGGCCTCTATGGCGCCCTGTTGTCGCGCCTGTCCGAGCAGATGGAGACGGCGGTGCGCGCCGAACTGTCGGCCCGTTTCGCCGACGCCCCGCACGCGCCCCGCAACCTGATCACCCGCCTGGCCCACGACGCCGCCGAGGTCGCGGCGCCTGTGCTGCGCGGTTCGCCCGTGCTGACGGACGACGATCTGGTGAATATCGTGCGCCAGCATAGCCAGGACCATATTCGCGCCGTTTCCGGCCGCGCCAACGTCTCTGAGGCCGTGTCCGAGGCCATCGTCGCTCACGGGGACGACCAGACCCTGGGCGCCCTGCTGCGCAACCGTGGCGCCCGCCTGTCGCGCGCCACGTCTGAAGCCGCCGTCGAGCGCGCCAAGGCCAACCCTGAACTTCACGCCGCCACGGTCGAAGGCGCCTGCCTGCCCGTGGATCTGGTGAACGAGATGTATTTCCTGGTCGAGGCCCGGCTGCGCCAGCAGATCCTCGAACAGAACGCGCGGCTCGATCCGGCCCTGCTGGAGGCCGCTCTGGCCGCCGGACGCACCCAGGTCGCCGTCGATCAGGGCGATCTGCCCGCCGACTACGCCGACAGTCTTGCCCATGTCGCCCAGTTGCGCGCGCAGGGCCCGCTGACGCCCACGGCGCTGGCGCGGCTGATGCGGACCAGGGGCGCGACCGCCTTCCTGATCGCCCTGTCAGAGTTGGCGGATGTCGACTTCCATACCGTCAAGAGCGTGGCGGACCGCCACGAACTGGACGCCCTGGCGGTGATCTGCAAGGCGGCGGATCTGGATCGCGCGATCTTCCTGACCTACGCCGTGGTCATCCTGGGCGCGCAGGACAATGCGATGGGCAAGGCGGCGGCCTACGGCGGCATGTACCAGGACCTGACCCGCGCCGCCGCCCTGCGCACCCTGCGTTTCTGGCGTATGCGGCGCACCGCCCAGGCGGCCTGACCTCGGTTAAACAGCTTATCGCACAGCAAAACGCCCGCCTCCTTCGGAAGCGGGCGTTTCTGTTCGGGAATGCTCCCGATTTACTTCTTGGCGCGGGTGACGCGGGCCGGCTTGCGGCCGCCCTGGCCCAGACCCATCTGCTTGGCCAGTTCCGAACGCGCCTTGGCGTAGTTCGGAGCAACCATCGGATAGTCCTTCGGCAGGTTCCACTTGGCGCGGTATTCTTCGGGGCTCATGTCGTACTTGGTGCGCAGGTGGCGCTTCAGCGACTTGAACTTGCGGCCGTCCTCCAGGCAGATCAGGAAGTCGGCGTTGATCGACTTGCGCACCGGAACCGCCGGTTCCTTGGGCTCGGGCTCGGGCTCGACGGGCGCCAGAGAAACACCGGACAGCGCCGCGTGAATGCTGGCGATCAGGGACGGCAGGACGTCAGCGGATACAGTGTTGTTGCCGACGTAAGCGGACACGATGTCAGCCGTCATTTCCAACAGTTCGGGCTTTTCTTCCATAATAATCGTCTGGTCCATGGTTCAATGACTTCGACTGGAAAAGCCAGCCGCCCTCCACTTTTGACGTGCATAAGGATGTTTGGCCTTAAAAGCAATCACTCACAGTCAACAGTCGTCAAGGTTGCAAGACCCGAATAGTAACAATCACCAGCGGTATAGGATCAACGCCGGAAGTCTTGCGACAGAACCATCATCGCCGCACGTTCAGGGGCAGAGTACTCGTCCACCATGGCTTCATCGCCTTCGCGGATGGCGCGCAGAAGTTCAGGCGTCAGGGCAGATGACAACGACCAGTTCCAGTATCGCAACACAGTCTGGGCGCGGTCGACCGCCAGCATCTCATAGGTGATCTGCACCCGCTCCCAGTCGGGATCGGTCAGGCCGTCCGCCGTCGTCTCGGGACGACGCATCGAACGCCACAGATTAAGCAGATCAGTGCGCGACAGGCCTGTCGCCTTGCAAAGAATCGCCAGGGATTCTCCACCCGGGTCGCCCAGAATCTTGGCCCCGGTCAAAGGCTTTACTCCAGACAGATAGGCGATCTCGGACGCGGTTTCTCGTGTCAGACCGTCACGTGCAGCAACGGCGACGGCCTCTTCCAGACTTTCAAACGGGCTCTTCTCTATCGCCGCTCGGTTGCGTTGACGGCGCTCGATGAATTGCAGGGCCTTGCGCGATACGGGATCAGACCAGCCCTCTTTCGCCGCCATGGCGAAGACGTCCTCGACCACCTCCTGCATCACTTCACGCGACACCGCGAAGCGCTGCAGAATCGTGCGTCGGTTTTCCGGCCCGCACCACCAGTACATGACATAGGCGCTGGACGGCCTCATCTCGGGACGTTTCAACAACGGCGCGCACAGCACCGGCATAAGACGGCTCAACTTCACCGCCTCCTCAAGCCCCGCCTGCGAGAAGCGCGCGGTCTCGTTCTTCAGCAACCGCTCCGTAGTCGCCAATTCCTCAAATGACAGCAGGGTCTCTGTCACAATCTCGGACAGGCCCCTGCGCCCGGCGATCATGATCCGGTGCTCCGGCCCCGCATCGCGCGCGCAGGCCACAAGGTCGGCGTCGGTCAGAGAGGCGCACTGTTCGAGCAGCAGGCCCGCAATATCCGGTTCGTCACGTATCAGCAGGCGCGCCAGACTGTTGGGAATCTCGTTCAGCAACGCCAGACGCGCGGCGACGCGGCGGCGGTCCTCACGCGACGCCAGCCGCAGCATGTCGACCAGAAGATCGCCCGTCACCGCGCGTTCAAAGGCGTTGATGCGGCTGGCGGGCAAAGACACGACGTCCGCCAGACGTTTCAGCAGGGCGTGCCGCGCGCGCGAAGACGGCGGCGCATCTTCTTCCATCAAGACTGAAACGTCGCTCATGCAGAACAGTCTAAAGACTGACCGTTAACCGGTCGTGTGTCTGCAGGTTTTGTAGATGACGGATGCATCGCCAGCATCGCGACCCGGCGGCCACAATGCTGGCGAGGCGCAGACCTGGATCAGAGCCCCTCGAACAGGGCGGTCGACAGGTAACGTTCGGCGAAGGACGGGATGATGACCACGATGGTCTTGCCCGCATTCTCTTCGCGCGCGGCGATGCGGAACGCGGCGGTCAGGGCGGCGCCGGAGCTGATGCCGACCGGCACGCCCTCGGTGCGGGCGACCTTGCGGGCCATTTCGAAGCTGTCGTCGTTGGAGACCTGCTCCACCCCATCCACGACCGAGGCGTCATAAATGGCGGGTACGAAGCCTGCGCCAATGCCCTGGATCTTGTGCGGGCCGGGCGCGCCGCCCGACAGGACGGGCGAGGCCTCGGGCTCGACGGCGATCAATTGCACCGAGGGTTTGCGGGCCTTCAGCGCCTGACCGACGCCCGAGATAGTGCCGCCCGTGCCGACGCCCGCGACCACGATGTCCACGGCGCCGTCGGTGTCGTTCCAGATCTCCTCGGCCGTGGTGACGCGGTGAATGGCGGGGTTGGCCAGGTTCTCGAACTGCGACGGGCTGACCGAGTTCGGCGTCGTCTCCAGCAGTTCCTGGGCGCGAGCGATGGCGCCCTTCATGCCCTTTTCCGCCGGGGTCAGCTCAAGCTGGGCGCCCAGCAGGGCCAGCATCTTGCGACGTTCGATCGACATGCTTTCGGGCATGACCAGGATCAGCTTCAGCCCCTTGGCGGCGGCGACGAAGGCCAGGGCGATGCCGGTGTTGCCGCTGGTCGGTTCGACCAGCAGGGTGTCCTTGTTGATCTTCCCGGCCTGCTCCAGCGCGTCGATCATGGCCACGCCGATCCGGTCCTTGACCGAGGCGATCGGGTTGAAGAACTCCAGCTTGGCCAGGACCGTGGCCTTGGCCCCGTATTCCGCCGACAGCTTGGGCAGGCGCACGATCGGGGTGTCGCCGATGGTGTCGATGATCGAGTCATAGACCTTGCCCCGCCCCTTCTTCAGGTGGCGGGAAGCATCGTAGCTGAAGTCGGACATGGGGAGTTCTCCGTCAATCTTGAGCGCACAACAGATAAGGCCTTGCCGTGACGCGCAAGAGGCTGCCTGCGATGATTTCTGCGCAATCCTATCAGAGCGACTATGTAATCTATAATCGCGCCCACCGAACATCGAGTTTGCAGCCCCTTGTCCGATCCAAACACCCTCGCCGCCACGGGCATGACGCCTGAGATCGCCGATCTGGTTGAACAGATGCGCGCCCCGGCGTCCGGCGACACCCAGGTCCAGATGGACGACATGCAGACGCCCCGTGTCGAGACGTCGCCGGAGCCGGAGGTCCGCTCCACCGCCGATGAACTGACGTACCGTTTGAAACAGCAGTCGCTGCTCGCGCGGTTCGGCGAACTGGCCCTGCGCGAACGCGATCCCCAGGCCCTGCTGGACGCCGCCTGCGAGATCTGCGCCGACGGGCTGGAGACCCCGTTGTCCAAGGTGCTGATCCACAACGACACCCGCGACCGTCTGGTGCTGATCGCCGGCGTGGGCTGGAGCGGCGAGGTCGAGGGTCAGGTGACGCTGGAGCTTGATCTCGACTCCCCGGCCGGTTTCGCCTTCCAGACCGGCAAGCCGCTGATCTCCAATCATCTGGAGATCGAAGATCGGTTCCGAACCCCCAAACTGCTGGCCGACCACGGGGTGCGCCGGGCCATCAACGTGCTGATCCGGCCCGAGATCGACGGCGCGCCGTGGGGCGTGCTCGAGGTCGACAGCCCCGACGAAGGCCAGTTCGACGCCAGCGACGCCCTGTTTCTGGACGCCTTCGCCGCTGTGGTCGGCGCCGCCATCGCCCGCCAACAGACCGAAGAGCGGCTTCTGGCCGCCATCGAACATCAGGCCCTGCTGACGCGCGAGGTCAGCCACCGCGTCAAGAACAGCCTCAGCCTGGTCTCCAGCCTGCTGGCCATGCAGGCGCGCGGCGCCGCGTCCGACGATGTGCGCGCCGCCCTGGGCGACGCCGGTTCGCGCATTCAGGCCATCAGCCAGGTCCACGACCAGCTGTGGCGCGGGTCGGACGTGCAGAGCGTCATCCTGTGCGACTTCCTGACCAAGCTGTGCGAGGCCATCGACACCGGCAGCCAGCACCACATCGTCACCTGCGACGCCGATGACGCGCCCCTGATCGCCGACATCGCCATACCGCTGGGCCTGATCGTCAATGAGCTGGTCATCAACGCCATCAAATACGCCTATGGGCCGCAAGGGGGCGCCGTCGCCGTGACCGGCCGGATCGCCGACGGCCGCCTGACCGTCACGGTCGCCGACAGCGGCAAGGGCTTCGACCTGACCGCCGCCCGCAGCGACCGCAGCCTGGGCATGCGGGTGATCGACAGTCTGGTCAAACAGATCGGCGGCGTGATCGAAAACCGCTCAACCGGCGTCGGCGCGATGATCGTGATCGAGGCGCCGACCCGCTAGAGCCTGATTTAAGCGAGAGCGTGGCTCATGCTCTAGCGCGCCAGCACCGCACGCGCCGGATCGAAGCCGACGACCTCGCGGATCACGATCATGCTCTTGTAGGCGCGCACCCCCTTGTCGGGGATCATCTCGCGGATGCCGAAGGCTTCGTATTCCTGCATCGAGCGCACGGCGACCGTGACCAGATAGTCCGTCTCGCCCGTCACGTCCCAGCAGCCCTGAACCTCCGGGCTGGCCTTCATCGCGCGCTGGAAGGCGTCCACCACCTTGCGGTCCTGGGTGTCCATTTCGACCAGCACGTGCAGCACGATGCGCGGCTCGACCCGGGCCGGGTCGATCACCGCCACATCCCCCGCAATCACCCCCTCGGCCCGAAGGCGGCGCAGTCGACGCAGGACGGCGGACTCTGACAGACCCACCGCCTCGGCCGTGACGCGGGCGGGCTCCAGATTGTTCAGGCGGACGCGCGCCAGGAGCCTATGGTCGAAATCGTCGAGGGTGACGAAATTCGTCATGGAATGGCCTTTCGTGACGATTTCAGGCGCATTGAGGCCGGAAATCGCCGGGAAGCGCAAGCGGATTTCGGCTACCTAGCCGTCATGACCTCCCTGGCCCTGAAGCAGCACCTGAACTCCCCCATCGCCGTGCGGCTGATGCCCTATCTTGCGCTGTTCGCAGGCATGGTGACGCTGGCGTGCGGCACCTCCTACGCCAAGACCCTGTTCCCCCTGATCGGGGCGGAAGGGACATCGGCCTATCGCGTCGGCCTGTCGGCGGTTCTGCTGATCGCGGTGTTTCGTCCGTGGCGGTTCCGCCTGACGCGTCAGGACCTGATGGGGGTGCTGCTGTATGGCGTGGCGCTGGGGGCGATGAACCTCAGCTTCTACATGTCACTGCGGACCATTCCGCTGGGCCTGGCCATCGCCATCGAGTTCATGGGTCCGCTCAGCCTGGCCTTGCTCCATTCGCGCAAGCCGATCCACTTCGTCTGCATCGGGTTTGCAGTGCTGGGCCTGGGCCTGTTGCTGCCGCTGAAACAGGGGGTCGGATCGCTGGATCCGGTCGGCGTGGGCCTGGCCGCCTTCGCGGGCCTGTGCTGGGCGCTGTACATCGTCTTCGGCAAGCGGCTCAGCCACATCCACCCCGGCCAGTCGGTGGCTCTGGGCATGAGCGTGGCGGCCATGGTCATCGTGCCGTTCGGCGTGGCCCATGCGGGCGCCGCCCTGCTGAACCCGGCCATCCTGCTGGCGGGGGCGGCGGTGGCTCTGTTCTCCAGCGCCCTGCCCTATACGTTCGAGATGTTCGCCATGCGCTCGATCCCCAAGCGCACCTTCGGCGTCGTGCTCAGCGCCGAACCGGCGGTCGGGGCCGTGGCGGGCCTGATCTTCCTGCACGAGCATCTGACCGGCCAGCAGTGGCTGGCCATCGCCGCCATCGTCGCCGCCTCGGTCGGGGCCATCGTCACGACGCGTCAGCCGCCGCCCGTGACCGAGACCACGCCTGCAACCTGATCCGCTCACCCGGGAGAAAGCCGGGACCCTGTGCTTTCGCACGCACGGCGTGGGGGGACTGCCGCCGTGGGTTTCGGTCCGCCGAGGCGACGGAACGGGATCCCGGCTTTCGCCCGGATGAGCGGATTGATCAGGTCAGAACTCCTCCCACCCGTCAGCGGCCAGGGCCGCAGCAGAGCCCCCGCCGGCGAAGGCGCGGATGCGGGCGCGTTCACGGGCCAGAGGAACAGGCGCCGCAGCCGCCGCGCTGCGGACCGGGGCGGCCGCCGCCCCGCGTGAGCCGGTGTCGAACCGTTCGACCAGCGCCGCCAACTGGTCGGCCTCGGTCTTCAGATTGGCGGCGGCGGCGGTCGTCTCCTCGACCATGGCGGCGTTCTGCTGCGTGACCTGATCCATCTGGTTGACGGCGATGTTGACCTGGCCCAGTCCGGTCGCCTGTTCCTGAGCCGACGAGGCGATCTCGCCGACCAGGGCGTCCATTTCCGCGACCTTCTGGGCGATGGCGCCCAGGGTGGATCCAGCCTCGTCGACCAGTTTCACGCCCTGCGCCACATCGGCGGTGGAGGTGCTGATCAGGGCCTTGATCTCCTTGGCCGCATCGGCGGAGCGTTGGGCCAGCGCCCGAACCTCGGACGCGACGACGGCGAAGCCGCGTCCCGCATCCCCGGCCCGCGCCGCCTCGACCCCGGCGTTCAGCGCCAGCAGATTGGTCTGGAAGGCGATTTCGTCGATCACGCCGATGATCTCGCCGATCTGGCCGGAGCTCTTGCGGATGCCGTCCATGGCGGCGACCGCCTGACGCACCACCTCGCCCGACCGATCCGCCTCGGTCCGCGCGCTGGCGGCCGCGGCGGACGCCTGGCGGGCGCCTTCTGCGCTTCGGCTGACAGTCGCTGTGATTTCGTCCAGCGCCGCCGCCGTCTCTTCGAGTGAGGCCGCCTGCTGCTCGGTGCGCCGCGACAGGTCGTCTGCTGCGCCTGAAATCTCTTCCGCCCCGCCACGCAGGGCCGCGACCGCCGCCAGCACCTGATCCAGCGTCTGGCGCAGGCTTTCCACCGCGCCGTTGTAGTCGTCCTTCACCAGCGCATGAGCCCCGGTCATCTCGGGCGTCACGCGCGCCGTCAGATCCCCCGCCGACAGCTTGGCCAGGGCGGCGCCCAGGGCTTCGACCAGCTTTTGCTGGGCCGCCTCGGCCTCGACACGCTGGGCCTCGCTGCGCGCGGCGGCCTGTTCCTCGGCGGTGATGTCCACGGCCAGTTTGATGACCTTCACCGGGCGCCCGTCGGGGCCGAACACCGGGTTATACGAGGCCTGAAGCCAGATCTCGCGACCGCCCTTGGCCAGGCGGCGGAACTTCTGCGCCAGAAACTGCCCGGCATTCAGGTTGCGCCAGAAGGCGGCGTATTCGGGCGAGGCGGCGTCCACGGGGTCCATGAACTGGCGGTGATGCGTGCCGACGATCTCGGACAGCTGATAGCCCATGGCCTTCAGGAAATTGTCGTTCGCCTCGATGATCGTGCCGTCCAGATTGAACTCGATCACCGCCTGGGAGCGGCCGATGGCCGCCAGCTTGGCGTCCTGGTCGGATAAACGAACGCTTGTTTCGCTTGGAACGCGACGCCTGGAAAACATTCCGGTCTCCTGCCGATCCGACACCCTTTTATGCGTCGAACATGCGCTCAAACCCTTTCGAAAGCGTTTCTCGCACAGGTTGCAAATCATACGTAGATTTGCGTATAACACGACCTTAAGATGTATAAGACGACCGACGCACGCGGCGCGGCTTCACCCCGCGTTAACCATGATCGCGCATCTGTTGACGGCTGTTTCTGGGGTCCATTTTGCGCAATCTCGTCGCCGCCGTTGAAGCGATCGACCCACTGGTCGTCACCGGCAAGGTGGCGGGCGTGTCGGGCCTGCTGATCGAGTCGCGCGGCGGCCTGTCGCGTCTGGCCGTCGGCGCCCGGGCCGAGATCGGACGGCGCGGCCAGGAGCCCCTGCCCGCCGAGGTCGTGGGCTTCCGCGATTCCAAGGCCCTGCTGATGCCGTTCGGCCCGGTCGAGGGCGTGGCCCCCGGCGCCGACATCAGGATCATCGACCAGGCCGCCAGCGTGCGCCCCACCACCGCCTGGCTGGGCCGGATCATCGACGCCTTCGGCCAGCCGATCGACGGCAAGGGGCCATTGCCGCAAGGCCCGGCTCCCTATCCCCTGCGCGCCCCCCCGCCGCCCGCCCATTCACGCGGGCGCGTCGGCGAACGGCTGGACCTGGGCGTGCGGGCGATGGACGTCTTCACCACCACCTGCCGGGGCCAGCGCCTGGGCATCTTCGCCGGTTCGGGCGTGGGCAAGTCGGTGCTGCTGTCGATGCTGGCCAAGGAGGCGACCTGCGACGCCGTCGTCGTGGGCCTGATCGGCGAACGCGGCCGTGAAGTGCGCGAGTTCGTGGAAGAGACCCTGGGCGAAGAAGGTTTGAAACGCGCCGTCGTGGTGGTCGCCACCTCTGACGAACCGGCCCTGAAACGGCGCCAGTCCGCATACATGACCATGGCCATCGCCGAGTTCCTGCGCGACCAGGATCTGGAGGTGCTGTGCCTGATGGACAGCGTCACCCGCTTCGCCATGGCCCAGCGCGAGATTGGTCTGGCGGCGGGCGAACCCCCGACGACCAAGGGCTATACGCCGACCGTCTTCACCGAACTGCCCAAGCTGCTGGAGCGCGCCGGTCCCGGCCCCGTCCGGCCCGACGGCACGACAGCGGCGCCGATCACGGCCCTGTTCACCGTTCTGGTGGACGGCGGCGACCATGACGAGCCGATCGCCGACGCCGTTCGAGGCATTCTGGACGGGCACATCGTCATGGATCGCAAGATCGCCGAGCGCGGGCGCTTTCCCGCCATCGACGTGCTGAAATCCGTCAGCCGCACCATGCCTGGATGCCAGACCCCGCCCGAGCGCGAACTGAACAAGCGCGCCCGCCAGACCCTGGCCGCCTACGCCAATATGGAAGAGCTGATCAAGATCGGCGCCTACCGCACCGGCGCCGATCCCATCGTGGACCGCGCCATCGCCCTGAACCCCGCACTGGAGGCCTTCCTGGGTCAGGACAAGGAGGACGCGACCCGTCTTTCCGATTCCTTTACCCGACTGGAGGACATCCTCAATCAAGGCATGATCCGCGAGTGACGATGCAATGACCGCCTGGGCCCAATCCCTGATCCGCATCTCCAACTATGAGGTCGAGACGCTGCAGAAGCGTCTGGCCGAGATCGCCGCCCGCCGCGCCACCGCGGAAATGCGCATCGCCGTGCTGGACGCCGAGGCCGAGAACGAACGCGACCGCGCCCGCCTGGACCCCGACGCCGGCATGATGCTGGCCGCCTATCTGCACGGCTGGAAATCGCGCAAGGCCGTGGCGGAAGGCGATCTGACCAATCTGGACGCCGAGGAAACCGGCGCCCGCGACGCCCTGACCAGCGCCTTCGAGGAACTGAAGAAGTTCGAGCACGTCGCCGAAACCGCCCGCCTGAACCGGCTGATGGCCATCGCCAAGCGCGAGACGGCGGCGTTCGACGAAATGGGCCTGCGGAAGCGTGCGGTCTGACAACCGACATTCTCCCTCCCCCTGCGGAGGAGGGTGGTCGCGCAACGACCGGGTGAGGGCGGCTATGCGCCCTCGCGCCGATTTAAGGCAAGACAGGTCTGCGGGAGATCGCCCTGCCCTCCCCACCCGGAACGGGGAGAGAGACGTATGAAGCTCTCACGCCGCGCCGTCATCGCCGCACCCGTCGCCCTCGCCGCCTGCGACCGCTTCGCCTCGGCTGAGCCCGCCTCCCTCACCGTTCCGCCGCTGAAATCCGTCGCCCCCTGCCCGTTCGGCACGGCGGTCAAGGCGATGCAGCTCGATGACGCCGAATGGGTCAATCTGGCCCGCGCCAATGTCGCCCAGCTGACGCCGGAGTGGGAGATGAAGATGGAGTACATCCTGGCCGACGGCCTGGACCGCCCCAACTTCGACCGTTCCGACCGCATCGCCGCCTTCGCCCAGGCCAACGGCATGGCCCTGCATGGCCACACCCTGATCTGGTACGCGCAAGGCGAACAGGCCTTCACCGGACTGGACAACGCCGCCTTCGACCGCGCCTTCGATGGCTATATCGCTGCTCTGGCGGGCCGGTATCGCGGCAAGGCGCGCAGTTGGGACGTGGTCAACGAGCCGATTCTGGATGACGGATCAGGCCTGCGCGACAGTCACTGGAGCCGCCGATACGGCCATGACGGCTATATCCTGCGCGCCTTCGAAAAAGCCCGGATCGCCGATCCCGAGGCGGTCCTGTTCCTGAACGAATACAATCAGGAAAGCGTCCCGGCCAAGGGCGAGCAGTTCCTACGTCTGGTCGAGCGGCTGCTGAAGGCGGGGTGCCCGCTGCAGGGGCTGGGCCTTCAGTCCCACCTGTGGATCGACATCCCCGACGGCGCCATCGCCCGCTATTACCGCCAGATCGCCCAGTTCGGCCTGCCCATCCATGTGTCGGAACTGGATTGCAGCCTGCGCACCGAAAAACGACTGGATACGCGCAGTCAGGCCAACCGCATCGCGGCCCAGACCGCGCGCGTCACTGAACTGGCCGACGCCTTCATGGCCCTGCCCGCGCGTCAGCGGTACGCCTTCACCGTCTGGGGCCTGCGCGACATCGACAGCTGGTATCGGCAGGGCGACAAGGACGACGGCCGCGACAAGCCCCTGCCCTTCGACAGTTTCGGCCGCCCCAATCCGATGGCCGCCGCGCTTGCGAACGCGTTCCGCCCTTCCTGAATAGACAACGCCCGCCAGCCTTGCGGCTGACGGGCGTTTCGGCGAACGGAGAGGGAGAGGTTCGTCTTATTTCTTGGGGGCCGGGGTCTGAGCCGGAGCCGTGCTCGGAGCGGCTTGATGACCACGAGCGCGGTGGGCCGAGGCGCCAGCGGCAGACGCGGCGGGCGCAGCCGGAGCGGTCGCCGACGGACGGGCAGGCGTGGTCGCCGGAGCAGGCGTCGTGCCGGCGAAGGCCGCGCCGCTGGTCAGGCCAACAAGGGCGACGGCGGACAGGGCGGCGGCGGTGCGGAAGGACTTCATGATGGCTGTCTCTCGATGAGAACGTCCGGCCTTGTGTCGGACAATCGCTTTGTCGGGCCGCCATCCGGCGGGTTCGCGGCCAGTGGGTGTCGCACGGTGTCGGGCGCCGTGAGAATTGTGTCCGACTGTATCCGCCGCGCTTTGGCCATGAGACAGAGGGACAGACGAAGCTTCACATCTTGCGCTGAACGCCCATGCCCCAGCCTGTCGCCGCACCCGTCCTGCTGATCGTCGACGACGACCGCGACATCCGCAACCTGCTGGCCGATCATCTGGAGCAGCATGGCTTCCGCACCGTGAAGGCGGCGGACGGTCGGGCCATGCAGGCGGCGCTGGAGGCGGGGCCGGTCGATCTGGTGGTGCTGGACCTGAACCTGCCCGATCAGGACGGGCTCAGCCTGTGCCGGTCCATCCGCGCCGCATCACGCACCCCCGTCATCATCCTGACGGCGCGGGGCGATCCCATCGACCGGATCGTGGGGCTGGAGATGGGGGCCGACGACTATATGGCCAAGCCGTTCGAGCCGCGCGAACTGGTGGCGCGCATCCGCACGGTCCTGCGCCGCACCAGCGGCGGGTCCGATCCTGTCGAGGGACGGCACGCCGACTTTTCCGGCTGGTCGCTGGACATCGCCGCGCGGGCGCTGACGGCGCCGGACGGGCGGCTGGCGCCCCTGTCGGGCGCCGATTTCGACCTGCTGAACGCCCTGATCCGCAACGGCGGCAAGCCCCTGTCGCGCGAACGCATCCGCGCCCTGTCCACCGTCGCCGACGCCGACGACCGCGCCATCGACCTGCGCGTCAGCCGCCTGCGCCAGAAGCTGGGCGACGACGCCAAGAACCCCGCCCTGATCCGCACGGTGCGCAGCCTGGGCTATATGCTGGCGGGGCCTGTCACATGGCGCGCCTGAAGCGGACCGAAGCCGCCGCGTCGGGAACAGAGACGACACGGCTGTTCCTGCTGCTGCTGATCGGCGCCCTGCTGGCGGCGGGGGTCACCTTCGCGGCCCTGGGCTTCAACCATCACAGCCGTCTGTCCCAGTCGCACGACTTCACCACCGCCGAACGGATCGTCGACCTGGCCGGGTCCGGCGCCGATCCGGTCGCGGCCCTGATGACCGGCCTGCCCAGCGCATCCGGCCAGACGCTGGGCAGCCCCGACCCGGCCCTGACCCAGGCGGTCGCCGCCGCCTTCAAGCGGCGCGGCGTCGAGGGGGTGACGGTCAAGGCCTATCACGCCCCGACCATCGCCTGCGGCGGAGTGACCGATCATCTGCGTTGCCGGATTCTGGTGCTGCGTCCGCATGGGGGAACGGCCAAGCCGGTGGCCATCAGCCTGCCGCCCGCCCCGCGTCCCTGGACGCTGAACCGCGAAGCCGCCGCCCTGCTGGCTGTTGGTCTGGCGGGGGTGCTGCTGACCGGCTGGATGGCGTCGCGTCTGGCGGCGGGACCGCTGAACCGTCTGTCTGAGGGCGCCGTGGCCCTGAGCCACGATCTGGACCGCCCGCCCCTGGTCGCGGAAGGCGCGCGCGAGGTGCGACAGGCCGCCGAAGCCCTGAACGCCATGCAGACCCGGCTGAAGGCCTTGATCGAGGACCGCACCCGCGTCCTGGCCGCCGTGGCCCACGATCTGCAGACGCCCCTGACGCGTATGCGGCTGCGCATCGAAAAGGTCGATGACGAGACCCTGCGCGCCCAACTGGTCAATGATCTGGCCGCCATGCAGCATCTGGTGCGCGAGGGACTGGATCTGGCCCGCATCGAGACCACGGCGGAAGATGTGGTTTCCGTCGATCTGGACGCCCTGCTCTCGGCCCTGTGCGAAGACGCCGCCGATGCGGGCCAGCCCGTCGTCTTCACACAAGGCTGCGGCGCAGTGATCCGCACCCGTCCCCAGGCCCTGCGCCGCTGCCTGACCAACCTGGTGGACAACGCCGTGCGCCACGGCGGCGACGCCCAGGTGTCCGCCGTGCGTCAGGGGTCGGAGATCCGCCTGACCGTTCGCGACCACGGCCCCGGCGTGCCGGACGACCAGATCGCCCGCCTGTTCGAGCCCTTCTACCGGCTGGACCCGTCGCGATCACGCGACAGCGGCGGCTCGGGCCTGGGCCTGACCATCGCGCGACGCATGGCCGAACGATCCGGCGCGCGCTTGACCCTGACCAACGCCGAGGACGGCGGCCTGTCGGCCACGCTGGCCTTTCACGATACGGGCGCTATTGAAAAATCAGGCTTTCAACTGTATATTGAAAGTCCAAGTTGATGAGGTGAGAACTCCCTCCTCACACACTCCGCTTTCAGCGGCGTAAAGTAGGCGAAAGCCGAAAGAGATGCGGGACCTCGGGACCCCGCCTTCAACTTGGAAAGAGGCCTCGTTCCTGAACGGGGCCTTTTGTCTTATACGGGCAGCCAGTAACGCTTGGCGACACGTGTATCGACATCATGTTGCGTGACGCGATAGGTGCTGGCGACGACATATCGTCCCTGATCGTCACGCTTCAACTTGATTGCGACCAACAGTATCGCTTTCGCCGCAGAAATCCGGCGAACCATCACAAACCCTTCACGGTCTTTTGGTCCCTGCCCGATCCAATCCGGCGCGCGAAGAATGCTCTCGATATTCTTGATGCAGAGCGCATAGTCACCAGGGTGACGGTCGTCCGCATGCTCCTGAGCCGAGGCCGAGAAATGCACGGGGCCAGGCGGCAGGCTCCACTGCATGACTTCATTGACGAGGCCAACCGCTAAGGCCCCGCAATCCATCGGCTTGTATTTGGCCATCCGCAGCCCCCCGCTAAACGCAAAACGCCCGCCGTTTCCGGCGGGCGTTTCGAAAGTCTCGGATCGGAAACCGATCAGGCGGCGACGGTGATCGCGCCTTCGGCCGGATCGCGCAGCACATAGCCGCGGCCCCAGACGGTTTCGATATAGTGTTTGCCGTCGGCGGCGGTGGCCAGCTTCTTGCGCAACTTGCAGATGAAGACGTCGATGATCTTCAGCTCAGGCTCGTCCATGCCGCCGTACAGGTGGTTCAGGAACATTTCCTTGGTCAGGGTGGTGCCCTTGCGGAGCGAGAGCAGCTCCAGCATCTGGTATTCCTTGCCCGTCAGATGCACCCGGTGACCGTTAACCTCGACCGTCTTGGCGTCCAGGTTAACCGCGATCTCGCCGGTGTGGATGATGGCCTGGGCGTGACCCTTGGAGCGACGGACCACGGCGTGGGTGCGCGCGATCAGCTCATCCTTGTGGAAAGGCTTGGTCAGATAGTCGTCGGCGCCGCCGCCGAAGGTCTTGACCTTGGTTTCGATCTCGTGGCTGCCCGAGAGGATCATGACCGGCGTATTGATCTTGCCGACGCGCAGCTGGCGCAGAACCTCAAGGCCGCTCATGTCCGGCAGGTTCAGGTCAAGCAGAATGAGGTCATAGTCATAGATCTTGCCCAGATCGATGCCTTCTTCACCCAGATCGGTGGTGTAGACGTTGAAGCCTTCCGACTTCAGCATCAGTTCGATGCTCTGGGCGGTGGCGTGGTCGTCTTCGATCAGCAGGACGCGCATTCATGCCCTCCAGGCAAAAGCTTTGCGGTAACCACCCACGCACACTGCCGGGTAACCTTGTTCGTAGGTTAAGGGTCGAAAACCTTAAGAAAGGTTAATTCCTCACCATGAATCGAATCGTAGGCTGATTTGGGAATCGTGGTCGAGGCCTACACGTCAATGATTCGAAATTTATTAACCATAATCCCCGCCGACGCCCCGCCGCCCTTCCCGCCCATCCACGCATCTGCCCACATGCAACCTGCGCGCGGTTAATACGGCACGTCCGTTCCTGACGCGGATTAGGATTATATTCCCATCATAACGCGAGACGGCGCCAGAACGCCCGCCGCGCAGGCTTGTTGGGGAGACGTGGTTTTGAACGCAAATGAATACAGGGTTCCGGTGACGGCGGAAGATCGGCTGCGGGCCGGGCTGGCCATTCACATGGTCGCGGCGCGCACGGGGGTCCAGCCGGAACAGATGACCGCGCGGGGGCGGGCCGACACAGGCGTGTCGCGGGCGCGCTGGCTGGCCATGTATCTGGCGCACATCTCGTTCGGCTGGCCGTTGGAGCGGGTGGCCCATGTGTTCGGCCTGAACCGTTCGACCGCCTCCACCGCCTGCCGCTGGGTCGAGGAGGCGCGCGACGCCCAGCCGGTGGACCAGTTGCTGACCCAGTTGGAGACCTGCCTCCATTCGGTCGTCGAGGCCCCGCGTCAGGAGCTGCCGCGATGAGCCGCGCCGCCGAACGCGCCCGTGACCTGATGACCCGCCACACCGCCGCCTGGCTGGCGGCGCAGGGCGACGGATACGCCCTGCGGATCGGACCGGACCGCCGCAGCCGCGTCGCCCTGATGCTGGACGAGGGTGATTTCCGCAGCCTGATCGACCGCCCCGGCCTGCGTACGCGGCTGGAGGGCGGCTGGACCGCGCGGCCGGTTCCGTCTCGCAACACCAGCCTCGCCCCCGGTCGTCCCGGCGTCATCGACGGCGAACGCTCTGTCGTCGGCGGCGACGGACGCATGGTCCGCCTGGCCGCCAATCTGGGAGAAAGCCCCATCGCCTGGCTGGCGCGCAGGACGGACGCCGCCGGCCAGCCGTGGCTGAGCCCGGCCCAGGCCGCGGCGGGCGAGCGCCTGCGTCTGGACGCTGAACTGGCCCAGGCCGGCCCGTCCCTGACCATGAGATGGGACGCCCTGCCCCGCTCCGGCGGCGGATCAGCCGCGCGGGTCGAGCCGGGCGATCACGCCCTGTCCGCCGCGCTGCGCGTGGAACAGGCGCTGAGCGCCGTCGGCGCCGAGCACCGCGCCATCCTCAACCGCATCTGCCTGCAGGGCGACAGCCTGAAACTGGCGGAGAGCGGCCTTGGCCTGCGCCGTCGCCACGGCAAGACCCTGCTGAAACAGGCCCTGCAGGCCTTAGCCGCCCACTACCGGATCGGGTGAAGGGGGCGTCGCCCCCTTTTTTAAGTCGACCTCAACGGTCCTTTTCACGCTCGATGTCCAGCGCGGCCTGGGCCGCCGCCAGACGGGCGATCGGCACGCGGTAGGGCGAGCAGGAGACGTAGTCCAGGCCGGTCTTCTCACAGAAGGCTATGGAGGCGGGATCGCCGCCATGCTCGCCGCAGATGCCCAGCTTGACGTCCGGGCGGGCGGCGCGGCCGCGCTCGGTCGCGATCTCGATCAGGCCGCCGACGCCGTCCTGGTCCAGACGCACGAACGGGTCCGTCTCGAAGATGCCCTTGTCCAGATAGGCCTGCAGGAAGCGGCCCGAGTCGTCGCGGCTGATGCCGAAGGTGGTCTGGGTCAGGTCGTTGGTGCCGAAGCTGAAGAACTGGGCGTATTCGGCCAGATCCCCCGCACGGATGGCGGCGCGCGGCAGTTCGACCATGGCGCCGACCAGATAATCGACCTTCTGGCCCGCTTCGTCGAACACGGCCTTGGCGGTGCGGTCGGTCAGTTCGCGGAGATATTTCATCTCCAGCCCGGTCGCCACCAGCGGATGCATGATCTCCACGATCGGTGCCTGTCCCGACTTGGCCTTCACGTCCAGAGCGGCCTCCAGAACGGCGCGGACCTGCATCTCATAGATTTCAGGATAGGCGACGCCCAGGCGGCAGCCGCGGTGGCCCAGCATGGGGTTGGTTTCGTGCAGTTCCTTGGCCCGTCGCTTCAGCTTGTCGGCGTCGATGCCCGAGGTGGCGGCCAGGGCGTCGATGTCCTCATCCGTGTGCGGGATGAACTCGTGCAGCGGCGGGTCCAGCAGGCGCACCGTCACCGGCAGGCCCGCCATGATCTCGAACAGTTCGGCGAAGTCCGACTTCTGGAACGGGGCGATCTTGGCCAGGGCCGTGCGGCGACCCGCCTCGTCGTCAGCCAGAATCATCTCGCGCACAGCGGCGATCCGGGTGTCGTCGAAGAACATATGTTCGGTGCGGCACAGGCCGATGCCCTCGGCGCCAAAGCCGAGCGCGGTCTTGGCGTCCAGCGGGGTTTCGGCGTTGGCGCGGACCTTCAGGCGGCGCGCCTTGTCGGCCCAGGCCATCAGGGTCTGGAAGTCGCCGGTCAGCTCCGGCTCGATCATGCGCACGGTGCCGTCCAGGACCTCGCCCTTGGATCCGTCGATGGTGATGACTTCACCGGCGGAGAAGCTGCGGCCGCGCGCGGTGAAGACGCCTTTGGCCTCGTCGATATGGATTTCACCGGCGCCCGAGACGCAGGCCCGGCCCATGCCGCGCGCCACGACCGCCGCGTGGCTGGTCATGCCGCCGCGCGCCGTCACGATGCCGCGCGCCGCGTGCATGCCGTGGATGTCTTCCGGGCTGGTCTCTTCACGCACCAGAATGACCGCCTCGCCCAGACCGGCCAGACGTTCAGCCTCGTCGGCGTCAAAGACGATCTTGCCGGTCGCCGCGCCGGGCGAGGCCGGCAGGCCCGCCGCCACCACGCGACGTTCCGCATTGGGATCCAGCGTCGGGTGCAGCAGTTGGTCCAGAGACGCGGGTTCGACGCGGCTGATGGCTTCTTCTTCAGAGATCACGCCCTCGGCGGCCAGATCGACGGCGATCTTCAGCGCCGACTTGGCCGTGCGCTTGCCGTTGCGGGTCTGCAGCATCCACAGGCGGCCCTGTTCGACCGTGAACTCGATGTCCTGCATGTCGCGGTAGTGGCTTTCCAGCTTGCCGACGACCTCGACAAACTGGCCGAACACTTCCGGCATGGCCTCTTCCATCGAGGGGGCCTTTTCGCCCATCTCCTCGCGGCCGATCTTGGTCAGGGACTGGGGCGTGCGGATGCCCGCGACCACGTCCTCGCCCTGGGCGTTGATCAGGAACTCGCCGTACAGGCGCGCCTCGCCGGTCGAGGGGTTGCGGGTGAAGGCCACGCCCGTCGCGGAGGTCTCGCCCATATTGCCGAACACCATCGACTGGATGTTGACGGCGGTGCCCCAGCTTTCGGGAATGTCGTGCATGCGGCGATAGAATTTCGCCCGATCGTTCATCCAGCTTTCGAACACGGCGCCGACAGCGCCCCACAGCTGGTCCTTGGGGTCCTGCGGGAAGGCGTGACCCAGCTCGCGTTCGACCACGGCCTTGTAGTCCGCGACGACCTTCTCCCAGTCGGCGGCGCTCAGGTCGGTGTCGACGGTGACGCCCAGACGATCCTTGTGCTGGTCCAGCACCTCTTCGAAGTCGTCGTGGCTGAGGCCCAGCACCACGTTGGAATACATGGTGATGAAGCGGCGGTAGCTGTCGAAGGCGAAGCGGCGGTCACCCGACAGCTTGGCCAGGCCTTCGACCGTCTGGTCGTTCAGCCCCAGGTTCAGCACCGTGTCCATCATGCCCGGCATAGAGGCGCGCGCGCCCGAGCGCACCGAGACCAGCAGCGGGTTCTCGACATCGCCGAACGTCTTGCCGACCACGCCCTGAACCTTCTCCAGCGCCGTCTGAACCTGCGCCTGCAGGTCGGCGGGATAGGTCTCGCCATTGGCGTAATAGTGGGTGCAGACCTCGGTGGTCACGGTGAAGCCCGGCGGCACCGGCAGACCCAGGGCGGACATTTCGGCCAGGTTCGCGCCCTTGCCGCCCAGAAGGTTCTTCATCGAAGCATCACCGTCAGCGGAGCCTCCGCCGAAGCCGTACACCCACTTGGTCATCTTGCAGTCCCTGAGCCGTGGTCAGGCGGGCCTTCACCCGCGTGTAAAGATGCGGCGGGTTGTCCCGCTCGCGGTGGCCCTGACTACAATGCTGCGAACGCGAAGGCGAGGCCGCACGTAACAAAACGTGACCAAACTTCGCCATTCCGCCGCAGGATCAAATTCATCCGGTCTTTGAGAGCGCTAACGGTCGCGCGCGCGGCGTCCGGGTCACCAGCCAGATGCCTGCGCACACCAGAATCAGCGCGCCCAGATAGCTCCATTTCAGGATCGTCTCGCCCAGGAACAGGCCCGACAGCACCACCCCGAACACCGGAATCAGGAAGTTGAAGGCCGCGATCATGCCCACCGGATTATGCTTCAGCAGCAGGCTCCAGATCGCAAAGGCGGCCGAGGACAGCAGCGCCATATAGGCCAGCAGCAGCGTCGCCTCCCAGCCGAACGCCGCCAGATGCCCGCCGCCCGCCAATCCGATCACCGTCAGCACCGCCCCGCCGATGGTCAGCTGCCAGCCGGTCATCACCATCGGGTCCAGGGTGCGCGACACCCGCTTGCCGTAGATGGAGGCGGCGGCCAGCACGAAGGCGGCGATGACGATGAAACCCTCGCCCAGCAGGGTGAAATCCAGACCCAGGCCGTTCGGCCCCGCCCGGTCCAGATTGACCAGCATGACCCCGACGAACCCGATCAGGCAGCCCAGGGCCTTGCGCCCGTTCAGCCGGTCGTTGGCATAGATGAAATGGGCCAGCATCACGCTGAAAAAGGTCGAGGTGGCGTTGGTGATCGACGCCTTGGCGCCCGTCGCATGGGCCACGCCCGTATAGAAGAAGACATACTGGATCGTGGTCTGGGTCAGGCCCAGCAGGCCCACCTGCCGAAATTGCGCCAGCGACAGGCGCAACACCGTCTTCTTCATGGCCGCCGCCAGCACCAGCAGGATCAGCCCCGCCAGCGCGAACCGCCAACCAGCGAACAGCATCTGGCTGGCGATGTCGGACGGCGCCACGGCCAGCAGGGCGAACCCCGCCTTGATCGCCGGAAACGCGCTGCCCCACAGGAAGCAGCACAGGGTCGCCAGAGCGAAGACCGAACTGCGGGTGGTGAACAGGCTGGAAGACATGGCCGGGCTTTAGGCCGGGCGGACAGGAAGGGGAAGCAAAACGCCCTATGTTAACTTCTCAGCTCGTCATTCCGGGGCTGAGCGCAGCGAAGAACCCGGAACCCAGGACCGCAGGCGCCCCGCTGGATGCGTTCGACGCCGGATG
This sequence comes from Brevundimonas nasdae, assembly GCF_016654005.1. Taxonomy (GTDB): domain Bacteria; phylum Pseudomonadota; class Alphaproteobacteria; order Caulobacterales; family Caulobacteraceae; genus Brevundimonas; species Brevundimonas nasdae. Next base: position 328,215 of record NZ_JAEPWN010000001.1, on the reverse strand, counting down.
CCAGCCTCCTGGGTTCCGGGTTCGCCCTTCGGGCGCCCCGGAATGACGGTTGTGGGCGGACTATCGCTCGGAGACCTAGCCCGCGATCTGGCCGAAGTCGGCGACCTTGCCCATGACGTCGCGGACCTGACCCAGTAGCTTCAGGCGGTTTTCACGCTCTTCGACGACGTCAGAATTGACCAGCACATCGGTGAAGAAGGCGTCCACCGGCGCGCGCAGGGCGGCCAGGGCCGTCATGGCGGCGGCGAAGTCTTCGGCGTCCAGCGCGATGTCCACGGCGGTCTGGGCCGCGCCGACGGCGAAGGCCAGGGCCGTTTCCGGCTCGGGCTGGTTCGGAAGGCCGGTGCGGACCATGCCCGTCGGCACGGGCCCCTTCTTCTCTTCGGCGCGCAGGATGTTGGAGGCGCGCTTGTACCCCGCCAACAGGTTCGCCCCGTCGTCCGTCGCCAGGAAGGCCGCCAGCGCCTCCACCCGACGCACGATGCGGACGAGGTCGTCATCACCCAGCGCGAAGACGGCGGCCACGAGGTCGTGGCGCTGGCCCCGATCGCGCAGGAGAACGGTCAGGCGATCAACGAAGAACGCGAGAAGATCAGCAGAGTATTTCGTATCCGCACTCATCTTGCGGCCGGCGATGATCATCGTTCCGGCTGGCTTCATCATCTCGACCAACGAGCCGCGCACCCCATTCTCCAGCACCAACCGGATCACGCCCAGCGCCGCGCGACGCAGGGCGAACGGGTCTTTCGATCCCGTGGGCTTCTCATCAATCGCGAAGAAGCCGACCAGGGTGTCCAGCTTGTCGGCCAGGGCCACGGCGACCGTCACCGGGGCGGTCGGGACCGTGTCGGCGGGGCCTTGCGGCTTGTAGTGGTCGCGGATGGCGTCGGCGACGGCGTCGGGCTGGCCCGCCAGACGGGCGTAGTATCCGCCCATGACGCCCTGCAGTTCCGGGAACTCGCCCACCATGCCGCTGGCCAGATCGGCCTTGGACAGGCGCGCGGCGGTTTCAGCCTGATCGGCGTCGGCGCCGACCAGCGGGGCGATCTCGCGCGCCAGGGCGGCGATGCGCTCGACCCGTTCGGCCAGCGTGCCCAGCTTGGCGTGGAAGGTGACGCCGGACAGTTTGGCGTTCCAGGCGTCGAAGCCGACCTTCTGGTCTTCGTCCCAGAAGAAGCGGGCGTCGTTCAGACGGGCGCTCAGGACGCGGCTGTTGCCGGCGGCCAGCGCCTTGCCACCGTCGGTCGCCTCGACATTGGCGACGACAAGGAAGTTAGGCGCCAAGCCCTCCTTGGACGGATCGCGCACGGCGAAATACTTCTGGTGGACCTTCATCGACAGACGCACGACCTCGGGCGGCAGCGACAGGAACTGCGGATCCATGTCGCCCAGGATCGGCGTCGGCCACTCGGCCAGACCCGCCACCTCGTCCAGCAGGCCGTCGTCATCGACCAGCGACAGCCCCTTGGCGGCGCAGGCGGCCTTTGCCTGTTCCAGAATCCGCAGCTTGCGGTCCGCCACGTCGATCAGGACGTGCTCGCGCTCCAGCTTGTGGCGGTAATCGACGAAATCGCTGACGGCGAACGGCGCGCCCGATCCCAGGAAGCGATGCCCCTCGGTGATCGCGTCCGACGGGATGCCGTCGATCTCAAACGGCACGACATGGCCGTCGAAGATGCACAGTATCCGCTTGATCGGCCGCACCCAGCGCAGCGTGCCCGAACCCCAGCGCATCGACTTGGGCCAGGGGAAGTTGCGGATGATCTGATCGACCATGCCGGGGATCAGGCCCGGCGTGGCCTGACCCTGCTGGCTGATGACGGCGAACAGGACGCCGTCGCGTTCGACCAGTTGATCGCGCGTCAGGCCGGTCTTGCGCAGGAAGCCTTCCAGCGCCTGTTCGGGCGCCGAGGCTTTCGGCCCCTTCATCTCGTCCTCGCGGTCGGGCGTGGCGGCAGGCAGGCCGTCCACCACCAGCGTCAGGCGGCGCGGTCCGGCATAGGTGGTCAGCCCGTCCCAGGTCAGGCCCGCCGCCTTCAGACGTTCGGTGGCCATACGCTCCAGATCGCGCGCGGCGCCCTGCTGCATGCGGGCGGGGATTTCTTCGGAGAAGATTTCGAGGAGAAGCTGGGGCATCAGGCGGTTTTCCGCTCTTGTTCGACGTAAGCGAGGGCGCAGGCTTTGCAGAGTTCGCGGATGCGGCCGATGTAGCTTTGGCGCTCCGCGACGGCGATGGCGCCGCGCGCATCCATCAGGTTGAACAGGTGGCTGGCCTTCAGCACCTGATCATAGGCCGGCAGGACCAGCGGCTGGCCTTGCGGGCCGCGCATGTCCAGCAGGCGCGAAACCTCGGCTGCCATGTCCTCGAACCGGCGCTTCAGCCCATCGACATCATAGCCGTGGAAATTGGCTTCCGACTGCTGACGCTCGTTCTCCAAGAAGACCTCGCCATAGGTCAGACCTTCCTTGGTGAACTTCAGGTCGTACACATTGTCGACGCCCTGAACATACATGGCCAGACGCTCCAGCCCGTAGGTCAGCTCGCCCGAGACCACGTCCACCTCGATGCCGCCGACGCCCTGGAAATAGGTGAACTGCGTCACCTCCATCCCGTCGCACCACACCTCCCAGCCCAGACCCCAGGCGCCGACCGTGGGGTTCTCCCAGTCGTCCTCGACAAAGCGGATGTCGTGCAGCTTGGGATCAATGCCGATGGCGGCCAGCGATCCCAGGTACAGCTCCTGCAGATTGTCCGGGTTCGGCTTCAGGATCACTTGATACTGATAATAATGCTGGAGCCGGTTGGGGTTCTCGCCATAGCGGCCGTCGCCGGGGCGGCGGCTGGGCTGGACATAGGCGGCCTTCCAGGGCTTGGGCCCCAGGGCGCGCAGCACAGTGGCGGGGTGGAGCGTGCCGGCTCCGACCTCGATGTCATAGGGTTGCAGGATGGCGCAGCCCTGCTCGCCCCAATAGCGGTGGAGCGTCAGGATCAGGTCCTGAAACGCGAGCGGTTCAGTCGAGGTGCTCAAATCGGGCTCGGGGAAGGGCTGCAAAAAAGACGGCGGACCATAGGGCCCGCCGCCTTCCGCTTCAACACACCCAAGCGAGCGTGTTGCAATCAACCGCGATTATTGCGGGGCAGGGTCGGTCTGTTCCGTGGCCGGATCGGTCGATTCGACCGGCGGGGTGGCCGACGGATCGGTCGCCTCGGTCGCAGCAGGCGCCGCGTCGGTCGGGGCCGCTTCAGCCGCAGGGACGGCTTCTTCGTCACCCATGGCGGCCATCGAGTTGGCCGGGTTCAGCACGGCGTCGATCGGGAAGACGGCGCCGTTCGACGCGTCCAGTTCGGCGCTGACCACGGTGGCGTTGTCAGCCTTGATGGCCGAGCCCGTGCCGTCCAGCAGGATCTGAGCTTCGGATGCAGTCGGAACGCCGCCCTTCTTGCCCTGGATCTGGTCGGGCGAAACATCGGCGACGATCACGTGGTACAGCAGCACCTGACGCAGCTCATTGGCGTTGGCCGGGTCAAGCAGGCGGGTGCGTTCGGCTTCCGGCATGGCGGCGAAGGCCGCGTCCGTCGGGGCGAAGATGGAGATGGCCGGACGCGACTGCAGGGTGTCGGTCAGTTGCGCCTGATCCAGCGCAGACAGCAGGGTTGTGAACTGGCCGCTGGACTTCAGCACGTCCACGACGGTGCCTTCGGCGGCAGGGGTGGCGGCGGCTTCAGCAGCCTGGGCCGGGGCCGCGGCTTCAGCCGGGGCGGGTTGGGCGGCTTCCTGAGCGAAGGCCGGAGCAGCAATCAGGGTAGCGACAGCGGTTGCGGCAAGCAGTTTTGCACGAAGCATGGCTGGGTATCCTTTTTCTGTTTGAGGATCGTTGTCCGGGGAGGAGACGACCCGTTCCAGTCATCGGAACTGCCCAACCCAATCGGTGACCGGCGATACGGTTCCGAGAAAGTGAAACAACCTGAAACTTTCGTGATGATCTAGGCGAGAACTGGGCGAAACACGCCGCCAAACGCCCATATGGCCGATGTTTGGCCACAAAGTCTGAAGGTTACTTGAGCGCCAGAATACTGGACTGAACCCAGGCGTTCGGATGCGCATCGGCCAGGGTTGCGGCGGCGGCATCCGCCTCCGCCTGCGTCAGGCACAGACCGAAGATGGTCGCCCCCGATCCGGACATCCGCGCCAGAGCCACGCCATCCGCAGCAGCGACGGCAGCCAGGGCCTCGCCGATCTCTGGCGTCAGGGCGATGGCGGGGGGCTGCAGGTCGTTTCTCTGTTGACCCAGCCAGGCGATGACCGACGCCGTTGACCAATCCAGCGGACGCACCGGACGGTCCGCGTTCTGAACGGCCCCCGCATCATAGGCGCGATAGACGGCGCCCGTCGGCGACGGAACGCCCGGATTGAACAGCACCACCGGCAGGGGCGGCAGGCGCGGCTCGTCGGTCAGCACCTCTCCCCTGCCCTCGGCCCAGGCGGTGCGGGCGCGCAGACACATGGGGCCGTCAGCGCCGATGACGCCCGCAACGGCCTCCAGCGCTTCGTCCGACACGTCCAGCGACAGGGCTTGCCGGGCCAGATTGAGAGCGGCGCCGGCGTCGGACGACCCGCCCCCCAGTCCGGCCGCGATGGGCAGGCGCTTGTCCAGCGTGACCTTCAGAGGCGGCTCGCCCGCGCCCGCCGCCTGGCCCAGGCGGCGCAGGGCGCGCAGGATCAGATTGTCAGGCTCGGCCGCCAGACCTGCGCCGAACGGGCCGACGACGCTCAGCGACAGCCGGCCGGCCCGCTCCACCGTAACCAGATCGCCGACCTCAGCGAAGGCGACCAGACTGGACAGCGGATGATAGTTCTCGGCGTCCACCGCCCCGACGTGCAGGAACAGATTGATCTTGGCCGGAGCCAGAGCCTGGATCGACATGGCCTATTGCGACGCGCCGGAGACGACGCCGTTCAGGCCGTCCTCAAGCTTGCGCTCGACCTCGGCCTTGCGCTCAGCGTCGGGGTCCAGGGTCAGGACGCGGCTCCACAGCCAGCGGGCCTCGCGCTCGCGCCCCACCCGCCAATAGGCGTCGCCCAGGTGATCATTGATCTCGGCGTTGGCCGGTTCCTTGTCGACCGCCTCTTCCAAAGTGGCGACGGCGGTGTCGAACTGGCCCTGTTTGAACTGGGCCCAGCCCAGACTGTCCTGGATGTTTCCGTTTTCGGGATCAAGCGCATGGGCGCGGGCGATCAGCTCGGCGCCTTCCTGAACCCGCAGCCCCTTGTCGACCCACACATAGCCCAGATAGTTCAGGGTGTTGGCGTTCTCGCCGTCCTGCTGCAGGGCGGCCCACAGCTCGGCCTCAGCCTCTGGAACGCGGCCCATCGCCTCCAGCACCGCACCACGCAGGAAGTGGATCTGCGCCCCCTGGTCCGCCGTGTTCAGCAGCGGGCCGTTCAGCAGGCTCAACGCCTCGTCATACTGTTTCAGCTGCGTCAGCTGGCTGGACAGGATCAGGGTGATCCGGGGATCTTCGGGCGCAGCGGCGGCCGCCTGACGCAGGGCGGCCAGGGCTTCGTCCGGCTGGCTGTTGTCTTCAAGATTCAACGCCAGTTGCGCGCGGGCGGCGGCGTACAGAGCCGGGTCCTGCGGTCCGACCTGGGACAGCACGGCGCGCGAGGCCGCCTTCAGACCCGCCCGGTCCAGCACGCCGGCCAGCTGCAGCCGCGTCGAGCCGCTGTCGTTCAGGTTCAGGGCCAGACGCAGATAGACGGCGGCGAACTCGTTGCCGCGCTCGGCGGCGGCCTGCGCGGCGGCGGCGGTCAGGGCCTCGGCCGCGCCTTCGCGCAGGGTCGGCAGGGCCGGGGCGCGTCCGCGATTGCGCATCCGCTCCAGCGCCCGCAGCGCGCCGAAATCAGCGTTGGGGCCAGCGGCGGCGGCCTCATAGACGGCCTTGGCCTCATCCAGCCGCCCGCGCCGCTCAAGAAACTCGCCATAGGGGCGTTTGAACAGGATGCCGACCGACGGGATCTCGGACAGGGTCTTCAGTTCGACCTCGGCCTCGGCGTAGTCGCGCCGCCGCTCCAGCAGCATGGCCCGGTTCTGGCGCGCGAAGGACAGGGTCAGGGCGTCGCCTGCGGTCGGGGCCGGGGCCAGGGCGCGGGTCCAGTCGCCCGCCGCCGCCGCGATCCAGGGCGCCACCATCAGCCCGGCGCGCGCGTGGGGCGATCCGATGGGCTGCATCTCCAGCGCCGCATTGGCCGCCGCCGGATGACCGTGGACGAAATCCTGCACCGCCCGCACCAGACGTCCGCCCTCGACAAAGGCGGCGGAGGCCGAACCGGCGGCCGGGGCCAGACGCGCCGCGACATCCATGTCCCCGGTCAGCAGGGCCGAGGTGAAAGCCTGTTCGCGCACGCGCGGCTGTTCCGGCGCCAGCTCATTGGCGCGCGCTAGCAGGCCGGAGCCGATGTCGCCGTCACCCCGCATCAAGGCCAGTCGACCGGCCAGATACAGGCCATAGGCACTACGGCCCATCGCATCCGTCGGGATCGGCGCCCAGACTTCGGGGATCGGCGGCGTGGTTTCGGCGATGATGATGTGTGGGACCGGCTCCTCCCCCTCTGACGGGGCCGCAGCCGGATCGGCAGGTTCGGTCTGCGTCGGCTCAGCCTGCACCGGAACGGCGGGGGCCGATGCAGGCGTTTCCTGCGCCACAGCCTGCCCGGCGAGCGCCAGGGCGAGAACGGTGAGGGAGGCGGCGAACAGGCGCGAACGGCAGGTGGTCATCCGCCGACCCTTCACGGTTTTCATGCGACGGGCAAGGGGCGGATCGCTCGCCCCCTGCCCTTGTTTTCTCACATGTTCGGGTAGTTGGGGCCGCCGCCGCCTTCGGGCGTGGTCCAGACGATGTTCTGCGACGGGTCCTTGATGTCGCAGGTTTTGCAGTGGACGCAGTTCTGGGCGTTGATCTGGAAGCGCGGATTGGACCGGCCGTCCTCGTCATACAGCACCTCGTACACGCCCGCCGGGCAGTACAGCCGCGCCGGTTCGCCGTATTTGGGCAGGTTGACCTGGATCGGCTTGGACGGGTCCAGCAGCTTCAGGTGCGCGGGCTGTTCTTCGGCGTGGTTGGTGTTCGAGATGAACACCGACGACAGCTTGTCAAACGACAGTTTGCCGTCCGGCTTCGGGTATTTGATGACCTTGTGCTTAGCCGCAGGCTCGGTCGAGGCGGCGTCCGTCTTCTCGTGCTTCAGCGTCGGGATCGGCGACCAGCCGCCCAGCAGGGTGCGGCACCACATGTCGAACATGCCCAGCGCCCCGCCCAGGGTCGTGCCGAACTTGCTGAGCAGCGGCTTGGCGTTACGCACCAGCGCCAGCTCCTTATAGACCCAGCTGCGCTCGAAGGCGGTCTGGTATTCGTTCAGCACGTCGCCTTCGCGTCCGGCTTGCACCGCGTCATAGGCGGCGTCGGCGGCCAGCATGCCGGTCTTCATGGCGTTGTGGCTGCCCTTGATGCGCGGCACGTTCACGAAGCCCGCCGAACAGCCGATCAGAACGCCGCCGGGGAAGGCCAGCTTCGGGATCGACTGCAGACCGCCCTCGGTGATGGCGCGCGCGCCGTACGAGATGCGCGTGCCGCCTTCCAGATGCGGCGCGACCGACGGGTGATGCTTGAAGCGCTGGAACTCGTCGAACGGCGACAGGAACGGGTTCTTGTAGTTCAGGTGCACCACATAGCCGACGGCGACGTAGCGATCGCCGAAGTGATACAGGAAGCTGCCGCCGCCCGTATGCTCGTCCAGCGGCCAGCCGGTCGAGTGCTGGGCCAGACCCGGCTGGTGCTGTTCGGCAGGCACCTGCCACAGCTCCTTCAGGCCGATGCCGTATTTCTGCGGCGACTTGCCGTCCTGCAGCCTGTGCTTGGCGATGATGGTCTTGGCCAGCGAGCCGCGCACGCCCTCGGCGATGAAGACATATTTGCCGTGCAGTTCGATGCCCGGCTGGAAGTCGTCGGTCGGCTTGCCCTCGCGGTCGATGCCGAAGACGCCGGCGACGACGCCCTTCACCCGGCCCGTCTCATGGTCCCAGACGACATGGCTGGCGGCCATGCCGGGATAGACCTCGACGCCCAGCGCCTCGGCCTGTTCACCCAGCCAGCGCGTCACATTGCCCAGCGAGGCGATGTAGCAGCCGTGATTGTGCATGAAGGGCGGCATCAGCGGCATGGGCAGCGACACTTCGCCCTGCGGCCCCAGCAGCAGGAACTTGTCCTTGGTGACCGGGGTCTCCAGCGGCGCGCCGCGTTCCTTCCAGTCGGGGAACAGTTCGTTCAGAGCCTTGGGGTCGATCACGGCGCCCGACAGGATATGGCCGCCGACCTCGGCCGCCTTCTCCAGCACCGCGACGTTGATTTCCTTGCCGTCTTTCTCCGCACGTTGCTTCAGGCGGATGGCCGCCGACAGACCCGCAGGGCCGCCGCCGACGATGACGACATCATATTCCATGACCTCGCGTTCGACCGCCTGCAGCGCCTCGATGGGCGGCAGATTGTCGATGATCGCTTCCTGGCGGGCGTTCTCTGCGCCGCCTTCGATGGCGTCTTCGGCCATGATTTTCCCCTGAAATCCCGGTTCTTGGTGTGGTTATGCCGCTTATCGGAAGGTGACGCGAGGGCGGTCAAGGCTTATCGGTGTCTCAGAACCATGAACGCGCAACCCTATGACATTGCTGCGACGGAAAGCCTGCTCGCCTTCTGGCGGGATGCGGGCGTCGACGCCTGCTATCTGGACGCGCCCGTCGACCACACCCACATCGCCCCGCCGCCGGTGGTTCAGGCGGTGCAGCGCGCGACCGCCTCGGTCGCCACGCCCCTGGCCGGGCGCAATGCATCCGACGCCATCGATCAGGCGCGCAGTCTGGCCGCCGGGGCGGCGACCCTGCAGGACTTGGCCGCCGCCGTCGCCGCCTTCGACGGCTGCCCCCTGCGCCAGATGGGCGCGACCCAGTCGGTGTTCGGCCGCGGCGACGCCAACGCCCCGGTCCTGGTGATCGGCGAAGCCCCCGGCGCGGACGAGGACCGCATCGGCCAGCCCTTCGTGGGCCAGGCGGGGCATCTGCTGGACCGGATGATCGAGGCGGCGGGCCTGACCGGCAAGGTCTTCATGACCAACACCGTCTTCTGGCGTCCGCCCGGCAATCGCCCCCCTGCGCCGCAGGAACAGGCCGTCTGCGCCCCCTTCCTGGAACGGACCTTCGCCCTGCTGAAGCCCAAGGCGGTCCTGCTGCTGGGCGGGGCGACGGCCAAGTCCGTTCTGCAGGCGGACGAAGGGATCATGAAGCTGCGCGGCCAGTGGAAGGAATGGCGTCTGCACGAAGGCGCGATTTCGGCCCCCGTCATGCCGACCCTGCATCCCGCCTTCCTGCTGCGGCAGCCGCAGGTCAAACGGCTGGTCTGGGCCGACCTGCTTTCACTGGCGGTTCGCCTTGAAACGGACTCGGTTGAGGATCACGGCTGATTGCGGCATGTTTCCATGCTGACGACCGATCGCCATACGGACCCCGCCTGAGTCGAGACGGACGGGGCCGCCGCCAACGAGGGGGCCGCCGCATTGTTCAGATTCAGCCGCGCGATGATCGCGCCGACGCTGGCGCTCACCCTGTCCGCCGTCGCCGTCGCGGCGCAGGCCGAGACGCCCTATGCGACGATGGCGGCGTCCGCCTCTGCTTCGACCACGGCCAATACGCGCCCGACGGCCCTGAGCTCTGCTGACCGCCTGTCCTACACCACCGCCTTCGACGCCCTGCGGCGCGGCGACCTTGAGGCGGCCCGCGTCGCCGCGCGTCAGGCCCAGGACCGCGTCCTGCTGGGCCAGGTGGAGTTCGAACGCCTGTTCCACCCCAACTACAACGCCACCTACGAAGAACTGACCGAGTGGCTGCAGGAATATTCCGACCTGCCCATCGCCGGCCGCGTCTATGATCTGGCCATGCGCCGCCGCCCTGACGGCGCAATCGAACCGATCAAGCCTGCAGGCTTCCTGGGCCGCACCTGGAACAGCGTCGTCAACGCCGTGTCAGGCGGCGGGGCCGCCGCAGATCCGATGAAGACCGCGCGGATCGCCTATAACAACGACGATTTGACCGGCGCCTCAGCCATGGGCCGCGAGATCGGCGACTGGTGGACGGTGGGTCTGGCTGAATGGCGCATGGGCGAGTTCAACGAGGCCTTCAACGCCTTTGACCGCGTGGCCCAGGACCCGACCGAGGACCCTTGGGTCCGCTCTGGCGGCGCCCTGTGGGCCGCACGCGCCGCCGGCAAATCCGCTCGCCAGAATGTCGTGACCGACTATCTGCGTCTCGCCGCCCAATGGCCCGCCACCTTCTATGGCCAGATCGCCCTGCGTCAGCTGGGCGAGGAGCCGGTCATCGAGAACCTGGGCCCGCGCCCCTATGCGGCCGAGCCGCGCCTGCGCCGCGCCTTCCATACGCCCGACGCCGCCGTGGACGCCGCCTCGCTGGAGGCCTTCGTCCAGAACGAGCCCCGCGCCCGTCGCGCCCTGGCCTATTATGAAGTCGGGCGCCGCGCCGACGGCGACAATGAAATGCGTTCCGGCCTGCGCACCGCCGCAGGCGACGCCTCACGCATGTGGGCCGCCCTGGCCCGCATCGTCTCGCCCGCCCGTGAGACCGACGCCTCGCGCATCGACGCCAACCGCTATCCGATCCCGGACCTGCAGCCTGAGGGCGGCTTCACCATCGAACGCGCGCTGGTCTATGCGGTGGCGCGCAAGGAAAGCGACTTCAACCCCAACGCCCGCTCCAGCGTCGGCGCCTATGGCATCATGCAGGTGATGCCGACCACGGCCGCCGAGTTGTCCGGCGACCGCAGCTTCGTCTCGACTCCGAACAAGCTGCTGACGCCCGCCGTCAACATGCGGCTGGGCCAGACCTATGTGAACCGGATGCTGCAGCGGTCCGAGTTCCAGGGCGACATCCTGCGGGCCGTGGCCAGCTACAACGCCGGGCCGGGCCCCATGCTGGCCGCAGTGCGCAAACTGGGGCCGGACGCCGACCCGCTGCTGCTGATCGAAACGATCGACGTGCCCCAGGCGCGGGAATATGTCGAAAAGGTCGTCGCCGCCTATTGGATCTATCAGCGGATGTTCGGCGGCCCGCTGAACACGCTGGATGCGGTGGCGTCGGGCGCCACCCTGGTGCCGATCTCGCTGGATTACGTGCCGCCCCCGCCCGTCGCAGATGAGATCATGGTCGCCCAGACCACCGCCGTCAGCGACGACCGCTAGGGGCTAGAGGCTAAGGGGCTAGGGCCATCGACATTCAACTCCAAACCGTCTTTCCGGGGCGTCCGTAGGACGAACCCGGAACCCAGGAGGCTCAATCCGGCGCCGAATACGCCCAGCATCGGCGCCGCAGTCCTGGCTTCCGGGATCCTCGCTTCGCTCAGCCCCGGAATGACGATCTAAGATTTCGACCGCCTTAAGACCGATTGAACCTAGAAGACCGCAGCCAGCAGCAAGGCCCACAGGGCGCTGCTGAGCAGAAGCGCCAGCATATAGCCCGCCACGGGATGCAGCCGCCGACGCGGGCGCGCGGCCTGCACAGGCGCCGCACGGGTCTGCACGGACGAAGACATCATTCTGCGGCCTCCCACGAACAACCAGGTCCGTGCACCGCCATGAATAGCAGCGGGCGCTTAATCGAACGTCAGCGCGCTTGGTTTCCGCCCGTTAAAGTTGCGTCGCCTCCATTTCCCACTGACGGAAGTCAGGATGGGCCAGCAAAGCCTCGACATAGGTCTGGGCCACGCCGTCGTCGCCATGGGCGCTGAGGTCGATCTGATAATGACGAATCCGGGCGGCGACCGGGGTGTAGAAGATGTCGGCGATGGAGCGCGCGCCGAACAGCCAGGGGCCGTCGTCGCCGAACCGCTTCCGCATCTGACGCAACAGCGCCACGATCCGCGCCAGATCGCGGTCCAGCGCGGGATCAGAAGGCGTCTCTGACCGCGCGTCGCCACCGATCGGATGATCCGGCCCCATGCCGCAGAAGGTCCGCAGGGCGCTGAAGCCGGAATGCATCTCCGCCGTCACTGATCGGGCCAGGGCGCGCGCGACCGGATCGGCTGGCCACAGACCCGCCTGCGGATAATGCTCCGCCGCCCATTCGGCGATGGCCAGCGTATCCCAGATCAGTTCGCCATCGACCGTCAGCGCCGGCACGAAGCCGGATGGCGACACCGCCAGAAGCGCGGCCTTGGCCTCTGGCGTGTCATAGCGCGCGTCACGCACCGCAAAATCTGCGCCCGTCGCCTTCATCACCAGCCAGCCGCGCAGCGACCAGGTCGAATAGGTCCGGGGTCCGATCAGCATTTCCATGACGCGCGCCTCCTGTTGCGCGGCCATCAATGGCTGGATGCGAGTTTCAGCACAACCAGACCCGACACCACCAGGGTCACGCCCGCGATCCTGAGCGGCGTCAGCGGCTCGCCCAGAATAAAGGCCCCGACCGCAAAGGCGCCGACCGCGCCGATGCCGGTCCAGATGGCGTAGGCGGTGCCCAGCGGCAGGGTCTTCATCGCCAGAGACAACAGGCCAAAACTGCCGATCATGAAGACGACCATGCCGATGGTCGGCCACGGCTTGGTGAAGCCGGCAGAGGCCTTCATCAAATAGGCCCAGACGATTTCGAGAAGCCCAGCGGCGAGCAGATAAACCCAGGCCATGACAATCACTTTCCAACTTGATTGCCGGGTCGTCCCGGCATTCAAAACCCGAAAAGGGGGAGGTCGTCCTCACTGAAAGCGCGGCTAATCTGGGACATTGGCCGCCAAAGTCAACCTTGGGGGTCGGGCGAACCTTGACTCGACGCCCCTTGAGACCGACACGACCCGTCCATGATCACGCGCTATTCCCGCCCCGTCGCCGCCGCCATCTGGTCGCAAGAGACCAAGTACAAGATCTGGTTCGAGATCGAGGCCCACGCCGCCACCAAGATGGCGGAACTGGGCGTGATCCCCAAGGAATCGGCTAACGCTATCTGGGCCAAGGGCAAGGACGCGACCTTCGACGCCGACCGCATCGACGAGATCGAACGCACCACCAAGCACGACGTCATCGCCTTCCTGACCCATGTGGCGGAAATCGTCGGCGAGGAAGCCCGCTTCCTGCACCAGGGCATGACGTCATCCGACGTGCTAGACACCTGTTTCGCGGTGCAGCTGGCCCGGTCGTCGGACCTGCTGATCGAGGGCGTGGACCGGGTTCTGGCCGCGCTGGAGACCCGCGCCAAGGAGCACAAATACACCCCGACCGTGGGCCGTTCGCACGGCATCCACGCCGAGCCGGTGACCTTCGGCCTGAAGCTGGCCGGCTATCACGCCGAGTTCCAGCGCGCCAAACGCCGCCTGATCACCGCCAAGGAAGAGATCGCCACCTGCGCCATCTCGGGCGCGGTCGGCACCTTCGCCAACGTCGATCCGGCGGTTGAGCAATATGTCGCCGACCAGATGGGTCTGGCTGTCGAACCCGTCTCGACCCAGGTGATCCCGCGCGACCGCCACGCCGCCTTCTTCGCCGCCCTGGGCGTCGTCGCAAGCTCGGTCGAGCGTCTGGCCGTGGAAATCCGCCACCTGCAGCGCACCGAGGTGCTGGAAGCCGAAGAGTTCTTCGACAAGGGTCAGAAGGGCTCGTCGGCCATGCCGCACAAGCGCAACCCGATCCTGACCGAGAACCTGACCGGCCTGGCCCGTCTGGTCCGCTCGGCCGTGACCCCGGCGATGGAGAACGTCGCCCTGTGGCACGAGCGGGACATCAGCCATTCGTCGGTCGAACGCGGCATCGGCCCGGACGCCACCATCCACCTGGACTTCGCCCTGCATCGTCTGGCGAACGTGGTCGAGCGGCTGAACGTCTATCCTGAGAACATGCAGAAGAACATCGACCGCCTGGGCGGTCTGGTTCACTCGCAGCGGGTCATGCTGGCCCTGACCCAGGCCGGCATTTCGCGCGAGGCGGCCTATGCCGCTGTTCAGGAAAACGCCATGAAGGTCTGGCGCGGCGAAGGCGCCTTCCTCGACTTCCTGAAGGCCGACGAACGCGTCACCCTGCCCCACGACCAACTCGAAGCCCTGTTCGACCTGGGCTACCACACCAAGAACGTGGACGTGGTGTTCAAGCGGGTCTTCGGGGACTGAGTGTCCGACCCGCGCCGCATCGGCTTTGAACCCATTGTCGATGCGGCCACGCGCCTGCTGATCCTGGGCAGTCTGCCGGGAGACGCATCACTGAAGGCGGCGCAGTATTACGCCCATCCGCGCAATGGCTTCTGGCCGCTGATCGGCGGGGTGCTGGGCGAAGACCTGCCCGCCCTGCCCTATGAACAGCGGCTGGCGCGCCTGAGGGGGCGAGGGGTCGGCTTGTGGGATGTCATCGCCTCGGCGGAACGGGCGGGCAGTCTGGATGCGGCCATCCGATCGCCCGAGGCCGCGGACCTGCGTGGATTGGTCGAAAGCCTGCCCCGTCTGAAAGTCGTCGCCTTCAACGGCGGGCTGGCGGCCAGGATGGGGCGGCGGATTCTGGGCGGCATGGACGCGATCGAACTGGTCGATCTGCCGTCATCCAGCCCCGCCCATGCAATATCCTTGTCGGCAAAAGCGCAAACCTGGGCCATACTGGGGAAGTTTCTCCCAGATAAGCCTGCCGCCTGATGATCCTGACCCTTTCCTGCCCTGACCGCCACGGCATTGTCGCGGCGGTTTCCTCATTTCTGCTGGCGCGCGACGCCAACATCTCCGACGCCCAGCAGTTCGGCGACGCCTCCAGCAACACCTTCTTCATGCGGGTGGTGTTCGAACCCGCCGACGGCGACGCCCAACCCGCCATCCGCGACGCCTTTGCGCCGCTGGCCGCGCGTTTCGAGATGGACTGGACCCTGCGCGGCGGCGAACCGCGCAAGGTGATGATCCTGACGTCCAGGTTCGATCACTGCCTGGCGGACCTGCTGTACCGCTGGCGCATCGACGAACTGCCCATGCAGGTGACGGCCATCGTGTCGAACCATCCGCGCGAACTGATCGGCCATGTCGATCTGGGCGACCTGCCCTTCCACCACCTGCCGCTGAAGGCGGGGGACGCCGCCGCCAAGGCCGAACAGGAAAAGACCCTGCTGCGGCTGATCGAGGAGACGGGCACGGAACTGGTGGTCCTGGCGCGCTACATGCAGATTCTGTCCGACGACCTCAGCCGCGCGCTGGAGGGACGCTGCATCAACATCCACCACTCCTTCCTGCCGGGCTTCAAGGGCGCCAAACCCTATCATCAGGCCCATGCGCGCGGGGTGAAGGTGATCGGCGCCACCGCCCACTATGTCACCGCCGATCTGGACGAAGGCCCGATCATCGAACAGGACGTCGAGCGCATCAGTCACCGTGACACGCCCGAAGATCTCATTCGCAAAGGTCGAGATATCGAGCGCCGTGTTCTAGCGCGCGCTGTTCGTCGCCATCTGGAAGACCGCGTTTTGCTGCACGGCAAAAAGACGGTGGTTTTCGAAGACTGAATGCTCAAGCTGCGAATTCTTATGGTCTGCAGTGCATCCTTTATGCCTCACCGCGCGTAACGTTTCCGTGACCGCCTTCAGAGCGGATAAAATGGATGGAAACATTATGATCAACCTTCGCAATACGATGCTCATCGCTGTATCCGGCGCCGCTCTTCTGGCGGTGGCGGCCTGCGGCAACCAGAACAGCACCCCTGCGGACACCGCCGCGCCCGCCCCGGTGGAGACCACGGCGATGACGCCCGAAACCCCGATGCCCATGGTCGGCGGCGCGGCCATGGATCCGGCCCAGACGATCGTCGCAAACGCCTCCAAGGCCTCGAACCTGTCGACCCTGGTCGCCGCCGTTCAGGCCGCAGGCTTGGTCGACACCTTGAATGGCGCCGGTCCCTTCACGGTTTTCGCGCCTGACAACGCCGCCTTCGACAAGATTCCCGAAGCGACCCGCACCGCCCTGATGCAGCCGGCCAAGAAGGCCGATCTGACCAAGATCCTGACCTATCATGTCGTCCCCGGGCGCCTGACCGCAGCCGACATCGCCGCCCAGGCCCAGGCCGACGGCGGCACGGCCACGCTGAAGACGGTGCAGGGCGAAGAGCTCAAGGTTTCGGCGGGTCCGAACAACACCTGGGTCATCACCGACGCCAAGGGCGGCAAGTCCACGATCACCCAGGCGGACGTGGGTCAATCCAACGGCGTCGTCCACGTCGTGGACACGGTGCTGATGCCGTAAAAATAATTTTCGGCTCAAGCCGATTGAGCTGAAACCAAATAGCGCGCGCCGTGTTCTTCAAGGGCGCGAGAGACGCACACTAAGCCGGGCGAGACTTCCCCCAACGTCCCCGGCAAAAAGAAAGGGCCGCATTTTCCCCCGGATGCGGCCCTTTCGATTCTCTGATTGGCCCTTAGACCAAAGACTTACTCGCCTGCGCGGATCTGCTCACGCGCGATGGAGGCCAGTTCGTCCATCTTGGAATAGATTTCGCTGTCCGGAACGGTCAGGCCCGAGCCCTTCAGGTCGCCGGCGACCTTGCGGAACACGTCCTCGTCGCCCGGCTGTTCAAAGTCGGCGCGCACGACGGCCTGCGCATATTGATCCGCGCTCTCGGACGACAGGCCCATCTTCTCGGCCGCCCACAGGCCCAGCATCTTGTTGCGCCGGGCGATGGCCTTGAATTCCTGCTCCTGATCGAGTGCGAACTTGGCCTCAAAGGCCTTTTCCCGATCGTCGAAGGTCGTCATCTCGCTCAGCATAGCTCCGTGAACCCCGATCACCTCGGGACATCCGCCGTCTATAGCCCCCCCGCGCCCGAACGCAACCAGACTTGCATCGCAGGGTCGCAATGTCCCCATGGTTTTGCATGCACCGTTGCGGTCCATCCTCATTTGTATAGAGGGCCGCGTTCGGCTAAGGAGACGCCGAACGAGATTGACTGCCTGAACGATTCCGAAACGCGCCGCCAGGATCGGGACTTGCCCTGCATCATGGCCGCGCGATTTTTGTTTCTGAGGGCGCCCGTAAGCGGGACGGACGATGAACAGCAAGCGCAAGAAGCTCTACGAGGGCAAGGCCAAGATCCTTTATGAAGGACCAGAGCCCGGCACCCTGATCCAGTATTTCAAGGACGACGCCACTGCGTTCAATGCGCAGAAGAAGGCCGTGCTTGAAGGCAAGGGCGTGATCAACAACCAGATCAGCGAATTCATCATGTCGCGCCTGAACGGCATCGGCGTGACCAACCACTTCATCAAGCGCCTGAACCTGCGCGAACAGCTGATCCGCGAAGTCGAGATCATCCCGCTGGAAGTCGTCTGCCGCAACATCGTCGCCGGTTCGATGAGCCAGCGCCTGGGCATCGAGGAAGGCACCCCCCTGCCCCGCTCGATCATCGAATTCTACTACAAGAAGGACGAGCTCAACGACCCGATGGTCACCGAAGAGCACATCACGGCCTTCAACTGGGCCTCGACCCAGGAACTGGACGACATCCTGGCGATGACCGTCCGCGTGAACGACTATCTGTCCGGCCTGTTCAGCGCCGTCGGCATCACCCTGGTCGACTTCAAGATCGAGTTCGGCCGCGTCTGGGAGAACGACTTCAGCCGCGTGATCCTGGCCGACGAGATCAGCCCCGACAGCTGCCGCCTGTGGGACACCGCCTCGGGCGAGAAGCTGGACAAGGACCGCTTCCGCCGCGACCTGGGCGATGTCATTGAAAGCTATACTGAAGTCGCGCGCCGCCTGGGCATCATGAAGGGCATGCCGACTGTGATTCAAGGAGGGCTGCACTGATGGCCAAGGTCAAGGTTCACGTCTTCCTCAAGCCCGGCGTCCTGGACGTTCAGGGCAAGGCCGTCGAAGGCGCCCTGCAGGGCCTGGGCTGGCCCGGCGTCTCAGGCGCCCGCGTCGGCAAGCTGATCGAGTTCGATCTGGACGGCGTCGAAGACCCGCAGGCCGAGGCCAAGAAGATGTGCGAACAGCTTCTGGCCAACACGGTCATCGAAAGCTACCGCATCGAGGTCGCATAAGACATGAGAGCCGCCCTGATCATCGGGGCGGCTCTTTTGCTATCGAACAGGCCTGCTCAGTTCCGACACAGATAGTCCCGCGTGAGCGGCACGGCGTCCGGCTTCTTCGTCAGCTGCAGCTGGAACACCATCTGGCCCAGTTCGCGGAAGGCGACTTCGCTGACGGCGAGATAGAACTCCCACATCCGGCAGAAGCGTTCGTCATACATGGCCAGGGCCTCGTCGCGGCGGGCCAGGAACCGTTCGCGCCACGCCTTCAGGGTCTCGGCGTAGTGCAGGCGCAGCACCTCCATGTCGGTGACCCACAGGCCCGCGCGTTCGATGGCGGGCAGCACCTCTGACAGGGCCGGAATATAGCCGCCGGGGAAGATGTATTTCCTGATCCACGGCTGGGTGCGGCTGGGCGGTCCCTTGCGGCCGATGGAGTGGATCACCGCCACCCCGTCGTCGGTCAGCAGTCGCGCCACATGGTCGAAATACTCCTGATAGTTCGGCGCCCCGACGTGTTCGAACATGCCGACCGAGACGATGCGGTCGAACGGCTGGTTCAGGTCGCGATAGTCCTGAAGCCGGAAATCGGCCCGATCGGCCAGACCCTGCGCCGCCGCCCGTTCGTTGGCCGTGCGGTGCTGTTCGGTGGACAGGGTGACGCCGGTGACCTGCGCCCCGGCCTTGGTCAGCGACAGACCCAACCCGCCCCAACCGCAGCCGATGTCCAGCGCCCTCTGTCCCGGCGACAGCACCAGCTTGTCGATCAGCCGTTGCTTCTTGGCGGCCTGCGCCTGCTCCAGCGTCGCATCGGGCGTTTCGAAATAGGCGCAGGAATACTGCAGGTCCGCATCCAGAAAGAGCCGGTAGAAATCCACCGTCAGATCATAGTGGTGATGCACATTGGCCCGGGCGTGGCGGCGGTCGTTGGCCTGCTCCATCGCGCGGCGGATGCGCCAGCCGAAGGGCTGCGGGCGCGACTGGCTGGACAATTGCGACGCCGCCAGCGCCACGAAGTCATAGATGTCGCCGCCTTCGATGCGGAACCCGCCATCCATGAAGGCCTCGCCCAGCTTCAATTCTGGATTGCCGGCGATGGCCAGGGCGGTCTTGCGGTCCTCGATCACCGCCGTCAGTTCAGGCTCTCCTGGTCCCGCCCTCAGGGTTTGACCGCCGGGCAGCCGCACCGCGATCGCGCGGGTGCGGAAGGTTCTGTCCAGAAGAGATTGCAACATGGCCCCATCCTCCTAACTGCTTCAAAGCTAGTGACGGATTTCCGTCGCGCAACAACGACCCGCGTTTTCCATTAAGATGCGGCCCAGTTTTTCGGAGACAACGCCCATGAGCTTCACCCTGACCTCCACCGATATCCGCGATGGCGGCGTCCTGCCGGACGCCCAGGTCCAGTCCAAGGGGAACACCTCGCCGCAGTTGTCCTGGTCCGGCGCGCCGGAGGGGACCAAGAGCTATGCAATCACCTGCTATGACCCGGACGCGCCGACCGGCTCGGGCTTCTGGCACTGGACCGTGGCCAACATCCCCGCCGAAGTGACCGAACTGCCGGCGGGCGCAGGTTCGCCAGGCGGCGATCTGCCCAAGGGCGCCATTCAGGGGCGCACGGACTATGGCCAGCCCGGCTTTGGCGGCGCCGCCCCGCCCGCAGGCCACGGCCCGCACCGCTACATCTTCACCGTCTTCGCCGTGGACGTCGAAAGCCTGGATGTGAACGCCGACAATTCGGGCGCCATCTACGGCTTCAATCTACATTTCCACACCCTGGCCAAGGCCAGCATAACCGCGACCTACGAAAACAAGGACTGACCCGGCTTGATCGACGGGGGCGGCGACCTATGTTGCAGCGCAACACCCCTCCCCCGGACGATCTTCATGACCACCTGCGACGTCGCGGCGCCCCGCGAATCCGTCAACCCGCCCCTTGCCGGGGGGCAGGTGGCTCTTGTCCTGATCGCCCTGGCCATGGGCGGCTTCGCCATCGGCGTGACCGAGTTTGCGGCCATGAGCATCCTGCCGGACTTTGCGGCAGGTCTGGGCGTCGACGCCCCCACCGCCGGCCACGTCATCAGCGCCTATGCCGCGGGCGTGGTGGTCGGGGCGCCGATCCTGGCGGTGCTGGGCGCGCGCCTGCCGCGCTGGCTGCTGCTGATCGGCTTCATGGCCCTGTTCGCCGTCGCCAATGTCGCCAGCGCGCTGGCCCCCACCTATCACTGGATGCTGGTCTTCCGCTTCCTCAGCGGCCTGCCGCACGGGGCCTATTTCGGCGTGGCGGCCCTGGTCGCGGCCTCGGTCGTGCCGCTGGCCTACAGAACACGCGCCGTATCGACGATCCTGATGGGTCTGACCGTGGCCACGGTCATCGGCGTGCCCTTCGCCAATATCATCAGCCACACCTACGGCTGGCGCTGGACCTTCGCCATCGTCGGCGTGCTGGCCGTCATCACCATGGCCCTGGTCGCCCTGTTCGCGCCGCGCGACCCGGCCCACGCCGACGCCAGTCCTCTGCGTGAGCTGGGTGCTCTGAAGCGCGGGCAGGTCTGGCTGACCCTGGGGGTCGGCGCCATCGGTTTCGGCGGCATGTTCGCGGTCTATGCCTATCTGGCCTCGACCCTTCAGGCGGTTACCGGCATCGGGCCTGAAGTCCTGCCCTGGGTCTTCGCCGTGTTCGGCGTGGGCATGTTCCTGGGCAATATCCTGGGCGCCTGGGCCGCCGACCATATCGGTTTTCCCGCAGCGGGGGGCCTGCTGATCTGGAGCGCGATCGCCCTGGCCCTCTATCCGTTCGCGGCGACCAACCTATGGGCCCTGATGGTCGTGATCTTCCTGATCGGAGGCGGCGGCGGTCTGGGGTCCATCCTGCAGACGCGCCTCATGGATGTGGCGGGCGACGCCCAGACCCTGGCTGCGGCGCTGAACCACTCGGCCTTTAACACCGCCAACGCCATCGGCCCCCTGCTGGGCGGCATGGCCATCGCGGCGGGATACGGCTGGACCTCGACCGCCTGGGTCGGCGTGGCCCTGTCGCTGGGCGGCTTCGTCATCTTCGTCATCGCCTGGCTGACGGGCCGCAAGCACGCGACGGCCTGACAAGTCGAAAGAAGCCTGCTAAAGGCCCGCGCCATGAGCGCCGCCGTCATCGTCTTCCCCGGTTCCAACTGCGATCGCGACTGCAAGGTCGCCATTGAACGCTCCACCCGCGAGCCCGTCTCGATGGTCTGGCACGCCGAGACGGAACTGCCCAAGGGGCTGGACCTGATCGTCATTCCCGGCGGCTTCTCCTATGGCGACTATCTGCGCTGCGGGTCCATGGCGGCCCAGTCGCCGGTGATGCAGGCGGTCAAGAAGGCGGCGGATGACGGCGTCACCGTGGTCGGCATCTGCAACGGCTTCCAGATCCTGTGCGAAGCCGGAATGCTGCCCGGCGCCCTGCTGCGCAACAAGGGCCTGAAATACATCTGCAAGCCCATCGCCCTGACGGTCGCCAACGCCCAGACCCGCTTCACCACCGGCTATGCCGATCAGGCCGAGGTCGTCATGACCCAGGGCAACGCCGACGGAAACTTCTTCGCCGACGCCGAAACCCTGGCCCGGATCGAGGGCGAGGGCCAGGTCGTGTTCCGCTATGTCGACAATCCCAACGGCTCGGTGAACGACATCGCCGGCCTGCAGAACGCGCGCGGCAATGTGCTGGGCATGATGCCCCACCCCGACCGCGCCTTCGAGGCCGAACTGGGTTCGGCGGACGGCGCCGTCCTGTTCCAGAGCATCTACGCCGCAGCCTGACGCCTGGGCCGACGCTTCAGTCGTCCTTTCTCTGCGACACGCCGTCTTCCGACGCCTCGTCTTCATCCGGTGTGATGACGCCGCCCGGTTCGCGCTGGGCCGCCAGTTCGCGTGCGCCGACGCCCTGGCCGTTTTCAATGGCGCGGTTGGCTTCGACTTCGTCGGTTTCGAAGTGCGGGGCGTTGTCTTCAGGGCGTTCAGCCATGTCGGTGTCTCCTGTGGTCAGACAGGACTAGCGGACAGCCGACACGCCGGTTCCCTCAGCGTCCGCTGAACGCCTCCAGGCTGGCGCGGGACAGGGGGCGGAAGGTGTAGAAACGGCCGTCGACCACGATCGTCACCTCATGCGCCTGGGGACGTTGCAGGATGGAGGGGTCGTCGCGCGGCACAATACGGCCTGTGGCGATGTTCTTGACGTCCATCTCCAATGATCCGACCCGCACGCCGGACGAGGCCAGAAGTCGGGCGATGCCGCGCGCCTCATTGGCCTGCTGCTCAGGGGTGAAGGCCTGCTGGAGCCGGGCCCAGGCGGTCTGAAGCTGCTGGGCGTTGACGCTGACGGAAGGCGTCGTCCGCTCCTGCGCCAGGACCGTCGCGCCAGAACCACCCGCCGTCAGGGCGACGGCCAGAAGCGCGCGGATGGCGAGGATTCTGCAGGACACGCGAGGGGGCTCGGAACGACCGCGTCAGGCCGGGACGCACCCTCCCCACTACACCGACTGACAGAACAGTGCGACATAGATAGCTGGGCGAATGAACCATCCGCCCTTCCGATGCGTAATCCTGGTTCGACCTTCACTGTTGGAGCCGTCATGTCCTCGATCATTCGCCCCACGCCCGCCCAGCGCACTCGACGCATGATCGTCCTGCTGGCCGCCCTGTTCGCCATCGCTACGCCCATCATCCAGAACCTGGCCGGCTTGGGCCTGACCCAGGCCGAGTTTGCGGCCGACGGCAATACGACGCTCAGGGTCGCAGGCTACGCCTTCTCGATCTGGGGCCTGCTGTATCTGGGCCTGCTGGCCTATGCGGTGCGGCAGGTGCTGCCGCAGACGGGCGAGAGCACCCTGATCAACCGCCTGGGCTGGCCATCGGTTGTGACCCTGTTCGGTATCGGCTTCTGGATCATCGTCGCGGCGATGAACCTGAAGGCGGCCAGCGTCATCATCATCTTCGCCAGTCTGATCGCCTTGCTGGTTCCGCTGCTGGTCTTTGGCGGCACGATCCAGGCGCTGGGTCGGTTTGACCGAGACCGGATGCTGACGGTCTGGCCTTTGGCAGGCCTGGCGGGCTGGCTGACGGTGGCGGCGCCGTTGAACCTGATCACCACGGCGACGGCCTTCAACGCCTTGCCGACCGCGCTCACGCCGACCGGATGGGCCGTGGCGGCGGTGGTGGTCACAGCCTTGATCGCGATAGGGGTCACCGCCCGCCTGCGGACCCTGGCCTATCCCCTGCCCGTCGCCTGGGGCCTGCTGGGCGCCTTTGTGGCGGAACAGCCTGACAATCCCGCCTTGGCCTTCACGGCCCTGGCCGCCGCCATACTGGTGCTGCTGGGGGGTGTTCTGCTGACCTTCCGTCTGCGGCCGGGCGTAGAGCGCGGCTGAAGTCAGAGCCGAACTCAGGGCTTGGGCGGATCGTCGGTGATCGCGTCATCCTGGGGGTCATGATCGTCGGCGCCCACGTCAAAGGCGCCGCTTTCGTCAAAGCCGACGCTGCCCACGCCAACGGCCGAGCCGGTCAACCTCTGGCGGCTGTGCAGAGCCAGTTCCGGCGCCGCCTCGTCCAGCGCCCTGGTGATCTCCGGGTCGTTGGAGCGGTCCATCTGCTGATGTTCGGCGGCGGGAAGGCGGGTCTTGTCGGTCATCACTTGTCCTCCTCATCGGCGTCGTCGGCGTGGGGTTGCGGCTGCTCAGCCAGAGCAGAGGCGCCCGCGTCATCGGCGGCGATTTCGGGCAGATCCTCGTCCTGCGGCGTGGCGGCGGGGTCGATTGGGCGGTCGGTCATGCAAGGCTCCTGCGGCTTTCGCCTGAATCAACCGCCCGGCCTCAACGATGTTCCCTGATCTTGCGCCGTGCGGGCTGACATTTGCCCCGTCTGCGGCTAGAAGCCCCGCCCATGAGCGCTCCTGAAAAGACGATGTCCGAATTGGCCGCTGAATACGGCCTGGCCCCGAACGAGTATCAGGTCGTCCTCGACCGGCTGGGGCGCGAGCCGAACCATGTCGAGCTGGGCGTCTTCTCGGTCATGTGGTCCGAGCACTGCTCCTACAAGTCCTCCAAGATCCACCTGGGCAAGTTCCCGACCACCGGCGAGCGCGTTATCTGCGGTCCGGGCGAGAACGCAGGCGTGATCGACATCGACGACGGCGACGCCTGCATCTTCAAGATGGAGAGCCATAACCACCCCTCCTACATCGAGCCCTATCAGGGTGCGGCGACGGGCGTGGGCGGCATCATGCGCGACGTCTTCACCATGGGCGCGCGCCCGGTGGCCCTGCTGAACGCCCTGCGTTTCGGCGATCCGTCGCACGAGAAGACCAAACGCCTGGTCCAGGGCGTGGTCAGCGGCATCGGCGGCTACGGCAACTGCGTCGGCGTGCCGACCGTTGCGGGCGAGACCAACTTCCACAAGGGCTACAACGGCAACATCCTGGTCAACGCCATGTGCGTCGGCCTGGCCCGCGCCGATGAGATCTATTACTCGGCCGCGCCCGAAGCGGGCCATGACGTGGTCTATTTCGGCTCCAAGACCGGCCGCGACGGCATCCACGGCGCCACCATGTCCTCGGCCGAGTTCGACGATGAGTCGGACGCCAAGCGCCCCACCGTCCAGGTCGGCGACCCCTTCGCCGAGAAGCTGCTGATCGAGGCCACGCTGGAGCTGATGGCCTCGGGCGCCGTCGCCGCCATTCAGGACATGGGGGCCGCGGGCCTGACCTCTTCATCCGTCGAAATGGCGGGCAAGGGCGGCGTCGGCATAGAGTTGAATCTCGACAAGGTGCCCCAGCGCGAAACCGGCATGACCGCCTACGAGATGATGCTGTCGGAAAGCCAGGAACGGATGCTGGCGGTCCTGAAGCCCGGCTATGAAGACGTCGGCTACCGCATTTTCCAGAAGTGGGGCCTGGACTTCGCTGTCATCGGCAAGACCACGAACACCGGCCATCTGGTGCTGACGCATCATGGCGAGACGGTCTGCGACGTGCCGCTGGCGCCCCTGTTCGACGACGCCCCCCTGTACGACCGCCCGTGGGTCCAGCCGGAGCTTCAGCCCAAGCTGAACCATTCGGACATCCCCGCCCCCCAGAACTGGGCCGATGCGGTGATGAAGGTCGTCGCCTGCCCCGACATGGCGTCCAAGCGCTGGATCTGGGAACAGTACGACCGCCACGTCATGGCCGACACCCTGCAGGACTCATCGACGGGCGCCGACGCCGGCGTGGTGCGGGTGCATGGCACGGACAAGGGTCTGGCGGTCACCTCCGACTGCACCCCGCGTTACGTCCAGAACGACCCCTATGAAGGCGGAAAACAGGCGGTGGCCGAGGCCTGGCGCAATCTGACCGCCGTAGGCAGCCGCCCTATCGCCATCACCGACAATCTGAACTTCGGCAACCCGCAACGCCCCGAGATCATGGGCCAGATCGTGCGCGCCATCGACGGCATGGCCGAGGCCTGCCGCGAACTGGACTTCCCGGTCGTGAGCGGAAACGTGTCGCTCTATAACGAGACGAACGGCGTCGCCATTCCGCCGACCCCGACCGTCGGCGCGGTGGGCCTGCTGCCCAACTATGACGTGGTGACCGGCTTCAGCGGCATGGCCGAGGGCGATACCCTGGTCCTGATCGGCCAGACGCACGGGGAGCTGGGCGCGTCGATCTATCTGCGCGAGGTTCTGGGCCGCGAGGACGGCGCTCCGCCGCCCGTCGACCTGAAGCTGGAAAAGAAGACCGGCGACTTCGTGCGCGACCTGATCGAAGGCGGCGAACTGACCGTGGTCCACGACCTGTCCGACGGCGGCCTGATCGGCGCGGCGGCGGATCTGGCGCTGGCGTCTGACGTCGGCGTGACCCTGGACGCGTCCAGCGCCGCCCACGCCCACATCTTCCTGTTTGGCGAGGATCAGGCCCGGTATCTGGTCGCCGTGCCGGATGCGGACGCCCTGATCGCCAAGGCGCGGGACGCCGGTCTGCACGCCTCGGTCGTCGGCCATGCGGGCGGCGACGCCTTCGCCTCTCGCGGCGACAAGGGCGATCTGTTCAGCATCCCCGTCGCCCACCTGCGCGAATGGCACGAAGGCTGGATGCCCGGCTGGCTGGGAAGCGCCGCCTGAACCGCTTCCCTTGACCGAGGGCTCATGAGCAGGCTGCAGGCATGAAAACCGCCGTCGTCATGGGCCCCGGCTCAATCTTCTGCAGCACCCAGCCGAACTCGATCGAGACGGTGGCGCGCACCCTGTCGCGCTACAGCGCCAACCGGGATCAGGTGACCGTCTATTGCGATGCGGGGGCTGTGGATCGCGGCGACCTGCGGACGGTCGCCGTCGCGCCCGGCCTGGGGCGGACCGGACGCATCATCCGCGCCCTGCGCCGTGATCCGCCGCAGTTTCTGGAGTTGCACCAGCACGGTCCCAGCGCCGCCGCCATCGCCCGCGCCTTTCCGCATATCCCCAGCGTCCTGTACCGCCACAATCAGGCCAGCGGCGGCCGCGGCCCGCTGGCGCGGATGCGTTATGAGCACCGTTTCCGCGCCTTCGACGGCCATGTCTTCGTCAGCGACTATCTGCGCGGCGCCTTCGCCGACTGTTTTCCGGCCCTGGCCGCGCGCGGCTTCACCATCCACAATCCCATAGACGCCGACCTGTGGGCCGCCCCGGTCGAAGGGCGCGGGCCGGTCATCGCCTATACCGGCCGCGCCGTGCCGGAAAAGGGCTTCGACCTGATCTGCGCCGCGCTGGAGCCGGTGCTGGATCGCCATCCCGACTGGCGGGCGGACCTGCTGGTGATCGACTGGCGCACCCATGCCGACTGGGCCCAGGCCCAGATCGACCGGCTGGCCCGCTTCGGCGACCGTGTCTCCCTGCGCAAGCAGCAGCCGTGGGCCGTTGTGCGCGACACCCTGCAAAGCGCCGCCATCGCCCTGGTCCCGTCCGCCTTTCCTGATCCCTTCCCTCTGGCGGCGCTGGAGGCCCATGCGGCGGGCGCGGCGGTCATCTCGTCCGGTCGCGGGGGCTTGCGCGAAGGCAGCGGTCCGCACGCCCTCTATGTCGAGCCGCTGGATGCGCCCACCCTGGCCGACCGGATCGAACAGCTGATCGCCGATCCCGAACAGCGGCTGGCGATGGCGCGCAGCGGCCAGCAGCACGTCCAGACCGAACACACGCCCCAACGCCGCGCGGCCCAGCTGGACGCCCTGCGCGACCGTCTGGTCGAGACCCGAAAGACCCGCGCACAGACCTGAAACATGGCGCATCGCGCCGCCCGCCCCTATCTTTCGCCAGGGGCCATGCGGAGCAGACACGCTAATGACGGTCGTCGATACGCCTTTCGTTCCTCGCACTCCGGCGCGCCGGACGCAGCCGCTGTCGCTGCTGCCCTTCCTCTGGATCAGTTGGCGCGACCCCATCCGCATGTGGTCGGAACGGCATTTCAACGAGCCGCAACTGCATGGGCACAGCGTGCTGGGCGAGATCCTGGTGGTCAGCCATCCCGAGGGCGTCCGCCATGTCCTGACGGAAAACGCAGCAAACTATGTAAAGGGCGACCTGCAGCGCCGGGTTCTGGGGCCGATGCTGGCCGAGGGCCTGCTGCTGACCGAGGGCGACACCTGGCGGCGCGCACGGCGCATCCTGGCCCCCCTGTTCACGCCCGCCAAGATGGCCACCCTGAACGCCCGCATGGCCGAGGTCTGCCACGCCCGCGTCGCCTCATGGTCCCTGTCGGCGCATGGGCGGGTGCTGGACATCGACAGCGAGATGTCCGGCCTGACCTTCGACATCCTGTCGGCGACCATGTTCTCGGACGAACTGGGCGGCGAGGCGCGCGGGTTCGAGCGCGCCCTGAACCAGTTTCTGGCCAATGGGGCGCGGATTGATCCGCTGGACGTGCTGGGCGCGCCGGACTGGGCCCCGCGCCTGGGACGGCTGGCCAGTTTCCGCTCGGCCCGTTTCTTCGAACGACGGGTGACCCGTCTGGTCGAGGCGCGCCGCGCCCATATCGAGGCAGGCGGCGAGGCCCATGACGACCTGCTCAGCGCCCTGCTGCTGGCGCGCGACGAGAACGGGGGGCCCGGTCTGTCGGATGAAGAGGTCGCCGCCAACATCCTGACCTTCATCCTGGCCGGACATGAGACGACCGCCCGCGCCCTGGGCTGGACCCTGCATCTGCTGTCGCGCCAGCCGGAATATCTGGCCCGGCTTCAGGCCGAGGCCGACGCCTTCGACGTCAGCCAGCCCAGATGGGCCGACAACCTGCCGTGGACCCGCGCCGTGCTGGAGGAGACGATGCGCCTGTTCCCGCCCGCCCCGACCATGGCCCGCACCGCCCTGGCCGACGACGAGGTCGGGGGGCAGAAGATCAAGGCGGGCGCCACCGTCATCATCTCGCCGTGGATTCTGCAGCGTCACAAACTGCTGTGGGATCAGCCCGACGCCTTCAAGCCCGAGCGCTTCCTGCCGGAAAACCGCAAGTCCGTGGACCGCTACGCCTATATTCCGTTCAGCGCCGGGCCGCGCGTCTGCATCGGCGCCGCCTTCGCCATTCAGGAGGCCATGATCGCCCTGGCCGCCATCCTGCGTGTCGCCGAAGTCGAGGCCGTCACCGCCGTCGAGCCCCGCCCTGTGCACCAGATCACCCTGCGCAGCAGCCAGCCGATGCGGCTTCGTCTCCGGGCGCGGCGAAAGCCGGCCTGATCGCCAATGTCCCCGGCGCGTCAACGGATCGTCGCAATACGCCCCTATGGCCGTGATCTCGCTGGAGCCTGATCTGCATGAGCCGCCGCCGTTCGCCCCTTCGCATCGCCCTGATGGGACTGAGCGCCGTCGTTGGCTGTCTGATCATCTATATCGTCGGGGTGAACCTGACCGGAAATGTCCATACGGTCATTCCGGGCGAGATCTATCGCGCGGGCCAGCCGCGCCCGGGCCTGCTGGATCGGATGGAGCAGCAGCACGGCATCCGCACGGTTCTGAACCTGCGCGGCCCCAATCCGGGCACGCCCTGGTATGACAATGAGGTCGCCGACAGCACGCGACTGGGCATCCGGCACATCAACTTCCGCATGTCGGCCAAGGAAGAGCTGACGCCCGAGGAAGTCCGCACCCTGATCGGCATCATGCGCGATGCGCCCAAGCCCCTGCTGATCCATTGCGCGGGCGGGTCGGACCGCACGGGCCTGGCCTCGGCCTTCTATGTCGCGGCCGTGTCGAAGGGCGGGGAGAACAGGGCCGAGGCGCAGTTGTCGCTGCGTTACGGCCATATCGCCCTGCCCAGCCTGGACGCCTATGCGATGAACCGCACCTTCGAGCGGATGGAGCCGGAGCTGGGGTTCCCCAACAGCTAGGCGGAAGGCTTTTCGCGGGCGGCGGCGTCTAGGGATCAACGCCAACGTCGTTCAGGACGCCCCCGTGAAGATCGCCATCGTCCTTCCGCCCGGAAGCCGTTTTTCGCAATCGCGCCCCAACTCGATGGAGACGGTGGTGCGGACCCTGGCCGGGGTCAGCCGCTATCGGTCGTCGATCCGCATCTTCTGCCCGGAGGGCGCCGACGACCACGGCGACTTTGACGTTCAGACCGTGCCGGAAGGGCGCAACATCCGCATCGAGGCCCTGACCCGGCACATCCGCGCCTATGACCCCGACCTGATCGAGGTGCATCAGAAGGTGGTGGACGCCACGCGTCTGGCCCGCCGTTTCCCCCGGGCGACCAACCTGCTGTACCGCCACCATGCGCTGAAGACGCCCAGAACCCTGCTGGACCGCTGGCGCTATCAGGCGCGTTATGGAGTTCAGGACGGGCTGATCTTCGTCAGCAAGTCCGAGCGCGACCGCTTCGTCGCCCAGCACCCCGGCCTGGCGGACAAGAGCTTTGGCATCCCCAACCCCATTCAGGCCGACCCGTGGCTGGCGGCACCCGAAGATCGCGATCAGATCATCGCCTTCGCTGGCCGCGCCATGCCGGAAAAGGGTCTGGACGTGCTGTGCGCCGCCCTGCCCGCCGTTCTGGAGCGCCATCCGAACTGGCGCGCGATGCTGATGCTGAACGACTGGGACGATCATCAGGCCTGGGCCGCGCCGCACGTCGCGCCCTTGGGGCGGTTCGGCGACCGGGTGGCCATTCTGCGCTCGGCCTCTCTGGGCGAGGTGCGCGAGATCATGAAGACCGTCGCCATCGCCGTGACCCCGTCCGTCTGGGCCGAGCCCCTGGGCCTGACCGCGCTGGAGGCCCATGCGGCGGGCGCGGCCCTGATATCCTCCGGGCGCGGGGGCCTGCGCGAAGCCAGCGGCCCGCACGCCCTCTATGTGGACGAGGTGACGCCCGCCAGCCTGACCGATGCGATGGAGACGCTGGTCCTCGACCCCGAACGCCGCACCGCCATGGCGCGGGCCGGACAGCGCTATGTGCTGAGCAACCACCTGCCCGAGCGCCGGTCGCGCGATCTGGACGCGCTGCGGCTGAGACTGCTGGCGATGCGCAAGCCGGTGCTGGTTCCGGCCTGACCGGGCGTCAGACGACCGGGATCGCCTGTGACAGACGCCCGCCGACGCGGATCGGCTCGACCCGCGTGGCCAGGCCGGTCTTGTCGTCCGTCTCGACAAAGACGCCGCAGATGGTCGCCGCCCCCGAAGCCGGGGTGTAGCGCCCGCCCGAGATGCGGGTGGTGAAGCGACGCAGCGGCTCGTCCTTTTCGTTCCCGATGACGCTGTCATAGTCGCAGCAGCCGCCCGCGTCGGTCTGATAGGCCGTGCCGCCGGGCAAGATCTGGCAGTCGGCGGTCGGGACATGGGTGTGGGTGCCCACGACCAGAGACGCGCGCCCATCGCAGAAATGGCCCATGGCCATCTTCTCCGAGGTCGCCTCGGCATGGATATCGACGATGACGGCGTCGGCGACGGCGCCCAGGGGGGCGGCGGCCAGCTCGCGCTCGACCGCGCCGAACGGATCATCCATCGGGTCCATATGCACCCGGCCCAGCACGTTCATGACCAGAACCGTGCGGCCTGAATGGGTCTCGAACAGATTGGCGCCCGCGCCCGGCGCATCCATCAGGCGCGGATAGTTGGCGGGGCGGATCAGGCGCGGCTCGCGCACGATATAGGTCAGGGCCTCGCGCTGGTCCCACGAATGGTTGCCCAGCGTCAGGCAGTCTGCGCCCGCCATGAACAGCTCGCGCGCCGTGTTCTCGGTGATGCCGAACCCGCCTGCGGCGTTCTCGGCGTTGATGACCACGAAGTCGAGCTTCAGGTCACGCTTAAGGCCCGGAAGATAGTCGCTGACGCCATCACGGCCGGACTTGCCGATGACGTCGCCGAAAAACGCCAGTCTCATACAAAATCTCTCATGGGAAAGCCGTATAGCCGGTCTCGGTCAGAACGCCATGCAGTCGAATGTCGTGTTTTTCCAGCGCCAGCCGCTCGACCGCCTGTCCGGCATAGGCGAAACCGACCCGGATCGCGTCAGGCCGCGCCGCGAAGGTGCGGTCATAATAGCCCCCGCCCTGTCCCAGCCGCCCGCCGAAAGGGTCGAAGGCCAACAGCGGCGTCAGGATCAGATCGGGATCGACCGTCTCGGCCAGAGGCAGGGGCGCGGGACATCCGGCGGCGTCCAGCTCCAGCGGCTCGCCCGGCGACCAGGCGCGAAAGATCATCGGCGCATCCCGCTGCAGAACCACCGGCAGGCACAGATGACGCCCTGCGGCCTCCAGCGCGACGGCCAGGGCGTCGGTGTCCAGTTCTGATCCCATCGCGCGGTACAGGGCCACGAACGCGCCGTCCGGCAGCCGGTCCGCATGATCGGCGGCGCGCCCGGCGGCGGAAGGATCAACCTGCGCCAACCGCTTGCGCAGCGCCCGCATGGCCGACCGTTGCTCGTGTTTGTCCAGGCTCATGCCTTGCGTCTTACACCGCCGACGCCGTCCCGACGAGCAGCCGCGCAAGTTCCAAGCCGTCACACTCAAGCAGCGAACGATCGCATCACGAACGTCATCGCACTGAAAAGAACGCGCGTATGGCGCGCTCGCGCTCAAGCAGCGAGCGACCGTGTCACGAGCGTTAGCGCACTAAAAAAGAAGAAAGGGTGGCGGCGCCGCGCGAACCGTGAGGAACGTTTAAATCCTCTCGACCTGGGTAGCCAGGTGGGCTCCATATGCCCAGGCCCTCGAGCCCGGACAGGGACAGATCCCGTAGAGTGAATTAAGGTCAGAAGGATATGTTGTCTTCGACGTGAGCCGCAGCATGACCCGCCGTCGCGATAGATAGTCCTTCGCGACGGATTTCGCCAGCACCGTCATGACAAATCACGCTTGCGCCCGAGCGGGATCGGCGGGGCTCAGATTCCCTGGACGATCTTCTCGATCCGCGCGGCGACGGCGTTCAGGGCCTCGGCCACGCCATCGGTCGAGGGCGCGGGTTGGGCAGGCGGAACAAGGCCCGGCTTGCCGCTGTTCAGCCGCGCCTCATGCAGTTCGTCGGCCAGGATCAGGGCCGACATCAGAAACAGCCGCAGATCGCCGACATGACCCACGTCCTGGGCCACCTGGCGCACCTGGTTGTCGAACTGTTTGGCCAGGATGCGGACCCGCTCCTCCTGCCCGTCGGCGCAGCCCACGGCATAGGGGCGGCCGTTCACGTCCACCGTCACGGTCGCCATCAGCGGGTCTCCCCTTCGGATTCAGCCAGCACGTCGCGCACGGCGTCAGCGGCGCGCGCCAGGGCGTCGGACGCCTCGCGGCCCGCCGCTTCCAGCTCCGCCACCCGCGCGCCATCGGCCCGTGGCGCGAAAAGGTCGTCGTCGCTGACGGGCGAGGTCGAGGCGGTGCGAGCCTTCAACTCCAGGATTTTGCGTTCAAGGCCGGCCAGGGCCCGGTCGATGCGGGCCCGTGCGGCCGTTGTGGCGTCTGCCATCGGTCGCTCCTTACAAATTGCGTATAGAACCCGAGGACGCGTCGGGGTAAAGCGGCGCGCCCCTTATTTTCCGCATCACGACGAAAGGTCTCCACAGTGACCGACGCCAAAGCCGCATCCAAGGCCACTCCTGAGCAGATGGCGAACGCCATCCGCGTCCTCGCCATGGACGGCGTGGAGAAGGCCAAGTCCGGTCACCCCGGCATGCCGATGGGCATGGCCGATGTGGCGACGGTGCTGTTTTCGAAATTCCTGAAGTTTGACGCCTCGCGCCCCGACTGGGCCGACCGCGACCGCTTCATTCTGTCGGCGGGCCACGGCTCGATGCTGATCTACGCCCTGCTGCACCTGACCGGCTACAAGGCCGCAACGAAGCAGGAGCTTGAGAACTTCCGTCAGTGGGGATCGAAGACCGCTGGCCACCCGGAGTTCGGCCACATGCCGGGCGTCGAGGTCACCACCGGCCCGCTGGGTCAGGGTCTGGCCACCTCGATCGGTTTCGCGCTGGCTGAACGTCACCTGGCCGCCAAATACGGCGACGATCTGGTCGACCACCGCACCTGGGTCCTCGCCGGCGACGGCTGCCTGATGGAAGGCGTGTCGCAGGAGGCCATCACCCTGGCCGGCCGCTATCAGCTGAACAAGCTGACCGTCCTGTGGGACGACAACGAAATCACCATCGACGGCAAGGTCGGCCTGTCCGACGCCACCGACCAGAAGGCCCGCTTCAAGGCCGCTGGTTGGGCGGTCAAGGCCATCGACGGCCATGACCTGGACGCGATCAAGGCCGCGCTGAAGTGGGCCACCCGCCAGGACAAGCCGACCCTGATCGCCTGCAAGACCAAGATCGGCCGCGGCGCCGCCACCATGGAAGGCAGCCACAAGACCCACGGCGCGGCCCTGGGCGCGACCGAGATCGAAGCCACGCGCAAGGCGCTGGGCTGGACCGCCGCGCCGTTCGAAATCCCCGCCGAGATCGCCGACGCCTGGCACAAGGTCGGCCGTCGCGGCGCCAAGGACCGCAAGAAGTGGGAGGCCCGCCTCGCCGCCTCGGACAAGGCCGCCGACTTCACCCGCGCCATCAAGGGCGACCTGCCGGAAGGCGCCTTCGACGCGCTGAACGCCAAGATCGCGGAACTGATCGAGACCAAGCCCGCACAGGCCACGCGCCAGTCGTCAGGCGCGGCCCTGGATCAGGTTTTCGCCGCCATCCCCGAACTGATCGGCGGCTCGGCCGACCTGACCGGCTCGAACAACACCTTCGTCGCGGGCACGCCGATCCTGGACGCGCCGAAATATGAAGGCCGCTACGTCAATTGGGGCATCCGCGAGTTCGGCATGGCCGCCGCCCTGAACGGTCTGGCGCTGCACGGGGGCGTCATTCCCTACGGCGGCACCTTCATGGTCTTCTCGGACTACAGCCGTCCGGCCATCCGCCTGGGCGCCCTGATGGGCGTGCGCGCCATCCACGTCCTGACCCATGACTCCATCGGTCTGGGCGA
Source organism: Brevundimonas nasdae (assembly GCF_016654005.1). Classification (GTDB taxonomy): domain Bacteria; phylum Pseudomonadota; class Alphaproteobacteria; order Caulobacterales; family Caulobacteraceae; genus Brevundimonas; species Brevundimonas nasdae. The sequence goes on along the minus strand of NZ_JAEPWN010000001.1, from coordinate 293,707 downwards.
AGACGGCCCGACGCACCAACCGGTCGAGCATCTGGCGGCCCTGCGCGCCATTCCGAACCTGCTGGTCTTCCGCCCCGCCGACACGGTCGAGGCGATGGAGGCCTGGAAGATCGCGCTGGAGACCAGGACCGCCCCGTCGGCCCTGGCCCTGTCGCGCCAGAAAACGCCCGCCGTCCGCACGGTCGCCTCGTCGGAAAACCTGACGGCCAAGGGCGCCTATGAGATCAAGGCCGCCAATGGCGAGGCCAAGGTCACCCTGTTCGGCACCGGCACGGAACTGGCCCTGGCGCTGGACGCTGCTGCGGTTCTGGAAGCCGAAGGCACGCCGACCCGCGTCGTCTCAGTCCCCTGCTTCGAACTGTTCGAACAGCAGGACGCCGCCTATCAGGCCGCCGTCATCGGTCGCGGCACCGTGCGCGTCGCCATCGAAGCGGCGATCAAGCAGGGCTGGGAACGCTTCATCGGCGAAGACGGCGCCTTCATCGGCATGTCCAGCTTCGGCGCCTCGGCCCCGGCGGAAGTCCTGTACGAGAAGTTCGGCATCACCTCCGACGCCGTGGTCGCAGCGGTCAAGGCGCGACTGTAAGAAACCTGCCCTTCTCCCGGTGGGAGAAGGTGGTCCGAAGGGCCGGATGAGGGGCGAATGGCGGACCAGTCCGCATCGGCCGCCCCTCACCCTTTCGCGCCAAAACGACGGCTTGGCCGTCGTGCGCTCAAGCCCTCTCCCGCTGGGAGAGGGAAGGCTTGTGGAGATGTCGATGATTTCGGTTCGCGGTCTGCTGCTGACCATCGTCATGGCCGCAGCCATCGCCCCAGCCCCCCATGCCCAAGCCCTCGACATGGGCATCCGCGCCACGCCTATCGTAATCGGATCATCATGGGCCGTGCCGTCGAATGTCTATGGCGGCGCGCGCGAGATCAATGTCTGGCTGCCCCCCGGCTATGCCGACAGCAGCAAGACCTACCCCGTCCTCTATGTCCTGGACGGCGGTCAGGATCAGGACTTCCACCATATCTCGGGCATCGCCCAGCTGGGCACGATCGTCGGCACGACCCGCGACGTGATCGTCGTGGGCGTCGCCTCGGTCGACCGCCGCAATGAACTGACCCTGCCCACCGAAGACGCCGAACTGATCGCCCGCTATCCGACGCAGGGCCAGTCGGACCATTTCCGCCGCTTCCTGTCCGAAGAGGTCCAGCCCTTCATCAACGCCCGCTACCGCACCAGCGGCGAAACGGCCCTGATGGGCGAGTCTCTGGCAGGCCTGTTCGTGGTCGAGACCTTCCTGAAAGAGCCGCAGATGTTCGACGCCTATGTCGCCGTCAGCCCCAGCCTCTGGTGGGACGGCGGCCGGTTGGCGCGACAGGCGGGCGCCCACCTGCGTGACCATTCGGGCGACCCGCGCACCCTGATCCTGACGCTGGGCGACGAGGGCGAGATGATGCAGGCGCCGATGGATGTTCTGACCGCCAATCTGCGCCAGTACGCCCTGCCGAATGAGCACTGGAGCTTCACGCCTCGCCCGGCCGAGAGCCACGCCACCATCTATCATGGGGCGGCGCTGGACGCCTTCCGCCAGCTCTATGCGGCGGACCCGCAATGAGCCGCACTTTCAAACCGACCCGGAGCCTGACGCCATGAAACTCGGCACCCCGCTTTCCGACACCGCCGTGCGCGTGATGCTGCTCGGCTCGGGCGAACTGGGCAAGGAGGTCGCCATTGAGCTGCAGCGGCTGGGCGCCGAGGTGATCGCCGTGGACCGCTATCCCAACGCCCCGGCCATGCAGGTGGCCCACCGCAGCCACGTCATCCCCATGACCGACCCGCAGGTGCTGAACGGCGTCATCATGGCCGAGGCCCCGCACATCATCGTGCCGGAGCTCGAAGCCATCGCCACCGAGGTCCTGGCCGACATCGAAGCCGCCGGCATGGCCGTGGTCATCCCCACCGCCCGCGCGGTGCAGCTGACCATGAACCGCGAGGGCGTCCGCAAGCTGGCCGCCGAGACCCTGGCCCTGCCCACCAGCCCCTACGCCTTTGCAGGCTCGGCTGAGGAACTGGCGGCGGGCGCCGAGGCCGTCGGCTATCCCAACTTCGTCAAGCCGGTCATGTCGTCGTCGGGCAAGGGACAGTCCTTCGTCGAAAACCCCGACGAAATCGCCGACGCCTGGACCTATGCCCAGGAAGGCGGCCGCGTCGCTGGCGCCCGCGTCATCGTTGAGGGCCGGATCGATTTCGACTTCGAGATCACCCTGCTGACCGTGCGTTCGCTGCGCGACGGCGCGATCGTCACCGACTTCTGCGCCCCCATCGGCCATCGCCAGGTCAAGGGCGACTATGTCGAAAGTTGGCAGCCGCAGGCGATGACGCCCGCCGCCCTGACCTCGGCCCAGGACATCGCGGGCAAGGTGACGGAGGCGCTGGGCGGTCTTGGCGTCTTTGGGGTGGAGTTGTTCGTCAAGGGCGATCAGGTCTGGTTCTCAGAGGTTTCGCCCCGCCCGCACGACACCGGTCTGGTCACCCTGGCCAGCCAGACCCAGAGCGAGTTCGCCCTGCACGCCCGCGCCATCCTGGGCCTGCCGGTCGATGTGACCCTGCGCGAACCCGCCGCCAGCGCCGTCATCTATGGCGGGATCGAAGCCCAGAGCGTGGCCTTTGAAGGTGTCGCCGAAGCCTTGTCCGTGCCCACCGCCGACCTGCGCCTTTTCGGCAAGCCCGAGGCGTTCGAGCGCCGCCGCATGGGCGTCGCCACCGCGCGCGGCGCCGGCACCGACGAAGCCCGCGAACGCGCCCGCGAAGCCGCCAGCCGCGTGAAGGTGGTCAGGGTCTGAGGTTTTTCGACTTTAGTCGATTGGCGCGACGCCCGCTTATGGTTCACACAGTCGCTCAGGGCCGCCAGCCAGACGGCCGGGAGGAACTGACGTGGGCAAGTTGAAGACACCCCTCATCTTCGGGGCCATCGCCATATTGGGTGCGGTGTCCCTGGGCGTCATCGCCCTGCACAAGGGCGAGAGCATCAGTGCGGTCTGGATGGTGGTCGCCGCCGTCTGCACCTACGCCATCGCCTATCGGTTCTACGCCCGATATCTGGCCAACAAGGTCATGCAGTTGAACCCGGCGCGGATGACGCCCGCCGTTCGGCGCAACGACGGCCTCGACTATGTGCCGACGCCCAGAAACGTCCTGTTCGGCCACCATTTCGCGGCGATCGCCGGGGCTGGGCCTTTGGTCGGGCCGGTGCTGGCCGCCCAGATGGGCTATCTGCCCGGCGTGCTGTGGATCCTGGTTGGCGCGGTGCTGGCGGGGGCGGTTCAGGACATGATGGTCCTGTTCATGTCCACCCGCCGCGACGGCAAGTCGCTGGGCGACATGATCCGCACCGAGATGGGAAACATCCCCGGCATCATCGCCCAGGTCGGCGTCCTGATGATCATGGTCATCATTCTGGCGGTGCTGGCGCTGGTGGTGGTCAAGGCCCTGGCCGAGAGCCCGTGGGGCACGTTCACCGTCGCCGCCACCATTCCCATCGCCATCTTCATGGGCCTGTACACCCGCTTCCTGCGGCCCGGCCGCGTGGGTGAAGTGTCGGTCATCGGCGTGGTCCTGCTGATGCTGGCCATCGTGGCGGGCGGCCATGTCGCGGCTGATCCCTACTGGGGTCCGGCCTTCACCCTGACCGGCCCGACCCTGGCCATACTGATGATGGTCTATGGCTTCATCGCCTCGGTCATTCCGGTCTGGCTGCTGCTGGCGCCGCGCGACTACCTGTCCACCTTCCTGAAGATCGGCGCCATCGTCGCCCTGGCCATCGGCATCCTGATCGTCCGGCCGCATCTGCAGATGCCCGCCATCACCCCCTTCATCGACGGCACAGGCCCGGTCTTCGCGGGCGCCCTGTTCCCCTTCCTGTTCATCACCATCGCCTGTGGCGCCGTGTCCGGCTTCCACGCCCTGATCTCGTCCGGCACCACGCCCAAGCTGCTGGAGAACGAGAACCAGATCCCGCTGATCGGCTATGGCGCCATGCTGTGCGAAAGCTTCGTCGCCGTCATGGCCCTGATCGCCGCCACGGTTCTGGACCCGGCGGTCTATTTCGCCATGAACAGCCCGGCCTCGATCATCGGCACGGACGCCGCATCCGCCGCCGCCGCCGTGGCCCAGTGGGGCTTCCACATCACGCCGGGAGAGCTTGAGCAGCTGGCCCGCGACGTGGGCGAGCATTCGATCCTGTCACGCGCGGGCGGCGCTCCGACGCTGGCGGTCGGCATGGCCCACATCCTGTCCAACGTCATCGGCGGCAAGGCGATGATGGGCTTCTGGTATCATTTCGCCATCCTGTTCGAGGCCCTGTTCATCCTGACGACCGTGGACGCCGGAACCCGCGTCTGCCGCTTCATGATCCAGGACCTGCTGGGCGTCGCCGTGCCCAAGATGCGCGAGACCAAATCCTGGGGCGCCAATGTGGTCGCCACGGCCCTGACGGTCGGTCTGTGGGGCTATTTCCTCTACACCGGCGTCATCGACCCGCTGGGCGGCATCAACAGCCTGTGGCCCCTGTTCGGCATCGCCAACCAGATGCTGGCCGCCGTGGCCCTGATCCTGGGCACGGTCGTCCTGTTCAAGATGAAGCGCGAGAAGTTCGCCTGGGTCATGATCCTGCCCGCGACCTGGCTGCTGGTCTGCACACTGACGGCGGGCTTCCAGAAGCTGTTCCACCCGGACGTCCGCATCGGCTTCCTGTCGCACGCCAGAAAATACCAGGAGGCGCTGGGCGCCGGCGAACTGATCGCCCCGGCCAAGAGCGCAGGCGACATGCACCGCATCATCGTCAACGACTACGTCAACTCGACCCTGACGGCGGGCTTCTTGTTCGTGGTCGTCACGATGGTGGTGTATGGCGTGCTGGCCTGCCGCAAGGCCTGGCGCAACAACCGCCCCACAGCGCGTGAGTATCCCGAGCCCCACGACCTGACCCCGGCGGATGAAGCCGCGGACATCGCCCGTGCCTGATCCCGCACAAATCCCCGCGCAGGAAGACCTGCTGTGCCTGTGCCGCGACACGGCCCTGCGCTGGGGTCGCGGCATCCGCCAGACCGCCAGCGCCATGATCGGCCAGCCCGACTATGACGCCTATGTCGCCCATGCGGCGGCGAACCACCCGGACCAGCCCCCGCTGGACAAGGTCGCCTTCTTCCGCCTGCACGAGCAGCGCCGCTTCGGCGGCTCCGGCTCGTTCAAATGCTGCTGATCTAGAGGCCCGAGGACTGGCTTTCGGCGTGCACCCGATCCGCTGACTGAAGCGCCGCAATCGCCGCCTCCAGCGTCGGGTCTTCGCCCGCCCGCCGTTCCGCCACCGTGCGGGGCGCCAGGATGTCCGGCGTGACCCCGCGCTTCTCCAGCCGCACGCCGCCCGCGGTCACATAGTCCGAACGGCTCAGCGTCAGCCGCCCGCCGTCCGGCAGATTGGTGTCCTGGGCGATCAGGACCGAGCCGATTGTCTGTTCCCCCACCACGATCCCCCGGCCCGCTTCCTGCAGTGCGGCGGGCGTCAGTTCGGCAGCGCTGCGGCTGCCCTTGTCCACCAGCACGGCGACGGGGTTGGCGACCGGGGCCTCATGATCGCCGCAGTCGCCCGCCGCCTTCAACGCCACCGCCCGGCCGCGCCGTCCCGTCCGCGTCGCCCAGACCTGACCGCGCGGCAGGAAACAGGTCAGGACAGATTCCGCCTCCCACAGCCGTCCGCCCGGATTGGCGCGCAGGTCCAGCACCACATTCACATCGGCAGGCAGGCCATCCAGCTCATGCCCGATCCAGCGGCCCAGCCCCGGATCGAACTGTTCGATCCTCAGCACCAGAACGCCGGGCCGCGAATAGTCGGCGACGAAGGGCTGCGGTCCGTCCATCAGGCGCGGCGTCAGGGTCGTCTCGCGACGCGCGCCCGTCTCGTCGGTCAGGACAAGCTGCACGGGGCGGCCGTCGAAGACCTCGACATCCGGCCCCCATGGCCGCCCATCGACGGTGTTCAGGGTCCAGCCGACCTCGACCCCCGCCGTCTCCGCCGGTGATCCCGCCCGCACCCGCTCCACCGTCCAGACATTGCGGTCTTCGCCCGCCATCAGGGTCAGCCCCATGACCGCCCGACGCTCGAACATGGCCTCCTGGCGACGCACGGCGGCGGGCGGACTGGCCGCGGCGTGGCCGTCGTCCAGCAGGTCCAGCATGTCGTTGACGACCCTGTACAGGGTCCGGTCGTCGGTCGCCGCCACCGCCAGCGGCCGGAACCGCGCCCTGGCCGCATCCCAATCGACCCCGTGCAGACCGGGGTCGTAATAGCCGCGCTGAACCTCGCTCCAGACCCGGTCGAACACCCGCTCGTTCATGCGGGTGCGCGCACGGTCAGGCGGGGGCTGGACGATGTCGGAGAAGCGCAGGGGCCGTGCCTCGTCCCCCGTTATCTGCGGCGACGCCGACACACCGCCCGCCGCCAGCAGCAAGGCCAGCGACAGGAGGCACGAAACCTTCAGGAAGCGGCGACCGTCCATGCCGCGATCCTTGTCCGAACCCCGAACGGGCCGCAAGTCACGATGCCCGGCGCGCCTTGCCTTCGCCGCAAGGCCGCGCCAAGAGCGGCGCCGAAATCACGGACCACGATCATGCCCATCACGACGGTCGGCCTCGATGCTGACGACACCCTCTGGCACAATGAGACGATCTTTCGCCTGACCCACGCGCGGTTCGTCGACCTGCTGGCCGACCACGGCGATGAGGCGGCCATCGAGGCGCGCCTGGCCGAGACGGAACAGCGCAATCTTCGCCTCTATGGCTACGGGGTGAAGGGCTTCACCCTGTCGATGATCGAGACGGCGATGGAGTTGACCAACGGCGCCGCCCCGCCCCATGTCGTGCGCGAGATCCTGGCCGCCGGTCGTGAAATGCTGGCCCACCCGGTCGAGACCCTGCCCGGCGTGGACGAGGTTATCGCCGAACTGTCCGAGAAATACCGTCTGGTCCTGATCACCAAGGGCGACCTGATGGATCAGGAGCGCAAGCTGGCGGCCTCCGGCCTGGGCGAACGGTTCAGCGCGGTCGAGATCGTCTCCGAGAAAGACCGCGCCACCTATCAGCGCGCCTTCACCCGCCACGGCACCGGCGCCGCCGAGGCGGTCATGGCCGGAAACTCGATGAAGTCCGACGTCCTGCCCGCCATCGCGGCAGGCGCCTTCGCCGTCCACATCCCCTACCACGTCACCTGGGCCCACGAACTGGCCGACGCCCCCGAGAACGAGCCCCGCTACGTCTCCCTGTCCCGCATCGGCGAACTGCCGGACTGGATCAAGGCGATCGACGGATAAAGGCTTGCCGACTACCCCCTCCCTCTCTAAACGGACCGCTTAACCGACAACCCGACGCGAACGTCGCACGGCCATGCTGTGCGGGGGCTTCTCGCGCGCGTAATCAACGAAGGAAGACGCCGCCCTTGTTCGCCCCGGACATCAGTCATGACGAACGCGACGCCATGGTGCGCGCGGCGCTGGCCGAACAGGGCGACAGCGGCGTGACCCCGCGTCACACGCGTTTCTACTTCTATGGCGAAGGCGATCACGGCGACCTGAACGAGGTCGCGCGGCGCGCGGGCTTCCTGACCAGCGGCGCCGACGATTCCACCACACTCGAGACCACCATGGCGGTGGACGAAGCGTCGTTTTCGGCGACCTCCGCCATGATGCAGACCTGGGCCGCGGCCTTCCAGCTGGACTATGACGGCTGGGACTGCGCGGTCGTGACCCATTAGCGTTCAATAAGAAGAAGAGCTGGCGATGCCCAAGCGCACAGACATCAAGTCCATCCTCATCATCGGCGCAGGCCCGATCGTCATCGGCCAGGCGTGCGAGTTCGACTATTCCGGCGTTCAGGCATGCAAGGCGCTGAAGGCCGAGGGCTACCGGGTCATCCTGGTCAACTCGAACCCCGCCACCATCATGACCGACCCGGAGGTGGCCGACGCCACCTATATCGAGCCGATCACCCCCGAGATGGTCGAGAAGATCATCATCAAGGAAAAGCCCGACGCCCTGCTGCCGACCATGGGCGGCCAAACGGCGCTGAACACGGCCCTGGCCCTGCATGAATCGGGCGCCCTGACCCGCCACGGCGTCGAGATGATCGGCGCCAAGGCCGAGGTCATCGACAAGGCTGAGGACCGTCAGAAGTTCCGCGACGCCATGGACAAGCTGGGTCTGGAAAGCCCCCGCTCCAAGGCCGCCCATTCGATGGAAGAGGCGCTGGAGGGTCTGGAGTTCGTCGGCCTGCCCGCCGTGATCCGCCCCAGCTTCACCCTGGCCGGAACCGGCGGCGGCATCGCCTTCAACCGCGAGGAGTTCGACGAGATCGTCGCGCGCGGTCTGGACCTGTCACCGACCACCGAAGTCCTGATCGAAGAGTCAGTGCTGGGCTGGAAGGAATACGAGATGGAGGTCGTCCGCGACACGGCGGACAACTGCATTATCATCTGCTCGATCGAGAACGTCGATCCGATGGGCGTCCACACGGGCGACAGCATCACCGTGGCCCCGGCCCTGACGCTGACGGATAAAGAATACCAGCGGATGCGCACGGGCTCGATCAACGTCCTGCGCGAGATCGGGGTCGAGACGGGCGGGTCGAACGTGCAGTGGGCGATCAACCCCGCCGACGGCCGCATGGTCGTGATCGAGATGAACCCGCGCGTGTCGCGTTCGTCCGCCCTGGCGTCCAAGGCCACCGGCTTCCCCATCGCCAAGGTCGCGGCGCGCCTGGCGGTCGGCTATACGCTGGACGAACTGCAGAACGACATCACCCAGGTCACGCCCGCCTCGTTCGAGCCGAGCATCGACTATGTCGTCACCAAGATCCCGCGCTTCGCCTTCGAGAAATATCCGGGCTCCGAGCCCCTGCTGGGCACCTCGATGAAGTCGGTAGGCGAGGTCATGGCCATCGGCCGCACCTTCCAGGAATCGATGCAGAAGGCCCTGCGCGGCCTGGAGACCGGCCTGTCGGGCTTTGACGAGATCGAGATCGAAGGCGTCGCCGGCGCCGCCGACGATGCGACCGCACGCGCCGCCGTCGTGCGCGCCCTGGGCATCCCCACGCCCGACCGCATTCGCGTCATCGCCCAGGCCTTCCGCCACGGCCTGACGGTCGAGGAGGTCAACGCCGCCTGCGCCTATGAGCCGTGGTTCCTGCGCCAGATCGCCGACATCGTGCGCGAGGAAGGCCACGTCCGCGTCAAGGGCCTGCCGTCCGACCCGACCGAGTTCCGCCGTCTGAAGGCCAAGGGCTTCTCAGACGCCCGTCTGGCGCAACTGACCGGCACGACCGAGAAGGCCGTGCGTCTGGCCCGTCGCGGCCTGAACGTGCGCCCGGTGTTCAAGCGCATCGACACCTGCGCCGCCGAGTTCGCCTCGGCCACCGCCTATATGTATTCGACCTATGAGACGGGCGCGCTGGGCCAGATCCCCGAGTGCGAAGCCGAGCCGTCGGACAAGAAGAAGGCCATCATCCTGGGCGGCGGTCCGAACCGGATCGGTCAGGGGATCGAATTCGACTACTGCTGCTGCCACGCGGCCTTCGCCTTCGATCAGATCGGCGTCGAGTCGATCATGGTCAACTGCAATCCCGAGACGGTCTCGACCGACTACGACACCTCCGACCGCCTGTATTTCGAGCCGCTGACGGCCGAGGACGTGCTGGAGCTGATCGAAGTCGAACGCTCCAAGGGCGAACTGATCGGCTGCGTCGTGCAGTTCGGCGGCCAGACCCCGCTGAAGCTGGCCCACGCGCTTCAGGACGACAACATCCCCGTGCTGGGCACCAGCGTCGACTCCATCGACCTGGCCGAGGACCGCGAGCGCTTCCAGCAGATGCTGGAGGGCATCGGCCTGCGCCAGCCGCCGAACGGCCTGGCCCGCAGCGCCGAAGAAGCCGCGCAGAAGGCGGAAGAGGTCGGCTATCCGGTCGTCCTGCGCCCCTCCTACGTCCTGGGCGGACGCGGCATGATGATCGTCCACGACCGCGAACAGCTGGACCGCTACGTCCATGAGGCCATGCGAGTCTCGGGCGATGATCCCGTCCTGATCGACCATTACCTGAACCGCGCCACCGAGGTGGACGTGGACGCCCTGTGCGACGACGAGACGGTCTTCGTGGCGGGCGTGCTGGAGCATATCGAGGAAGCCGGGGTTCACTCGGGCGACAGCGCCTGCTCCATGCCGCCCTACTCCCTGTCCGCCGAGACGGTGGCGGAGCTGAAGCGTCAGACGACCGAAATGGCCAAGGCCCTGAAGGTGCGCGGCCTGATGAACGTGCAGTTCGCGATTGAAGAGCCGCACAGCGAGAACCCGCGCATCTTCGTGCTGGAGGTGAACCCGCGCGCGTCCCGCACCGCGCCCTTCGTGGCCAAGACCATCGGCCAGCCTATCGCCGCCATCGCCGCCAAGGTCATGGCGGGCGTGCCGCTGAAGTCCTTTGGCCTGACGGACAAGCCGTACGACCATATCGCGGTCAAGGAAGCCGTCTTCCCGTTCGCGCGTTTCGCCGGGGTCGACACCATCCTGGGCCCGGAAATGCGTTCGACCGGCGAGGTCATGGGTCTGGACTGGAAACGTGAGGGCGAGGCCGACATGGCCCCCGCCTTCGCCCGCGCCTTCGCCAAGTCCCAGATCGGCGGCGGCGTCACCCTGCCGACCTCGGGCTGCGCCTTCATCTCGGTCAAGGACGAGGACAAGCCCTTCATCGTCGATGCGGCCAAGACGCTGCTGGCCGAAGGCTTCAGTCTGATCGCCACCGGCGGCACCCACGCCTATCTGGTCGAACAGGGGCTGGAGGTGAAACTGGTCAAGAAGGTGCTGGAAGGCCGCCCGCACATCGTGGACGCCATGAAGAACGGCGAGGTCCAGCTGGTCTTCAACACCACCTCGGGCAAGCAGTCGCTGCAGGACAGCTTCAGCCTGCGCCGCACCGCCCTGATGATGAAGATGCCCTATTACACCACCACCGCAGGCGCGCTGGCGGCGGCCCAGGCCATCGGCGCCATCAAGGCCGGTGATCTGGATGTGAAGGCGATCCAAGCCTACGGTTGATGTTTACACAATCTCTGGCTTTCGGCAGGACACGGCCAAACTGTTCGTCGAAAGCCAGAGATAGATGTCCGTCACCGACATAGACCGCGCCCTGGCGGTGATTTTCCTGGCTGAGGCCCTGGGTTTCGCCGCCTTCGCCTGGGACAAGCACATGGCCCGACAGGGCCTTCAGCGCGTGCCGGAAAGCCGTCTGCTGTTTCTCGTGCTGATCGGGGGCATCGGCGCCTGGATGGGCCAGCACCTGATGCGTCACAAGACGCGCAAGGAGCCATTCCGCACCTGGATGGGCATTGTCCTGACGCTGCATGTCGGCCTGCTGCTGACCGCCGCCCTGGTCGTCATTCTTCGGCTATAGTCTCGCGCCCCTGCACGATCCGCGTCACGGCCAGGTCGGCGGTGACATTGCCGACAGTGCGGAAGATGTCGGGGATGACCTCGACCGCCAGCAGCAGCGGCAGCATCTCCAGCGGCAGGCCCATGGCCAGGGCGATCGGGCCAACGCTGGCGAAGAAGCTGACCTGACCCGGCAGACCCACCGAGGCGATGGATACGGCCAGGGCCGTCAGACCGCCCGCGACCAGCACCCCAAGGCTCAGTTCGATGCCGTGAAGCTGGGCCACGTACAGACAGACACCCAGATTGGCGACCGGACTGGTGATGCGAAACACCGCCACCGCCAGCGGCAGGACCAGCCCGCCCGTCGCCTGGGGCACGCCCAGCCAGTCGCGGGCCCGCTCGATCATCACCGGCAGGCTGGCCAGCGACGACTGGGTAGAGACGGCGACCACTTGGGCCGGGGCCACCGCGCGGGCGAACCGGCCCAGCGACACCCGCCCCCAGACCACCGCCACCACATAGGTCAGCAGGATCAGGCCCAACTGGCTCAGGCACAGAATGGCGACATAATGGGCCAGCGTCCCCGCCACGCCCAGACCCGCGCGCAGACCGACGCCCAACGCCAGGGCGAACACCCCGAAGGGCGCGGCCAGCAGCACCCAGTGGACGATCACCACCATCGTCTCGGCCACCGCCTCGAAGAAGCCCGCCAGCGGACGACGCAGGTCCGTCCTGATCCGCGTCGCCGCAAACCCGAAGGCCACGGCGAAGACCACCACCGCCAGCACCCCGTCATCGGCCGCCGCCTTGATCAGGTTGGACGGCGCCAGACTGTTCAGGAACGCCCGCAGACCGTCCGTATGCGCCGCCGCCCCCACCGTCGCCGCCGTATCCGCCGACACCCCCGCCAGCAGGTCGCGCCCGGCCTCAGGGTCTATCGGCCAGATCGCCAGCAGGCCCAGCCCCGCCAGGATCGCATAGACCGTCGCCCCGACCAGCAGCACGGCGAACACCATCAGCGCCCGCCCCGCGATCCGACCGGTCGCCGCCGCATCCGCGATGGAGACGATGCCGGTGACCAACAGGCTGAACACCAGCGGCATCACCGTGATCCGCAGCGCATTCAGCCAGACCTGACCCAGGCTTTCGATCACCCCCAGCGTCCCGGTCAGCCAGGGCAGGTCCGTGGACTGCGCGAACGCCCCCACGCCGACGCCCGCCGCCAGCGCCACGATGACGAAGAAGCTGAGCGATGTGACGAATGCGGTGAAGCGTGAGCGTGCCATCCCCTAGGGCTAGCACTGGTTTTCACGGTGCGCGCGCGAAACCTTTTCACCGCGCCCCCTGCACCCCACATCAATGCCGATCCGAACGCGAAGCCTCTCCGCGCGTTATCCCTGCCGAAGGAGATTTCCATGGCTCGTCTGCACAAGCTTGTTCCCATTCTCGGCGGTCTTCTGCTGTCCAAGGGTGGACGCCGTCTCGCCGGTCGCCACGCCGGCAAGCTGGCCCTGGCCACCTTGGCCTATGAGGTCTGGCGCAATCACCGCGAGGGCTCCAAGGCGCCGGTTCGCCCTGTGGGCCGTCCCACGGCCCGCACCCGCTGGAGCGGCCGCGCGGCACGATGAAGGCTCGACTCCGGCGGCGGGCGTGCGGATAGTCGCGTCTTGCCGTCGGAGCGCTTTCAATGATCAAGGTCCACCACCTGAACGACAGCCGCTCGCAGCGGGTGTTGTGGCTGCTGGAAGAACTGGGCCTGCCCTATGAGGTGGTGCGCTATCAGCGCAATCCGGCCACCCGGCTGGCGCCGCCGGAGCTGATCGCCATTCATCCGCTGGGCAAGTCGCCAGTGATCGAGTACGGCGACATCAAGGTGGCCGAGACCGGGGCCATCTTCGAATATCTGTTGGACACCTATGGCGAAGGCCGCCTGCGCCCGGCCCCGCGCACCGAGAACGCCCGCCGCTTCACCTACTGGCTGCATTATGCCGAGGGTTCGGCCATGCCGCCCCTGTTGCTCTCACTGGTCTTCAGCGTCCTGCCCAAGCGTGTGCCCGGCCTGATCCGCCCCCTTATCAAGGCCGTCTCCGACAAGACCATCGCCACCTTGGTCGCCCCGCAACTGCGCGCCGCCGTCGGCTTCTGGGAGGCGGAGCTGACCCGCTCGGAGTGGTTTGCAGGCGATCAGTTCACCGCCGCCGACATCATCATGAGCTTTCCTGTCGAGGCGGGCGCCACGCGCGCCTTCGACGTGGCGGATCAACCCCGGCTGAAGGCGTTTCTGCAGCGCATCCATGCGCGCCCCGCCTATCAGCGTGCGCTGGAGCGCGGCGGCCCCTACGCCTATGCCTGACCTGGGTGGGGCTGTTTGACGCAACCAGAAACTTGCCAAGGCGTTAATACGCCATGCGCCTTCAAACCATTCAGATCGTCGCGGGGCTGGCCTCCGCCCTCGCTTTCGTCCTGGCCTTCATGGCTGCAGGGGCAGCCCTGACCTCTGGCCTGTTCATGCTGCTGGGCCTCGCGGGCCTGGGCTGGCTGGCGTACAGCCTGATCAAAACAGTGCTGAAACGCGACCGGAAAGCCGAACCTTCGGCCCGCGCCTGATCCATCCACAGCCGCGAGATCGGCCTCGCCCTTGAATTAAAGGGCGATCAGGCCTATTTTCGATGCCCGGCCGCGCCCGCCCCGCGGCCTTTTGTGTGCTTAATTCGCGTCTTTCCTATCTCCGGGCGAACCAGAAAAATCACGACACCAATGGAAAAAGTGCCGATGACGGGCGAGGGCTATCGCGTCCTCGACGATCAACTGAAACAACTGAAGTCGGTCGAAAGGCCCAGTGTCATCGCGGCCATCTCTGAAGCCCGCGAGCACGGCGACCTGTCTGAAAACGCCGAGTATCACGCGGCCAAGGAACGCCAGGGCTGGATCGAAGGCCAGATCGCCGAGATCGAGGACAAGATCAGCCGCGCCCAGGTCATCGACGTGTCCAAACTGTCGGGCAGCCAGGTCAAATTCGGCGCGACCGTCACGGTCGTCGACGAGGACACCGAGGAAGAGAGCCGCTATCAGATTGTCGGCGAACACGAAGCCGACGTGAAGCAGGGCAAGATCTCCATCGCCTCGCCGATCGCCCGCGCCCTGATCTCCAAGGAGGTCGGCGACGTGGTCGAGGTCAACACTCCCGGCGGCGTCAAGGCTTACGAAATCCTCAAGGTCGAGTGGAAATAAGCCCGATGGCGGGGGCGTTCGCTCGTCCCCGCTCGTCCGGCCCTCTTGCCATCTGGGTCGTCTCTGACGGCCGCACCGGCATTGAAAATCAGGCGCTGGGCCTGGCCGAGGCCATCCAGCGCCTGACGCCTGCCGACATCACGATCAAACACATTCGCTGGCGGCCTCTGTTTGACCGCTGGCCCTCAGCCTTGAAGACGCGGGCCATGCTGGACCCGGCGTCTGATCCGCTGGACGCCGCACGGCCCGATCTGTGGCCCGATCTGTGGATCGCCACCGGCCGCGCCACCCTTCCGCTTTCGACCCGAATCAAGGAACGGAGCGGCGGCAGGACCTTCGTCGTCCAGACCCAGGACCCGCGCTGGGCCAACACCCGCTACGACATGATCGTCGCCCCGGCCCACGACGGTCTGTCGGGCGACAATGTCTTTGAGATCACCGGCTCGCCCCACCGCATCACGCCGCAACGGATCGCCGAGGCCGCGCCCGCCTTCGCCGACCGCATCGCCCCCCTGCCCCATCCGCGCGTCGCCGCCCTGATCGGCGGCAAGTCCAAGGCGTTCGACCTGCCCCCCGACCATGCGGCCGCCCTCGCGGACCGGATCGCGGCGGCGGTGAAAGCCGCGGGCGGATCGCTGATGCTGACCTTCTCGCGCCGGACCCCGGACGCAGCCAAGGCGGCGATGACCGCGCGTCTGTCGGACCTGCCCGGCTGGATCTGGGACGGGACCGGCGACAACCCCCTGTTCGGCTTCCTGCATCACGCCGACCACATCCTGGTCACCGAGGACAGCGCCAACATGGCGGCCGAGGCCGCATCGACCGGCAAACCCGTCCACATCCTGCCCATGGTCCCGCTGAAGTCCGGCGGCAAGTTCGCCCGCCTGCACGACGACCTGCAATCACGCGGCGCGACCCGCGCGTTCGACGGGACGCTGGACGCCTGGACCTATGAGCCGCTGGCCGAAACCGACCGGGCGGCGCGCGCGGTGCTGGAGGCGATGAGCACCCGCGCGACCGCCTAGTCCGGCGACTTGTCGTCGTCGTCCTTGCCGTCTTCGGCCTTCTTGTTGATCGCCGCCATTCCCGCGGACCCGAGGCCGGAACCGATGGCCACGCCCAGGGCGATCCCCACGGCCAGATTGTCCATCGCCACACCCAGCGCCACGCCGATGGCGACGCCCATGCCTATGCCGCCGCTGAAAAACGCTGCACCCTTGTTCTTCATTTCCGCTTCCGATCCGTCAGACCCGAAGACGAGCATCGCACAGAAAGGAATCAGCGCCTAAATAGGCGTCATGAGCACTCCCAGAACCGTCCGCGTCGCCATCATCGGATCCGGTCCCGCCGGTTGGACCGCCGCCATCTATGCCGCGCGCGCCTCGCTGAACCCCGTCGTCATCGCCGGCATCCAGCCCGGCGGCCAGCTGACCATCACCACCGATGTCGAGAACTATCCCGGTTTCGCCGAAACGATTCAGGGTCCGTGGCTGATGGAGCAGATGCAGGCCCAGGCCCTGCACGTCGGCACAGAGGTCATCCACGACATCGTCACCTCGGCGGACCTGTCGCAGCGGCCGTTCCGACTGACGCTGGACAGCGGCGAGGGTATCCTGGCCGAGACGGTCATCATCTCCACCGGCGCCCAGGCCAAGTGGCTGGGCCTGGAGTCTGAGGCGGCCTATCAGGGCTTTGGCGTCTCGGCCTGCGCCACCTGCGACGGCTTCTTCTATCGTGGCAAGGAGGTGGTCGTGGTCGGCGGCGGCAACACCGCCGTCGAAGAGGCGCTGTTCCTGACCAACTTCGCCTCCAAGGTCACGGTCATCCACCGCAAGAACGAGTTCCGCGCCGAGAAAATCCTGCAGGACCGCCTGTTCGCCAATCCCAAGATTGAGGTGATCTGGAACGTGGCCATCGAGGAGATCGTCGGCGTCGTCGACGGCATGGCCAAGAATGTCACCGGCGTGCGCCTGAAGAATGTGCAGGACGGCTCGACCCGCGAAATCCCCGCCGACGGCGTCTTCATCGCCATCGGCCACGCCCCGTCGTCGGAACTGTTCAAGGGCCAGCTTGAGACCAACTCGGGCGGTTATCTGCGCGTGAAGCCGGGCACGGCCTCCACCGCCATCGAAGGCGTCTGGGCCGCCGGCGACGTCACCGACGACGTCTATCGTCAGGCCGTCACCGCCGCCGGCATGGGCTGCATGGCCGCGCTGGAGGCCGCCCGTTTCCTGGCCGAGGAAGACCACGCCAAGGCCAATCACCCGATCAGCCACGCCGAGGCCGAGAAGATCGGGGTCTGGTGATTTCCGACTTCTCCCTCCGCGCGACGGGGAGGGAGAAGCCGCTTTGACCCAGGTTCGATTGACGTTCAGCCCCCAAACCGTCCTTCCGGGGCGCCCGTAAGGACGAACCCGGAATCCAGGGCCGCGACGCCGTTGCTGAAGGTGTTCGGCGCCGGGGTGCGAACCTCCTGGGTTCCGGGTTCTTCGCTTCGCTCAGCCCCGGAATGACGATCTAAAATCTCGGCTTACTGAATGTCGATTGGCCCTAGTACGCGCTGGCCTCGGTCAGTTCCGCGACATCGTCAGCCGACAGGCTCAACGCCCCCGCCTTGACGATGTCCTCCAGCTGTTCGGTCGAGGTGGCGCTGACGATCGGAGCCGTCACGCCCGGCTGGGCCAGCAGCCACGCCAGAGCCGTCTGGGCCGAAGTCGCCTCGTTGCGCTGGGCCACGCCGTCCAGCACCGCCAGAATCCGCACGCCGCGTTCGTCGAACCTGTCCTTCAGGGCGTGCTCGCGGCTGGTCCCGGCGATCTGTTCGACCGTCTTGTACTTGCCGGTCAGGAAGCCGCTTTCCAGGCTGTAATAGGTGATGACGCCCAGCCCCTTCTCCACCGCCAGGTCCTGCAACGGCCCTTCGAAGGTGTCGCGGCTGTAGAGGTTGTAGTGCGGCTGGATCAACGCATAGGCGGCCAGCCCTTCGCGCTCGGATATCGCCAGCGCCTCGGCGACCTGTTCGGTGGTGTGGTTGGATGTGCCGATGGCCCGCACCTTGCCCGCCTTCACCAGCCGGTCCAGCGCCTTCAGCGTCTCCTCCTGCGGCGTCAGCGGATCGGCCCAGTGGGTTTGGTACAGGTCGATGTAGTCGGTCTGCAGCCGACGCAGGCTGTCCTCGACCGCCTTTTCGATCCAGCCCGCCGTCAGGTCGTTGCGGCCCTGGCCCATATCGGCGCCGACCTTGGTGAAGATCTTGACCTTGTCACGCACGCCGCGCGCCTTGAGCCATTTGCCGATGATCGTCTCGCTCTCGCCGCCGACATGATCGGGAACCCAGCGGGAATAGACATCGGCGGTGTCGATGGCGTCGAACCCCGCCTCCACAAACCCGTCCAACAGGGCGAAGGACGCCTGTTCATCCGCCGTCCAGCCGAAGACATTGCCGCCGAACACCAGCGGGGCGATCTCAAGTCCGCTGTCTCCAAGCGGCCGTTGGTTCAGTGTGGTCATCGAAGGCTCCTATCGGGGGGAGCATTCGACATATGCCGCATCAACAGATGCGCAACCGGCGCGGCGATCCGTCAGCCGAAAAGCTGCAGTCCGGGGGGCGCGTATTGCACCGGCTGGCCCTGGCGGCGGCGCATGGCGTAGTCGACGGCGGTCTGGACGGCCTGTTCGTCGGCGGGTTTGGACAGGACGCCGATGGCCCCGGCGACGCCGTCACGGACCATGCCGGGATTGCCGGTCATGAACAGGACCGATACGCCCAGGTCCTGGCCCAGCTCACGGCCCAGGTCGATGCCGGTCGGCCCGTCCGACAGGTGAATGTCCACCAGGGCCAGGTCGATCTCGGACTCATGGACGATGTCGCGGGCTGACTTGGCCGTCGCGGCGACGCCCACCACGTCGTGCCCAAGGTCTTCCAGCACGAAGCGAAGCTCCATGGCGACCAGGGCTTCATCTTCAATTATGAGGATGCGGGCGGGCATAAACTTTCAGTACCAATCCTAGTTAGCGTCTCGAACGCATGATGGGCCGCACAGTTTCAAATTTGTCCTAATCAGAGACTCTTTCCCGCCGCGCGTCGCCGTGACAGCGCGGCGGCGGGCAGATCCACGACCATTTGCAGGCCTTCAGGCCGCCATTCGCGCTCCAGCCGCCCGCCCAGCTGGGTCTCGACAGACAGGGTGGCCAGGGAAGAGCCGAAGCCGTTGCGCGTGGGGGCGCCGTTGATCGGCGGCCCGCCCGTCTCCCGCCAGCTCAGGATGAAACGGTCGCCTTCATGCCGGGTGTTCAGGTTGACGCGCCCGCGTGAGGCGGACAGGGCGCCGTGCTTGGCCGCATTGGTCGCCAGTTCGTGGAACAGCAGCGCCACCGAGGTCGCCGACTGGTCGTCAAAGACCGTGTCGTCGCCGCTGATCAGCACCCGTCCCTGCCCCTTCTCATCGGCATAGGCGCTGAACAGGTCGTGGAAGAAGGCGTGCAGGGTGGTCACGCCGACCGCGGGCTGCGACGTCTCGGTGTGCGGCCGGACAAACTCATGCGCCCGCGCCAGGGCGTTTATCCGCGTGCGCAGGGATGTGGCGAAGTCCCGCGCCTCGGGGTGCTGGCGCGCCGACAGGGCCACCAGGGCCGACACCACGGCGAAGATGTTCTTGATGCGGTGGCTCAGCTCCTGACTGACCAGCTCCCGCTCGTGCTCCAGCCGCTTCAGGTCGTCGATGTCGGTGCAGCTGCCGAACCAGCGCGTGATCTCGCCCGCCTCGTTGCGGGCCGCTTCCGCCCGCGCCAGCGCCCAGCGATAGCCCCCGGCATGGTGTTTCAGCCGGTATTCGACCTCATAGGGTTCGCCGCTCTCCAACGACTGCCGCCACAGGGTCTGACCGCGCGCGCGGTCGTCCTCATGCACCAGATTGTCCCAGCCCTGGCCTTCGCTGGAGCCGGGCGTCGTGCCGGTGAAGGCGTACCAGCGGGCGTTGTAATAGTCGGGATGGCCGTCCGGGGGCGAAGACCAGACCATCTGGGGCATGGCGTCGGCCAGAGAGCGGAACCGCGCCTCGCTGTCAGCCAGCTGCAGCACCGCCTCAGCCAGATGCGCGTCCTGGCGACGGCGCGCCGTGATGTCGGTGGCGATGCCGGGAAACCGCACCGGCGCCCCCTCGTCGTTCAGATAGATATGGCCGCGCGCCTGAATCCAGCGCTCGCCGTTCTCCTCGTGCAGGATGCGGTATTCGCTGAGGAAGGCCCCGCCCGTGATCATCAGGGCGTCGATCTCCGCCTCCACCCGAACGGCGTCGTCGGGATGCACATTGCGCAGAAAAGCGCTTAACGGCGCGCCTTGCGCGGCGACTTTCGGGTCCACGCCATAGATGTTGGCGAAACGTTCGTCGGCGACGATGCGGTCGCCGGGCACGTCCCAGTCCCAGGCCCCGACATAGTTCGACGCCGCCAGGGCGCGACGCGTCGTCTCCTCGCTCTTGGCCCGCTGGATCAGGGTGCGGCGCAGCTCCAGCTGGGTCATCACCTGCCCGGCCAGGGTTCTCAGCGCCATGGCCTGAACCTCGGTCAGCCCCTCAGGCCGGGGCTGGGTGTCCAGCACGCACAGGGTGCCCAGCGGCAGACCGTCCTGGGTCTTCAGCAACTGTCCGGCGTAGAACCGCAGATGGGTGTCGCCCGTCACCAAGGGATTGCATTCGAACCTTGGGTCCACCGTGGCGTCCGGCACCTGCATTCCGTCTTCCAGCAGCAGGGCGTGGGCGCAGAAGGATGTGGCCAGCGGCGTCTCGCGCACGCCCAGTCCGACCTCGGCCTTGAACCACTGGCGGTCCGCGTCGATCAGATTGACCACCGCGATCGGGGTTTCGCAGATGCGGGCGATCAGTTGGACGACATCGTCGAACGCCTGCTCTCGCTCCGTGTCCAGTATGTCGTAGGAACCCAAGGCGTTCAGGCGTTCAAACTCATCCCACTGTGGAACATCAGGAACGGGGTCGGTCAAACAGGCGTCCTTTCGCGGTCGGAGACATCCAACCCAGATGAATGCGCCGAAGGGGGCTGGCGTTGCATTACCACATCTGCGCCGCGTCAGCTGGACGGACGTCCGACCTCCTCGACCGCCATCGGCGTGACCCCGGCGGGCGCGACGGTGACGGCGGGCGCAGCAGGCTTGGCGGTTTCAAAGCTCTGCAGCCGCGCATTGATGGCGGCGACCTCTTGCGGCGTCGGCAGGCGACGGCCCGCCATGCTGGCGACGCCGACAACACGCTGTTGGCCGTCGATCTCGACCGTTTTCAACGGCCCGTTCGGGGTCAGGGGCGCATCCGCCGCGCCTGTGCTGGCCGTCATCATCCGGGGACGGGCGAAGCGCGCCTCGTCGATGTTCGGCTCGCGGCCCTGATAGACGGTGCGGAAGGCGGCGGTTTCGCCATAGACGCCCTTCCAGCGATAGAAGATGTGCGCCCCGATCTGGTTCACCTTGGCCACCGTCGGCGCCCACCACGGATGGACATAGTCGGCGTGATAGTGGGTCGCCGTGCCGACCTGCTGGGCGACCTCGCCGTTCAAGGCCTTCTCGGCGACCTTGCGCGCCCGGTCCCAGGCCCAGGCGACCGGCGCCTGCGCCAGCGCGCCGTCGCAGGTGAAGCTGAACTGGCAGCCCGTCGTCCGCTCCGCCCCCTCGAACACCACGCCGCAGACCGTATTGGCGTAGTTGGGATCGCGCACGCGGTTCAGCACCACCTGCGCCACCCCCGCCTGACCGGCGTCGGGCTCCAGCGCGGCCTCGTAGTAGACCGCCTGGGTCAGGCAGCGCAGGGCGCGGCGGCGATCCTCGGCGCTGCCCTTGAAGACAAAGGGGCGCGCGGGCCGCAGCGCGCCCGCCGCCACCGCCATGGCCGCATTCAGCTTCTGGGCCTCGGCGCCGTATTCGCCCGGCATCACCTGCGCCTTGCCCGCCAGAAGCACCGCCTCCCAGTTCGGCGCCAGTCCGTGCAGGGCGGGGATCAGCAGGGTCGGATCATGGCTTTGCGCCAGCGCCAGCTGTTCGGCGGTCAAAGGCGCGGCCAGGCCGTCTGGCCCCGCAGATGCGACCTTGCCGGCCAAGCCCTCTGTCTGCATCTGCGCCGCCTGCGCGCGGTCGGCGTCGGGCCTTGCGGTCGATCCCGCCGACATGGCGACGCCCAGCACGGCGCAGGCCGCCGGCAGGGCCGCCGCGCCGCGCCGCAGCGCCGCCCACATCGTGATCAGTCCGGACAGTTGCATTCAAAACCCAAAAAGCGACGCCCTATCTGATGAGGACGTCGCCATTTCCAAACCCTGCGCCTGATTATGGGCGGATTTCAGGCCATCAACAAACCGCTGTTATGGGTGTGGTTTCAACGCTAACTAAAGCCTGTCGGACGATGACCGACGCCGGAACACAAGACCCGACACAGCGTTGGACAACATTCGAACGCCGTCCGCTCGCGACGAAGGCGGCTGGGGTCTGACAGAATATGAAGGCGGGGGGTATTCTGCAGCGCATTCCAAATGTCGATGAGGCCTTGCTGCGTCTGGCGCGCATCGACGTCTCGTCGCCGCTGAAGCAGGTTCTGGTCGGCCTGGGCTTCGCCGTCCTGGCGCTGGGCGTCCGCATTCTCCTGAAATCGTTTTTCGGCGACATCACCGGCTTCGCCATCATGCTTCCGGCGGTGATGCTGGCGGCCCTCGCCGCTGGCAGACTGGGCGGACTGGTCGCCCTGGCCGCCGCCCTGATCGGCGCCTGGAGCGTGATCGTCATCGGCGTTCCGGGCGAACACAGTCTGGTGCGCATTGTCGCCCTGCCCGCCACAGCGACCTTCGTCTTCATCGGCCTGTTCTGCATCCTCGTCGCCGCCTCGCTGCGCAAGACCCTGACGCGGCTGGAGGCTTCGGCCTCCGCCCTGCGCCAGTCCGACGCCCGCGTGGACGAAACCGAAGACCGGCTGAAGGTCATCAGCGAGTTCGCCCCCACCATGCTCTGGATGAGCGATCCGCAGGGACGCTGCATCCACATGAACGCCGACCAACGCCAGTTCTGGGGCGTGCAGGAAGGCAGGATCGACTTCGACGCCTTCGACTTCCGCAAGATCATACACCCAGAAGATCACGACGCCTTCGTAGCGGATACGACCCACGCCCTGACGGCGGGACGCCCCTTCGAGGTCGAAGCGCGCCAGCGCCGCGCCGACGGCGTCTATCGCATCGTCCGGTCTCACGCCCGCCCGCGCATCAACCGCAACGGCGACTATCTGGGCATGATCGGCGTCAATCTGGACGTCACCGACGCCCGCGCCGCCGAAAAGGCCCTGCGGGAAAGCGAAGTTCGTTTCCGCCTGACCGCGGACACCGCCCCCTCGCCCGTCTGGCTGACCAACGCCAAGGGCGAGGTCGAGTTCGCCAATGAGGCGCTGGTGGAATTCTACGGCCGACCCGCGCCCGAGATTCACGGCCACATCTGGAAAGGGAGCGTCCACCCCGAGGACGCCCCCATGGTCGCGGACGCCCAGGGCTTCGCCCGGCCCGCGCGCCAGCCCTATGGGTTCGAGGCGCGGTTCCGCCGACATGACGGCGAATGGCGCTGGATGCGCATTTCGGCCAAGCCCCGGTTCGACGACACGGGCGCCTTCCTGGGCTATATCGGCATCTCCTTCGACGTCACCGCGACCCATGAGGCGCTGGACGCCCTGGGCCGTCAGGAACGGCGCCAGACCTTCCTTCTGGCCCTGGTCGACCGGCTGCGCGACCTGTCCGATCCCGACGCCATCATGGCCATGGTCGAAAGCTCGCTGGGGGAGCTGCTGGAGGCGGACCGCGTCGGTTATGGCGAGGTCGATCTGGACGCCGGAGTGATCGCCATGAGCCGCGACTGGACGGCGGGCGTCGCCAGCGCCAGCGGCCAGTTCAAGCTGATCGACCTGGGCGCGGAGCTGATCGCCGACCTGGCGTCGGGCCAGACCGTCCGCGTCGATGATGTCCGCACCGACCCGCGCACGGCGGCCGCCTGTGAAGTGTTCGACGACATCCAGACGCGCGCCCTGATCCGCGCGCCCCTGATCCGGGGCGGTCTCCTGCGGGCCTATCTCTACGTTCACTCCGCCACGCCCAGGGTCTGGACCGACGCCGAGGCCTCCCTGCTGGAAGAGGTCGCCGCCCGCACCTGGGCCGAAGTCGAACGCGCCCGCGCCGAGGCCAAGACGCGCGAAAGCGAGGCCCGCTTCCGCGCCGTCGCCGACATCGCCCCCGTTCTGATCTGGGTCAGCCGCAAGGACGGCAGCCGATCCTTCGTCAACCAGGCCTATTCCGACTTCTACGGCGGCCAGTACGAGGACGCGCGCGAGGCCGACTGGCTGGCCTCGGTCCATCCCGACGACCGCGAACGCATACGTCTGGCCTCGTTTGAAGGCGAAGCCTCGGGCGGCCCCTTCTCGCTGGAGGCCCGCTATCTGCGCCACGACGGCGAATGGCGCTGGATGAAATCCTGGTCGCGTCCGCGCCGCAGCGGCGCGACCCTGCTGGGCTATGTCGGCGTGGCCTTCGACGTCACCGACATGCGCGAGGCCCAGGCGCGGATCGAGGAATCCGAGACCCGCTTCCGCATCGTCGCCGACAGCGCCCCGGCCCTGATCTGGATGAGCGACGACGCCGCCCAGCTGAATTTCGCCAACAGACGCTATCGCAACTTCTTCGGCATCAGCTCGTCGCGTCAACTGGTCGGCAGCTGGCGCGCCCTGATCCATCCCGACGACGAGGCGGTGTTCAGCGCCGCCTATATGCGCGCCTTCGAGGCCCGTGACATTTTCGAGGCCCTGGCCCGGGTCAACCACCCCACGCTGGGCCTGCGCTGGCTGCGGACCGAGGGCGTGCCCCGTTTCGACGCAGAGGGCCGGTTCCAGGGCTATGTCGGGGCCAGTCTGGACGTCACCGACGCCAAACGCGCCGAAGACGACCTGAAACGGATCAACGAACTGCTGGAGGAGCGCGTCAGCGCCGCCCTCGACGAAAAGGCCCTGGCCGAGGCCCAACTGGCGCACGCCCAGCGGATGGAGGCGGTCGGGCGCCTGACCGGCGGCGTGGCCCATGACTTCAACAATCTGCTGACCGTCGTGATCGGCGCCCTGGACATCATCCTGCGCAGCGAAGACCCCGCCAAGCGCAAGAAACTGGCCGAAGCCGCCCTGGCCGCCGCCCGGCGCGGCGAAAGCCTGACGCACCAGCTGCTGGCCTTCTCGCGGCGCCAGGCCCTGCGTCCCGAGGAGATCGACCTCAACACCCTGATCCGTCAAAGCGCCCCCCTGCTGCGGCGGGCGGTCGGCGAAGCGGTGGATTTCAACCTCAGGCTCAAGCGCGGCGCCGCGCGCGTCCGGCTGGACCCGGCCCAGTTCGAGGCGGCGCTGCTGAACCTTGTCGTCAATGCCCGCGACGCCCTGGGCGACGTCACGGGCGGCCAGATCCGCGAAGGCGGCCAGGTCACCGTCCAGACCACCGCCCGCCGCATCGACGCGGGCGAGGTCGCCGAGCTGGCGCCGGGCGACTATGTCTGCGTCACCGTATCCGACAATGGCGAGGGCATGTCGCCCGAGGTCATTGACCGGGTGTTCGAACCCTTCTTCACCACCAAGGGCGTGGGCAAGGGCACGGGCCTGGGGCTCAGCCAGGTCTATGGCTTCGCCCGTCAATCAGGCGGCGGGGTGCAGGTCGCATCGACCATGGGCCAGGGCGCCGCCATCACCCTGTGCCTGCCGCGGCTGGTGACCCGGCGGACCAGCGTCCCGCCCCTGCCCCCGCCCCAGCCGGACGTTCCCTTCGCTCAGGGACGGCGCCTGCTGCTGGTCGAGGATGACGTCGCGGTCGCCGCGGTTGCCGTGGATCTGCTGGAAAGCTTCGGTCTGGAGGTTCAGCGCGCCGAAAACGGACCTGCGGCGCTGGAGGCCCTGCGCGCCAGCCGGTTCGACCTGATGCTGACCGACGTGGTCATGCCCGGCGGCATGAGCGGGGTCGATCTGGCGCGCCGGTCCGCCCGCGACTGGCCCGAGATGCGCATCGCCCTGACCTCCGGCTATATGGGCGAGGACGTGGACCAGATGCTGTCCGACAGCCCGTGGCCCTTCCTGCGCAAACCCTATTCCGCCGAGGCCCTGCGCAATCTGGTCGAAGGCCGCGCGCCCCAGGGCGTCGATTAGGCTTCAGGCAAAGAAAAACGCGCTGCAGAGGCGAATCCGCAGCGCGTCGATCCCTGAACAGACAGACCTGTCTTAGCGGCGCGCCTTGCGGGCGGCGTAGCGCGCGTCGCGCTTGGCCTTCTGCTCTTCCTTGGTCAGCTGCTTGCGCGCCTTGCGGTCGGCGCGCTTCTCGGCGTCGATCTCTTCCTGGGCCAGGCGTTCGGCCTCCAGACGGGCGGCTTCCTTTTCCGCCTTTTCACGGCGCAGCTCGGCCTTGGCCAGTTCGTGCTGTTGACGCAGGGCTTCCTTCTCGGCGGCGCGCTTTTCAGCGAGACGCTCGAATTCGGGGTCGGGGGCGGCGGCCTTCGGCTTGAACTTGGCGAGCAGGGCTTTCTTGGCTTCCTGCTGGGCGGTCAGGCGGTCGGTGAATCCGGTCTTCAAATCTTTCATGCGAAAGCGTTCAGGTTCCTTGTGGTCCGGCCGAAAGCGGCCGTCGGGGGGTCAGGCGGCGAAAACGCACGGCCGGAGCGGGCCGCACAAAACCGAAACCAGCGGCAAAATCAAGGTTCGTCATGAACGAACACGCGGCTTCGGGCGGATCGGGGGCCGATCCGCGCGCAGTGATGCAGATAGGTCGCGCCTCGCCAAAGGCAAGGGCGCGACCCCGTGCAGGCGTCAGTTGGGCTTCTGGGCCTGACCGACGGCGGTTCCAGCGGCGCCGCCCACGGCTGCGCCAACCGGGCCGCCGACGACGGCCCCCGCGACGGCGCCCGTGGCGGCCTTCTGTTCAACAGTGGCTCCGCAGGCAGCCAGCGCCAGGGCGCTGAAGACGGCGGCGGTCAAGACAATCGGACGGGTCATGTGTTTTTTCCTCCAGGGGCCAAGCTTCAACGTGAACCCGACAGGTTCGTTCCACCGCAAACAAACCACCGAATACAGAAGCCGACACGACGCGAACAAATGTCACAATTGGATAAGCTGACTTCAACGATATGGCGCAAATAACGAACAACCTGTGTGTATCGGAATACAGTATTCGCGCGATAGATTGTCCGAAATTAAACCAAATACGACCACAATCTCGGATAACCCGAAAAAATACCTATTGGTTTCTAGGCCTTATCCAACATCTTGCGAATCAACCACATTCCGGTCACAAATAGCGGTATATAGGCCCGTCCTCCGACGCCCGGGCCCATCGAGCCGAGCGCCGGATTTGCAGGCTGGAACAGCGACCGCAGAGTCGCCCGGCTGGCGAGACTACCCCGGGGGCTGCGTTTCTCGCCCTGCTTAACAGGACTACCTCGTTGTCGCATTCCTCGCAGACGCGCGGCGTTTCGCGTGCCGAACGTGTGGCCAAGATCAAGCCCATGACGGCGGCCGCGGCCTTTGGCGGGCTCGTGGGACTGGCGATCGGCAGCGCCTATCTGGGCGGCATGACGGCCCGCGCGACGACGCTGCGGGTCCAGGCTGAACGGATTCAGGGCGCCACCGCCGCCGGCTTCACCGAAGAAGCCCTGGCCGCCGCCGCAGGCGGTCTGGACGCCAGCGCCCTGACGATTGCAAGACGACACGACCCCTACACCAGCGCAGGCTCCGCCCAGCGCGACCGCCAGGCCGAGCTTCTGGCCGCCCGCCTCGAACAACTCCGCGCCCCTGCCGACAACGGCCTCCGCCAGGTCAACGTCACCGCACCGACCGGCGCGCGCCCCTTCCAGATGGATCACGCCCTGGACGCCAGCCGCGACCTGGATTGCCTGACCCAGGCTGTCTATTACGAAGCGCGCGGCGAAGGCCGCGACGGCATGAAGGCCGTGGCTCAGGTGGTCCTGAACCGCGTCCGCCACCCGGCCTTCCCCAAGACCATCTGCGGCGTCGTCTTCCAGGGCGCAGCACGGGGCACTGGCTGCCAGTTCTCCTTCACCTGCTCGGGCGTCATGCGCGGCGGCGTCAACCGCGCCGCCTGGGACCGCGCCCGCGCCGTGGCGTCCGGCGCCATGTCCGGCTCGGTCTTCGCCAGCGTCGGCAACGCCACCCATTTCCACACCACGGGCGTGTCGCCCACGTGGCGCAATTCTCTGATCCAGGTCGGCCAGGTGGGCAGCCACCTGTTCTATCGCTTCGGCGGCCGCTCGGGCTCCAGCGATGCGTTCAACTATGCGCCGCGTCCCTCCGCAGGGGGTGAGCAGCCGCGCCTGATCCAGGCCGGGATCAATCCGGTCGAGGCCGCCCGTCAGGCCGGACAGGCCGTGGCCTATTCGCTGGTCCTGGCCCAGGAAGGCCTGTCAGGGTCCGAAACCCCGCGCCCCGCCGCAGCGCCGGCCGCCGCCGCGCCCAAGGCCGAAACCCCGGCGCCCCGCGCACAAGCGCCGCAGACCGCCGCCCCGGTCGCCGCCGCCTCTGCACCGGCCCCGCGCCCTCAGCCTGCGGTTCAACCCGCCCGCGCCGCTCAGCCGACGCCCAAGACCGAGGCCGCCACGGCCGCTACGCCCGCCTGACATCATCGTAACTGGACGCGCCTGGCTTCAGAGCGCGTCCAGACCGATGTCCAGCACCGGCGCCGAATGGGTCAGCGCCCCGACCGAGATCACGTCCACGCCCGTCTCCGCGATGCCGCGCACGGTCGTCAGATCGACCCCGCCTGACGCCTCCAGCGTGATCCGGCCTGCCACCCGCGCCACCGCCGTGCGCAGGTCTGCCAGACTGAAGTTGTCCAGCATCACCACATCCGGCGCCGCGCCCTCGTCGATCAGGGCCAGAACCGCGTCCAGCTGATCCAGCCCGTCGACCTCGACCTCCACCTTCATCAGATGGGGCGCAAAGGCCCTGGCCCGGCGCACAGCCGGGGCGACTCCGCCGCAGACGGCGACGTGGTTGTCCTTGATCAGGATGGCGTCATCCAGCCCGAAGCGGTGATTGATCCCCCCGCCGCAGGCGACGGCGTGCTTCTCCAACGCGCGCAGGCCCGGCGTCGTCTTGCGCGTGTCGGCGATCCGCGCCTTCGTCCCCGCGACCGCCTCGACATAGGCGCGCGTCAGGGTGGCGACGCCCGACAACCGCCCCAGCAGGTTCAAGGCCGTGCGCTCCGCCGACAGAAACGCCCGCGCATCGGCCTCGACCACCGCCAGAACCGCCCCCGCCTCGAACGCCGCGCCGTCGCTCAAACGCACGTCCACGGTCGCCTTGGGGTCCAGCGCCAGAACGGTCAGACGCACCGCGCCGATCCCCGCCAGTACGCCGGGCTTTCTCGCCGCGAACGCCGCCTTCATGCGCGCGCCCTCGGGGATGCAGGCCAGGGCCGTCATGTCGCCCGCCCGGCCCAGATCCTCGGCCAGGGCCATCCGCACCACGGGTTCGATCATCAGATCAGGAAGGGTCCGCATCATTCCGCCACCGCCAGGATTGCGGGCTGCACCAGCCGCACCCGCGTATGTTCCGCCGCCGCCGCCGTCTCGGGATAGTCGGCGCGGTAATGCCCGCCCCGGCTCTCATGCCGGTCCAGCGCCGCCTGCACGATCAGCCGCGCCGCCAGCAGGGCCGCCGCCGGTCCATGCTGGCCCTCCAGCCGGTCGATCAGGGCGATCAGATGCGTCAGGCCCGCTTCGTCGCGCACCACGCCGGCATGATCCGTCATTCCCGCGCGCAGTTCCGCCATCGCTTCATCCGGCAGGTCCGGCCCCGCTGCGGCAGGCAGGGGCTTGCCGCCGCCCGCCTCGGCCGCCGCCGCCACGCCTGCGCGCCGCCCGAAGGTCGCCGCCTCCAGCAATGAATTGGACGCCAGACGGTTGGCGCCATGCACCCCCGTCGCCGCGCATTCGCCCACGGCGAACAGGCCCGGAACCGTCGTGCGTCCGTCCGCATCGGCGGCGATCCCGCCCATGTGATAGTGGCAGGCCGCCATCACCGGAATGGGGCTGACGCGCGGGTCCAGACCGGCGCGCATGCAGGCGGCGAACACCGCCGGAAACTCATGCGGGAAGGCCTCGCCTATGGCCGTGCGGGCGTCCAGATAGGCTCCGCGTCCCGAGGCCCGCGCCGCATGGACCGCCCGCGCCACCACGTCGCGCGGCTTCAGGTCCGCATCATCCTCTTCGCCCAGCAGAAACGCGCCCTGCCCGTCGATCAGCCGCGCGCCCTCGCCGCGCAGGGCCTCGGTGGCCAGGGGCGCGGGGTCCAATCCGACATCAATGGCCGTGGGGTGGAACTGCACGAACTCGGGATCGAGGATTTCAGCCCCCGCCAACGCCGCCAGCGCCATGCCCTCGCCCTTCAGGGCCGCAGGCGTCGTCGTCGCCGCGAACAGGCCGCCCGCCCCGCCGGTGGCCAGCACCACCGCCGTCGCCGTGATCTGGGTCAGCTTTCCGCCCGGCCCGCGCGCCACCAGCGCCCCGACCACCCGTCCGTCGGCGTCCCGCAGCAGACCCTTCAGCCGCGCGTCGTCCCAGACCTCGATCCGCTTCTCGGCCCGAACGGCGGCCACGATGGCCGTCAGGATCGCCCGGCCCGCGCCGTCGCCGCCGACCCGCGCCACCCGCGCGACCGAATGGGCCGCCTCCAGACTGACGACGAAGCCGCCGTCGGCGTCCCGGTCGAACGGCGCGCCCAGAGCCGCCAGCCACTCCACCGTCTCGCGTCCGTTTTCCGTCAGGGCGCGCGTGGCCGCGGCCTCGACCAGACCGGCGCCCGCCGCCTCAGTGTCCCGGGCATGGCGTTCGGCGGAATCCTCCGCCGTCAGGGCCGCCGCCATGCCTCCCTGCGCCCAGGCCGACGAACAGGCGTTCAGCAAGGGCTCCGGCGTGACCACCAGCACCTTTGCTCCAGCCTTCGCCGCCTCCAGCGCGGCCGACAGCCCCGCCAGACCTGCGCCGACGACCAGAGGCCCGTCATGTCGAACTCGGCTCACACGTGTACTCCGATATAGTTCAGGCCGAACTTCACGGCCTCGACCGCCGATCCGTCGGCCAGAGGCAGCAGGGCGCCGATCGCCGCCCCCGCACAGACCGCCGCCGTCGCCAGAAACAGGCCCAGGCTCTTGCCCGCCTCGGGCCAGCTCAGTTGGCCCCATTCCTCACGCCAGACGCCGCGCTTCAGATGGCCGAAGACCGAAATGGCCAGAAACACCGCCAGGATGTAGCGCCCCGTCGAGACGCCCCACAGCACCACCCCGACCCCGATGGCCAGCAGCACCAGATGCTCCAGTCGCGGATGCACCCGCGCCAGCACCGGCCCCAGCGCCTTTGACCCGTCCAGCGGCGGCGCAGGCAGCAGGTTCACCAGATTGAGCATGGCGATGAAGAAGGCGCCCAACAGCCACTCGCCCTGACCTGTTATGGCCCACAGGCCCACGAACGGGACCATGGCCAGAAGCCCGAACGCGGGGCCCGCCAGCGACACCAGCACCCCGTGCCACTCGCTCTGGGGCGCCCTTTGCCCCTTGGCCAGGCCGCCCAGGAAGGGGATGATATAGATGCGCGCCGGGCCCATCCCGACCTTGTTCATCGCCAGGACGTGTCCGTATTCGTGGACGAACAGGCCGAACACCACCGCCACCGACACGACCCAGCTGCCGGTGATCCACCACAGGAAGCCGCCCATCAGCAGGGTGGAGATCACGGCCCAGCCGGGGCTCTGGCCCTTGTCCAGCGCGCCGGTTTCGGACTGCGGCCCACGCAAGTCCTTGGGCGCGTCCTTGCGCACGGCCAGGTCTTCAGGCTTGGGATCCCAGGGACCGGGACGGCGGATAGGTGTGTCGATGTCGCTCATGGCGTCCAGATGGGCGCACGCGACCCTTCCGCACAGGGGACGGATCGCCGCGCCATGGCCTTAGATCAGCTCAACGGCGACGTGGTGTTTGGCCTTGATCAGGTCATAGCGCGCCGGGACGACGGGCGGCGGCAAGTCGATCATCCGCTGCACGGCCTGACGCCCGCGTTCGATCATATCCTTCGGCACGGTCACCTCGAACTGCATGTGCAGCAGGCAGTCCCGGATGTTCTCCAGCGTGATCCGCTTCATGTGCGGGCACAGGTTGCACGGGCCGATGAACTGCACGCCCGGAACGTCGCCCGCGACGTTCGACGCCATCGAACATTCGGTGATCATGACCACCTGTTTGGGCCGTCTGGCCTCGACATAGTCGATCATCGCCGCCGTCGATCCGGCGAAGTCCGCCGCCGCCATCACGTCCTCGGGGCATTCGGGGTGGGCCAGGATTTCAGCGCCCGGATAGGCGGCGCGCATCTCGACGATGTCGGCGGCGGTGAAGCGTTCGTGCACCTCGCACCGGCCCTTCCAGGCGATGACGCCGACCGTGGTCTGGGCGGCGACATTGCGGGCCAGATATTCGTCGGGGATCAGGATGACGCGGTCCACGCCCCATTCCTTGGCCGCCCATTCCACCACCTGCACGGCGTTGGCGCTGGTGCAGCAGATGTCGGTCTCGGCCTTCACGTCCGCCGTGGTGTTCACATAGGTCACGACCGGCAGACCGGGATAGCGCTGCTTGATCAGCCGCACGTCGGCGCCCGTGATCGACGACGCCAGCGAACAGCCCGCGCGCAGGTCGGGGATCAGCACGGTCTTTTCCGGCGACAGGATCTTCGACGTCTCGGCCATGAAATGCACGCCCGCCTGGACGATCACCTTGGCGTCAGACCGCGCGGCCTCCTTGGCCAGTCCCAAACTGTCGCCGACATAGTCGCCGACCCCGTGGAAGACCTCGGGCGTCATATAGTTGTGGGCCAGGATGACGGCGTTGCGCTCAACCTTCAGCCGGTTGATTTCGCTGATCAACCGGGCCTGTTCGGGCCATTCCAGCGGGGTGACGTGGTCCTTGACCTTGGCCCACACGCCGGCGGTCTCCCGCTCCAGTTCCTTCGTCAGACCAAAGGCGCCATCCGCCATGACCATCCTCCCACAACCCTTATGCTCAAAGTTAGCATAAGCAGGAACAATGTAGGCCGATGCGGCTGGCGCGCAAGTCACAACTTTAATCGCTCAGTTCGAACAGTGCGCCCAACGGCGCGTCCAGCGCCTTCGCCAAGGTCAGGGCCACCACGACCGAGGGCGTGAAAATGCGGTTCTCGATGGTGTTCACCGTCTTGCGGGAAACCCCGGCCCGATCCGCCAGCTCCTGCTGGGTCAAACCGGCCGCCGTGCGCACTTCTTTCAAACGCACGATCAATCTGGGCTCAGCCACGTGACGCCTGCCGGTCCAGCCACCAGTAACGAAGCGCGGCGGTGAGCGCCGAAATCTCGAATACGACAGGCATCCCCGCCGTCGCCAACGGCGCATTGATAAGACCTGCAATATAGACCCCGGCCATCGCGGCCAAAGCCGCCACAAAAGACCAGGTGACGGCGCTGCGCCGGAAATGGATCGTCAGTTCGTCAGCATCTTTCTCGGCGGCGCCTGGTCGCCTCTGCACCCTCTTGCCGCTCAAGATCATTTTGATGACGACGGCTGGCAGGGCCAAAGAAACCACCGCCGCCTGCCAGTCCACCAGATCGCCATTCTGTAATGCGATCTGCCACGCCGCCCTCGCACCGAACGTCATGTACAGCAGGCCAAACGCCGCCATAACGACAACTTGCAACGCCTCGGCGCTCTGCACCTGATCTCGGTCCCAGGCCTCCCTGAGCGCATCTCGATCAGCGTCACGACGCCCCCAAAGGTCGAAGAACAGCAGGCACGTCAGCCCAAGGACAATCAGAGACAGGGAAAGGGCGACCATCGCCACCAGAGGCGGCACTGGGTTTTGAAACGCCATGACCATCAAGATCAAAGCCCCCGCCGCCAAACAGCCCAGCATCACCCCCTCGCGCCGGTGTCGTATCAAGCGCGCGCTCACCAGCGCTTTTCGTTTTTCGACCTCGACCTGATCCACCATGTCCATGCACTCAATAATGATACCTGCAGGTTACATATAACCTACAGGTTACACTCGCAACCAAATTATCTTGCTGGCGACGCTAGATATTTACCCGGATTATATTATCTGGCATTTGACCCGGATAAATAGGAGATCGCCATGACTGGCGCCGCACGCAAAGACCTGATCGCCGCCTACAAGGACCGCCCCACGATCGCGGGGGTGTTCGCCGTCATCTGCACCGCCACCGGCCAGACCTGGGTGGGGCAGAGCCGCCATATCGACACCCAGCAGAACGGCCTGTGGTTCGCGCTAAAACAGGGCGCCAGCCCCTTCGCCTCGCTCCAGCAGGCGTGGAAGGCGCATACGCCAGAGGATTTCCGCTTCGAACAGCTGGACCGGCTGTCGCCCGATCTGTCGGACATGGCGCGCAAGGACGAGCTAAAGAAACGCGCCGCCCTGTGGGCCAACCGGCTGCAGGCCGACCTGATCTGACCGCGCCCGAGGTCCGGCACCGTTTTTGCTCGACCTTGGACGCACACGCCCCTATCGACACATTCAATCCGGGCAGCGCCTCAAATTCGATAGAAACGTGCAAGACACCATCCGCCGCATCCTGACCGCCCGCGTGTACGACGTGGCGGAGGAGACCCCGCTTGATCCGCTGCGCCGCCTGTCGGCGCGGCTGGACCGGCCCGTCCTGCTGAAACGCGAGGACCTGCAGCCGGTCTTCTCGTTCAAGATCCGCGGCGCCTACAACAAGATCGCCAACCTGTCTGAGGCGGAGCTGGCGCGCGGCGTCATCTGCGCCTCGGCGGGCAATCATGCGCAAGGGGTGGCCCTGGCCGCCGCGCGTCGCAACACGCCCGCGACCATCGTCATGCCGACCACCACGCCGGGCATCAAGGTCGCCGCCGTGCGCGCCCTGGGCGGCGAGGTCGTGCTGCATGGCGACAGCTTCGACGAGGCCTATGCCCACGCCCGCCATCTGGAGGCCCAGACCGGCGCCGCCTTCATCCACCCCTTCGACGATCCCGACGTGATCGCGGGGCAAGGCACCGTCGGGCTGGAGATCGCCCGCCAGCACGCCGACCCTATCGAGGCCGTCTTCGTGCCCATCGGCGGCGGCGGTCTGGCGGCGGGGGTTGCGGCCATACTGAAGTTCCTGCGTCCCGAAACCCGCGTCATCGGCGTCGAGCCGGTGGACGCCCCGACCATGAAATCAGCCATCGACGCAGGCGAGGTGGTCGCCCTGAACGAAGTCGGCCTGTTCGCCGACGGGGTCGCCGTGCGCCGTGCGGGCGACCAGACCTTCGCCCTGTGCAACGCGTTGCTGGACGAGATCGTGCTGGTGGACACCGACGCCATCTGCGCCGCCATCAAGGACATCTTCGACGACAGCCGCGCCATCGCCGAACCGTCCGGCGCCGTAGCCCTGGCGGGGCTGAAGGCCTGGTCCGCCGCCCATCCGGGATCGGGCAGCCTGATCGCCATCAACTCGGGCGCCAACGTCAACTTCGACCGCCTGCGCCACGTCGCCGAACGGGCCGAGATCGGCGAGGGCGCCGAGGCCCTGCTGGCCGTGGCGATGAAGGACGACCGCGACGACTACCGCCGCTTCCTGAACAGCCTGGACGGCCGCTCGGTGACCGAGTTCAACTATCGCTGGTCCGGCGACGGCCTGGCCCAGATCTTCGTCGGCGTGGCCCTGCGCAACGGGCCTCACGAACGCGATGATCTTATCCAGAGCCTGCGCGCGGGGGGCTATGCGGTCGAGGACATGAGCGACAACGAGACGGCGAAACTGCACGTCCGCTACATGGTCGGCGGGCGCACCGTCGGCCTGCCGCACGAACGCATATTGCGCTTCCAGTTCCCCGAACGGCCGGGCGCCTTCCTGCGCTTCCTCAACAGCCTGCAGCCGGCCTGGGCCATGACCCTGTTCCACTATCGCAACCACGGCGACGATGTGGGCCGGGTGCTGGCGGGCATCTGCGTACCGCCGCAGGAACAGCATCTGTTGGAGGACGCCCTGGCCCTGCTGGGCTATCCCTATGTCGATGAGACCGCCAACCCCGCCTGCCGCCTGTTCCTTGACGGCGTCGCCTGACGAAAGTGCGTTCCGTCTCAGCCGACGGGCGCTGCTGGCCGCGCCCGTCGGCCTGAGCGCCTGCGCCGCCCTGCCCCAAACCGGCCGGCCCCGCGCGGGCTTGGCGGCGGACCAGACCGTCTGGACCTTCGACCGGCTGTCCGACATCGGCGGTTTCAGAACCACGGTCGAGGGGGCGCCGCGCCTGATCGACAGCCCGTGGGGTCAGGCCGTCTGGTTCGATGGCGCGAACGACGCCCTGTTCATCGACAATCATCCGCTGGCGGGCGCCAGGACCTTCACCTTCGAAGCCCTGTTCCGCCCCGACGGCGGCGCCTTTGAACAGCGCTGGTTCCATCTGGAAAGCGACCCCGCGCCAGATGCGCCCGAGGCGCGGATGCTGTTCGAGGTGAGGGTCGTCGAACAGGGCTGGTATCTGGACACCTTCGCCTTCGGTCCCGGCTATCGCCAGCCGTTGATCTTCCCCGACCGCATCCACCCGCTGGGCCAGTGGAGCCATGTGGCCCAGACCTTCGACGGCGCGACCTACCGCGCCTATGTCAACGGCGTGCTGCAGGGTGAGGCGCCGCTGGCCTTCAAGCCGCAGGGACCGGGCCGCGCCTCGGTCGGCATCCGCATCACCCGCGCCTATCCGTTCCGCGGCGCCGTCCGCCAGGGCCGCTTCACCCCCGCCGCCCTGCCGCCGGAACGGTTCACCATGGGCTGAAGCCCACCTCGCCAAATACGGGTATTCATGCTTACTCTGGCGTTCCAAACAGACAGGAACGCACTTCATGTTTCGCATCCTGGCCGCCAGCCTTGTGCTCGCCACCGCGCCCTTGAGCGTTTCCGCACCCGCAACCGCTCAGACGGCGCAGCTTCGCGCCGCCAACTTCCAGACCCGTCAGGAGGTTCGCGACGCTCAGACCTATGACCGTGCAATCAAGGATTTTCAGTCGCGCGGCTATGCGGGTCTGACCCGCCATCTGCCCGCTCTACGCGCTGCGTTTGACCGCATGCCTGACGACTATGCCCAGGTGGTCGTTCAGCATGAAACAAGCGTCGCGCGCCTGAGCGACGGCGGCGACGTCTTGCTGATGATGGTCATGCTGTCCGCGCCCGACGATACCGGCAAGTCCCGGGCCGCCATCACGCTTGCGAATGTCTATGGCGACATCGCCCTTCTGCTGGCCTCTGAGGCTGTGGAAGGCCGACGCTACGACGAAGCCCTCGCCTATCTGGACCGCGCCCTGAAGATCCAACCGGCCAACTGGCTGCTGCTCTCGGAAAAAATCGTCGCCCTGCAAGGCGCGCAACGTTGGGACGAGGCTCTGGCCCTTGCCGACGAAGCTCTGGACAGCGACGACATCCTGCTGACCTTGCACGATGATGCCTTTCATCGCCGACGCGGTTTCAGCCTGATCGAACTGGGCCGTCTGGATGAAGCCAAGGCCGCCTATGAGGCCGCGCTGGCCATTGACGAGGATGACGCCAACGCCAAGCGTGAGTTGGACTACATCAACAAGCTTCAGGCGGGTGCGCCGCCGACGGCGATCAACTTCGTCGCCCCCGCATCGACAACCCCGCCTCAGCCGCTGAATTAAATCAGCCGCCCGCCCGCTTCGTGCGCCAGAAGCCAGCGCTTGCGCTCCAGCCCGCCGGCATAGCCGGTCAGGGTTCCGTTCGCGCCGATCACCCGGTGGCACGGCACGATGACGGCGATGGGGTTGGACCCGTTGGCCAGGCCCACGGCCCGCACCGCCCTGGGCGATCCGACCGCCTGCGCCAGCCGTCCATAGGTCCAGGTCTCGCCTGCCGGAATGGTGCGCAGCGCCCGCCAGACCGACCGTTGGAAATCGGTGCCGCCGGTCTTCACCTCGACGCCGTCGAACGCCGACAGATCGCCGCCGAAATAGGCCTGAACCGCCCGCCGCACAGGCTCGGGCGCAGGACCGGGAACCAGGGTCACCTCGCCATAATGGCGGCGCAGCAGGCGCAGAAACCGCGCCTCATAGTCATGAAAGTCCAGCGCCCGCACCGCGCCCTGGGCGTCGGTCGCCACCAGAACCTCGCCGACCGGAGATCCGATGCGGTCCAGCGTCAGGATCAGGTTTTCAAGCGGCTTCGTCATCACGCGTCTCCTTGATCGTGTTCCAGTACAGCGCCCCATAGGCGCGCCACGGCCTCCAGTGTTCCGCCCGCGCCGTCAGGGCCGCATCCGTCGTCGCCAGCCGGTCGCTGGGCGCATCCTCGCCCGCGTCGATCCAGTCTCCGGGCGGGCGCAGACCGGGCCGCGCCTCTATCGCCGCCGCCAGCGCCGGATCGTGCGAAAGGTCATGGGCGATGGCCTCTGGGTCGGCGGCCAGATCAAACACCCGCCGCACCCGCGCCAGAACCCCCGGCAGGGCCTTCAGCTCGGACACCCGCGCCTGGACCGCCAGCCGGTTCGCCGCGCCCGGCTGGACCGACACCGAGCCCTGCGTCCCGTCCGTGTCCGGCGTCAGGCGCCGCGTCCAGACGCCTGCCTCGACCGCCTCGTCGTCCGCGTCCCGCGCGCCCAGGGCCGCGATCATCGCGCCCCAGTCATAGGGCGGGCGATAGGCCAGACTGATCCGCACCGCCTCGCCGCGCGCCTCGTTCACCGTGCGACGGCGCAGTTCGGAAGGCGGGCGGCCGTACAGGGCCTGGAATGTTTCGTTGAACCGCCTGACGCTGCCGAAGCCGGACGCCATCGCCACCTCGGCCATCGACAGGTCGCTGTCGTGGATCAGTTGTTTGGCCAGCAGCACCCGCCGCGTCTGGGCCACGCTGACCGGGGCCGCGCCCAGATGCTGGCGGAACAGGCGGCGCAGATGCCGTTCGCCCACGCCCAGCCGCGCCGCCAGCGCATCGGCGTCCCCCGTATCCAGCGCCCCCGCCTCGATCAGGGCCAGGGCTCGGCTGACGGTGTTGGAGGTGCCGCGCCAGGCGCCCATCTCGGGCGCCGTCTCGGGCCTGCATCTCAGACAGGCGCGCAGACCCGCCTCCTGCGCCGCCGCCGCCGTGGGGTGAAACACCACATTGCCGCGATTGGGCGTCCGCGCCGGACACACCGGGCGGCAATAGATCCCCGTCGACAGCACGCCGGTGAAGAACCGCCCGTCGAACCGGGCGTCCCGCGCCACCACGGCGCGCCAGCAGGCTTCCTGATCCAGCATCTGTTCCATGTCGGACAAGATGGGCGCTCGCCCGCCTCATGTCTCGCGGTTTTCGGACATGGATCGCCTGCACCGATGTTCAAGCCCAGCGAGATTCGATTCGCGCTCAGATCGCGACAGGCATAGCCTCACCCCGTCTGCACATAAAAAAGAGGGAGTAACGCCGTGGTTCGCCTGCCTCATCTCGTTGTCATCGGCGCCGTCGCCGCGATGGCTTTCAGCGCCTCCGCCCAGCAACGCACCAGTCCGCCCCGCCCGCCCGGCGGCGGCGTTCCCCCCGGCTCGTACCAGCAGACCTGTCGGGGCATATCCCTGAACGGCAATCTGCTGCGCGCCCAATGCACCAATGAACGAGGCGCGCCTGTCTCCTCGACCCTGGACACCAACAGCTGTCGCGGCAGCGACATCCGCAACGACAACGGTTATCTGCGCTGCGGTCCTGGCGGCGGCGGTCCTCGCCCGCCCGTGCCGCCCGGCCCCGGCCCACGCCCGCCTGAGCCTCCGCGTCCCCCGTCCGGCGGCGCGTTCGAAGTCATCGCCTACACCCGCGCCAACTACAGCGGGCAGCAGCTTCGCATCCGCCACCCCATCGACAATCTGGCCGACCATCGCGGCTTCAACGACAATATCCGCTCGATCCGGGTCATCCGCGGCCGGGTTCAGATCTGCGAAGACGCCCGCTATCGCGGACGCTGCACCACGATCAGCCGCTCAACCGGCGATCTGAACCGTGTCGGCATGGCCAACAGGGTCTCCTCGATCCGCTGACCTGCACCGGCCCCGGCTGCAGCCGGGGCCGGACTTCGGCTGCTCAGGACTCGCGCCCCACGATCAGCCGCGCCGTCGATTTGATCATGCGCCACACCTCGGCGATATAGCCCCAGACCACGGCGATCATGATCACGGTCGCCACCTGGAAGTCGCCGCTGCGGAACAGGTCCACGACCCGCTGCCAGAAGGCCTCCGCCGTCGGAACCCAGATCAGCGGGCTCAGCGGCGAGTGGAAGAACAGCCACCACATGGCCCAGGCCGTCGCCGCGGCGAACACCAGGTCGCCCAAGGCCGTCAGGCGCACCGGCGATCCCGTCGCAGTCCGCGTGATGTCAAAGGCGATCCGCGCCAGGGCGAAGACGATCACGGGCCAGTACGCCGCCTCGACAATGCCGCGCAGGATGACGCCATAATCAACGCCGCTGATCACGCCCGCCAGATCCTGCGGCCGCACCGGCGTGATCGGCGTCAGATTGGTCCACCACAGCAGCAGCACCGTCCAGCCGATGGCGCTGGCCACCGCGCGCGCCGCCGGCGACATCTGGGCGTTCTTGCGGACCTCGACGCCCTTCTGGGCCTTGGGCCCGGACCAATCTCCCTTGGCCAGCCGCTCGCCCCAGGTCTCGGCGTCCAGATTGCCGATCTCGAACAGAGCCAGATCCTTGACCCGCCATTCCGAGATGAATTTCGGCTTCCTGTCCTGCCGCTCGATGAAGAAACCGATGACGGTCAGAACCCCGACCAATGTGAAGCCGCCGCTGATGAAGCCGTTGATCGCCTGGCCGATCGCCTTGCCGACATAGATGTCGCCGGTCGCCACCCGCGCCACGGCGCCCAGCACCGTCACGCAGACCAGCACCATCAGCGCCACCTTCACCGCGAACCACCACCAGGGATAAAGCTCCGCCCCGATCAGCGCCTGCGGGCCGGACCGATAGCGCGCCGCCACTGTCAGCGGATGCCCGACCTCGCGCAGCAGAGCCTCGACTTCATCATCAGTCGCCGCCCGCCCCAGACGCCCTTCCAGCGCCTCCAGACGGCCCATGATCTCGTCGCGCAGTTCGGCGACGATGTCCTCGCGCACATCCTTGGGCAGTTGCGCCGCCACGGCGCTCAGATAACGCTCCACCAGATCCATCCCGGCCTCTCCCGTCTGATTTTCCGTTTTCACAGCATCTTCTCCAGCGAAGCGGACAGGCCGCGCCATTCCGTCGCCAGCCGCGCCAGCATCGCCTCGCCCCGCCCCGACAGCCGATAGAACCGCTTCTTCCTGCGGTCCTCCTCACGCCATTCACTGTCCAGCAGGCCCTGGCTCTCCAGACGGCGCAGCAACGGATAGAGGGTGCTCTCCTCCATCTCGATCCCCGCCTCGCCCAGCGCGACCCGCAGCGAATAGCCGTATTGCTCGCGTCTCAGACTGGCCAGCACCGCCAGGATCAGCGACCCCCTCCGCAGCTCCAGCCGCAGGCTTTCAAACAGCAGTTCCTCATCCTGACTCACCCGTCGCCACTCCATGCGCCGCATAGTGTGCGACACACAGTGTATGGGGCATACTGTATGAGGGAGTCAAGAATTTTACGCTCTTGCCGTACTGCCCTGAATTGAAAAAGGCGGCGGACCGAAGTCCGCCGCCTAGTCTCATACGATGACTGCAGTCCTTAGAAGGACTTCGTCACGTTCAGGAAGGCCGTGCGGCCCAGGTAGTCGTAGCCCGAGTACAGCGGAGCGTTGCCGACCCGGTTGTACACGCCCGCCGAGATGGTGGGGGGATCTTCGTTGAAGATGTTGCGAACGCCAGCGGTCAGCGTCCAGCCTTGGCCCGAATATTGGACCGAAGCGTTATGCAGCCAGTAATCGCCGACATCCAGGTCATACTGCGTCGTAGCCGGGTTCAAGCCGTAGTACTCGTAGCTATCGGTGCCCTTGATCCACTCAACACCGTAACGTACGCGCCACTTGTCCCACGTGTAGGAGACATCAGCCGTGCCGGTGAACTCCGGGTTGTTGACCATACCAACGTAGTCTTCCAGGGGATCATCATCGAACAGCTTGTTCGAGATTTCCGTGTACTGGGTGACGGCAAGGTTGAACAACGCCGTGCCCGGGCCCGCGTTCACACGGTAACGGACCGTGTAGTCCAGCCCCTTAACGATGTCCGTCGCCAGGTTGACGTAGCTGTCATAGACAGTCAGCGCGCTGTTCGAAGGATCGCGCTCGACCAGACGGCAGAAGCCGTTGCGGGCAGCAAAGTCAGCCGGGTTCGAGTCATAGCAACGCGTCAAGATGTTGCCATAACCGGTACGGTCAACGCCGTTCTTGACCTCGATTTCGTAGTAATCGACGGCGAACGCCAGATTACCCCAACCGGAGGGCAGCGGCGGCTGCACCACCAAACCAACGGTCATGTTGGTCGAGGTTTCAGCAGCAAGACCAGCATCAGCGCCACCAGCAGTGATCACACGAATGCTCTGCACCGACGTGAAGTCATCGGCCAAACCTTGTGACTTACAGTTCGCCACACGGTTCGGGTTTACATCAGGCGCGCCATAGTTGTTGCAGCGATCCTGAGCGGCGGATTGGAAGCCGCTGGTTGCGCCGACGAACTGCTCGAACAGCGCAGGAGCGCGGTAGGAGGTGCCGTAGGTGCCGCGCACCGTGACCCAGTCAATCGGACGATAGACCAGACCGATCTTGTAAGTCGTGTCGTCGCCGTACGAGTCGTAGTCCGTATAACGGAACGATGCGTTCAGGCTCAGCTCCTTGGCGAACGGCGCGTCACGCAGCAGAGGCGCTTCGATTTCACCGAAGGCTTCCCACACCGAGTCAGACCCACGCGTGATGGTCGACGTCGAGTAGTTGTAGGTGTTGCCATTCTGGGTATCCAGGCCAGGAGTGTCGTCGATTTCCGAACGACGGTATTCCAGACCGAAGAAGCCCATGACCTGGCCAGCAGGCAGGCTGAACAGCGGACCGTCAATGCCGGCGCTGACGATGGTTTCATTAAACTCTGTCACGCCGGTGACCGGACGGAAGACGTAATCCACCCAATCCTTCGGCAGCTTGCCGCCGATGACGTCAGAGGTCAGAGCAGGAGCCGCGATACAGCCCGGGTTCGTAGCCAGTTGGCGGCACTGGAAGCGACCGCTTCCGTCGCGAACGACGTCCAGGGTTTCGATCAGGCGGTCAGTCAGGAACTGTTCGCTTGTATATTCCGAACGCGAGCGCGAATAGCTCGCCGAAACATCATAGCGCCAGTCGGGCAGGAAGAAATCGCCCTTCAAGCCAGTGACGACGCGCGTGAAGTTCTGCTCTTGCCACGAGTGGTCGTTGCCGAAGCCGATGAAGGCGCGAACGCCGATATCTTGACCCTTGTTAAGGCCTTGGTCAGCCGAGAAGGTGCTGAACGCCAGGTTGCCCGGAATCAGCGGGCTGCCCTTGGCATAGTCCAGCGACAGCTGACGGTAACCCGTTTGCGACGACTTACGGTTATTGAAGAGCACTTCGCCGTACAGCTCGGCGTTGCCCAGAGCGTGCAGCTGATAACCGCCTTCACCGTAGATGGTCGTGATTTCGACAGGCGAGATTAGCGACGTGTTCAGCTTGCGGTCTTCAGTTGTGTCGCGAACATTGAGGTTGTTCGCGCCGCCGCCGACGCCTTCAAAGCCGATCACGCCGGTGTTGACGCCAGCGTTAGGACGCCAGCGGTTGAACACGGTTCCAACCGAACCAGCTGCACCAACACCCGTCGTGCCCAGGAAGGTGCGGTTGCCGTTTGCGTCACGCGCGCCTTCGACACCAGCGCCGATCGTGTTGATCGTCACACCGTTCGAACCGGTCGTGGTCAGCGGGTAGCACTTCGACTCTCCGGTAAGCGGATCGATGAAGTCACGGTTGTTGCGGAAGCCATCGGTTTGGCAGCGGGTGAAAGCGCGATCGCGCAGCGTCAGTTCGTCACGATCATAGTGTTCGATCGAACCTGCAGCACGCCAACGATCACCATGGGCGCCAGCCGTCAGCGACAGACGGGTCGAGCCGCCATTGCCATTAGCTTCCATGGTTTCGTTGCGCTGCGCCTCGAGGGTGAGGCCCTCAAAGTTTTTGCGCGTCTGGATGTTCACAACGCCGGCGATGGCGTCCGATCCATAGATGGACGAAGCGCCGTCGCGCAGCACTTCAACGCGTTCAATCATCGCAGTCGGCAGCACGTTCAAGTCTGCCGAACCAACCGATCCACGCGAACCTGCCGGCGAAACGCGGCGACCGTTCAACAGGACTAGGGTACGGGTCGGCCCCATGCCGCGCAGGCCAATCGTATTGACGCCGCCGCCGCCGTTCACGACGAAGTTGCCGTAAGAGTTGTTGATCTGAGCGGTGCCGCCCGTGACAGCCGCGCTTTGCAGCACTTCAGCTGTCGAAGCGAAGCCCTGCAGGGTCGCTTCTTCACGCGTCACGACCTGAGTCGGCGACGGCGCATTGAAGTTGTCGCGACGGAGACGCGAACCAACGACAACGACCTCATCCACATCAGAAGCCTGCTGCGTCGAGGCTTGATTTGCGGTCTGCGCGAAGGCCGCAGTCGAGGTGAGAAGCGCCAGAGAAACCGCTGCCGCACTACCAACAACCGTGGAGCCTAGGAGGAAATTCTTATGAGTACTCATATGTCCCTATAATGCTTATGAGGCCGAACAGAAATCACAACGTTATCCGAACACCGTTCTAAAAAACGATGTTCGCGAAACGCCCCTTTGATACCTCGATGGCTAAGGAACGTGAGAAGTGTGGGCAACAAAAATATGTCAGGAAAGCAACGTTAGTCGGAAAACTGCGGCATTTTTGACGACAATTGGCCCTTGGAAATTCTTAATTTGCCACTTTAAGTCGATAATATGGCAGATTCGGTTTATATTACGTCGTTATTTAAACGTTACTTAACTGCAGATTGTACGGCCATAACTTTACAATCCAGCTTCAAAGCGCCCGCTCGCAACCAAATCCTAGCGGACATGCGACACGCACATT
Source organism: Brevundimonas nasdae (assembly GCF_016654005.1). GTDB lineage: Bacteria > Pseudomonadota > Alphaproteobacteria > Caulobacterales > Caulobacteraceae > Brevundimonas > Brevundimonas nasdae. Next base: position 248,898 of record NZ_JAEPWN010000001.1, on the reverse strand, counting down.
AGGTTGCGTTCATGGCTCGTTCCCCCTCGAAATCGACCAAGCCCGTCCATGTGCCGAACCCCGGCGTGCAGGAGGCGTCGGCGCAGTTCGTGCGCGAGACGGGAAAACCGGCCAAGGCCATGCCGATGTTCGCCCCGGTCACCGGCCCGCGCCTGACGCCGGAAGAGCCGGTCGCCGCGCCTGCGGGCTGGGCGCCGCACCGTCCCTCGCGCGAGGGGACCAAGAAGGGCGGCGTCTTCCGACTGGAGACCAAATACACCCCCGCCGGCGACCAGCCCGCCGCCATCGCCGAACTGGTGGCTCAGGCCGAGGCGGGCGATCGGGATCAGGTGCTGCTGGGCGTCACCGGCTCGGGCAAGACCTTCACCATGGCCAAGGTCATCGAACAGACCCAGCGCCCGGCCCTGATCCTGGCCCCTAACAAGACCCTGGCGGCCCAGCTCTATTCCGAGTTCAAGGCCTTCTTCCCGGACAATGCGGTCGAATATTTCGTCAGCTATTATGACTATTATCAACCGGAAGCTTATGTCCCAAGAACAGACACTTACATCGAAAAAGACTCGTCAATAAACGAGCAGATCGACCGGATGCGGCACTCGGCGACGCGGGCGATTCTGGAGCGGGACGATGTGATCGTGGTCGCCTCGGTCAGCTGCATTTACGGCATCGGGTCGGTGGAGACCTACACCGCCATGACCTTCAGCCTGAAGGTCGGGGACACGATCGACGAGGCCAAGCTGCGGGCCGACCTGATCGCGCTGCAGTACAAGCGCAACGACCTGAACTTCGACCGGGGCATGTTCAGGAAACGCGGCGACGTGATCGAGATCTTCCCGGTCCACCTTGAGGACCGCGCCTGGCGCATCAGCCTGTTCGGCGACGAACTGGAGGCGATCCAGGAGTTCGATCCCCTGACCGGCAAGAAGACCGCCGACCTGACCGAGATCACCGTCTATGCGGCCAGCCACTATGTCACCCCGCGCCCGACGCTGAACCAGGCGACCCTGGGCATCAAGGCGGAGCTGAAGGAGACGCTGGACTGGATGGTCGAGAACGGCAAGCTGCTGGAGGCCCAGCGGCTGGAGCAGCGCACCCGCTTCGACCTGGAGATGATGGAGGCCACCGGCTCCTGCGCGGGGATCGAGAACTATTCCCGCTGGCTGACCGGCCGCGCGCCGGGAGAGCCGCCGCCCACCTTCTTTGAATACATCCCCGACAACGCCCTGCTGTTCGTGGACGAGAGCCACGTCACCATCGGCCAGATCAACGGCATGTTCCGGGGCGACTACCGCCGCAAGTCGACCCTGGCGGAGTACGGCTTCCGCCTGCCCTCCTGCATCGACAACCGCCCGCTGAAGTTCGAGGAATGGGACGCCATGCGGCCCCAGACGGTTCACGTCAGCGCCACCCCCGGCCCGTGGGAGATGGAGCGGGCGGGCGGCGTCTTTGTCGAGCAGGTCATCCGCCCCACCGGCCTGATCGACCCGCCGGTCGAGATCCGCCCCGTCTCAGGCGCTACCCGCAACCAGGTCGATGACGTCATCGACGAGGTCAAGGCCACCACCCGCGCCGGCTACCGCTCCCTGGTCACCACCCTGACCAAGAAGATGGCCGAGGACCTGACCGAATACATGCATGAGCAGGGCATCCGCGTCCGCTACATGCACTCGGACGTGGACACGCTGGAGCGGATCGAGATTCTGCGCGACCTGCGGCTGGGGTCGTTCGACTGTCTGATCGGCATCAACCTGCTGCGCGAGGGTCTGGACATCCCCGAGTGCGGGCTGGTCGCCATTCTGGACGCGGACAAGGAGGGCTTCCTGCGCTCCGAGACCTCATTGATCCAGACCATCGGCCGCGCCGCGCGCAACGTCGACGGCCGCGTCATTCTATATGCCGACCGGATGACCGGCTCGATGGAGCGCGCCATCGCCGAGACAGACCGCAGGCGCGAGCGTCAGGTCGCCTACAACACCGAACACGGCATCACGCCCGAAAGCGTCAAGCGCGACATCAAGGAGATCCTGGAAAGCCCCTATGAGTCCCGCGACCTGGACCGCCTGACCAAGCCGGGCGTGGCCGAGGCCTCCAAACCCTTCGTCGGCACCAACTTCCAGGCCGCCCTGCGCGATCTGGAAGGCCGCATGCGCGAAGCCGCCTCCAACCTGGAGTTCGAGGAAGCCGCCCGCCTGCGCGACGAGATCAAGCGCATGAAGCTGATGGACCTGGAGTTCGCCAACGAAGCCCTGACCGGCGCAGGCGAAGAGGTGGACCGGTCAGCCCCGAAGAAATGGCGCAAGGAGGCGGCGGCGGAGGCGCAAGAGCGGTTCAGGAAGGGACGATGAAGGGGTTCTGCACTACGAGAAGTATTTAATAAACAGCGCTTCTCCTAGCTTGTTGTATTGACTGGATTTATAGTCCGAGAACTTGAATTCTTGCAGCCCGTCAAGCGCCTCCTTGTAGCTCGCGGTCTCTGCCAGCTTTCCATTGCGAACGATCCGCCTAAACAAGCTCAGGCATCCGTTTATCGTTGTAGTCGTAAGGAAATATCCTGGCACCTTACGATCTGCAGTCCATCGTTCCGCAGGGACCTGAGACTTTACTGCCGACATGAATTTAGCGACCTCCATAGAGCAGTACGAGACATACTCATCCAACAGTGCGTCGTTGTTTTGCGTCTTGAGGTCTTGCTTTGACGGAGATTTCCATGCGTTAAAAAGAGAATCCGGCCCTCCGATCCGCACAAGATGCGCGAGCGCATAGCTGACAACCGAAGTCGTCTTCATTTTATCTTGGTCGTAGAAGTATCTCTCAAACTTATTGCCTAGCGCGCCGCTCCCCTCGTTGAGCCGATTTATGACTCTCTTCGCTATAGAAATTGCTGAATAGGGCCGAAGTAAAACTTCAATCTCTTGCGTAAGATCGGATTTTACTGCCGTCTGGGTAGAATTAATCTCCAAAAACAGATTGGCCTGAAAGCGCATCTGTTCGTCATCCGACATTCCGGGCGGAAAAATAATTCCTGTGACCAGAAGATTCTGCCGCTTTCGAAGGACAGAAATCTCTGTTTCACCCGAGCCTCCTTCATGATAGGCGAACAAACGGTGCTGGCCGTCAATAATTCCGATAGTTCCTATCTCGTTTGGTATTTGAATCCGCGCTCGCTTAGTCTTCTTGATTGCCGCCGTATCAGTGGTTGCACCGTCCTCGTCGACGATCTTCGTTGTTGATGGCAGCGTGGCGATCACGTTGTTTATGAACACCCGCTTTCTTGATCGCAAGTAGCGCCGGACTTTCTCAATCTTAGCACTTGAAATCATGCGTTGGTACAAGCTAGCCCCTCCCCGCCATCCATCGCGTCTAAGGACGTAGGCGCGCTGCAGAAGCGCGTCTGGATCGATGTAGAAGGAGGCAACCTTGAAGCCCGCGCCAAAGTTCGAATGGGATTCTGGCAGCACCGAACCATCATAAACTGAGGTCGCGGCTGAGGCTGGATTGAGGATTGCTGAGCCAAACTCCGAGACCGGGAGGCCCAAAAACTCGAGAATCTCGTATCGTGCAGTATGCCGCACCGCACGAGACACGCTCTCCAAGTATCGGACAACGTTGTAGTCGAGATACGTCACGCTTGGCACTTCAGCTTTGGTTTCATTTGCGACCGCATGCCGCGATGCATAAAGAACAAATACGCGACACTGATCCAAATCGTATATGCCCGATACAGCCTCCGCGAATGCGGGAAAGGTCGCCTTCAAATAAGTGAGAAATCCCGTCGGATTCTCTACCATTTTCCGAAATGGCACAGACTTTTTTTTGAGATGGACCGACACCTCATTTGATACGGTATACTCTACGAAAACGATTACGTTCTCTAAGTAGAACACATCATCTATATCGCAGGTACTCCCCTCGAAGGTGAACTCTTTATCCATCATCTTGCCGATTCGCTTGAAGCCAGCCAAACGAAACAGCGTACGGACCCTACTGAAGTGGTCGCGTTTTAGAATATCCTGCGCGGAAAGCGGAGGTTTTACCTTCTTCGTTTTGACGGCCTTCTTCATTCGCGCCCCTCCCCAGGCGTATCTAACTTGCTTCCAGCCATTCTTCCGGAACTAACGCGACTTTCTGCGTCACACTTGGAGCGCTAACGGGACGCCCGAGTGGTCGAACAGGCAAGTTTCCGGCGGCAAGCTGTTTCAGCCGTGCTCGGGCAAGTTTGACAAAAGCCGGATCGCGATCGATGCCGACCGCTCGCCTATTCTGCTTCACAGCAGCTAAGACGGCTGCGCCTGTCCCCACGAAGGGATCGAGGACCAAATCTCCCGGTTCACTGAGCGCCAAGACGCAACGCTCCGCGAGTTCGATGGGAAACTGGCAAGGGTGTTCAGTTTTCTCGGGATGGTTGGCTTTGACGTTGGGAATTTCCCAAACAGGATTTTCAAGAAAGTCCTTCTCGGCGGAAAACTCCCAGTAATCAGAGGGGTTCTTGCCCCTTGGGTTCCCACTTGGAAGACCAGCCTTGACCCCCTTGCTCTTTGAATGTCGCTTTCCGGGATACAGTTGCGGGACACGAACGGGGTCTAGGTTGAACTTGTATTCGTCTGATTTTGTGAACCAGAGAACGGTCTCATATCTTCCAGAAAACCTTCGATCTGAGTTCAAACCAAAGTTGAATCGCCAAATTATCCTGTTCCGAAGTTTGAATCCGTTCTTCTTAAACAGGTCATAGAACATTATGTCGAGCGGATAAACTTCACCATTTTTAATATAGCTTCCGACCTGCCAACACACACTTCCGGACGTCTTAATTTTCTCGCACACAGCATCGACCACTGCCGTTTGCCAGACTTTATATTCTTCTAAGGTCCGAGTTTGATCTCGTTCGTATATCTTGCCAATATTGTACGGCGGAGAGGACACCACCAAATCCACGGATCCAGTTTCGACGGACTTGAGAGCTTTCAGCACGTCTCCCTGAAGGATTTTTCCTTCCCCCAAGGTAGATTGAGCTGGCTCGCGAAGCATGGTGAGTCCGATTCGTCGTGGAGTTGAGGCCCACTGTGCACAACCATGAGGAAACTTTCTAGCTAAAGGAGCGACCTCTAATCCGCCCCTCCGGGGGGCAACTTCTCCCGCAAGGGGAGAAGGACTAGCGCAGCCGCCCATAGCGCGTCGAAGACGTCCGATCCTGACGTTCAGCACCGCTACAACCCGCCCATGACCTACGGCCCGATACGGAAAATCCGGTCTGAGGACACCTGGTGGGAGATCAGGCGGGCGTGGGAGCGGGGCGAGACGGGGGCGTCGCTGGCGTTGCGATATAATGTGGGGCTGTCGAACCTGTGGCGGCGGCGGGCCTCTGAAGGCTGGCGCAGGCTGAAGGGCGAAGACCCGCCGCCCGAGCCGCTGGAAGGCTGGCCTCGCTACGCCCGCCGCCAGCGCGAGGCGTTCGATGACCGACTGCACGACGCGCGCGATCTGGCCCAATGCCTGATGGAGACCGCCAAGGACGAGCGGCTGATGCAGGCGCCGCACTGGCACATACCCTGGCTGTACTGGTGGCGGGCCGAACATCTGGGACCGGCGGCGACGGCGCGTGACCGGGCGCGGGCGCGCGAGACGGGTCAGCCGTGGGCCGAGGTCTTCTGGGATGACGACGGGCGGCTGAGGCCGCTGGAGGTGCTGGACGCGGAAATGGCGCGGCTGCACCCGCAGGAACTGCGCGACGAACTGGGCGTGCCAGAGGACGTGGAGATATGACGCCTCTCCCTCCCCGTTCCCGGGAGGGTGGTCGAGCCGGAGGCGAGACCGGGTGGGGGCGGCAGGGCGACGCCCCACGGTCTATGGTTCAGCAGATCAGTGCGGCCTTGCCGGGTCGGCCCACCCGGCTTCGGCTGACGCCTCAGCCACCCTCCCCCGCAGGGGAGGGAGAAGATCAGTGCGCGATCAATCCTCGTCCATCTTGAGCGCGGCGATGAAGGCTTCCTGCGGGATTTCGACCTTGCCGAACTGGCGCATGCGCTTCTTGCCCGCCTTCTGCTTCTCCAGCAGCTTCTTCTTGCGGGTGGCGTCGCCGCCGTAGCACTTGCTGGTCACGTCCTTGCGCAGCGCCCGCACGGTTTCGCGGGCGATGATCTTGCCGCCGATGGCCGCCTGAATCGGGATCTGGAACAGGTGCGGCGGGATCAGCTCCTTCATCTTCTCGACCATGCCGCGGCCGCGCGTCTCGGCCCGCTGGCGGTGGACCAGCATGGACAGGGCGTCGACCGGCTCGGCGTTGACCAGAATGGACATCTTCACCAGATCGCCGACCTTGTATTCGGTGATCTCGTAGTCGAACGAGGCGTAACCCTTAGAGATCGACTTCAGCCGGTCGTAGAAGTCGAAGACGACCTCGTTCAGCGGCAGCTCATAGACCACCATGGCGCGGCTGCCGACGTAGGACAGCTCGATCTGCTGGCCGCGACGGTCCTGGCACAGCTTGATCACACCGCCGAGGTATTCGTCGGGCGTCAGGATGGTGGCCTTGATCCAGGGCTCGGCGATGGTCTCGATCTGCATCACGTCGGGCAGGTCGGCCGGGTTGTGCAGGTCCATCTCGGTCCCGTCGCGCAGGCCGATCTTGTAAACGACCGACGGGACCGTCGCGATCAGGTCGAGGTTAAACTCGCGGCTGAGGCGTTCCTGAATGATTTCAAGGTGCAGCAGGCCCAGGAAGCCGCAGCGGAAGCCGAAGCCCAGGGCCGCCGAGCTTTCCATCTCATAGGTGAAGGAGGCGTCGTTCAGGCGCAGCTTGCCGATGGCGGCGCGCAGGTCCTCGAAGTCGGCGGCGTCCACCGGGAACAGGCCGCAGAAGACCACCGACTGAACTTCCTTGAAGCCCCGCAGCGGTTCGGCGGTGGGCTTCTTCTCGTCGGTGATGGTGTCGCCGACGGCGGCGTGGGCGACCTCCTTGATCTGGGCGGTGATGAAGCCGACCTCGCCGGGGCCAAGCTGGTCCACGGGGGTGTTCTTGGGCAGGAAGACGCCGACCCGGTCGATCAGGTGGGTCGAGCCGTTGCGCATCATCTTGACCCGCATCCCGGTCTTCAGCACGCCGTCGAACACGCGCACCAGAACCACGACGCCCAGATAGGGGTCGTACCAGGCGTCGACCAGCATGGCCTTCAGCGGGGCGTTGATGTCCCCCTTGGGCGCCGGCAGCTTGGCGACGATGGCCTCCAGCACATCCTCGATGCCGATGCCGGACTTGGCGCTGCACAGCACGGCCTCGGAGGCGTCGATGCCGATGACGTCCTCGATCTGGGCGCGGACCCGCTCGGGCTCGGCGGCGGGCAGGTCCACCTTGTTCAGGATCGGCACGATCTCGTGGTTGTTGTCGATCGCCTGATAGACGTTGGCCAGGGTCTGGGCCTCCACCCCCTGCGAGGCGTCGACCACCAGCAGCGAGCCCTCGCACGCCGCCAGCGAGCGCGACACCTCATAGGCGAAGTCGACGTGGCCCGGCGTGTCCATCAGGTTCAGCACATAGTCCTGACCGTCCTTGGCCTTGTAGTTCAGGCGGACCGTCTGGGCCTTGATGGTGATCCCCCGCTCCTGCTCGATCTCCATATTGTCCAAGACCTGCTCGGACATCTCGCGCGCGGTCAAACCGCCGGTGAACTGGATCAGGCGATCGGACAGGGTCGACTTGCCGTGGTCGATGTGCGCGACCACGCTGAAGTTGCGAATGTTCGAGATAGGGGGAGTCGTCATCCGCGCGCCCTATCACGCGGACGTGTCGGGGGCCATAGCGAGCGCTGATCTGCGCCTTTGTCAGTGCCAGATTAAGGGTTTGCAACAATCGCTTTCGGCGTTTGAGAGGAACAAACACAAGCTGTAAACAGCTTTGCCCTACAGGCTCGGCGCAAGCCGATGATCCGCTTCGCCTGCAACCGAGGATTTCCCCGTGTCAAAGACGACCCGAACCGCTCTGGGCCTTAGCGCCGTTGCGCTTTCCGCCCTGTTGCTCGCAGGCTGCGGCGGACACGGAGGCGATGAAAAGAAGGACGAAAAAGCGGGCAGTTCGCGTCAGACCGTCACGGCGGCGACCGTCGCCCAGACCAGTCTGAACCGCGTCATCACCGCATCCGGCACGGTGTCGGCCTGGCAGGAGGTGCCGGTCGGCGCCGAGACGGGCGGCCTGACCGCCGTGGCCCTGTATGTGGACGAGGGCTCCTACGTCCGCGAAGGCCAGCCGCTGGTGCAGATGAACGACGTGCTGCTGCGCGCCCAGGTGCAGCAGCAGCAGGCGGGCGTGCAGACGGCCGAAGCCAACAACGCCCGCGATGACGCCGCCCTGGCGCGTGCACAGGAGCTTAAGGATCGCGGCTTCCTCAGCCAGGCGGCGCTGGACACGGCCCTGGCCAACCAGCGCGCCTCAGCCGCCAATCTGGCCTCGGCTCGCGCCTCGCTGGCGGAGACCCGCACCCGCCTGTCCCAGGCCACCATCCGCGCGCCCGTGTCCGGCCTGATCATCAGCCGCAGCGTCACCAAGGGCCAGATCATCGGCGCGGGAACCGAACTGTTCCGCATGGTCCGCGACGGTCGTCTGGAGTTGAACGCCCAGGTGCCGGAGACCCAGCTGGGTCTGGTCCGCGCCGGTCAGTCGGCGACCATCTCCTCCAGCGAGGGCGGCGATACGACCGGCACGGTCCGTCTGGTCACGCCGGAGGTCAACGCCAGCACCCGCCTGGGTCTGGCCCGCATCACCCTGGCCAGCGGCAGCCACCTGCGCCCGGGCATGTTCGCCCGCGCCGACATCGCGGCGGGTGATCAGCCCGCAACCACCGTGCCGACAGCGGCGGTCCTGTACCGCAACAACAAGCCCGGCGTCTTCGTGCTGAACACCGACAGTTCGGTCCACTTCCAGCCGATCACCGTCCTGTCGCGCAGCGACGCCCAGACGGCGGTCGAGGGCGTCGCCATCGGCGCGCGCGTGATCGTGGACGGCGCCGGCTTCCTGAATGAGGGCGACCGGGTCACCGTGGCCCAGACGCCCGCCCCTGCCCCGACGCCTGCCGCCCAAGCTGCGGCCAAGTAGGACCGATCATGAACCAGATCTCGTCCTGGGCGATCAAGAACCCGATCCCGATCATCCTGCTGTTCGTCCTGCTGACGCTGGGCGGGGTGGTCGGCTTCTCGGGCATGCGGATCAACTCCAACCCCGACATCGACTTCCCGCTGGTTTCGGTCACGGCGGCCCGTCCCGGCGCGGCGCCCGCCGAAATGGAGGTGCAGGTCACCCGGCTGATCGAGGATTCCCTCGCCGGTCTGTCGGGCGTGCGCCACATCAACTCCAACATCAGCGACGGCGTGTCGTCCACGGTCATCGAGTTCGAGCTGGGCACGGACACCGACCGCGCCACCAACGACGTGCGCAACGCCATGACCGGACTGCGCGCCTCCCTGCCCCAGGACATGCAGGAACCGGCGGTCCAGCGCATCGACATCACCGGCGACGCCCTGATCACCTATGTGGTCCGATCGCCGACCATGACGCCCGAACAGATCAGTTGGTTCATCGACAACGAGATGAGCCGCGCCCTGCTGGCCCTGGGCGGGGTGGGCGAGGTCAACCGTTCGGGCGGCGTGGACCGCGAGATCCGCGTCGAACTGGACCCGCAGCGTCTGGCCTCATACGGCGTGACCGCCGCCCAGGTCAGCCAGGCCCTGACCAACGTCAACAACAACCTGCCCGGCGGCCGCGTCACCATCTCCGGCTCGGAGCGGGCCATCCGCACCCTGGGGGCCGCGGCTTCGATCGAACAGCTTCGCGCCACCCTGATCCCCCTGGGCAATGGTCAGACCGTGCGCCTGGATAATCTGGGCGAGGTCGAGGACAAGTGGAGCGAGCCGCGTCGCCTGGCCCGCTACAACGGCCAGGAAGCCGTCACCTTCAACTTCCTGCGCTCGCGCACGGCCAGCGAGGTCAAGGTCGCCGACAAGGTGCGCGCCGAGGTCAAACGGATCGACGACGCCCACCCGGAATTGACCATTCAGCAGGTCACGGCCAGCGTCGAGCAGATCGAGGAAAGCTATTTCGCCTCGCTGGAGGCCCTGGTGGTCGGCGCCATCCTGGCGGTCATCGTCGTCTTCATCTTCCTGCGGGACTGGCGGGCGACCTTCATCGCCGCGACGGCCATGCCGATGTCGCTGATCCCGACCTTCGCCATTCTGGGCCCGCTGGATCAGTCGCTGAACGTGGTCACCCTGCTGGCCCTGTCTTTGACCATCGGCATCCTGGTCGACGACGCCATCGTGGAGATCGAGAACATCGTCCGGCACATGCGGGACGGCAAACCGCCCTATGACGCCTCCATCGAGGCCGCCGACGAAATCGGTCTGGCGGTCGTGGCGACGACGGGCACGATCGTCGCCGTCTTCGCTCCCGTGGGCTTCATGCCCGGCATCATCGGCCAGTTCTTCAAGGCCTTTGCGCTGGCGGCCTGTATCTCGGTCGTCTTCTCGCTGGTCGTGGCGCGGACGCTGACGCCGCTGATGGCGGCCTTCATCCTCAAGCACACCCATCATGAGGACAAGGACCCGTTCTGGATGAACGGCTATCTGAAGGCGCTGCGCTGGTCGCTGGCCAACCGGTGGAAGGTCTTCATCCTGGGCATCCTGTTCCTGGCCGCCTCGGTCGGAACCTCGTACCTGGCCAGGATGTCGTTCGAGTTCATGTCGCCCGGCGATACCGCGCGCGCGGCCTTCCAAGTCGAACTGCCGCCCGGCGCGACCCAGCGCGAAACCGACCGGATCGTTCAGCAGGTCACCCGCAAGCTGGAGGCGCGCGACGAGGTCACCTCCGTCTATGCCGCCATCGGCGGGCAGGACGTGAACCAGGCCAATATCTACGCCGACCTGGTGCCGAAGGGCGACCGCAAGCTGAGCCAGCAGGCCTTCGCCCGCACCATGGTCGATGAGTTGAAGCAGATTCCCGGCGCCCGCATCCGCGCAGGCATCGCCCAACAGGGCGGCGGTCCAGGCGACGGCACCACCTACACCTTCTCGATCCTGGGCGATAATCCCGAGACGCTGAACGCCGCAGCCCGCAAGGTCGAGGAGGAGATGCGGGGGGTCAAGGGTCTGGCCAATGTCGTCAACTCGGCCGCCATCGCGCGGCCCGAGATCCTGGTCACTCCGCGTCCTGACGAAGCGGCCCTGGCGGGCGTGTCCGCCGGCGCCATCTCCCAGGCCGTGCGTGTGGCCACCATCGGCGACGTCGATCAGTTCCTGCCCAAGTACAACCTGGGCGACCGGCAGATTCCGATCCGCCTGCAACTGACCGAGGCGGCGCGCGAGGACATCACCGTGCTGCAGAACCTGCGGGTTCCCGCCAACAACGGCGAAACCGTGCCGCTGAGCGCCGTCGCCGACATCCAGTTCGGCGCAGGCCCGGCGACGGTGCGCCGTCAGGACCGTTCGCGCATCGCCTCGATCAGCGCCGAACTGGACGGCATCGCCACCGGCGCCGCCAGCGCGGCGGTGCAGAAGCTGCCGTCGGTCAAGAGCCTGCCGGAAGGCGTGCGCCAGGTTCCGGCAGGCGACCAGGAGTTCATTCAGGAGATGCTGAAGGGCTTCGCCATCGCCTTCGCCTCGGGCATCTTCCTGATGTACGCGGTGCTGACGCTGCTGTTCAAAAGCTTCGCCTATCCGATCACCATCATGGCGGCCCTGCCGCTGGCCATCGGGGGGGCCTTCATCGCCCTGGCCATCGGGGGGGCCAACTTCTCCATGTCCGCCCTGATCGGGGTGCTGATGCTGATGGGGATCGCGGCCAAGAACTCCATCCTGCTGGTCGACTATGTCATTATGGCCGAACAGGGCGGGATGCCGCGTCGCGAGGCCATTCTGGATGCGGCGCACAAGCGCGCCCGTCCGATCCTGATGACCACCTTCGCCATGGGGGCGGGCATGGTGCCTATCGCCCTGGGCGTCGGGGCCGACGTGCAGTTCCGCGCGCCCATGGCCATCGCCGTGCTGGGCGGGTTGATCTCCTCGACCTTCCTGTCGCTGCTCTACATCCCGGCGATCTTCACCATCGTCGACGACTTCGCCCAGTGGATCCGCGGCATCCTGCACCGCAAGACGGCGGGCCAGCGTCAGTTGGCCCAGCCGAAGCCGAGGACGACGATTGAGTGAAGACAATCACCCTTTGCGGACCCTCGCTGGGTCCGCAAAGGGTGGTGAGCGGACATCCGGTTAGCGGCTCTCGATCTCGTTTGGAAAGCCTGTCTCGGTCGCTCCTGCGGTCTGGATGAGCCGGGAAAGTCCTGATCTGGTCAGCGTGTCAGCCATGTGCCGGTTGATCGTGACCAACTGGCTTCGCGCGTTCCCGTTCGTGTCGAAAAGCTGGAAGGCGATGCGCCCGCGTTCGCCCGCCTCGATGCGAGGCTCACAGCTCGGGAAGTCATTCTTGAGCGTGCGTAGAAGCGCAGTCCGAAACTGTGGGGTGGAAACGCCTAGCTTCTTCGGTGCTTTCATTCCCCGATCATCGGTCAGCTATCGAAGGTCCGCAACGGGTCGAAAACCGAATTTGGGACCACATCTGAACACGGACATTGCGCCCATCCCCTGTTCGCACCCCAAGAAAAAGGGCCGCCCGGTTTCGCGGACGACCCTTCGTCATTCAGCCATGCGGCTGGATGATCAGTATTTGACCCGCAGCGTCACGCCCCAGGTGCGCGGTGCGCCGAGGTAGGCGTTGTAGGTCGCCGTGTCGGTGGCCTGGTTGTAGTAGGTGCCGTTCGGCTGCGGCGTCGCCGTATTGGTGAAGGCGGTGCCCTGCAGCGGCGCAGCGAAGCCCACCTGGGTGTATTTTTCTTCGAACAGGTTCTGGGCCCAGACATCGACCGTCCAACGCTCGTCCTCGGCGCCGATGGACACGCGGCCGTTGACGACCGTGAAGGCGTCCTGATGCTTGTACGGCAGCAGGTCGGAGCCGGTGTTGTATTCGGTCGAATATTTGGCCGACAGGTTGAAGCCGCCGCGCAGACCGCCGCCAAGCGAACGGTCGAACGACAGGGCGCCGGTCAGCGACCATTCCGGAGCGAAGGAAGCGCGCGCGCCCGGCAGCAGCGACAGCTGCGGGAAGCGGCCCGGGCTGGACATGTCGGCGGCGGTGAAGTGGCCGTATTTGGCGTCGGTGTAGGTCACGCCGCCCTGGAACATCAGGCCTTCGATCGGCGTGAACCAGACCATGTCGGCGTCGACGCCCTTGGAGCGCAGCTCAGGAATGGACTCCACCACGAAGGCGGTGCCCAGGAAGGTGTTGAGCTGGAAGTTCTCGAACTTCTGATCGAAGTACGAAATGTTCAGCAGCATGGTGCGGTTGAACAGGGTCGTCTTCAGACCCGCTTCATAGCTGTCGACCGTTTCGGCCTTGAACAGCAGCGACTGCTCCGGGACGATAGGCAGAGGATTGGTCGGGGTTGAGTTCTGCACCCGGTCCATATTGTAGCCTGCGCCCTTATAACCGCGCGCATACGACACATAGGCCATGACCGACTTGTTGAAACGATAAGAGGCTTTGAAGGTGCCGCTCAAATCCGTGTCGTCGTACTTCTCCGAAATAGCACGGTTGTCATACAGGGGGTTGGCCCACGGCAGACACATATTGCCTGCGATAGTGCCGGCCGGTTGCGCTCCGAGCACAGCGCCAATAGCTCCGAGGTTGCCCAACACCGCACCGCAGGCGGCGCCGTTGCTTCCCAAATTATCTTGGATGCCCAGCAGACGCTTGCTGTCATAGGTGTAGCGCAGACCCATGTTCAGCTCGAACGCATCCGTCACACGCCAAGTGTTGTTGGTGAACAGAGCCACCGATTCTGACGACTGCGAATAGTGGTCTTGATAAGCTTTTCCTGGCGCATAGCCCGGTCCGGTCGTACCTGCCCCGCCAGCCCCCAAACAGCCGATAAAGCCGCCTGGCGTCTGGCCAGGCTTCGTGAAGCACGGAATGCTTCCCGGGCTGATCGGGATACCAGCGTTCACTGCATTCAACTGAGCCGTCAGCAGGAAGGACAGGAACGGCGTGTAGTCCGTGCCATAGACGTAGCTGTCGTCGCGATAGATGTCTTCCTTGGTCGCGAACAGGCCGACCAGCCAGTCGAAGCGGTCCGTCGTGCCGGCCAGACGCAGTTCCTGGGTCAGGTTGCGCACGCCATAGCCGTTCGAGCCGTCATTGTCCCGATGCAGGATGTCGGCGCCGGTGTAGTCCAGGTCCATGCCCTGCTGGAACGACCAGTCGCGCCATGAGGTCTGCGACGTCAGGGTGGCGTTGATGCTGGGGAAGTCGATGGTGGCTTCCGCCGACAGACCCATGTCCTCCATCTGCTGCGGAGTTTCGCGGTTGGCGTAGGCCAGTCGCGAGAAGGGCGCCTTATTGACGCCAGCGACATAGGGCGCTTGGCCCGGCCCCTTGGCGCCGGTCAGGGCGGCGATGAACTGCTGGGTCGGACCAACGCGCGTCTGGACGGCGGCGCAGCAGTATTCGTCGCGCTTGCTGTAGTCGGCGATCAGGCGGATCGAGACGTCATCGTTCGGCAGGATCAGCAGCTGGCCGCGGCTGGTCCAGTAGTTCTGGGTGCCGTCGTCGGTGCGGGTGTTGGGGCCCTTGCCGTCGTTGACCTCATAGAAGCCGTCACGCTCGCGGTGGGCGACGAACAGGCGACCGGCGATCTTGTCGGTCAGGGGGCCGGTGGCCGAAACCGAACCGCCGATGGCGCCATAGTTGCCGCCCGTCAGCTCGCCCTCGATCGAGGGGGTGAAGGAGGGACGCTCGGTGATGATGTTGATGACGCCGGCCGAGGTGTTCTTGCCGAACAGGGTGCCCTGCGGGCCCTTCAGCACTTCGATGCGGCTGAGCTCGCCCAGATCGCCGAAGCCGACGGCGTTGCGCGAACGATAGACGCCGTCGATGACCACGCCGACCGAGCTTTCCAGGCCGGGGTTGTCGCCCACGGTGCCGGCGCCGCGGATGCGGACGGTGGTGGAGGCTTCCGACTGGGTCGAGGTGACCGTCATGCCGGGGGTCAGGATCTGCAGGTCCTTGATGTCCTGCACGCCCGCGCCGGTCAGCAGTTCCTGCGACAGGGTCGTGACCACGATCGGCACGTCCTGCAGGCTCTGCTCGCGCTTCTGGGCGGTGACGATGATGTCGTCGACGCTGGACGGGACCGACTGCTGGGCCGAGGCGACGCCCGCGAAGCCAAAGGCGGCGGCGCCGATCACGACAGCGGACACAGTGGTCTTGAGATGTTGAATTTGGCGCATAAGCGACCTCCCGGCTGGAGCCCGATCGCACTGGCGACCGCAGCGTTCCCTGTTCCCAATCGACCCGCCTCTGCGTGGAGACGAGTTCAGTAAGGCAGAGGCTAAGCGTGGTTCGGGCCGCCTCACAAGCGAGCGTTGTTACCTGCGTCGATTTTTCGCCGCAGTTGCGGCCTGCTGTGACACGGAAGCGACATAAAATGCTTCCGCAAGGTCAGTATTTGCGTGAAAATTCTGTAATTTTGCAACGCACAAAGCCCCTCAGGTTGCGCTGCACAATCAAGGCCGTTCGACAACGTCGGGGCGGCGTCCGCGCCCCGCCAGGCCCAGCACCGCCGCCGCCGCGAGCGCCGACAGGATGGACCCGCCGATGACGCCCAGTTTGACCTCCACCTGCTCCGGCGAATCCACGGCGCCGGGGAAGGCCAGAACCCCGATGAACAGGCTCATGGTGAAACCCACGCCGCACAGCAGAGACACGCCGTAAACCTGCAGCCAGCTGGCGTCCGTGGGCCGCGCGCCGATCTTGAGCGCCGAGGCGATCCAGGCCGCGCCGAACACCCCGATCTGCTTGCCGAAGAACAGGCCCAGGGCGATGGCGATGACCAGGGGCGCAAAGGCCTGCTCCAGCGACAGACCCGCGAAGGACACCCCGGCCTTGGCGAAGGCGAACAGCGGCAAAACCAGGAAGGCGTTCCACGGGTGCAGGTCGTGGATGGCCTCCTTCAGCGGGCTCTGACCGTCTTCGACGCGCGGCTTGATCGGCACGATCATGGCGAAGGCCACGGCGGTCAGGGAGGTGCTGAGCCCCGACTGGACGGTCAGATGCCACACCGCCGCGAAGCCCAGCGCCCAGAAGGGCGTGGGAATGCGGATGCGATGGGCGACGACCCCGCCCACGGCCAGCAGGCCCAGGGCCCACAGCAACGGCGTCCAGTTCGCGCCTTCGCTGAACAGGATGGCGATCAGGGCGATGGCCCCGAGGTCGTCGACGATGGCCAGGGTCAGCAGGAACACCCGTAGCGAGGACGGCAGACCGCGCCCGACGAAGCCGAAGATGGCCAGGGCGAAGGCGATGTCGGTCGCCAGAGGAATGGGCCAGCCCTCATGCGGCGCGCCGATCACGCCCGACAGCAGAAGATAGACCGCCGCTGGCCCGGCCATGCCGCCCAGCGCCGCCAGAACCGGCGTCGCCAGCTTGCGCGGATCGCTGAGCTCGCCACGCACGATCTCGTATTTGATCTCCAGCCCCACCACGAGGAAGAAGACCGCCATCAGGCCTTCCTTGATCCAGTTGGAGATGGTCTCCTCCAGTCGGATCGGGCCGATCTGGACGATGTGATAGGACTTCAGCCAGCCGAAATAGTCCGCCGACCAGGGCGAGTTGGCCACGATCAGGGCAGCTATGGCCGCCAACGCCAGGGCCGCGCCGGATGCGGCCTCGGTCTTGAGGAAATCGAGAGTCAGTTTGCGCGCCACGGCGGCCTCCAAACGAAAGGAAGAAACGTCGTGACGCCAGGTTATCGACGGGCGTCGGACCAGATTCGCCGCCCGCAGGCGACGCCAGCCTGACCGCACAGGGCGGCCTGATGTCTGAAGGCAGAATAGCGGATGCGGCCCGGCCTCGCCACCCCTGCGCTCGTCCTTCCGGGGCGTCCGCAGGACGAACCCGGAATCCAGGAGGGCTTCTGCGGCGCTTGATGCGTCTGGCGTTCGCCTTGTCTTCCTGGGTTCCGGGTTCTTCGCGACGCTCAGCCCCGGAATGACGTGGTGAAGGTTGCGCTCGCGCCGTCGGACACGCACCTAGCCCTCCATGCCCGTCTCCCCCGCCTATCGCCCCGAACCGCGCTTCATCGACCTTGGCCCCGATTATGCCGACGCGGTGAAATCGGCGGATTTCCCCCAGACCATCCTGCGGTTCCGCAACCACCGGGCCGCCGCCGAAGTCGGGCTGGAGGGCCTGACGGATGCCGAATGGATCGCCGCCTTCGGCCGGTTCCAGCCCCTGCCCGACCAGCCCGGCCCCATCGCCATGCGCTATCACGGCCATCAGTTCCGCCAGTACAACCCGGACCTGGGCGACGGGCGCGGCTTCCTGGCGGCCCAGATGCGCGACGCCAACGGGCGGCTGCTGGATCTCGGAACCAAGGGCTCGGGCCAGACCCCGTGGTCGCGAAACGGCGATGGCCGTCTGACGCTGAAAGGCGGGGTGCGGGAGATCCTGGCGGCCGCGATGCTGGAGGCGCTGGGCGTGCCGACCAGCCGCGCCTTCTCCCTGATCGAAACGGGCGAGGCGCTGGAGCGCGGGGACGAACCCTCGCCCACCCGCTCCGCCGTTCTGGTGCGCCTGTCGCACAGCCATGTGCGGTTCGGAACCTTCCAGCGCGCGGCCTATCTGGGCCGAACCGACCAGACCGAGGCCCTGCTGGAGCACGTCCGCAGCCTGTATCACCCGCAGGTCGCGCCCGGCGACGCGCCCGGCCTGCTGCGCGCCGTGGTCGAGGCCTCGGCTAAGTTGACGGCCCGCTGGATCGCGGCAGGCTTCGTCCACGGGGTGCTGAACACCGACAATCTGAACGTGACGGGCGAAAGCTTCGACTATGGGCCGTGGCGGTTCCTGCCCCACTATGACCCGGCCTTCACCGCCGCCTATTTCGACCAGACGGGCCTCTACGCCTTCGCGCGCCAGCCCGAGGCCGTGTTCTGGAACCTGACCCAGTTGGCGGGGGCGCTGAAGCCGGTCGCAGACGGACCCGAGGGCCTGACCGAGGCGCTGAACAGTTTCGGCCCCGCCTATATCCGCGAACTGCGCGCCGCCTTCCTGATGCGCCTGGGGGTGCTCAGCCTGGGCGAGGCCGCAGACCAGCGCCTGCTGGATGCGGCGCTGGCCCTGCTGCGTGAAAACGGCGAGGCCATGCGGTGGGAGCCGCTGTTCTTCGACTGGTTCGGCGGCTTCGCCTCCTCGGCCCGCGCCCTGTCCGGCCCGCGCGGCAAGCTGTACCAGGGCGAGGCCTTCGACGCCTTCCGCTTCGCCCTGATGGAGCACGAACCGGACCGGATCGAACGGCTGGAGCACCCCATGTTCGCCGCCCGCGAGCCCGAGGAGATGCTGATCGACGAGGTCGAAACCATCTGGTCCGCCATCGCCGCCGCCGACGACTGGTCGCCCCTGAACGCCAAACTGGCCCGGCTGGAGGCGGCGCGCACGGCCTGGGGGTTCAGGGCCTGAACTCCCATCGCAGGGGCTGGTCGCCGCCCGACAACCTCATTCGGGATTGGGCTCGTCAATGGCGCCCAGCACGGTCGTGGCGGTCAGCGTCGGGGCCAGGATGGCGATGTCATAGCCGAGCGCCAGATTGCGCCACTCCGACGGCGCGGACGCCAATCCGCCCGCACGCAGCCTGCGCAGATCGACTAAAATCCAGTCGTCCGGCGAGACGTCCGCGGGGCGCATGAGCAGGACATCCTTGCGCCAATCCGGGTCTTCGTCCTCCGTCACGTCGAACGGTTGTGCGGTGGCTGCGCGGCCCACGCCGGCATAGCTTCCCTCAGTCCCCTTGGCGCCCAGGACCATGACGTGCAGGGCAGTGACGCCTTCGCCCTCCGCCCGCTCGGCGACGAAGGCGCCGATATCACGCTGATCCAGCGGGTTGAGGCTTTTGTAGACGTGCCAGGCGCCGAACTTCATCAGAAGCCGCGCCTTCGGATTTTCCGCAAGGTGAGCCGCAAGGGTGCGTTTCATCAGACGCGCCCGGCGGCCATTGGGATCGCCCGAACGGGACTGCGAGGCGTGATAGATCGCATGGGTCTCGGTCAGGAGGCCAAATAGATACCGGGCGCGCTCCCCGCCGTCGCGGGCGATGGCGACTCCGGCCTGGTCCAGAGCCTCCTGCGTCACGTCGAACAGGAACAGGTCGCCAGGCGAACCGGATTCAAGTGCGGCGGCCGTCGTTTGCCGATCCTGTGCGGCCAGGCCCTCGATGGTGGCGCGGGCGATGGGGCCGGGGTTGGATTTCAGCATCTCCTCCAGCAGGTGGCCGCTGGCCCCGAGGAACTCCTGATCCAGCCCCCAGAGTTGGAGATCCGGCCCTGCAGCGGCGGCGCAGTCGGCAGCCATCTGGCCTTCGTCGCGCCCGTTGAAGAAGGCTATGACGTCGGGATGTCGGCGCGCGAAGTCGGCGATGCGCGCCTCGCGATCAGGGGACCGCATCATGGAGCCCACGGCGCGCGCCGCCTCCGGTCCCGTTTCGACGACCATGGCCGTCAGGCCCATGGGCGCCATCAGGCGACAGACCTGGGTCGTGAAGGCAGGAATCTCCCGGCTCATATGGCTTTCGCCGATCAGCACATACTGGCTGTCCGCCACGGCCTGCCCCAGCACAGACGCGCCTGCGCCCGAAAAGCCGTTGGAGCCGACGCCCAGGGGCAGACTGGCCTGGCTGATCAGTTGCGTAAAATCGGCGGGCGGGGGCGTTTGCGCGTGCGCTCCGCTCGCCAACACCGCCCAACTCGCCATCCCCATGGCGCAAGCCAGTTTCCGAATCTTCACTATCGATCCCCTTCACATTCATCCGCCGTTTAGCGAGGCGAGAGCGGGCCGCCCAGTGAACATGCGTCCATGTTTGGAGTCATACGGAGTTCTGGCGGCTATCGCGTGCCGGGCAATGCAGAGGGCAAATCCGGTCACATGGCCAAGAGGGTGATCATCCTGCGCTTTCGGCGGCATGAGCTATCTTGGCGACCTGCGAATAATCCCGCGGACCCGTTGCTTCGGCGGCGCGAATCGCCACAAGCGCGCCGCCCGAAACAATTCGTCATCACTCGAAGTCATCAGCTGATGTCATCGGGTGATGACTATTTTTAAAAGCGCAGCTATAGACCCTCTTGCGAAGCGGTGGCGACGAACCGATATCGTCACTGTTACGGATTAGGCATTTCCTCCCCATGACCACCACCACCCTGACTTCGGGCCGCGCCCGGACCCATTCGACCTACAAGAATGTCGCCCTCTGGACCTTCCAGGGATGGATCGCGATGTTCTTCATCGCCGCCGGCTACGCCAAGCTGACCGAGCCGATGACCAATCTGATCGCCCTGATGGGCTGGCCCGCCGTCGCGCCCGACAACATGGTGCGCGGCGTCGGCGTGGTCGAGCTGGTGCTCGGCCTGGCGGTGCTGACGCCTCTGATCTCATGGCGCATCGGCCGTCCGATCCTGCTGACCGCCGCAGTCGGCCTGATCGCGATGGAGGCGACCATGCTGATGGTTCACGCCCTTAGCCACGACATCGGCCTGGCCGTCGTCAACCTGCTGCTGCTGGCCATCACGGTTCCGGTGCTGCTGGGCCGCCGCAAGGCCTGAGCCGCGCCACGGCTTCGATCGCCGGAAGCCCCCACCCTCAGCAACCGGCGTATCGCGCCCGGAACCACTCCCAGGTTCCGGGCTTTTTCTTGCCGGACCGCCTGCGACAAAAGCTTACCCTTACGTGCGCGTAAAGCCTCTTCCCTTTACGTACGCGTAAAGTTATGAAGGCGCATGGCCACTGCCGACGATCATCGCACCTATTCCATCCGCCAGCTGTGCCGCGAGTTCGGCGCGACGGCCCGTGCGCTTCGTTTCTACGAGGACAAGGGCCTGCTCACCCCTGCCCGCAAGGGTCAGACGCGGGTCTATGATTCCCGCGACCGCGCACGGCTGAAACTGATCCTGAGGGGCCGCCGCATCGGCTTCACCCTGCAGGAGATCCAGGACATGATGGATCTCTATGATCAGAAGGACCACAACGTCCATCAGATGGCGGTGGCGCTGGTGCGTCATCGCGCCCAGATCGCGGCGCTGAAACAGCAGCTCGAAGACATCGAGGGCGCGATCGAGACGGCCGAGACCGCCTGCGCCTGGATGGAATCCAAGCTTTCAGAACACCGCCCGGACCTGCTGCCGGGCGCCGAGGACTATGAGAAGCTTCTCCAGTCCCGCCTCAACCACGACCATCACCCCTTCAAAGCAAGAGCGTAACTCATGGCCTATAAGTCGCCTGTCCGTGACTTCACCTTCATCCTGAATGAAGTGCTGGAAATCGACCGCTACACCAACCAGCCCGGTTTCCAGGACGTGTCGTCGGACCTGATCGGCCAGATCCTGGAAGAAGGCGCCAAGTTCGCCGACGAGGTCATCGCGCCCATCAACAATCCGGGCGACAAGGAAGGCTGTCACTGGGCCGAGGGCGGCGTGGTCACCGGACCCAAGGGCTGGAAAGAAGCCTATAAGGCCATGTCGGAAGCGGGCTGGATGGCGCTGGCCGCCGACCCGGCCTACGGCGGTCAGGGCATGCCCAGCGTGGTCGCCTCGGCCTTTGGCCAGATGACGGCGGGCGCATCGGCCGCCTTCTCGATGTATCCAGGCCTGACGGCGGGCGCCTATGCAGGCATCCACGCCAACGCCTCGGAAGAGCTGAAGCAGAAATACCTGCCCAAGATGGCGACCGGCGAATGGTCGGGCACCATGAACCTGACCGAGCCGCAGTGCGGCACCGACCTGGGCCTGGTGCGCACCAAGGCCGTGCCGAACGGCGACGGCTCCTATTCGATTACCGGCCAGAAGATCTGGATCTCGGCGGGCGAGCACGACTTCGCCGACAACATCATCCACACGGTGCTGGCCCGCGTCGAAGGCGCGGTTCCGGGCATCAAGGGCCTGTCGCTGTTCGTGGTGCCCAAGTACCTGGTCAATGAAGACGGCTCGCTGGGCGAGCGCAATACGCTGGAATGCGCGGGTCTTGAGCACAAGATGGGCATCCACGGCAACGCCACGGCGGTCATGCAGTATGACGGCGCCAAGGGCTGGCTGATCGGCGAAGAAGGCCGGGGCATGAACAACATGTTCGTGGTCATGAACGAGGCGCGCCTGGGCACCGGCCTGCAGGGTCTGGCCATCGGCACCGCCGCCTATCAGGCCGCCGTTGAGTTCGCCCGCGACCGCCTGCAGGGCCGTTCGCTAACCGGACCGAAGAACCCGGAAGGCCCGGCGGACAGCATCATGGTCCACCCCGACGTGCGCCGCATGCTGCTGGAATCCAAGGCCTTCGTCGAAGGCGGCCAGGCCTTCATCCTGTGGACCGCGCTGCAGGCCGATCTGGAGAAGTCCGAAGACGCCGCCGTCGCCACCAAGGCCAAGGACTACATGGGCCTGCTGACGCCTGTGCTGAAGGCCTATCTGACCGACAAGGGCTTCCACGTCGCCTCGCTGGGCATGCAGGTCCACGGCGGTTCAGGCTACACCGAACACTTCACCGCCTCGCAGTATCTGCGCGATGCGCGCATCACCATGATCTATGAAGGCACCAACGGCATCCAGGCGCTGGACCTGGTGGGCCGCAAGCTGCCCGCCAACGGCGGCCGCGCCATCATGACCTGGTTCGGCGAGATCGACGCCTTCGTCGCCGAGAACAGCGGCAATGAAGCCATCAAGCCCTTCGTCGACGGCCTGGCCGACGTGAAGACCAAGCTGCAGGAAGGCACCATGTGGCTGATGCAGAACGGCATGGCCAACCCGGACAACGCGGGCGCCGCCTCGACCGACTATCTGAACGTCTTCGGCCTGACGGCGCTGGCGTACATGTGGGCCCAGATGGCCAAGGCGGCCCAGACGCAGGTGGAGGCCGGCTCGACCGACCCCTACTACGCCGCCAAGCTGCAGACCGGCCGCTACTTCGTCGAGCGCATCCTGCCCGACGCCGAAGCCCACCTGAAGAAGCTGAAGACCGGCGCCGACGTGCTGATGGCGATGCCCGCCGAGGCCTTTTGATCCAAACCAACGCAGAGACCTGTCCCTCCCCCTGCCGGGGAGGGTGGTCGAAGCGAAGCGAAGACCGGGTGGGGACGGCAAGGCGATCCACGCTCCGCCTCAGGATGCTTCGCCTTGCCGCCCCCACCCGGCCGCTGTGCGGCCACCCTCCCCGGACGGGGAGGGAGAATGCCGGAGCCCACTATGAACGTCCTCAACAGCCCCGAACCCGCCTTCATGCAGGAAGAGGAGATCACCCTCTTCTCCGACAGCGTCGGCAAGTGGATCGACGAGCACGCGCCGCAGGACAAGTTCCAACAGTGGATCGCCAACTCCAGCGTGCCGCGCCAGCTGTGGAATGACGCGGGCGACGCAGGGCTCTTGGGCCTGAGCCTGCCGGAAGAGGACGGCGGCTTCGGCGGCGACTATCGCCATGAGGTCGTGCTGATGCGCCAGCTGGGCTGGAAGGGCGCGGACCATTTCGGCATCTCGCTGCACAATGCGATCGTGATGCCCTACATCTGGCACTACGGCACCGAAGAGCAGAAGCAGCGCTGGCTGCCGCGTCTGCAGACCGGCGAACTGGTCGGCGCCATCGCCATGACCGAGCCGGGCGCGGGTTCCGACCTGCAAGGGATCAAGACCACCGCCATCAAGTCCGGCAACGGCTATGTGGTCAACGGCTCCAAGACCTTCATCACCAACGGCCAGCTGGCCAATCTGATCATCGTCGTGGCCAAGACCGACCCTTCGCAGGGTTCGAAGGGCACGTCGCTGATCGTGGTCGAAACGGACGGCGCAGAAGGCTTCGAACGCGGCCGCAACCTGCACAAGATCGGCATGGAGGCCAACGACACCTCCGAACTGTTCTTCAATGACGTCAAGGTGCCGGCCGACAACATCATCGGCGGGGTCGAGGGTCAGGGCTTCGTCCAGCTGATGCAGCAACTGCCGCAGGAGCGGCTGAACATCGCCGTTCAGGGCGTCGCCGCCGCCGAGCGCGGGCTGGAGGCCACCATCGCCTACGTCAAGGAGCGCAAGGCCTTCGGCAAGTCGATCCTCGACTTCCAGAACACCCAGTTCAAGCTGGCCGAGGTCAAGACCAAGCTGACCGTCGCCAAGGTCTTCACCGACCACTGCATCGGCCTGCACCTTGAGGGCAAGCTGGACGCCGCCACCGCCTCCATGGCCAAATACTGGGTCACCGACATCCAGGGCGAGACCATCGACGAGATGCTCCAGCTGTTCGGCGGCTATGGCTATATGAACGAATACCCCATCGCCCAGCTGTACAAGGACGCCCGCGTCCAGCGCATCTACGGCGGCACCAACGAAATCATGAAACTGCTGATCGCGCGCACCCTGTGAGTCCCTTGCGGGAATGTACGTGAATGCGTACATTCCCGACATGAACGCCATTTCCGTCACCGAGCTGCGCAAGAACCTGGCCGCCACGATCGACCGGGTGACGGCGGATCACGACTATACGATCATCACGCGCGAGGGCGGAAAGCCGGCGGCTGTTCTGATGTCGCTGGAGGACTTCGCCTCCTGGCAGGAGACGGACTATCTGCTGCGCAGCCCCGCGAACCGCGATGCGTTGCGCGCCTCCATCGCCGAACTTGAATCAGGCGGCGGACAGGCGCGCGAACTGATCACGGAATGAATGTCATATTCTCGGCCCGCGCCTGGACCCAATACGTCGAGTGGCAAGAGACGGACCGCAAGACGCTCAGGAAGCTGAACGTCCTGATCAGGGAATGCCAGCGCACGCCTTTCGCGGGGACCGGCAAGCCCGAGCCGCTGAAGGGCGAGTTGTCAGGATGGTGGTCCCGCCGCATCGATCAGGAACACCGGCTGGTCTATCGCGCGACCCAGGCAGGGCTGGAGATCGTCCAGTGCCGCTATCACTATTGATCCGCCCCGATCAGGCGCCCCTGTAAGCCTCTTGGCGCGGGCGGTTCGACAGGCGTAAGGCCTGCTGCATGATCGTCCGCGCCAAACCTACGCTGTTCGAGATCGCCTTTGCGCTGCGCGGCTCGATCCTGCCGCGCATCATCTGGCGGCTGGCGGCCATGACGGCGGTTTCGGCCCTGGCCGTCTGGCTGACCCAGCGCTGGCCCGGATTGGTCGGGCAGCTGAGCGCCACGCCCTTCGCCCTGATCGGGCTGGCGCTTTCGATCTTCATGAGCTTCCGCAACAACGCCTGCTACGACCGCTGGTGGGAGGCGCGCAAGCTGTGGGGCGAGTTGATCATCGCCTGCCGGGGCTTCGCCCGCCAGACCTCCACCCTGTCGGCGCCGGATCGCGAGCCGATGCTGCGCGGCCTGATCGGCTTCACCTACGGCCTGAACGCCCGGCTGCGTGGAAACGATGAGGTTGTCGCCATCGCCCCGTGGAGCGCAGGCGTCGCCGCCGACCGCCCCAATCCCACCGACGCCGCCCTGTCGCAGGTCGGGGACCGTCTGGGGCGGCTGATGCAGGATGAGCGGCTGACGCCGATCCATTATTCGGTGCTGGAGCTGCGGCTGGGCGAGCTGACCCATGTTCAGGCGGCGTGCGAGCGGATCAAGAACACGCCCCTGCCCTTCGCCTATTCCCTGCTGCTGCACCGGACGGCGCATCTGTTCTGTCTGTTCCTGCCCTTCGCCCTGGCCCCGGCGCTGGGCTGGTGGACGCCGCTGCTCAGCGTCATCGTCGGCTATGCCTTCTTTGGTCTGGATGCGCTGGGCGATGAACTGGAAGACCCGTTCGGCGAGGACGACAACGACCTGGCGCTGGGCGCCATGAGCCGCACGGTCGAGCGCGAACTGCTGGACGCCATGGGCGTGCGCCCTCTGCCGGACCCTATCGCCCCCGTCCGCTATCACCTGACCTGACCGCCTCAGCGGCCCAGCCACGCCCCTGCGATCAGGGCCAGGGCCACCATCCCGCCCGCGCCCAGGATCGACACGCCGATCCAGCGCCCGGCCTTCGCCACGGCCTGGGCTGTCTGCCCATCAGAAACCCCGGCCTGCTTGCCCGGTTCCTCCAGCAGACGCCGCGACACCGCGCGAATGATGCGCGGCAGGTCGCCGCCTGACGCAGACAGGTCCAGAAGGGCGCCGATCACCTGGTTCTGCACCGCTCCCAGACTGCGCCGCGAGAACACCACCCGTTTCCAGGCGCCGCTCATCGCCCGCACCAGATCAAACTGGGGATCGACGCGCGACAGCACCCCCTCGATGGTGACCAGGGCCTTGAGGATCAGCATCAGGTCCGGCGGCGCCGCGACCCGCTCCTGGCGCATCAGGGCCATCAGGTCGGCGACGATGGCGGGCAAGTCGACATCACCGTTTCCGTGGCGCGCGATCAGCCGCTCCGCGCCTGCCGTCAGGCTTTGCGACGGGACATCGGCCCCTTCGGTCCAGTCAGCCAGAACCTCGGCCATCCGCTGGGCGTCGCTGCCTGCCAGCGCCTGGACGAAACTGATAAGCTCGGCCCGGCGGCGCGGCGTGACCGTGCCCACCATGCCGAAGTCCAGCAGCCCCACCCGGTCGCCCGCCATGCCCCGAAGATTGCCGGGATGCGGGTCGGCGTGGAACCGCCCGTTGACCAGAACCATGTCCAGAACCGCGTCCGCCCCGATCTGGGCCAGTCGATGGGGATCGACGCCGCCCGCCCGCAGCCGCTCTGCGTCAATCGGGGCGATCCCGTCCAGATAGTCCTGAACCAGCACCCGGTCGGTGGTGTAGTCCCAATAGACGGCGGGAATTACCACGTCGCGGTTGCGTGCGAAGTCGGCGGCGAAACGGTCGGTGTTGCGGCCCTCGGTGGTGAAATCCAGCTCGTCCAGCATGGCCTCGGACAACTGGGCGACCAGGGCGCGGGGGCGGTAGCGGGCGATCTCGGCGCTGGCCTGTTCGGCCTTGCGCGCCAGTTCGGCGATCAGGCGCAGGTCGGCCTCGACGCGGGGACGAACGCCGGGGCGGCGGATCTTAAGCACCACCTCGGTTCCGTCCTGCAGGGCCGCGCGATGGACCTGGGCGATGGAGGCGGCGGCCAGAGGCGTCACGTCGAACCGGGAGAAGACCAGCTCCGGCGGCCCGCCCAGGGCGGCCTCAACGTCCGTGCGCAGGACGTCGAAATCCAGCGTCACGCCGTTGCTCTGCAACTGCTCGAACTCTTCGATCCAGTCCGGCGGCAAGAGGTCGGACCGCGTCGACAGGATCTGACCCAGTTTGATGAAGGTCGGCCCCAGCGCCTCCAGCGCCTGACGCGTGCGGCGCGACAGCGGCTCGCCCCCCTCGTCGTCCGCGCCGCCCCCACCCAGACCCAGCCGCGCCAGGACGGCGCCCAGCCCGAAACGGGCCGCGATGCCCGATATCTCCGTCAGACGTTTTCGGTCGCGCGCGGCAACAGCCAAGGTTGTGAACATGGCCAGACAAACGCCAGGGACGGGGCGACGTTCCACATCGGCTGCGAACCCGCCGTCAGGGATTGGTTCAGGCGCCGAAACCGCGATATGCACGCGCCATGATCCGTCTGCATGTTCAGGGCGACCTTGCGCCCGCCGCCCCCGTCGCGCCCACGCTGGACCAGTCCCGCTATCTGACCCAGGTGATGCGGCTGAAGGTCGGCGACGACCTGTTGGTGTTCAACGGCCGTCACGGCGAATGGCGCGCATCGGTCGCCGAGGTGCTGAAGAAGGGCGTCATCCTTCGCGCCGAGGAACAGATGCGGCCCCAGACCTATGGTCCCGATCTGGAGCTGATCGTCGCGGTGGTGAAGAAGGCCCGCGTCGAGACCATCGTGGAAAAGGCCGCCGAACTGGGCGCGCGCCGCGTGCGGCTGGTCCTGACCAAACGCACCAATGCCGACCGCATCCGCCTGGACCGGCTGGACGCCATCGCCGAGGAGGCCGCCGAACAGACCGGGCGTCTGGATGTCCCCGTCGTCGATGATCCGGTCAAGCTGGATGCGGTTCTGGACGGCTGGGAGGACGGGCGGCGCCTGATGTTCTGCGACGAAACCGGCGGCGCGCCAGCGATGACCGCGCTGCGTGAGGCAGGCGAAGGCCCCTGGTCCATCCTGATCGGCCCCGAGGGCGGTTTCTCGCCGGAAGAAGGCGAGCGGCTGCGGTCCCTGCCCTTCACCACCGCCGTTTCACTGGGCCCGCGCATCCTGCGCGCCGACACCGCCGCCATCGCCGCCATGACGCTTTGGCAGGCGGCTGTTGGCGATTGGGAACGATAAGTTCGCCCTCAAGCAGCGAGCCGCCGCGCGGCGAGCGTTAGGGGAAAAGACCCCCTCAAGCAGCGAGCCGCCGCGCGGCGAGCGTTAGGGAAAGAAAGCCCGCCCTCTTGAGCATGGCGACAACCTCGCCCATCTAGCGCGACACGCCGTCGCGATGGTTGCGCCGGAGAGGGGCTATACTGCATGTCCGAAAACGCGCCGCTGACCCGGGACGCCCTGATCGAGGCCATGTCCAAGGGCGCCAAGCCCAAGGATCAATGGCGCATCGGCGCCGAGCACGAGAAGTTCGGCTTCGACAAGACCACCCTGGCGCGTCCCGCCTATGAAGGCGCGAACGGCATCAAGGCCATGCTGGAGGGCCTGCAGCGCTTCGGCTGGGCGCCGGTCGAGGAAAACGGCGTCCTGATCGGTCTGGAACGCAAGAACAACGAAGGCTTCACCGCCTCGGTCAGCCTGGAGCCGGGCGGCCAGCTGGAGCTGTCGGGCGCGCCGCTTCTGACCATCCACGACATCTGCAACGAGACCGGCCAGCATCTGATGGAGGTCAAACAGGTCGCCGATCAGATCGGCGTGGGCTTCCTGGGCGCCGGGTTCGACCCGCTGTGGACCCGCGAGCAGGTGCCGGTGATGCCCAAGGGCCGTTACGACATCATGCGCGCCTATATGCCCAAGGTCGGGTCGCTGGGCCTGGACATGATGCTGCGCACCTGCACCATCCAGG
Organism: Brevundimonas nasdae; assembly: GCF_016654005.1. Lineage (GTDB taxonomy): Bacteria > Pseudomonadota > Alphaproteobacteria > Caulobacterales > Caulobacteraceae > Brevundimonas > Brevundimonas nasdae. Next base: position 219,848 of record NZ_JAEPWN010000001.1, on the reverse strand, counting down.
CGAACCTGGATTTCGATTCAGAAGCCGACATGGTGCTGAAGTTCCGCACCTCGCTGGCGCTTCAGCCCATCGCCACGGCCCTGTTCGCCTGTTCGCCCTTCACCGAGGGACGGCCCAACGGCTTCCTGTCGGCCCGCGCCAACGTCTGGACCGACACCGACGCCGACCGCACGGGCATGCTGGGCTTCGTGTACGACGACGGTTTCGGGTTTGAGCGCTACGCCGACTACGCTCTGGACACGCCGATGTATTTCGCCAAGCGGGGCGGCCATTACGTTGACGCCTCTGGCCAGTCGTTCCGTGATTTCCAGGCGGGCAAACTGCCTGCCCTGCCCGGCGAATATCCGACCATCAAGGACTGGAACGACCATCTGACCACCCTCTTCCCCGAGGTGCGGCTGAAGGCCTATCTGGAGATGCGCGGCGCCGACGGCGGTCCCTGGAGCCGCATCTGCGCCCTGCCCGCCCTGTGGGCCGGGGTCCTGTACGACGCCCCGTCGCTGGCCGCGGCCTGGGATCTGGTCAAGGACTGGGACATCGCCGACCACGAACGCCTGCGCCGCGACGTGACCCGTCTGGGCCTGAAGGCGGAAGTCGCGGGCCGCAGCGTGCGCGACATCGCCGTCGACCTGGTCAACATCGCCAAACAGGGTCTGAAGAACCGCGCCAAATTCTCGGGCGGCATGGTGGACGAGCGCGGCTATCTGTCCGAACTGGAAGACATCGCCGACAGCGGGATCACCCCGGCCGAACGCCTGCTGGACCTGTACCACGGCGCCTGGCAGGGCGATGTGAAGCGGATCTACGCCGATTTCGCCTACTGAACCTCACGGGACCGTATAGTCGGAACAGTCCGGCAGGGGGCGGTCGGGTTGATAGACGCCGGTCGCGGCGTCGAAGGTGAAGCGCCGTTCGAAACTGCAGGTCGGATCGCGCGTGGCGACCAGATCGGCAGGCTTCAACGGCGGATTCTCCAGCGAGTCCTTGGACCGCGACACGCCGCGCGGAAAGGCGGTCGCGGCGGTCGCATAGATCAGGGTCGGCATGACGCCGGACCCGGCGTTCGGCGCCGCCGTCAGCTTGCCTTCGAAACTGTATTCGTCGTGACAGGCCCCGGCGCGCTGCTTCATGTCCTTTTCGCCAAAACAGGCGCGGATCAGCACCGAGGACATGAGCGGAACGGTCAGGACCGGGCCGCCCATCGCATCGCCCGCCGCATCCAGACGATACAGCGCCACCGTCGACGCCTGACCCCCGCCGCCGGAATACATGGCGCTGGAGCCCACATCGACACCGGCCAGAAACCCGCCGTCGGCCAGCGACATCAGGCTGGTCCAGGGTTGATAGGTTTCCTGCCCATAGCTCACGTCGCCCGTCGCGCCCGGCAGGGCGGACAAGTCGGCGCGCACCACAGGCCGCACGGCCGTATCGTCGCCCGCCGCCCCTTCCAGCAAGCCCACACACCAGCGGCTATCGGCCGTGCAGGCGAAGTCGTCGACAAGCTTCAGGGGCTGCAACTGCACCTCGGCGGAAGGCGCGGCGGCGGCTTGCAACAGGGCGGACAAGAGGACGGGCAGAATCATCGCATCAGCCTAACGGGTTTTGAGTGACGAAACGCCGTTTCTGCGCCTAAGGCTGCGGCTCGTCATGGGGGATGAGCGAAGTGACCGCGTTCGAGTTCTTTTTCAGTTTCTACGGCCTGATCCTGGGCCTGTCGGTCGCCGTCATGGCCACGGGCGCGGCCCGCGCCTTCAAGCATCGCAAATCCATCCCGATCGGCTGGAAGACGCCGCTGCTGGCGGTGTTCGCAGCGCTGGACATCGTGACCTTCTGGGACTCGGCCTGGGTCAGTTTCAATAACGCCCCCTACAGCTATGGCCTGCTGGTGGCGGGTCTGGTGGTGGCCCTGATCTATTTCATCGCCGCCAGCCTGATCTTCCCCGACGCCGAGGACCGCGTCGCCAGCATGGACCAGCATTTCTGGGCCAACAAGCGGGCCGTGCTGCTGTTGCTGGTTCTGACCAATCTGCTGATGACCGGCGCGACTGTGTGGATGAAATGGGGGCAGGCGGACGCCACGCATCTGCTGCTCATCTATGGCCAGAACCAGTTGCTGTATCTGGCGCTGATCGTGCCAGCGGCCCTGACTCGCCGCGCCTGGCTGTTCGCCACGACGGTCGGGCTGCACGTCGCCATATATATCGCCCTGGCGGCCCTCAGCATTGCTCTGCCGCAGAGGATGGCGGCCAACAGCCTGAACGAAGCCTCATCGCCCGTAACAGCATCGACGACGCCGTCGCAGCCCGCCGCCCCGTGATCCCGCTATCGATCAGGCCCTAAAACCGCGAACCGTTTCCTCGCCTCGCCGGTTGCAGTATCGACAGAGGATCATTTCAGCGGCGATCAAAGAGGCGCGGCCATGTCAGGTTCCATCTATGCAGGCATCGGCGGCTGGACCTTCGAACCGTGGCGCGGGGTCTTCTATCCCGACGGCCTGGTCCAGAAACGCGAGCTGGAATACGCCGCGTCCAAGCTGACCTCGATCGAGATCAACGGCACCTATTACTCGACCTTCAAGCCCGACAGCTGGCGCAAATGGCGCGACGAGACCCCCGCCGGCTTCGTGTTCTCGGTCAAGGCCAGCCGCTACTGCACCAATCGCAAGGTGCTGGCCGAAGGCGGCGAAAGCTTTGACAAGTTCCTGTCGCAGGGGCTGACGGAGCTGGGCGACAAGCTGGGGCCGATCAACTGGCAGTTCATGGGGACGAAAAAGTTCGACCCCGTGGATTTCGAAGGCTTCCTGAAGCTGTTGCCCAAGGAGAAGGACGGGGTGCGGCTGCGTCATGCGCTGGAGGTTCGCAATCCCAGCTTCGCCACCGAGCAGTTCTATGATCTGGCCCGCCAGTACGGCGCGGCCATCGTCTATGCCGTCGACGACGAGGAGCCGACCTGGCCCCAGATCGACGAGGCGACCGCCGACTTCACCTACGCCCGCCTGATGTCCAGCCGCGAGGACGAACCCATCGGCATGACCGGCGAAGAACTGGACGCCGTGGCGAAACAGGCGAAAGCCTGGGCCAAGCGCGGCGACGTCTTCGCCTACTTCATCTCCGGCGCTAAGGTCCGGAACCCGGCGGCGGCCCAGGCGCTGATCGCCAAGCTGAAATAGACCGGGCGTCGTCTTGCGGTCGGTCGGGGCGGGCCACATCTGAGGCTCGCTTCCCGCCAAGCCTGAAGGACTTCCCCATGCCGATCGCCACGCGCGCCTTCGCCGCGACCGCTTCCGACCAGCCGCTGTCGCCCTACAGCTTCGAGCGGCGCGATCCGGGGCCGGACGATGTGGCCATCGCCATCAAATATTCGGGCGTCTGCCACTCGGACCTGCATATCGCCAAGAATGATCTGGGCGGGACCCGCTATCCCATCGTGCCGGGTCACGAGATCGCGGGCGTGGTCACGGCGGTCGGCGCCAATGTCACCCGTTTCAAGGAAGGCGACCGCGTCGGCGTGGGCTGCATGGTCGACAGCTGCCGCACCTGCCCCGCCTGTGTCGAGGGTGAGGAGCAGTATTGCGTGCCGGGCATGACCCAGACCTATGGCTCGCCCGACCCCAAGGGCGCCGCCGTCAGCCAGACCATCACCCAGGGCGGATATTCCAACGCCATCGTGGTCGATCAGAACTATGTGCTGCGCATTCCCGACAGCCTGCCGCTGGACGCCGCAGCCCCCCTGCTGTGCGCGGGCATCACCACCTGGTCGCCGCTGAGGGAGTGGAAGGTCGGGCCAGGATCCAAGGTCGCGGTGATCGGCCTGGGCGGGCTGGGCCACATGGCGGTCAAGCTGGCCGCCGCCCTGGGCGCCGAGGTCACGGTTCTGTCGACCTCGGACCGCAAGAAGGCCGACGCCGAGCGGATGGGCGCCAAACATTTCCTGATCAACTCCGACAAGGATGCGATGAAGGCGGCGGCCGAGAAGTTCGATCTGATCATCAACACCGTCTCGGCCACGCATGAGATCGCCAACCATGTTCAACTGCTGGCGCGCGACGGCACCATGGTCATGCTGGGTCTGACGACCGAGGGCCTGCCGGTCTTCGCCCTGCCGCTGCTTCGCCGCCGCCGCCGCATCGCCGGGTCGCTGATCGGGGGCATCCGCGAAACGCAGGAGATGCTGGACTTCTGCGCCGAGCACGGCATCGCCTGCGACATCGAACTGATCGCGCCCGACCGGATCAACGAGGCCTATGAGCGGATGGAGAAGTCCGACGTCCGCTACCGCTTCGTGCTGGACATGGAGAAACTGGCCGCCTGAGCCTGCGGCCAAACGTCCGTCTGAGCCAAGATGCTGAAGGAGCCGGTTTCCGTAACGGAAATCGGTTCTTGCGTGCAACCTGTGCGTCGTTACACCTTTAAACCTGTGATCCCGCACAGACGGGCAACAAGGGACAAGGAACAATCATGGCGCGCGTAGCTTTCGTGACCGGCGGCACCAGGGGCATCGGCAAGGCCATTGTTCAGAGACTGAGCGAGGACGGCATCAGCGTCGCCGCCGGCTATTCCGGCAATGACGAGGCCGCGCAGGCGACGGCCAAGGCGCTGGGCGTCACCGTCGTAAAGGGCAATGTCGGCAGTTTCGAAGACTGCGCCCGCGCGGTGAAGGAGGTCGAGGACCAGCTGGGTCCCATCGATATCCTGGTCAATAATGCGGGCATCACCCGCGACGGCTTCTTCCACAAGATGAGCCACGACCAATGGTCCGACGTGATCCGCGTCAATATGGACAGCGTCTTCAACATGACGCGCCAGGTCATCAACGGCATGCGCGACCGGGGCCACGGCCGCATCGTCAACATCTCCTCGATCAACGGCCAGAAGGGCCAGATCGGCCAGACCAACTATTCCGCGGCCAAGGCCGGGATGATCGGCTTCACCAAGGCGCTGGCGCTGGAGAACGCGCGCAAGGGCGTCACCGTCAACTGCATCGCGCCCGGCTATATCGACACCGAAATGGTCGGCGCCATGGACGCCAAGGTGCTGGACGCCATCATCAGCCAGATTCCCGTCGGGCGACTGGGCAAGGGCGAGGAGATCGCCGACATGGTGTCCTGGCTGGTCGGAGAGCGTGCCGGATATGTCACAGGCTGCACACTCTCGTTGAACGGCGGTCAATACCTGGTCGGCTGAATCGCACCTTCGCCTAAAATCCGCCTCGTGCGGGTTTCATCCAAAGTCTCATGAAGTTGACGGCGACTGTCACGGCGAAAAAATCGCCAGGCCTGACGGCGATGGGGCTCACCGCCATCGTCGCCTTGCTGACACTCGCCCTCACAATCTATGCGTGCGACGCGGCGGCGCAGACACGTCGCAGCACGCCGGAGAGCGGACGCTATGTCTCCGGCGCCGGGCAGGCGTTCGTGCTGGACAGCTCGGGCCCCCGACCGCTGCTGCGGTTCGAGCGGTCCGCAGAGGTCTGGGTGCTGCGGCCGACCGCCGCCCCGCGCGGCGACATCATCTACCGCAACGACAACGGCGACCAAATTCTGCGCGTCACCTCCGACGGCGGCATCACCCTGTATTCGACACGCACGCCCCAGGGGTCGCCCGTCTCGCTGGCGGGCGAGGCCACGCGTCTGGAGACGCCGGACCTGGGTCCGATCCAGCTGTTCAACCTGATGGCCCGTCGCAGCGGCCTGGTCAGCGAGGCGCTGGGCCGTCTGATCCAGATCGACCTGGCGGGCAGCCAGTCCGAGGCCCTGTGCGTCGAGGCCCTGATCGTCACCACCGACGCCGTGATCCGCGTGGCCCGCAGCCCCTCGACCCGCGAACAGGTCAGCCGCCTGCGCAAGATCACCATCGCCGAGGGCGACCGCGCCTCGGTCACCTATATGCGCGGCGAACTGCGGGTCATCGTCGATCCGGCGCGCGGCGTCAGCGGACGTCCGTCATCAGCCTTGGTGATCCGCGCCCTGATGCCGAGCTGATCAGGATCAGAAACTGTCCTTGGCCGCCCGACGCGCGGCGAAGTCGGCGGCGTCCCTGGCCCGCAGGAACGGATTGAACTTCAGCTCCGTCGCGATGGTGGTCGGCACAGTGGCCTCGCCCCGTTCACGCGCCGCAAAGATCGCGTCGGCATAGGCCTGCATCTCGGGCAGGTCATCCAGCGTCAGGGTGAAACGGGCGTTGGCCGCCGTATATTCGTGGGCGCACCAGATCACCGTCTCGGGCGGCCAGGCGGCCAGGGTCTGGAGACTGGACCACATCTGCTCGGGCGAACCTTCGAAGATCCGCCCGCAGCCCAGGGCGAACAGGGTGTCGCCGACGAAGGCCGCGCCCTCCTCGACCGAACGGAAGACGACGTGGCCCTGGGTATGGCCGGGCGTGTCCGTCACCTCGAACCGCGTCTGGCCCAGTTCGACCACATCCCCGCCTGCGACCGCGCGGTCCAGCGGGGCGACGCGGCGCACCTCTTCCGGCCCCACGATCTCGCAGCCGGTCTCCGCCTTCAGCCGCTCGTTGCCCTCGGTGTGGTCCGGGTGCCAGTGGGTGTTCAGGATCAGGTCCAGCCGCCCCCAGCCCAGTTTCTCCAACTCCTCCAGAATCCGCGCCGCGTCCGGCGTATCGACCGTGGCGACCTGGCCGGTGGCCGTGTCGCGGATCAGAAAGCCGTAGTTGTCGCTGCGGCAGGCAAACAGGTGAACATCCAGGGTCATGCGCGCATTCTAGCAGTCCCGCCCATCTGCGGCCTATAGTGATCCCATGCGGCGCAGCATCGACGAGCTTCGAACCTTCTACGGCGAGCCGACCGGCGCGCTGGTGCGTCGGCTGCTGGCGCGACGCCTGAACGACGCCTGGGGCGAGGCGACCAACAGCGATGTTCTGGGCATCGGATACGCCACGCCCTGGCTGGACGCTTTTGTCGGCGCCCGCCGCGTGGTCGCGGCCATGCCGGGCGGTCAGGGCGTCGAACAATGGCCCACGGTCGGGCGCAACCGCACCCTGCTGGTCGATGACCGCCGCCTGCCCTTCGCCGCCGGATCGTTCGACCGCATCCTGCTGATCCATGCGCTGGAAGAGGCGGATGACCCCGCCGCCCTGCTGACCGAGGCCGTGCGGGCGCTGGCGCCGACGGGGCGGATCATCCTGGTCGCGGCGGCGCGCGGCGGCCTGTGGGCCAGAGCCGAGAACACCCCCTTCGGCCACGGGCGTCCCTTCACCCGCCGTCAGCTGGAGCGGCTGGTGCGCGAGGCGGGGCTGGAGCCCGCAGCCTGGTCCCAGACCCTGTATGTGCCGCCGTGGACCCCGCTGCTGTCGCTGGCGGACGGGTTCGAACAGGTGGGACGTCGTGTCGCGCCGGGCGCGGCGGGCCTGATCCTGCTAGAGGCGTCGCGTCAGACCTATGCCCGACTGCGGCCCAGCGGCCATGCCCAGCGCGTCCGCAATCCGAACCTGACGCCCCAGCCCATCGCCCGCACCCCCGCCCCTGACGCTTGAAATGGCGATGGCTGACGCGGAGTTGACCACCGTGGCGACTGGCGAGCGGAGGCGAACGGCCTTATGGCGAGGCTCATGCATCGTTTGATCCTCATGCGGCACGCTCAGGCGCAGCCCTCCGCCCCTGCCGGCGGCGATGAAGCCCGCCCTCTGGCCCCCAACGGCCGCAGCGAAGCCGCCCTGATGGGCCGCGCCCTGGCGGAACGGGGGCTGAAGCCGGACCTGGCCCTGATCTCCTCCGCCGTCCGCACGCGCGAGACCTGGGAGCAGATGCACGACAGCTTCGGCGACGTCGAAATCCGCTACGAGCCCGCCCTCTACAACGCCCCGTCCGACGTGATCCGCCGCCTTGTCGAGAACAGCGAGGAAGAGGCGGGCTGCCTGCTGGTGCTGGCGCACAATCCGGGCGTCCATGTGCTGGCCGTCGAATACCTGACCGAGAGCGCGGCCTCTCCCGCCGTGTTGGACCGGATGGCGGGCGGTTTCCCGCCGGGCGCCGCCGCCCTGTTCACCGTCGATGTGGCCGGACGCTGCACCTATGAGGGCTTCCTGACGCCGCGTTCGCTGGGCGCCCAATGACCGACATCGCCTACAAGGTGGTCGCCGCCGACGAATGGCGCGCGGCGGTGGCCGAGGGCCGCTACGAAGGCTCCGCCGTCGATCTGGCCGACGGCTATATCCACATGTCCACCGAGGACCAGCTGGCCGAGACCCTGCACAAACACTATGCGGGGCAGGCGGACCTGCTGATGCTGAGCGTGGACCTGACCCGGTTCAGCGATGATCTGGTGTGGGAGCCGTCGCGCGGCGGCGCCCTGTTCCCGCATCTGTATGCGCCCCTGCCCGTCACGGCGGTCACGGCCTCGCGCAGGCTCTCGGTGACGACGGACGGCGAAATCATCTTTGAGGACGCGGCATGAGCGTGATCGACCTGGGCGGCGCCATTCTGCGCAACCTCGACCCCGAGACGGCGCACCAGCTGGCGATCAAGGGGCTGGGGTTCGCCCCCCTGCCCGCGCCCGCCGCCGACGATCCGATCCTGCACACGACCCTCGCGGGTCTGATCCTGCCCAATCCGGTGGGCCTGGCTGCGGGTCTGGACAAGAACGGCGAGGCCCTGCGCGGCCTGTCGCGTCTGGGCTTCGGTTTTGTCGAATGCGGCTCAGTCACCCCGCGCGCCCAGCCGGGCAATCCCAAGCCGCGCCTATTCCGCCTGACGCAAGATCGGGCGATCATCAACCGGATGGGCTTCAACAACGCGGGCCTCGACGCCTTCGCCGCCCGTCTGGACAACCGGCCGAAAGACGTGGTCGTCGGCGCCAATCTGGGCGCCAACAAGGACACTGAGGACAAGGCCGCCGACTATGTCGCCGGTCTGCAGCGGCTGGCCGGACGCGCGTCGTATTTCACCGTCAACATCTCCTCGCCCAACACGCCGGGCCTGCGCGCCCTTCAGGGTCGTGAGCAGCTGGACGACCTGCTGGGCCGGATCGACGCCGCGCGCCCGGTCGACGGCGCGGCGCGCGTCCCCGTCTTCCTGAAGATCGCGCCCGACCTGATCTCTGACGAGGTCGCCATGATCGTGGAGGCCTCGCTGGCGCACCGCATCGACGGCCTGATCGTGTCCAACACGACGCTGGAGCGGCCCAAGACCCTGCGCTCGGCCCAGGCGCACGAGACCGGCGGCCTGTCCGGCGCGCCCGTGCGGCCGTTTGCGGAAAAGGCCCTGCGCGCCGCAGCCGAGGCCGCACAAGGCCGCCTGCCCCTGATCGCCGTCGGCGGAATCGACAGCGGCGCCGAGGCCTACGCCCGCATCCGGCTGGGCGCCTCTGCGGTCCAGATCTACTCCGCCATGATCTATGAGGGGCCGGGACTGGTCGGCCGCATCAAGCGTGATCTGGCCGCCCGCCTGCGCGCAGACGGGTTTTCCACAGTCTCTGAGGCTGTCAACGCCTCGCGTTGACGGTGCGTTAGTGTCGTTATGAGACCTTAAGGACAAGCGGCCGAAAACACGCCGCACCTTGGGGGCTAGAATGCCTAAGCTGATCACCGACGAGACGGTGGCCGGCGGTTGGACGACCGCTGTCCGTCATCGCCGCAGCACCCTGGTTCAGCGCCTGACGCTGGGCTGCGGTGTGGCGCTTGTTGTCGCACCCATGATGGGCTGGCCGATCAGCGTCGGCTGGGCTGTGCTTTATGCGCTGGCGCAGGGCGTGGAGCTGGCGGTCTTCGCCCCGGTCAACCGTCCTGAGCCCCAGGAGATCGGCCTGGCCCGCAAGATTCTGGGCTGTCTGTGCCTGTTCATGAACGCCGCCCTGTTCGGGTCTCTGGCGGTGCCGATGTGGCTGATTGGCGGACCCTTGGGCGGCGTCTGCGCCTCGGTCATGCTGCCGGCGGTGATGCTGTTCACCATGATGAACTCGCCGCGCTCTCTTGCCGTGCTGGTCTCGACCATCACGCCGCAGCTGCTCTATCTGGCCGCCACGCCCTTCTTCGCCGCCGCCTATGGCGCCACCCCGGCCCTGATCACCACCGTCACCGCCTCCATCGTCCTCTACACCCTCTACATCCTGATCAGCTGGCAGCGGATGAGCGAGGTCACAGAGGCCCAGATTCGCATCCACGCCGAGGCGGACCGCCTGCGCCTCAAGGCCGAGGCGGACCTGGCGGACCACACCGCCTTCCTGGCCGCCATCGGCCATGATCTGCGCACCCCCATCGGCGCCATCCTGACCGGCGCGTCGGAGCTGAAGGCCAGCGACCCGCAGTCGCGCGCCAACGCCAGCCTGATCTCGGACGCCGGCCTGATGATGAAGGCCCTGCTGGACGACCTGCTGGACCATTCCAAGATCGGCGCGGGCCGGATGACGGTCGAGACGGTCGATTTCAACCTGCGCATCATGCTGGCCCAGACGCTGCGTCTGTGGCGGGGCGCGGCGGACGCCAAGGGGCTGCGGCTGCGCCTGGAGGGCGCCAACCACATGCCCGCCTCGGTGCGCGGCGACCCGATGCGGCTGCGTCAGGTGCTGAACAACCTGCTGTCCAATGCGATGAAGTTCACCGAGGCCGGGGCCATCACCCTGCGTCTGGACGCCTGGGCCGAGGAGCCGACCGGCTATTCCATCCTGATCGAGGTGGCCGACACCGGCCCTGGCATGACCACTGAACAACTGGAACGCCTGTTCACCCCCTTCGACCAGACCGCAGACGGCGTCAGCGCCCGCCACGGCGGCAGCGGCCTTGGCCTGGCCATCAGCCGCGATCTGGTCGAGCTGATGGGCGGTCGCCTGACGGCCCGCAGCGCGCCGGGCGAAGGGGCCAGGTTCACCATCTCCCTGTTCCTGCCCAAGGGCGAATGCGCCGCCGCGCCGACGACGGCGCCCATCGACGACGGACGCCTGGCCATCGCCCGCGCCCTGTCGTCCGCCAAGTTCGAAGTCACGGCCCAGCCCACCGGCCACACCCCCGCTCCAGCCCCCGCGCCCGCCTCGCCTGCGCTCGCCCAGGACACGCTCGCGCCGCCGACGGACGACGCCGCGGCTGATGCGCCGGACACTGTCGAGGATGACGAAGAGCGCCCGCTGCGCCTGTTGGTCGTGGACGACCACGACATCAACCGCCGCGCCGTGCAGTTGATCCTTCAGCCGCTGGGGTGCGAGATCACCACCGCCGCCGACGGTCTGATCGCGCTGGACCGATGCGCGGAGACCGCCTTCGACGTGATCTTCATGGATGTGCGGATGCCGGAGCTGGATGGGCGCGAGACCACGCGCCGCCTGCGCGCCGGGACCGGCCCCAACGCCCGCACCCCGATCATCGCCGTTACCGCCGACACCGCCCCTGAGGACATCGCCGCCTGCCAGGCCGCGGGCATGGCCTATTTCGTGCCCAAGCCCCTGACGCCGCCCGCCCTGATCGGCGCCTTGCAGCATGTGCTCAATGATGTGGCGAACAGTCAGTCGGACGCCGCCGAAGCCGCCTGATCCCGAACGGCGCCGACCAGCGCCTGGTTGAAGCCCGGCGTCTTCATCCGGCACTCCCAAGCGGTCAGGACGCGCCAGCCGTCCGCCTCCAGCGCCGTCTGCGCCGCCGCATCACGGGCGCGGTTGCGGTTGATCTTGGCGATCCAGTAGTCGGCGTTGGACTTGGGCTGGCGGGCGCCGCGCGCGCAGTCGTGTCCGTGCCAGAAACAACCGTGAACGAAGATCACGGTGCGCCGCCCCTTCATCACCACGTCCGGCCTGCCCGGCAGACCGCAGCCGCCCAGCCGATAGCCGACGCCCGCCGCCCTCAGAACACGGCGCACGGCCAGTTCCGGCGCGGTGTCACGCCCCTTGATCCGCCGCATCACGGCGCTGCGCTTTTCGGCTGAGAAGACGTCGGTCATCACGGCTCAACGCAAAAGGCCGCCGCTCCAGGGGAAGAGCGACGGCCAAGTTGGGGGATCAGGTCAATAAAACACAATCCAAGCGAGTTATAAACACCCGCATAAATACTTACAGCTGAGCGATCAGGTGCTCGGCCGACGACACCTTGAACTCGCCGCCCTGTTCGATGTTCAGCTGCGAAACCGTGCCGTCCTTGACCAGCATGGAATAGCGCTGCGAACGGTCACCCAGGCCGAAGCCCGAGCCGTCCAGCACCAGACCCAGGGCGCGGGTCAGTTCGCCGTTGCCGTCGGCCAGCATGACGATGGAGCCGTCCTCGATGCCCTGGCTTTCGGCCCAGGCCTTCATGACGAAGGCGTCGTTGACCGAGATGCAGGCGACGGTGTCGACGCCCTTGGCCTGGATGTCGGCCAGATGATCCTTGAAGCCCGGCAGGTGGCGCGCCGAACAGGTCGGGGTGAAGGCGCCCGGAACGGCGAACAGGGCGACGGTCTTGCCGTTGAAGATCTCGGCGGTCGAGACGGGCTTGGGGCCTTCAGCCGTCGCCTGGGCCAGGGTCGCGGCGGGGATGCGGTCGCCGATCTGAATGGTCATGAACTCTCTCCGGGGAGGTCTGGGTGGAAATGAAACCGTGCGAGCGACACATAGACCCATGCCGCGCGTCCGCAAGCGTCAAGGCGCTTGCACGCACCCGTTAACCACCCGATGATGCACCATCATGACCGACGCCTCCTCCCTGACAGGCCGTCTGCTTGTCGCCATGCCCGGCATCAGCGATCCGCGTTTCGAACACGCCGTCATACTGATCTGCGCCCACGGGTCGGATCATGCGATGGGGCTTCGCATCGACCGGCCGGTGGACGGCGTCGACCTGAAGACCGTGCTGGACAAGCTGGACGCTCCCGCCCCGGCCCAGGCCGTGGGCCGCGCCGTACTGGTCGGCGGCCCGGTCGAACGCGAGCGCGGCTTCGTGCTGCACACCGACGACTGGATGATCGGCGACGACAGCCTGCCGTTCGGCGAGGGGCTGGCGATGACCGGCACGCGCGAGGCCCTGGCCGCCATGACCGACGATGTGTCCGGCCCGCGCCGCTCGACCCTGTTGCTGGGTTACGCCGGCTGGGGCGAGGGTCAGTTGGAGGACGAACTGGCTGAAAACGTCTGGCTGACCGCCGAGGCGGACCTGGACATCATCTTCGACACCAACCACGAGACCAAATGGACGCGCGCCCTGGCCCAGATGGGCGTCCAGGCCTCGCAACTGTCCAGCCAGGGCGGCAGGGCCTGAGGCGCGCTAACGCGTCGCCAGCGATATCGCCAAAAGCACGACCAGCAGCAGGCTGACCCCCTGCCAGAACCTGACCGGATCACGTTCGATCAGCGACAGGGTTCGCGGCGGCGGGGCGGCGGCGGCGCTGCCGGTCTCCAGCACCCGGATCAGCTCCTCGACATCGTCGAACCGGTCGTCGCGATTGGGTGCGATCGCTCTCAGGATGGCGGCGTCCAGCCAGGCGGGCATGTCCGGGCGATGGCGGCTGGGCGGGGTCGGCGCCTTGTCGAAACGTGGCGCGTCGTTCGGATCAACCTCGCCCCACGGATAGGTCTTGGTGAACAGCCGATACAGGGTCACGCCCAGGGCGAACTGGTCGGTGGCGGCGTCGCCGACCTCGCCGTCATACATTTCAGGCGCCTTGAAGCCGGGCGTGCCGGGGGCCTCGGCCTCGGCGAATTCTTCGGCCCGGCGCAGGCGCGCGACCCCCAGATCGACCAGCTTCAGCCCGCCGTCCGCCTCCAGGATCACATTGTCCGGCTTGATGTCGCGGTGGGTCACGCCCGCCCGGTGGAGCGCCGCCACCCCGCGCGCCAGCTTCAGGGCGATATCGATGCCCGGCGCGATTTCGGGCGGCCCATCCTCAGCCAGGCGCCGATGCAGGGTGGTTCCGGCATAAAAGGGCTGGACGATGTAGAGCCGCCCCTGCCGCCCCGTCTCCAGCGTCAGCACCCGACCGACATGGGGGCTGTCGATGCGGCGGCCGATGAAGGCCTCGCGCAGGAAGGCGATCCGCGCGCCCCGTTCGGACACCACGGCGGTCTTGGGAAATTTCAGCACCACGGCCCCGGCGTCGCCCAACCCGTCCTTGGCAAGCGTGTCGCGCGCCAGAAACAGCCGCGTATAGCGCCCGTCCGCCACCAACCGCGTCAGATGGAAACCATCGACATTGTCACCGGCCTCGGGCGGGGGCTGGATGACCAGCCCCTCGGCCTCGGCCGTGATCGCCTCCCAGTCGGGCGCGCCGGTCTGAACCACGTCGATGACGATGGCGGTGGCGTTGTCGCGGGTTCCGGCCTCTGTCGCCGCCGCCACGATCGCCTTGGCGTCCGCGTCGGGCGATCCGCGCCGCCCCAGCAGGCGCACGATGGCTTCATCCGACAGGAGCCCGTGCGCCCCGTCCGTCGTCAGCAGCAGCCGGTCGTGCGGCTGCAGGCCGACATGGCGCACGTCCAGCTTCACATCCGCCTCGATCCCCACGGCGCGGTACAGCACATGGCCCATCCCCGCCTGGGCGCGGGTGTGATCCTCGGTCAGTCGGGTCAGGACGCCGTCGCGGAAATGCCAGGCGCGGCTGTCGCCGACGTGCAGGGCCGTCGCCTCGCGCCCGCGCAGGATCAGGGCGGTGAAGGTGGTCGCCGCCGCCTCCATCGCCGGATCGATCCGCCCGCGGGAATGGAGCCAGCGGTTGAAACCGCGCAGGGCCTTGATGCCGTTGGCCGCAATGCCGTTCAGCGGGTTCTGGTCCAGATAGCCGTCGATGAAGCTGCGGGTCGTCAGCTCCGCCGCCGCCCGCCCCGCCTTTGATCCCGACACCCCGTCGGCGATCACAGCGACCACGCCATGCTCGCGCTGCTCCGTCGCCGTGCCCAGATGCACCCCGCCAAAGTCCTGATTGTCGGGCTTGGGGCCCTGGGCGGTGGCGAAGCCTGCGGCGATTTCCAGTCTGGCATCGGTCATGACGGACACTGTGTGCGATACACGCGGGTCTGGCTAGATGGTGGACAAGCTTGGCCGTGGCGGGCACATGTCTCGACGACGGCCTTCGCCGCCGCCAATATGATCGCTGTTTACCAACGGGGTGCGTTTCATGCGTCGAATTCTGCTTCTGGCCGGTCTGGGACTGCTGGCGGGCTGCGCGACCGGGCCTGTGCACGACACCCCGTTCGTCTTCCCCGAAGGCCTGCGGATCATGGAAAAGGGCTATCCCTATCCGGACGGCCCCTGCCGCCTGCTGGGCGAGACCTTCGCCACCTCCGAACTGCTGGACGACAGCGCTGATCTGCTGGGCTGCCCGTCCGACGCCATGAACGACCCGCGCGTCATCAGCCTGGGCCGCGTCGTCGGCCAGTTCGAGGGCGTGACCCTGGTGTCCGTGCCCAAGTCCAAAACCCGCTGATCCCGGCCCGCGCTGCCCGCTCCATTTGGCGGGTTCGCGTAATCATCTGACGCATTCGCCGAAGCTGCCCACGGCGGTCCGCCCTAGGTTCTGCTGGTCGTTTTCCAGTACGCCGAGGACCGCCGATGCCGCACAGTCTAGAGGAGACGCTGACCCGCGCAGGCGCGCGCGTCACGCCCCAGCGGCGCTCGATCATCGCCCTGCTGGCGGCCTCGTCCGACCACCCCACCGCCGAAATCCTGCACCTGCGCCTGCGTGAACGCGGCGTGCCGGTGTCGCTGGCCACCGTCTATCGGACCCTGCGGGTGCTGTGTCAGGCCGGACTGGTTCAGGAGCATGACTTCGGCGACGGCGCACTGCGGTTCGAAGCGGACCGAGGGGACCAGCACGGCCATCTGGTCGATCTGTCTCAAGGCGGAGTGTTCGATTTCGTCGACGACCGCCTGACGCGCCTGCTGGGTGATATCGCCGACCATCACGGCTATGGGGTGGTGGCGTCGCGCGTCAGCATACTGGCCCGGCCGCTGGGCAGCACCACCCTGACGCCCCTCGCCCCTCGCCTTGCCCTGTTGAGCGGGGCCAACGCATGAACGCCCCCCTTCCGGCGCCCGCGCGGGAAAACCGGCCCGAAGGCCGTCGCCCGGGCCTGATCGAGCGCGGCCTGATCCGCAAGATGATGCAGCCGGCCCATGTCACGCGCGTCGAACGCCTGCCTGGCCCCTTCGTCATCGTCGATCTGGCCGGTCCCGCCGTGGAGGGCGCCCATTGGGGTCCGGGCCAGCGCGCCAGCCTGATCTTCGACCAGAGCCTGGCCGGGCGCACCTACACCCCCTTCGGCTGGAGCCGTCGCGCCGACGGCGTGCGCTTCCTGTTCCACATTCACGGCAAGGGTCTGGCCAGCGAATGGGCGTGGGAGGTCGGCAAGGGCGCGACCTGCGGCCTGGTCGGTCCCGCCGCCTCGATTGATCCGCCTGCCGCAGGGACCGCACGTCTGCTGTTCGGCGACGAAACCTCGATCGCCACCGCCCTGTCAGCCGGGCTGGATGAGACGCGCGGCCGCCAATGCGTGTTTGAGGCCGATGACGCATCCGGCCTGCGACAGACCCTGGCCGCCGTCGGCCTGCAGGACGCCCATGTCATTGCGCGCCGTGCGGACATGGCCCATCTGGCGGAGGTGCAGCCGTTGCTGGCGCGGGCGGGCGCCGAGGACGGGCTGGCCCTGACCGGCAACGCCCGATCCATCCAGCGCCTGCACCGGATGCGCGGGCCTTCGTTCGCCGTCAGAACCAAGGCCTATTGGTCCCAGGGCAAGAGCGGCCTGACCTGAGGAGACGCAATGCAGGATGATCGCCCATTCCGGCACGACGGCGATCCTGACCGGATCGACGGCGCCGTGATCGGCCGCGTGGGGGTGCTGAACTCCATGCAGGAGGCCTATCCCCACGCCCACCGCAAGGCGCAGCTGCTGCACGTCATCAGCGGCGCCATCACGGTCGAGGTGGAGTCCGGCGTCTGGACCGTGCCGCCGGGCTGCGCCATCTGGATACCGGGCGGCGCCACCCACAGCGCCCGTTTCGTCGGCCAGATATCCATGGCCATCCTGCATCTCTCGCCTGAGGTTGAGGCGGCGCTGAAGATCGAATGCAGCATCATCTTCGTGCCGCCCCTGCTGCGTGAACTGATCCTGCGGTTCGCGCGCGGCGGCGGCTTCGACCAGACGGGGAGACGCGAGGAACGCCTGATCGGCGTCTTGATTGATGAGCTGGCCGCCGCCCCGGAAGAGCCGCTTCACCTTCCGCTGCCGACGGACCGACGCCTGCGCCGCATCGCCCTGGCCATGCTGGACGACCCTGCTCAGCGCCTGACCATCGACGAATGGGGCGCCCGCGTCGGGGCCAGCAACCGCACCCTGAGCCGCCTGTTCCGCGATGAGACGGGCATGCCGTTCAGCACATGGCGCCAGCAGTTGCATGTCGGCATCGCCTTGCAGAAGCTGGCGACCGGGGCCAGCGTCACCAATGTCGCACTGGACCTGGGCTACCAGAATGTCGGCGCCTTCATCTCTATGTTCAAACGAATGATGGGCGTGAGCCCCGCCCGCTATTTCGGCCAGCAGCAGGACGCCGGTCCCGACGGCGGGTCGATGCCCAGGTCCGGGTCGTCTGCGGAGGTGGTGGCCATCGACCGGGCGCGCGCAGGGCGCCGCCGCTAGGCGTCAGGCCGAGCGCTGTTTGATCGGCGCTGATCCGTCGGCCAGGCTTTCGGCCAGATAGACCTCGGCCTCCTGGGCCGGAAGCGCGGGGGCGTAGCCGAAGCCCTGGCCGTAGTGGCACTGGGCGTCCAGCAGGAGGCCGGCCAGTTCGGCGTTCTCGACGCCTTCGGCGACCACTTCCAAAGACAGGTCGCGGCCCAGATTGACCACGGACTTGACGATCTTGGCAGAGCCCTCGTCCTTCTTCATCGTCAGGACGAAATAGCGGTCGATCTTCAGCGTATCGAAGGGCAAGCGCGCCAGATAGGACAGCGACGAGAAGCCGGTGCCGAAATCATCCAGCGCCAGCGACGCCCCGACGTCCTTTAGCGACTGCAGCACCTCGGCCGCGCGCGCGGTGTCGCGCATGATGTCGCCCTCGGTCACCTCCAACTTCAGCGCGCCGCGCGGCAGGCCGGTCTCCTTGATGATCCGCTCCACATCCTCGCACAGATGCGCGCGTTCGATCTCGCCCACCGACAGGTTGACGCTGCAGAACAGCTTGCCCGATGTCGGGTGCCGCGCGATCCAGTCCGCCAGCTGGCGCGCCGACTGGGTCATCATCAGCAGGCCCAGTTCGTTCATCATGCCCAGCTCGTCGGTCAGGGTCAGGAACTCATCAGGCGGCACCAGCCCGCGCCGGGGGTGACGCCAGCGGGCCAGGGCCTCGAACCCCGCCACAGCGCCGCTGTTCAGGTTCACGATGGGCTGGAAGAAGGGCACGATCTCGCCGCGCACGAAGGCGTTGCGCAGATCCGCCTCCAGCGCCAGACGGCTCAGGCTGTCGCTCTCCAGCGCGCGGCCATAGGCGGCCGATCCGCCGCGCCCCGCGCCCTTGGCCGATTCCACCGCCAGTTCGACCCGGCGCAGCAGCTCGGCGGCGTCCGGGGCGTCCGGCCCGCCCTCGACGACCACGGCGCCGATGGAGACGGTGGGATAGATGTCAAAACCCGCGACCCGCAGCGGCTGCTCCAGCGCCTCGCGCATCCGATAGCTGGTGTGGGAGGCGGTCTTGGGCACGATGATGGCGAACTCGTCCTCGCCGATCCGGGCCGCCGAGGCGTCCTGGGAAAAGGCCGCCGCCAGACGCGAGCCCAGGGCTGACAGAACCAGGTCCGTCCGCTCATGACCCAGCGCCTCGTTCAGGCGCCGCAGTCGGTCGACGTCGCCGACCACCATCTCATATTCGCCGGGCGCGACCAGCACCTCGGTCACCCGGGCCAGAAAGGCGCGGCGATCCAACAGGCCCGTCAGCGTATCCAGGTCGGAGCCCGCGAACTTGTTCTCCAGCGCCACCACGCCCGCCGCCCGCAGCCCGTCCTCCAGCCAGACCCCGCGCCACAGGCAGGTCTCCGCGCCGCGCATCCGCAGGCGGACCGAAATCTCGGTCCCCTCTTCCGAGGGTTTCAGCATCTTCTCGGCCAGCGACCGATCCTGCGGCAGGGCCGAGGCGACAAAGCCCGCCGCCGAACATTCCGGCGCCAACGGCCCCAGGCCCAGCGACCGCGTCGCGCCCGTGAACCGGATCTGGTCTTCAGCCGGGGTCCAGACCCACAGAGCCGTATCGGCCGCCGCCAACGCCTCGATGGCGGTGGTGGCGTCCCAGGCCAGCGATCTGGATCGGGGGTTCAAGCGTAGGGACCCTTTGTCAGGACGAGGGACGACCGTCGCGATCGTATTCGTCCTCGATCAGGCCGAACAGAAGATGATCTGCCCACTCGCCGTTAATTTTCAAATAAGCCCGCGCCAGGCCCTCGTTGCGAAAGCCGGATTTCTCCAGCACGCGGCGCGAGCCGGCGTTGGTCGGCAGGCAGGCGGCCTCCAGCCGATGCAGCTTCAGCTTGTCGAAGGCGTAGCCGACGATCGCCCGAACGCCTGCGGTGCCGAACCCCTGTCCAGCGTAGGGCTGGCCGATCCAGTAGCCCAGGGTGCCCATCTCGGCGACGCCGCGGCGCACGTTCGACAGGGTCACCGCCCCGTACAGGGTCTTGCCGTCCGGGCTCAGCACGAAGAAGGGCCAGGCGTTGCCCAGCTCCATCTCGCGCCCATAGACCGACAGCCGCCGCCGAAAGGCCGGCTTGGTCAGGTCGTCTTCGGCCCAGGCGGGCTCCCACGGCTGCAGATAGTCGCGCGACGCCTCGCGCAGCGCCGACCACGCCGGATAATCGGACACGCGCGGCGGCCGCAGCAGCACGCCGTCCCCCCGGACAACAGGCCCGGACACATCGCTCATCCAGTCCAGAAGCGCCATTGCGCCAGATTAACGCGACGGAACACGCTTGGCGACGCCCCCACGCGATCTTGATTTTTGTTACAGTAACGGTCTTCAGGCGGCGTCAGAGGCCGGACTTTCCTTCGGCAGCTTGGAAATTCGGTTCAGGTCGGCCCGGATCGAGCTGCCCTGAAAATGAGAGATTTCCGCGCCGGAGTAGCCTTCGGCCGACAGGGCCTTCACAACATCTCCGGTATTCAAGCATTCGGCAGTGCGTGCCAGCTGATACGCGCGTTCGACCACATGGGTACGGTTCATATTTTGAGCCTTTCCTAGAAATACTTAACGCGTCAGAAGCTGTACTGTTCCCTAAACTTCACAATATGAGTCATTTCGGTCCCGCTTGCATTTCTCGCAAAGACCTGTGCAAATGTCCTTCGTCGATCTCTCTGCGTAACGCCCACTCTCTCTGCGAACGCACGAGTCCAGGCCGCTCCATTCAGACCCGACAGGCCGCAGGGACGTTCCCTCGGTCAACTTCTAACGGAGGTCTACAAATGGCTACCGGCACTGTTAAGTGGTTCAACCCGACCAAGGGCTACGGCTTCATCCAACCCGACGACGGCGGCAAGGACGTCTTCGTCCACATCTCGGCTGTTGAAGCTGCTGGCCTGCGCGGCCTGGACGAAAACCAGAAGGTTTCCTACGAGCTGGAGCGCGACAAGCGTTCGGGCAAGGAATCGGCTGGCCAGCTCCAGACCGTCGGCTGATCTCAGCACACGTCTAAAGGAAACGGCGGCTCCTCACGGGGCCGCCGTTTTCAATTCTGCGCCTGGTCATCCGCGTCCAGCAGCGCCTGCGCCAGCAGATCAGGATGGCTGATCATCGCGTCATGCGGCGCATCGATCTCGACATAGGACCAGGCGGGGTCCGAGCGCACCCGCCGAACCGACGCCGCCAGCAGATCGCCCGGCGCCTGCCCGCAGCGGATATAGGTCTGGCGCTGCCCCGTCGGCGCATCGGCCAGCACAACGGGTTCGAAATAGGTTTCGACCGGCTGGGGCGTCAGCTTCGCATCGACCCAGGCCTGATCCTCAATCCCCACGCCGAACGCCGCCGAAGGAATGGGCGGGATGTTCCAGGCCTCATCGGCATCCGCCGCCTGCCGATAAGGCGCGATCAGCGCGGGCGCGTGGTCCAGCAGAATCTCCCCCGCCGCCGGCAGGAAGGCGTCCAGCAGCACCAGGTGCGGCGCCTGCCCGCCCAGCCTGCGCGCCGCCGCCGTCGCGGGAAATCCGCCGTAACTGTGCCCGACCAGGATCACCGGCTGATCGCCCAGCCCGCGAACATGGTCGACGATGTCATCGACATGGGTGGTCAGGTTGATGCGGCGCGACACCTGACCGGCCCGCTCGGCCAGCCCGCTCAAGGTCGGCGCGGTGACCCTATGGCCAGCGGCTTCAAGCAGGCCCGCCGTCCGCGCCCAGCACCAGCCGCCATGCCATGCGCCGTGGATCAAAACAAAATGGGTCACAGAGCCGCCCTCAAAACAATCGCCGCCACGTCTGGCGGCGCGCCTTGGACATTCAGGCCCATTGGCATTTTCGCCCTGATACCGCATTCAGTGGTCCGAGATGAAATCCGTCCGCCGACACATGATCGCCCTGGCTGGCGCCGCGCTTGCGGTGTTCGCCATGTTCATGGTCTCGACGGTCAGTTTCGCCGCCCCCGCCTTCGCTTCTACGCCCGTCGCGTCCGCCGATTGCGCCGACATGGACATGGGCGGCCCCAGCGATCAGGCGCCGAACAAGGGCGTGCTGTTGTGCGCCAAGGATTGCGCGGTCATCTGCCACGCCCTGCTGACCCCGCCCATTACGACCAGCAAAGTCATGAGCTTCGCGCCGGTCGCCTATCTTACCCGCCACCCAAGACTGACGTCTGTCGTCGTCGACAGGGACGATCCGCCGCCGCGTTGAGCGGCGCACGCCCAAATCGACACAGACACTCAATCAATCTTGGAATTCTGAAAATGAAAAACGCATTCGCCATCGCAGGCCTGATCCTGCTCGCCTCCGGCACGGCCGCCTTCGCCGCCTCGCCAGAGGCGGTGCTGCACGCGGTCGCCTCCTGCTGCGACGCCCTGGCCGCCTGCTGCCAGGGCGGCACGGCGCCCTGCTGCCCCTAGAGCCTGATCGGTTGAGATGGAATCGCTTCGCGATTTCATCGATGCCGTGAATCAGGCTCCAGATTAAAGCGAGAGCCCTGTCGGCTTAAGCCAGGGGAACGCCCGGTCGAAAGGCCGGGCGTTTTCTTTTGTCGATCAGGCCTTGGTCTTTTCGATCCAGGCCGCAAACGCATCGGCGAAGGCCTTCAGGAAGTCGCGCGTGCCGGGGTTGGTCAGCTTGCCACGCTCGTCCAGCAGGGCGGCGACATTGCCGATATAGGCCTCGGGCTGCTGCAGGGTCGGCATGTTCAGGAAGACCAGAGGCTGGCGCAGGTGGTGGTTGGCGCCGAAGCCGCTGACGGCGCCGGGCGAGACGCTGACGATGGCGGCGGGCTTGGCCTGCCAGACGCTGTGGCCATAGGGACGCGAGCCGACATCCAGCGCATTCTTCAGCCCGCCGGGGATGGAGCGGTTATATTCCGGCGTCACGAACAGCACGGCCTCGGTCGTCGCGACCTCTTCGCGGAACCGCGTCCAGGCCGCGGGCGGCGCATCCGTGTCCAGATCAGGATTGTAGAGCGGCAGGTCGCCGAACTCGACCGGAACCAGATCCAGCGCGGGCTGGGCCAGCTCCTTGATCGCCTGTGCGATATGACGCGAGTACGAGCCTTCGCGCAGGCTGCCGACGATCAGGGCGACGCGGACGGACATGGGGTTCTCCAGGACTGAGCGCCCCGGCCGCTTGCCGAAGCGTCAGCTTAACCGCCGCCACCCGCCTGAAGTTCCGCTACAGGCTGAACAGGGCCGTGGCGAAGGCTTCGCCCGCCGCTGACGCCGACTTCGGCCCCAGCACGGCGCTGGCCGCCTTGCCGCTGGACACCAGTCGGGCGCCGACGGCGCGCACGTCCGCGATGCTCTGGGCCTCCAGCTTTTCGGTCATCGCCAGACTGGACACCGGGGCGCCGAAGATCAGGGTCTGGGCGGCGTTGCGTCCGGCGCGGCTCATCGGGTTTTCATCCGACATCCACAGCCCGGCCTTCATCACCGCCTTGGCGCGCGACAGCTCCCTGTCGGTGGGGCCATTCTCGGCCAGAGCCCGCACCTCGGCCGCCGACACCTCGGCAAGCTCCCTGGCCCGGTCCGCCGCGGCGCCCGCATAGATGCCCAGCACGCCCGTATCCTCATACGGCTCCTGATAGGCGTCGATGGCGTAGGCCAGGCCCCGTTCTTCGCGCGCGCTCTGGAACAGGCGCGACGCCATGCCCCCGCCCAGGATCTCGCTGAACAGCCGCATGGACGACAGGGCCGGATCGGTGGCCGACAGGCCCGGAAGCTGGAAGACCAGATTGGCCTGTTCGATCTTGCGCGCCAGTTTCGCATGGCCGCCGACAAACAG
The DNA here is from genome assembly GCF_016654005.1 of Brevundimonas nasdae. Classification (GTDB taxonomy): domain Bacteria; phylum Pseudomonadota; class Alphaproteobacteria; order Caulobacterales; family Caulobacteraceae; genus Brevundimonas; species Brevundimonas nasdae. Next base: position 196,498 of record NZ_JAEPWN010000001.1, on the reverse strand, counting down.
GGCGGGCGCGGGCGCATCGACCGGGGTGGCCACGGCGTCGCCGAACCAGCGCTCGGCCAGGGCCAGAAGCTCGGTCTCGTCCACGGCGCCCGACACCGCCACCACCATCCGGTCGGGCGAATACAGCCGTGCGCGCCATGCCTCGACCGTCGCCTTGTCGGCCGGTTTCAGGCTGGCGATGGAGCCCAGGATCGGGCGGCCCATCGGCTGGCCCGTGAAGGCGCGGGTCTGGACCATTTCGAACACATGGTCGTCGGGCGTGTCGAAGGCCTCGGCGATCTCCTGGGCGACCACGTCCTTTTCCCGCTCGATCTCGGTGGGATCCAGCGTCGGGCGGAACACCAGGTCCGACAGCACCTGCATGGCCAACGGCAGGGAGCCGTCCAGTCCGCGCACCTCGAAACTGGTCCGCTCATAGCCTGTCGCCGCGTTGATCGTGCCGCCCTCGGCCTCGATCCGCTCGACGATCTCGCGCGCCGCCATGTCGCCCGCGCCCTTGAAGACCAGATGCTCCAACAGGTGCGACCAGCCGGAGCGGTCCTCAGCCTCCCACCGCGCACCGCCCTTGACGGTGACGACGACGGCCAGGGTCTTCAGGCCGGGCATGGGATCACAGACGACGCGGACGCCGTTGGACAGGGTGTGAAGCGAAGCAGTCAGGGGGTGTCTTTCTTCAGACGACGGCGAAGCAGGGCCACATAGAAGCCCGCCAGCACAATCGCCAGCCCGAACCACGTCAGAGCATACCCGAAATGGTTGTTGGTGAAGGCGGCGGGCGGCGCGGACGGCTTCAAGGCCTCGATCTCGGGATTGGTCTGAGTCAGGGCATAGACCGCCTCGGGCCGAACGGGGCCGGTCACCTTCAGCGCCTTGGCCATGGCCTCGGTGTCGCGCCCGTAGAAGCGACCGTTACTGGGCGCGGGGGTCATGCCGTTGGGGCGGGAGAAGGTGCGGAACTCGCCGACCAGCACCAGCGGCAGGGTGCTGTCGATCACGCGCGGGCGGGCCGAGACGGCCTCAGGAATGAAACCACGGTCGATCAGCAGGCTGAAATCCTGACCTTCAGGGCGGCAGGCCGAGATCAGGCGCACGCCCGGCGCGCCGTCATGAATGGTCTGAAGCTCGACATAGGGGGCGGTCGCCAGACCCCGGCACACCATCAGCGCCTTGCGGAACTCCAGGTCGCCCTGCCCCTGAATCCCGGCCAGAACCTCAGCCAGAGGCGCGGGCGGTTTCGCCGCCGCCGCGTCGGCCGCATCCATCAGCCCGACCTTCCATTGCAGGCGCTCGACCTGCCACACACCCAGGCCGATCAGCAGGCACAGGGCCAGCGCCGTCAGCACGGTCAGGATCCAGGGAAAACGCCTCATCTTTGGTTCCGATATTGCAGGCCGATCATCAGGCCTCGCCCTGGCCGCATCAAGGCCAGGGACAGCGCGACCACAAGGGGCAGCCACACGATCAGATGCACCCACATGGGCGGATGGAACCTGATCTCGACGAACAGGGCCGAGAAGCCGACGATGAATCCCGCGATCTGCATGATGAAGGTGGCGGGACCATCACCGGTCTGGATTCGGGTGAAATCCAGCCCGCAGGCCTCGCAGGCGGGCCGCACCTTCAGAAATCCCTGAAACAGCCGCCCCTGGCCGCAGCGCGGGCATCGTCCGCGAATCGCCGCCTTGAGGGGGGTCGTAATCGGCGCGGCGGAAACGCCGACGGCGCGGGACGATCCCTCGTCCCGCGCCGCCTTCAGGTCTTCAGTCTTGTCTTGGATCAACCGAAGACGACGTAAACGAACGCGAACAGGAACAGCCAGACCACGTCCACGAAGTGCCAGTACCAGGCGGCGGCTTCGAAACCGAAATGCTTCTGCGGGGTGAAGTCGCCCTGCAGCAGACGGATCAGGCAGACCGCCAGGAAGATGGTGCCGATCAGGACGTGGAAGCCGTGGAAGCCCGTGGCCATGAAGAAGATCGAACCATACAGGCCCGAGTTCACGGCTTCTTCGTTGAAGAACAGCTTCTCGTGCAGGATGTGGTGATATTCGTAGGCCTGAACACAGGTGAACAGAACGCCCAGGGCGACCGTGATGGCCAGGGCGATCTTGGCGCCCTTGCGGTCGCCGGTCTGGATCGCATGGTGCGCCCAGGTGACGGTGCAGCCCGACAGCAGCAGGGTCACGGTGTTCAGCAGCGGCAGCTGCCACGGCGACAGGACCTCAACCCCCTTCGGCGGCCAGGTCGACCAGGCCTTGGCGGTGTCCGCCCAGGCGCCCATGTCGGGGGTCAGGGCCCGCGATTCGTGGAACAGGGCCATGTCGAAGAACATCCAGAAGAAGGCGACGAAGAACATCACCTCCGACGCGATGAACAGGATCATGCCGTAGCGCAGACCGATGGAGACGACCGGCGTGTGGTCGCCCGCCTTGGATTCCTTGATGACGTCCGACCACCAGCCGAAGGCCGACACCAGCACCCCCGCCAGACCGGCGAAGAAGATGGCGGGCTTGCCCTTGGCCAGGAAGTTGGCGGCGATGGGGCCGGCGTCGGCAGGGGCCAGGCCCTTCATCCAGATGACGGCGCCGATGAACATGATCGTAGCGGCGGCGGAAGAGAGCAGCGGCCAGGGGCTGGGTGGCACCAGGTGATAATCGTGCTGCGGAAGAGCGTGGGCGTCGGCCATGAATCGCGTCTCTTTGGTCGGCGAAAATTCGGTTATGCCAAGGCTATAGCCTCCCCTTTTCCACGACGCCAGAGCCGCGCCGCCTTTCCGCCTTTTTCGAGAAAGACAGGATGCCGCCCAATTAGGGCAGAGGCCGCCATTGCGCGCGCTCTTCCAGAGTCAACTTGGCGTCAAGCTTCTGATAGGCGGCTTGCGAGGCCTTTCCGGCATCTCTGGCCCAGTCGTAAAGTCTGTCGCATTCTGAGCTTTGAGGACGGCCTCGTTCACGCACATCCTGCCGCCCCTCCTTATACCCGGCGACGAATATTTGATCGTAGGCGCGATAGCCGTCGATGCTGTCATCCATCTCCTGCTGTAATGCATCCCATCTGGCGGCGAGTTGGGCGTCAAGAAGATGTCGACATGCACCTGATGCATAGCCCTCGGCCCGTATCGCCTCGATAACTTGTTGTGCCTCCGGGGGAGCTTTAACTGTCGGGAGAAATGTGAAAGGCACATTAAACTGTACCGATCGCTCTACCGGCGCTCCATCGATCATGGCAGGCCTCCAGCGGGCCGCGGCCATGGCCGCCAACACAGCCTCGCCAAATCCCATACCTGCCGGTGTTTCGGACACAATCTGACAGGCGCCCGCCAAACCGTTTTTATTAACAATACATTGAACTCTGGCTTCTCCCTCTGTCGAAGCACGGTAAGCTTCGCGGGGATAGTCGGGATTGGGCATCTGAAGCCAGGCTGGTGCTGTGAAACCAGCCACTCCCGACTCAGCATCGCGTTCCGCCGCCACGTTTGCATCTTGGGCAAGAACAGTGCCCGGCACGACGCTCAAGATCAGAGCGATTGTGGTTAGTCCGATGGCGAGCATAGCCTTACCTAAAACGATCTATTTCTCACAGGTTGTGAGACTTGGATGAGGGAATTTCAACGCGGTTCTGTGTGAATGCTGGTCTTCGGATCCTCAGGCACGGTGACGTGTCGATTCGGCGTCGTCCAAACTACCGCCCATGCCCATGCCGCCGCCGCCCATTCCGCCCCCCATTCCTCCTCCTCCGCCGCCGCCTGAACCGCCCCCGCCGGACGCGCCGCCCTTGCCGCCCGCTGAGCCAGGGCGTGTCGGGCCTTGGGTGGGAATGATGATGTCCTTGGGAATGGGGTCCAGCTGCAGGGCCTCGCGGATGAAGTCGCGCAGGGACACCACCAGATCGTGGGTCTGAACCGGATGGCCCGCCACCAGCTCCGTCGCCGCCCGCTGGGCCAGCCTGACCTGTTGTTCGGTGCCCAGCAGGATGATGTCCGACAATGCCGCCTCCACCGCATCACGAATGCGCCGCGCCCGGTCAGAGGATTCCACTGTGGCGGCGCTCAGGTCGATGGTCGGCTGGGCCGGATCGGGCTGACGCAGGGCGCGCCGATGTGTGGGGTCCACCGTCAGGTCGCCGGTGAACGAGCCGCCCAGCACCTTATAGGCCGCGATCAGGGTCTTCAGCCGTTCATTGATCTGGCGGTTCATGCGCTCGCGGCGCTGCTGAATGGTGAACATCATCACCAGCCGGATGCCCATGCCGATCAGGGTCACCAGCGCCAGTCCCAGTATGGTGATCAGCAGATTCCGCCAGGAGCTGAAGTCCAGACCACGCATAAGCCGCCTCCCCTATCGCCTGTCGATGCGACAGGCTGGGCCGGAACGCGCGAGGACGCAAACGGCGCCGGTCAGTCTCGGACGGATTGCGCCTTCAGGGCCGCGAACGCCTTGACCGAAAAGGCCGACAACGGCTGCGGCAGGTCGTCCAGGTCGAACCAGCCGATGTCCGACAGCTTGTCCGGCTCGGTCAGGGACGGCTCGCCGGTGAAGTCGCGCGTCAGATACATCAGCGACACCCAGTGCTGGCCGTCGGCGGGGATGATCTCTTCGGACAGACACAGGAAATCGACAGCGCCGATCTTCAGGCCCGATTCCTCCTCGGCCTCGCGCCGGGCGGCGTCTGCCGAGTGCTCCATCATATCGACCTTGCCGCCGACGATGTTCCAGAAACCCGCCTCGGGCGCCTTCAGACGTTTGCACAGCAGCACGCGCCCGTCGGCGCGCTGAATCACCAGCCCGCAGCCGACGCCGGGGAAATCAACACCGGGCCTGGCCACCTAGGCGGTCGGGGCGTCGACGGACGGATAGAAGGTGTAGCTGAGCGTGATGTCGCGCGCGCCCTTGGCCTCGCGGTCCGTCGCCAGTTCGGGGGCGATGAAATACTGCATCGGGAATTTGCGCGTTTCGCCGGCGGCCAAGGTCTGGTCGGTGAAGCAGAAGCACTGCAGCTTCTGGAAATAGGGGCCGGTGTATTCCGGCGACACATTGTAGCTGGCGCGGACCATGATCGGCTTGTCCGAGGTGTTGGTCACGTCGAAATAGGCCAGCCCCGTCTCGCCGATCCGCACCCGCTGGGTCGACTGCTCGGCCTTGAAGGTCATGGGCAGGCCGCGGACATTGGTGTCGAAACGCACCAGAACCGTCTGGTCCAGCACCGTATCGGGCGCCACATCGGCCTTCATCGTCGTGCCGCCGAACCCGGTCACCTGACAGAACATCCTGTAAAGAGGCACCGCCGCGAACGCCGCGCCGGTCATCCCCATCACGGTGAAGACGCAGATGATGGCGATCAGGTTCTTGCGTCCGGGGTTCATTTCACGACCCTCGCCGCTCCGTTCGCCTGGCTTTCCAGCAGGGCGCGTTCATCGGCCTGGTTCTGCTGCAGGCGCAGGACCGTGGTGGTGAAGACCAGGACGATGAAGGCCACCAGACCCAGCGCGATCCACAGGTTGCGGCGTTTGCGCGCGCGCACTTCTTCGGGGGACAGAATGATCATTTACACTCCCAGGCCCGACAGGGCCTCGACCAGCAGCGCCGAGAACAGCGCCATCAGATAGAGGATGGAAAAGGCGAACAGGTCGCGCGCCGGTTTGGCCTGGGCGCGCACGTCATACAATGCGGCTTCACGTCCCACGGCCTCGGCCTTGTCCGGCTCGTCGCCTGCGCGCGAACGGAACAGGCGCAGCGCCAGCCCCAGGAAGGCCAGACCGCCGACGACCGACACCACGCCGTAGATCAGGCCCGCCATGCCGGTGAAGGCCGGTGCGATCGCCACCGGCACGAAGATCAGGGTGTAGATCAGGATCTGCAGACGGGTGGACCGGGCGCCCTTGGCCACCGGCATCATCGGGATGCCCGCCTTGGCGTAGTCGCCTGCCGAATAGAGCGCCAGCGCCCAGCTGTGCGGCGGGGTCCACAGGAAGATGATCAGGAACAGAAGCCAGGCCTGCCACGGCGCCTGGCCCGTCGCCGCCGCCCAGCCGATCACGGGCGGAAAGGCGCCCGCCGCCCCGCCGATGACGATGTTCTGGGGTGTCCGGCGCTTCAGCAGCAGTGTGTAGAAACCGGCGTAATAGACGATGGTCAGGGCCAGAAGACCCGCCGCCAGCCAGTTGGTGTTCATGCCCAGCAGCATGACCGAGAACAGGCTCAGCACCACGCCGAAGGCCATGGCGTCATTCTTGCGCACTCGGCCTGCGGCGACGGGGCGTCCGCGCGTGCGGCGCATGAGGGCGTCGGTTTCGCCCTCCAGCGCCATGTTCAGGGCGCCCGCCGCCCCTGCGCCCACGGCGATGCAGAGGATGGCGATGGCGGCGACGAAGGGGTTCATCGACCCCGGCGCCACGACCAGACCCGTCGCGGCGGTGAAGACCACCAGCGACATGACGCGCGGCTTCAACAGCTGGAAGAAATCCTCCGGCTGGGAGGTCGAGAGAACGGGTGTTGTCTGAGCTTCTGTCATCTGTGCGGGCCGCATAGCACACCCAAAAGCAGAAGGCCGCCCCTTCCGTTGGAAAGAGCGGCCCGCTGTTTCAGCTTTTGCCTGGGATCAGTGTTCGTCGTCGGCCTTGACCACGGGCAGTTCGTTGAACTGGTGGGTTGGAGGCGGCGAGGACAGGGTCCACTCCAGGGTTGTGGCGCCTTCGCCCCACGGATTGGCCTCTGCCGGACGGCGGCGAATGGCCGCTTCCAGCAACATGATCAGGAAGACGCCGACGCCGACGATGGTGATCACATAGCCGATCGACGAGACGTGGTTCCACAGGGTGAAGGCGTCCGGATAGTCGATGTAGCGACGCGGCATGCCCTGCAGGCCCAGGAAGTGCTGCGGGAAGAAGATCAGGTTCACGCCGACGAACATGATCCAGAAGTGCAGCGCGCCCAGGAACTCGTTGTACTTCACGCCGAACATCTTCTCGAACCAGTAATAGAAGCCCGCGAAGATGGCGAAGACGGCGCCCAGAGACAGCACGTAGTGGAAGTGCGCCACGACGTAATAGGTGTCGTGCAGGCTGTAGTCGATGCCGGCGTTCGACAGGACCACGCCGGTCACGCCGCCGACGGTGAACAGGAAGATGAAGCCGATGGCCCACAGCATGGGCGTCTTGAAGGTGATCGAACCGCCCCACATGGTGGCGATCCAGCTGAAGATCTTAACGCCCGTCGGCACCGCGATGATCATGGTCGCAGCGATGAAATAGGCGCGCAGGTTCACGCTCATGCCGACCGTGTACATGTGGTGCGCCCACACGACGAAGCCGACGAAGCCGATGGCGACCATCGCATAGGCCATCGCCAGGTAACCGAAGATCGGCTTCTTGGAGAAGGTCGAGACGATGTGGCTGATGATGCCGAAGCCCGGCAGGATCAGAATGTACACTTCCGGGTGACCGAAGAACCAGAACAGGTGCTGGTACATGATCGGATCGCCGCCGCCGGCGGGATCGAAGAAGTGGGTGCCGAAGTTGCGGTCCGTCAGCAGCATGGTGATGGCGCCGGCCAGAACGGGCAGCGACAGCAGCAGCAGGAAGGCGGTGATCAGAACCGACCAGGCGAACAGCGGCATGCGGTGCAGGGTCATGCCCGGCGCACGCATGTTCAGGATGGTGGTGATGAAGTTGATGGCGCCCAGGATCGAGCTGGCGCCCGCGACGTGCAGGGCGAAGATGGCCAGGTCGAACGACGGGCCGACGTGGCCCACGGTCGACAGGGGCGGATAGGCCGTCCAGCCGCCGCCGAAGCCCTTGCCCGGTCCGCCGTCGACGAACATCGACAGGATCAACAGCACGAAGGCGAAGAACAGCAGCCAGAACGAGATGTTGTTCATGCGCGGGAAGGCCATGTCCGGCGCGCCGATCATGATCGGAACGAACCAGTTGCCGAAGCCGCCGATCATGGCGGGCATGACCATGAAGAAAATCATGATCAGGGCGTGGGCCGTGACCGTGGCGTTATAGCCGTGCTTGGAGGCCTCGACGAGGCCCAGGTACTGGACGATCGTGCCTTCCTTGAACACCTGGATGCCCGGCTCGGCCAGCTCCCAGCGGATCAGGCCCGACAGGGCGCCGCCGACGATGCCCGCCATGATGGCGAACAGCAGGTACAGGGTGCCGATGTCCTTGTGGTTGGTGGACAGGAACCAGCGGGTGAAGAAGCCCACCTTGGGGTGGTCGTGATGGTCGTGGTGCGCGGTCCCGGTCTGGGTCGCGTCACGGGTAGCGATAGCGTCAGCCATAATCTGTTCGCCTCTTAGTGGGCGGCCGCTGCGGCGGGAGCCGCGGCGGGAACGGGTTGGTCGGTCGGCGCGGCGGCGGCCGCTTCCGGGGTCGAAGCTTCTGCAGCCGGAGCAGCCTCCACTGCCGGAGCAGCAGCAGGCGCCTCAGCGACCTTCGGCGTCATGGAGCCGCCCTTGGAGGCGATCCATTGTTCGAACTCGGCCTGGGTCACGACGTGGATTTCGATGGGCATGAAGGCGTGGTCGACGCCGCATAGCTCCGAGCACTGGCCATAGAAGACGCCGGTGCGCTCAGCCTTGAACCAGGTGGTGTTGATGCGGCCGGGGACGGCGTCGATCTTCAGACCAAAGGCCGGAAGGGCGAAGGCGTGGATCACGTCCGAAGCGGTGATGACCAGTTGAACAGTCTTGCCGACCGGCACGACCATCGGTTCGGTCGCAGCCAGACGATAGACGGAGTGCGGCAGGCCGCGCTCAGCCAGCTGGTCTTCCGGCAGCATGTTGGAGATGTATTCCGACACGTTCTGGTCCGGGTATTCGTAACCCCAGTTCCACTGGTTGGCCGTGACCTTCACCGTCAGGTCCGGCGTCGGCATGTCGTGATAGGCGAACAGCAGGCGGAACGAGAACAGCGAGATGAAGACCAGGATCACGACGGGCAGAACCGTCCAGATCACCTCGATCAGGGTGTTGTGGCTCCAGCGGGCCGCCGTCGGGTTGGACCGGCGGTTGTAGCGGAAGACGATCCAGGCCAGCAGACCCAGCACCAGCAAGGTGATGGCCGTGATGACCGGCATCAGAATGATGTCGTGGAACCAGATGGCGTCATGCTTCAGCGGCGCGGCCGCTGGTTGAAGACCGATGCCGCCCGGCGTCGGTTGACCCATCAGATCCTGCGCCCAGGTCGGCGCAGCGGCGAAGATCGCCAGGCCGGCGCCCAGGACCGTCGAGGCGACGGCGCCCTTGAGCGTTCCTCGGGCTCGTGTGCCCATCCCCATACGAGATTTCCCCATAAAACCGTTCTGCAGCAGACACTTGCGAATAGTTCGCAAGTAATCACACTGGCGCAATTTCCACGCCTGTCGATCACGGTCACCTATCGGATCGGTTTCAGCTTGCCAAGCGATCAACGCACCTGCGCCGAGAAGTCGCCACTCATTCGCCCAGATTAAATCGGTGTCATGTTTGGACAGCTACCTTGCACGGCAAGATACCTTGCCGTATTCAATCTCCATCAGAGGAGACGCCGAGGTGCCTGAAACCATCGAGATACAGCTGAAGAAGGGGGCGCTGGGACTGTGCGTCCTGGCCCTTCTGAACCAGGCGGACAGCTACGCCTACGAGATCGCCAGCCGACTGTCGGACGCGATCGGCATGGGGGAAGGAACCATCTACCCCCTGATGCGCCGGATGCAGTCTGACGGACTGGTGGAGACCTATCTGGTCGAATCATCGGCCGGACCGTCGCGCAAATACTATCGTCTGACCGATGCGGGCCGGGGGGCCCTGGCCGCCCAATCCGCCGAATGGACCACATTCACCCAGGCCGTCGACGCCATTCTGGCCAATGACGCCGCCGCCAAGGAGGGAGCCGCTCAATGACGCGCGCAGAATTCATCGCCCGTCTGAAAGACGGCCTGGTCGGCCTGCCGACCGCCACCGCCACCGACATCATCGCCGACTATGAGACCCATTTCGACGACGGTCTGGCCGCCGGCCGCACCGAAGCTGAAGTCGCCGCCGCCCTGGGCGATCCGGTCCGCCTGGCCCGCGAACTGAAGGCCGAGGCCGGGATCCTGCGCTGGCATCAGGAGAAGAACCCCTCCGCCGCCGCAGGCGCCGTCTTTGCGGTGCTGGGCCTGGGGGCCATCGACATCCTGATCCTGCTGCCCATCGCCATGGGCGTGGTCGGGACCATCTTCGGCTTCTTCATCGCCGCCATCGCCCTGTTCATCGGGGGCGGCGTGGTGATGGTGGCGGGGCCGTTCGCCGGTTTCCCCGGTGGTCCGTTCGCCGCCATCCTGATGGGCCTGGGCATGATGGCCGGGTCCGTCTTCATCGGCGCCCTTCTGACCATCGTCACCATCTGGCTGGTCAACGCCACCGTCTGGTACGCCCGCCTGCACTACCGCCTGTTGAAGCCCGCGCTTGAGCCCCAGGCCCAGGCCGCCGTCCAATCCGCAACCCCCGCGCCAGGAGCCTCGGCATGATCCGCACCCTGTTCATCATCGCCGGCGCCGCCCTGGTGCTGTGCCTGGTCACCCTTGGCGGCGCCGCCGCCATCGGCGGCCATGACCTCCAGCGCCACGGCTGGTCCTGGACCCTGAAAGACGACAATGGCGAAAGCGTCCGCTTCGAACGGGTCAAGGGCGGCGGGACCGAGGACCTGGGCCCCATCACCACCCGCTCCCTGCCCTGGACCGGCGGCGAGGCCCTGAAGATCGAATCGGCGATCAACGTCGAATATGTCCAAGGCCCCGAAAACACCGTCGTCATCACCGGGCCCAAGGGTCTGGCTGACCGGGTCCGCCTTGAAGACGGGCGTCTGTATCTGGCCGATGGGGACGAGCGTGTCGTGTTCGGCTGGAACAATGGGAACCTTTCCGCTCGCTCGGAACGTGACGAACTGAAGGTCGTGGTCACCACCCCCAATGTGCGCCGCTTCGAGGTGTCGGGATCGTCCGACCTGTCGGTGACCAGCTTCGACCAGCCGTCGCTGGCGGTGGCGATCTCTGGTTCGGCCGACGTCACCGTCACAGGCCGCACCGATGCGCTGGACCTCAGCATCTCTGGCTCGGGCGATGCCTATCTGGACGACCTGAAGACGACCGACGCCACGGTCAACGTCGCGGGATCCGGCACGGCCCAGATCGCCCCGACGGGCAAGGCCAGCATCACCATCTCGGGTTCCGGCGATGTCGACCTGTCGACCCGCCCGGCCCAGCTGGTCACCAATGTGTCGGGCTCAGGCTCGATCTCGCAGGGCTGATCCCAGCCGCACGAGGACTTAAGGCGGGACCGCAAGGCTCCCGCCTTTTTCTTCGCCCTTCACCCCCCGCCCCATTCCCGTTAAGTCACGGGCATGACTTCCGCACCCCTTCCCGATGCAGGCTCCAACTGGGTGGACCGCCACGCGCCGGAAGGGCTGAAGCCCTGGCTGAAGCTGGGGCGGCTGGATCGGCCCATTGGCACATGGCTGCTGCTGCTGCCCGGCTGGCAGGGGATCGCCCTGGCCCTGGCCCAGTATCGTCACGGACCGAGCCTGTATGATCTGTGGCTGTTCGTCGGCTTCGGCATCGGCGCCGTGCTGATGCGTTCGGCGGGCTGCGCCTTCAACGACATCGTCGACCGCAAGATCGACGCCCAGGTCGCCCGCACGGCCTTGCGTCCCATTCCCGCCGGTCTGATCAGCGTCAGACAGGCCCTGGCCTTCGTCATCGGCTGCAGCCTGATCAGCCTTCTGATCCTGCTGACCCTGCCGGTCGCGGCCATTGCGATGGGCGTCGGTTCGCTGGCGCTGGTCGCGGCCTATCCCTTCATGAAGCGGATCACCTGGTGGCCGCAGGCCTGGCTGGGCCTGACCTTCAACTGGGGCGCCCTGATGGGGTTCGCCGCCGCCCTGCCCCTGGCCGCCGCCTCGATCCTGCCCGCCGACATGGCGTCAGAGCTGCGCCCCTTCCTGTGGCAGGTGTTCGATCAGGGTGCGGGCGACGGATACGCGCTTCGCCTGCATGGCGCGGCCTATCTGCCCGCCCTGCTGCTCTATGCGGGCGGCATCTTCTGGACCCTGGGCTACGACACCATCTACGCCCTGCAGGATATCGAGGATGACGCCATGGTCGGGGTCAAGTCATCCGCCCGCCGCCTGGCCTCGGCGGTTCAGCCCGGCGTGGCGGTCTTCTATGGTCTGGCGGTCGCCCTTGCGGGCGCGGCGGGTCTGGCCGCCAACCTTGGCCCGTTGTTCTTCCTGGGCCTGATCCTCTACGCCGCGCACCTGATCCGACAAATAGTTCGCATCGACCGCAACGATCCCGCCCGCGCGCTCGTTCTGTTCCGGTCCAACCGCGAAGCTGGGTTCATCCTGCTCGCCGCCATCATTCTCGGTTCCATCGGCCTGTCGTCATGAAGGAGCGCCGCATGTCTCTCTCCACCCGCACCCTGTTGATCGCCGTCGCCGTCACCGCCACCCTCGCCGCCTGCCAGCGTCGCGATGAGAAGCCCGCTGCACCGCCTGCGGCCCCGGACAAGGCGCCCGCAGCCGCCGCCGCCAGCACGACGCCGACCGCCTATGACAGCAAGAACCAGTATGCGACGGTCAAGCTGGCCCTGCCCGCAGGCGTGACCGACAAGCCCGAACTTCAAGGTCCGCTGTACGCCGACGCGGTGCGCGAACTGAACCAGTTCTCAGAAGGCGCTCAGGCCGATCTGAGCGAGGCGGGCGCAGGCCCCAATCCTTATGAGAAGTCGATCACCTATTCGCAGGGCGGCGAAAGCGGCAAGCTCTTCAGCCTGGCGCGCACCAATTTCGAATACACCGGCGGCGCCCACCCCAATCAGACCTATGCCGCGGTCATCTGGGACAAGGGCCTGAAGAAGCGGATCGGCTTCAATGACCTGTTCCGTCCGGGCGCCGACCTGTCGGTGTTGGACAAGGCCCTGTGCGATGCGGCCAACGCCGCCAAACAGGCCCGTTCGCCGGGTTCCGAGCGCGTCAGCGTCGGGGGCAAGGGCATGTGGTCCTGCCCCAAGGCCAGCGCGACGCCCTTCGTCCTGACCCCTGGCTCGACGCCGGGCAAGGTGGGCGGGATCACTTTCCTGTTCGATTCCTACCAGATCGGCCCCCACTCTGACGGCGACTACTGGCTGGCCGTGCCGCAGGCCGCCTTCCGCAGCCTTCTGGCCCCCGCATACGCCGAGGAGTTCGCAGGCGCCCCGGTCAAGGCCGGGGACGTGACGCCCAAGAACTGATCATTCGCTCAGGAAGGCGTCGACCAGTTCAGCGAACCTCTGCGGCTGGTCGGCCATGATGAAGTGACGGCTGGCGTCGACGCGCGTCAGCCGCACGCCGGGCAGGGTCGCGTATTCCCGCCCCCACACAGCCTCGGCCATCGCAGGCGGCGGGCCGCCGTCCGCATCGGCGGCGTACAGCGCGGTGACCGGCGTGGACATGGCCGACAGGCCGGGCCGTGCGTCGGTCGTCATCACATCCTTCATGGCCGAGGCCAGGGCGCGACGGTCGCTGGCCATCGACCAGTCGACGATCCGGGCCTGTTCGCTGGATGTCTTCGACAGAGCCTGCGCCGTCGTCGCCTGCATGGTGCGGAAACCCTCCTGATCCGCGCCGATGATCATGGCCGCCGCCTGATCGGCGAAGGGCCGCGCGCTGTCCGCCGTCGTGTTCGGTCCGAACATGGCGCTGTAGAAGGGAAGACTGTCCACCGTCATCAACCGCCCGACCAGATCAGGATGCTGCTGCGCCAGCAGCAGGCCGCTCAGCCCGCCCAGCGAATGACCGATCACCGCCGGCCGGTCCAACCCCTGCGCGCGGATGTAGCGGACCAATTCATCGACCTCGGGCTGGACAAAGGCGCCGTCGCCATGCGTCCACGGTTCGCCCGCGAACCCGGCCAACTGCACCAGATGCACCCGATGCCTGGCCTTCAGCCGATCCGCCGTCGCCCGCCAGACCTCGCACGATGATCCCAGACCGGGGATCAGGATCACGTCAGGCCCCGCCCCGACCACCTCGACCGACAGCCGGTCTGATGCGAAGGGCGCGGCCTTCCTGGCTTCACCGCCCGCAGGCGCGGCGGAAACCGGCGCAACCGCAGCGCAGGCCAGAAACAGGGCGCACAACACCGGGCGCGCGCCCGAACGGACGAACTTCATGGCAGTCTCCTGATGTAAGGTTATTCTGACTTTTCAGGCTGGATCGACATCCAGTCCAGAACCGTCATTTCGCGTGCGGGTTCTCGAAGATGTCCTCGACCGGGCGCTGGAACGTCGCGGCGATGCGGTAGGCCAGGTCCAGCGACGGATCGTGCCGTTCGGTCTCCAGGGCGATGATCGCCTGACGTGAGACGCCCAGCGCCTGTCCCAACTGTTCCTGGGTCCAGCCGCGTTCGACCCGCAGCAGCTTCAGCCGGTTCTTCATTTGCTGGACTTGATGAACAGGGCGCTGGCGCCGAAGAAGAACCACATCACCGCATAGGCCAGCCAGCCCGGCAGGTGCTGGGCGCCGGCGAAGGTTTCAAGAAACCCCCAGACCGACCACAGGGCGAAGGTCAGACAGGCCGCCACGATGAAGCGTTTGGCCATCAACGCCCGCAGAAACTCGTCGGTTCTGCGGAAGAAATCGAGTGTGAAGACCAGCTGCGCCGTGATCGCCAGCCCCGGCAGGATCGAGGCTGCATACAGCGGCCAGCCGTGCAGCCAGCCCTGATTGACGCCCACGCTGACCCCCGCGACGGACAGACCGTAAAAGCCCATCGAAAGCCCCGTTCCCCAGCCATAGCGCGTGTCCCGCGGTCCACATTCCAGGTTCACCATCAGCCTGTCCCTTCCCATTATTTTGTAAGGACAACCTGACACCGCCAAAATGTAATGTCAACCTGACTTAATGTCAGGCCAGCCCAACATTGCGCGGCCCGCTTCCCCCGGCGCCTGCACCGGTCTATGCAGCCCCATGATCGTCGCCGACCCCGCCGCCTTCATCCGCGAGAACACCCGGCTGCAGCCCGTGCCGCACGCGCCGGAGATCAGCCTGTGGCTGGCGGACGAGATCACCCCGATCTGGCGTCTGACGGAGGAGGAGCTGGGCGAGATGGGCGTGCCGCCGCCCTTCTGGGCCTTCGCCTGGGCGGGCGGTCAGGCGCTGAGCCGCTATGTTCTGGACCATCCGCACGAGGTTGCAGGCAAGCGGGTGCTGGATTTCGCGGCGGGATCGGGCCTGGTCGGGGTGGCGGCGATGAAGGCGGGGGCGGCGTCGGTCCTGTGCGCCGACATCGACCCCTTCTGCCAGGCGGCGGTTGCGGCCAATGCCGCCGCCAACGCGGTGACCCTGGCCTTCACCGGCCAGAACCTCCTGGACGCCCCGCCGCCCGATGTCGATGTCATCTGCGCAGGCGACATCTGTTACGAAAAACCGATGACCCAGGCGGTGCTGGCCTGGCTGGCGCAGGCCCGTGCCAGGGGCGCGCGCGTCCTGATCGGCGATCCAGGCCGCACCTATTTCCCGCGCACCGGCCTGGATTTCCTGGCCGAATACCGCGTGCCGACGACGCGGGAGCTGGAGGATCAGGAGATCAAGCGCGCGTCCGTCTGGTCGATGCCGTAAGCCTCAGTCGCCCTGATGGCGGCCCTCGGCGAATTCCTCGATCATCCTGGCGTTGAAGGCGGGGATGTCGTCGGGATTGCGGCTGGTCACCAGGCCATTGTCCACCACCGCCGCCTCATCGACCACATTGGCTCCGGCGTTCTTCAGGTCCGTGCGCAGGCTGGGATAGCTGGTCAGGGTGCGCCCCTTCACCACCCCGGCCTCGATCAGCAGCCAGGGCGCATGACAGATGGCGGCGACCGGCTTTCCCGCATCGAAGAAGGCGCGGACGAACTTCACCGCATCGGCGTCAGCGCGCAGCTGATCGGGATTGGCCACCCCGCCCGGCAGCAGCAGCGCGGCGTAATCTGAGGCCTGCACGTCCGCCACCGCCTTGTCCGCCGTCACCTTGTCGCCCGGCGTCAGGTGGTTGAAGCCCTGAAACGGCCCGGCCTTCAGCGACACGATCTCGACGGCGGCGCCCGCCGCCTTCAGCGCCTTCACCGGTTCGGTCAGTTCGATCAGCTCCACGCCGTCGGTCGCCAGGACAGCGACGGTCTTTCCCGACAGGGATTGGGTCATGACAGTGCTCCATTTCATCTGAATGTGGTCCTGCAATGAACCCGCGCCGCTCCAGACGGTTGCTGCGGCGCTTGGCGGCAGGCCGGCCGCCCCCATATGAGCGGCCATGAAAGGCCCGCCATTTCTGATCGCATCCGGCCTGATCGCCGCCGCCCTCGCCAGCCCGGCCGGCGCCCAGACCTATCCGCCGCCGTATCCGGCCTATCAGCCGCCCTATGCCGCCTATCCGGGCGGCGCCCCTGCGGCCATCGCCGACCAGCACCGCTATGAGAACGACCGGCTGCGCAATCAGGCCGAGGCCAACGCCGCCTTCGCCCGTCAGCTTCAGACCGAAACCCAGTTGCGCCGTCTGGAGATCGAGGTGGCCCGCCAGCCCACGCTGACGCCCGCCCCCCAGGCGCGGCCGCTGTATTCGCCGGAGCAGGAACGCAGCCTGCGTGAAGGGGCGGCGGCTCGTCTGGAACAGACCCAATCCGGCATGAAACAGATCGACGACTGGCTGGATCGCCCCCGCTGACGCATCCCTTCCCTTCCACCCGCGTTCGGGCCTAGCTTAGGTCATCAGACGAGGGGAAACGCAGATGCGTTGGCAAGGCGGACGGACGGGCGGCGGCGGCGTCGAGGATCGGCGCGGGCTGGGCGGCGGGGCGATTGCGGGCGGCGGCATCGGCGTCGGCGTGCTGGCCCTGATCGGCTATTTCTTCTTCGGCATTGATCCCTCGACCACCACGCAGCTGGCCAGCCAGCTGGGCGGCGTCGGCGCCTCGGAACAGCAGGGCCAGGTCGGCACGCCCGAGGATCAGGCCGGACGGTTCGTCGATGTGATCGGCGGCAACATCAACGACGTCTGGGCGCAGAAGCTGAACGGCTATACGCCGCCCAAGGTGGTCATCTACACCCAGGGCACCCCGACCGGCTGCGGCATGGGCCAATCGGCGATGGGGCCCTTCTATTGCCCGACTGACAGGACCGTCTATCTGGACCTCGGCTTCTGGCAGGAGATGGAGACCAAGCTGGGTGCGTCCGGCGCCGACTTCGCCCGCGCCTATGTCATCGCCCACGAGTTCGGCCACCACGTCCAGACCCTGACCGGCACGTCGGATCAGGTCCGCCGCGCCCAGCAGCGGGCGCGCGGCCAGGGCGAGGCCAATCAGTATTCCGTCGCGCTGGAGCTGCAGGCCGACTGCTACGCGGGCGTGTGGGCCAAAAACGCCGCCGCCGTCTCCAACGGCCAGGTCGCGCTTGAACCCGGCGACATCGAAGAGGGGATGAAGACCGCCCAGGCCATCGGCGACGACACCCTGCAACGCCGCGCGGGCGGCCGTGTCTCGCCCGAAAGCTTCACCCACGGCTCCTCGGCCCAGCGGGTTGAATGGCTGCAGCGCGGCTATCAGTCGGGCGATCCGGCGGCCTGCGACACATTCAGCGGCGCCTGACCGAGCGTAGCCCCACGGTTGCAAAGCTTGGTCATAAGGCGGATGTCAGCCCGACGTCCGCCTTCGCTCATGCGTTGAACCCGACGCCCAGACCTATAGATTGATCCCATGCATGACCGCGCTGGCCAACTGGCCCGACCTGAAGACCTGATCGACCTGGACGCCCTGCTTGGCGCCTATCAGACGATCCAACCCGACATGAGCGACCCGGCCCAGCGCGTCGTCTTCGGCACCTCGGGCCATCGCGGGTCCAGCCTGGACGGCGCCTTCAACGAGACGCACATTCTGGCCATCGCCCAGTCGATCACCGAATATCGCGCGGCCCAAGGGATCACCGGCCCGCTGTTCGTCGGGCGCGATCCGCACAGCCTGTCCGAACCCGCCTGGCGCACCACGCTGGAGGTGCTGATCGCCAACGGGGTCGAGGTGCTGATCGACGCCCGCGACGGCTTCACCCCCACGCCTGCGGTGTCCCACGCCATCCTGACGCACAACCGCATCAATACGCGGCAGGCGGACGGCATCCTGATCACCCCGTCGCACAATCCGCCCCGCGACGGCGGCATCAAATACAATCCCCCCTCCGGCGGCCCGGCGGGCGGAGACGCCACCAGCGCCATCGCCGCGCGCGCCAATCAGTTGATCGAGAACGGCAACAACGACGTGCGCCGTGTCCCCTTCGCCAAGGCCTATGCCGAGGCGGGCCGGTTCGATTTTCTGGCGGCCTATATCGACGACCTGCCCAGCGTTCTGGATATGGACGTCATCCGCGACGCGGGGGTCCGCATCGGCGCCGACCCGCTGGGCGGCGCGGCGGTCGACTATTGGGGTCAGATCGCGGATCGCCACCGCCTGAACCTGACCGTGGTCAATGAGGCCGTCGATCCGCGCTGGGCCTTCATGCCGCTGGATGCGGACGGCAAGATCCGCATGGACTGCTCGTCCCCCTCGGCCATGGCCAATCTGATCAGGGTCATGCAGGGCGGCGCGGCCTATGACGTCGCCACGGGCAATGACGCAGACGCCGACCGGCACGGCATCGTCACGCCCGACGACGGGCTGATGAACCCCAATCATTTCCTGGCCGCCGCCATCGCCTATCTGTTCGCCAACCGTCCCGGCTGGGGCGCGGATGTGGCGGTGGGCAAGACGCTGGTGTCATCATCGATGATCGACCGGGTCGTCGCCGGGCTGGGCCGTCGCCTGCTGGAGGTGCCGGTCGGCTTCAAATATTTCGTGCCGGGCCTTCTGGACGGCAGCGTCGGTTTCGGCGGCGAGGAATCGGCGGGTGCCTCCTTCCTGCGTCGCGACGGCACGGTGTGGTCCACAGACAAGGACGGCATTCTTCTGTGCCTGCTGGCCGCCGAGATCCAGGGCCGCACGGGCCAGAGCGCCAGCCAGCTTTATACGGGCCTGACCGACCAGTACGGCGCGCCCGCCTACGCCCGCGTCGATGCGCCGGCGACCCGCGAGCAGAAGGCCCGCCTGGGCGCCCTCAGCCCGGCGGATGTGACCGCAAAAACTCTGGGCGGCGAGCCGATCACCGCCATCCTGACCAAGGCCCCCGGCAATGACGAACCCATCGGCGGCCTGAAGGTCACCACCGCCAACGCCTGGTTCGCCGCCCGCCCGTCAGGCACCGAGGATGTCTACAAGATCTACGCCGAATCCTTCCACGGCCCCGACCATCTGGCCCAGGTGCAGGCGGAAGCGCGCGACGTGGTGGCGACGGCGCTGAAGGGCTGATCGCCCTCCCTTTTCGTCATTCCGGGGCTGAGCGACGCGAAGAACCCGGAACCCAGGAGGCGCGCATCCGGCGTCGAATGCATCCAGCGGTGCGATTGTGGCCCTGGGTTCCGGGTTCGTCCTTCGGACGCCCCGGAATGACGATTCTAGCGCGAATGTCGATTGAACCTAACGCCCCACCGTGATCTCCAGCGGGCGCGTCATGAACAGCCTCGACCCACCCAGATCCAGCACGACATGGCGGTCCTCAAACGCCGCCATGCCGATCAAGGCCTTAGGGAATCCCGGCACAGCGACATTGTCATAGATGGCCACCGACGCCTGACGATGCAGCTCATTGCCAATCGTCAGCGTGCGGACGGTGACCGTCTCGGCGCCGACGACGCCGCCCAGAACGATGCTCTGACCCGGCGTGCGTTCACGGCCGTCGATCAGGCCGACCATCTCTGCGGTCTCTCGCGTCACGGCCAGCAGGGCCGACGCCCCGGTGTCCACCACCGCCTCGACCTCGGCGCCCTCGACGGTGATCGCGGCCTGCAGCGCCTTGCCCGCGCGGGTCACCTCGACGGCGGCCAGGTCGCGTGACGGGATCCACCCCTCGCGTTTCAGGAACCGCACCCGTTTCTGCGTGGTGTCCAGTTCCAGCACCAGGTTGCGCAGCACGTCCTGGCCCAGGATCAGGGGCGCCGCCAAACCGTCGTCGCTGGCCAGCGGCCCCAGCCCCAGAATGGCGGCGCGCAGGCCCTCCAGCCGCATCCCCCCGACCGCGACATCCAGCGTCGTGCCGCGCCCCACCTGCGCCTCGCCGCCGACGCCGTAGGCCACCATCGGAATATTGAACCTGTGGGTCAGGCCCAGGGTCGCGACCAGCGAACGGTCGATCACCGAATACTGCGCCCCCGAATCGATCAGCGCCCGCACCCGCTGACCGCTGATCGCCACCTCCACGGTCGGGGTCGCGGCGCGTGGCTCGGCATAGGTCATCCAGCCCGACGATCCATCCCCTGGAAAGACGATGGCGGGTTCACGCCACAGCACATGGTCGCGCAGCCACCAGGCCCCGCCCACGCCCCCGGCGACCAGCCCCAGGCGGATCAGAAGATCGCGTCGTCTCATGACCAATCCATGGACTGTCACGGCGTGCGACGCCAGCAGGGGAATGGTCGCGCGCATCGGACCGAGGCGCCTGCACCGCCGTTTTCAGGCAGGAATTTGCACCTCCGGCCCGCAACGCCCTCAAATGTGCGGAACGAAAAACGCAAACCCGCAAAAACCCGACAAAATCGCCCAAAAACCGGATGACGCCGCCGCCCCGTCTGGCTACGACCTCAGACATCATGAGCACCTCCAGCGCCCGTTACATCTCGACCCGCGGCAAATCGCCCGAAACCGACTTCGCCGACGCCCTGCTGCGCGGCATCGCCCCCGACGGCGGCCTCTATATGCCGACCGCCTGGCCGACCCTGTCGTCCGATGCCTGGACCCAGGGCGCCGACTACAAGACCATCGCGCTGGAAGCGATTTCCCCCTTCATCGGCGACGCCCTGCCAGCGGGCGCGCTGGAGCGGGCGCTGGAGCGCCTGACGGCCGGGTTCGACCATCCGCTGGTGACGCCTCTGGTCGAGCTGGAGCCCGGCCTGTTCGTGCTGGAGCTGTTCCACGGCCCGACCGCCGCCTTCAAGGATCTGGCGATGCAGCTGGTCGCCGCCCTTACTGACGAGGCGCTGACGGCATCCGGCGAACGCCTGACCATCCTGACCGCCACCTCCGGCGACACCGGCGCCGCCGCCGTGCGCGCCTTCGCCGGGGCCAAGTCGGTCAATCTGGTCGTGCTGCACCCCTTGGACCGCGTCTCGCCGGTTCAGCGCAAACAGATGACGACGGTCGAGGCCGACAATGTGCTGAACCTGGCCGTGCGCGGCGATTTCGACGACTGCCAGCGTCTGGTGAAGGGTTTGCTGGCCGAGGAATCCCTGCGCCAGGCGGGGCGTCTGTCCTCGGTCAATTCGATTAACTGGGCGCGTCTTGCGGGTCAGATCCCCTATTACGTCTCGGCCACCGCGCAGCTGGGCGAGGCCGCGACCTTCGTGGTGCCGACCGGCAATTTCGGCGACGCCTTTGCTGGCATCGCGGCGACCAAGATGGGCCTGCCCGCCAGGGGGTTCGTCGCCGCCGTCAACCAGAACGACGCCCTGGCCCGCGCCATCAACAACGGCGTCTATGCCCGCAAGGCGGCGGTCGAAAGCGGCAGCGTGTCGATGGATGTTCAGGCGCCGTCCAACTTCGAACGCCTGGTGTTCGAGGCGACCGGCCGTGACGCCGACGCCACGCGCGCACTGTTCGAAACCTTTGCACGCGAGGGGACGGTGACCTTCGACCCCGACCTGCTGTCGGCCCTGCGGTCCGAGGTTTCCGCCGTCTCCATCGACGAAGACGAAACCCGCGCCGAGATCGCCTACGCCCACAAGACCTGGGGCCGGGTCATCTGCCCGCACACAGCAGTCGCCATCGCGGCGGCGCGCCGTCAGGACCGATCGAACGGCCCCGTCGTCGCGCTTTCGACCGCCCATCCGTCCAAGTTCGGCGCCTTCGTCTCGGACGTGCTGGGCTTCGAGCCTGAACCCGCAAACGTCATCACCGCTCTGGGCGACAAGCCCGAGCGGTTGACGATCATCGACGGAACGATGGAGGCGGCGCTGGACGCCGTGGCGGCCTTCTCAGGCCGCCACTAACGCGGATCAGCGACGGCGCAGGCCGCGCGACACGATGCCCGCCAGAAGCAGGCCGACGCCGGCGACCGACAGGGTCGTCAGCAGCGGCTTTTCACGGGCGGCGGCGGCGACTTCGCGGGCCTTGGGTCGATAGTTTTCCGGCGCCTTCTCGACCAGACGGTCCACGGCGTCCATCGCCTTGCCGAACTGCTCCAGCGACTTGCCCTTGGCGTCGTTATAGGCGCCCTCGACTTCCAGCTTCTGATCACCGACCAGTTTGCCAAAAGCCTTCTGCGCCTTGCCCTGCACCTGCGAGGCGGCGCCGTTGATCTGTTCGTCCGTCATATGTGAAACCCTGTTTCCGGCAAAACGGCAAGGAAGGCAGTCGTCCACACCGCATATGGGATTAAAACCCCAGCCTAGGATTCAGTTCCGAGAGCGACCCGCAAGCCACGACAAAAGAGCAACCCGTAAATTGCTTGGCTTGAGGGAGGGCATGTCACATTTGATCTCAAATCGTTAAATGAAATCAAAGCGAATGGCGGGCCGCGACCGATAGTGATGAGCACTACGTTTACGCCATAGCCCTACGATAGAACTTCATCTTGCCGGATTAGGCTATGCGAGGGAGCAAGGCAGCTTCGGAGCCATCTTCGATTGTTTCGGTGTCCTCACCTTCCTCGGGGATATTGCCGCTATAGGCGGCCTTGCCCATCGCCTGTTCGATCAGACCAAGCAGGCGCTTTTGCCGATCCTCCATGAACTCCTCGAACTTGTCGGCACGGAGAAGGACAGGGGCGATGAGGTGGGATTGCAGATAGCTGTCCAGCTTTCCAGCGGCGATTGGCGGCGTCGAACTGTTTCCGCTTTCCAGCTTCGCCAAATACTCGCTTGGCGCGACACCACCAATGATCCTGTTCGTCCGATATGACAGGGGCGTCTTGTTGATGATGGAATCGAACACGGCGGGCTTGATGCCCTGCGTCTTGCACCAGTCCTGCGGGAAGATGTGATGAATATCCACATTTTCCCCGAAGAACACCGTATGATCGAATTTCTGGCCCGACCGGAAATCCTGCGCGCCCTCCTTCATCAGCAAGGCGTTCATGCCCTTGTAAGCCGCTGAAAGCCGCATCCGCATGGTTTTCAGGCGGTCGGAGCGGAAAATGGTTTCGCTGACCGTTGAAGGCTCCGGCCCGCCGCTCAGCCAGCGCGGCACCTCCATGAAATCCTTGGCGATCCGCGTTTCGACGGCGGAACCGTAAAGCTCACCGAACACGCCGTTCCAATACCACTGGACCAGCTTTGTCCGGTTGGCCTCATGCTCCCAAGCATCGCCAATGTCGGCGAGGATCGCCGCCAACGGCACAATCTGCGACTGATAGGGCAGATCGAAAATGCGGTAGATATGAAGCATGTGCAGAAACTTGGCGGCTTGGACGAAGCCGCGTTCCACCTGCGCTTCATATTGTTTGTAGGCTTCCAGCGGCAGATCGAGCAGGGCTTGCCGATTGCCCGACACCGCAGGCAATTCCTTGCCTTCCTTGCCCGCCTGCTCGGCGGCACGCCGCCGGTCGCGGGTGAAAAAGAGGGAGACGGCCTGCAAGAAATCGGTATTGCCGACACCGGCCAGAATACCGGCATCGGAATCCGCAGGACGCAGGGTATCGGCGAGCCGCTGATGGCGACCTTTGACACCCTCGTCGCCATACCAGTCCTTGCGCAGTTCATGACCGGAGGCGGCATACATGGCCGTGACCAACTCGAAGGCGTCGAGCGGCTTGCCACCCGTGTTCACCTTCTCGAACACCACACAGACTGCCTCCTTGGAAGTCGAGCGGTCGAGCGCGATCACCGGCACGCGATACATCTTGAAGTTTTCCAACACCTCTTTCTTGAAGGTGCGGAACTGCTCGCGCACCGCCTTGTGCTCGTCGCCCGACCAGTGATCGTTGAACCCGTCCTGCCATGCGTCCCAATCGAATACCTGGCTGACGGGGAACATCAGTGCGGCGTATTCTCTTTCCGGTGTGGAAAGGTCGAGGGTGACTTCGCGCCCGAAATCCGCGCGCTCCATACGATCTTCCGGTACGCCGATGACGGCTTCCTCGCGGTCCACGGTCTCGTCAATCGCTTTGGCGATGTCGAGATAGAACCAGCGTTTCACGCGCTTCTTCTTCGGGGTGACGGTTTCCACCACCTTGCCGCGCAACGTCACCTGATAGAGCGAGGTCATGCGTTGCTGACCGTCAAGCAGAAGGGATTGCGGCGCTATCTGACGGGCGCCCGCCGGAGCGCCCTCGACAGGGCGGGGCTTGAAATTGACCGGCCCGCCGGTGTCCAGCGACATGAGCGCACCGACCGGGAAGGCCCGCGAAATCGAGGCGATCAGGCTCTTGATGCGGTCTTCGTCCCAAACCCAGCTTCGCTGGAAATCCGGCAACTGGATGATGCCCCGATGGCACTCATCAAGCAGCCGATGAAGGTCGATAGGATTGGTCTGGAAGGACGCCCCAGCCATGCTCTGTATTCCCCCGCGTACTCAATAATTCTACGAATCTATACTGCGTTCGATAGCTGTTTCCAGCATATCAAGAAAGCGAGGCTCGTAGTTCTCTTCCACGTGTCGTTGGTTCCACAGGCCCGAGCGGCGAACCTTGTCCCGACCCGAGCAGAGGCCCAGCCATGACCGTGAAGGCGGATCAATCATTGGCTCGTGCAAGCAGCTTGTGAGCGCAATCGCATTTCGTTCGATATACCCACGCAGGGAGTCAGGCCCCGGCTCATCGTCAACTGGAAGGCACAAAAAGGGCAATCGACCTATATATTCAGATACGGCGGCTTCAATTGGTGCCTCAGCGGCTGCTAACTCGATCCTTTGCGTCATCAGTATCTCCGCGGCCTTCCCAATGTCGCCTTTAACTCCCCAAGAACGGCACTCCGGGCAGTCACCACGTGCGATTAGCGCCTCGCCGACAAGCAATCTAAAGATTGATCCCCGATGATTTCCGCCGAGGCCGGACGACCTCCCGGCATGCTGGCGCAGGCGCTGATGCAGGGTTGAACGCGCACCCGCTCCCAAAGCATGAGTGCCTACGCGGACAAGCCTTTCGCCGTGACCGCTACCCTTGCGAGTTTCCCCCGGCTCAAAGAAGAAATAAACGCCCCTTCGCGGCCAGGTTCTCGATGGCGCAAGCTGAGCAAGAAACCTTTTGCCGCCCGACAGAGCCTCCAGCCTATCCAAGATCCGATACAAACGAATAAGATCATTTGTCCTGCTCATGATCGCGCGGCCAGCCATGCCAATTGTTCTCCAATACGTAGGTTTGCCATTGGCACATCCACTTCGTAGCCACCGCCGTTCAATGCGGGGAGCAGAAATTCGCGATAGCGTTGACCAGCAAATATCACGATCCGTTGCCGTCCGATCAGATATGGGCCTAGCTGTTGGAGAGTAGTTTCCGCCCATGCGCGCCGTTCAATCACGCCAGCGGCATTGAGTGTTTTTTCATAAGGGGCAATTTCGGCATCCGGCACAACAACACCGTGGAGTGCGGACAGTATGAGCCAATCAGCCTTTTGGCTTTCGACCAGCTTCCGCACTTTGAGAAACCATTCGGAACGATAAAGCAGTTGCGCCGGAGCTGGTCGGGAGAGCTTCTGACTCACGCATGAAACGAGAACAAGGGCATTTGTCAGGTCTAGTGATGCCTTCCCTTGACCGTCTGGCGCTGTCAAAGACGGCGCGGGAGACTGCTTCAAGACATTGTAGGCATGCTGATATCGAATCCCCAGTTGTCTTGCTATTTCGGCGACCTTCAACCCTTCGCGCGCCAAGGCGCGGATGTCCTCGGAAACGCTCACGTCAGGCGCTCCAATCTCGCGCGAACCCGTGGAACCGATACAAGCGCATTAGCAAAAGCTTGCGCCCTGGCAGTCAGTTCGGCGTCAGGATCGACAACCGTAAACCAGCGCTGGCGCTGCACATATGATGACGAGCCAGCAGCGCGTGGCACTGAAACATTGGTTCGCAGTGTGACGATATTTTCGGCACCCGTTTCGACAGAAAGCCGTTCATGCAACTGCTGCAAAAGGGCATCGTGTTTCATGTTCCGGCCCGGAAATGTGATGAAGACGATGGCGCGTCCGGGTTTGCGCAACAGCCGGATTTCCGAGAAGGTTGCGTGTTTTTCGGTTTCCCCACCGACGCCGTTATCGGGATCGAGAAACAGAATGTCGGCAGCATCAAGCGCGCTCCGCTTGCGTCTTCCCCACGCGGATCGTTCCACGCGGGGCGGCACCGGCTCGCGATGAAACAGCGCTCCTTCCGGCCAGATCATCGCTTGTTCGAGGGCTTCAACGCTGCGTTCCGGCAAGGTCGCAAGACCTGCGTGCAGTTCTTCATCAAGCGCGCGCCACGCCGTCTCATCTCGCCATTCAAGATGCCGACCGTCTGAGCGCCCATCATGACTCGGGGCATAGTACCACGCGATACCGAGTGTTTTATCCTTGCCTGCAAGGGCGCGCAAAAAAGCAAATTTGATTACGTCGCTTACATCTCCAGCATATTGATCCCGCATCCAGTATTCACCCTTCCCCTGCGAAGCAATGACAAGATCGCACAAACGAACGGAGCAGCACAACGCCTGTCGCTCACCGTTTTTGCGCAGCGCTGCCGCGCGATGGCGGGCAGCGCTGCGATATGTGAGTCTCCGCGCCGCCCGCCATCGGTCACGCCCCACCCTGCCGTGACTGCGGCCTGTGGTGTGCGCCTGCTGAGTGCTCCGCCTCGAACGCGCCATTTCCCTTTTCAGTCCAGAGCGCCAATGCCCTTTTGCGTTCCTCGCTCTTGAGTTTGTCGGCCATCCAGAGGAGTGCGCCGAGGATGGTGGCGCGGTCGTCGCCGGTCAGGTCCACGAGGCCCGCTTTGACGACGAGGCCGCCGAGTTCGATCAGATGTTTCGTGCGCTTTCGGCGCTCGACCTGCCAGCTTCGCATGTCATGTCGCGCCCGTGCCGCCTGATGCCGGTTGCGTGCCGCCCGGTTGCGTCTGAGTGCCGCCATGTTCGCGGTCAGGTGTTGATGCAGATCGCCGTGTCCGTCCCTGAAAGAACGCCGCGCCACGCTTCGCCCATGCCTCCCGCTTTCCGGCATCGGCGGTTTCCGCCAGCACGATCAACGCACCGGCCAGTTCGTCGGCGGTGAGGTTGTCCGCCCCGGTGGCGATCACCAGTTCGCCAAGTTGCTGGACCTTCCGCGTCTTGAGTTCTCTGGCCTTGTCTTCCAGCGCCTTCAGTTCGGCATCGTAGTCTCTCGGTTTGCGCATTGTGCTTTCCTTTCCGGTCGCAAGATGTCGATGCGGAGAGGATAGTTTCGCGAGGCACGGAATGCAGTAATGTCACCGGGACGGTCTGACACGGCGCGAACAGTCCCGAGAAATTCATTTCGAGGGCGCGCTTATACGTCGTTCCGACGTGCGCTCAGAGGTGTAGATGGTTTGATCGCGATGGCGATTTATCATCTTCACGTCAAGGTCATTGGCCGCAAGGCCGGGAGCAGTGCGGTGGCATCCGCCGCCTACCGCTCCGGCTCGCGCCTGCGCGACGAGCGTCTTGACCGCAGCCATGATTTCTCCGCCAAGCGCGGCGTCGTCCATTCGGAAATCATGCTGCCGGAGGGCGCGCCGGAGCATCTTGGCGACCGCGACCGGCTCTGGAACGATGTCGAAGCCTGCGAGGTGCGCAAGGACGCCCAGCTTGCCCGCGAGGTGGAATTTTCTCTGCCGCGCGAACTGACGCAGGTGCAGGGCGTCGAACTCGCCCGCGACTTCGCGCAGTCCGAATTTGTCGATCAGGGCATGATCGCTGATGTGAATGTGCATTGGGACATAGGCGAGGACGGGATGCCGAGGCCCCATGTCCATGTCATGCTCACCATGCGCAGCGTGGACGAGAACGGCTTCGGGCAGAAGGTGCGGGACTGGAACCGCACCGAAATGGTGGAGCGCTGGCGCGAACGCTGGGCCGAGCTTGCCAACGAACGGCTGGCCGAACTCGACATCGACGCCCGCATCGATCATCGCAGCCTTGAAGCGCAGGGCATCCCGCTCGAACCGCAGAGCCAGATCGGCGCACCCGCGCAGCGGATTGAGGGCGAAGGGATCGTAGCCGCAGACCGTGCAGACCTGCACCGCGAGATCGCCCGCGACAACGGCGCACGCATCGTTGCCGATCCATCGATTGCGCTGGACGCGATCACGCAGCAGCAATCGACCTTTTCGCGGCGCGACATGGCGAAGTTCGCGCACCGGCACAGCGACGGCATCGAGCAGTTCAACGAGGTGATGGGAGCAATGCGGAACGCGCCCGATCTTGTCGAATTGGGTAAGGACGGACGCGGCGAGGATCGTTTCACCACGCGCGACATGATCGAGGCCGAACAGCGCTTGCATCGCTCGGCGCAATTTATGGCCGAGCGCGAACGTCATGCAGTTGGTGATGCGGATCGCGATGCTGCATTGGCCCGTGCCGAACAGCGCGGCCTTGTCCTTTCCGGCGAGCAGGCGGACGCGCTGGCGCATGTCACGGACGGGCGCGATCTTGGTGTTGTCGTCGGCTATGCCGGGACGGGAAAGAGCGCGATGCTCGGCGTTGCGCGCGAGGCATGGGAAGCGGCGGGCTATCAGGTTCGGGGTGCTGCGTTGTCCGGCATTGCTGCTGAGAATCTGGAAGGCGGATCGGGCATCGCGTCGCGCACCATCGCCAGCATGGAACATGGCTGGGGACAGGGCCGCGACATGCTCTCGAGCCGCGACGTGTTGGTCATCGACGAGGCGGGCATGGTCGGCACGCAGCAGTTGGAGCGGGTACTGTCCCATGCCGCCGAGGCCGGCGCGAAAGTCGTTTTGGTCGGCGATCCGCAGCAGTTGCAAGCAATAGAGGCGGGTGCGGCGTTCCGTTCGATCCATGAGCGCCACGGCGGCACGGAAATCGGCGAGGTGCGCCGCCAGCGCGAGGACTGGCAGCGGGACGCCACGTGCGATCTGGCGACCGGCAAGACCGGCCATGCGATCCATGCTTATGACCGCCACGGTATGGTGCATGTCGCCGAGACCCGCGAGCAGGCGCGCGGCGAATTGATCCAGCGCTGGGACCGCGAACGGCGGGCCAGTCCCGACGCCAGCCGCATCATCCTCACCCACACCAATGACGAGGTGCGCGCCTTGAACGAAGCGGCGCGCGACAGGATGCGGGACGCTGGCGACCTTGACCACGAGGTGCGCGTCACCGTCGAGCGTGGCGCGCGGACCTTCGCCGCCGGAGATCGCATCATCTTCCTGCAAAACGAGCGCGGGCTTGGCGTGAAGAACGGAACGCTCGGCACGGTTCAGGAAATCAGCGCGCAGAGCATGACCGTGCGCGTCGACGATGGGCGTTCCGTCGCCTTCGACCTGAACGACTACAAAAAGATCGACCACGGCTATGCCGCCACGATCCACAAGGCGCAGGGCATGACGGTGGACCGCACCCATGTCCTGGCGACGCCGGGCATGGACGCCCATAGCAGCTATGTCGCGCTGTCCCGTCACCGTGACGGCACGGACCTGCATTATGGCCGTGATGACTTTGCCGATCAGAACCGGCTCGTTCGCACCCTGTCGAGGGATCGCGCCAAGGACATGGCGACGGATTACGAACGCGCCGATCCAGCGCAGAGCTACGCCGAGCGGCGCGGCATCACCTTCCGCGAGCGCGTGGTCGAGATCGTCAGGAAGATCGTGCCGGAGAAGGTGCGCGGCATGTTCGACGGCCCGCGCTCACCGGCTGACACCACGCCCGGCGACAACGCCATCCCGTCGCCACAGCGGGCAGCGCCGGAAAGGACAGTGGCGGCAGACCCGGAGGCGGCGTTGCGCAAGGCGCGTGCCGACGCGCTCGTGCGCCATGCCCGCGCATCCGACGCTATCATCGAAGCCAAGCAGCAGGGGCTTGCGCCTTCCGACGAGCAGCGGCGCGAACTCGGTGCGGCACGGCGCGCCTTCGACGAGGTGCGGCCCCACGGATGGCAGGATGCGGAAGCCGCTTACAGCAAGGACAACGGCCTCGCGCGTGAGGCGGGTGGTGGCAGGATCGGTCGTGCAATCCGCGCCCTCCAGCTCGAAACCGAAATCCGCACCGGGCGGAATGCTGATCCGGGGATCACGCCCAGCGCCCGCGCCGACCGCTTCGTGGAGCGCTGGCAGAACCTTAGCCAGAACAGCCAGCGCCAATATGCGGCGGGCGACTATTCCGGCTACAAGGCCGCGCGCTCACAGATGGGCGACATGGCGAACAGCCTGCAACGCGACCCGCAGCTAGAATCGCTCCTCGCCGGTCGCAGGAAGGACCTCGGCATCGGCGGTGACTTCGATACAGGCATGGGCATCGGCAAGGACCTCGCCCTCAGTCATGGCCTTGGTCTGGGCCGGGGGATCGGGCTATAGACCAGCGGCATCAGAAGCGTTGATTTGATGTCGGCGGGATAGCTGAAAGTCCGAGCTTATCGTCACCTTTGCGCGGGAGGCAGATCGTCCCAACGGATGCGCAGGAACCGGCCAGTTCGCTTCGGCAAAAGTTTGCGGTCGATCATCCGCCCGGCGACCTGAAATTCCTCGTTGATCTTGACCACGAGCAGTTTGCTGAAATGCCGCGCCGTATCCACCACAACCAAGTCTTTGGTCTTGAACGGGGTTATGGTCTTGATCTCGACGTGATCGTTCCCGAGCCTGCCGTCAGAACCCTGCGCATAGGTCTTGTTCAACTCGATGCCGTAGGTGATTGCGCCAAATAGCTCGCCGATGTCGCCATAGACGGAGAGGTGCAGCCCGGTTTCGAGGTGATAGCTCTCGGCAAGGGAAATCAAATCTTCAAAGTAGGGAATGATCGAGCGTTTCGCGTTCGGGTATTTCGCGCCCCACTCCTTGTAGCGCAGTTGCTCATCGATTTCGGACCATGTCACCCATTCTCCGTCGTCGTAGAACGCACGGTCTGCCCAGTCGATTTCCTCCAATTCCGTGCATCCTTCATGCTTGCCTGTCAGGTTTCGGATTCTATGCCCATCCTATTTACCGCCGTTTCTTCGCCGTAGCACGACGACAGCTAAAACTCTATTGCACAAAGGCAATTCCTTCTTCTGTCTGGCTCAATCGCAATCAGAAACAGCCAGCAGGAGGCAGCGTCGCCATGCGTCAACCAGACCGTATTATCCGTCTGAAAACCGTTCTCGCCCGCACCGGGCTTTCGCAGTCCACCATCTACCGCAAGATCGCCGAGGGCACGTTCCCGCCACAACTCAAAATCAGCGCCAACGGCACAGGCTGGCACGAATCCGAGATCAACCGCTGGATCGCCAATCCCGCCGGGTGGCGGCAGCGCTCGCGCAACGAGTTCGACTTCCTCGATGACTATTGATCGCAGGGACGACAACAGGCCCGTGGCGGCATCCCGATCCCGGCACGCAAAACGCCCGCCCACGGCATCGGAACAGCTTGAGGAACTGCTGGGCTATCCGTGGCCATTCCCCGGCAGACCGCCCAAGCACGACCTCTCCACATGGACCGTTACCGACGACTGGCCCGATCCCGTTCCCGTCACGGAAGCCGAGATCGAGGTGTTCGAGCGATGGTTCGGCGACCTGCTCGATGAGTTATTCGGCCCCGGCGGTTGATGCTCCCGGCGTCGAATCGGCGTTGAAATCCGCCCTTCAATGGATTACATGTAGTCACATATGTCTACATATGGAGGCGCGACATGCTGACCATCAACCTCAGAGACGCCAAGGCTGGATTCTCCAGCCTCGTTGATGAAGCCGTCAAAGGAGAAATCGTGACCATCACCCGTCATGGCAAGCCCGTTGCAGCCCTGGTTTCGGTCGAGGCGGCGGAGATCGCGCGCAAGGCGCTCGATCGCAAACGGGCGGGTCTTGTCAGCTATCTCAGGACGTTCCCAGGCGGAGAGTTCCCGCGCAACCGCAAACCATCGCGGGATGTCGAGCTTTGAGCGGCTTCCTTCTCGACACCAACGTCGTCTCCGTGCTGGCCCCGTCGAAGTCGGACGCATCCGCTGACTTCCTCACCTGGCTGGACCGCATGGACGCCGATGGACGGCTATTTCTGTCGGTCGTCTCCATCCATGAGATCGAGAAGGGAATCGCGCTCCTCGACCACAAGGGGGCAACGGCGAAGGCCGCGAGCCTGAAAGCATGGCTCAGTGGCCTTGTCTCCACATACGATGACAAGATCATTGGCTTCGATGCGCAGGCCGCCGCAATCGGCGGGCGGCTGGAAGCAAAGGCGCTTGCGGCCGGTCACGACCCCGGCATGGCGGACGCCGTGATTGCCGGGACCGCCGCAGCGCATGAACTCGTCATTGTCACACGCAACACGAAGCATTTCCTGCCATTCGGTGTCGCCGTGTTGTCGCCTGACGAGGCTGCCGCACAAGGGGGTCCGGCATGACCGCTTCCACCGTGTCGCTACGCGCCGCCCTCTATCTGCGTGTCTCGACGGCGCGGCAGGCCGAGCATGATGTTTCCATTCCCGACCAGAAGCGGCAGGGCGAAGCCTATTGCGAGGCGCGCGGCCTGCAACTGATCGAGACCTTCGTGGAGCCGGGCGCATCGGCCACCAACGACCGCCGCCCCGAGTTCCAGCGCATGATCGAAGCGGGCATATCGAAGCCCGCACCCTTCGATGTCGTCGTGGTCCACTCGTTCAGCCGCTTCTTCCGCGATCACTTCGAGCTTGAGTTCTATGTCCGCAAGCTGGCGAAGAACGGCGTGAAGCTGGTTTCGATCACGCAGGAAATGGGCGATGACCCCATGCACGTCATGATGCGGCAGATCATGGCGCTGTTCGATGAATACCAGTCCAAGGAAAACGCCAAGCACGTCATCCGGGCCTTGAAGGAGAATGCCCGGCAAGGCTTCTGGAACGGCTCGCTTCCGCCTATCGGCTATCGCACCGTCGCCGCCGAGCAGCGCGGCGCGAAGACCAAGAAGAAGCTGGAGATCGACCCGCTGCACGCCGACACGGTGCGGCTGATCTACCGGCTGGCCCTGCATGGCGACGGCACCACCGGCCAGATGGGCGTCAAGAACATCGTCAGCTACCTGAATGCTCGACGAATCTTCACTCGTGATGGTGGCCGCTGGGGCATCGGCCAGGTTCACCGCATCCTGACCCGCCGCACCTATATGGGCGAGCACGAGTTCAACAAGCGGACCAAGACCAAGGAATTGAAGCCGGTCAGTGAAATCGTGATGGTCCCCGTCCCGCCGATCATCGACCGTGACACGTTCGACACCGTGCAGAAGCTGCTTAAGGCCCGCAATCCCAAGGTCACGCCTGCCGCCGTCATCAGCGGCCCCACCATGCTGACCGGCCTGATCCATTGCGCCAAGTGCGGCGGGGCTATGACCATCCGCACAGGCAAGGGCGGGCGCTATCGCTATTACACCTGCTCGATCAAAGCCCGGCAGGGACCGACCGCCTGCGAGGGCATGGCGGTGCCGATGGACAAGCTGGACGATCTGGTCGCCAGCCATCTTGAAAACCAGCTTCTCCGGCCCGAGCGGCTGGAAACCATCCTTGCCGCCGTTCTCGACCGGCGGGAAGAACATGCCGAGCGCCGCCGCGAGCATATCGCCGAACTCAACAAGCGCGCCACCGAATCGGAATTGCGGCTCAAGCGCCTCTATGACGCCATCGAAGCGGGTGTGGCCGATCTGGACGACCCGGCGCTGAAAGACCGCATCGACGGTCTCAAGGCGATCCGGGATCAGGCCAAGGCCGACGCCGAACGAGCGCAGGCCATGCTCCAGAACTCAGGCCAGAAGGCGGTGACGCCGCAGATGCTGCGCACATTCGCCAGGAACGCCCGCCAGAGCATCCGGCTCGAAGGGGGAGGCTATCGCCGCGACCATCTGCGCGCGCTGGCTCAGCGCGTCGAGGTCGATACCGGCGAAGTCAGGATCATGGGATCGAAGTCCCGGCTGCTTCAGGCGTTGGTATCGGGCGGTGGCGTAAACGCAGTGCCCACTCAGGGACTGAAGTGGCGGACAGAGAGGGACTGCCGCCACATCGTTTAAAATCAATCACTTAGCAGGCCGTGACTGCTACAAGTTTGAGGGGGAAGTGTAGCAGTCTGCCGCGCGCTTTCAAGGTGGTCCAAGCAGGTAGCAGCAGGCTGCGGCCATCATGCTTGGTTGAGTTCAAAGCCAACGTATCGTGAA
Source organism: Brevundimonas nasdae (assembly GCF_016654005.1). Classification (GTDB taxonomy): domain Bacteria; phylum Pseudomonadota; class Alphaproteobacteria; order Caulobacterales; family Caulobacteraceae; genus Brevundimonas; species Brevundimonas nasdae. Next base: position 162,156 of record NZ_JAEPWN010000001.1, on the reverse strand, counting down.
AACTCCTCGGGATACTGAGCCAGCACCATAGTGAGGTGCGCGAGCGCGGCCGCTTCATAGCGATCAGTTGACGGCGGATTGGGGCTCGCCTTGACCGCCTCGTCGTAAGCTTGAAGCCCTGCGAGATAGATGTCTGAGCCATCCCCCAAAGCATATACAACGCCCCAGCGAGCGGACATGCGTTGCTGCTCAGTCGCTCGGCTATCAAGGGCTTGGTCGATTATCGTTGTGGCGTCCAAACGCAACTGTGTCGGCTCTAAGTAAGGCTTGGCCATGCGTGTAGATTGAACGGCGGCGTATCCTTTAGCTGCCATAAGCATGTCAGGTTTTAGATAGCCGTCATCGCCCGTCTCGATCCCAGCCTTCTTCGCAGCGCCCAGAGCAGCGCCCTCTCTGGCCCGCCGCGCGTCCAACGCCGCCCTGATCCGCTTCCGCGCGTCCGACGATCCAGCGGCCTGCACAATCATCGGGCTCATGCCCTGTTGAAGCATTCGGTGCGATACGGCGGTGGTTGCAGCCAGTTCGTTCAGCAAAGCATTGAATTCGCCAGCACTCAGTTCACGCTGTGCGGCGGTAAGTTGGGCTCTCGCATCATCATCGAACATCTGAATGGAGGCTGCGCGCTGCTTTTGCCGTTTGGCTTGGCCCATGACCCACCAAACGATTGCCCAAACGATAACGCCACCAATGATCCAGCCCAGCACAACACTCTCCTAATCTGTGCCCCTAACTCGCGGCCTAGTGGTTAAGCTCGCGTTTCCAAGGATAATGCGGGAGAGTGACAAGGTTGAATGTTCTGTCTATGTTCCTTGCAGCGATTGCGAGGCTGCTATGACCATTTTCGACCATTTCCCAAAAACGCCTATCGACATCGTAGCCCCAGACGGCACGCTTCGCTGTTCGACCACCGGCATCATCAGCGCCAATGAAATACAAGTTCCTGATGCATCTGTCGATGTGGAGGCTGGGGACGAAGTTCGGCGGCTTCTTCCAAGTGGAAAAGAGGAAGTCTTCATTATACGGGATGCCGTTTATTCTGACGGCTTAGGTCCTATCCCGCCGCATTATAGCCTCAAGGTGTTTCGTAAGGGATCGTTTGCCCGGCACACGGGCGGGCACTACATCAATGTGTCGGGAAGCAATGCGCGTGTTAACTTGCACTCAACGGACAACTCAACAAACACCGTCAGCACCACGTCGATATTTGCCCAGGTCGCGTCCGCCATTGAGCAAGGGGTGGAGGACGAGGCTGAGCGCGCGACCCTCCTTGAAGCCTTAAAAGCCATAGAGGCGAGCAATAGCGCGGAAGGGAAAGGGCAAGCCTATCAGCGGCTAATCGCAAACGCTGCCAATCACATGACCATTCTTGCGCCGTTTCTCGGCCCCTTGACCCAAGCGCTTTCACAGTAACCCCCGGCCGAAATTCGGCTTAGCTATGCGAGGGTAGACCTCCGATCCTAAAAGGCATCGGCTCCCCCGGTATCCCCTCCGGGCTGGCCGCAAATCATCATGCCACCAAGGCATTGCCTGCCGCCGCCATATCGCCAGCGACGCCGCCAGAAACGACAGGCTCACAAGTTGTAGGTTATGCGCTATGGCTCATAAGATATATTGACGCCGCATTGAGCCGGGCTTATGAGCCAGCTTGTAGCGTCACCTAACTTATGAGCCAGTCATGCACCGCATCGCCTACTACCGCGTCAGCACCGGGGATCAGAGCATTGAGAGCCAGCGCCTCGCCCTTGGCGGGGACTTCGATCAAGAGTTCAGCGACGAAGGCGTAAGCGGCGGGACGCTGGCGGTTAAGCGGCCGGGCTTCGCTGACCTGCTAAGCAAGGTTCGGTCTGGCGACACCGTTCATGTCTATGCGGTTGACCGCCTCGGCCGGGACGCTTTGGACGTTCAGGCCACCGTTCGCCTCCTTATCGACAAGGGCGTCACCGTGGACGTTCACGGCCTCGGCCCCATTGGTCGCGGCGTCGGGGAGTTGATCCTCGCCGTTCTGGCCCAAGTCGCAGACATGGAGCGCCAGCGGATCAAGGAGCGGACACAGGCAGGCCGCGCCGCCGCTAGGGCCGCTCTGGAGGCCACCGGCAGGACGCACAGGGGGAAGGAAAGCCTTGGCCGCCCGATGGCTCAGGACGCCGCCGCCGTGGTCGCATGGCGCAAGGAGAACGGGGCCAGCATCGCCCAGACCGCCCGGCACTTCGCCCTCTCCCCCGCCACGGTGAAACGCTACTCGGCAGCGGCGGCGTAGGCCGGGGTCGCAGCGGCCACGCTAGGCCCGTTTTCCGGCCCGCTCACGACCTTCTCTAGCCCGCTCGACCTTGGGGGCGCCGACGCCTTCCCGGCGCTCCTCGGGCTTCTCTGCGGCGAATAACGGGATGCGACATTCTGGCTCTCCCAGCGGGACCGCGTGACGCCTGGACCTGAGGACCGGCAGGATATTTTCGACCGGCGCGCCATCCGGGAAAAGCCAATGAAATCAATCGGGACGAGTTTCGATACCCTCAAGCACAAGGGAACATCGCACCGGCTCGGCCGGTCCTGAAACGATACCCTCGGGCACAACATAACGTCCGCCTTAGGCGGGGAGCCTACGCTACGGCTATGATCGCAAAGGGGGGCCGCAAGGCCGCGATCACCAGAGGCCATCCCGACGATCCGACAACTCAAGAACACCTTGGGATTGACCGTCGAGGCTCTGCTTTCCTTACGCCAAACAGACTGATCTGTGGGGGGTAAGGGGGGCCAGAGTTCCTCCCTTCTAATCCTCCAATCTAAGAACACCTATTAGGGCTTACGCCTTGGGATAATACACCCAGCCGCCCTGCATCTGCCCTCTGAGACTGACGAGCCGTAGAGCCTCAGTCCCTGTTGGCGGCCCATGTCATTCCTAGCGGGCCGTGGGGCCATGCCATCCGTTTAACAACGGCGGAAACAGACGCATGAGCGAGGGCTATCTTTATGCCTTCGCGGGACACCTTTCGACTAACCGCCTTTGACTTAGCCGCAGGCCCCATCGGCCCGCCACGATATTACCAAGGATATTCCAATGACCATTCGCACCATTGATGACGGGGTTCTCAATAGCCCCGAGGCCGAGGCGTATTTCACCACCAAGGCTGACCGCCGCGTTCTTATCGGCTTCCGCGCCGCCCTCGAAATGCTGGCCATTCCCCTGCCGGAATACGCCCGCCGCAAAGAGACGGGCCGCCCGACGACGACCAAGCTGATCGCCCGCCAATATGCCGAGGACAATCCCCAGCCGCGCACCGGGGACACGCTATCTCCTCGCTCCGCATCAACGGGCCTCAGCGCGCAACAACGCCGCGCCCAGCCCAAGACCGGGGATGCTCGGGAAATCACCCGGCAGGCGTCCCTCTTCCGGCAGGCGTTCGCCACGCAGGGCTAACTCCCCCGCCACAACCATTCTCCTTTCCCCTCAGAGGCTCGGCATCCCCGCCGGGCCTTCTTCTTTTCAGGACAACTTTCATGACCAAGACCACCACCCGGCCGCTGGCCGAACTGCAAGCGGACTTCGTTCGCGTCGGCGCTCTGCTGAAACAGGCCCGCGAGGACGCTGAAACCCTGCGCCGCCTGTCGATGGCGGAAGCCCAGGCCGAAACGCTGGCCGCCGAACTGGACGCCATCAAGCGCCAGATGGACCGCGCCTTTGCCGATGAGGACAAGGCCAAAGAGGACGCCTTCATTGCAGGCATCAAGGACGTTCGGATCACCGAAGGCGATCAGCGGGACAATCTGATCCGCCGCACCTTCACCGTCGCCGTTACCCGCACAGGGAATGACGGGCTGCGCGACTGGGAAACCACCGCTGAGAAGACGGGCCTGACGAGCCTTAAGCCCGAGGAATACGCTTGGCTGCTTCGCCATCCTGAGCGCATCCCGGCGTCTATTCTGGCGCTGGCCGATGATCCGCGCACCGCTTTCCAAACCTACTTCGGCGGCAAGAAGCGGGGCTATTTCCGTGGGGCGTAATCATCGCAGGGCCAAGCGCCCGGCTTACCTCCGCTATGGCGAACTGGCTGTGCCGGACATCAATAGCCGCTATGTCCGGCCGGATCACCGGGCCAGCACCTTGGATGAACTGCGGGAGCGTTGCGGCCCGCTTGGACCTCAAGCTGTCGTCGCCGCTGAATACGGGGCCGCCGTCGCTTGGGTCGCGAAGGGCTATCCTGACACCCAAGCCCTCACCACGTCCCTCGGCCGCAGGGGTGTCCTCTATGCCGCCGGGAACGCCAACAACATCATCCGCCTTGGGGAGGCCAAGCCCCTGCCGGAAGACATGACGCCCCCGCAGCGCAGTCGCTTGGCCGCTGCCGCCGCCGAAGTTGTCGCCACATATCGGCGCGCCGGTTCCCCCGGCCTGCTTAAGCACATTCACAGCACACAGCACTTCGTCCATTCCTGCGCCGTCAACGCGGCCTTGGAGGAAGCCCAGCCAGAAGGAGAATGCCAATGAGCCTGACCATGAAACAACGGGTGAAGGTCAACGCCGCCCTCGCCACCATCCACGCCCACGGCCTCGACCCCTTCGCGGTCCACCAACGCGCCGTCGCCCTGCGCCAAATCCATGAGCCGCGCCGGGCCTTTGAGATCGCCCTCAATGAGTTCGCCGCCCAGCATCCTGACGTTGGCGTCATCGTGGGCAACATCGCCCGCATCGTGGAAGCGGCCCCGGCTAACGACTTGGCCCGCTATGACCACGCCCTCAACGTCTATCGGGACACCGGGGACGACGCCGCCATTGACGCCATCGCTGAGAGCGTCCTCGCCGCAGAGATCGACCTAGCCGTTCAGGCCGGGGAACTGTCGGCGGCGGACGCCCAAGCCGCCAAGATGGACGCCGCCCGCGAACTGGCGGAACGCGGCGCGCCCCTGTCGGACGGCGCTAAGGCCGCTCTCGGCCGAGAAGGCTTTGAGTTCCCAGAGGGTCAGGCCCCAGCCCAGCAGGTCCAGCCCGCCGCCATGCGGCCAGAGGACCTTTACGCCAGCCAGACCAGCAGCCCCGGCGTCCCGGTCACAGGCATCGTGGCCCCCGGCGCTCAGGCCCGTATCGACCGCGACAGGGCGTCGGACTACTCCGCGCAGGGTCCGCACGGCAGCGCCGCGCAATCCCAGCCGCAGGCGTTCGGCTTCGCGTCCGCAGGCCCGGCCGCCGTTATCTGAGTAACGCCCGCTGGGGGGCCTTGCCGCCCCTGACGAGCGACCGCCCGGCCGAGGTCAAACCACCACCCCAGCGCCCCGCTTTCCGGCCTTCTCGGCTATCTCACGGAAGCGGGCGGGGGCGGCAAGGTGAAGCCCGGCACCCGATACAGGGCCATGCCCTCGACTAGCGGCCGCAACGGATATTCCAGACCGCCATATTGGTTCGCCACGTCCCCGGTTTCGTGGCCTGTGATTTCGTTGGACACCTCTGTGGGCACGTCCACGTCGCGGGCGTAATGCTTGAAGCTATGGCGGAAGGAATGGAACACAACGCGGTCATCGGTGACGCCGCAAACCTTGCGGAGGTAGCGGCTGAACCACTTGGACCAGTTGCCCATAAGTTCGCCCTCGGCTGTCGGGTTGATCTTATGGAAGATGCGCGCACGGCGCTCTGCCTTGGCGGCCGCCACCACCTTGAGGAAGCCCAGGGCGATTAGATCAGCATGGATGGGGACACGTCGCTCGCTCCCCTCATTCTTGACCTTCTGGCCGCGCTCTTCGTTCTCCGCGAAGCGCATAACCCAAGCAGATTTTTCGGTGTCGCCATCGCTGAAGTAGGCTTCCTCATAGACGTCATCGGGATGAAGCTGACCTAGTTCTGTTTGGCGTGCCCCTGTGTAGAGCGCGAGCAAGGGAAGCCAATAGGCCGCTTCTCCTGCGCCACCGATGGGACGAGAACCGGCCTTGTGGACTGGGCCGCTGAACAGCGCCTTTAGTTCGTCCTTGTTGAATTCGCGTCTCTTGTCCTTGGCGCGTTTCTTCTCGGGAAGCTTCTTCAATTTGGCGGGGTTCGCGGGGATCAGGTCATTGTCCACCGCGTAATTGAACAACGTCCCCAAGAACGGGATGATGACGTTTATGTTTTCCGGGGTTTTGCCTTCGTCTAGCAGCGCATCTTTGAACGCAATGACGTGCTGCTTGGTTACATCTTGGACCGCCAGCTTGCCCACGACGGCCTCGAACCGCTTAACCGTCCGCGTCAGGTCCCGCACCGTTCTCGGCTGCGGCGTCCGCTCGGCCTTCCATTTGTCCAGCACATCAGCGAGCGGGACGCGGGGGCCGCCTGATGCTGTGGGCTTGACGGCGGGAGCCGCAGCAAGTGCCGCCGCGCCTTCGCCCGTAAGGATCGCCAGCGTCGCCACCCGCATCCCCTCGGCCTCAGGCAATGAAAGGCCCACGGCATCGCCCCCGTCGAGGATAGCCTGATAGGTTTCCAGCCCTTCGCGGGCCTCAAGGTTGAAGTCTTCCAACCGCCCGGCTGCGAGATATTCCGCCCGCTTTTTCCGTAGGCCGACAAGCGCCCGCGCCGCATAGGCATCTATGTCTATGGGCTTGGCCGCCGCCTTGGCTTCGACAGCGGGGGTCCTGTCGGCTGCGGCCATAGCCGCCCGCGCCTCTGCAAACTCCCGATCCAGAGCGGCCCATAGGGCAACATGGAGCCGTTTGGCCTCAGCCGGGTCCGCCGTCCCTAGCGCTTTGGTGATTACTTCCCTGCCGTCATAGGCCGGGCGGAGGTCCTTGGGGATGATGCGGCGCGTGGTATATCGCCCGCCCTCGCGTCGAAAAAGGCCAGTCAACACGTCTGCTTTCTCCGTATCGAGTGTAGCAGACATTCGGCCCCTAACGATTGTAAGTGACTGATTTTCCAACAAACTCTTTCAGATCAAGAGCTTGTAACAGCGTGGCGGACAGAGAGGGATTCGAACCCTCGGTAGGCTTTCACCTACACACGCTTTCCAAGCGTGCGCGATCGACCACTCCGCCACCTGTCCATGTCGCCAGTCACTGCGAGGTCGCGTCACTACCTATCTGTATTGGCGGCGTCAATCCGGATTGGGCGGTTTAGGGCAGATTGGCGGTGGGTTGAGGGGTTGGGCCGCCCTCGGCGGTCGCCTGACGGATGGCGGCGGCGGCGGCGTCGATGACGACGCGCAGGCGGGGCAGCATGGGCGCATAGTCGGGCCACAGGGTGTAGATGGGGCGGTGGCCGGCGACGGCGTCAGGCATCAGGGCCGCCAGGCGGCCCGAGGCGATGTCGGCGGCGGCCAGCCATGACGGGATCAGACCGACGCCGCGCCCCGCGCGGATGGCGGACAGGGCAAGAGCCGCGCCGTCCAGCACCAGGCGCGCGGGCGGGGCCCAGACCACCTCCCTGCCCGCCTCTGTGAAACGCCACGAGGCGGGGCGGCCGTCGATGGCGGTGGCGATCAGCTCATGGTCCTGCAGATCGCTGCGGCCCGCTGGCGCACCGCGCGCGGCGATGTAGTCGGCCGAGGCGCACAGGGCCAACCGCTGCACGCCGATGCGCCGCCCGATCACCCCCGCGACATCAGGCGGGTCGCCGATGCGTATGGCCAGATCGACCTGCCCGCCGCGCAGGTCCACAGGCGTGCGGTCCAGACTGAGGTTCAGCGACAGGCGGGGATGTTGGTCGGTCAGGGCGAACAGGGCCGGGGCCACGATTTCCGCGCCCAGCAGGGGCGGCAGGGTCACGCGCACAAGACCGGCGGGTTCGCTGGCGGACAGGGCCAGCGCCTCCTCCACCGCGCGGACGGAGCCGATGGCGGTGCGGCAGACGGCGCGGTAATGCTCGCCCTCTGGCGTGATGCGGAAATGGCGGGTCGAGCGTTCGAACAGACGCACGCCGATGCGGCCCTCCAGCCGCGCCACGCCCTTGGCCACCGCCGATGCGGTCAGGCCCAGCGATCCTGCCGCCCGCGCGAAACCGCCATGGTCGCAGACGGCCAGGAACAGCCGCACATCACCGCCGGGCCCGATGTCACCCATCATCATTGCCGAAAATCCTTCGCCACAGACCGGATAAATGAGCACGACTGGCGCGCATAGTTCCGCATTATGACCCATCCGCATGGAACACAGAACCTATGCGATCATCGGCGGCGGCTCGGGCATGGGTCTGGGCGTGGCCCGGGCGCTGGTCAGGCGCGGCGATCATGTGCTGATCGGCGGGCGCACCCAGGCGCGGCTGGACGCGGCGCAGGCCGAGTTGGGCCAGGCGGCGCGCATCCGTCCGGTGGACACGACCGACCGCGACAGTCTGGCCGCCTTCTTCGCCGACGCACCTGCCCTGTCCGGCCTGTTCACGCCGGGCGCCGACTATCAGACGGGCGGGTTTCGCGAGTCGTCGCCGGAGACAGCCGAGAGCCCGTTCAGGAACAAGTTCTGGGGTCAGTACTGGGCCGTCCACGCCGCCCTGCCCGTCCTGGCGCCGAATGCGGGGGTGGTGCTGATGTCGGGCGCGGCGTCGGTCAGGCCGCTGGGCAATCCGGCATACGCCGCCTGCAACGCCGCAATCGAGGGGCTGACACGGGCGCTGGCGCAGGAACTGGGGCCGATCCGGGTCAACTGCCTGTCGCCCGGCACGGTGGACAGCGACCTGTGGCGGCGCCGCCCGGACGAGGTGCGCGGCCCGGCCTTCGACGCTTATGGCCGCCTGTCGGTCGTGGGGCGGCCCGGCCATGTCGATGAACTGGTCGAGGCGGCGCTGTTCCTGTTGGATAATGGCAATATGACCGGTGCGACCCTGTATTCAGATGGTGGCTACAGCCTGCGCTGAGGCCCGATTGCGCGGCTGTCGGGCGACTGCGACCTGATGGCGCGCGCAGGAACCGGCGGGTTTAGGACGGCTTGTTTCTCTGCACCCACAAAGGAGAAACCGATGACCGACATCAATCAAAAGCCCGATCCCAAGACCGAACACGACGACGACAAGGCAACCACAAAGCCGCCCCGCAAGCTGCGCACGAACGCCGCCGGCAAGGCGCCGTCGGCGCCCGCGACAGGCGGCCTGGGCGCGGCCGGCGCAGGCGGTCCCAAGGGGTTTGGAACAGGCAGTTAAGGCCTTCGCCTGTGCTGAGGCTCAGTAGCGCAGCAGGCGGTTCAGGAAGGCGTCGGCGCGCGGGCTGCGCACGCCGCCCTCAGCAAAGAAGGCCTTGGCGGGCGCGTCGTCCAGAATCCGCCCCTCGTCCATGAAGACCACGCGATCGGCGACACGGCGGGCGAAGCCCATCTCGTGCGTGACGCAGATCATGGTCATGCCGTCCGCGGCCAGACCGGCCATGACGTCCAGAACCTCGGCGACCATCTCGGGGTCCAGCGAGGAGGTCGGCTCGTCGAACAGCATGACCACCGGGTCCATGCACAGGGCGCGGGCGATGGCGACGCGCTGCTGCTGGCCGCCCGACAGCTGGGCGGGGCGTTTGTCGCGGTGGTCGATCAGGCCGACCCGCTCCAGATAGATCAGGCCGCGCGCCTGGGCCTCGGCCTGGGACCGGCCCAGCACCTTCACCTGGGCCAGGGTCAGGTTCTGCATGACCGTCAGGTGAGGAAACAGCTCGAAATGCTGGAACACCATGCCGACGCGGCTGCGCAGGCGGGTCAGGTCGACCTTGGGGTCGTCCAGCCGAACGCCGTCCACGGTCACCGCCCCCTGCTGAAACGCCTCCAGCCCGTTGACGGTCTTCAGCAGGGTGGACTTGCCCGAACCGGACGGGCCGCAGATGACCAGCACCTCGCCCCGCCGCACCGACAGGGCGCAGTCGTTCAGCACCTGGAAGGCGCCATACCATTTGCTGACGCCCTGAATATCGATCACGACCGGGACGTCGGCGGGGGGCTCATCGGCGGGGGCGGTCATGCGGGCAGGCTCCGGTAGCGACGCGCCAGCCGTCCGGCGGCGAGCTCAAACCCCGCGCACAGAATGAAATAGAGGACGGCGACGAACAGATAGATTTCGGCGGGATAGACCATGACGCGGTTCGAAACCTGGGTGGCGACGAACGACAGCTCGGCGACCCCGATCACATAGGCCAGCGAAGTGTCCTTGGTCAGGGCGATCCACTGGTTGACGACAGAGGGCGCCATGCGGGGCAGAACCTGAGGGGCCACGACCAGCCACAGGGTCTGGCGGCGCGACAAGCCCAGCGCAGAGGCCGCCGCCCACTGACCGCGCGGCAGGGCCTCGATCCCCGCATGTACCGTATGGGCCAGATAGGCCCCGCCGATCAGGGACAGGGCGGCAACGACCGAACCCACGCCCGGCACGTCCAGACCAAAGGCGATCGGCGCCAGGAAATAGATCCAGAAGATCAGCATCAGCACCGGAATGGCCCGGAACAGGCCCAGCCCCAGCCTTAGCACCGCCAGCCATGGCCCGCGCAGCACCGACAGCAGGACGCCGAACACCAGCCCCAGAACCCCGGATAGGGCCGCCGACAGCACCGTCAGGATCACGGTCAGGGCCGCGCCGCCCAGCGGTCCCTGCGGCCACGGTCCGACCAGGAAATAGATCAGATTGTCGGTGATGACGGAGGGGTTCATCGCGCAGCCCCCGTCGGCGGGCTCGAACGCCCCCACGCCAGCTGGCTGAACCCGCCGATCAGGGCCACCGCCCCGATGTAGAACAGGGTCGCCAGACCAAAGGCCTGAAACGCCTGGAACGTCTCGGTCTCGACCTGACGCGCGGCATAGGACAGTTCGGCCAGACCGATGGCCATGGTCAGGGACGAGTTCTTGACCACATTCATCACCTGTCCCGCCAGCGGCGCACGGGCGATGCGGACGGCCTGGGGCAGGATGATGGATATCCAGATCTGGGTCGAGGTCATGCCCAGCGCGCGGCCCGCAGCCGTCTGGCCCGGCGCCACGCTGTAGATGCCGGCGCGGAACTCCTCGGCCATGAAGGCGGCGCTGTAGAGGGACAGGCCCAAAAGGCCCGCCAGCATCTCGAACGGCGGCCATGGCGCCCCGAAGGCCTCGACGCCGATGCGGTGCGGCGCATTCAGCCACGCCATCAGACTGTCAGGCAGCAGGGCCGACACCCCGAAATACCAGAAGAACAACTGCACCAGCAGCGGCGTGTTGCGAAACGCCGACAGCCAGGCGGCGGCCAGACCCGCCACCGGCCTGGACGGCGACAGACGCAGCACGCACAGCACAAAACCCAGCACCAGAGCGATCACCGACGCCAAAGCCGACAGGCCCAGGGTCACCCCCAGGCCGTCGATCATCCAGCCGATGTAACGCGGCGCAAGAAACCCGTCGAACATCGAGAAAATCAGTGGGCGGCGACAGCCGCGCTTTCACCGATCCGGTACGAGCGCGCCAGGGGCGTGCGGGTGTCGGGACCGAACCAGCGGTCATAGATGCGCTGGGCCTGACCGCTGGCCTCCAGCTCGACCAGGGTGGTGTCGACGAAGGTCTTCAGCGCCGCCTGCCCCTTGGGAATGCCCACGCCGATCAGGTCCTGCGAGATGGAGAAGGCCGGGATTTCATAGCCCGAGGCGTCGGGCGCATTGGCCAGCACGCCGATCAGCTTGGGTCCGTCCTGGCTGATGGCCTGCACATTGCCGTTGCGAAGGGCGGTGAAGGCGAAGGGGGTGTCGTCATAAGCGACCAGAACAGCCTGCGGATATTTCTCACGCAGATTGATCTCGTTGACCGTGCCCTTGTCCACGCCGATGCGCAGGCCGTTCAGCTGGTCGGGCGAGGTCAGGGTTCCGGTCTTGGCGATGAACTGCTGGCCAGAGGCGAAATAGGGGATCGAGAAATCCACCTGTTTGGCCCGCTCCTCGGTGATGGTGAAATTGGCCAGAACCAGATCGACCTTGCCCGACGCCAGCAGGGGAATGCGGTTGGCCGGATTGGTCGGGGTGATCTCCAGCTTGACCCCCAGCTTGTCGGCCAGGGCCTGGGCATAGTCGACGTCCAGCCCCTCGATCTTGCGGGTGGTCGGATTGACCGAGCCGAAGGGCGGATTGCTGTCGAAGGTGGCGACCCGCAACACCCCGGCCTGGCGGATGGCGGCGAGACGATCCTGCGGCGCGTCATTGCGCCCGCAGGCGGCGACAGCCAGCGTCATCATCAGGGTTATGGCGGTCAGTGCCAGACGCATCGGTCATTACCTCAGGACGGGAGAAGGTCCGGGACCGATCAGCGACCGGGGCCGCAGGGTCAACCGCAGAAAAACTGACCCGGTTTTAGAAAAGATATTGGCCAGCACGCCTATCCGAACGTGGGGGTCCGGTACGCAGACGTGCTGGCCGCCGACGACGCGATCACGAAGCCCAGGGGCGGCGATACTGAGTTGCGACGTAGGCTTTCGAGGCGTCCAGCCAGCCTTTGGCAAACTTGCGCAGGGCAGCCGTCAGGGACAGACGGTGGAGGGCGGACGGGGCGTGTGCGTGATGCAGGGTCATGGGGAGGAACCTTGTTTCAGTCGGGGAGGACTGATCGCAATTCATCACAAACCCGGACCTTCCGCCAACGAATGGATCGACGCAGATGATAAGCTGTGATTATCATCTGCCATGCGCCCGCTTCCGCCCCTCGCCGCCGTCCGCGTGTTCGAAGCCGCCGCCCGGCATGAGAACTTCACCACAGCGGCTAATGAACTGGGCATGACCCAGGCGGCGGTCAGCCACCAGATCCGGCTGCTGGAGGAACGACTGGGGATGCAGTTGTTCCGGCGCGAGAAACGCCGCGTCATCCTGACCGACGCCGCGCGTCGGGCGGCGGCGGGCATCGGACGCGGACTGGACGAGATCGAGGCCGCCTTCGCCGAACTGCGGGCCGAGGATCAGGGCACCCTGACCATCTCCACCACCCAGACCTTCGCCAACGCCTGGCTGGCCTGGCGTTTGGGCAGTTTCCAGATGGATCATCCCGAAATGGCCGTGCGCCTGCTGGTCAACAACAGCCTGTCGGACTTTGCCTCAGAGGGTCTGGATGTCGCCATCCGCTCGGGCATCGGCCCGTGGGAGGGGCTGGATGCGCACCGGCTGCTGACCCAGGACTTCACCCCCATGTGCAGCCCCGCCTTCCTGAAGCGCCACGGCGGCCATCTGACGCCCCAGGATCTGACCCGCCTACCCCTGATCAGCGCCCATGACCCGGCGTGGCGGCAATGGCTGAGCGACGCCGGCATCGACGCCCGCCCCCTGAACGTTCCGGGCGTGCGTCTGGACTCCCAGGCCAATGACGGACACGCCGCCATGGCCGGTCAGGGGGTGGCGATCCTCAGCCCCTTCTTCTGGCGCATGGACATGGCCGAAGGGCGGCTGGTGCGGCTGTTCGACCAGGTTTCGACCCTGGGCCACGCCTACTGGATCGTGTGCCAGCAGCATCGGCGCTCGGTGCCCAAGATCAAGCGGTTCCGCGACTGGCTGCTGACCGAAATGGACGGCTGATCCGCCCCGGCTGCCCGCTTTCAGTGAACCGGACGCGCCAGCTCCAGCGTGTCATAGACATGGGTGACGTCGTCGAAGCGCACGCGCGGCGGCTGGCTGCCGATATGGCCGGTGGTGAAGAAACGTCCCGTCGCGGACAGTTTCAGCGGATCATCGATCTTGTCGTTGTTCCAGCCCAGCAGCAGCAGTCCGCCCGGCTTCAGAATGCCCGCCATGGCCGTCATGGCCTGTTCCTGCGACGCGGGTGAATCCACGCCGAAGCCCAGCACCCCGTTGCAGACGATGGCGTCGAAGCGCAGGTCGTCGAAGACCTGGTCGATCTGGCACAGGTCGCCGGTCTGGTGACGGCCTGCCCGGCCCCAGCGCGCGGCCTTGGGGTCTATGTCGGTGGTCCAGACCTCGGCGCCCCACTGCTCCAGCGCCGGATAATCCTCAGCCGTATAGGCCCGGCACCCGACCCACAGGATGCGCCCGCCACGCGCCGCCAGCGCCGGAATATAGGCCGAGGCCAGCAGGCGGCGGTCGGGCAGGTCGCGGATGCGATCCGCGCCCCTCTTGCGACGCTGGAACAGGCCTTCAAACCGAACGGACAGGGCGGACAGGAGATCGGTCATCAAACAGGCCTGGTCAGGGTCGGACTAATGCGCGGGGCGCGGTCGACGGGTGGCTAGGGAACGGCTTTCGGTCAGGCGCAGACGCAGATCGTCCAGTTCTGCGGCGCGCAGGGCGGGCGCATGGGTCTGGGCGACGAAGGCCTGGGCCTCACGCGCCATGTCTGCCCGTTCGGCGTCATGGCGGACAAGATGCTGCATGGCCGCAGCCAGCCCGTCGGCCTCGGGCGGATCGACATAGATGGCGTGCGGGCCGCTGGCCTCGCGCAAGCCCCCTCGCCCTGACGAGATCAGGGCCGCGCCCGCCGCATGGGCCTCCAGCGCGGTCAGGCCCAGGGCTTCGGCGACGCGCGAGGGCACGACGGCGATGGCGGCGCGGCGGGCCACGGTGATGACCTGATCAGGCGACGCGGACCTGTGGATTTCAACCCGGTCGCCGAACCGGTCCAGTGCGCGCAGGTGCGGCTCGGCCCAGTCCCTGTTCCGCTCCCACTCGCCCAGCATCAAGGCGCCGCGCCAGTCGGGCGCCTGGTCCAGCGTCTCGGCCAGGGCCGCGCAGAAGGAATCGACCCCCTTCTCCTCCAGCGTGCGGCCGGAGAAGAAGATCAGGTTTTCGCGCTTGCCCGCATCCCCGCGCCAGACCTCGACGTCGATGGGATTGCAGATCACCACGGCGGCGGCGCCGAACCCCGGATAGTCGCGCAGGAACTCTTCGCGCGCCGCCTTGCTGACGAAGATCAGCCGATCGAACGCCTTCAGCCGCGCATGATAGCGCCAGCGGTCGATCAGGTTGGAGGCGGGCTTGAACCGCGTGTGGCGATAAAGGACGTGCACACGCCCCGGCAGGCGCCTGGCGATGTCCGCCGCCCCGGCCAGCTGCTGGTGATATTCGATCACGTCGGGCTGGAAGGCCTCCAGCGCCGCGACCACGGCGGCGGTGTGGCCCCGCTTGCCCAGACCGGACGGCACGAACAGGGTCTGATCCGGCGCGGCGGGGTTGGCCGCCCCCTCCTCGCAGACGAAACGGATGTCGGCGCTGAAACGGCTCCAATGGTTCAGGGTCAGGGCGACCCGCTCCATCGAATTGATCTTGCCGACGTCGAACAGGCTGCCGCGCGGCAGGACGACGGCGATCTTCATGCCGCATCCGCTTGGTTGCGCCGACGCGGACCGTTCAGCCCGAACAGGCGACGCAACTTGTACTGCAGCTTGATCCGCTTCTCGGCCGGCGACCGACGCAGCCCCTTCACGTCGATGACCGTCAGCCGATCATCGCCCGACACCGTGTGCAGCCCGTCGGCGAACCCGTCCAACAGCCCCTTCGGCGTGATCCTGTGCACCAGGCTGGCGGCGAAGTCGGTCGGGGTCAGGGCGTCGATCCTCAGCAGCCGGATCGCTGCGCCATAGGTCGGGCGGCATTCCTGCACCGGCAGATAAAGGACGCCCTCATGCGCGAACGCCGTCCCGCCCGGCCGCGATTCCAGGAACCCCGTCCGGACCGGATTGCCGGGATGCGACGTCCACGGCCCCTTCAGGTCGTCGGCATAGGCGACGTGCAGTTGACGCATGGCCCGGTCGTCCGGTCCCGGCAGGGCGTGGAACATCCACCACCGCCCGTCATGCTTGACCACGGTCGCGTCGATGGCGGGCAGGTCCAGCAGGCGCTGAACCGGCGTCCAGCGATCCGGGAAACGCTCGCACCGATACAGGGTCAGGCCGCCGCTCTTGTAGCCTTCCGGCAGCATATACAGTTCGCCGCCGTCCTCGATCAGACTGGGATAGGACAGGTGGAACGGCTCGGCCAGCGCCAGCCCCTGCCCGATCAGGTCGTCGCCTCGGTACTGATAGTAATGGATTTCCCCCCGCCGCACGCGATAGTCGAAGCCCTCGACGAAGATCGTCGTCACCCCGTCGCGCTCGATCCCGAACGGGTCGGCGATGAACTGGAAACTGCGCGGGCACGGCGGCAGCCAGACGATTGCGTCCGCCGTCAGCGCCTCCGGCTCAAGCACATGGTTTATCGGTCGCCGGGCGAAGCCGACCCGCCATTCGTCATACATGGCGTGCGCTCAGCGAAGTTCCGGCAGACGCCGCATCAGGGACCGTTGCAGCCGCAGACCCCGATCCGCCGCCGTCTTGGACTTAGTGCGCCCGCAGTAGCGCAAGCCCTTGCCCCATAGCGTATGGATGGGGTCGGCCAGATGCGGATGGCGGTCGTGCTGGTGGACGATGGGACTGAAACCGCCCGTGGGATTGACCACCCTGCCCTCATGGAAGTGCAGCATATCCCCCGGCGTCATGCCGATGGTGGCGACCCGGCGATAGTTGGGCTGGACCGACGCCCGGACCAGTCCGTAGTGGATGGCCATGTTGAAGACGGCCTGATCGGCCCCGAAGGCCCCACCGATTTCTGAGCGAGGAATGGCTGCCAGCATCAGCATGGTGCGGCACAGGCGCAGCACGTCGTCGCGCGGACCGATGATGGTGCCGACGCACAGGCAGGCTTTGTCGGCCAGGCTGGCGGCGATGTCCTCGCCGAACACGGCGGTCAGATGTTTGGTGTTGAAGGCGTGGGCGCCCAGGTCGCCGCCGTCCCACTCGTTGAAGACTTCCATCTGCGCCGGACGCGGCGCGAACGGATCGCCCTGAAAGACGACGTCGCGCACGTCGGTCACAAAGACGCTGTCCGCATCGGGCCAGCGTTCGATCAGGTCGGCATAGGCGGAAAAGCGCGCCACCACCGCATGAGGCTCCCAGCCCGCAGTCGGTTCGGGATGGACGGCGACGACCTCGTGTTCTTCCAGCAGGGCCAGGACATCGTCGCGCCGGTCGACCACCAGGGCGATGGTTCCGTCGAACCACGACCGCAGCGAGCGCACGAAGGGCGCGATCACCGCCGCGTCATAGCCCGTCGCATAGCCCAGCACGAGATCGGCGCGCTCGGTCCGTTCGGGCGCGACCTTTTTCGCCGACGCCAATACGCGGGAAAGCCAGCCGAGATAGGCGGTTTTCGGCGCAACGGTCGTCATCATCGTCCTCGATCGAGTTTGCGGCTCTTGCGGCCCCTCGACTCAGATGACGCCGCCATCTGGCGCTTGCCTCACGACTTTCGCCACGGCATTAAACAAACGCAGTTCGAACAGGCTGTGCTGCGCCTGGCGACACGCGCATGGGCGTCCAGCGGAGATGAGTTCAGTTTGCCCCCGTTCGACCCGCCCCGCCTCACCACCGTCTATCTTGAGATGCGCGACGATCTGGGTCGGTTCGCGGCGTCGCGGCTGGGCGGACGCGGCGATGTCGAGGATGTCCTGCAGGAACTGTTTCTGAAGGTGTCGCGCACCCCGGCGGACGCCGAAATCCGTGATCCGCGCGCCTACCTCTATCGCCTGACCAACAATCTGTTGCTGGACCGGTGGCGCTCCAGCCGCCGTTCAGCGGCGCGCGACGGCGCCTGGCGGGTGGCCATGCACGGCGCCGAAGACGGCGACGACGTCGATGACGCCCCCTCGGCCGAGGCCGTGGTCGCGGGACGCCAGCGGCTGCAGACCCTGATGACGGCGCTGGAGCAGCTGCCTGAAAAGACCCGCACGATCTTTCGGCTGCACAAGTTCGACGGCCTCAGCTACGCCGAGGTCGCTGAAAAACAGGGCATATCCCGCAGTTCTGTCGAGAAGCACATGATGGACGCCCTGCGTATTCTGGCCGCGAGGATGCGCAAATGAGCAGACGTCTCGACACCCGCTCACCCGTCGGTGACAGTATTCTTGGAGGCGCCGCCCGCGTGGCGACGTCGTATCCATGGGTGCTGCATGGTGCAGCACAGGGATGGGCGGGCGCATGACGCAGCACAGGCAAGTCGAGGAGCAGGCGCTGACCTGGTTCGTGCGCCTGAGCGACGTCGAGGCGTCGGAGGCCGACTGGCGCGCCTTCGGCGACTGGATCGCCGTCTCGCCCGCGCACCGCACCGCCTATGACGCGCTGGAGCAGGTCTGGGTCGATCTGGACGACGCCCTGGCCGCCGAACCCGTCGCGCCCGCCGTCGTCCCCATGACCACGGTGACGCCGCTGCGGCGCGCGGCCAACGACGATGTGCGCGTGACGCGCCGTCGCGCCTGGCTGTTCCCGGTTGTCGGCATAGCGGCGGCGGCTGCCCTGACGGCGGGCCTGTGGCCCCAGTTCATGGATCGGCCCCTCACCTATCAGACCCAGGACGCGCCGCAGACCATCACGCTGGAAGACGGATCGACCGTCAAACTGAACCGCCATTCCAGCCTGCAGGTCCGTTTCAACGACGGCCGCCGCCAGGTGGCGCTGAAGGACGGCGAGGCCGCCTTCGACGTGGCGCATGACGCCGGCCGCCCCTTCACGGTCGAGGCGGACGGGCGCGAGGTCCGCGTGATCGGCACCGCCTTCAACATCGTCAGCCACAATGATGATTTCGTCATCGGCGTGGAGCGGGGCGTCGTCTCCGTCCAGCCGAAGTCGGCCAGCGCGCCCGTGCGCCTGACGGCGGGCCAGCGACTGCATCAGGTCGGCGGCGACGCCGTAGAACTGGGTGCCGTCGACGCCGACAGCGTCTCCAGCTGGAGCAGCGGCGTTCTGGTTTACCGCGACGCCTCCATCGCCGATATCAGTCGTGACCTGTCGCGCTATTTCGACAAGCCGTTTACAGTGGCCGCCTCCGCGCGAGGCCTTCGTTTCACGGGCGCCCTGCGCATTGCAGATGAAACGACCATGTTGGCTCAACTTCGCGACTTTTCTCCCGTCACCGTAGAGCGCACCCCGACCGAAGTGCGCCTGTCCGCACGCGTCCCCGGCTAGGCTGATCGCCTAGCCTTCGTCGCACATGCGTGGCTTGATGGAGCCGGCCCTTGGCGGCCTGGTGACGCTGCTGCTTGCGGCGTCGCCTGCGCTTGCCTCGTCGCCCCGAACCTTCAGCGCTAACATCCCCGCCCAGACGGTGCGCGGCGCCCTGCTGGACCTGGCGGTTCAGGCCCGGGTGTCGCTGGGCGGCGATGTGGCGGCCTGCACCGGCGCCTCGCCCCGTCTGACCGGGTCCATGCGGCTGGATACGGCCCTGACGCGCGTGCTGGCCGACAGCAACTGCGTCTATCAGATCCGCCCCGACGGCGCGGTCATCATCCGCCGCGCGGCGCGCCCGGCCGCCCCGCCGCCAGCGCCGCCCGCGCCCGCCGCCCGCCCGCCTGCGCCGGTTACGGCCCTCAGCCCGACGCTGAGCGACGTCATCGTCACCGCCACCCGCAGTTCGGAATCGCCCCAGACCGCCCCCACCGCCCTGACCGCCTTCACCGGCCAGCAGATCATCGAAAGCGGCGCGGTCGGCGCCTCGGATCTCAGCGCCCTTGTCGCGGGCATGACGGTGACCAATCTGGGATCGGGCCGGAACAAGATCCTGCTGCGCGGAATGTCGGACGGCGCCTTCACCGGCCAGACCCAGTCCACTGTCGGTCTTTATCTGAACCGCGTCCCCCTGACCTACAGCGCCCCGGACCCGGACCTGAAGCTGATCGACATCAACCGGGTCGAGGTGGTGCGCGGCCCGCAGGGCGTGCTGTACGGCACCGGCCCCATCGGCGGGGTGCTGCGCATCGTGCCCCAGGCGCCGGACACGGAAAAACGCCTGCTCAGCCTGTCGGCGGGCTATGCCGACACGCGGGGCGGCGATCCCAGCGGGGAGACGGCGATCGTGGGCAACCTGCCGCTGTTTGACGGTCGGGGCGCGGTGCGGCTGGTCGCCTATGAGGAGGAGACGGGCGGCTATATCGACGACGAAGCCCTGAACCTGCGCCGGGTGAACAACGGCCGACGCTCGGGCGGGCGCCTGTCCTACAGTTTCGACCTCACGCCCGAATGGAACCTGTCAGGCGGCGGGGTGGGCCAGCAGATCAAGACCGAAGACACCCACTACATCTACCGCACCGTCAACGGCGCCCGGCGCGAGAACCTGGTGCGCGAGCCGCACGAGAACATCTTCAGCATGGGTTACGCCCGCCTGGTGGGCAATGGCGACTGGGGTCGTCTGGAGGCCACGG
Source organism: Brevundimonas nasdae (assembly GCF_016654005.1). Lineage (GTDB taxonomy): Bacteria > Pseudomonadota > Alphaproteobacteria > Caulobacterales > Caulobacteraceae > Brevundimonas > Brevundimonas nasdae. The sequence continues at coordinate 142,056 of NZ_JAEPWN010000001.1, read as the reverse complement.
CGGCGCGGGTCAGCCATTCCTTCGTCAGCCGGTATGACGCCTCCAGCGGCCTGAAATTCTTCGGCTCCAACGGACGCATCGGCGCCCTGGACGACCACCGCGACATCGACCTGAACGTGCTGGACATCGCCTATAGTTCGCCGCGCGGCCAGCGTCTGCGCTGGCTGACCGGCCTGTTCTGGTCCGACACGGTGATCGAGAACAACGTCGACCTGACCGCCCTGTGGCCGACGCAGTACGCCGTCTATGACGAACACCGCCAGGACTGGCAAAGCGAGTTCGCCGGCTTCGCCCAGGCGACCTATGACCTGACCGACGACCTCAGCCTGATTGTCGGCGGGCGCTATTATGTCGTCGATTACGAGACCGCCTCCATGGTCCGTCAGGGCAAGGATGAGCGCCCGTTCGACGGTAAGGGCCGCACGTCCGGCTTCTCGCCCAAACTGGCCTTGAGCTGGCGGCCTGACGACAACTGGTCCTTTTACGGCCAGATCAGCCAGGGCCACCGCGCCGGGGGTTTCAACACCGCCGGCCCCATCAACGACCTATTCGCCAGCGCCGTGGTCAAGCCCTTGCGCGCCTATGGCGGAGACTCGCTATGGAACTATGAGTTCGGCGCCAAGGGCGTGATGCAGGATGGACGCATCCAGATGCGCGCGGCCCTGTTCTACGCCGACTGGCGCAACCTGCAGAGCGACCAGTTCCTGCCCAGCGGCCTGTCCTACACGGTCAATGTGGGCGACGGGGCCAACACCGGGCTGGAGATCGAGGCGAACTGGCGCCCTATCGAAAGCCTGGAGATCCGAACCAACGCCCTGCTGGCCCATCCGCGGGTCACCAAGTCGAACGACCTGTTCAACTCAAAGGGCAACTCGGGCCTGCCGGGCGTGCCTGCGGTGTCGACCAACATCAACGTCAGCTGGCGCCGTCCGATGAGCGACCGGATGGACCTGATCGCCGATGGGTCCGTCGCCTATGTCGGGCCGTCGCGCCTGACCTTCGACGCCGAGAAACGCCACAAGATGGGGGACTATGTCACGGCCCGCGCCTCAATCGGCGTCGAGACGGGGCACTGGCGGGCCAGCGCCTATGTCACCAACCCCTTCAACACCTCAGCCAACACCTTTGCCTTCGGCGATCCCTTCCGCCTGCCCGAGGCCCTGACCACCACGCCGCTGCGTCCGCGCACCATCGGCCTGACCCTGACCTGGACGACGAACTAGAGCCAGTCGAGCTTCGTCCCACAAGCGTCATTCCGGGGCGTCCGCAGGGCGAACCCGGAACCCAGGAGACTCTCATCCGGCGGGGGGATGCGTTTAAGGGGCGCGACCGTAGCCCTGGGTTCCGGGTTCATCGCTTCGCTCAGCCCCGGAATGACAATCTGAGAGATCAGCCACACGAATATCGATTAGGCTAGGCGTCAAACGCAAGACGGCGGCCCTTGCGAGCCGCCGTCCGACGATCAGAATCCGGTCCCGATCAGGTGACCTTCTTGGCCACCGTGAAGCCCAGGATCAGGAACACGGCGAAGACGATCAACGCCAGCACCGCCAGGAACTTGGCGATGCCCGCCGCCGCCCCTGCAATGCCGCCAAAGCCCAGCAGACCGGCGACGATGGCGATCACCGCAAAAATCAAAGCCCATTTCAGCATGTCGTCTCTCCTTGATGGGAGACGAACGATTCGATGCCGGGCCGGTTCCAGAAGATGGCATTTCATGGACAAGACCAAAAACCTGCGTCATGTGCGGCGTCATGACGCACAGCGAACCCCAGACCTTCTCGCCTCTCGAAAAGCGCGTGACCCTGATCGGGTTGATGATCGTCTTCCTGTTGTCCGCGCTGGACCAGACCATCGTCTCGACCGCCATGCCGCGGATCGTGGCCCAGCTTTCGGGGCTTGAGCTCTATCCCTGGGTGACCACCGCCTATCTGCTGGCCTCGACGGTCATGGTGCCGATCTATGGCAAGCTGTCGGACATCTATGGCCGCAAGCCGATCCTGGTGGTGGGCATCGCCATCTTCATCATCGGCTCGGTGCTGTGCGGGCTGTCGGGCGAGTTCGGCGACCTGCCGCTGCTGGGCGGCGGCATGGTCCAGCTGATCGTCTTCCGCGCCATTCAGGGTCTGGGCGGCGCCGCCCTGATCACCTCGGCCTTCGCCGTCATCGCCGATCTGTTCCCGCCGCGTGAGCGGGCCAAGCTGGGCGGCCTGTTCGGCTCCACCTTCGGTCTGGCCAGCGTGATCGGCCCCCTGATCGGCGGCTTCTTCACCGACCTGCCGACCGCCCATCTGCTGGGCTACGAGGTCGCGGGCTGGCGCTGGGTCTTCTACATCAACCTGCCGCTGGCGGGCCTGGCCCTGTTCATGATCCTGGTGAAGATGCCGCGCCTGACACATCGTGTGGGCGGCAAGATCGACTTCGCCGGGGCCGCGCTTCTGATCACCACCTTCGTGCCCCTGCTGCTGGCCCTGAGCTGGGGCGGCATGGCGGGCTGGAATGCGCCGCACATCCTGGGCCTGTTCGCCCTGGCTGCGGCGTCGCTGGTCGTCTTCCTGATCGTGGAGGCGCGGGTCGGCAACCCCATCATATCGCTGGACCTGTTCAAGAACCGCACCTTCGCCACGGCCAACCTGGCGGCCTTTTTGATGTTCATGGCCTTCATGGGCATGGTGTCCTTCCTGCCGCTTTATCTGCAGACGGGTCTGGGTCTGGCGGCGACCACCAGCGGACTGGCCATGACGCCGCTGACGCTGGGCCTGATCCTGACCGCGACGGCCAGCGGCTTCCTGGTCAACAGGATCGGCCGCTACAAGATGGTCATGGTCGCAGGCGCGGCCCTGACGGCGTTCGCCGCCTTCCTGCTGTCGCAGACGCCGTCGGACGCAGGCCTGTTCGACATCATGTGGCGCGTGACCCTGCTGGGTCTGGGGCTTGGCCCGGCGCAGAGCGTGTTCAACCTGGCGACCCAGAACGCCGTGCCGCGCGACAAGCTGGGCGTGGTGACCAGCGCGGGCCAGTTCTTCCGTCAGGTCGGGTCGACCGTCGGGGTGGCGGTCTTCGGCGCTGTCCTGACCCACAATCTGGCCGCCCCGATGAAGACCGCCCCGAACGCCGAACCGACCGCCCAGGTCCGCACCCTGTCGCTGGCCGAACTGGAGCGGATGGCGGTCGAGGCCCATCAGTCGACCCGGAACGGCGCCCCCGTCGCCGTCGATCCCGAAGTGCGGGAGGCGGTCAGCAGCGCCATCCTGGGCGTCATCTTCGCCGGGTTCATCGTCTGTCTGCTGGGCTTCGCCGCCACCCTGCTTGTGCCAGACCTGCCTTTGCAGGCCAGCCGCAGACCCGAGCCCCTGAACGTGCGCGCCCTGGGCGAGGCGCCCGGCGAACCACCCGCAAGCTGAGCCGCATGACCCGCCCAAAGAGTAAAATATTCGTGCGCTGATCGGCGCCAGCCCGTTTCGGTAACAAAGAATTTGCCGGAGATTGATAGCCCGGCAATCGCCGGAGTATCGCGATGTCCCCCATTCACAGCAGTATGGACCCCATTAAGGCATCGCCTGACGGGGACGAACAGCGTGAGGAGGTCGCGCGGGACTGCCTGTGCGACGAGCGGCTGGCGGTCCTGGACATGGCGGGGGTGGGCCACTGGCGCATCGACTGGGCCACCCGCGCGATCAAATGGACCGACACGACCTTTCGGCTGCACGGGCTGAACCCGGCGGACGGCGAGCCCAGTCTTGAAACCTTCCGCACCATGTTTCCAGAGGAGGACCGCGCCCGGATGGCTGCGGCGATCCAGCAGGTGGTCGCCACCGGACAAGAACAACATTACCGCCTGCGCCTGAACCGGCACGACGGCGTGCAAAGGCACGTCATGGTCCAGGCGCGCCCTGAACTGGCCCCAGACGGCGCCCTGAAGGCCATCTTCGGCGCGGTGACCGACATCACCGACCTGGAGCAGCAGGTGATCCAGGCCCGCAAGGATGAGGCGCGCTACAAGCTGCTGGCCGACAACGTCGCCGACGTCATCACCCGCGTCCGGCCCGACGGCACAAGCAAATACATCTCGCCCGCCATCTATAATCTGTTGGGCTGGACACTGGAGGAGATGTCGGGCGATCCGCTCGACTACGTCTATCCGCCCGACCGCAGGAAGGTCAGCAAGGCGATCCAGGACGCGCTGAGAACGGGCGAGCAGAATCGTCTGGAGCACCGCGCCGTCCACCGCGACGGCACGGTCATCTGGGTCGAGTGCACCTTCAGGGCCACCGTCAACGCGCAACACGGGCGTGAAGACGCCATCGTCGTCATCCGCGACATCAGCGACCGCAAGGCGATGGAGGCCGAACTGCGCGAGGCCAAGGAGCGGGCCGAAAGCGCCGCCGCCGCCAAGAGCGAGTTCCTGGCCAACATGAGCCACGAACTGCGCACGCCCCTGACCAGCGTTCTGGGCTTCTCCAACCTGCTGACCTCCAGCAAGGCCCTGCCGGAGACGGAGCGCGGCTATGTCCACCGCATCGCCACGGCGTCGAAGGCGCTGCTGGCCGTCATCAACGACGTGCTGGACTATTCCAAGCTGGAGAAGGGGGCCATCGACCTGGACCCCCGCCCTTTCAATCCGGTCCAGTTGACCGACGACGTCAGGGAGATCATCGAGACCCAGTGCGCCGCCAAGGGACTGGCGCTGCAGGTCGCCGTCGACCCCGCCCTGCCCGCCTCTCTGCTGGGCGACGAAGGGCGGCTGCGTCAGGTGCTGCTGAACCTGCTGGGCAACGCCGCCAAGTTCACGGCCCAGGGCGCGGTCTGCCTGCACGTGGGGGGACATCCGGGCGATCATGACGACTGGCGCCTGAAGATCACGGTGACCGACACCGGCATAGGCATGACGCCGGACACCCTGGCCAATGTGTTCGAGCGTTTCGCCCAGGCGGACCCCTCGACCACGCGCCTGTACGGCGGCACCGGCCTGGGGCTGGCGATCTCCAGATGTCTGGTCGAGGCGATGGGCGGCCGTCTGTCGGCGGTCAGCCAGCTGGGCGAGGGGTCGACCTTCTCGTTCGAGGTCGGCCTGCCGCTCAGCGTCGGGGCCGCCGCGCCCCTTAGGGATGAGATCGGCGGCCTGAAGGGTCAGCCGCGCATTCTGGTGGTGGACGACACCCAGGCCAACCGCGAGCTGTTCTCGACAATCCTGACCAAGCTGGGCGTCCAGGCGACCACGGTCGACAATGGCGCAGAGGCGCTGAACGCCCTGCGGTCCGGCGCCTATGATCTGGTGCTGATGGACGTGCAGATGCCGGTGATGGACGGCCTGACCGCCACGCGCGAGATCCGTCGTCTGGAAGCCCCCGGCGACCGCCGCATCCCCGTCATCGCCCTGACCGCCAATGTCCAGCCGGAGCAGATCGCCCACTGCCGGGCCGCCGGGATGGACGACCATCTGGCCAAGCCGCTTCAGATGCCGCTGCTACTGGCCGTCCTGTCCAAATGGCTGGGCTGAGGCGCGCAGGGGGCGGACCGAAACCCGCCCCCCGCGCCCGCAATCACCACTTCACGCTGACGCGGCCATAGACGAACCGCCCGTTGAAGCCGAAAGGCGAGAAGGACGAATAGGGCGAACCGCCCGTCGACCCCAGGAAGGCGGCCGGCGTCTTCTTCGGATAGGTGTCCAGCAGATTGTCCGCGCCCAGGGCCAGCACCACGCCGTTCGACAGGGTGTAGCGTCCCTCCAGATCGACCACGCCGCGCACGCCCGTGCGCACGTCGCCGCTGCCATCCGCAGGCGTGCCTGCGTTCAGGGTGTCGCCATAGAAGGTGGTGCGGGCCGTCACGCCGAACGCCTCATAGCTCCAGTCCGTCTGGAAGTTGACCTTCCACTGCGGCACGCCCCGCTCGAAGCGGACGCGCTCGCGGCGGTCGAACAGATCGACCTCCTGCGGCAGGACCGTGGTCGAGGAGAAGGTGCGCGTCGTCGGGTAGCGGGTGACCTTGAAGTCATTGATGTTGCCCGCGACCGTGAAGTCGAACCGGCCGACATCGGCGCTGTTCCAGCGATAGCGGCCGACGATGTCGATGCCCTTGGTCTTGCTGTCGACGCCGTTGATGAAGAAGCGGGCCGAGGTGGCGCCGCCCGGCACCGAGTCCAGCAGATCAGCGATGATCTTGGCGTTGGTTCCCGCCGCCGCCGTGCGGTTGCCGCTGAGCAGACCCGACAGGATGATCCGGTCTTCGACATTGATCTGATAGGCGTCGATGGTCAGCTCGAACCCGCCGTAGCGCCACACGGTGCCCAGCGAATAGTTGACCGAGGTTTCCGGCTCCAGATCCGTTCCACCCAGTGCGCGCCCGATGACGCTGTTGGAGGGGAAGGTGCCGGATTCGGTGAAGGTGGTCGGACCGCCCGGCGTCGCAGGCGGCACCAGGGTGATCGAGGTCTGGGTGAAATACTGCTGCTGCAGGCTGGGCGCACGGAAGCCCGTCGACACCGCGCCGCGCACGGCCAGGTGCGGATTGAAGTCGTAGCGCCCGGCGACCTTGCCCGTCAGGGTGTCGCCGAAGTCCGAGTAGTTTTCGTACCGCAAGGCCGCCGAGGCGGTGAAGTTCTCGACCAGTTCGCCTTCGACATCGAGATAGACGCCGACATTGCTGCGGTTCTTGGACAGGACGTTGGAGGGCGCGAAACCGCCATAGCCCTGCGACGCCGACCCCTTGCCCGCCACCGGGCCGCGATCATACGACTGGGGCTCGCCCGCGCCGATCTCATAGGTTTCGCGGCGGGCCTCCAGACCAAAGGCCACGTTCAACGGACCGGCCAGACCCACCTCATAGGCGCGGTTGGCGTCGATGCCGAACACCAGTTGGTCATAGGTCACCGAACCGGCGTAGAAGTCGGTCTTGGACTGGGCGCCGTATGAGGCGTTGATGGTGTCGTGGACGCTGTAGTCCAGCGCGTTGCGGCCATAGCCCAGGCTGACGTCGATATCGAAGCCGCCCGCCTGTCCGCGCACGCCGCCGTTGGCCGTCAGGTCCTGGGTGTCCACGCCGATCAGCGGCAGATAGCCGTCCGGGAAGATTTCCGGCACGCTCTGCGTCGGCTGGGTCAGCGGATTGCGATAGCTGGCCGCCGACAGGGCCGAACGCTCCTGATAGCCCGCCCAGCCATAGGCCGACCAACTGGCGTTCAGCGGCTTTCCGGCGTTGGCGTAGATCGACCAGTCGGTGCTTTCCGGGTCGCCGAATCGGCCCGTGATCCGCTGCGGCACGGCGGTCGGGTTCAGGTCCGCGCGGTTGCTGTAGTCGCGGTCGCGGTATTCCGCCGACACCGTCAGGAAGCCGTCGGCGCCCAGGGCGAAGCCCTGCCAGGCCGAAACCGTCAGTTGCTTGCCGTCGGTGAAGTCCTTCTTGCCCGCATTGGGCAGGTTCACGCTGGAGAGATACGAACCATAGGTCGCCGAGGCCCCGCCGCCGCTGGAGGCTTCGCGCAGACGCAGGTTGATCACGCCCGCAATGGCGTCCGAGCCGTATTGGGCCGATGCGCCGTCGCGCAGCACTTCAACCCGGTCCAGGGCCGAACTGGGGATGGCGTTCAGATCGACCGGGGCCGAGCCGCGCCCGACCGTGCCGTTGGTGTTCACCTGGGCCGAGACGTGGCGGCGGATGCCGTTCACCAGCACCAGGGTCTGGTCCGGTCCCTGTCCGCGCAGGGTCGCCGGACGCACCGAGTCCGTGCCGTCGGTCAGCGACGGGCGCGGGAAGGCGATGGACGGCACGGCGACGGCCAACTGCGACGCCAGTTCGGTCGTGCCGCGCTGCTGCAGCGCTTCGCTGGTGACGACGTCGACGGGCACCAGGGTGTCCAGACGGGTGCGGCCCGGAACGCGCGTGCCGGTGACGACGACTTCGTCAACATCAGAGGCGCTGGGCGCGCCTGCGCTTTGGGCGGCGGCGCCGGTCGCGATCGTCAGAACCGCTGTCGATGCGGCGGCGAACAGAAGGGCGCGATGGCCGGTGAATTGTCTCATGAAAAATCCCCTTGAACAGAAAACATGACAAGCCCGGGCGATCGGTTCGTGCCGTCGCCTTCCGTCTGCTGTCGTGTGTTACGTGGCCGCTGGTGACAGCGGATGTGCCGAAAACCCGGCCTAAAGCCGTGTCAGAGCCTCGATGTCTCGACATCGGATGATGCGCATTCGTGATCCCCTTTAAGTCAGTCGTCGAACTGACGCCCCCGTCAGATCATCCCCATCATCGCGACCACAGGGCCGCGGTCAACGGTGAAGCTTTTTAGAAATACTGTCGTTATCATCAGTTTTCAAGGCAACCTGCACGCGTCCGAATGCATCGCATGGGCAGCTCTAGCACGCCGCACTGGGCTCAAATCACGGCGGAGAATCTCCACCGCGTTCAAATATATGGAATTTTACAGCGTTCGCGTCGCTCGGACGGCGTCATTCACAGCGGCGTCCTGCATCGCCTCAGCGAGCTGGAAACTGGAGGGCGAGAAATCATGACAGGACGCAAGCCTAGCCCGTCATCCTCATGGAGGCGAAACCCGGCCCGAGCCGCAATTCGTCGGCGATGACTGGTTTCCCCGTCAGAAGTCTTCGCGGCCCTAGTCTTCGCGGCTCTGACGGGGTTGGGCAGAAGGTCGAACGCATCCCCCTATGCCCGCTGTCAAAGTCTCTGCATCGCCGCCGACGGGCCGCACCGCAGGACGGGTTCGACTGTAGATTTCTGGCGCCCCGCCCGCACCATCATCGCGGCGCTTCCGCCATCTGGCTGGAGCCGGTGCGGTCGATGCCGTAGCGCAGGCGCGGCATGTTCTGGGCGGCCATATAGGCCTCAAGCTCGGCGCCGTCGCCGGGCTGGAACAGCATCAGGAAACCGCCGCCGCCCGCCCCGATCACCTTGCCGCCGGTCACGCCCAGGTCGCGCTTCACATGGTCATAGAGGTCGTCGACGGCGGACCAGCTGATCTTGCCCGACAGCTTCTTCTTCTGGGTCCAGTGCTCGTCCAGCATCCGCCCCCAGCCGTCCAGATCGCCCGCGGTCCAGGCGTCGCGGATGCGGTAGCCCAGGTCCTTGATGAAGCCCAGGCTGTCGCTGACCGTCTCGCGGCGGGGCGCAGCCTCTGACAGCATGGCCGTGTGCTGGTCGGCCAGAACTACGGCGGCGTCGCGGCGCAGGCCGGTGTAATAGATGTGGGTGTGTTCGATGAACTCGGCCTCGACCGCCGCATCCAGATCGACGCGCTTGACCACCACCTGACCGTCCGGCGCGATGTCCAGCGTGGTCAGGCCGCCGAAGGCCGCCATATACTGATCTTGCTTGCCGATGCCCTTGTTCAGGACGCGGATCTCAAGATCGCAGGCTTCCTCGGCCAGGGCCTGGGGCGAAGGTTTGCGCCCCTTCAGCCCGTGCAGAGCGTTCAGGAAGCCGACCAGAAAGCTGGACGAGGAGCCCAGCCCCGTGCCGCCCGCGATATCGGCCAGAGACGCCGTCTCGACCCGGTCATCAAAGCCGTGCGCCATCAGGGCGGCGCGCACCAGTTCGTGCTGCACCTCGGTGGCGCGGTGCGACACCTCCGGCTGGGGTCCATAGACCACGACCCGGTCGTCGAAGGCCGGACGGTGGGCGACGACGCGGATGTATTTGTCCAGCGCCATCGCGAAGATGAAGCCGCCGTCGTGCCGGTAATAGCTTTCCAGGTCCGTGCCGCCGCCCCCCAGGGTGACGCGCAGCGGCGTGCGGGTCGTGATCATGACGCGGGCCTCAGGCGGCCGGAGGGGCGACGGGCGCAATCTGCTCCCAGTGGCCCTTGTGCAGGGCCAGAGCGGGGTGGGACACCAGCAGGTGCCAGACCACGGCGGCCAGACCTTCGACCAGCGGCGTGATCAGTTCGGGATCGACGGTCGGCACGACGACGCAGGCGTCCGCCGCCTGGGCCGTATAGCCGCCGTTGCGGCCGACGATGCCGGTCACGGTCGCGCCGCGCGACTTGGCCAGTTGGATGGCGCGCACGATGTTGGCGCTGACGGGCGGTTCGATGCTGCCGCCGCCGACCGAGAAGATCAGCAGACCGTCTTCAGGCTTCAGGCGGCTGGTCTCCAGCCAGGTCGAGAAGGTGCCTTCCCAGCCCTCATCATTGATGCGGGCGGTCAGTTCCGAGACGTTGTCGGTCGGGCAATAGGCCTCGAAGCCGCAGATCTTGCGGAAGTCATTGGTGGCGTGGCTGGCGTGGCCGGCGCTGCCGCCGACGCCGATCAGGAACAGGCGCCCGCCGCGCTCGCGCACCTCGGCCAGGCGCTGGGCCATGGCCTCAACGGCGTTGCGGTCGATGGCGGCCATCGCCTTTTCAGCGGCGGCGAAGAAATGATCAGCGAACATGAGCTGTTTAGTCCTGAAGTTCTGGCGTCAAGGCCGCCAGCGAAGTGTGAAGAATCCAGGCCGCGGCCTGACGAAGATCGGGGACCACGACATCCGCGCCGCTCCCGCTGTTGTAGTCACGGCCCAGAAGAACCGTATGGGCGCCCGCCGCCCGGCCGCACTGAACATCGCGGTCCATATCGCCGACCATCCAGCTGGCGGACAGGTCGATGTTCCAGCGCGCCGCCAGATCCAGCAGCATTCCGGCCTTGGGCTTGCGGCAATCGCAGGCGTCGATGTTGTCGTGCAGGCAGGCCCGCACCTCGTCCACCGGAACCGTCTGGATCAGGGCGGCGTGGATGGCGTCCAGCGCCTGGGCCGTCATCATGCCGCGCCGCACGTCGGGCTGGTTGGTGACAACGAAGGTCAGGTAACCCGCCGCCCGCATGGCCCGCACCGCCTCCGCCGCCCCGTCCGCGATCCGCAGTTCGTCCACGGTTCGCGGCGAGGCAGGCTTGCCGTCCCGCCAGACGACGTCGTTCAGCACGCCGTCGCGGTCCAGAAATATGGCGGGGCGCCCGGACATGATTACAGGCTGAACCCGGCGGCGACGGCGTCGGCGCGGAACATGGCCACGGTGTCCAGCGACAGATCGGCCAGATCCTTGCCCGCCATGTCCAGCTTCTTGAGGATGTCCGGCGTAGCGGTGATGATGTGGCAGCCGCATTCGGCGGCCTGGAAGACGTTCAGCACCTCGCGGGTCGAGGCCCACAGCACCTCGGCCAGGGGCTTGCGCGCCGCCATGGCGACGGCGGCCCGCATGACCGGCACGGGGTCGACGCCGGTGTCGGCGATGCGGCCTGCGAAGACCGACAGGATGGCGGGGGTGTCGTCGGCCAGAATCTCGATCGCCTCGGCGACCTGCTCCAGCGTCAGCATGGCGGTGATGTTCAGCTTGACCCCGTCAGCAGCCAGAGCCTTGGCCATCGGCAGGCTGGACTGGCCCTTGGTGTTGGTGATCGGGATCTTCACATAGACATTGTCGCCCCAGCTGGCGATCAGTCGGGCCTGACGCTCCATCTCGGCGAAGTCGTCGGAGAAGACCTCGAACGACAGCGGCATGTCGGGGATCAGGGTGATCAGCTGACGCGCGAAATCGGCGTAGTCGGTGATCCCGGCCTTGAACATCAGGGTCGGATTGGTGGTGAAACCCGTCACATGCCCCTGATCATACAGACGCGAAAAGTCCGCGAGGCTGGCGCCGTCGCCGAACAGCTTCAGCCCGTCGAACGACGGCGTGCGGGCCGCTTTAGCGAGAGCGGATTGATCGACCTGGGTGAGCATGGGTGTTCCTAGAAATAACGTGCGCTCTCTCATGTCCAAGATACGTGCCGCACGAGCACTGTTCTTTGAATTCGTTAACGCGGCAGGGGCGAAAAACCGTCGCAAGTCTTCAGGACAGCGGGGCGCCTTCGTTGATGTAGCCGATGGGCTGACGCCACGTCAGCTTGCCAAGTCCATGTTCCAAAAGGATGCGCCAGCGCAGACGATGGGCGGACCGGCTCTCCAGGGTGATGAAGGCCAGCACGCCGCCGACAACGGTCTGCATTAACCCTTTTACGAAAAGCTCCACCCTGGCCAGGGTCGGATTGGCCGCGCCATCGACGTAGATCGAGACATAGTGTTGCGTTTCGCGACGGGTGCGGATCAGGCGGTAAGGGATTTCTGTCCTGTTCCGGGACACGACTTCGGTCACTCTGGCGCGCGCCGCCCAGACGATGCGTCGCCCCTGCCGGTGCAGGCGCACGAACAGTTCCGCGTCCTCGCCGCCCGCATCGCCGAACGCCTCTCGCATCGCCGCCTCTCCATTCGGGAAACAGCGCGCCATGTCGAAGATGGAGTTGCCGGTGCCCAGACCATAGCGCGGCCTGCCGGTTGGGCCGGTCAGTTCGACCTCGGCCAGATCGGGCAGGTGCAGGTCGCGCACGAACTGACGCCCCTGCGGATCATAGGCAGGCGGCGCGCCCGCCTCGAATACGGCGAAACGCGGGCCCACGGCGATGTCGGCGTCGGTGGCCTGAAGGGCGCCGACCAGGGCGTCGGTCCAGTCGTCGGCCGCCGTCTCGTCATCATCAATGACCGCCAGCCAGCGCCCGCGCGCCTCGGCGAAGCCCCGGTTGCGCAGGGTCGCCATGTTGCGCGTCAGGTCAGACACATAGCGGATGGGCCATTGGGTCTGGGACGAAATGGCCTCCACCACCGCCCGGCCGCTGCCGCTGGGGTGATTGTCGACCACGACGATCTCGATGCTGAGATTCAGGCGATTCTGCTGGGCCAGACACGACATCAGCGTCGCCTCTAGCCCTGCGGGCCGGTCATAGGTCAGAATGGCCAGCGTCAGGTCGGGGGACGCCCCGCTCACGCCGCCTTCTCCTCGATGAAGCCGATCGGTGCTGTCCAGGTCAGCTTGCCCAGCCCCTTGGCCATGCCGATGCGGTGATCATAGCGGTGTTGGCGGTCCAGAAACTCGCCGCTGGCCACATAGAGACCGGCGTGGACCGTCATCTGGGCCAATCCAAGCAGCGCCACCTTGGCCGTGGTCAGGGGTTTGTTGGCGCTGGTGTCGATCCGGCACACGGCATAGTGCTGCGATCCCCGCTTCATCCGCGTGACCATATAGTCGGGACGCGCGCGGCTCTGTTCGATGAATTCATGCACCACGGCGCCGGGGCACCAGACAAAGCGTTTGCCCGCCATCGCCAGCCGAAACAGCAGTTGGGTGTCCTCGCCATTGGCGTTGCCGAAGGCCACGCTGAACGGTTCAGGCCCGGACAGGCAGGTGGCGACCCGGAAGGCGGCGTTGCCGCTGCCCAGACCCTTGCCGCGCTTGCGCAGCCGCCCGAACATATGGATTTCCTCGTCCGCCGGCATCTGGAAGTCGAGCGTGTAGCGCCAGCCTTCCGGGTCCCAGTCGGGCGCGCGCCCGCCCTCGAACTCCGGCAGCTTCGGCCCGAACGCCGCGTCGGCGCCGGTGCGGTCCAGACAGGCGGTCAGTTCGGCCAGCCAGTTTTGCTGCGGCTCTTCATCATCGTCGATGAAGGCGACGTAGCGCCCCTGGGCCGCTGCGATCCCCTTGTTGCGGACGATGGAGATGTTGCGGCGCGGATCGGCCAGATAGGTCATGGCCACGCCCGTCTCGACCGCCAGCCCCCCGACCAGAGACCGCGCCAGTTCGTCGGGGTGGTTGTCGACGACGATGATCTCGAACCCGCCCCAGTCGCCGCCCTGCGTTGCACAGCCGCGCAGCGTCCGCTCCAGCAGATGCACCCGGTCATAGCTGAGGATGACGACGCTGATGTCCACGCTCATACGCCCGTCCCCCGCAGCACCACGCCCGCCGTGCGGAACAGGATCTTCACGTCCAGCCACAGCGACCATGTCTCGATATAGCGCACGTCCAGCCGCACCCAGTCGTCGAAGTCGCTGATCCGGTGGCGGCCCTCGACCTGCCACAGACAGGTGATGCCCGGCTTGACCGTCATCTTCCCCATCTGGAAGGGTGTGAACTGGGCGTACTCATGGGTGCGCGGCGGACGCGGCCCGACCAGGCTGAGGTCGCCCTTCAGCACGCTCCAGAGTTGGGGCAGTTCATCCAGGCTGTAGCGCCGCAGGAACCGGCCCAGCGGCGTGATGCGTGGGTCGTTCTCCATCTTGAAGGCCGGACCGTTCATCTCGTTCTGCGCCTGCAGGGCCGCTTCCTGCTGGTCGGCGCCGACGCCCATGGTGCGGAACTTGTAGCCCCGGAAGCGGCGGCCGCCCTGCCCCACCCAGTCCACGCCGTAGAAGGCCGGACCCGGCGACGTCGCCTTCACCGCCAGACCGATCGCGGCCAGGAAGGGCGACAGCACGATCAGCAGCGCGCCGGAGATCGCCACATCCATGGCCCGCTTCAGCGCCAGCCCCCCGCGCACATCGCGTCCGCCCGCCAGTCGCGGCGGCGTCAATTTGTCGTGGGGCATGGGAAAGGCGGCGTCGATCATGTGCGGCATCTTATCAAGAACCAGGCCACGCCACCTGCGTCACCACGATCCCGGCAAGCAAATTGCATTCATGCTGCGCGTAGAGCACAGCAGTCGCATCAATGAACAGTCTTCCCACCAGCCGCACCCTTGTCTCCTGGCCAGAGGTCCATTTCGCGGGCCTGCGTTTCCATGCCCTGTCTCTGGACGAGGCCGTCGCGGCCGTCGCAGCCCGTCCGGCCAGCCTGCCCTTTGATATTCTGATCACGCCCAACGCCGAGCACGCCTGGCTGCGCCGCAAGGATGACGAGTTCAACCACATCAGCGCCAACGCCTGGCTGAGCACCAATGACAGCCGCGTCCTGAAACAGGCCGCGCGGTTCGGCGGTGTCGATCTGGGATTCGCACCCGGCGCCCATATCGTTGATATCCTGTTTCAGCGCATTATCGCCCCGAACGAGGCCATCACCATCATCGGCGGCGAAGACGAAGTGATCGCCGATCTGGCCCGCCAGTTCGGCCTGACCAACATCGCCCACCACAATCCGCCGATGGGCTTCATCAACAAGCCCGAGGCCGTCGCCGCCGCCATCGACTTCGTCGCCGCCCACCCGGCCCGGTTCGTCTTCGTCGCCATGGGTCCGCCCCAGTCGGAGAAATTCTGCCAGCGGCTGATCGAAGACGGGCGCGCCACGGGCCTGGGCCTGTGCATCGGCAGTTCGATCAGCACCATCATCGGCCGCACGCCCCCCGCGCCGCAGTGGGTGGAGGATCGCGGTCTGGTCTGGCTGTACCGTCTGGCGCGCGAGCCCCAACGGTTGTGGAGACGCTATCTGCTGCGCGGCTTCTATGGTCTGGGACTGGGTATGATCGACGCCCTGTCGTTCCGCCTCAGGCTCAAGACGCCTGACAGCCTGAAGTGACCGGAACCTCCGCCAAGGAAGACTGGCTGAGCCGCATCGACGCCGTGCAGGAGGCGCGCGGTCATCAGGCGGATCAGGTCCTGGCCCTGTGGGCGGGAGCCGTTCTGGTGCTGATGCTGCTCTATATCTGCATCGGCCCCAATCCATATCAGCACGACATCACGCTGGACCCGCTGACCGGGGGCGCCGAAACCTCGCCGATCAACCGGCTGGTCTGGCTGGGGCTGCTGGGACTGTCGGCGCCGATCCTGTGGTTCAGGCGCGCGGACCTGCCGGGGATGGCGCTGCGGCTGCTGCCCCTGCTGATCCTGTTCGGCTGGTTCGCCCTCACGACGCGATGGGCGCTGGACCCCGCCGTCTCGACCCGGCGCCTGATCCTCTATGTGATCAATCTGCTGATCTGCATCGCCATCACGATCGGACTGAAGGACAGCCGCCGCCTGCATCTGGCCCTGGCTGTCGGATGCGCCATTCTGGTGGCTATCGATCTGGCGTCATGGGCGGTCATGCCCGGAATCTCGATGACCGACCTGGGTCTGGCCGCCATTCATTCCCACAAGAACACCCTGGGCGCGGTGATGCTGCTGTCGGGCTTCGTCTGCGGCGCCTATGCCTGGTCGCGTGAGACGTGGAAGGCGCGGCTGTTCTGGTGGGCGGTGACGTTCCTGTCGGTCGTGCTTCTGGTCGCCAGCCAATCGAAGACCAGTCTTGGCCTGTTCGCCGCCCTGGTCAGCGCCACACCCGTCATTGTCGTCATCATGGCCCAGAGAAGGATCATCCGTTACGGCCTGATGGTGCTGGGCGCGCTGATTGCGGCCAGCCTCGTGTTCGGCTGGCTGGCCTTCTGCTACATGACGGCGGCTGATCCATGGGCGCCGTTTGCGGGCATCACCTTCACCCAGCGCACCGACGTCTGGGCCTTTGTCTGGGACGAGTTCGTCAAGCGACCCATTCGCGGCTGGGGCTTCGGCGGCTTCTGGGACATTGACCCCGGCGTCCAGCCCAGCCTGCAGACCGACGCCTGGTTCGCCCAGCCTGACGCCTTCACCAACGAGGCGCACAACGGGTTTCTGGATCTGGCGGTGACGACGGGTCTGGTCGGGCTGGTCGGGTCTGTCATCATCCTTTTCCGCTGGCTGGGCGGCGGTCTGGCGCTGATCGGCCAGACGGTCGGCGGACCGCAGCATCAAGCCTTCGGCGCGGCCCTGGTCCTGGGCGTGTTTCCCTTGATGGTGTTCGGCCACAACTTCATGGAAAGCAGCTATTTCACCGCCAACTCGATCTTCGGCACGGTGCTTCTGCTGCTGGGGATCGAGATCGAGCGTCGGTTCATCCGCGCCTAGGTCGGGGCCTGGCTTCGGACGACAGCCGCCGGATCAGGACGACCAGAACCGCCAGCATAGCCGCCGCCTCCAGCGCCTGCCCGGCCGCCGTGCCCAGGATCGCCCCGCCTGCCCCCAAGTGATGAATGCCCCACAGCACGCCGGCGGCGGCGACGGCGGAGGCGGCGGCGTTGGCCAGGGCCAGGGCCTTGAACGCCTTCAGGATCTGCAGCCCCGTCGACACCACCACCTGCATGAAGCCGAAGGCCGCGCTGATCCCCCACAGCGGCAACATCCAGCGGGCGTCGGCGTATTTGTCATCGAACAGGAAGGCGGTGATCATCGGCCACGCCGCCCAGATCACGCCCGCCCACAGGATCGAGAATACCACGCCCGCCAGGGCTGACACGCCGAGCAGGCCGACATAACCGCGCCAGTTCCTGGCCTCGCGTTTCGCCACCAGATCGCTGCGCGCCGCCATGCTCCATGACGAGGCCAGCAGGGGTGCGGGACGCAGGAAGGTCTGACTGAACGACAAGGCCGCCAGAACGCCCGGCCCATAGGCGGCGCCCACGGCGAAGACATAGAAACGCGCCAGGATTTCCGTGCTCGACACGCCCAGGAACAGCCAGCCGGACTGTCGCACATAGGCCAGATAACCGCCCAAGGCGCCGGACAGGCCATGCCGCAGCCCCGCGCTGGCCCGCCACAGCCCCGCCAGTCCGATTAGGGCGTAGGCTGCGCCCATCAGGCCCAGCACATGCTCGGCGGTCAAAGGCCTGAAGACGAAGGCGCCCCCCCCCAACAGGATCACCGCGACCACCAGAACCGCGCCGGTCTGAACCGTCGCCGTCAGCCCCTCGCCCCGGCTGAAATAGGTCAGGCGGACATATTGCTGCAGCAGATAGGCGGGCACGAACAGGACGGCGGTCCAGACGCCGAACGCCCCGGCGCGACTGGCGAACCCGGCCCCCAGCGCCGTGCCGATCGCGGCCAGCAGCAAAAAGACGCCGGTCGCGGCCAGCATCACCCGCTCTGTCTCCAGCCGCAGCGGATCATGGCCCTTTGCGGCGGGCAGGACCTGCAGATGCGCCACGCTGACCGCGTTCTGGACGCTGGCCAGCACATAGGCGACCGCGAACCAGAAGATGCAGGCGCCGAACTGCTCCGGCGTCATCAATCGACCCAGAACCAGAACGACACCCAGGTTCAGCAGCGAGAACAGTCCCTGCTCGACGATGGCCGTCAGATAGCGCGACGCGCCCGCAAGCCGAGACAGGCCGCTCATCGGAAGCGGTTCAGGTCGTAGCTGAAGCCGAAGTTGAAGGGCAGGATGCCGTTCAGATACTGGCGCACGAACAGATTGACCTCGGCGATCCGGCTGCGCGGCACGAAGACCAGATCGCCAGGATGCAGCAGAAAGTCCTGACGCTGGTCGGCGTTGATCAGGGCCCCGGCGTCCACGATGCGCGAGGCCAGGCGTCCGTCGGCGACGCGGCGCAGGATGACGACCTTGCCCGTGCCCGCCGTCTCCGCGAAGCCGCCCGCCGCCAGGATGGCCTGGGCGGTGTTCATCTCGCCCCGGATCTGCACCACGCCCGGCGTCTTGACCTCGCCGCCGACATAGATCTGGGACGCGCCATAGGTGACGACGCTGATCTGGACCTGGGGATTGCGCAGCACCGGCGCATAGGCCTCGGTCAGCCGCTGGCTGGCGTCGCGCACGGTCAGGCCGCCGACCGGAATGGGCCCGACGACCGGAAACGCCCCCTGCCCGTCCGGGCCCAGGGTCACATCCTTGTCCAGCCCGTCCTCGACGATGAACGACAGACGCAGCGCATCGCCCGCCCCCAGCCGGTACTGGTAGTCGTCCCGCCCCCAGGGCGCGAAATCATAGGGTTGCGCGCTGTCGCGCCCGCCAGTGGAGGCGCAGGCGGAGGCCAGCAACGCCAGAGCGATCACACATAGTCGCCAGGGGGACATCGGCTCTCCATCTCCGACCGACTCGCGTGCGGCCGCATAGCGCATCTTTCTGTACTTTCGCGAAGAAAGCCAATGCCGCGCTGGCCTTTATCATGCGACTCAGAGACATATAGGATGGGCTGGAGTGACAGCCTCGGCCCGGCCGCCGGGATCCGTCCGCCCAGAGCCCGCGTATTGACCGATCAAACCCCGACAGATGTGCGTGAACGACGTCCTTCCCACCAGGGTCTGACGGTGACGATCCGCGATCTGGCGACGCCGGTTTTCTATCACTGGCGCAAGGCGCTGATCGCCCTGCTGATCCCTGTGCTGCTGGCCCTGGCGGCGGCGACCTTCGCCAAGCCGGTCTATACAGCCCAGTCGCGGCTGCTGATCCTGTTGGGCGACGAATATGTGTTCCGCCGCTCGGTCGGCGATGATCCGAACGGCGGTCTGCCGACCTTTGACCGCGCCCAGATCGTCCATGCGGAAATGGAGATTCTCGGCTCGCGTGAGCTGCGCGAAAAGACCCTGACGGACATCGGCCTGGCCCGCGTCTATCCCAAGATCGGCGATGGCGCCGTGGGCATGAACCGCGCCCTGGAGCAGTTGGACCGCGACCTCAGCATCCAGAACGTGCCGCAGTCGAACACGATCGAGGTGCGGCTGCGTCACGGCGATCCGCAGGTCGCCGCCGATTTCGTCAATCGCCTGGTGCGCAGCTACATCGCCAACCGGCGCGAAATCTTCCAGCGCTCCGACAGCGCCGCCGTCACCGACCAGCAGCGCGAACTGGCCGATCAACTGGCGGCGACCGAAAGCCAGATCGCCGACCTGTCCAACCGCTACGCCATCGGCGACTTCGACCAGGAGGTTCAGGCCGTTCAGCAACAGCAGACGGCCCTGACGGCCCAGGTGGCGGCGCAGTCGCAGTTGATCGCCACCGCCGCCGCCCGCGCCGACCGCCTGTCGGACCAGTTGCGCGCGGCCAATCCCGAGATTCCGCTGAACACGGACCAGACCCGGTCCCAGCAGGTCACCGCCCTGACCCAGAATCTGATGCTGCTGCGCGAGCGCCAGCGCGTCGCCGCCGCCCGCTATGCCGCAGACTATCCGCTGGTGGTCGAACTGAACCGCCAGATCGCCGATCTGGAGGCCCAGATCGCCGCCGCGCCTCAGTCCCAGACCGATCTGGTCCGCAGCGGCCCCAATCCTGTCCGTCAGCAGATCGAGACCCAGCTGGCCACCACGCGCGGCGAACTGGCGGGCCTGCGCGCGGGCAAGGCCCAGGTCGATCAGGCCCTGTCCAACTCACGCACGCGCCTGGCCCAACTGGTCGAGATCGGCCCGCGCTATCGCGAACTGGTGCGCCAGCGCACCCTGACCGAAACCGCCTATCGCAGCGTCGCCGGAAACGCCGAGGACACCCGCCTGCAGAACAGCATCGCCGGAGCCAACGCCAACGTCCGCGTCATCGAGGCCGCCCAGATCCCCACCAAGGCCCGCACCGGGCGTATGCTGATCCTGGCCGCCGGTCTGCTGGTCGGCATTCTCGCGGCGCTGGCCGTGATCATCGTCTCGGCCGCCGCCTCGCCGGTCATGGTCACGCCGCGAGACGTGGAGAGCCGACTGCGCAATCCTGTGCTGGCCGCCGTACCGCTGATGGACGACGAAAACCAGACGCTGATGCCCCGCTGGCGGCCCTTGCCGCAGCGCCTGACCGGCGACGACGCCGCCCTGGTGCTGCGCCGCCTGCGCGAGACGCCCAGCGGATCAGGCGTCATGGTGGTCGCCGGTCCCGAAGACGGCGTGGGCGTGACCAGCATCGCCCTGGACCTGGCTATCGCCTCGGCCTTCCGCTCCGGCGTGCCGACCCTGTTGATCGACGCCGAACCCATCGCCTCGGACGGAATCGCCCTGGGCCTGCATTCGGCAGGCGCGCAACTGACCAAGATCGCCAGCAGCCCCTATGTGCTGCAGGTGGAGAACAGCAATCTGCACGTCACCACGCCGATGGCCCGCGCGGGCTCCAATATATCTGAGGCGCGCTGGCGGACCTTCATCGACGGCCTGCGTCCGCTTTATCCCGTCATCATCATCGACGCGCCCGCCCTGCACCGCTCGACCGTCGCCCTTCTGCTGGCGCCCCTGGCCGAAGCCTCGGTGATCGTGGTGGAGGCCGAGGAAACCCGCACCGCCGTCGCCGCCAACCTGATCGAACGCATCACATCCGCCGGAGGCAAGGTCGCCGGCGTGATCCTGAACATGCGCAGCTTCCACATTCCGCGGTTCATCTATTCGCGGATTTGATCGCGAAGGCCGACTTGATTCCTCAGGCCGTTTCGACCGCGCGCCAGTGCTCCAGGCGGCGCAGGAAGACCGCCGGGTCCTTGGGCGTCACCAGTTTGGAGGGGTCGTGGAAGATGCGGTCGTGCAGGCGCGTCAGGGTGAACCGCAGGGCCGCCGCCTCGCCCAGTCTGGGCAGGGCCGCCCGCTCTGCGTCGCTAAGCGGGCGCACGGATTCATAGCCGCGCTGGAAGGCGGCGATGGCGCCCGGCATGGCCCGTCCTTCGGCGTCGAAGCCCCAGGCCGACAGGGCGATGGCCAGGTCATAGGCGAAGGCGCCGTTGCAGCCGAAATAGAAGTCGATGACCGCCGACACCTGTCCGCCCTCGAACAGGATGTTGTCGGGGAAATAGTCGGCATGGATCGGCCCGCCCGGCAGGTCGGCGCCGAACACATCACCCAGCCGCGCCAGAGCCGCCTCGACCTGATCCAGCAGCACGCGGTCCTCACCCGACGCCCCCGCCGCGCAACGGTCGGCCAGACGTCGCCACATGGCCGGTCCCACCGGGTTCTCGCGCTGGATTTCGAAGCCCGCCGCCGTCTGGTGCAGGCGCGCCAGAACCGCGCCCGCCGCCGCCTGTTCGGCCTCTGACGGGTGGCGCAGCCAGGCGCCGGTCTTCCATTCGATCACCGCCGCCGCCCGTCCGTTCAGACGCCCCAGCCACGCGCCCGCCCGGTCTTCGATCGGCGTCGGACAGGGAAAGCCGCGCGCCGCCAGATGGGCGGTCAGCCCCAGACAGAAGGGCAGAGACGCCTCGTCCGTGCGACCCTCGAACAGGGTCAGGACGAAACGTCCGTTCGCCGTCTCCAGCCGATAGTTGGTGTTCTCCACCCCCTCGGCGATGGGCGTCAGTTCGACCACCTCGCCCAGGTCGTACCCGGCCAGGAAGCCCTTGGCCTCGTCAATGGAGACAGGGGTGAAGACAGCCATGATCTAGTTCAGGCCTGCATCGGCGCGGCGCAGGCGCACGATTTCCGCCAGATCGGCCATGATGCTCTCGGTCGTGGCCCAGCGGCCGGCGCCGCGGCCCCGGCAACGCCAGACGCGGCCGTCTGCGCCGTAAACCTTCAGCGCATTGCCCTCGCCCCGCAGGTTGGAGAACAGCGGATCGCCGTGATCGGCGCTCAGCGACACCGAAGGCGTGATGGCCCCGTCCTTCAGATAGGCGGCGCCCAGCTGGCGCACCCCGCCGCTGGCGTCGGTGGCTTCCGTCAGATGGTCGCGCGGCACGTCTTCGACCGCAGGAGAGACGCCGAAGGCTTCGAACGCCAGCAGGCGCACCTTGGCCGCCGCATCCAGACCTTCCAGGTCCGACGAAGGGTCCTCCTCGGCGAAGCCCGCCGCACGGGCGTCGGCCAGGGCCTCGGAGAAGGCGGCGCCGTCGCCCAGACGCTCCAGCATGAAGTTGACCGTGCCGTTCAGGACGGCCTCGAACCCGACCACCTCGCCCGCCGCGCGGGCGGCGCGCACCGTCTCGACCATCGGCGCGCCGCCGCCGACCGAGGCCGACCAGAAGACGCGTTTTTTCTTGAGCTTGGCCAGATCCTGCAGGCCGCCCGGATCACGGCTGACCGCCTGTTTGTTGGCGCTGGCCACGTCGCAGCCGGCCTCCAGCGCGGCGCGGATCAGGGCGTGACCGGCCTCGCCCTCGGACAGGGCTTCGAGGACAATGTCAGGTTTGCGTGACAGAAGCTCATCGGCGTCGGCGGTGAACAGCGACTGCGGACAGGCCACGTCGCGCACCTTGTTCGGATTGCGCACCAGCACCCCGACCACGTCATAGCGTGGGTCCGCCAGCAGCCGCCCCAGCACCCCGCCGCCGACCACGCCGCAACCGGCGACCGCCACCTTCAGCGGCGGCAGGGCGGGCGCAGGGCCGGGGGGCGCCGAGCGTTCGCCGATGACCGTGCCGTCGGCCCGGTCCAGGGCCGCGACCTCGATCTCCACGCCCCGGCTTTCGCCCAGGTCGATGGCGTCATGCTGCACCAATGCGCCGCCCAGCTTGCGCGCCACATCCCACGAGGCGCGGCGGTAACGCAGGGCCGGGGCGGCGTGATCATTGGGGTCGTGGTCGTAGAGACCGTCTACGTCCTTGACCAGGCGCACCTTGTTCAGACCCAGCTCCGCCGCCAGGAAGACCGCCGTCAGATCCGATCCGCCGCGTCCCAGCAGCGCCACCTTGCCGTCCGATTTCACGGCGCCGAAGCCGGGAACCACCACCACCTCGTGCCGGTCCAGCGCCTGTTTCAGATGATCGGGACGCAGGCCGCTGGGGCGCGAATGCTCCGGCTCGCCCTCGGCGACGATGCCCAGCTCCCTGACCGACAGGGCGCAGGCGTCCAGGCCGATCCGGTCGCAGGCGATGGCCACCAGGGCCGCCGACTTCTCCTCGCCCAGGGCCACATAGCCGGGCAGCAGGTCGTTGGAATGCGACAGGCCCAGCGCGCGCGCCTCCGCCAGCAGCCGGTCCGTCGCCCCGCCGAAGGCCGAAACCACCGCCACCACCTTACGCCCGGCCCGCACATGGCCATAGACGGCGGATGCGACCAGCGGCGCCTCGGCCGGGCTGCGCAGGATGGACGAACCGAACTTCAGCACCACGACCTCGGCGGTCTGGGCGGCTAAGGCCGGTTTCTCAGGGTTCTCTACGACAGCGAGTGAGACGGACATCGGGTTTCTCGGGTTTCGGTGGGGTGCGTGGGGTCAAATCAAAAAACCCCGCCTGGCGATCCGGGCGGGGTTGGGGTTCTGCCTTGCCGGGGTTCCGGCGTGCTAAACTCGTCCCGCCCTGGGGGGCATGGTGGTGGTCGTACCGGTGATAATCATGCCGAAGGGCGTCGCGGTGAGCGCGACGGCGGAAGTTGCGGCGATGATCGAGCGCTGTTGCACAGACGGGATCCGGTTAAATCTGAGCCTTAGGGTGATGGCTCGCCCCCCATCCTGTCAAGCGCGCTTGGATGAATTTTTCGTCGCGTGGGATTTTCGGTCCATTTCACCCCTTCAACCTGCGCAGCATCCCTAATGTGGGGTGGAATTTTTCTCTTGACGAAATGACGCGCTGCAACCAACGTAAAGTCACTCATCAAGACCAGCCGAGGGATTAGGCCCTTTGACGCTGGGGCAACCATCGGACTAACCCCCGAAACGGTGCCAACTCCTGCGGGGTCCTTCGGGCCGCGAGAGATGAGTGGAGCATCGACGAGGCGACGCTCCACGATCTGTCACCGCATCGAGAACTTGCTGAGGCGAGACGATGCGGAAGACGATGATGACCCTTGCTGAAACATCCCTGCTGGAAGACCCCGACTGTCGGGTGGAGCCGATTGACGCCCCCGTCCGCGAACGGGGCGGCGCACGTGACGTCATCGTCGCCATTCCCGCCGACTTCCGCCTGGCCTCAGGCAAAAAACTGAACCAGCCCAACATCGTAGGCCGTCTGCACGGCCGTGCAGGCGCGCCTGTCGTGGTCGTCGCCGGCGGCATTTCAGCCGGTCGTTTCGTCCACCGGACCGAGACCAACGGCCTGGGCTGGTGGTCAGGCGCCGTGTCGGTGCGCGGCCCCATCGACCTGTCGCGCTATCAGGTCCTGGCCGTGGATTTCGCGCCCGGCGCCGAGTTCCTGGACACCCCCGTCACCATCACCACCCAGGATCAGGCCCGCCTGCTGGGCCTGGTGCTGAACCATCTGAAGATCGAGCGCGTCTCCGCCTTCGTCGGCTGTTCGTATGGCGGCATGGTCGCCCTGGCCTTCGCCGAGCTCTACCCCGACTGGGCCGAGCAACTGATCGTCGTCTCCGCCGCCCAC
Source organism: Brevundimonas nasdae (assembly GCF_016654005.1). GTDB lineage: Bacteria > Pseudomonadota > Alphaproteobacteria > Caulobacterales > Caulobacteraceae > Brevundimonas > Brevundimonas nasdae. The sequence continues at coordinate 117,313 of NZ_JAEPWN010000001.1, read as the reverse complement.
CGCGCCCATCCGCAGGCCACCGCCTGGCGCGGCATCCAGCGCCGCATCCTGCAGTTCGCCGTCGACGCCGGTCGCCCCGAAGAAGGCGTGGCCCTGGCCCGTGAACTGGCCATGACCACCTACCGCACCGCCGAAGAGTTCAACGACCGGTTCGAGACCACCGCGCCCGACAGCGTCGGCGGGGCCTATCCGATCTGCGAATATCTGACCGCGCGCGGCGAGGCCTATCGCACCCACACCACCCCGGCCCGCTGGCTGTCGATGTCCGATTCCCTGGATCGCCACAGCGTCACGCCGGAGAACATCACCACCCCCGTCACCCTGATCGGCTTCACCTCCGACCGTCTGGTGCCGATCGACGACATCCGCGAACTGGCCGCGCGGCTGCCGACCCTGTGGCGCTTCGTCGAAGCCCCCTCCCTCTTTGGCCACGACGCCTTCCTCAAGGAGGACGCCTTCGTCGGCGACATCCTCCGCACCGCCTTCAAGGATATCAAAGCATGACCCGCCGCCCCGCTGATCCGCACACCATCGCCGCCCGCACGGGCGTGGATTCGGACACGGCCCACGGCGCTGTCATGCCGCCCCTGTACCTGTCGTCCAACTATTCCTTCGCCGGCTTCGATCAGAAGCGGAAATATGACTACAGCCGCTCGGGCAATCCGACCCGCGACGTCCTGGCCGAAACCCTGGCTGAACTGGAGGGCGGCGCAGGCTGCGTCATCACCGCCACCGGCATGGCCGCCGTCGACCTGCCGCTGAGCCTGCTTGTGCCCGGCGACCTGCTGGTCGCGCCGCACGACTGTTACGGCGGCACCTGCCGCCTGCTGACGGCCCGCGCGCGTCAGGGCCACTTCGAGCTGCTGCTGGTCGATCAGGGCGATCCTGAAGCCCTGGAGGCCGCCCTGGCGCTGAAGCCCAAGCTGGTGCTGATCGAAACCCCGTCCAACCCGCTGCTGCGTCTGGTCGATGTCGCCGACATCTGCACCCGCGCCCATGCGGCGGGCGCCAAGGTCGTCTGCGACAACACCTTCCTGTCGCCTGCGCTGCAGAACCCGATCAAGCTGGGCGCCGACTTCGTGGTGCATTCGACGACCAAGTTCATCAACGGCCATTCCGACGTGGTCGGCGGCGCCGTCGTCTCGGCCGATGCTGCGGATCACGAGACCCTGGCCTGGTGGGCCAACTGCACCGGCGTCACCGGATCGCCCTTCGACGCCTATCTGACCCTGCGCGGCGTGCGCACCCTGTTCGCCCGCATCGAGCGCCAGCAGGCCACCGCCGTCCGCATCGCCGAGCTTCTGGACGCCCACCCGGCGGTCAAGGTCGTCCACTATCCGGGTCTGAAGTCGCACCCGACCCACGCCCTGGTCGCGGCCCAGCAGGCCGGTCCCGGCGCCATGCTCAGCTTTGAGCTGAACGGCGGCACGGACGCGGTGCGCGAACTGGTCGAAGAGCTGGAGATCTTCACCCTGGCCGAATCGCTGGGCGGCGTCGAAAGCCTGATCGCCCACCCGGCCACCATGACCCACGCCGCCATGACGCCGGAGCAGCGCGCCACCGCCGGAATCGGCGACGGCCTGGTGCGCCTGTCGGTCGGATTGGAGCACGTCGAGGACCTGATTGCGGACCTGATCCCGGCTCTGGACGCCCTGGCGCCGCAAAAGGCGGAAGCAGCGTAATTTTTCGCTTGCAGAAGGGGCCGATCCGGGGCAAATGCGCCGCCCCAGCCGGTCCCTTCGTCTATCGGTTAGGACGTCAGGTTTTCAACCTGAAAAGAGGGGTTCGACTCCCCTAGGGACTGCCACTGGAGCATTCAGGATGCTCCAGTCTGATCTGGAGCCTGTTTGACGGCGTCGATGAGATCGCGAGGCGATTTCCTCTCCGCCAGATCAGGCTCTGGCCTCACCCGCCGGCTGGGAAACAATCGCGTCGTTGAGCATCTGCTCCGGTCACGGATTAACCAATCAGTAACCAGTATGTCCGGATCGAGGCGGTAAGCCTTTCGATTCATGGACTTTTTTCGGACGCAGTCAGGAACTATCCACAGAGCCTGTGGTTAATTCCACATCTCCTCCGCGCAGAAGCGCACCTTCCTCCTGCATTCGAGACACTGATGTTCATCGCCATCGCCCGCCCGGCGGTGGAGCCCAAAGGCCCCGACGCCGTCGCCGTCCCCGGCTCTCCCGCCATCTTCGAACTGTCGCCCCGTGCACTTCACGCACGCCTGCTCGAAAACGCCGCACAACGCCGCCTGCGCGGCATGGAGCGGCGGCGTGAGAAACGGATGGACGACGCCGACTATTGGCTGCACGCGGCGCCGATCGCCGTGATGAAGGCCAGCGCCCTGCGCGGCCAGACCGGTTTCTTCGCCCTGCCCTGACGGGCCTCAGCGAAACTCCATCAGATAACGCGACAGCGTCGCCTTCAGCTTGGCCTGCACGCGTGAAAGACCCTGCGGCCCCGTGCGCACACGGTCGCGCGCCTCTGCGCTCCATCGCGCCCGCACTAGGCCCATCAGTTCGGGATGGCGGTCATACTGGTGCACCACCGGACTGATCGAGCCGTCAGGATTGGTGATGCGGTCCTCGTCCACGCCGACGCCGTCGATGCACTGGCCCAGGGTGGCGACCCGCGAATAGTTGGGCCGGACGCAGGCCGCGACCAGCCCCTGATGCACGGCCAGTTCCAGCGACGCCTGGTCGATGCCGAAGCCCCCGCCGACGCTGGAGCGGGGAATGGCGCCCAGCGTCAGGATCAGGCGGCACAGGCGCGCCACGTCCGCCGCCGGGCCGATGATGGTGCCGGCGCACAGACACGGCCGGTCGGCGATGGTGTCGGTCACCTCGTCGCCCGCCAGCGCGCGCAGATATTTGGAATGGAAGGGGTTCTGTCCCAGGCTGTGGTCCTCGTCCTCGACGAAGACCTCCAGGCCCGTGATCGGCTGGGCGAAGGGCGAGGCCTGGAACACCACGTCGCGCACATCCGTCAGCAGGACGTTGCGCAGCGCAGAACGGCTTTCGATCAGGCGCGCATAGTCGCCGAACCGCGCCACCACCGGCAGAGGCGCCCACCCGGCGCAGGCGGTCGGGTCCAGCGTCTCGACGCCCTGCGACGCCAGCCATGCGCGGAAATCAGGATCGGGATCGACGAACAGGCCGACAGGCCCGTCATGCACCGCCCGCAGCGAGCGCACGAAGGCCTCGACATCGCACCGGCCATAGCCGGTCGCATAGCCCAGAACCAGGTCGTCGGGGCCGCCCGCAGACGCCGATGCATCCACGGGGGCCAGCGCGCGGGCCAGCCAGCTCAGATAGGTTGAGCGGGCGGCCCCTCGGCTCACGCGCGTTCGATCAGGTCTGCAAACCGGTCGAACAGATAAAGGCTGTCCGTCGGTCCCGGAGAGGCTTCCGGGTGGTGCTGCACGCTGAAGATCGGCTTGTCCTTGACCGCGATGCCGCAGTTGGTGCCGTCAAACAGGCTGACGTGGGTTTCGGTCACGGCCTCCGGCAGGCTGTCGCGGTCGACGGTGAAGCCGTGGTTCATCGACACGATCTCGACCTTGCCCGTCGTCAGATCCTTGACCGGATGGTTGGCGCCGTGGTGCCCCTGCTCCATCTTCACGGTCTTGGCCCCCAGGGCGATGGCCAGCATCTGGTGGCCCAGGCAGATGCCCATCAGGGGCTTGCCGCTGGCGACCAGCTTCTGGATTTCCGGCACGGCGTATTCGCCGGTCGCCGCCGGGTCGCCCGGACCGTTGGACAGGACCACGCCGTCAGGATTGCGGGCCAGAACCTCTTCCGCCGTCGTCGTTGCGGGGACCACGGTGATCTTGACGCCGGTCGAGGCCAGGGCGCGCAGGATGTTGCGCTTCACCCCATAGTCGATGACGACCACGTTCTTGCGGCCCTGCGTCTTGGGGTGGCCCTCCGGCCATTCCCACAGGCCTTCGTCCCATTCGAACGCCTGCAGCGTCGAGGCGGGCTTGGCCAGGTCCAGGCCCACCAGCCCCGTCCAGGCCTTGGCCTGGGCGACCAGAGCGTCGAGGTCGAAGTCGCCATTGGGATCGTGGGCGATGACCGCATGGGGCGCGCCCTTGTCACGGATGATCTTGGTCAGGGCGCGGGTGTCCACGCCCGCCAGGCCGACAACGCCGCGACGCTTCATCCAGTCATCGAAGCTGGCGTCCGAGCGATAGTTGGCCGGGTCGGTCGGCACGTCGCGGAAGATCGCGCCGCGCGCCGAGGTGTCCGAACCGCCGCCGATCTGTTCGATGTCTTCCAGATTGGTGCCGACATTGCCGACGTGCGGGAAGGTGAAGGCCAGGATCTGGCTCATGTACGACGGGTCAGTCAGGATTTCCTGATAGCCGGTCATGGCGGTATTGAAGACCACCTCGCCCAGGGCCGAACCGGTCGCGCCGACACCGATTCCCTGCAGGATGGTGCCATCGGCCAGGGCCAGGACGCCTGTCGCGCCGGGAAGAATCTTCGTCGTCATGGGCGCACTCCTACACGCAAATCCAGCCAGAACCGAGGCAGATCGCCGCAGAGCGTGTTCGCGTCTGCACAGCGACCGCGCGGCGGCCCCCGTGAGATGCAATCATGCTTCGGGCAAACGGCGGCGTCGTTAAGCCCTGCCGCCCCTTCGGTCAACGACCATCGGTGATCGAAGGCGGCCCAATCAGCCGGAATGTCGAGGCGACGCCCCCCTGGGCGTGCGGCGCGACCCAGACATCGAACAGGCCAGGCTCGATCCGATAGGCCTCGTCCGCCCCGATGAAGCCCAGTTGGCGGGGGTTCAGGGTGAAGCTGACCTTCTCCTGCTGGCCGGGCCGCAGGCGTATCCGCTTGAAGTCCTTCAGCAGCCGCCCCGGCTGGGTCAGGCTGGCGACGCGGTCGTGGATATAGAGCTGCACCAGCTCCTCTGCCTCACGCCGTCCCCGGTTGGTGATCATGGCGGCGATCTCAATCGTTCCCGTCCATTGCAGCTGGTCCGTCTCCATCTGGATCGGGCCATAGACGATGTCGCCGTAGCTCAGGCCGAAGCCGAAGGGATAGAGGGCCGTATTGGGCGTCTCGCGATAGCGGGCCTTGTATTCCTCTTGCGCCAGATCGGGATTGGCGGGGCGGCCCGTGGTCTTGCGGTCATAGGAATAGGGTTGCTGGCCCGAACGATGCGGGAAGCTGATCGGCAGGCGCGCCGACGGTCCGTGGTCGCCGAAGATCACATCGGCGACGGCGTTGCCCATCTGCTCACCCAGGAACCAGGTCACGACAATGGCGTGGGCGTTCTTGACCGCCCCTTCCAGCGCCAGCGCCCGTCCGTTTCGCAGCAGGATGACGACGGGTTTGCCGGTCGCCGCCACGGCCTCGACCAGCGCCTGCTGCGGCGCAGGCACGACGATTTCGGTGCGTGACTGGGCCTCGCCGGACATCTGCTGGCCTTCGCCGATGGCCAGCACCACGACATCAGCGGCGCGGGCGGCGGCGACGGCCTGTTCGATGCCGCCATTCAGCGGTGCCTCGATGCCCGAACCCCGAGCAATGCTCAGCAGGGACGGGTCATCCATCGCCGCGCGGAACCCCGCCTCCAGGGACACCCGCCGCTCGGGCATTCCCCAGATCGACCACGGCCCCCAGACGTTGTCGACGTCATCGGCGAACGGGCCGATCAGGGCGATCTTCTGGCGCTTGTTCAGCGGCAGCAGGCTGTTGTCATTCTTCAGCAGGACCACCGACTTGCGGCCCGCCTCGCGCGCCAGTTCGACGTGCTGGCGCGCGCCCACCACAGCCCGCTCCCGCTCCGGGTCGGTGCCGCGATAGGGATCGTCGAACAGGCCCAGCGCCGCCTTGACGTTCAGGACCCGGCGCACCGCCTCGTCCAGCCGCGCCATCGACACTTCGCCCGACCGCACCAGCCCCGGCAGATGCTCCAGGTAAAGGCCCGACACCATCGACACATCGACCCCGGCGTTGAAGGCCAGGCGTGCGGCGTCGCGGGCGTCCTCGGCGAAGCCGTGGGCCACCAGCTCCTGCTCGGAGGTGTAGTCGGACAGGACGAAGCCCTCGAAACCCCACTCCCCGCGCAGGATGTCGGTCAGAAGCTTGCGATTGCCCGAGGCCGGGACGCCGTTCACATCGTTGAAGGCGCTCATGATCGCCAGCGCGCCCGCATCGACCGAGGCGCGGAATGGCGGCAGGAAGACCCCGCGCAGGGTCTGCTCGCTCATGTCCGTCGTATTGTATTCGACCCCGCCGATGGCGGCGGAATAGGCGGCCATGTGTTTGGCGGTGGCCAGAACGGCCTCGGGATCATCCAACCCCTTGTCGCCCTGGAAGCCATGCACCCGCGCCGCCGCCAGCACATTGTTCAGCAGCACGTCCTCGCCTGCGCCCTCGACGTTGCGGCCCCAGCGCTGATCGCGCGCCACATCCACCATCGGCGCATAGGTCTGGTGAACCGCAGAGGCCGCCAGTTCACGCGCGGCGGCTCGGGCCGTGCGACGGCACAGATCCGGGTCGAACGAGGCCGCCTCGCCCAGCGGCACTGGGAAGATGGTGGTCATGCCGTGGATCACGTCCGCCGCGAACAGCAGCGGGATTTTCAGGCGGCTCTCTTCCACCGCCACCTGCTGAATCCGGCGCCCGGCCTCGGCGCCGACGCCGTTGAACAGAGAGCCGACCTTGCCCTCGCGGATCAGGGCGGTGACGCGGGCCGGGTTGCCCTGTCCGTCCAGCGGGTTCACCGCCTTGGGCAGCCAGCGGAAGGGGTCGGCCAGCAGGTTCAACTGCCCGGCCTTCTCCTCCAGCGTCATGGCGCCGATCAGATCCTCGATCCGCTGGCGGTGACGCTGGGCGGCGGGGGTGGATTCGGCGATTGCAGGCATGGGGAGGATTCCGGCGCCCATCAAACTTAGAAGGCCGAGGCCAGACAGGACATTTCTACGCGAAGCGGCGGTCTTGGAAAATGGCGTATCCGTCATGGGTTCCCAAGGTCTTGGACAAGGCAGATTGAAGGCCTAGCCCCCCGCGCCCCACGGCATCAAGCCCTGACGTTCAGCGCAAGCTTCGCCCCAGACGTTCACCCCAGGGCGATGTCCAGGAACATCATCCCGACCAGGCCGATCATCAGGCCGATCATGGAGCCGTCGCCCTTGGACTGATGGCGGGTCTCGGGAATGATCTCGGCGGTGACCACATAGATCATGGCGCCTGCGGCCAGACCCAGGCCCCACGGCAGGGCGCCTGGCATGGCGCCGACCACGCTGGCCCCGATCAGGCCGCCGACGGGCTCGACCAGGCCCGAGGCCAGCGCCGCCAGAAAGGCCGCCCATCGGCCATAGCCCAGGGTCGCCATCGCCGCCGAGACGGCCAGCCCCTCCGGCATGTTCTGGATGCCGATGCCGACGGCGGTCGACAGGCCCTGCTGCATGTCGCCGCCGCCGAAGCTGACGCCGACGGCTGCGCCCTCTGGGAAGTTGTGCAGGGTGATGGCGATGATGAACAGCCAGATGCGGCGCGACAGATGCCGCGACCCGGCCGGCCCGATGGCCAGCATGTCGACCGGCGCGAACCGGTTCATCAGCCCGATCACCGTCGCCCCGATCAGCACCGCCCCCGCCATCGTCCCCGCCGCCCAGGCCTGTGACGCGCCGCCCGCCTGCAGCACTTCCACGCCGGGGATGATCAGGGAGAAGAAGGAGGCCGCCAGCATGACCCCGGCGGCGAAGCCCAGCAGCACGCTCTGGGTCTGCACGCCCGGTTTCCTGAAGAACAGCAGCGGCACGGCGCCGACAGCGGTCATCATGCCCGCCGCCAGACTGCCAAGCGCGCCAGCGGCGACCGGGGAAAGGGATTCCATCATTTCACTGGTCTGAGGGGCCAAGCAGCAAGAGACAAGCCTGAATGAGGGCGTTAGAGAAACCGTCATGTCGAATATGGCCTCCACCCTGTCGAAACTGGACGCGGCTTGCGCGCTGACCGGCGCGCGGCGCGTCGTGGTCAAGATCGGCTCGTCCCTGTTGATCGACGCCCAGACGCGCCAGCCGACGCGCGACTGGCTGGCGGCGATCGCGCGCGATCTGGCGGTGCTGAAAAACGAAGGGCGTGATGTGATCGTGGTCTCGTCCGGCTCCATCGCCCTGGGACGCGGGCGGCTGCCGGGGCTGGGCGTGCGGCTGGAGGACAAGCAGGCGGCGGCCTCGGTCGGGCAGTCCCTGCTGATGGCGGCCTGGTCGACGGCGCTGGAGCCGCATGGTCTGGTCGCCGGTCAGGTGCTGCTGACGCGCGACGACACCGAACGCCGTCGCCGCTGGCTGAACGGCCGCGCCACCATCGACGCCCTGCTGGCCCACGGCGTCATCCCCATCGTCAATGAGAACGACACGGTGGCGACCGAGGAGATCCGTTACGGCGACAACGACCGGCTGGCGGCGCGGGCGGCCCAGCTGGCGCGCGCGGATCTGCTGATCCTGCTGTCGGACGTGGACGGCCTCTACACCGCCGATCCGCGCCGCGATCCCGCCGCCGCCCATCTGCCGCTGATCGAGACCCTGTCGCCCGAGGTCATGGCCATGGGCGGGGGCGCCAATGCGGATGCGGGCGTCGGCACCGGCGGCATGGCCACCAAGCTGGCGGCGGCCCAGATCGCGCGTTCGGCGGGCTGCGCCACCATCATCGCCTCAGGCCAGACCCTGTCGCCGCTGACCGCCATCCGCGAGGGCGCGCGCGCCACCCTGATCTCAGCGCCCAACGGCCCCATGGCCGCCTACAAGCAGTGGATCGCCGGCAGTCTGTCGCCTGCGGGCGAGCTGCGCCTGGACGCCGGGGCCGTCACCGCATTGAAGGCGGGCAAGAGCCTGCTGCCCGCAGGCGTCACCGCCGTATCCGGCGACTTCGAGAAGGGCGACTGCGTGCGCCTGAGCGACCCATCCGGCCTGCCGGTCGGGGTGGGCCTGGCCGCCTACGCCGCCGAAGACGCCGCCCGTATTCGCGGACGCCGCAGCGATGAGATCGAGGCCATCCTCGGCTATCGCGGCGCCTCCGTCCTGATCCACCGAGACGACATGGTGTTGAGCGACCGATGACCGACCTGACCGCCCATATGCTTGAACTGGGCCGCCGCGCCCGCGCCGCCGCCCAGGGCCTGCGCGATGCGCCAGCCGCCGCCCGCACCCGCGCGCTGGACCTGCTGGCCGAAAAACTGAAGGCCGCCGAGGCGCCGATCCTGGCCGCCAATGCGAAAGACGTCGAGGCCGCCCGCGCAAACGGCATGACCGAGGCCATGATCGACCGTCTGGCCCTGTCGCCCGCCCGAATCGCAGGCATGGCCGAGGCGGTGGCGACCATCGCCGCCGTAGCCGACCCTCTGGGCGTGGAGACCGAACGCTGGACCCCGGCCAATGGTCTGGACATCGCCCGCGTCCGCACCCCCATCGGCGTCCTGGGCGTCATCTATGAGAGCCGTCCCAACGTCACCGCCGACGCCGCCGCCCTGTGCATCCGCTCGGGCAATGCGGCCATCCTGCGCTGCGGCTCCGACTGTCTGCAGTCGTCGCTGGCCATTGCGGCCCTGGTCGCAGAGGCCCTGGCCGAGGCCGGACTGCCCGCCGACGCGGTGCAACTGGTCGATACGCCCGACCGCGACGCGGTGGGCCTGATGCTGGCGGGACTGGACGGGGCCATCGACCTTCTGATCCCGCGTGGCGGCAAGAGCCTGGTCGCGCGCGTTCAGGCCGACGCCAAGACGGCGGTGCTCAGCCATCTTGAGGGGCTGAACCACACCTATCTGCACGAAGCCGCCGATCTGGACGTGGCCCGCGCCGTCGCCGTCAACGCCAAGATGCGGCGGGTGTCCGTGTGCGGCGCGACCGAGACCCTGCTGGTGGACCGGGCGGGGGCAGAGCGCCTGCTGCCCGCCGTCGCCGCCGATCTGATCGCCGCCGGATGCGAACTGCGCGGCGACGATGAGGCGCGCGCCCTGGTGTCGGCGATGAAGCCCGCCGACGACGCCGACTGGACCACCGAATATCTGGCGCCCATCCTGTCGGTCCGGGTCGTCGATGATCTGGACGCCGCCGCAGACCACATCGCCCGCTATGGCTCGGGCCATACCGAGGCGATCATCACCACCGACGCCGGGGCCGCCGAACGGTTCGCCTCAAAGGTCGACAGCGCCATCGTCCTGATCAACGCCTCGACCCAGTTCGCCGATGGCGGCGAGTTCGGCTTCGGCGGCGAGATCGGCATCTCCACCGCCCGCCTGCACGCGCGCGGCCCGGTCGGCGCCGAGCAACTGACCACCTACAAATATGTGGTGCGGGGACAGGGCCAGATCAGACCCTAATGATCTCCCTCCCCGTTCGGGGAGGGTGGCTGAGCCGAAGGCGAAGTCGGGTGGGGGCGGCTGCGCTGAGCAAGAGCAACCCTTCCTGAAACGAGAAGGAGCGGCTCGTCGCCGAGCCGCCCCCACCCGGTCGCTGGCGCGACCACCCTCCCCGCAGGGGAGGGAGATTTAATGCGTCAACTCAACCGCGCTGCGGCAGAGCATAAGCAATCACATAGTCGCCTTCCGGCGTCTCCATGAAGTGGTGGCCGGCGGCCACGATCACCAGATACTGGCGGCCGTTCTGCTCATAGATCATCGGGTTGGCCTGGCCGCCCGCAGGCAGGACGTCCGACCAGACGGTCTTGCCGGTCTCGATGTCGATGGCGCGGATCAGATCGTCGGTCGCCGCAGCGATGAAGATCAGACCGCCCGCCGTGACGACCGAACCGCCGTTGTTCGGCGTGCCGATCTCAAGCGGCAGCATCGACGGGATGCCGAACGGGCCGTTCTTGCGGGCCGTGCCGAACGGACGGTCCCACAGGGTCTTGCCGCTCTGCACGTCGATGGCGCGGATGCCGCCGTAAGGAGGCTCCTTGCACAGCACGCCGGTGAAGGGCATGCGCCAGCCCGCGTTCACATTGATCGCATAGGGCACGCCCTGCTGCGGGTCGCCCGCACCCTCGCCCTTGGAGCCCTTGCCCGGCTGTTCAGCCTGATAGCGGGGGTCGTCGCGCGAGAACCAGCCCAGCTTGTCGGCCTCGGCGCGCGGGACCAGACGGTTGTAGTTGGGCATGTCGTTGTAGTTGGCGATGATCACGCCGCGCGCCGGATCGAGCGCCAGGCTGCCCCAGTCGGAACCGCCGTTGTAGCCCGGATACTGGATCCAGTGACGGTCGACCGTGGGGGCGGTGAACTCCCCCTCATAGGACGCCTTCTTGAACTGGATGCGGCAGATCATCTGGTCGATGGGCGAGATGCCCCACATGTCGCGTTCGTGCAGCACCGGCTTGGCCAGCGTGTTGAACAGCGAATAGGGCTGGGTCGCCGCACGCTGGGCGGGCTCGACGCCGCCGCGCGGTGCGGGACGGTCCTCGACGCCGTGCAGCGGTTGGCCCGTGCGACGGTCCAGCACGAAGATCTCGCCGCGCTTGGACGGCAGGATCACGGCAGGCACGACGCCCGACGCGGTGGGCAGGTCCACCAGGGTCACCTGCGAGCCCAGGTCATAGTCCCAGACGTCCATGCGGACGGTCTGATAATGCCAGCGCGGCTTGCCAGTAGTGACGTCCAACGCGACCAGGGCGCTGGAGTACTGGTTCTCCTGCGGACGACGCAGGCTGGAGTAATAGTCCGCCGCCGAGTTGCCCATCGGCAGGTAAACCAGGCCCAGGCCTTCGTCCGCCGTCGCCGTCGTCCACATGTTCGGGGTGCCGGGGGTGTAGGTCTGGCCTTCCGGCGGGGTGGTGGTCGTCTCGGGACGCATCATGTCCCAGGCGAAGCGCAGCTGGCCGGTGACGGCGTCATAGCCCTGGATCACGCCAGACGCGTTCCAGCGCTTCTGCCCATCCAGAACCTGGTGGCCGGTCACGATGACGCCGCGCACGATGACGGGCGGCGAGGTGATCGACACCATGCCCGGATAGGGATCGCCCATGCCGACCTTGATGCTGACTTCGCCGTTCGTGCCGAAGGCCGGGCAAGGCACGCCGGTCTTGGCGTCCAGCGAGATGATGCGGCCGTCCAGCGTGCCTTCGATGATCCGCGTGGCGCAGGGCTGGGCCTGATCCGCGTTCGGCACGGCGTAATAGGTCACGCCCCGGCAGGCCGCCGTGTAGGGGATCTGGTCGTCCGGCACCTTGGGATCATAGGCCCATTTCTGCTGGCCGGTGTTGGCGTCCAGCGCGAACATCTTGTTGCGCGCCGAGCAGAGATAGACGGTGTCGCCGATCTTCAGCGGCGTGGTCTCGGCGCCGAAACGCTCGCCCGGCAGGTCGCCGGTGCGGAAGGTCCAGGCGCGCTCCAGCTTGCCGACATTGTCCCGGTTGATCTGGGTCAGCGGCGAATAGCGCTGCGCGGCGTCCGAGCCGCCATAGGCGGGCCAGTCGACGCCCGCCTTGATCAGGGCCGGATCACCAAAGGGACCGCGCGCGCTCGGCACCGGGCTGTCGACGCGGGCCTGATTGGCCTGACCCACGACCAGGCCGAAGACGACCGAAACCACAGCCAGGGCGATGATCCCGATGCCCGCCTGTTTGCCGCCGCCGCGCACTCTCACCACCGGCAGGGTGGCGATCACCAGGAACAGCAGGACCAGCGGCCCGACCAGACGCGGCACCAGGGCCCAGCCGTTCAGCCCCTTCTCCCACAGGGCCCAGACCAGGGTCAGCAGGAAGGTCGCGCCGTAAATCCAGACGCCCTTGATGTCGCGAAACACAAGGAAAAAGCCCGACACGATCAGCGCCAGGCCCGCAATCAGATAATACCAGGAGCCGCCCAGTGCGGCGAGCTGCACGCCGCCGATCGTCAAAACCAGTCCGATCACGGCAAGCAGCAGGCCGAGAAGCAGCGTCAGCCAACCTCCCAACCCGGTCGGCGAAGTCCATCGTGGCATGGAAGCCCCCTCATCTAAGGATCAGGGTTTTGCAACGCTTGGGTGCAGAGGCGGTTCCATATTGTCGCACCCCCGGAACCGCTGAAGACCATTGCTTCAACGCGCCGCTCAGTCACACGTTTTCAGCGCACAACGCGGCGCGCGCGAATGTTTCTTGCTATTTTCGCAACTGAGAACCGCTCACAGCAATAATATTTGCCTGATATGGGCTGATTGCTGCATATGCGAAAAGTGACCCATAAAACCATAAAGCAAGGCGGGACTTTCGTCGTAGAGCCGCGCCGCCTCTCCAAGGCCTCAGCCGAACTGCGTGCGCGCGGATTCGGGGAGATTACGATTCCCCATTCGACCGAGACGGCCGAGAAACAGGCGTCACGCTGCACCGACTGCGGGGTGCCGTTCTGTCAGAACGCCTGCCCGCTGCAGAACAATATCCCCGACTGGCTGCGCCTGTCGGCCGAGAACGAGCCGCGCGAGGCGTGGCGCGTCGCGTCCCTGACCTCGACCATGCCCGAAATCTGCGGCCGCATCTGCCCGCAGGACCGGCTGTGCGAGGGGGCCTGCACGCTGAACGTCTCGGGCTGGGACGCCGTGACCATCGGCTCGGTCGAGGCCTGGCTGGGCGATCAGGCCTTTGCGAACGGCTGGGTCGAACCGATCCGTCCCAAGGCTGAACGCGTCGAGACCATCGGCATCGTCGGCGCGGGGCCCGCAGGCCTGGCCGCCGCCGACCGCCTGCGCAGCGAAGGCTATCAGGTCGTCGTCTATGACCGCCACGACCGTGCGGGCGGCCTGCTGATCTATGGCATCCCCGGCTTCAAGCTGGAGAAGCATGTGGTTCAGCGCCGCGTGGACCGTCTTATCGAAGGCGGGGTCCAGTTCGTCCTGGGCTGCGACGTCGGCAAGGACGTGACCCTGAGCGAACTGCGCGACCGCCACGACGTCGTGCTGCTGGCCATGGGGGTCTATCAGCCGCGCATCCTGTCGGCGCCGGGCCGTGGCCCGGACTCGACGGTCGAGGCCCTGCAGTATCTGACCCATCAGAACCGCCGCGACCTGGGCGACGCCGAACAGGCGGGCTGGTACGAGGCCAGCGGCAAGCGCGTCGTCGTGATCGGCGGCGGCGACACCGCCATGGACTGCGTCCGCACCGCCATCCGTCAGGGCGCGGCCTCCGTGACCTGCCTCTATCGCCGCGACCGCGAGAACATGCCGGGTTCGGCCCGCGAGGTTCAGAACGCCGAAGAGGAAGGCGTCGTCTTCGAATGGCTGGGCGCGCCCAAGGCCCTGCTGTCGCAGGGCGACCGGGTCACCGGCGTCCGCGCCGCGCGGATGCAGCTGACCGAGGCGGCCCCCGGCGAGCGTCGCGACATCGTGCCGGTGCCCGGCGCCGATTTCGACATTCCCGCTGACATCGTCATCGAGGCCCTGGGCTTCTCGCCCGAGCCGTTCGCGGCGCACGAACCGGATCTGCGCCTGCGTGACGACGGCACCATCCGCGTCGGCGCCGTCAGCTTCGCCACCAGCCTGCCGGGCGTCTTCGCCGCGGGCGATGCGGTGCGCGGGGCCTCTCTGGTCGTCTGGGCCGTGCGCGAAGGCCAGGACGCCGCCGCCGAGATTGATCGCTACCTTAAGACCCGCACCGAGGAGGTCGCGGCATGACCCAGTGGCTTGATAAGTACGAACAAACCCGCGACCGTCTGGAAGCCGGCAACGCCTATGACCGCAGCTCCGAGCGCGACGCCTGCGGCGTGGGCCTGGTCTGCTCCATCGACGGCAGCCCGCGTCGCGACGTGGTCGAATATGCGATCCGCAGCCTGAAGGCCGTGGCCCACCGGGGCGCGGTCGATCCCGACGGCCTGTCGGGCGACGGCGCAGGCATCATGGCCGAACTGCCCCAGGCCTTCTTCGCCGAACAGGTGGCCTCCATCGGCCAGTCCCTGCGTCCCGGCCCGATCTGCGTGGGCCAGGTCTTCCTGCCGCGCACCGACCTGGGCGCCCAGGATCGCGCCCGCGCCATCGTCGAGACCGAGGCCCTGCGCGCCGGTTTCTGGATCTATGGCTGGCGCCAGACGCCCATCGACCTGTCGGTCGTCGGCACCAAGGCGGGCGCGACCCGGCCCGAGATCGAACAGATCATGCTGGCCCCGCCGCTGGACGACGCCGGCCAGCCGCTGGACGGCGAGGCGCTGGAGCGCGAACTGTATCTGTGCCGCCGCCGCATCGAAAAGACGGTCAAGGCCGAGAACCTGTCGGCCGTCTATATCTGCACCCTGTCCGCGCGCTCCATCGCCTACAAGGGCATGGTGCGGGCCGAACTGCTGGGCGACCTGTATCCCGATCTGGAGGACCCGCGCTTCGTCTCGGCCTACGCCGTCTTCCACCAGCGCTATTCGACCAACACCTTCCCCGAATGGAAGCTGGCCCAGCCCTTCCGCATGATGGCCCACAACGGCGAGATCAATACGCTGAAGGGCAATCTGAACTGGATGAAGTCGCACGAGATCCGCATGGCCGCCCAGGCCTTCGGCGACCGTGACGGCGAGGTGAAGCCGGTCGTCCAGCCGGGCGGCTCCGACTCCGCCGCCCTGGACAACGTCATGGAGGTGCTGGTCCACGCCGGTCGCCCCGCGCCCATGGCCAAGGCCCTGCTGATCCCGGAAGCCTGGTCCAAGGACGACGTGGTCATGCCCGAGGCGCACAGCGCCTTCTACGCCTATTGCAACGCGGTCATGGAGCCGTGGGACGGTCCGGCCGCCATCTGCGCCGCCGACGGCCGCTGGATCGTGGCGGGCAAGGACCGCAACGGCCTGCGTCCCCTGCGCGCGGTCGAAACCGTCGACGGCCTGCTGATGGCGGGCTCTGAAGCCGGTCTGGTGCCGATCCCCGAAAGCCGGGTGAAGCGCCGCCTGCACATCGGCCCCGGCAAGCTGATCGCCGTCGATCTGAAGCATGGCCGCGTCTATGACGAGCATGAGGCCATCGAGGCCCTGTCCGCCGTCCATCCCTACACCGAATGGCTGGGCAATATGGTCGATCTGGAATCGATCATCGGCCCCGGACCGGAGCCGCGCTCGGCCTCGGGCGAAGACCTGACGCGCCGTCAGATCGCCGCCGGCTACAGCCGTGAAGACCTGGACCTTCTGCTGGACGCCCTGGTGCGTGACGGCAAGGAGGCGGTCGGCTCCATGGGCGATGACGCCCCGCCCGCCGTCCTGTCGGCCCTGCCGCGTCCGCTGTCGCATTACTTCCGCCAGAACTTCAGCCAGGTCACCAACCCGCCGATCGACCCCTTGCGGGAATCGGGGGCCATGAGCCTGAAGACCCGGTTCAAGAACCTGGGCAACATCCTGGCCGTCGAAGAGGCCCAGACCGACGTCTTCGTGCTGGACAGCCCCGTCCTGACCAACGGCATGTACGAGCGCATGATCGACACGGTCGGCGCCGGTTCGACCGTGGTCATCGACTGCAGCTATGACGTGCCGTCCGACACGGCCCGCCCCGGCGCCGGTCTGCGCGCTGCGCTGGACCGGATCATGGACGAGGCCGAGGCCGCCGCCCGCAACGGCGCCGCCCTGATCGTGCTGACCGATCAGCAGGGTTCGGCCCAGCGTCTGGCCGCGCCGATGATCCTGGCGACCGCCGGGGTGCATGGCCGCCTGACCACGGCGGGCCTGCGCTCCTACTGCTCCATCGTGGTCCGCACCGCCGAGACGCTGGACCCGCACGGGTTCGCGGTTCTGGTCGGCGTCGGCGCCACCACCGTCAACGCCTGGCTGGCCCAGGACCTGTTCCAGGAACGCCTGGATCGGGGCCTGTACCCGGGCATGACGCTGCGCGACGCCTGCCTGAACTATAAGGCGGGGATCGAGGCTGGGCTGCTGAAGACCCTGGCGCGCAAGGGGATCAGCGTCATCTCCGCCTATCGCGGCGGGTGCGAGTTCGAGGTGCTGGGCCTGTCGCGCGCGCTGACGGCCGAGTTCTTCCCCGGCGCCCCGTCGCGCATCTCCGGCATCGGTCTGGCCGGTCTGGAGCAGGCGGCGCTGAAGCGTCACAGGCTGGCCTGGGGCGAGGCCCTGCCCTCTCCCGCCATCGGCGGCTTCTTCAAGATCCGCGCGGGCGGAGAGGCTCACGCCCACGAGGCCAAGACCATCCACCTGCTGCAGGACGCCTGCAACCGGGGCGACTATCGCCGCTTCAAGCAGTTCTCGGAGGCCGTGCGCAATCAGGCCGACGTCTCCCTGCGCGACCTGCTGGACTTCCGCGAAGGCGTCGCCATTCCGGTCGATCAGGTCGAGAGCGTGTCGGACATCCGCCGCCGCTTCCTGACCCAGGCCATGTCGCTGGGCGCCCTGGGCCCCGAAGCACATGAGACGCTGAACATCGCCATGAACCGCATCGGCGCCCGTTCGGTGTCCGGCGAGGGCGGCGAGGATCCCGAACGCTATCACCCGCGCCCGAACGGCGATGACGCCAACTCGGCGGTCAAACAGGTGGCCTCGGGCCGGTTCGGCGTCACCGCCGAATATCTGAACCAGTGCCGCGAAATCGAGATCAAGGTCGCACAGGGCGCCAAGCCCGGCGAGGGCGGCCAGCTGCCCGGCTTCAAGGTGACCGAGTTCATCGCCCGGATGCGCCATGCCGTGCCCGGCACCACCCTGATCTCTCCGCCGCCGCACCACGACATCTATTCGATCGAGGACCTGGCCCAGCTCATCTATGACCTGAAGGCCATCAATCCCGACGCCCGCGTCACGGTGAAACTGGTGTCCGCATCGGGCATCGGCGCCATTGCGTCGGGCGTGGCCAAGGCGAACGCCGACGCCATCCTGATCGCCGGACACAACGGCGGCACCGGCGCCTCGCCCCAGACCTCGATCAAGCACGCGGGCCTGCCGTGGGAGATCGGCCTGGCCGAGGCCCATCAGGTGCTGACGCTGAACAATCTGCGCGGCTCGGTCACCCTGCGCACCGACGGCGGGGTCCGCACGGGCCGCGACGTCGTCATCGCCGCCATGCTGGGTGCCGAGGAATACGGCGTCGGCACCGCCGCCCTGATCGCCATGGGCTGTCTGATGGTGCGCCAGTGCCATTCCAACACCTGCCCCGTCGGCGTCTGTTCGCAGGACGACCGTCTGCGCGAGAAATTCACCGGCACGCCCGACAAGGTGGTGAACCTGTTCACCTTCATCGCCGAGGAGACGCGCGAAATCCTGGCCTCGATCGGCGCCCGGACGATGGACGAGATCATCGGCCGCACCGACCTGCTGCGTCAGGTCCGCCGCGGCGGCGCGCACCTGGACGACCTGGACCTGAACCCCCTGCTGGTTCAGGTGGACGAAGGGGCGGCGGGCAAGTGGGCCGACAAGACGACCCGCAAGCCCATCGCCGAAAGCCTGGACGCGCGCGTGCTGAAGGACGCCGTGCGCTTCCTGGATCGCGGCCAGACGCTGGAGCTGTCCTATCCGCTGAACAACACCCAGCGGACCGTGGGCGCCGCCGTGTCCTCGGCCATCGTGCGCCGCTTCGGCGCCCAGGGACCGGCGGGCCGTCTGAAGCTGCGTCTGGAAGGCATCGCGGGTCAGAGCTTCGGCGCCTTCGCCGCCAAGGGTCTGGAGCTGCACCTGACGGGCGAGGCCAACGACTATGTCGGCAAGGGTCTGTCGGGCGCCGAGATTTCGGTCCGCACGACCGAATGGCGCGAGGATCAGCTGATCTGCGGCAACACGACCCTGTACGGCGCGACCTCGGGCCGGCTGTTCGTCGCCGGTGCGGCGGGCGAGCGGTTCGCCGTCCGCAACTCCGGCGCCGAGGCCGTGGTCGAGGGTCTGGGCGCGCACGGCTGTGAATATATGACCGGCGGACGCGTGGTCGTGCTGGGTTCGGTCGGCTGGAACCTGGCGGCGGGCATGAGCGGCGGCGAGCTGTTCGTGCTGGATCAACCGGGCTTCGCCGAACGGGCGCTGAACGGCGATCTGGCGGGCGTGACCGACATCGACGAGGCGGCGGCCGAGCGGCTGCGCGAACTGATCGAGGCCCATCTGGCGGCGACGGCGTCCCCGCTGGCGCGTCGTCTGCTGGGCGACTGGGCCAACACCCTCAGCCGGTTCGTCCGCATCGTGCCCCTGACCGACATCGTCGCCAGGACGGAACGGCTGAAGACCAGCGCCTGACCCCCTATTTCCCCGCCGTCTCCTCGGCGGCGGGGATTCCATGCCCAGGGCTGCAAACCCATCCCCGCTGCCCACAGGCCGGGATGGTTGATCCGGGCGCAGCCTGCCCCCATCTTCATCTGTGACCGGAGGTCTTGCCGATTGCGGGAGACAGGCCGGTCGGTCGCTTTTCCGAGGACCCAGATGACGACCCGCACCATTCTGTTCGACAGCCCCTTCCTGCTGGGCTTTGACCATACCCGCGCCCTGATCGACCGGGCCGCCAAGGCCGCAGCGGAATCCTATCCGCCGTATAATGTCGAACAGATCGGTGACGCCGGGGTCCGCATCAGCCTGGCGGTAGCCGGGTTTTCGCCCGACGAACTGGCCATCACCCTGGAAGGCCGCCAGCTGACCATCGCTGGAAAGCGCGACGATGCGGGCAAGAGCGAGCAGGCCTTCCTGCACCGGGGCATCGCGGCGCGCGGCTTTGTCCGCAGCTTTGTTCTGGCCGACGGGCTGGAGGTTCAGGGCGCGCGGGCCGAGCACGGCCTGCTGCACGTCGACCTGATCCGCCCCGAGGCCGAGCGCGCCGTGCGGCGCATCCCGATCACGGCGGGCTGAAAATATCGAAGTTCGAACCGCTCAGGGTTCTGAGCGTTCATCAGTAATGAAGGAGGCGGTCCTATGACGCCGTTGATGATGACCAAGGAAGATTTTGCAGGCCTGGGCGCCCCCGACCTCGTCTATGTGCGCGAGGTGAAGGCGTCGGACCTGATGGAGGACGCCGTCGAGATCAGGGACATGAGCTTTGATCCCGGCCAGTCCCTGTATGCGGTGCACAGCGCCGACGGCGAACGCCTGGCTGTGATGCTGGACCGCGACACCGCCTTCGCCGCCGCCGTGGCTCACGAACTGGAGCCGGTTTCGGTTCACTGAGAAAGACTGGAGGGCGGCCCCGCGATGGGAATGCGCCGCCTTCCAGAGCCGTGATCAGGCCGCCGTCGCCGGGGCGTCGTCCTTGACGAACAGAGCCTTGATCGCATCAACGGTGCGCGCCTGACGCAGTTGTTCGCGCAGTTCCGACGACCGCAGCGCCCGCGACACCGCAGCCAGAGCCCGCAGATGTTCGGCGCCGTCCTTGGGCGGAGCGAACAGGGCCAGCAGCAGATCGACCGGACGGTCATCCACCGACTCATAGGCCACCGGCGTATCCAGACGCACGAAGACCGCCGTCACGCGGTCGACTTCTTTCAGACGGGCGTGCGGAACCGCCACGCCCGAGCCCAGGCCCGTCGAGCCCAGGGCCTCGCGCTCCAGCAGCGCCTCCAGCACGCGCCCCTCGTCCACGCCCAGCGCATGGGCGGCGGCCTCGGCCACAGCATTCAGCGCCTGACGCTTTGATGAGGCGCCGCCGCGCAGCACCACGCCGTTAGGCGCGAGCAAATCTGCGATATCCATTGGAAACCCGGTTCTCAAAAATAGACTGGCGGTTGCGGGCGCCCGTTTAGAGGCTCCCGCAACAAAGTCAAACTAGGCCGTGCCTTTTGCCTGGCCGTTCAGTTTGCTGGTCCGCTCAGGATCGATCCAGCCGACGTTGCCGTCCGGCCGTCGATAGACGACCGACAGACCGCCATGCGCCGCGTTGCGGAACAGCACGACGGGATAGCCCGTCATGTCCAGCTCCAGCACCGCCCGCCCCACCGTGATGGTGCGGATCTCGTGTTCGGTCTCGGCGATGACCATGCCCACCGGCGGCGGGCCGTCGTTCTCGCTGGCGTCGCCGAAGACGTCGTCGTCCACGCTGTCGGGGTCACGCAGCACGATGCTGCGTGCGACCTCGCGGGCGGCGTTTTCAGTCTTTTCGGGCGACAGACCCTTGGGCCCGATATGGTGGTCCTTGAGTCGGCGCTTGTAGCGACGAACCCGTGTCTCGAGCCGATCCAGTGCCTCGGTGAAGGCCGAGTGGGCGTCGCCGCCGAACCCGGTCGTCACCAGCGTCTGACCCGACGCGAGACGGACCCAACAGTCCACCTTGAAGTTGTGGCCGTCCTTGGAGACCACGACCTCGGCGCCATCGCCGCCGCGGGCGAAGTATTTTCCGACCCCGTCTTCGAGTTCCTGGGAGATGCGCGAGCCTAACGCTTCGCCGACATCCACTTGCTTGCCGCTGACTTGGACTTGCATGCCGATAGAACGCGCCCGACTGGATTTGGTGTCAATCCAGATCACCGTTTTGTGGTCACGCTTGTCAGGCCGTGCGGAGCATCCTGCGGCGCTCGACGGAGGACGGAATCCTCAAGGCTTCCCGATACTTGGCGACGGTACGGCGGGCGATGTCGATGCCCGTCTCCTTAAGTATTTCGACGATCCGGTCGTCGGACAAAACGTCGCCATCCAGCCCCTCGCCATCAATCATTGTTTTTATCCGGTGACGGACCGCTTCGGCCGAGTGGGTCGAGGCGCCGTCCACCGATTGAATGGCGGCGGTGAAGAAGAATTTCAGCTCGAACACGCCGCGCGGGGTGGCGACATATTTGTTCGACGTGACGCGGCTGACGGTGGATTCGTGCATGCTGATCGCGTCAGCCACCGTCTTCAGATTGAGGGGCCGCAGGAACTCGACGCCGAATGCCAGGAAGGCGTCCTGCTGGCGCACGATCTCGGAGGCGACCTTCAGAATGGTCTTGGCGCGCTGGTCCAGCGACTTGACGAGCCAGTTGGCCTGGGCCGCGCAGTCGGCGACGAAGGTCTTTTCGGTGTCTGAGCGCGCGCCCGCCTGGACCAGACCGTGATAGCGTTTGTCGACCAGCAGACGCGGCAGGGTGTCGGCGTTCAGCTCGACCCGCCATCCCCCCGCCGGATCGGCGCGGACATGGACGTCGGGCACGACGGTCTGGGCCGGTTCGCCGCCGAAACCCGCGCCGGGACGCGGCGTAAGGGCCTTCAGCTCGGCGATCATGTCCGACAGGTCGTCGGCGTCCACGCCGCAGATCTTGCGCAGTCCCGCCAGGTCGCGCCGCGCCAGCAGGTCCAGATTGTCCAGCAGGGCCGCCATGGCCGGATCAAACCGATTGCGGTCGATCAGCTGCAGCTTCAGGCATTCCGGAACCGAGCGGGCCATGACGCCCGTGGGTTCGAAACCGTGGCAGACGCCCAGCACCGCCTCGATCCGCTCAAGCGGCACGCCCAGCCGGTCGGCGAATTCGTTCAGTTCGCCGCGCAGATAGCCGCCCTCGTCGGTGGCGTCGATCAGGGTCAGGGCGATGCCGTGGTCGGCGGGGCTGAATCCGGCGGACGAGGCCTGGGCCTGCAGATGCTCCCACAGCGACAGTTCGTGGGTGTCGGGGCGTTCGAGGTCGCCGCCTTCGAAGGTCTGGCCGCCCTTGCCCGCGCTGGACCAGTCGGACAGGCCGGGCTGGGCCTCGTCGGTCATGCGGTCGCTGGTGCGCTCGCCCGGCGCGGCGTCGCCGTAAACATCGTCGGACCCGGCGTCCATCGAAGCCACGGCTTCATGGCCCACGCCGTCGCCAAAGGACATTTCACCGTCGGCGGTCGCGGTTTCGGCCTGTTGCGGGGCGTCCGGCCCCTCGCCTTCAGGCTCGTCACGTTGCAGCAGCGGATTGCGCTCCAGCTCGGCCTCGACGAATTCCTCCAGCTCGAGATTGGACAGTTGCAGCAGCTTGATCGCCTGCTGCAGCTGGGGCGTGATGACCAGCCCCTGCCCTTGTCTGACCTCTAACCTTTGACCGATCACTTCGTTTTTCCCACCGAACGCTGAACTGGCCCGGAACTTGCTGGGGCCAGAATGTCGCCAAACCGGTTAACGGGACGCCAACAGCAACGCCTCCCCGTCAGAAACGGCGCGTTGGATAGGTTGACGACGCCGCCCCCTCCCTCTCCCGTCATCCCTGGGCTTGTCCCAAGGATCCATGCTCCCGGTGTTTCGGGTGTGCGCCTTGCTGACAGACTGGGAGCATAAATCCTCGCCACAACGGCGAGGATGACGGGTTTGCGGTGTGTGGGACGCCCGGAATGAGGCTGTGGCGATGCGGAACGAACCCCTCCGTCACGGCGCAGGAACGCGCCGCGCCACCTCCCCATGAAATGGGGAGGAGAAGGGCCTCAGGCGTACATTTCGCCCAGATAGACCCGGCGGACCTCGGGGTCGTGAATGGCTTCGTCGGACGTGCCTTCGAACAGGACCGAGCCGCCGGAGATGATGGAGACGCGATCGGTGATCTCCAGCGTCTCGCGCACATTGTGGTCGGTGATCAGCACGCCGATGCCCTGGCTGGCCAGATAGCGGATGACCGAGCGGATGTCGGCGATGGCCAGGGGGTCGATGCCGGCGAAGGGTTCGTCCAGCAGGATGAAGGACGGGCGCCCCGCCAGGGCGCGCGCGATCTCGACGCGGCGACGCTCGCCGCCCGACAGGGCTGTGGCCGGGGCGTGGCGCAGGTGGTCGATGTGCAGCTCGTTCAGCAGGCGGTTCGTCTCGGCTGCGATCTGGCTGCGGTCATAGTTCAGCTCGACCACCGACTTGACGTTCTGCTCGACCGTCATGCCGCGGAAGATGGAGGCTTCCTGGGCCAGATAGCCCAGGCCCATGCGGCTGCGCTGATACATGGGCTGGCCGGTGATGTCCTCGCCGTCCAGCCAGATCGACCCGGCGTCCGGCGGGATCAGGCCGGTGATCATGTAGAAGCAGGTCGTCTTGCCCGCGCCGTTGGGGCCGAGCAGACCCGCGACCTCGCCGCGCTGGACGGTCAGGGAGACGTCGCGCACCACCTGACGCTGGCCGAAGCTGCGGGCGAGGTTGCGCACACGCAGGCCCTTGTCCGCCTTGGAGGGGGCCAAGACCGGCTCCGCGACCGGTTCGTCGCGGTTCAGTGCGGAAAGTTCCTTGCGCGCCAAGTCTGCGAACGGCCTCTAGTTGTTGCCGGGATAGAAGACGCCCTGGATGCGGGTTCCGGCGGAGCCGCGCGGGGCCCCCGCCATGGTCGCGGCGTCGGTGTTGACATTATAGTTCAGCCGCCCGCCCGTCAGGACGTTCTGCCCCTGGGTCAGGATGACGTTGCCGGTCACGACGACTTCGCCGTTGTTGATCGTATAGACGGCGCGGTCGCCGCGCATCGACTGGGTCGGGGTGACGAAATAGACGGTTCCGGTGGCCTCGACCCGGTCGGGGTCGCCCGCCGCATTGCGGAACATGGTGATGGCGTCGGCGCGCAGGCGGTTGCCGCCTTGCGTCACCTCGGCGCGGCCGCGCAGCGAGATGCTGGCCGGCGTCTGCTCGCCCGAGTCGGCGCCGAAGGCGATCGGCTGGTTCGAGGTCTGTTTGTTCACCTGGGCGTCGCCCACGGCCGGAAGGGCCAGGACCGCCAGGGCGGAGACCGCCGCCAGTGCTTTGAACTTCATCGCCATCATCCGCCTGATCCCGAGGGATTGATCGTACCGCTTATCTTCTTGTCGCCCTGCCCGTCGAACACCACGCGCTGGCCCTGATCATAGATCGCATAGGACGAAGCGTTGATGGTTCCAAGAGGCCCCGCGCCCTGAACCCCCTTTGAACCCGTGATCACGCCGGTGTCCGTATTGACCACCGCCTCCGGCGTCGTCAGCACGAAGCCGGTGCCGCCGTCCGAGATTTTCACGTCAGGACCAAGGGTTACAGTGCGGGCCTGCTCATTATAGGTCCCGCCGCCTGCCGTCAGCTCCGTCACCTTGCGTCCGCCCAGGTTCAGTTTCAGCGCCGGTCCGACCAGGCGGAACTGGCCGGTCGCGGCGTCGCGGATCGCGCCCTGCGCCCCCACGGTGAAGGCGCGGCCCTGCGAATCCTGACCGTGGAACAGGGGCTTGTCCAGGCGGACCTCGTTGCTCTGGCTGGCCTTGCGCTCCACGCCCGACATGACGGTGCGGAACACGGTCCAGGTCAGGGCGCCGCCCGCCAGCACCAGGATGATGATGGGCAGGACCCGCCGATACAGCTTCACCCGCCGCGAGCGCGCGCGCCAGCGTTCGCCCGCCAGGGCGACGCGGGCCTCGTCGGCCTCGATCCGGGACTGATCGGCGGGTTCGGTCAAGCGCGCCTCAGCTGTGGGCGAAGATGTCGATCTCGTCCCAGCCGGCGAGGTCGAGCGCCGAACGGGTCGGCAGGAAGTCGAAACATTTGGCCGCCAGCTCGGCGCGGCCTTCGCGCTCCAGCATCTGATCCAGACGGGCCTTGGCCGCGTGCAGATACAGAACGTCGGAGGCGGCGTAGTCCAGCTGGGCCTGGGTCAGTTGCGGCGCGCCCCAGTCTGAAGACTGCTGGGCCTTGGACAGGTCCACGCCGACCATCTCGCGCACCACGTCCTTCAGACCATGGCGGTCGGTGTAGGTGCGGGCCAGTTTGGAGGCGATCTTGGTGCAATAGACCGGGCGCGTCTCGACGCCCAGGTGCAGCTGGAACATGCCGATGTCGAACCGGCCGAAGTGGAAGATCTTCACCACCTTCGGATCGGCCAGCAGCCGCTTCAGGTTCGGACAGTCATAGGCGGGGCGGTTCAGACGCACGACATGGGCGTCGCCGTCGCCGGCGGACAGCTGGACCACGCACAGGGGGTCACGGCCGAAACGCAGGCCCATGGTTTCGGAATCGACAGCGACCTCGGGCCCCAGGTCCAGATCGTCGGGCAGATCGCCCTCGTGCAGATAAACAGTCATGCGGGGCTTCTTACACGCGCAGGCGACGGGACGGAACGGCCAGATGTCGAAGGCCGCACCGATAAACGCACAGCTGCGTGCAAATGCCGATTCACCCAAACTGCCTCAAGCAGCAAGCCGCCGCGCGGCTTGCGATAGGCGAAAAATGAAAACGGCGCCGTGTTCGAAAACACGACGCCGTTTATAATATGGTGCCCAGAAGAGGACTCGAACCTCCACGGCCGTTAAGCCACTGGCACCTGAAGCCAGCGCGTCTACCAATTCCGCCATCTGGGCCCCGTCGGCAGCGCCTTGCGGCGTTTCCATCGGGAAGGCGCGTCATCTACGAGAGGGCTCGGGCCGGGTCAACAAGCTTTTTTCAGTTTGTGCGTTTTCTTGCGCAAGCGGAGCAAAAAGCGCGTCGGAGTAGCGCTCACGCATTGTTCCGGTTAGGTTTTTGACGATTTCCACGCCCCTCCTCCCCAATCAAGGCGTCGCCAAATGATGTTCATACTGCGTTGCGCGGCCGGTCTCGCACTGGCCGGGCTGTTCGTCGCCATGCTCGGCCCCTTTCAGGGGGCGGAGGAGAATCTGGGTCTGGATGACAAGTCGGCCCATGTGATCGGCTTCTTCATCATCACCGCCTGCCTGACGCTTCTGTTTCCCAAGCTGGGCCTGTGGCGCACCGCCTTTGTCGCCATCGCGCTGGGCGCAGGGGTCGAGGTGGTGCAGGGCCTGACGGGACGATCGGCCAATCTGTACGATCTGCTGGCCGACAGCATCGGGGTGGCGCTGGCCTCGCTGACGCGCGTCGTCGTCCAGCGGATCCGCCCCGGATTGGTTGACGCGGGTTAAGCCTGTTTTCTAACCCGTCCTTGAAGCCTGCTGCTGCATCCTGCGTCCATGGTGGATTCACCCTTCATCTCCCCGGCGCACGAGCGTCGATCCGCGCCGCGACCGCAGTTCCGCAAGCGTCGGCGCAGGCGTGAGCGCGTGCACATGCTGGGGCAGCTGGTCGATCTGGTGAAGCCCGAGGAAGTGCTGCACCACGTCCAGACGGCGGTGGCCGAAGGGCGCAAGACCATCGTCGCCAACCACAATCTGCACAGCCTGTATCTGATCCAGAAGAACCCGGAGATGCGCGCCTTCTATGCGCAGGCCGAGATGGTCGAGGTCGATTCGACGCCGATGATCTGGTTCTCACGGACTCTGGGCCTGCACAGCCGGGGCTTCCACCGCTGCACCTATCTGGACTGGCGCGACCATTTCTGGAGCGTGGCCAACCGCAAGAAATGGCGCATCGCCTATGTCGGCGGCGAGCCCGGCGTCAGCGAGGCGGCGGCCGAACGGCTGAACGCCGTCTATCCCCACGCCCGGATCCTGCCGCGCCACGGCTTCTTCGACGCCAGCGCAGGTTCGGCGGACAACGCCGCCCTGATCGCCGACCTCATCGCCTTCAAGCCGGAAATCCTGTTCGTGGGCATGGGAATGCCGCGCCAGGAGGCCTGGATCCTGCGCAATCTGGAGCTTCTGCCCAACTGCGTCATCTTCTCTGTCGGCGCCGCCTTCGACTATGAGGCCGGAACCCAGAAGCCCGCGCCGCGCTGGATGGGCCGGGCCGGGGTCGAGTGGGCCTATCGTCTGGTGCAAGACCCCAAACGCCTGTTCCGCCGCTATTGCGTCGAGCCCTGGACCTTGATTCCACTAGCGATTTCCGACATCCGCGCCGCGCGCCGCCGCAAGGCCGGTCTGGCCCCGAAGGCGGCGCGTGAGTTCGGCGCCCCGCCGGTCACCGGCTATCGCCGCTGACAGCCGACGATAGAATTTCCTACTTGTCCGGTAGGCATTTCTGACCAAGATCGAAAACCGAACCGCGCCGGATTGCGTTATGAGTGCGGGACGAGTGGTCGAGTTGGGAGCGCCTATGCCGCAAACCGGAACGCCAGACGGGCGCCAGAACGTGGCCGTGGTCGGGGCAGGATTCAGCGGTCTGCTGACGGCGATCCACCTGTTGCGGCTGAACGCCAGGCTCCGCGTCACCCTGATCGAGCGGCGCAAGGTCTTTGGTCCCGGCACGGCCTATGACACCGGCAACCCCCACCATCTGCTGAACGTGCGCCTGGACAATATGGGCGCCTTTCCCGATCAGCCGGGGCATCTGGCGGACTGGCTGGCGGAACAGCCGTCATGGCGGGCGCAGGACGGCTTCATCACCCGCGGAGTTTACGGCGACTATCTGCAGCACCTGCTGGACCAGGCGCTGGACGGCGCGCCCGAGCGTCTGACGCTGGCGGCGTCCGAAGCCAGGGCTCTGGACCGCGACGGCGCGGGCTGGACCCTGACGCTGGACGACGGCGGGACGGTGCAGGCCGAGGCGGTCGTGCTGGCCCTGGGCAATCTGGAGCCCGCCTCCCCGCCCGGCGTCGACGAGGCGCTGCGCAACTCGCCCCTCTATGTCGAAAACCCCTGGCGGCTGGAGGCCGAGGCGGCGGAGGGCGCGCGCGACATCCTGCTGATCGGGGCGGGCCTGACCATGGTGGATGCGGCCCTGTCGCTGCGGCGGCCCGGACGCCGCTTCACCGCCCTGTCGCGCCACGGCCTGCTGCCGCGCGCCCACGCCACCGTGCCGCCCGAACCTTATGTCGAGGCCTTCTCAGGCGGTCCGTCCGACGTGTTGAAACAGGTGCGGCAGGCGACCCAGACGCACGACTGGCGCGCCGTGTTCGACCACCTGCGCCATTCGGCCCGCCCGCTGTGGCGGTCGTGGACGGCGGTTCAGCGCAAGCGGTTCCTGCGCCATCTGCGCCCCCTGTGGGACGTGCATCGCCACCGCCTGTCGCCCGGATCGGCGCGCGACATTCATTCGATGCTGGCCTCCGGCGAACTGACCGTGCTGGCGGGCAAGCTGTCCGAGACGGCGCTGGACGGCCGATCGGTGGAGGCGGCCTGGCGTCCGCGCGGGCGTCGCCGGGCCATCCGGGGACGCTTCGACCTGGTGGTCAACTGCACCGGCCCGCTGGGCGTCATCCAGCAGAGCCGCGAGCCCCTGATCGCCGACATCCTGAAAAAGGGATACGGCCGCCCCGACCCCCTGGGCCTGGGGCTGCAGGTCGACGGCGACGGCCGCCTGATCGGCCAGGACCGCCCGACCGACGGCCTCTACGCCATCGGCCCCCTGACGCGCGGCGCCTTCTGGGAGATCACCGCCGTGCCCGACCTGCGCGCCCAGGCCCTGGACCTGGCCGAACATGTGGCGGCGGCGGGCGCAACCGGGCAAAGCGGCGCCGCCGACTGGCCTCGGACCGATCCAGCGGCCATAGTTCGCGGAACATAAGACCCGGCGGAACATTCGGGTCGCTGGCGACAGGGACCAGAGACACGTGCGGTTCAATCAGTATTCGGCTTTCGGCCTCTGCATCCTGGTCTTCATCGTCGGCGTGCTGCTGGCGCTGTATTATCCTTGGACATGGTTCCTGCCGGTGATCGCCGGGGCTTTGACCCTGCTGGGCGTCGCCGACCTGATCCAGCCGCACCATTCGATCCGTCGCAACTATCCGGTCATCGGCCATGTCCGCTGGCTGGCGGAGATGATCCGCCCGGAGATCCGGCAGTATCTGATCGAGTCCGACCAGGAGGCCGCGCCCTTCTCCCGCAACCAGCGCTCGCTGGTCTATGCCCGCGCCAAGAAGGAGGGGTCGGAGCGGTCGTTCGGCACCCAGATGGACGTCTATAGCGTCGGCTATGACTTCATGGGCCATTCGATCCGGCCCGCGCCCGCGGCGGACCCGGCGACCTTCCGCATCCTGATCGGCGGCGACCAGTGCGCCCAGCCGTATTCCGGGTCGGTGTTCAACATCTCGGCCATGAGCTTCGGCTCGCTCAGCGCCAACGCCATCCGCGCCCTGAACAAGGGAGCCGCCCTGGGCGGCTTCGCCCATGACACCGGAGAGGGCGGCTACAGCCCCTATCACCGCGAACACGGCGGCGACATCATCTGGGAGCTGGGCAGCGGCTATTTCGGCTGCCGCACCGAGACGGGCGCCTTTGATCCCGACAAGTTCGCGGCCCAGGCGGCCAACCCCCAGATCAAGATGATCGAGATCAAGCTGAGCCAGGGGGCCAAGCCGGGTCACGGCGGCATTCTGCCCGCCGAAAAAGTCAGCGCCGAGATCGCGGCGACGCGCGGCGTGCCGATGGGCCAGGACTGCATCTCGCCCTCCACCCACAGCGCCTTTTCGACCCCGCTGCAGATGATGGAATTCATCGCCAAACTGCGTCAGCTGTCGAGCGGCAAGCCGATCGGCTTCAAACTGTGCATCGGCCAGCCGTGGGAGTTCATGGGCATCGTCAAGGCCATGCTGGCGACGGGCATCCGCCCCGACTTCATCGTGGTCGACGGCGGCGAAGGCGGCACGGGCGCGGCGCCGGTCGAGTTCACCGACCATCTGGGCACGCCGATGCGCGAAGGCCTGCTGTTCGTGCACAACACCCTGGTCGGCGCCGGTCTGCGCGATCAGATCCGCATCGGCGCGGCGGGCAAGATCACCAGCGCCTTCGACATCGCCAGCGTCCTGGCCATAGGCGCCGACTGGGCCAATGCGGCGCGCGGCTTCATGTTCGCCCTGGGCTGCGTCCAGTCCCTCAGCTGCGGCACCAACCGTTGCCCCACCGGGGTCGCGACCCAGGACCCGCTGCGTCAGCGCGCGCTTGTCGTGCCGGACAAGGCCGAGCGGGTGCACCAGTTCCACCGCTCCACCCTGAAAGGCCTGTCGGAGATGCTGGCGGCGGCGGGCATCCACCACCCCAGCGACCTGCGCCCCCACCATCTGGCGCGCCGCATCAGCCAGACCGAGATCAAGCTGTTCTCGCAGTTGCACGTCTTCCTGCGCCCCGGTGAACTGCTGACCGGCGAAGAGGGCCGCAGCTTCTATTCCGAAAGCTGGCGCCTGGCCCGCGCCGACCGCTTCGACCTGGAAGAGCCTGCGGCCACGCGGGTGTAAG
This sequence comes from Brevundimonas nasdae, assembly GCF_016654005.1. Taxonomy (GTDB): domain Bacteria; phylum Pseudomonadota; class Alphaproteobacteria; order Caulobacterales; family Caulobacteraceae; genus Brevundimonas; species Brevundimonas nasdae. The sequence continues at coordinate 86,533 of NZ_JAEPWN010000001.1, read as the reverse complement.
GCGCCACAAGCCCGAGCCTGCCGCAGGGGCGGCAGGGCCGCACATAAGGCCAACCATGTCGTTGATTTTATAGCCAAATATGATTTGGCGACCCCGGCAGGACTCCAACCTGCGACCTCGGCTTTAGGAAAGCCTTGCTCTATGCAGCTGAGCTACGGGGCCGTGGGGATTGCACTAGCGGTTCAGGACGCGGGGGGGAAGATGCCCGGCGGCACTTCGTGCAAATCCGCAGGCGAGCGCGGCGGCGCGGTGACGGCGGGGCGCCCTCTTGTGGTTAATCCACGTTAAGATACAATATCTTGCAGTGAACAAATCACGAATCGAACGATGTCAGCGATTCGGTCCTGATTCGTTTCACCCCTGTTCCGCGCGAACGGCCAAGCTGTTAACCGACGCTGGGTTCGTCATCCGGGCTGAACGAGGATCGCCCCTAGAACAGTTCGACGTCGTCGCTGACGGGCGCGCTTGCCGGGTTCAGACCGACCCCGGCGCCGAGGCGGACGGACAGATGCGCCAGGGGCACGGCCAGCACGGCCTGATCCGGCGCCTCGCCCTGCCCCAGACGTTGCAGCACGCCGGACAGGGCCTCGATCTCCTGCGCCAGGACATCCAGCGACTGGGCCTGGGTCAGGGCCGCCGAACGGTCTTCAGGCGCCGTCTGGCGGATCAGATCGCTGACCATGGCCTCGACCCCGTCAATGCGGCCGCGCGCCTGCAACAGCGCCTCGGCGACGGCGCGCAGCAGGGCGGCGTGATCGGCAGCCAGGCCCATCAGAACAGCTCCAGCGCGCCGGCGTCCGCGAACGGACGGGCGCGGACCGGGATGTCCAGCGCCTGGGTGTCGGTGACGCCGCGTTGGCGGGCGCGACCGGTGACGGGCCAGTAGTGCAGCCGCCGCCCGCCCTCGCCGCGCAGACTGCCGCCGACCACCGTAATCCCCTCGTCGCGCAGGAAGCGTTCGGCGAAGTCGGCGTTGGCGCGGCCCACGTCGCGCAATCCGTCGAACATGCGTCCGCCGCCGAACAGCTTGGCCTCCAGACGCTCGCGCCGCCCGCCCGCCTTGAGCACGTCGTTGATCAGAAGCTCCATCGCATAGGCGCCGTACCGGCGGCCCGCGTCCGTGCCCGCGCCGTCGCCTTCCGGCAGCAGGAAATGGTTCATGCCGCCGACGCCGACCACCGGATCGCGCAGGCACATGGCGACGCAGGAGCCCAGGATGGTGCTGAGCACGACCTCGGAATCAGACGTGACGAAATGCTCGCCCTGGCCGACGTGAATGCGCTTCTCTGCGCCGTCATTCCGGGCGGCGTGGATCATGTCAGGGGGCCGAACACCGCTTCCAGCTTGGCCTTGAGCTGGGCCACGGTGAAGGGCTTCACCAGATAGTTGTTCACGCCGTACTTCACGGCCTGCTGCACCAGTTCGCGGTCGGCGCGGCCCGTCAGCATGATGAAGGCGGTCTTGGCGGTGGGCGGGTGGACCCGCACGGCGCGCAGCAGGCCCAGCCCATCCAGGTTGGGCATGTTGTAGTCGGAGATGATCAGGTGGGCGGGCCGGGTGATGACCTCGCGCAGAGCGATCTCGCCGTCGGCGGCTTCACGGATTTCGCGCACGCCCAGCTGCTGCAGGCTGGTGCGGACCAGCGAGCGCATGGTCATCTGATCATCGACGACCAGGCAGTGGATATTGGCGGCGGCGGGCATGGATACGCTCCCGGAGGTCAAACAGGGTTTCGCGCGGCGGGGGCGGCGCAAAGGTCGAGAATGGCGGGCGACAGGCGGTGCAGCGGCAGCTGCCGCTCCACGGCGCCCAGTTCGTAGGCGGCGCGCGGCATGCCATAGACGACGCAGGTCGCCTCGTCCTGGCCCAGGGTGCGGGCGCCGGCCTGACGCATGGCCATAAGGCCGCGCGCGCCGTCCTTGCCCATGCCGGTCAGGATCACGCCGGTCATCGGCCGCTTCAGCCGGGCGACGGATTCGAACATGACATCGACCGAGGGACGGTGGCCGTTGATCGGATCGGTGGCGACCAGGCGGCAGCGCGGCGACGGACCGGACGACAGCTCCAGATGGGCCACGCCGCCGGGCGCCAGATAGATATGGCCGGGCTTCAGCAGATCGCCTTCCCGCGCCTCGCTGACGGTCGGGGCGCAGAGGCGGTCCAGGCGGGCGGCGAAACTAGCGGTGAAGCTGGCGGGCATATGCTGGGTGATGACGGTCGCCGGACAGTCGGCGGGAAAGCCGGACAGCACCGTGACCAGAGCCTCCACGCCGCCGGTCGAGGCGCCGATGGCCAGGACGTGAGACGGATCGACGACATAGCCGCGCGGGGCGTCGGCGGCGGCGGGCGTGTCGCCGCGCGCACGGACCCGCGACCGGGCGGCGGCCTTGACCTTGACGATCAGTTCGCCGAAGGCGTCGGCGCGGGCGACGGCGGGCTTGGCCACCGCATCCACGGCCCCGATCTCCAGCGCCGCCAGGGTCACGTCCGTGCCCGCCGCCGTCAGGGTCGAGACCATGACCACCGGCATCGGCCGCAGCCGCATGATCTTCTCCAGGAACTCCAACCCGTTCATATTGGGCATCTCGACATCCAGCGTCAGGACATCGGGGTTCAGGGCCTTAATGGCGGCGCGCGCCTCGATCGGATCGGCGGCGGCGCCGACGACCTCGATGTCCGGGTCCTGGCGCAGGGCCGCGGAAATCAGGTTCCGCATCGTCAGACTGTCGTCGACGACCAGCACGCGCACCGCGCTCACGCCCCTGCTCCCAGGCGATAGGTGGTCAGGCCCGAGGTCTGAAGCTGACTGGCGGCGGGGCCGGTGACCCGTTCGGAATGGCCGATGTACAGGGTCGCGCCGGGCGTCATGACGGGGGTGAAGCGCGTCCACACGCGCTCCTGCGTCCTCTCGTCGAAATAGATGACCACGTTGCGGCAGAAGATGACGTCGAACCGGCCCTTCATCGGCCAGTGGCCGATCAGGTTCAGTTCGCGGAAGGCGACCAGACGCTTCAACTGGGCGCCCGCGCGCCAGCGTCCGCCCTCGGCCCGGTCGAAATAGCGCCGCCACAGGACGGCCGGCGCAGGCTCCAGCGCTTCTTCGGAATAGGCGCCGTCCGCCCCTTGCGCGACCATGTTGGGGTCGATGTCGGTAGCAAGAATACGCACGTCCAAATCTGCCGCTTCCGGCAGGACCGACAGCACGGTCAGCGCCATCGAATAGGGCTCCTGCCCGTTCGAGCAGGCGGCGGACCACAGGCGCACACGCCCGCCCGCCCGCGCGCGCTCGGCCAGCGTCGGCATGACCCGGTCGCGCAGGTCGTCGAAATGGTGCGGCTCGCGGTAGAAACGGGTGACGTTCGTGGTCAGGGCCGCCGTCATCTTCTGGCGCTCGTCCACCCCGTCCACGCCCTCGATCAGGGCGCAGTAGTCCCGGAAGCTGCGCAGGCCCAGCACCCGCAGCCGTTTGGCCAGGCGGGAATAGACCAGGGCGGCCTTGCCCTCGCTGAGGGCGATGCCTGCATGGGCGTGCAGCATCTGGGCGATCTGGCTGAAATCCTCGGCGGTGAAGACGAACTCGCCTTCGACCAGGGAACCTCGGCCGGCGACGGCGGTCATGCGGCTTGGGCCTCGCGTTCCGGCAGGACGTGATCCAGTTCGATCAGGCTGATCATCCGGCCGTCGATGGAGAAGATGCCCTTGACGAAGGACTTCACATGCTCGCTGGCGACGTCGGGCGTCGGCTGCACCGAGGCCTCTGTCATCTGCAGGATGTCGGACACGGCGTCGACCAGCAGCCCCACCGTGCGGCCGCCGATATTGGCCACCATGATGACGTGGCGGGCCGTGGGCTCGGACGTCTCAAGCCCGAAACGCGCGCCCAGGTCGATGATCGGCAGGACCGTCCCGCGCAGGTTGATCACGCCCTTCATATATCCGGGCGAACGCGGCAGGGGGGTCGCCGGGGTCCAGCCCCGGATCTCCCGCACCGACATGATGTCGACGCAGAACTCCTGACCGCCGATGCGGAAGGCGATCAGTTCACGATTTGCGGTGTCGTTGGCTTCGGTCATGGTTCAGCTCGCCAGCTTGAAGTCGGAACGGACGCCGGAACGGCGGATGGCGACCAGGGTGTCGACATCCAGGATCAGGGCGACCCGGCCGTCGCCCAGAATGGTGGCGGCGGCGACGCCCTCCACCTGTTGGTAGTTGGTTTCAAGGCTCTTGATGACGACCTGGCGCTGGCCCTGGATCGCATCCAGCAGCAGGGCGGCGCGCTGGCCGGATTCGGTCTCGACAATGACGGCTATGCCCTGTGTCGGGTCCATCGGCGCGTCGCGGAAGCCCATGACCAGCGCCACGTCCACCACCGGCACATAGGTGTCGCGGAAGCGGATCACCGGGTCCAGACCCCCGACATGATGCAGGTCCGCAGCCTGGGGCGTCAGGCTTTCGACAATGGCCGGAAGCGGCGCTATCAGGGTCTGTTCGGCGGCGGTCGTGACCATGCCGTCCAGCACCGCCAGCGTCAGCGGCAGGCTGAGGGTGAAGGTCGAACCCTTGCCGGGCGCCGAACTGATGGAGATGCGGCCGCCCAGGGCGTGGATCGAGCGTTTGACCACATCCATGCCCACGCCCCGGCCCGAAATATCGGACACGGCGTCGGCGGTGGAGAAGCCGGGCAGGAAAATCAGATTGTCCACCTGTTCATCGCTGAGCACGGCGTCGGCGGCGATCAGATCCTTGTCCACGGCGATCTTCTTGACCCGCTCGCGGTTGATGCCGCGCCCGTCGTCGCTGATCTCTATGACGATGCGGCCCGAGCGGTGCAGGGCCGCCAGACGCACCGTGCCTTCCGGGGATTTACCCGCAGCGAGCCGTTCCGCAGGCGTCTCAAGCCCGTGATCGATGGCGTTTCGCAGCATATGAGTGATGGGTTCGGCCAGACGTTCCACCACGGTCTTGTCGACCTCGGTGTCCTCGCCCGCGGTGACCAGACGAACCTGTTTGTGCGTCATGTCGGCGACTTCGCGCACCAGACGCGGCATCCGCTGGAACACCGACTTCACCGGCTGGGCGCGGATGGCCATGACGCTGTCCTGGATCTCGCGCGTCAGCAGCTCCAGGTCTTCCAGACCCAGGGCGATGCCGGACGAGCGGGCGAGACCGCTTTCCAGAACCCGTTGCGACAGCATGGCCTGCTGGATGACCAGTTCGCCCACGGCGTTGATCAGCCGGTCCACCCGGTCCAGATCGACGCGGATGGTGACGGGCGCAGGCGCCGTCGGCGCACTGGCGACAGCGGGCGCGGGCGTTGACGCAGGCGTCGGGACTGCCGCAGCGGCCGCCGGGGCGGCTTCAGGCGCCGACAGCGGCGCCAGCGGCTCCGCAACCGCCTCGCCCTGCACGCGGGCCAGCAGAGCGGCGATGTCCAGGTCGTCGCCGGCAGGCAGGACTGCAGGCCCCTCCTCCTCGAACACGAAATCAGCTTCGGCGGGCGCGCCCAGCGGCGTGAGCGTCAGGTCGCAATCGGCCTCGACGAAGTCGAACACCTCCCGCACCGTCGCCTCATCCACCGCCGCGTGCAGTTCGACGGTCCAGGCCAGCCAGCCCTCCTCGACCGCCAGCGCATCCAGGGCGGGCAGCTGACTGTCGTCCAGAACCACGGTGGTGGGGCCCAGCCGCCCCAGTTCGCGCAGCAACAGGCCCGTCTCATTGGCGCTGGCGTACATGCGGCCGTGCGGCCTCAGTTCGATGCGCCAGCCGGACGCCGGTTCAGGCAGGGGCGCCAGGGGTTCGTCCAGCGCCATGTCGAAGGCCATGGGGGTGAAGCCGAAATCGTCTTCATCTTCCTCGACCACGGGCGCAGGCGCCTCGCCGCCGTGGGTCAGCAGCTCCATCTCGGCGACCAGACCGGCCGAGCGCGCCTCGTCCACCTCTGGAACCAGACCTTGAGCCGCCTGAACATGGTCGGCCAGCACGTCTGAGGCCCGCAGCAGGGTCTTGATCGTGACCGGATCACAGGGTTTGCGCCCCGCGCGCAGCTCGTCCATCAGCGTCTCGAAGACGTGGGCGAAGCGGACCAGGGCCTCCAGCCCGAACGCCCCCGCCCCGCCCTTGACCGAGTGAACGGCGCGGAAGACGGCGTTGATCGTCTCAAGATCGGTCTGCCCCTGTTCGAGCAGCATCAGCTTCGATTCCAGCTCCGCGAGCAGTTCGTCGCATTCCTGGAAGAAGGTGACCTTGATGGCTTCAAAGGCGTCCATGGCGCTGTGTCAGACCTCTCTGTGGCTAGGCCGCGACGCGGCGCACCGCGTCGACCAGTTTGACCGGGTCGAACGGCTTGACGATCCAGCCCGTGGCCCCGGCGGCGCGGGCGCGGGACTTCTTCTCGGCGTCGCTCTCGGTCGTCAGGACCAGGACCGGCGTGGTGCGGTGGTTCGGATCGGCGCGCATCCCCTCGATGAAGCCGAAGCCGTCCATGCGCGGCATGTTGATGTCGGTGATGACCACATCGGCGCCCTTGGCGGCCAGGGTCTCAAGCCCGTCGACGCCGTCCACGGCCTGGATGACGGTGTAGCCCGCCTCCTCCAGCGCCAGCAGCAGCATGTCGCGCATGGTGCGTGAATCATCGACGGTCAGAACGGTCTTGCTCATGCGAGCGCCCCCTCGGAATCGAACGCAGGCGCGCCGAAGGCGGCCCACTGCTCGGAGAAACTATCGGACGGATATGCTAACCTTAGGTTGATTTCATCCTGCCGCCACAAGCTTAACGCGGACAGCAGGACCTGAAGGCACAGGCCGCCCAGGCGTTCAACGCCCGAGGCGTCCACCACCAGAACCCGGCCGCGATGGGCCAGAAGTTCGGCTTTCAGGGGCTCGGCCGCTGTCAGATCCAGCACCGGCGACAGGGTCAGAACAACGGGGGCGGCATCGCTCATCAGAACTCTTCCCATCCATCTTCAATGACTTGAGGTTGCAGGGCCGCCCCGCCGCGACCGATGGTCCGCATGACCTGGACCGTGCGTTCCGACGGACGGGGCGGATAGGCGGGCGCGGACGCGCGGGCGTGGCTCACGGCGGCGGCGGGCTGGCGCGGGGCCGTCCCGCCGACCTGGAACTGGGCCACCGAGGCCTGCAGGGTTTCGGCCTCCTGCTCCAGCGAATGGCTGGCGGCGGTCGATTGTTCGACCATGGCGGCGTTCTGCTGGGTCACCTGATCCATCTGGTTCACGGCGGTGTTGACCTGGCCCAGACCGACGGCCTGTTCCTGGGCCGAGGCCGCGATTTCGGTGACCAGGCTGTCGATCTCGGCGACGCGGTCCACGATGCGGTGCAGGGCCTCGCCCGTTTCGCCGACCAGTTTGACGCCCGCGCCGACCTGTCCGGTCGAGGCCGAGATCAGGACCTTGATCTCCTTGGCGGCTTCGGCCGAACGCTGGGCCAGGGCGCGCACTTCGGAGGCGACGACGGCGAAGCCGCGTCCCGCATCACCCGCACGCGCGGCTTCCACGCCTGCGTTCAGGGCCAGAAGATTGGTCTGGAAGGCGATCTCGTCGATCACGCCGATGATCTGGCCGATCTGCACCGACGACTTCTGGATGGCGGTCATGGCCGAGACGGCGTCGCGCACGACCACGCCGCTCTTTTCCGCATCGCCGCGCGCGACCTGCACCACGCCGGACGCCTGTTTGGCGCCCGAGGCGGTCTTGTTGACCGTGGCGGTGATCTGATCCAGCGCCGCCGCCGTCTCCTCCAGAGACGCAGCCTGCTGTTCGGTGCGGCGCGACAGATCGTCGGCGGCCTGAGAGATTTCCCCCGCGCCGGAGCGGATGGCCGACACATTGGACACCACCACCGACACGGCCTGCTCCAGCTGGGCGATGGCCGCGTTGAAGTCGTTCTTCAGCCGTTCGGCGCGCGGGGCGACCTCGGCGGTGAAGCGGTGCGTCAGGTCGCCTTCGGCGAGGGCGGTCAGACCCGCGGCGAGCGCCTTCAGCGCCACCGTGTCCTCGGCGGCCAGACGGGCCTTTTCGGCTTCGTTGGCGGCGCGTTCCTGTTCGGCGGCGGCGCGCTGGGCCACGGCTTCGGCTTCCAGACGGGTCTTTTCGACCGCGGCGTCGCGGAAGGCGGTGATGGCCTGGGCCATCTGACCGAACTCATCCCTGCGGCGCACCCCGGCGACCTCTATGGCCGTCTTGCCCGCCATAAGGCTCTTCATATAGCCGACCATGGTCATGATCGGCTTGACGATGGCGCGGCTGGCGGCCCAGCCGGCGGCGAGCGCGATCAGCAGGGCGGCGATCATGCCGGCGATCACGCCGATCATCACATTGCGGGCGGCGTCGTTCTGGGCCTTGCGGACCACGTCCAGCGCGGCGCTGTTGTCGGCCTTGATCTCGTCGATGGCGTTCAGCATCGGCAGGAAATAGCCGTCAGCTATGCCCTTGCGGCCGACCATCTGCTCGGCCTCAGCGCTCTTGCCGTCGCGAACCAGGACCTGACCGACCTGGACCACGTCCTTGTACCAGGCGGCGTTGGCGCGCTCTGCCGTGTCCACCGAACCGGCCCGCTCGGACGGCAGGCTGGTCCTCAGTTCGTCCAGCGCCGTGCGGAACTTGGCGCGATGCCGGTCCAGACGTTCGATATAGTAGGGGTCCTGCGACAGCAGGAAGCCGCGATAGGCGTTCTCCTGCTCGATCAACGCGACTTCAGCGACGGCCGCCGTGCGGTTGATCTGATTCTCGGCGCTGCGGGCCGCGCCTGCGTGTTCGGACGACAGGATGTTGACGATGATCACCGCCCCCATGACGCCGATGGCCCCCAGGACCACGGCGAAGGCGAGGAACAGCTTTCTGCTGACGGAGAGGTTTTCCAGGAATTTCAATGCAGACGACCCTGATTAATCAAACACGCGCGAACGGAGACAGCCGTCCGGCCCCGCGCCTCAGCCGGTGAAGAGGTTTTGTCTTTGGAGCTTTGCGAAGGCCGAACATCGTCATGCCGACCCCAGCCCTGGCGCAGGCCGAAACAGGCCGAACCGGCGGCTGCTGGGGCGACGCGCGCGCAAAGGATAGGAGAGATATTCATGACCGACCTTGGAAGCTTTGCACTATGCCGACCAAGGATGAGTCGATGATTAATACCCACGATATGAGAAGGCTTACTGTCAAAGCTCGACTTATGCTTAACGCACGTTAAGGTTGACGATGCAGCGCGAATGGATTGCGGTCGGTGGCGATCCATCCTGCGGCAAATAGCTTTGCAGTAATTGCTATCTACGTGTTTCCACTTACGAAATCGCCTGCTATCAGGAAACAAGTCGAAAATATGTCGAGCGGATGGCCAGGATGATTTCGCGAGGGCGGGATCCGACATGACGCAGGTGCGGTCAGCACGGCCCGCGGGACCCAGACGCCTCTGGGTCGACCCACTGGTCCGCCAGCCTTGGTGGCATGGGGTGCTGATCGCAACAACCTCCGTCGGCGTCGCCGTTCTTGTCCGCCACAGTCTTGAAGCCAGCTGGCATTTCTACTTCCTGCCGCTGCTTCCGGCGGTCATGGCGACCGCCCTGCTGGCGGGCCGATGGTCCGTCGCCCTGGCCATCGGTCTGGCCGTCGTCGCCAATGTGATGCAGGTGCGCGGCGTCAGCGACCAGGACATCGCGGTCAACTCCATCCTGTTCGCCCTGATCTCATGGGGCATCGCCGAGGTCTGTCAGCGCCTGACCCAGGCGCTGCGTCAATCGGGGCGGATCTCCCATGACCTGTTCGTGCGCGAAGCCGTTCTGGACACGATCCTGACCTCCGCCCCCATCGTCACCCTGGACCGTCAGGGCCATATAAGACGCATCACGCCCGTCGCCGCCGAGCTTCTGGCCGTCGCCCCGGACGCCGCCGCCAACCGCCCCTTCTCCGCCTTCGTCAGCGGCTTCGACCCCGCCCTGCTGGACAAGGTCGGCAAAGGCGGGATTCTGGACCCGCCGCCCCCGCGCCGATGGACCGCCGCACGCCCGGACGGCTCGGTCGCCTCGCTGATCATCCGCGCCGACATCCTGCCCGACGACATCGAGCCCGAACATGCGGTCCTGTCCCTGGCGGACCAGACCCAGGCCGAGGCGGTCAAGGATCGAAGCCATGATCTGGCGCTTCACCTGAAACGGACCTGGCGGCTGAACTCCCTGGGCGAAATGGCCGCCACCCTGGCGCACGAACTGAACCAGCCGCTGGGCGCGGCGACGGTCTATCTGCAAGCCGGGCGGAACGCCCTGAAGCAGACCGGCGTCGAGGATGACAACGCCGCCGAGGCCTTTCAGCTGGCCACGTCCCAGCTCCTGCGCGCCGGAGAGATCATCCGGCGGATGCGCGACCAGATCACGACCGGCGCCCATGACCTGGCCGAACAGCGGGTATCCTGCCTGGTTGAGGAGTTGGCGCCCGTCTTCACCATGATCAGCCGCGACGCCGACGTGGCCATCCGCCTCGACATTCAGGACGAAGACGACCACGTCCTGATTGACCGCATCCAGATCCAGCAGGCCCTGTCCAACCTGGTCCGCAACGCCGTAGAGGCCGTCTCAAACCAGCACGAAGGTCTGGTCGCCGTCATCGGCCGCTCCGTGCAGGGCCAGGGCTATGAGCTGACGGTCGAGGACAACGGCCCCGGCATCCCCAAGGACCGACTCGACGTCCTTTTCCAACCAATGATGACCACCAAGGCGGGCGGCATGGGCCTGGGCCTGTCGGTCACCCGCTCCATCATCGAAAGCCACGGCGGCCAGATCATCGTGGGCCGCAGTGCGTCCGGCGGCGCATCCTTTTCATTCCGCCTTCCCCCCATCACGGAGTTCGAGGCCGCATGAACCCCTATTCCGTATTCATCATCGACGACGACGAGGCCATGCGGCACGCCATGCTGCTGTTGTTGCGCGGCGAAGGGTTCCGCGCCCGCGCCTTCGTCAGCGCGACGGACTTCCTTGAAAACCTGCCGGTTGAGAAGTCGGCCTGCATCATCACCGACATCCGCATGTCCCAGACCAGCGGCGTCGAACTGGTCGAACGGTTGAAAGCCCTGCGCGGCCCCGCCTGGCCGATCATCGCCGTGACCGGACATGGCGACGTGTCCCTGGCGGTGCAGCTGATGAAGGCCGGGGTCGTCGACTTCATCGAAAAGCCCTTTGACCCGAACCGGATTCTTGAGGCCGTGCGCAGCTGCATCAACCAGATGAGCGGGGCCGAGGCCGAGCGGGACATGAAGGATGCGACCTGCGCGCGCCTGGCCACCCTGACCCCGCGCGAACGCCAGGTCTTTGACGCCCTGATCGAGGGCAAGTCGAACAAGATGATCGCCCTCGACCTGGAGATCAGCCCGCGCCGTCGAAATCTTCCGCGCCAAGCTGATGCAGAAAATGCAGGCCCACAGCCTGCCGGAGCTGGTTCGCATGGGAATGCGCGCCGCCTCGGGCCCGATCGGTTAAATCCGGCGGCGGACTTGAGCCGCGACGGAAACGTCGCCACCTTAAGTCGGTTATGAGTGACCGCTCCGCAGGCCTGGCTCCTTCCCGCGTCACTGCGGTGCTGGGGCCCACCAATACTGGCAAGACCCATCTGGCGGTCGAGCGGATGCTGGGTCATGCCTCGGGCATGATCGGCCTGCCGCTGCGGCTGCTGGCGCGCGAGATCTATGAGCGGATCGTCAGGCTGCGCGGGGCCTCAGCCGTCGCCCTGATCACGGGCGAGGAGAAGATCGTCCCGACGCGCCCGCACTATTTCGTCTGCACGGTCGAGGCCATGCCGCTGGAGCGGTCGGTCGAGTTCCTGGCCATCGACGAAATCCAGCTGGTCGCCGACCCCGAGCGCGGCCACGTCTTCACCCAGCGCCTGCTGCACGCGCGGGGCCGGTTCGAAACCATGTTCCTGGGCGCCGGCACGATGGAGCCGCTGATCCGCCGTCTGGTGCCGGACGTGGAGATCGTGACGCGGGACCGCCTGTCCACCCTGTCCTACGCCGGATCAAAGAAGCTGACCCGCCTGCCCCGCCGCAGCGCCATCGTCGCCTTCTCCACCGACCGGGTTTACGCCATCGCCGAACTGATCCGGCGCCAGAGGGGCGGGGCGGCGGTGGTCATGGGCTCGCTCAGCCCGCGCACCCGCAACGCCCAGGTGGCCCTGTATCAGTCGGGCGAGGTCGACTTCCTGGTCGCCACCGACGCCATCGGCATGGGGCTGAACATGGACGTGGACCATGTCGCCTTCGCGGGCCTGCGCAAGTTCGACGGGCGGCGGACCCGCTGGCTGCACGCCCATGAGATCGGCCAGATCGCCGGGCGTGCGGGCCGACATCTGCGCGACGGCACATTCGGCGTCACCGCCGAGGCCGAGGACCTGGACCCCGATCTGGTCGAACAGGTGGTCGAGCACCGGTTCGATCCGGTCGAGGCGGCGGAATGGCGCAACGCCCGTCTGGACTTCGACACCCTGCCCGACCTGCTGCGTTCGCTGACGGTGACGCCGGGACGGGCGGGCCTCAGCCTGACGGCCGAGGCGTTGGACGAGACCCTGCTGCGCCGCCTGATCAAGGACGAGGAGATCGCTCGCATCGGCCGGTCGCGCGGGGCCATCATGCGGCTGTGGGAGGCCTGCCAGCTGCCGGACTTCCAGAAGACGACGCTGGATGAGCACAGCCGTCTGGCCAAGGACGTCTTCACCGCCCTGACCGGAAAGCGGGGGCGGCTGACCGACGACTGGATGGCGCCGCGCTTCGCCTTCGTGGACCGTGACGACGGCCAGATCGACCAGTTGTCGGCGCGGCTGTCGGCGGTGCGCACCCTGTCCTACATCGCCAACCGGCCCGACTGGGTGCACGACGCCCAGGGCTGGCGCGACAGGACCCGCGCGCTGGAGGACCGGCTGTCCGACGTGCTGCACGAGCGGCTGACGGCCCGGTTCGTGGACCGCCGAACCACCGCCCTGATGCGCGCCCTGAACGTGCGCGACGACACATTCGCTGGCGTCGCCGACGACGGCGAAGTCACGGTCGAGGGTCAGGTGGTGGGCCAGCTGGAAGGCGTGCGTTTCCAGATGGAGAAGGGGTCATCCGCCCTGGAGGACCGCACCCTGCGCCAGGCCGCCGTCCGCGCCGTGACGCCCGAGATCAACCGGCGCCTCGGGCGTCTGGCCGCCGAACCCGACGAGGCCTTCGCCGTGACGCCCGACGGTTCGGTGCTGTGGCGCGGCGTCCTGACCGCCCAGATCGCGACCAGCCCGCAGGGGGCCGATCCCTTCTCGCCCCAGGTTCGGCTGCTGGGCGACCTTGGCCCCACCCCGGCGCGAGAGCGGGCGCGGCGGCGGCTGGAGGCGTGGCTGGCCTCAGAGGCGGGCCGGGCGCTGCGTGATCTGCGCCGCCTGCGTCAGGCGGTCGAGACCGGCGCCCTCAAGGGCCTGCCGCGCGGCGTCGCCTTCCGCCTGATCGAGGCCGGGGGCCTGATCGACCGGCGCGAGGTGGAGCGTGATCTGGCCGCGCTCAGCCAGGTCGAGCGCCGCACCCTGAAGACCTTCGCCATCCGCGTCGGCGTCCATTCCGTCTGGCTGCCGGGCCTGCAGAAGCCGCGCGCGCGCCATTTCGCGCAAGGCTTCGTCGATGCGCCCCTGATCGCGGCGACGCCCGACCTGATCCCTGCGCCCAGCTTGTCCGAACCGCCCTCCCCGCGCCTGCTGTCCGCCCACGGCCTGCGTCTGGCGGGCCGCTGGCTGGCGCCGGTCGAAACGCTGGAGAAGATGGCCGAACTGCGCGCCGCCAACCACGGGCGCCTGTCCGACGAGGCCCTGACCGATCTGGGCTGGAGCGCCGATCAGGCGAAACAGGTCATCGCCGCCCTCAAGACCGAACGCGCCCGCCAGCCGGACAAGCCGGGCCAGACGCCGCGCGCCGTCAAGGACTCGCCCTTCGCCGCCCTGGCCGCCCTGACCGAGGCGCCCGCCCCCGCCGCCAAGCGGCGCCGCCCCCGGCGAAAGGCGCGCGCTTGAAGGCCGACGCCTGCCGCATCGACGTCTGGCTGTGGCGCGCGCGGTTCGTGAAGACGCGCGGGCTGGCGGCGGATCTGGTGGAGCGCGGGGCGGTGCGGCTGACGCATCAGGGGCGCGAGACGCGGCTGGATAAGGCCAGTCGTCTGGTTCACATCGGCGACGTGATGACCTTCGTCCAGAACGGACGGGTCACCACGCTGAAGGTCGATGCGCTGGGCGAAAGACGCGGGCCCGCCGAAGAGGCCCGCGCCCTGTATTCGCCGGTTACTTCTTCAGATTGAACTCGCCTTCGAGGTGCAGCTTCACCTCGTCCGACACGGCCGGCAGGGCGTAGTTGATGCCGAAGTCCGAACGCTTGATCGTGGCCACGCCGTCGAAACCGGCCTTGTAGGCGTCGCGCACGGCGCCCGCCTGATTGAAGGTGACCTCGATGGTCACCGGCTTGGTCACGCCATGCAGGGTCAGGTCGCCGACGACGGTGGCCTGATTGGCGGCGCCCGGATGCACCGTCACCGAACGCGAGGCGAAGGTCGCCGTCGGGTGGTTGGCGACATCGAAGAAGTCAGGCGTCAGCAGGTGGGCTTTCAGCCGGTCGTCGTTCGGCGCCACGTCGGCCAGCGGCACCGTGGCGGTCAGGGTGCTGGCCGACGGATTGCGCGGGTCCAGCTTCAGCTCGGCCTTCACGTTCACGAACTGGCCCGTATAGGTCGAGAAGCCCAGGTGGTTCACCGACCAGGTGATCTTGCCGTGACCGGAATCCAGGTCATAGCTCCCGGCCGTCACCTCGGCGGGGTTCTGGGTCAGGGCGGCCTGGGCCACCACCGCGCCGCCCGCCGCAAGGCTGAGAGCCAGGGCGCCGGCAAGGGCGGATTTGATGATGAAGGAGCGCATGGGGTGGGTTTCCAGTAAGGGAAGTTTGATATGCAATCACAACAGTTGCGAATGAGGTCTGCGATTGTCAAGCGACGCTTTCTAAAGCCGTCGCCAGTTTTGCGAACGGCTCTCGGTTTAAGCCCCGCTGTTGACAGTTGGTTGCATGGCCGCCATGTCGCAGGCCTCCCAGCCGCAACCCAGATCTTTTCAGCCGCCCAATGACCTACATCGTCACCGACGCCTGCGTGAAATGTAAGTTCATGGACTGCGTGGAAGTGTGTCCGGTGGACTGCTTCTACGAGGGCGAAAACTTCCTGGTCATCGCCCCGGACGAATGCATCGACTGCGGCGTGTGCGAGCCGGAATGCCCCGTCGACGCCATCGTGCCCGACACCGAGGACGAGCCGGACGGCAAGTGGCTGCAGGTCAACGCCGAATACGCCAAGGTCTGGCCCAACATCACCGTCAAGGGCACGCCGCCCGCGGACCGCGAACAGTTTGAACGCGAGACGGGCAAGTACGAGAAATACTTCAGCCCCAAGCCCGGAAAGGGCTCCTGAAGGCCGCCGTCACACGGGACAAGCCTTGCTGCAATTCCATGACGCCCCTGTGGACGTTTTGAAATTCCGCAAATTTGTGATAGGTTCTGTTTCATTGGATCGGGCGGTCTGCGAAATCTTCGCGCCGCCCGTGTTTGCGACAGTATCCCGCCCATGAAGACGGGATCGGCCAGAGGTTTGGTGATCCGTTTCCGTATCTGACGTCTGACATTCATTTCATCCGTCGGCTCCCACCGCCGGTCGAGATGCTGTTTGCGTTTGCTGCGCCTTCGCTTCGCCTGTCCCTGACCGGGAAAGGACGAATATGACGAGCAAGACTGGTCTGGAGTTCAAGGTTGGCGACGCGGTCGTCTATCCGGCGCACGGCGTTGGCAAGGTCGCCGCGATCGAGACGCAGGAAGTCGCCGGCATGTCGCTGGAAGTCTATGTCGTGACCTTCGACCACGAGAAGATGACCCTGCGCGTTCCGACCAAAAAGGCCGTGACGGCCGGCCTGCGTTCGCTGGCCGCCGACGACGTCGTGACCAAGGCCCTGACCACCCTCAAGGGCCGCGCCCGCATCAAGCGCACCATGTGGTCGCGTCGCGCCCAGGAATATGAAGCCAAGATCAACTCGGGCGACCTGATCTCCATCGCCGAAGTGGTCCGCGACCTGCACCGCGCCGACACCCAGCCGGAACAGTCCTATTCCGAGCGCCAGCTCTATGAATCGGCCCTGGACCGCATGGCCCGCGAAGTCGCCGCCGCCAACAAGATCGACAAGGACGCCGCCGTCGAACTGCTGGCCAAGTCCCTCAGCGCCAAGAAGCCGATCCCGACCGCCGAAGCGGCCTAAGGCTCGACCTCAGACAAACGAAAAGGCCCCGGAGCGATCCGGGGCCTTTTTGCATCGGGCGCCGGCCCAGCCGCTGACGCCTCAGAAATACTCGGCGTTGGCCGGGCACTGGGCGCTGATGCGGCGGGCGGTGATGCTGGCGGGGATATAGGGGGTGCCGCGCACGACCTGGGCGCCGCCCCGGAAGCTGAAGCTGGTTTCCGTATAGGTCCCGCTCAGGCGCACATTGATGCGGCGGTTCTTGTGGTCCGAGCAGGTTCCCTCGAACCGCGCATTGCCGTCGCCGACCACGCGGGTCGGATAGGTGCAGCGCCATTTGTTGGTCGAGATGCCGCCGAAGAATCGGTTGATCTCGCTGGGGCGCACGCATTTCTGCAGCGTCTCGCGCTGGCCCACGGCGTTGGTGGTATATTCCCAATAGCCCGGCAGGACTTCGCTTTGCGCCGCCGTCTGGGCCGTCGCCTGGGCGGGCGCCATCGCGGGCGCGGCCAGCATGAAGCCGCCCGCGAGCACGGGGGCCAGGACGGCCAGAGTCTTGCGCGCCAGAGTCTTGCGAGCCAGAGCCTTACGAGACGGGGTCAGACGGGACATGGCGGCCTTCTGTTCAGCTTTCATCTTCATGATATGGTTCATGCAGCACGGGAATTGAATGGCCGCTGAACGGCGGGGTTCCCTGCCGTGCAGACTCGCCAGAGTCGCACCCCCTGCACCAAACAGCCAAGACTCGGCTTGACGCCGAACCGGCTGATCCCTTATACGGCCCCCTCTCGCGCGGGCTATCTCCCGCGCGTACTTGTTTCACGCGTCTGTTCCCCGCTTTGGGACCGGCCGCCGCACCTTAAGGATCTGACGATGTCGCGTCGTTGCGAACTCACCGGTATCGGCCCGATGGTCGGCCACAACGTGAGCCACTCGAACATCAAGACCAAGCGCCGCTTTCTGCCGTCGCTGAAGACGGTCAAGCTCACCTCGGATTCGCTGGGCCAGACCTTCAGCCTGCGCATCTCGAACGCTGCGCTGCGCACCCTGGACTACAAGGGCGGCCTGGACATCTTCATCGTCAAGGCCCGCGACGAGCAGCTCTCGGTCGCCGCACAGCGCATCAAGCGCCAGGTCAAGGCCAAGCTGGCCGAGCAAGCCGCCGCCTGATCGGCGACTGCTGAATCTATTCTGGAAAAGGCCGGCGGAAACGTCGGCCTTTTTCTTTGCCCTTTTGACGTGACGGCCTATCCCTTGCCCCCAGCATCAACAAGGGCGACGGCCGAATGCCATCCAGCATCCATCGCGCAGCAGCAGCGGCCGCCGCCGCATCGGTCCTGGCCCTGAGCGCAGGCGCCGCATCCGCCCAGACGGAGCAACTGCGCGAATCGACCGCCTTCACCCTGGCCACCGACCAGCCGCGCACGGCCGAACAACTGGCGATGCAGTTCGACAAGGCCGATCTGTCGATCAAGGTGATCCCCGACGACAAGGCCATCGACGCCGTCGCCGTGCTGGACTTCACCGCCCTGGCCCCGCTGGACCGGCTGGTGGTCGAACTGGACACCCTGCTGACCATCTCATCCGTGCAGGTGGACGGGGTCGAGGTCGCATCCGACCGCTGGACCAATCCGGAAGGCCGCCTGACCGTCGACCTGCCCCAGACGCTGCCGACCGGGGGCAAAACGGCCCTGCGCATCGCCTATGCGGGCCAGCCGCGCGTGGCGCCGCGCGCCCCCTGGAACGGCGGCTTCGTCTGGTCGACCACCCCGTCCGGCGAACCGTGGATCGCCACGGCGGTCCAGGGCGAGGGCTGCGACCTGTTCTGGCCCTGCATCGACAGCCCGCACGGAGAGCCTGGCCGGGTCGATCTGCACATCACTGTGCCCTCCAACTTGTCAGCGCCGTCCAACGGGCGGTTCCTGGGCAAACAGGACCACGGCGACGGCTGGACCACCTGGAACTGGACCGCGAAACAGCCCAACACCTACGCCGTCGCCCTGAACATCGGCCCGTACGAACAGGTCACCGCCGATTACGCCAGCCGGTTCGGCAATAGGATCCCGATGGCCTACTGGCATCTGAAGACCGATGACCCGGCCAAGGTTCAGGCCCTGTTCGCCGAGTTCCCCAGGATGCTGGACTTCTTCGAGGCCACGGTCGGCCCCTACCCCTTCGGCGACGAAAAGATGGGCGTGGTCGAGACCCCGCACCTGGGCATGGAGCACCAGACCATCAACGCCTATGGCAATGAGTACAAGCTGGACGGACGCGGCTATGACTGGCTGCTGCAGCACGAGTTCGCCCACGAATGGTTCGGCAACCAGCTGACCAATCAGAACGCCGACGACATGTGGCTGCATGAAGGTTTGGGCAGCTATATGCAGCCCCTCTATGGCCGCTGGCTGCACGGCGACCGCTATATGCAGACCGAACTGGCCGACCAGAGACGCGGCCTGATCAACAAATACCCCGTCGTGTCCGGCAGCCCAAAGACCGAGGGCGAGGTCTATAATTCAGAGAACGGCCCCGGCAATGACATCTATTCCAAGGGTTCGCTGATCAGCCATTCTCTGCGGATGCTGATCGGGGACGCCGCCTTCCACCAGGCGGTGACTCGGCTGGTCTATGGACGGCCCGACCCGCGTCCGGGCAATTTCGCGCCGATCTACCGCTCGACCCAGGACTTTCTGGACATCGTCAATGATGTGACCGGCAAGGATTATGGCTGGTTCTTCCACGGCTATCTCTACAACGCCGCCCTGCCGGTGCTGAGCGAAACGCGCGAGAACGGGCGGCTGAAGCTGGCCTGGACCACCGGCGACGGCGCGGCCTTCCCCATGCCGGTGGAGGTCGAGATCGACGGAAGCCTGCGCACGGTGGCCATGACCGGCGGTCAGGGCCAGATCACGGTCCCAGACGGCGCCCATGTCCTGATCGACCCGGCCAACAAGCTGCTGCGCCAGTTGGACTTCATCGACGCCTATCAGGCCTATCGGGCGGAGCAGGCGGCGAAATAGGTTCAATCGACATTCAGTCGGTCGAAATCTTAGATCGTCATTCCGGGGCTGAGCGAAGCGAAGAACCCGGAAGCCAGGGCTGCGGCGCCGTTGTTGGGCGTATTCGGCGCCGGATTGCGAGCCTCCTGGGTTCCGGGTTCGTCCTACGGACGCCCCGGAATGACGATTTGGGGTCGAATGTCGATTTCCCCTAGGCCTTACGCCGCCTCCACCGTCACCGACTGGCGCACGAAGGCGCAGCGTTCCTGGGTCGTCAGAAAGGCGATGTCCGCCGCGTCCCGCCCGCAGGCGATCCGCACCAAACCCTCGACCGGCGCCAGGCCCGTCGCGTCCACCAGCCACCAGCCGTTGTCCAGCCAGACCTCGAAGATGGCGTGGAAGTCGGGCGGGCTCAGCTCAAACGCATAGGCGCTGACCGCCCGCGCCGGAATGCCCGACGCCCGGCACAGGGTCATGCCCAGATGGGTGAAGTCGCGGCATACGCCCGCCCGGTCGATGAAGGTGCGCGCCGCCGTGGTTTCGGTGTCCGAGACCCCGCGCTCATAGTCGATGTTGGCGGTGATCCAGTTCAGGATCGCCAGCACGCGCGCCCCGCCCGAGGTGTCGCCGAACTCACGCGTCACGAACCGCCCGAACTGGTCCGACGGGCAATACCGGCTGGGCTGGAGATAGGGCAGGACCTCGGCGGGCAGATCGCCCCAGTCGTGCTGTGACACGTCGGGCGGCAGGCCCTTCAGCACCCCGTTCTCGACCACCGCCTCATAGGTCAGCCTGACCTCGCCCGAGACATGGCAGCGCAGGGTCCGCGCGCCGAAATCGACGTCCTCGTCCTCGTGCGCCTCGACCGGCGGGTCAAAGGTCAGGCTTTCGTGCAGGATGTCCTGACCGGGCCAGTGCGCGACCTGAATCTTGTAGATGGCGTCGGTCGGCGGATCGAAACGGTAAACAAGCTCGGCGCGGACGCGCAATTTCATGAAGTCACCGGACTGGAGGAGAGGGCGAGGGCCGTCGCCCCAACGCCATGCGACTGAGGCCGTTCGATGTCTGAACGCCTGAACCCGATGGCACAGCGGCCCTGTGGCGTCCAGCCGCAGGGGCGGCTAAGACCCCGCCATGTCCGCCGTCCTGCCGCGCCCCTCCCCCCGCGCGTTCGCCCTGATCGTTCTGGTCTTTTCCGCCTGCGTGCTGGGTCTGGCGCCGATTCTAGTGCGCCTGACCGAGACGGGACCGGCGGCGGCGGGCTTCTGGCGGTTTCTGTTCGCCCTGCCGCTGCTGACCCTGCTGGCGGCGCGCGAACCCAGGGGGTTGGCGGCGCGGCCGTCGAAATGGGCGCTGATCGCGGGCCTGTTCTTCGCCCTGGACCTCAGCTTCTGGCACTACGGCATCGTCATGACCTCGGTCGCCAATGCGACGGTGCTGTGCAACCTGACGCCGGTGGTGGTGACCCTGTTCGGCTGGTTCGTGCTGAAGGAGAAGCCGCATCGGCTGTTTCTGGTCGCCCTGGCCCTGGCCATGGGCGGCGCCTTTGCGATGGCGGCGGGCGCTGACGGCGGACAGGGCACGAACCCGGTGCTGGGCGACATCTTCAGCGTCTCGGTCGCCCTTTGGTACTCCGGCTATTTCCTGGCGGTGAAGGCGGCGCGCGCCACGTCCGGCGCCATGCAGATCACATTCTGGGCCACGCTGGTCGGCACGCCGCTGCTGCTGATCGTGGCCCTGTCCCTGGGCGAGACCATCATCCCCGCCAGCCTGGGCGGATGGGCCGCCTGCATCGCCATGGGCGTGATGCACGTCTTTGGGCAGGGCGGCGTGGCCTGGGCGCTGGGCCGTCTGCCCGCCTCCATCACC
Source organism: Brevundimonas nasdae (assembly GCF_016654005.1). Classification (GTDB taxonomy): domain Bacteria; phylum Pseudomonadota; class Alphaproteobacteria; order Caulobacterales; family Caulobacteraceae; genus Brevundimonas; species Brevundimonas nasdae. Next base: position 65,394 of record NZ_JAEPWN010000001.1, on the reverse strand, counting down.
GCCGTGACCATTCTGGTGCAGCCGGTCGTGGCGGGCCTGCTGGGCTGGTGGATCTTCCATGAGACCCTGACGCCGGTTCAGGCGGTCGGCGGGGTGCTGGTTCTGGGCGCGGTGGTCCTGGCCCAACGCAGCGCCGCGCTGAAAGCCCGCTCAGCCGCATAGCCGCCAAAGCAAAACAGGCGCGGAAGCCGTAGCCGCCGCGCCTGCCTCTGAAACTATGTGCTCAGCAACTCTTAGAGAAGCTTGAGGTCGATCGCCGAGGTTTTGCCGCGCTGGTTTTCCAGCTCGTATTCGACCTTGGCGTTCTCATCGAGCCCCTGAAGGCCCGCCTTCTGAACGGCGGTGACGTGTACGAACACGTCGGAGCCGCCGCTATCGGGCTGGATGAAGCCGTAGCCCTTGGTGGGGTTGAACCACTTGACCGTACCGGTCGCCATGTCTGCGTCTCCGTAAACGCGCTTTTCCAGGCAGACCTCCCTGCGGGAGACCCGTCAGTCCATCTGGACAGCTCGTTCACGCGAAGGAGCAAGACATGGGTATGGACCCCATGCAAAATCCGGACTGCAAATATGTTGTCACCCGGCTTTTCGAGACGGTCAACTGCTAAAACGACGGCCGATTTGCATGATTTCTGGTTGATTGAACCTCAACGGCAAACGCCACGCTTGGCGCCGTCCAGGTGCAGATGGTCGGCGTGGGCGGCGTTGTAGTCGGGCGACAGGGTGGTGGAGAAGACCCCGCAGGCCCCGTCGCGCACCCTGTGCAGCAGGCGCGAGCCCGCCATGCCCGCCGGGCCTTCGCCGTCCCAGTCGGCTTGGACGCTGATGCTGCGCCCGTCCGTCAGGGTGACTCCGGCCACGTCCAGAGCGTTGGCCTGCGCATGTTCGCTGGGCCGCGCCGCCTCGTCCTGCGCGCCATAGATGCGGCGGCACGCGTAGCTGCCAAGATTGCGGACCCGCGCGGGGGCGGCGCCCATCTCCTCGCGGGCTGTCGGCTGCAGCACCTGCCGGTCCCACAGGACGTAACGGACGGCCAGCGGACACTGCATGACGACATTCGCAGGCGCCAGCGGCGTGACCGCCCCGCCCGTGATCCGCACCGCCCCGCGCACGACGCAGAAGCCGCCGTCGTCCCGATCCTGCGCGCGTTCGACCCTGACCCCGGCGTCCCGCAGCAGGCGCAGGCAGGCGTCGGTCGCCTTTCCCACCTGTTCCGGCGAGGCGTCGGGCGACAGATCGAACCACGCGACCTTGGCCGCCGTCGCACGCCCCAACGGCTGGTCCAAATCCAGCGGCCTCCACGGCAGGTCCTGAGGCGGGGCGAAGACGTGCAGCAGGCCGAACGCGGCGCAGGCCAGCATGACGGCCTGCCACACCAGATCCCACAGATCAGCCAGACCCCGCTTCATGCCGCTCCTGTCCGGGCCGACAACGGCCCCGCTGGCAAACGCCGCAGGACCGCGATCCGTTCATCGCCCTGCCGGTCGTGCGGCGATCAGCCCGCCATCTCAGCCTGCAGCGCCGCCATCAGCGCCGCCGCGGGCAGACTGCGGGCCAGGGGCGCGCCCTGCCCGGCCCACTGGGCGCCGTACCCGCCTTCGCCCCGCGCCTTGGCGGCGGCGTTCAGGGCCTTTCCGGCGTCATAGGCGATGGGATAGGCGGCGGCCGGCGGCACGTCGCCCTGCCCCCAGAGCGTGAAGCGGTTGCGCAGGCTGCGGGCGGGGCGGCCCGAGATGGCGCGGGTCATGGTCGTATGGGTCGCGCCCTCGCCCTGCAACGCCGCGCGATAGGCCTCGTCCGCCGCGCTTTCGGGGCAGGCGATGAAGGCGGTGCCAAGCTGGGCCGCCACGGCGCCGAGGTCCAGAACCGCGCGCACGCCCTGCCCGTCCATGATCCCGCCCGCCGCAATCACCGGCAGGCCCGACTTCTGAACCAGCAGCCGGGTCAGGGCCAGGACGCCCAGCTGGTCGTCCGGCGCGTCGGGATCGAACACCCCGCGATGACCGCCCGCCTCATAGCCCTGGGCCACCACGGCGTCGACGCCCGCCGCCCGAGCCGCCAAGGCTTCGTCCAGGCTGGTGGCGGTGGACAGGAGAGTGATCCCCCCCTGTTTCAGCGCCGCGATCCGCGCCGCATCCGGCAGACCGAAGTGGAAGCTGACCACCGCAGGCGCCGTCTCGACCAACAGGGCCAGCATGTCGTCGTCATGGGCGAAGCTGCGATAGATGGTGCGCAGCTGCTCTGGCGGCTGGGCGTCGAACCCGGCGAACAGAGGCCGCAGCGCCTCCCGCCACGCCGCCTCGCGCGCCGCGTCCGGCGTCGGGTCCTCATGCACGAACAGATTGACGTTGAAGGCGCGGCTGGTTCGGGCCTGCACGGCCGCGATCATCGCCCGCGCGCCCGCGTCGTCGGTCGCCCCCACGCCGATGGAGCCCAGCCCGCCTGCATTGGACACCGCCGCCGCCATGTCCGGCGTCGACACCCCTGCCATCGGGGCCTGAATGATGGGGACAGTCAGCGACAGGCGTTCAATCAGGGTCATGCGGTGCAGTTAGGGTTCGCCCCGCCCCATCGCCACCGCCCGCGCCCCCTTTATTACGCGGGCGCCGCGCCCAGCGCCCGCACCAGACCCGGCATCAGGCCGTTCGCCGCCCCCGCCTCCGGCCCCTGATTGCTCAGGCCGATGAAGGCCACGCCGCGCACGGGCGCCACCGCCGCCACTGCGTGCCACAGGGTGTTCGACCCCTCGTGCATCAGCACCGGCCCCGACGCCCAGGGGGCGTGGGGCGGCGCGATCCAGCCCCCGGCATAGGGCGTGTCCGCGCCAGGGCTCGGCGTGCTGAGGGCGGCGATGCTTTCGGGCTTCAGCCAGCCGCCGCCGTCGGTCAGGAAGACCTTCAGCCAGGTCGCATAGTCGGCCAGCGACATATGGGCCGTCCCCGCCGGACCCAGGGCCAGCGGATTGTCCGATCCGGGGCTGGCGGGGTCCATGGCGACGCGGTCGGCGCCCTCGCCCTCATGCCCCCAGGCGTTGGCCCCGCCCTTCACATTGTGAGCAGGCGCGCCGAACCCGGCTGAGGTCAGGCCCAGCGGCGTGAAGACCTCGGCCTTCATGGCGTCTTCCCACGATCCGCCGGTGATCTGTTCGATGGCGGCGCCGACCAGGATGTAGTTGACGTTGGCGTATTCGAACGCCCCCCTCGCCCCCGTCGGCGGCTTGGCCAGGGCGGCCTCGGCGATGGCGCGGCGCTGGACCGTCCAGGGGCGCGGGTCGTCGCGCGAAGTCATGAAGAAGACCATGCCCAGGGCGTCTTCGTCCTTCAGCCCCGCGCGGTGCTGGATGAAGTCGGTGATGGTCACGCCGCTCCACGCCGGATCAATGGCTGCGCCGGGGAACAGGGTGCTCAGCGGCGCATCCCACGCGGCCCGCCCCTGTTCGACCAGCCGGGCGTAAAGCGCCGCCGTCATCGCCTTGGTGTTGGACCCCAGGTGCCAGCGGTCGTCCGGCGTCGCCGCATCGCTTCCGCCCACCTGCCGCACGCCGCGCACCCCCGACCAGATCAGGCCGTCGCGCGTCACCACGCCGCCCGCCAGGGCGACCGGCGCCTTTTCAGCGAACAGTTTGTCCAGCACGGCCTCATAGGCCGAGGCTTCTGCGGCGGACGCCGCCCCGACCGGCAGGGTGCTGGCCAGGCCTGAAATCAGAACGGTTCGGCGGTCCATGATCATGCCCTTCTCCACTTGCACGCCCGCACCCTAGCGGCGGCGACGCATCGGAACACGTTAGAATCCCGTCATGTTTCAGCGCCGCTTGCCCTGACCGCCTCATCGGGTCAGTCTGACCCCATGGGAAAGAAATCAGACGCCTACGCGACCGAACTTGAGCAGCTGCAGCTCGCGATTGTCGAAACGCAGTCCTGGACCATCAAGAACAATCTGCGCGTCGTCATCGTGCTGGAAGGCCGCGATACGGCGGGCAAGGACGGGGCCATCAAACGGCTGACCGAATATATGTCGCCGCGCCAGACGCGCGTCGTCGCCCTGCCCAAGCCCAGCGACCGCGAAACCAGCCAGTGGTATTTCCAGCGCTATGTCCCCCACCTGCCTGCGGCGGGCGAGACGGTCATCTTCAACCGCTCCTGGTACAACCGCGGCGGGGTCGAGCCGGTGATGGGCTATTGCACGCCCGAACAGTACGCCCAGTTCATGACCGACGCCCCGCGTTTCGAGCGGATGCTGACCGACGACGGGATCATCCTGATCAAGATCTGGCTGGACATCTCGCGCAAGGAGCAGGCGAAACGGCTGAAGGAACGCCGCGTCGATCCGCTGAAACAGTTCAAGCTGTCGTCGCTGGACGCCGAGGCCGAGGCCCGGTTCGACGCCTATTCCGACGCCCGCGACCGGATGCTGGACGAAACCGACCGCCCCTTCGCCCCCTGGACCGTCATCGCCACCGACGACAAGAAGACAGCGCGCCTGAACCTGATCCGCTACATCCTGTCGGTGCTGGACCATGTGACCCAGGACGTGAAGAAGCCGGACCCCGACGTCGTCCTGACCGCTGACAGGGCCAAGGGCAAGCTGGCGCGCTGAGCGGGCGACGCCAATCAATCCCGGCGGTGCAGGCGACGCCCCGCCCACGCATCTGCGCCTGCGTAGATCAATCAATTCAACGGTTAAGACAATTCTAGACGGAATCGACGCGCCTGAGCTTTTATCCGTGTCATCATCACGCTGAGATGTTCCGCCCCTTGTCCGCGATACAGGCCTGGGCCGGGATTTCAGACTATTCAGACGAATTGGACTCTGTTTTTTCCGCCGGCCGGATCTGAATCCGGTCGGGCAGGTGACGAACCGCCCTCCAACCCCTACCTAGCGTCCATGACCGTTCCCGCCTCCCCGCCGCCCATCCTCGACGCCGCCGGCGTCGACGCCGACGAAGCCCTGTCCATCCTGAAGACGGCCCTGGCCGGGGCCGACGACGGCGAGCTGTTCTTGGAACGCTCCGAGAGCGAGAGTCTGGTGTTAGACGACGGGCGGCTGAAATCCGCCGCCTATGACGCGACCGAGGGTTTCGGCCTGCGGGTCGTGGCGGGCGAAACCGCCGGATACGCCCACGCCAACGAAATCTCCGCCGCCGCCCTGCGCCGCGCCGCCGACAGCGCGGCCCTGGCCAAGGCCGGTCACGCAGCCCTGGTCGCCGAGGGGCCGCGCGCCACCAATCAGAAACTGTATGGCGAGGTCGATCCCCTCGCCTCGCCCGCCTTCTCGGACAAGATCGCGCTTCTGGCCGAGATCGACGCCTGGGCGCGGGCGCGCGACCCGCGCGTGGTCCAGGTGTCCGCCTCTCTGGTCGGAGAGCGACGCGCCATCGAGATCCTGCGCGCCGACGACCGGGCCGTGCGCGACATCCGCCCGCTGGTGCGGCTGAACGTCTCCGTCACGGTCGAACAGAACGGCAAGCGCGAAAGCGCTTCATCGGGCGCGGGCGGCCGCGCGGGCTTTGAGGAATGGATCGCGCCCGAGCGCTGGCAGGCCCAGGTGGACGAGGCTCTGCGTCAGGCCCTGGTCAATCTGGACGCCATCGACTGCCCGGCGGGCGAGATGGACGTGGTTCTGGGCGCGGGCTGGCCCGGCGTCCTGCTGCATGAAGCCATCGGCCACGGCTTCGAAGGCGACTTCCACAGAAAGGGCTCATCCGTCTTCAACGGCATGATGGGCAAGCGCGTCGCCGCGCCCGGCGTGACCGTGGTGGACGACGGCTCCATCGCCGACCGTCGCGGCTCATTGTCCGTGGACGACGAAGGCACCCCGACCCAGCGCAACGTCCTGATCGAGGACGGCATCATGGTCGGCCTGATGCACGACCGGCTGTCGGCGCGTCAGATGGGCGTCGCCGCCACCGGCAACGGCCGCCGCCAGTCCTTCGCCCACATGCCGATGCCGCGCATGACCAACACCTTCATGGAGGGCGGCCGGGATTCGAAGGCCGACATGATCGCCAATACGAAGCGCGGCCTCTACGCGGCCAACTTCTCGGGCGGCCAGGTGGACATCACCAACGGCAAGTTCGTCTTCCAGTGCAACGAGGCCTATCTGATCGAGGACGGGGTCATCACCGCCCCGGTGCGCGGCGCCACCCTGATCGGCGACGGCGCCACGGCCCTGACCAAGATCCAGATGATCGGCGACGACTTCGCCTTCGATCCGGGCGTCGGCGTCTGCGGCAAGGCCGGACAGGGCGTGCCGGTCGGCATCGGCCAGCCCAGCCTGAAGATCGGCGGCCTGACGGTGGGCGGCACGGCGGTCTGACCGCCGCGCCTGCGCCCGGTTCCTATTCGCCTACGGGGCGCCACTCCGGCCCGCGCGGATCAAGACCGGCGGCCTCCAGCCGGTCCAGCACCCCGTCCGGCTCGGCCAGCACCCGCAGAGGGGCCACCGCCAGGGTCACCCCCGGCTGGCCCAGCGCCTGATCCGTGGCCTCCAGCCACTTCTGGCGCAGCATGGGGGCGACCTCGGGATCACCCGAAGGCCAGCACAGGTTCAGGGCCTGATCCAGCGGATTGGCCAGCACCGCCGCGACACGCAGATGGCTCCAGTCATCCAGCCGTTTCGCCGCCCCCTCGGGTCCGGCCTGCGCGGCCTCGACCGTCATCGCCAGACAGGCCAGATAGGTCTCTGGGGGGGCCGTCAGAAGCCCGTCGATCAGTTCGTCGCCGCGCACCACGCCCACGGCGTCGCCGGGGATGCGCGCCCGCCGCGCCTTGTCGCTGACCACGCCCACCACGGCCCGGCCCCGGCGCTCCAGCCCCGTGCGGTCCATCAGGTCCAGGCTCTGGATCAGCGGCGGTTCGCGCCGCCAGTTCTGCGACCGCTCTCCCGCGTGCAGGGCCTCCAGCTGCGCCATCAGCTCGGGCGAGGCGTAGTCGGCGATGGTGCGGCCATCCGGCAGGCGGGTGATGGTGCGGATGCGCCAGATCAGGCGCAGCACGTCGGCGGGCGAGGCCCGGCCCTCGATCGGGTACATCACCCGTTGCGCGCGCAGGGTCGCCTGTTCCAGCGCCTCGGGCCGCCATTCATAATTGCGCGGCACCCCGCTGATGGAGCCGACCAGGATCACGGTGCTGTCGCCCCGATCCACAGTCCAGATCGGCAGCCCCGCCCGGCGCGCCACCACGACGATGTCATCGACAGAGGCCGGCGCCTCAACGGACGGCGCAGGCGGCGGCGCAGTCTGGGCGACGGCCGCGCCGCCCAGAGCCGCGCTGAATACCAACGTCAGAAATAGGGACTTCATATTGCTCTCGAACATTACAGAGCCGTATAGTTTCATAGCTGCCAGTATAGGCACGTGAATTGCCTGTAATGATGTCGCCGATTTAATCCACCTTTCCGCCTTGTAACTGGAGATGAACAGCGGCAATCGGCACACCCTGCGTCAACAGATCGAGGGGAAACCGATGACCAAGACCATTCTGCTGGCCACCACCGCCCTGCTTTTCGCAGGCGCCGCCCATGCTGAAACCACGCCCCAGGTCGCGGAAGCGCTCGTGCCGACCAGCCCCAATGGTCAGGCGCCGCTGATCGACTCCGCCCAGCGCGGCGTGCTGGTGTTCACGCCCGACTTCTTCGCCTCGCAGCAGCCGAACACGGCGTTGGACATGGTCAACCGCATCCCCGGCTTCTCGGTCGACGACGGCTCCGGTTCGCGCGGCTTCGAAGGCGCGGTCGGCAATATCCTGATCAACAACTCGCGTCCGGCCTCCAAGAACGACACCGGCTCCAACGTGCTGAACCGCACCCTGGCCAGCCAGGTCGAGCGGATCGAACTGATCCGCGGCGGCGCGTCCGGCATCGACATGCAGGGCTATGCGGTGATCGTGAACGTGATCCTGAAGTCGACCAGCAGCCGCCAGTCGATCCTGACCTGGAACGCCCAGTTGTTCGAAGGCGGCCACGATGTCTTCGGCGGCTCCTATCAGTTCACCGCGAAGAGCGGCGAACGCAGCTGGGGCGTCGTTCTGTCGGATGGCACGGGATCCAGCGATTCCAACGGCGTGGGCCGTTCGATCCGCACCGACGCCGCCGGAAACATCTTGCGCGACGAACGCTTCGAGAATGACGGCTGGGGCGGCGGCAACTCGATCCGCGGCAACTATTCGGGCCCTCTGCTGGGCGGCAAGCTGGAGAGCACCGCCCGCTATGGCATAAATGATTGGCAGAGCTGGTCGGAGTTCAGCTCGCCCACATCCCTGCGCCGCAACGACTATGCCGAGAAGGGCCATTCCGGCGAACTGGGCCTGACCTGGACCCGGCCGCTGAACCCGCGCTGGCAGCTGGAGACGCGGTTCATCCACGAGTTCAGCGACTTCGACAACGTCTCCACCGGCAACCAGACGCGTAACGGCGTGACGGCCCCGGAAGAGCAGTTCAAATCGAACGGCGATTCGTCCGAAACCATCCTGCGCGGCCTTCTGCGCAACGAACGCTCGTCCGCCCTGACCTTCGAGGTCGGCGCCGAGGTCGCCTACAACATGCTGGACGTCCACCAGGGCTTCACCATCGGCGGCGCGCCCATCGAACTGCCCAGCGCCTCGGTCAAGGTCGAGGAGACGCGCGGCGAGGCTTTCGGCAAGACGACCTGGCGCATCAATCCCAAACTGACGCTGGAAGGCGGCGTGCGGCTGGAGGCCTCGACCATCAAACAGTCGGGCGACGCCAACCAGGAGGAAAGCTTCTTCTTCGCCAAGCCGCGCTTCCTGGCCACCTGGACGCCGATGGAGAACAACCAGTTCCGCTTCCGCTTCGAGCGTGAACTGGGGCAGTTGGACTTCAGCGACTTCGCCGCCGCAGCCGAGCTGGACGACGGCACGCTGTTCGGCGGCAATGTCGATCTGCGCCCGGAACAGCGCTGGATCACCGAGGTGAACTACGAACGCCGCTTCTGGGGCAATGGCATCGTCGCCATCGGCTATCGCCACGACAAGATCATCGACGTGATCGACCGCCTGCCCCTGCCCGGCGACCTGTCGGCGGTCGGCAACATCGGCGACGGCACGCTGGACCAGCTGTCGCTGAACGTCATCGTGCCGCTGGACAAGTTCGGCATTTCGGGCGCACGATTCACCTTCAAGAACAACTGGAACAAGACCAGCGTCACCGACCCGACCGCGGGTGAGGACCGCCCCATCTCAGGCGTTCGCGCCAGCCAGGCCAATGTCGGCTTCCAGCAGGACATCGCCCGCTACAAGACCCAGTGGGGCGTCAACTGGCTGCCCCGCCTGGGCCAGCCCACCTATGACCCGGATCAGACCAACATCTGGCGGGGTTCAGGCTATGTGGAGGCCTTCGCCGAGTACAAGCCGACCGCAAGCCTGGCCATCCGCGCCCAGATCAATCTGTGGGACGACTTCACCATCCAGCGCACCGTCTATGCGTCGCGCGATCCCCGCACCGTCGACTATGTCGAGGATCGCGACATCGACCCGCGCACCTTCGTGTCGCTGCGCGTGCGCAAGACCTTCTGAAGCCAAGGCCCCACTCCACGGCCACAGAAAAAGGGCGGCGTCCGCGAGGACGCCGCCCTTATCTTTTGCCTGTTCCTTGAGGATCAGCCCGAGGTCGAAGTCCGGGGGGCGGCGATGTTGCCGTCCTCGTGTCCGCCTTCGGTCAGGACGGGACCGGGATGGTTGTCGCCGTTCGCGCCGTTCGCCCAGCCCTTGATGAAGAAGCTGACGATGATGAACAGCACGCCTGCGGCCAGACCGGCCCAGCCCAGCTTCTCGAACACTTCAAGCGAGGTCTGCAGCGCCAGTTGCGGGTTCAGCACCTGACCGCCGACCGTCTCCGTGCCGGCCAGACCGGCGATCCAGCCGCCGACATACTGGGCGATGGAGGAGGCCAGGAACCAGACGGCCATCATGAAGCTGACCACCTGGGGCATCGACAGTTTGGTGATCTGCGACAGGCCCACCGGCGACAGGAACAGCTCACCCGTCGTATGGAACATGTACAGCAGCGCCAGCAGCACGATCGGCATCTGGAAGGCCGAGTTGGTCAGGCCAGCGCCCCACACCACGACCATGAAGCCCAGACCGACCTGCAGCAGGCCCAGACCGAACTTGAAGGTCGGGTCCGGGTCACGCTTGGCGCGGCCCAGCTTGACCCACAGGGCCGCAAAGATCGGCGCGAAGATCAGGATGAAGCCGGCGTTGAACGACTGGGTCTGGGACGCGGTCATCGTGGTGTCGATGAACATGCCCTGGCCCACCAGACCGGCGGCGGCGATCTGCGCCGGGGTGCCGAAGGTGAAGGGTCCGAACTGCACCGCTGCGGACAGCAGGTTCAGGTCGACGTTACGGTCCGCAAACAGGTTCAGCGAGGTGCCGGCCTGTTCGAACAGGGTGAAGAAGATGACCGATCCGAAGATCAGCACCACGGCCAGCATCATGCGCTGACGCTCCGCCCAGGTCTTGCAGACCCTCATCATCACATAGCCGATGAAGGCCAACGACAGGATGGTCGCAATGCCCAGCACCGTGCCGACCAGGGCGTTGCGCTGAACCATGAACCAAACCGGGATCACGCCCAGCAGGCCCAAAAGATAGATCGAATATTCGCGGTTGATCGGTCCCAGCAGCTTGGCCTTCAGCTTGCCCTCGACCGGCGGCTCGCCCTTGCCCTGCAGCAGGGGCTTGCCCAGCACGAAGACGATCAGGCCCGCCAGCATGCCCAGCCCGGCCAGGCCGAAGCCCGCCCACCAGCCGACCGTCTGACCCAGAAGTCCGCACAGCACCGCCGCCCAGAACGAACCCAGGTTGATGCCGTAGTAGTACAGGGTGAAGCCTGCATCGCGCCGCGGGTCGCCCTGCGGGTACAACTGTCCGACCAGGGTCGAGATGTTGGGCTTCAGGAAGCCGACGCCCATGATGATCAGGGAGATGGCCAGGAAGAAGACGTTCTCGCCCAGCGGATCACGCTTGGCTTCCAGCGTGTAGGAATCCTTGGCCAGTTCGGCGGGCAGCGGCGAGGCCGCAGGCAGGCCCTCGATGGCCAGGCCGCCGTTCTCACCGGCGTCGAAGTGGTAGGACTTGCCGTCGACGATGATGCCGCGTGTGCCCGTGTCGCCGCGTCCCTCGGTCACGACCTGATAGGTCTGGCCCGCATATGACAGGTTCTGGGTCGTGTCCTTGCCTTCAAAGGCCATCATGCCGTGGCCCGCGACCAGCAGCACGGCGCCGAAGGCGATGGCCTTGCGCGTGCCGATGAAGCGGTCGGCCAGGATGCCGCCCAACAGGGGCACCAGATAGACCAGAGAGGTGTAGGAGCCGTAGATCGAACCCGCCTCGCCGTCCCCGAACAGGAAGTGCTGGGTCAGATAAAAGATCAGAAGGCCGCGCATGCCGTAGTAGGAGAAACGCTCCCACATTTCGGCGAAGAAGCAGATAATCAGCCCGCGCGGGTGGTTCCTGAGAATCTGCAGAAGCACGGGAATCCCCGTGGCGAGGGTGATGACCACCCCCAGAAGAACGACGATGTTCATGCCTACCCTTTGTAATCGGAGCCTTTTCGGCTCTCGGTCGCATTGAGAGAAGACGGACAGGTCCGTCTTCCCGCCCCCGTGGCGAAACGTGGAAAAAACCACCGCGCCCATTCGTTTACAAGCGCTAACCCTGCGTGACCCGTGGTCGCGGGTTTGCGCGCGGCTGATACAACCTATGCGAGCCGTCATGGCCCAATGTCTGCAATGAAGGAAGGGAGAGCCAGAACGGGTTTCAAAATGGGAGACCGCCATGCCAATCCGACCCATTCGACCATCGGATTTCGACGCGCTGAACCGTCTTCACCGCCAGGTGGGATGGCCAGAGCGCTCGCAGGCCGGCTGGCGTTGGCTGGATGAGAACCCCGCGCGCCTGTTCAGCGGCGCCCCGTCCGGCTGGGTGGTCGCCGATGAAGCGGATGCGCCGGTCGCCATGCTGGGCAATTTCGTGCAGCGTTTCCACCACGGCCCGCGCATCCTGCACGGGGCGACCGGCTTTTCGATCATCGTGCCGCCCGAGCAGAAGGGCGCCAGCCGGGGCCTGATCAACACCTTCGTCAAACAGCAGGGCATGTTCGCCCGCTACACCCTGAACGCCAACGCCCGCTCGGCGCCCCTGTATCCCAAGTTCGGCATGACGCCCTTCCCGGTCGAAACCGCCAGCGTGAAACTGTCCTGGATCGTCGACAAACTGGCCTGCGCCAAGGGGCGGATGCTGCGCAAGCTGTTCGGCGGCCTGTCGGCCTCAGCGGCGACGCGTCTGGGCGAACAGCTGATGAACCGCAGGCTGTTCCGCCCCGAACCGCTGAAACTGGCCGCCGACATCGCCCCTCTGCGCGATCTGTCGGATCGGTCCGAATACGCCGACTTCTGGCGCGATCTGGTCGCGGAAGGCCATCTGCTGGCCGACCGCAGCCCGGCCATGATGCGCTGGCGGATGAGCGACCCCGATCAGACCGTGCGTCCGCTGCTGCTGGGCCTGCGCCGCAACGGCCGCATCGTCGGCGTCGCCATGGCGTCGATGGACAAGAACAATCTGATCGAGCCGCCCTGTCTGGACATTCTGGACCTGGCCGCCCTGAAGTCCGCGCCGGAGGCCATCGAGGTCCTGGCCGCCGCCCTGGTCGCCAACGCCCGCGGCATGGGCGCGGCCAAGGTGCGGCTGCAGGTCGTGACGACGGAGCTTCTGGAAAGCCTGGGCGCTCTGGCGGCGACGGCCCGTCGCGAGGGCGGCTGGGGCCACGGCCATGCCGTGATCGACGAGCCGGAACTGGCCTCGGCCTGGGCGCCGACCCCGTTCGACGGCGACTACGCCATCTGCAACCGCCCGACGCCCCTGTCGGCCCGCAAGCGCCGCGCGCAGGTCCAGGCCACGCCGCAGGGTCGTCTGTCGAAGGCTTGAGCGCCGCTCAGGCTTTCTGACGGCCCAGGACTTAGGCCTTGCGCTTCAGTTCGTCGCGGATTTCGACCAGCAGCTGTTCCGTGGCGGTCGGGGCGGCGGGCTCCGCCGGGGCTTCCGCCGTCTGGCGACGCAGCTTGTTGATCAGCTTGACCATCATGAAGATGACGAAGGCCACGATCACAAACTGGATCAGCACATTGATGAAGGCGCCGTATTCGATGACGGCGGGCGCGCCTTCGGGATTGGTCGGATTGACCGGCAGGGTGATCTTGAGGTCCGAGAAGTTGATCCCGCCGATCAGCCAGCCGATGGGCGGCATCACGACCTGATCGACCAGGCTGGTGACGATCTTGCCGAACGCCCCGCCGATGATCACACCGACCGCCAGGTCGACCACATTGCCCTTTACCGCGAACTCGCGGAATTCAGACACCAGACTCATAGTTTCCCCTCGGGTCAGTCGTATTCAGTGCAAGGCCGCAGGCCTTCAGGCGTCACCCGAAGCGTTCAGCCGCTCACGCAGTTCCTTGCCGCTTTTAAAGAAAGGCACGGCCTTGGCCGGCACCTCGACGGTTTCGCCCGTGCGCGGGTTGCGGCCCGAACGCGCCGGACGCGACCGGACGGAAAAGGCGCCGAAACCGCGCAGCTCGACCCGGCCGCCGTCAGACAGCGCCTCGGTCATTTTTCCCAGAATCACATTCACCAGCCGCTCCACCTCCGCATGGGTCAGGTGGGTGTTTTCAGCCGCCAGCTTCTCGATCAGTTCAGACTTGATCATCAAGGCCCCCTGCCGGGTCGCATCGGACGGACCACCGCCGGACAACGATCCACAAGCTGCACCCTAACCTCGCTCAGCGGCGCGAAAAAGCCCTTATCCGCCAATGACACGCGGCTTTAGCAAGAAAATCGCAAGCTTTGCCGCACGACCAGAGGCTGAAAAACAGAAGGGCGGCGGGATTTCTCCCGCCGCCCTCAGCATCTCCCTTGCGGGAAAAGCTTAGTCCTTGGCGCTCGCGCTCTTCAGAGCAGCGCCCAGGATGTCGCCCAGCGAAGCGCCCGAGTCGGACGAGCCGAACTGTTCGATGGCTTCCTGTTCGTCCTTCATTTCCAGCGCCTTGATCGACACCGAGATGCGGCGCGAGGCCTTGTCCACGGCGGTGATCATGGCGTCGACGCGGTCGCCGACGGCGAAGCGTTCCGGACGTTGTTCATTACGGTCGCGCGACAGGTCCGACTTGCGGACGAAGGCCGTGACCGGCGCATCGTCTTCACCGAACTTGACTTCGATGCCGCCCGACTCGATCGACGAGACGGTGACGGTGATCTGCTGGCCGCGGCGATAGGTGTCGCCTTCGCCGATCGGATCGCCGCCCAGCTGCTTGATGCCCAGCGAGACGCGTTCCTTCTCGACGTCGACGTCCAGGACCTTGGCCTTGACCATTTCGCCCTTGCGGTAACGCTGGATGGCTTCTTCACCCGACACCGACCAGTCGAGGTCGGACAGGTGCACCATGCCGTCGATGTCGTTGTCCAGACCGATGAACAGGCCGAACTCGGTGGCGTTCTTGACTTCGCCCTCGACGGTCGAACCGATCGGGTGGTTGGCGACGAAGGCGTCCCACGGATTGTCCTGAGCCTGCTTCAGGCCCAGCGAGATGCGGCGCTTGGAGGCGTCGACATCCAGAACCACGACGTCGACTTCCTGCGAGGTCGAGACGATCTTGCCGGGGTGGACGTTCTTCTTGGTCCAGGACATTTCCGAGACGTGCACCAGGCCCTCGACACCGGCTTCCAGCTCCACGAAGGCGCCGTAGTCGGTGATGTTGGTGATGCGGCCCGTGTACTTGGCGCCGACCGGATACTTGGCTTCCACGCCGTCCCAGGGGTCCGACTGCAGTTGCTTCATGCCCAGCGAGATGCGTTGGGTGTCCGGGTTGATCTTGACGATCTGGACCTTGACGGTGTCGCCGACGGCCAGAACTTGCGACGGATGCGAGACGCGCTTCCACGACATGTCGGTGACGTGCAGCAGGCCGTCGATGCCGCCCAGGTCAACGAACGCACCGTAGTCGGTGATGTTCTTGACGACGCCTTCGCGGATTTCACCCTCTTGCAGCTGGCCGACCAGCTCGGTGCGCTGTTCGGCGCGGGCTTCTTCCAGGATGGCGCGACGCGAGACGACGATGTTGCCGCGCGGACGGTCCATTTTCAGGATGGCGAAGGGCTGTTCCTTGCCCATCAGCGGACCGACGTCGCGGACCGGACGGATGTCGACTTGCGAGCCGGGCAGGAAGGCCGAGGCGCCGCCCAGATCGACGGTGAAGCCGCCCTTGACGCGGCCAACGATGGCGCCGTTGACCGGCTGGCCTTCTGCGAACACGACTTCCAGGCGGGTCCAGGCTTCTTCGCGGCGAGCCTTGTCGCGGCTGATGACGGCTTCGCCCAGGGCGTTCTCGACGCGCTCCAGGTAAACCTCGACGTTGTCGCCGACCTTGGGCAGGGCGCCGTCTTCGCCTTGACCGAACTCGCGCATGGCGATGCGGCCTTCGGTCTTCAGACCGACGTCGATGATGACGATGTCTTTTTCAATGCCGACGACGCGGCCGTGAACGACCTGGCCTTCGCCGAAGTCGCGGCCCGAGAGTTGTTCGTCGAGCAGCGCGGCGAAATCGTCGCGCGAGGGATTGAGGGTGTCAGTCATGGAGCTGAAAAGCATCCTGGGGGCTAAGGGCGCGCGGCCGGAGAGCCTCACGCGAGTGAACGCTTCTCGAACGGCTGAACGCCGCGCGTGAAACGATGGGAAAAGGATTTAGTCAGGTCGTCAGGATGCGAGGCCGTTCAGAAACGATCAGGACGCCCGCGGAAGCCGAGGTTGGAGCGTTGGATTTGCCAAACCCGCCCTAAAGGCCGTGTTTCGCGCGCGCCGCCTCGACGATACGGCGGGCCGCATCGAAGGCGGCTTCTATACCCATGTCGGTCGTATCCAGCAAGACCGCGTCGTCAGCCTGGACCATAGGCGCCGCGCCCCGCCCGGCGTCGCGTTCGTCTCGGCGCTGAATATCGGCCAGCATGTCCTCGAAACTGATGTCCGATCCGCGTGCGGCCAGCTGTTTCCAGCGGCGCGCAGCGCGCACCTCGGGCGTGGCGGTGACGAACAGCTTGGCCGGGGCGTCAGGGGCGATCACCGTGCCGATGTCGCGCCCGTCCAGAACCGCCCCGCCCACCTGGGCGGCAAACGCCTGCTGCAGGTCCAGCAGGGCCGAGCGCACGCCGGTGAAGCTGGCGACCCGACTTGCCGCCTCGCCCGCCTCGCCCGTGGTCAGGCCGGGATCATCGGACAGGCCGGACGCATCCAGCCCCCGCGCCGCCTCGGTCGCAGCGGCCTCGTCGTCCAGCGACAGCCCTTGGGCCAACAGGCGCGCGCCCACGGCCCGGTACAGCAATCCGGTGTCCAGGTGCGGCAGGCCATAGGTCAGGGCCAGACGGGCGGCGATGGTGCCCTTGCCCGAGGCGGCCGGGCCGTCGACGGCGATGATCAGGGTCACACAGGTCTCCGCAGCGCGTGGCGCAGTCAAACTTCATCCCGAACGCACGAGAGGGCGAACCAGATAGCGAGGATTATCACGGCAATCCAGCCGCCCGGACTAAACCCGGGTCAGGCGCGCCGCCCGAACAGGCCGTGCAGGGCGATGGCCGCCAGCAGAACCGCCATGCCCGCACTGACCACGATGGCCGTCGCATAGAAAACGATCAGGGCCCAGAAGATCACCGGCCGCTCGACCAGATGGACGTCCGGCCCCTTGCGGTTGTTCAGCACGCCGATGTCCAGGCCGTGCAGAACCTCGCGCGCGCCGATCACGCAGCCCCAGCCGATCAGCACCGCGATCACCAGGGTCACGAGCGGACTGAGCCAGGCGACGCGCCTGCGCCCGCCCAGGCCGGGGTCCGGCATCAGTCGATCTGTCCGCCCAGGCCGTTGATCATGTCGACGAAGCCGGGGAAGCTGGTGGCGATCATTTCAGGATCCAGCACCGACACCGGCTGTTCGGCGGCCAGACCCAGGATCAGGTGGCTCATGGCGATGCGGTGGTCATGGGCGGTGGCGACGGTGGCGCCGCCCTGCACAGGTCCACCCGTGACCAGGAAGCCTTCCGGCTCTTCCTCGACCTGAACGCCGCAGGCGCGCAAGCCCTCGACCATCAGCGAGATTCGGTCGCTTTCCTTGACCCGCATCTCGCCCACGCCGCGCATGACGGTGACGCCGTCCGCAAAGGCCGCCGTCGCCGCCAGGATCGGATATTCGTCGATCATCGACGCCGCGCGCTCTTCCGGCACAACGACGCCCTTCAGCTGGGAATAGCGGGCGGTGATGTCGCCGACATCCTCGCCACCAGCTTCACGCCGGTTGTTGATGGTCAGGTCGGCGCCCATTTCGACCCAGGTGTCGAACAGGCCGGTGCGCAGGCCATTCAGCATCACGCCCTCGACCGTCACTTCCGAACCCGGAACAATCAGACCGGCCGCCAGCGGGAAGGCCGCAGACGACGGATCGCCCGGCACCGCCACATGGGTCGCCTTCAACGGCTGGCCGCCCTTCAGCGTGATCTTCCAGCCCTCGCCCTGCTCCTCGACCACGACTTCGGCGCCGAAGGCCCGCAGCATCCGCTCGGTGTGGTCGCGGCTCTTTTCCGGCTCGGTCACCGTCGTAACGCCCTCGGCGTTCAGGCCCGCCAGCAGGATGGCCGACTTGATCTGGGCCGAGGCCACGGTCTGCACATAGTCGATGCCCGTCAGGGTTCCGCCGGTCAGTGCCACCGGCACGCGGTCTTCCGCCGCCAGCCAGCCGAAACGCGCGCCCATGTCGGCCAGGGGTCCGGTCACCCGCTTCATCGGCCGTTTGCGCAAGGAGGCGTCGCCGTCAAAGGTCGCCGTCAGCGGATAGCCCGCCGCCGCCCCCATCAGCAGCCGCACCCCGGTTCCGGCGTTGCCGCAGTCGATCACGGACAGGGGCGTCTTGAAGCCGCCCGCCCCCTCGATCCGCCATTCGCCCTCGCCGGTGCGCTCGACCTTGGCGCCGAAAGCCTCGACGGCGCGGGCGCTCGCCAAAACGTCATCGCCCTCCAGCAGGCCCTCGACCGTGGTCACCCCGACGGCCATGCCGCCAAAGATCATCGAACGGTGCGACATGGACTTATCGCCGGGCGCACGGACCTTTCCGGCCAGTGCGGACGAACGGTGGGCGGTCAGTTGGGAAGGCATTTTCACCCGCTTGAGGCTGCAATGTCGGAAGGGCCGCGCGGGCGGCGCGAAAGATGGCTTTTGACAGCGGGTCCGTGGAGTGGCAAGGGACCGCCCCGAATTCAACCCGTTGAAAGTGTCCGCACGTGGCCAATCCCGAACTGGGCGCCAAGCAGGTCTGCCCCAACTGTCAGGCGAAGTTCTACGACCTGAACCGCCGTCCCGCCCACTGCCCCAAGTGCGGCACGGACTTTGATCCCGAAGAAGCGCTGAAGCTGCGCAGCCGTCGCGTCCGTCCGGGCTATCCGGCCGACGACGAGGACAC
Source organism: Brevundimonas nasdae (assembly GCF_016654005.1). Lineage (GTDB taxonomy): Bacteria > Pseudomonadota > Alphaproteobacteria > Caulobacterales > Caulobacteraceae > Brevundimonas > Brevundimonas nasdae. Next base: position 46,888 of record NZ_JAEPWN010000001.1, on the reverse strand, counting down.
GGAAGATCAGGTCAAGGACAAGGCCGCCGAATCCGATGAGGACGAGGAGGAAGAAGTCCGGGCGCCGGAAATCGACGAGGAAGGCCACGAGCCGATTCTGACCCCGGACGACGACGATGATTCCCCCGCCGATGCTTCGGAAGAAGCCGGCATGGGCGCCACCGACGGCGACGACGACGATCTGCTGGCCGACGACGATGACGACTCCGTCCCCTTCATCGAGGACGAAGACGACGACTCGCTGGAAGACGAAATCACCAAGCCGACCCGCGACGACGACTGATCCCGAGATTCGGGCCTGACGCGCTTCGCGCGTCTTTGAGGCCGGTTTCCACCGGCTCTTTGAGAATGGCCCGGATTTCTTGTTGCACCCGCCGCATTTTTCGCTAGAGAAACGCGGCGGGACAGCAGGGCTTTCGGACCTTTCGGTTTGAAAAACCTGCGTATTTTCACCTCCGGGAACGATGTGAAAATAAATCTCGAAACGGGCTTGATCCTAGAAAAAGCCTGACATAGTTTCCGCCGCCTCGCCGGGGGCCATCGCAAGATGAACCGGGCGATCCAGACCGCAAGGTCCGGGGCTTTAGCTCAGTTGGTAGAGCGCTTGCATGGCATGCAAGAGGTCAGCGGTTCGACTCCGCTAAGCTCCACCAATCAGTCTCCCCCTTTCACCGGCCAGCCGGGGAAGGGGGAGACTGGCCACTCTTTTCAGACAGTTAGACGGTTAACTCGCGCGGCAATCTCTCCGTGGAGAGGATTTCCGCGCTGTTTGGTCGGCTGTGCCCCGCCCCATTCTCCAGGCCCACATTTCCACTTCCGGGTTTGGCCGTGCGTGTTCGCGGAGAAGGGTTAGCCCGAACTGAGCCGCCGCCGGAGGACCGGCGGCGGGCTTGTGTTTCTGGTGGTGCGTAAGGGTCGAGTCTAGCCGACCGCACCGATGGCCATGAACAGCCTGCGCTGCTCGTTCCAATCCATCGGGAAGGGACGGGCGATCAAGGCGCCGAGCGACAGGGCCTGGGGCTGACGCCCCGAGACGATCTGCTCCACCAGATCCGGAGCCATGTAGGCCAGAGGCAGTATCTGGCCGAGATACCGAACACAGAGATTCTCGGCCTTGGCCAGTTGGGTGGTCGATCCATGACGACCCGTCCTGAGGTCGGCCGTCCATCGCCTGGCTATGGCGACGGCCCTGACCAGGGCGCGATCAATCCGATTGGCCGCAGTTGGGGATTGTCCCTCGGCCTCTATCAAGACCGCGTTGTGTCGGTGCTTCAACCGCACCGGCAGGATCCACTCGATCTCGCCGTCGGCTCGCTCCTGTCGTTCGGCGCCCTGGATCGTTCGGTCCCTAGGAATCGCTCCCTTGGCCGTGAGGATACGAACCTGGGTCTCACCGAGCTTGACCTTGGCCACGGCGGTTCTCAACCGCTGGTCGGGGTCGGCGTCCATTTTCCAGGCTTGATCAAGCGCCGGAAGGATCCTGTTGGCGACGAAGGCCTCGATCACCCCGGCGGAGATTCGCGCCACGCTACCGGCCTCGTCCTTCCTTCCATTTTCCAGGGCGACCGAGGAGTAAAAGCGGTAACGCTGGCCAGCCTTCCCTTTGGTATGCACCGGCCGCATCGTATGTCCCCGGTCATCCTTCAGAATGCCGACCAGAAGGCCGCTGGTTCCCTTGGCGCGATCCTCGGTGAGCGATTGGCTGCGCCGTGTCAGGGCCGCGTTGACGGCCTCCCAGGTCTCGGGAGGCACTATCGCCTCGTGTGCCCCCTCGACCAGCTTCTCCTTGTGCCTGAGCGCGCCCTTGTAGACGGGGTTCATCAGGATCAGCCGCAAGGCGCCGGGACTGATCACCGCCCCGCCCCGAACCTTTCCAGCCTTGGTGGTCCTGAGCTTGGATCGGACGCCCTGTCGCTTCAGTTCGGCCTGTAGCTCCAGGACCGAGCGCAGTTCGAGGTATCGCTCGAACATCATCCTGACCGTGGGCGCTTCATCGGTGTTCGGGAGCAGCCTGTGGTCCACGCCATCGTACCCGAGTGGCGGCGGCCCGCCCATCCACATCCCCTTGGCCTTGGACGCGGCGATCTTGTCGCGGATACGCTCCGCCGTGACCTCCCGCTCGAACTGGGCGAAGGACAGCAGGACGTTCAGGGTCAGCCGTCCCATGCTGTTGGTAGTGTTGAAAGCCTGGGTCACCGAGACGAAGCTGACGCCCCTGGCGTCGAAGGCATCCACCATCTTGGCGAAGTCCGGTAGCGATCGGGTCAGCCGATCCACCTTGTAGACCACCACGATGTCGATCTCGCCCTTGGCGATGTCCGCCATGAGCTGCTTCAGCCCCGGCCGCTCCATGCTACCGCCGGAATAGCCACCGTCATCATATTCCCGGGGCAGGGCCTGCCAACCCTCGCCGGCCTGGGACAAGACATAGGCCTCGCAGGCCTCTCGCTGGGCATGCAGGCTGTTGAAGCCCTGCTCCAGCCCTTCCTCGGTGGATTTGCGGGTGTAGATGGCGCAGCGCAGGACCTTCATGGTCGCCCGACCTTTCCATGACCGGCCTTCCTCTGACCGAAGAAGGCCGGTCCGTTCCACTTCGTGCCTGTGATGGCGAAGGCGACCTGGCTGAGGGAGACGAAGTCCCGACCCCGGTAGTTGAAGCCTTCCTCCTTCACCCAGACCTCATGGCGTTCACCTCGCCAGTCCTTCACGAAGCAACTGCCGGCCTTGATCCTCGGAGCCTGGGACGGCTGGTAGGCCTCGTCCTCGGCGAACCGCTCGGCCAGCTTGGCCAGGCGCTGTTCCATGGTCCGGGAAAGGCCGCCCTCACGGGCGACCTGTTCGCGATAGGCGATCTCCCGCGCCATCAGGTCGCGGGATCGGAGCTTGGGCGGGGCGGTCATGAACTTGTCCCGCCATTCCGCCCGCAGGCCCTCCAGGGTCACCATGTCTTCCGCCATCAGGCAGCCGTGATGCGATAGACGGTCAGGCACTCGACCTTCTCGGTCGCCACCGCCAGGCCCAGCTTCTTGCGGATCTGCCCAGCGATAGCGCCGCGCACGCTATGGGCCTGCCAACCGGTCGCCGCCATGATCTGGGCCGCCGTGGCGCCTTCGGGACGGCGCAGCAGTGCGATCACCTGGCTGATCTTGCTGATGTGCTCTGGCTTCAATGCACATTCCCCAGTCGCCTTCACATTGTTCTCGTTCATGATTTCTCTCCATCCGCACCCTTGCGGTGGAGCGACCAACGCTTCCTTCCGCCGCCAAGTCCAATGGAAGAAGGAGAAATCTCAGCTTTCGGATTCTATCCGCCGGAGGAGTTCCAGGGCACGGGTCAGGACGCCCACCTCATCCGCGAACGCCGAAACGCGTGACAGGGCGTCCATCACGTCGGAGGCCGTGGCCAAGTCACCCGCCTGCTCCAGCCGCGTCCAGATCGCCGACAACATGATGTCTTCCAAATGCCGGGGTCGGAGGTTCTCGTCTTCACTCTCAGTCATGGCCTCCATACGGGCTTCCTTCGACCCGGAAGTCGAGGGAGAGCCGTATGGAAGAAGGTACGCGACATCTACATTCCCGACCTGTCTCTCGACGCCATCAAGGTGCGGACGCAGGATTTTCGATGAGGGTTGAGCCCGCGCGCCTCGAGCCTGCTGTCAACGTGGCGCAGACGGTCGCACCGCCGGGTCTCGACTGGGAAGGAGACCGCACCGTAGAACGTCGCGGTTCGACAGCATGAGGTTCATGCCGAACCCGGGCGTTCCATCGCGCGTGTTTGCCAGACGACGGAACACCTTCAGGCTTTCAGGGCTGGGCAGGGTCCCGGCGAGAGCGTCGCGGGTGTACCGCATCGCGAAGCCGGCGATCAGGTCGGCGGCCTGCACGCCCGGCGAGCCGGTCGAAGCCGTGAAGGTCAACTCGCATGTTTCGACGAACCGATAGTCGGCCCTCGCGAGCGCCACCCTCCTGTCGTCTGCGGCCAGGCCTTCGACCGCCTGTTTCGACGACCGGAGGATCTCCGCCACATAGGGCTGGTCGTCATGGACGATCTGCACCTCCGCCAAGCTCCCGCCCCGAAGCTTGTTGATCCGGGCATAGAGATTGGTGAAGGCCGACAGGTGCGGGAGGACCCAGACCTCCTTGCCCGTGTGACCCGAATCGGGAAGCGGCAGGAACTGGCGCTGCACCTCCGGCTTCGACACACCGGCTTTGCGATAGTCTTTCAGACTGTCGAGAGTGAAGAAGCGGATGGCGCCGGCAGGACTGTCGCGTGGCGTCTCGGGCGGCGCCCATTGAAGGACGGCGCGGAAGGCGGCCTTCAGGCTCGCCTCTCCCGGGTTGCGACACGCCTGAATGAAGGCGTCATAGACCTCCACCGGCGCGGTATCATGGAGTTGCTCGGCGAGTTGCGCGCGGAACCAGAGCGCGCTCGGATTGTGATCGTCCGGCGACAGGGGACGCATGACCAGGGTGTTGATCATGGTCGCCCCCAGGGTGAACCGCTTGTCCATCACCTCGAGAAGGATGCCGCCACCTAAGGCGTCTATCGCGTCCAGAAGCTCCGAGACGACGGCCGACGTCGCATGACCTTTGCTCGATTTCAGTTCGGCGGCCTGCGAAAACCGGCACCTACGAATTTGGGCCAACCGGTCGGCGAGGCCCTGCTCGTCATCAACGCCGACGGCCGCCAGAGCGAAGACCGGCTGCTGTTTGAAATCAAGACCGGCCCCAGCCTTGGACAGGTCCCCGGTCGTGCCGCTCTCATCCAGAAAGTAGCGCGACGGCGCATGGTCGGATTGGGTCATTGTGCTCTTCCACCTCTCTCGAGGGCGGCGCCTTCGCATCTTGCGGGATCATAGCGACCGGTTTGCGCCACGACTCCGAGCTCAGTTCTGTTTGAACGCACGCCATGCCCGGCGAACTCGCTCGTCGAGCTTGGGGCGGACAGAGCGCACGTCTCCAAGGAGATCGCCAACGGCGGTCGTGGGCGTCTCGTCGATCTGCGCCAGACGCTCCAAAATGTGCATCAGACAATAGGCATAGGCCTTCCGCGCCAAGGGCAGGTCGAGCTTCGACTTTGTCGAACCCGCATTGACGTGCCCCTGAGAATTTCCTCCACGCGGAGCTAGAGTCCGGCCCTTGAAAGGACGGACGGAATGAAACGAGCGAGATTCACGGAAGAGCAGATCATCGGGATCCTGCGGGAGAACGAGGCCGGCGCCAAAGCGGGCGAGCTGGCGCGCAAGCACGGCGTGTCGGAGGGCACGATCTACGCCTGGAAGGCCAAGTTCGGCGGGATGAGCGTGTCGGACGCCCAGCGCCTCCGGGCCCTGGAAGACGAGAACGGAAAGCTGAAGCGCCTGCTGGCCGACGCCATGCTCGACAAAGCCGCGTTGAACGATCTGCTGTCAAAAAAGTGGTAGGGCCCGCGGCGCTGCGCCAGGCCGTCGCCCATCTGAAGGCGGCGTTCGGCGTCAGCGAGCGACGGGCCTGCTCCATCATCAAGGCGGACCGTAAGTCGGTGCGCTATCGCTCCTGCCGACAGCCGGACACGGCGCTGCGGGAGCGGCTGCGCGCCCTGGCTGTCGAGCGGCGACGGTTCGGCTATCGGCGGCTGTTCGTGCTGCTGCGGCGTGAGGGAGAACCCTCGGGCAAGAACCGGATCTACCGGCTCTATCGCGAGGAAGGCCTGACGGTGCGCAAGCGCCGCTCACGTCGTCGCGCCATGGGCACGCGCGCGCCGATCCTGGTCGAGGCCAGGCCGAACGCCCGCTGGTCGCTGGACTTTGTGCACGACCAGTTCGCCACGGGCCGCCGCTTCCGCATTCTCAACGTGGTCGACGACGTCACCCGCGAGTGCCTGGCGGCGATCCCCGACACCTCGATCTCGGGACGCCGCGTCGCGCGAGAGCTGACAGCGCTGATCGCTCGGCGGGGCCGTCCCGCCATGATCGTCAGCGACAACGGCACGGAGTTCACGTCCACCGCCATCCTGGCCTGGGCGCAGGATCATGGCGTCGACTGGCACTACATCGCGCCGGGCAAGCCGACCCAGAACGGGTTTGTGGAATCCTTCAACGGCCGGATGCGCGACGAACTGCTCAACGAGAGCCTGTTCTTCAGCCTGGATCACGCCCGCCAGAAGGTCGCCGCCTGGGCGCTGGACTACAACACCCGCCGGCCGCACTCGTCGATCGGCTACCTCACCCCGGAGGCTTTTGCCGCCAGTCTGACCGCAACAGGCCGACCCGCTGCGCAGGATGAAAGCTGCGCGGCCCGGCCTGTTGCTCACCCCACGCTGCGAGGCGTAACTAACCCAAGGACTCTGGTCGCCGCTGGATGAAAACTCAGGGGCACGTCAGCATGCACCACGTCGCCCCGCGCACTGAACAGCTTGCGCACGAGATCGATGACGGCTTTAGGCTGGCTTTCCGCCTTCAGGATGTGGGTCGCACGGTCAACGATGCGCGCGGTGACGCCGCCTGAATAGGAGTCGATGAGCAAGGCTTCGAAGGCGACCGCCAGGCTGACGATCGCTTCGTGATCCATCGCACTCCCCGTAAACGATCGGCGGAACCAATAGATGGAGTCGAGAAGCTTCAGGGCGAAACGGGTTCGAGCCGTATCCTGCTGACCGGGGACGACATTGGCCCGATGAAAGGCGCCCAGGCCGTTGATCGTGGCCTCTGATCGGGCGGCCAACTGGGCGCCGGTTGAGGCTTTCAGGGTCTCGAGATGAAGATCGACGTTGAGATCGGAAAGCTGCGCGAGAGCCGTGGAGGAAAGGTTCATTGGGACGCGACGATAGGAGAGCTCGCGTCCGGCGCCCGCATTCTCAAACACAAGATAGTGGCGGATGTCCAAGGTCTCATCACTGGACCGCGAACTGCTGAATCGTTTGGGGTCTGTCGGATCGACCAGTACGGAAAGCAGCATCACCTGCGCCGCTCCTAGACCGAGCTTCCGCATATACTCCGACTGATTTTCATAGGCGCCGACCGCATAGGATCGAACGCGGATCATCATCAGCGGGTTTTCCGATAACCACCGGAATCTACGGTTCGCATGCTCCTGCGACAGAACATGGTTCGGGATCGACGAGTTGATCCCCAAGGCCAAGGCCGCCTCTTTGACGAATTTGATGGTTTGCTGGATCGACTTGGTGGGCGGCACGACCGCCACCCCGAGATCCGAGAAGACGACTTCATCCAGCGAAGGCCTGCCCAAACTGAACGGCTTCATCACACCGTAGCCATGGAGCGGATAGAGGACGAAACCGGGCTCGTGAAACGCCTGCTGGTTCAGCTCCGCCACCGCTTCCGCGAGAGGGTCTTCTGATCCGTCGCGGATGAGCCGGAATAGGAGAGGATCGAGAATCTCAATCCCGACATGGATATCCTCGCCGGCGAGCAGCCGTCGGAGCTCCAGACGCTGAGGCTTGATCACAGCCTCGACCTGTTTGAACGCCTTGGTGTCGCCAGGGAAATGGTGCGCGAACAGATCGAGCGTCTCGGCTCCACGCAACCCCTTGATGAGTTCAGAGGCTGCAGCGACCTGGCGTTTGCGTGCAGCTGAGATCGGGCGTGGGGTCGGTATCATTCGTCACTCGGAAGGCAGGCCATCGGGAAGCTGCGACAGCCGCCCTCCTCAGAGAACCATCAATATCGAGAGAGCTTACTTCCGATCTCGCTTCGCGTAACCAATCATTGTTACTTCGGGCAGCGATGCACGTCGGTCAGCTCACACGGGGTGTCCATGGGAAGGAAGAAAAGCCATGAGCGATGATCAGGTCCCGGAGCTGGATCCGGCCGAAGCGGAGATGTTCACGCGCATGTGGCATCTCGGGTCGGCTTGCCGCGCTGGTGAGAGAATTGACGTCGATGGCGTTCTCTTCGATCTCGCTCACCCAGATCTCGATCGGGCGCAATGGTCGCCCACCTCCATACTTGGGTCCGTCCGCTTCGATCGAAACGCGCCTCGGCTGCTGTTCCCGTGGAGTAGTGAGGATGATCGCCTGATTCAAAATGCTCGAGGAAGCGCCCAGGAGGTCAAGGCGGGAGACACCGTCGTCATCCTCGGCGTGAAGGTTATCTCCGTGCGCGCCGGCCAGGGGCAACTGGACCATCCGCATCATCAAGAAAGCCGGTGGGCGGAATTGGGTCTCAAGTCACCGACGGGTCGCATCACCCCCATCGCGCAGGCCTGGGAGTTCCGTGGCGCCGCCGACGTCATGACGCCCGTGTCGAGGGGCGACTACTTCCAAGCCCAACAGGCTCTGTACGCGAGATTGCAAACCGCATTGGGGTTCGAGGAAGACGTGGAAAGTCTGATGCTGTCCGACGATCGCAGCGACTGGCCGACATTCTCCAGCCTCGCCGATCCGCTCTACCATCAAGCGATCGTCGCACTTTGGTCCGCCGAGAACAGCGCTGACGAAGAGGGCCGCGCCGTGTTCGGCTATCTGATGGCCCGGGCGGAGGCGAACGAACGCCTTCTTCCCCTCGCAGCCCGTCATGCGGATGTAAGAGCCGGCAACCGTCGCAATGCTCAAAAGCCCCGCAAGGGCGGCGAGGAAACAAGAGAGGCGGCTCTGGCGATCATCGTGCAGTCCCCCGACATCTCCCGCAAGCGGTGCGCGGAGCGCGTCGCGGAGATCAGGGAACTGTCCGACCTGAAGTCCATCTACCAGCGCATCGACCAGTATTTCGAGAAGGGCGCCAACGGACGGTTCAGGCCGACTGCCGCAGCGATCCTGAAAGCCCGGTCTAGAAGGGGGGCTAACGGCGTTAAGCTCGGAAATCTTTAGGGGGTTAGCGATGCTCCCCTGCTCCTTCGAGGCGGCAAAGACCCCGGATGATGCTCGAAACTGGAGCCCATCCCATGAAGCCTCGTCTCACGCCCTCTCTGTCGTTCATCATCGAAGTGATCCGCCTCGCCGCTGCCGTACTGACCGTCATCGCCGCAGTTCTACGAACCTAGGGCACGGCGTCTATGCTTTCGACCGTTCAGACATTTTGGATTCTTGCACGAGCGCTGACGCTTTCGGAGAGATGGCCCGTCAACGGTCACACCCTGCAGGTCACCGTCGAGATATCCCAGCACCGCGCGATCGACGTCACCTTTGACACTCGTCGAGCAGTCACCGTCAATTGAAGTTCGTCACCGACTGCACATCGCCCGCCAGAAAAGGGGCGCCTCTGACGACGCCGCGGTTGGGGCTGCAGATCATGTAGAGCGGCCCCGGATTGTAGGTTTCAAGGATCGCGATGACCGGTTCGTCCTCCGGTCCCTTTTCACCAGCGGCAGATCACTCTTGAGCGAGAGAGACCGTCCCGCACCGTCGGCTTTAGGCATCGACGCAAACTCGGTGAACGGGGCGAACCCCTCCAACCACATCACAGCAATCGTGCCGTTCTGGAAGACATCTTCGCGATCAGCCGGCCGAGGCGAATGTTCATGAATGACGGTGCGATCTTCATCCGTCCCCCGCGAGGCGGTCTGCACGACCTTTTTCACGCAGTCCTCCACCGCGAGGACGAAGGCGTAGCGCTCAGCCCGATCGATCTGTATCCTGCTCTGATCGATCCTCAGCCCAACGTCGAACTCGATCCTTGGGAACAGCAGCTTTCCCCCTTCGTGAGGCCGCTCCACAGGGGTGGCCGGTGCGAAGCTGACGTGGAAGCGCGCCCGATGGACGCCCTTGAATTCACCATCGCCGAAATCGATGCGCTGGGCCGCGTAGGCGTTACGGGCGCTCTCCCTCGCCAATCGTTCAAGTAGCTCCTCGACCGTCTTCACATCCAACCCGTCGACGACAACGGGAATCCCTGGCCCTTCAAATCCGAGCCTGATGTCCAGATTGTTGTTCGCCGGCAGGGCGCCAGCCGCCAGGGCGCCGGGAAAGGTCAGTTCCCCGATAGCGATCGAGATGGTCTGAAGCCACAGATCGAGATGGCGACCGGGCAGCCCCCATTCGAGATCCGTCGGCTCCCTGATCTGGTAGAGCGATATATTATCGTGCGCGGCTTGGGTGATGGCGCCGCTCTGAAACCCTCGCGTCGAGAAGATCACGCCGCGGGACGCTCCGACTTCACGGACTGTCGTGGTCAGCGCATCGACGTGAATGCGTTCGACGGGTGAGTTCCGATATTTGCACTCGACGACAATCAGATGCTCGTAGAAGCCCTCCCGATGACGAACCAGGACGTCAATCTGCCGGGGCGCGCCGGAGCGGCCGGTCAGGATCACGTCATGCTCGACGGTGACCGTTCCCGTGTCATGAAGCTCGGCGACGAGGCGTTCGAAACCGCCCCAGTCCTGGACCATGTCTTCAAGCGTCTTCACGCCGTCATCCCCGAGCAAGATCGATTGCCGCGTCCAGTGCCTCCTCGAAATCCTTGAGCCGTCCACGTAAGATGTGATCCTCGCGTTCGAAGATCCCGCGAAGTTCACCGAGATGATCGGATTGCATCATCGGACCACCAGCCAGGACGCTGGCCACGAGGCTCTCCCGGAAACCTCGCTTGTCCCCGTCCCGGGGCAGCTTGGCGATGCACCTGAAGACAATCTCGGAGAGATTCCGCTTGAACCGATCCGAGACCGCATCGGCCAACAGCACCTGCCGCAAGCAGTCGCCCAAGGCGATGATCGCCGACTTGGGGATGTTTCCATTCTGAGTAACGGCTCTGTTTGACTGCAGCACGAGGTGCGGCGAGTCTGCAGGCAAGCGGTCGATGGCCTCGATCCAGTCCGTCAACGCGCCGAAGATGGACGAAAGGAGATAGGCGTTCCGGGTCGGCCACTCGTCGAAGACCTCTTCATCCTTGCGGGGATCGACATAGAGTTCGAGGAGGCTCTTGGTCAGATGGGTCGTGTAGAACAGCCACATGTGCCAATGAACGCCTTGCCGCATCGCCGCGCCCACCATCAGATCAAGATAGCGAATGGCGACGAAGGTGCGGTCACGCCAACGCTCCTCGTTCTGGAACCGGTCAGCCGTACCACTCAGATAGGTCTGGTAAGCACCGTCTTTCGCCTCGGCGAGATACACGAGCGCGGCCTCCATGACCGGCTCCCATGCCCCCAATCGCTCCGCCTGCCGCGCGTCTCCGAAAAGGAAGCTCAGGTAGGTGTTGTGGTCGGGGAAATCGTAACCGACATTGACGGTGTTCTGGTTTTCGTACACCTCGGTGAACAGCGGGCTATCGGTGTTTTCGGCTAAGGTTCGCAGGATCTGTTCAGCGAACTCAAAGACAATTTGGCCCTCAACCGCCATCATCTCCACAGCAGTCTTCGGACGCTCCATCGCAATGAACTGCACAAACCCACGCTGGCGGTAGAGTAGGCGTTCCAGGGCCGTCGCCGCCTGCTTCTGAGCATCCGACGCGGTCAATGCACCAGAGGACACCCCGGCGATCAGGCCCAAGTGCGGCTGGATGACCCGGTTAAGCTCGGAGAATCGCTTCTCCTCCGCAAGCGCTGTCGCCAGGGCGAGAAGGCGCGGTAAATGCCGGGTGCCCAGCGCCTTTCCCTGCAAATTGAGCAGCACGAGCCCCAGCCAGACTAGGACGAGGACGAAGGCGGCCTGTTGCGGGGTGATCCAGGGCTTGTCGCCATCGAGAACCAGAACGCGGCAGACCTCCGCCTCCCACCCGCACTCCGGGGCCCAAACACTGAACAGTTCGAGATAGAGAACTGCTGCGCCGAACACGACGGTCAGCGTCAACGTCACGCCGCGCCGCAGCAGCAGCGCCTTTCGGCGCGAGTCCGTGGCCAGGGCGAAAAGCGCGACGACCAGACCGACGAAGGTCACCAGACCATCAATACTCATTGCATCCCTCCCGCAAGGCAGCCCGATGAGCGGACCGTGAGGCCTCGTCCTCGGCAGAGAACCGCGCGCCCTCGGCCAGCATGAAATCAAGCATTCGCGGGAGTTCCGCGTCCTCGAGATCGTAGCGTTCGACTTTTTCCAGAACGATCCACATCGCGGTCTCGCGGTCGGCGCCGCGATACGTCGTCAGCTCAACGTACCGGTTGAGGATCGCCTGCGCCGTGCCGCGATGGCGCCAGTAGATTTCGGCAGCCTCGGCGTGTTCGAAATTATCATCCGCAAGCGCCAGCGCGGTCTCGAGATCGACCTCGGGCCGCACATGCGGCGCGGCTTCTCCGACCAATGCGCGAAGGTCTTCGATCTTCAAGCAGTCCTCCGAGGGAGCCGTGAGGAGCTTGTTGGTGTCCGTGATGATCAGACGACAGTCCTGGCAGAGATAGACATCTGCGTGCGTTCTGTAGGTCAGGCCGCCTTGGTCCCAGCCGTTACGCCACCGTAAAGCCGCGTCATCCTCTTCATCCTGATAGATGTGCAGCCGGTGAAGACGGCCGGTCATCTTGCCCTTGCCGGAGAGGCGCAGGCACTCGAACCGAGAGCGATCGCAGGTCGGGCATGCCCAGTCCGCATCATGCCAGACCCACGGCGAACGCGGATCTTGGGTCGCAGTGAACGCCTCGAATTCGGCTTTCGAAGGGACACGAACCGGTCGGGCCTTGAGTTTCACCGACGAACGGAAGCCGTCTTTCTGAAGCGAGCGCGCGGATAGCTCGTAGGGCAGTTGGAACAGCTTGTGCGCGGGATAGGCGGGGTTGCGAGACATGTCGCTCAGCAGGGGGCCCAGCGGCGGCTCGGACACCTGTTTGCGACCTTGGCGCTGATGCCGGCCTTCAGCCACCCGCGCGGCGAGCAGGGCGGCAAATGAAATCCGGTCGAGCACGTCGTCCTCCACCGATTTCCAGATCGCTTCGGCCTTCTCCACGTCCACATGGTGCGGGCGGCCTGGCTGGATGGTGATGAAGGTCGAGATCTCGGCGGGAGAGAAGCTGAAGTCGGGGTGGACGATGCCCTTGAGCCTCCGCTTCGCATCGCCGTCCGCCGCATTGCAGTCAACGCAGACGATAGACGGATGAAAGCGCTCGATGAGCTCCTTACAGACCGACACGGCGCCAAACCAGCGGCTGAAGGCCTCGGGCTCGGACGGACGGTTTCCGTCGCGCCGCAAGACCCGCTTGCCATAATCCCGAAGGTGATCGTGATGCCGGTCCAACCGACAGATCAGCACTCCGGCGTCCGACAGCCGAGCGAGCTCAGCCTTGTAGCGACCGCATGGCATGCAGCGCCAAATCGGCGGCACATTCGCCCAGTTGTCGTCCAGGTCGAGCTTTTTGACGCCGTGCTGCGCCAGTAATGCCTTGGTCTGCGCGCTCCATCGGCCATCGAAGGAGCGAAAGAGACTTTCGATTTCCTGATCGCTGGCGCGCGCAAGATCAGGAATGGGGAGTGTCGCGGAGACCTTCATCGGCTCCACACGTCAGCGGCCGAAATCGAGATGGCCACGCGCTCGGCGAGATCTCCGACAAACCAGTCCCATTCCTCACGCCCGACCCTCGCCGCGCAATAGGCGGCAGCCATGCCGCTGAAAGCCGCCAGCACCACCCGCAGATCGGCGACGAACCCGTCCAGCGTCTTGGCCATAAGCGAGATAGATGGCGTCCCGGTAGTTGGCCTTTCCTCGATAGCGGAACGCCTCGTGCAGAAAACACAGGCTGCGGCGATTGAAGGCCTCGTCGCGCAAAGCCCTTGCGGCCTTCGTCTTGAAATCTTTCACCCCGAGGGCGCGGAAGGCGGGGCTGTCCCTGACGGAGATCTGAACGTTCCACTGCTCCCACCCTGCGCTGCCGGACAGATACTCCGCCATACAGCCCCAGGCGTCGTCTACCGTCTCTGGGCGCGTGGTCAGCGAGTGCTTCCCCCGGGCGCGAGGCACCCGCAGCGCCGCTTCCACCTCCGCCTTGCCGAGGCGATCGATGCGGTCGGCAAAAGGTGCCATGACGAGTCCGGGGACTGCGAACTGACGGTCCCATTGCCGCGCGGTTGCCGCATGGGTTTCGGGGAAAGATCCGTCTGCGGCCGCAATCATCGCCGAGGCCGCGCCATAGACGCCATAGTACCACGCCACGATGCCGGTTCGCGCGACGTCGGCTTTGTTGGCGGCCGTCGCCAGCACGTCGAGCGTCGCGAGCTGGTTCAAAGCGAAGAGCAGTTGTTCGTAAATGGAATTCAACTGCCGCTCGGGCAGGGTCTTGCGCTGGACCCGTTGGTAAAAATCGCGCCCGGTCACGAAGCCGACGTCCAACGACGTCACGAGGATCGCCATCGCCCTCATCCAGTGGACGGTTGAAGGCAGGGCGAACACGGCGTCAGGAATATCCTCCTTTGGCTCCGAGAGGGTCCCGTGGGTCCGCATGCGCGCGTAGAGCGAATTGATCGTCATTTCCGCTGTCCTCGCAATGGCAGAGGTGCCAATCCTAACTGCGTTCGTCACAAGAACAATGCGCGAACAGACCATTTTGACGTGACAAGCTCAGGACAACCCTGACTTATCCCCGGCCGAGGCGTGTAGTGCGCTAATTCCTTCCCGGCGAAAGCGATGGGGTGCAGGGAGTTACCGATGCATCCGGGAACGACGATGACCGATTAGCCGCTCGATGCGAGCGCCGCGCCTTTCCGATGGCGCAACTGTTACGCGGATGTGACGACGTGGCGTCACGCACAGACGGCGAGGCTGTTTCCGCCCGATGTCGTCCTCCCGAGCGTGGCGAACCTTCAGCCCAAATCGCTGAACTTGGAAAGGGTGACGATCCTGGCGATGTCTTCTTCAGGCCGATATCGAAGAAGTTCTGAGGGAGACGAAGCTCGCCTACGTCAGGATCTCGATGGTCGGCCTACACGATGATGCCGTGCGCAGGCTGATGACCGTCGCGGTGGAAGGTCGGCGCTTCATCGCGCGGTATGGCGATGACCTCCGTCGATTGCCGCTCGGGAGATCCGAAATAGGTCGCTGCGGCGAGTGCGACCGAGACCAACGCAAGGGGCGCGCGATCATCGCATGCGCCGCCGTTGCGACGTGGCCTGCGTTGTTCATCACGGCGTCGGGCTGTCGGCGCCGGCTACCCTGTGCCAGTTGGACGGGCTCGGTGCCCGCCTTCGCCTGACCGGCGCCGATGCCTCCATCACCGGCAACATCAGGATCGCGACCAAGACGGGAACAGAAACTTACAGCGTCGTAGCCTGGCATCGAGGCACCCCATCGGCGTGCGCCGCCACGCGCGCACATCCGCGCGGCTAGAAGCCTTGCGGCGCACGTAGGGCCAGGCCTCGAGATGGGCACCGTTCTGACACGCTGAATACGAACACCGTCAGGGCGCCCTGCCCAGGCCGACCGTCTCTCAGCTCATATCAAAGCGGAAGCCGAACAGGCCGCCGGTCTCATCGTCGGTCAGCCTCACCGCATTGATCGCGTCTTCCAGAGGGTCGTCGAGGGCGAGTGCGGCCTTCTCGAACTCATCGCTGTTCAGGGCGACGATGTATTGCCCCCCAGCCTTGCGGGAGACCTTGTCGCCATAAGCCAAGGCAAGACCCACCTGCCGGGAATCCACGCCATCAAACATGTGGCTGTCATGAACCACCATGCGGGGGCCCGGTTCGAAGCGTTCGAAAGCGATTTCGAGAAGCGCCATGTCGAAGCAGAACAGCTTCATCATGTCGATCCCGCCCTTGTTGCCGCCGCCTTGAATATCGATCCGGAACTTCGGTCCGGAGCGTGACGCTTCGACGATCAGGTTGCCCGTCCGGTCGTCGTAGAGGGTGTCGATCGCGCGATCCACGAGGACGGTGGCGCGCTTGATCTGGTCTTCGGCTTCGTCGTGATCCTGCTGTAGTTCAAGCTGCAATTCGGCCGCCTCGGCTTTCAGCTGCGTCTTGTCGTTTTCGAGACTCGCGGCGTGCTGCAGTTTCCCCTTCAGCACCTCGACCCGGCCGACGATCTCGCCGAGGGCCTCGCGCAAGCGGATCAGGTCCTCGAATGCCCCCGTCCCGTCCAGAGACCGCAGGATCTTCGTTCGCTCGTCCGAGGCGTCCCGAAGCGCGCGTTCGAGTGCGGTGCGGTGATCGCGCACCTCCTTTATCTGAGCCTCGAGATAGCGACGACGGTTCGACGCAACGGAGGCCTGGAAGGCCTTCACATCCTCGAACCGACGAAGGGCCACCGCCGGAAGTTCAACATTGGCGGCGGCGTAGAGGCGCTCGACGTCGGTGTAGGCGGGCGGTGCCTCTTCTTGGAGGGACCGCGACATGTAGTCGACGGCCGCGTCTGCCTCAGCCAGGCCGAACGTCACGTCGGAGACTTTCTCCTTCAGCTCGGCGGCCCTTGCCGCCAGCTCCCGAAAGCTATCGTGGACGAGGAAGGCGTCGATCTGAGCCCGCAGGCTATCGCGGCGTGCTTCCGCCCGGGCGAGTTCGGGCCGGATTTCGGCCGTTGTCCCAAAGATGGCACCGAGTTCGCCCTCCTTGATCGCCTTGGTCAGGGTTTCGATGGCCCGGCGTCGATCCCGCATGTCCTGGAAGGAGCGCGCAACCTCCCAGTCCAGGCCGATTAGGTACGACAAGGCGACCTGCCAACTGCCCGGTTTCTGATCCGAGGCGGTCTTTTCAATCACGTCCAGGCCGCCGGACGCCCGGCGGCGGGCGAAGTAGCCGACAAGGGAGCGGAAGGTCGGAGCCCATTTGCGTTCGAACGGCGTGTCCTTCCGATCGCGGGGTAGATCGAACCACAGATCGCCAAGCACCGCCCGCCATGTATTCAGATCGACGGAGACCTCGTCCTCGTCGCTCGCGAAGATGTCGATCGGGATGTGCAACCCCAGACCGTTGGCATCACCCGCGATCAGATGAACCATCTGGTCGCTTGAACCTGACCGCCGAACCGTGACCCAGCGGTCGCCCAGCAGCACCTCCATGGAGAAGCTGTGATCGATCAGCTCGGGGTGCTTGAACAACGATTTTTTGGGCGCGTCGGCGCCCAGCAGGAAGTGGATGACCTCGACGAGGCTCGTCTTTCCCGCCGAGTTCCGAGTGTGGCGCCCCGTCGATTCTGCAGCGACATCCGCCAGGAGAATGTTCAATCCCTCGCCGAAGACGACGGTCTTGAACGTGGAAAGCGTGCTGTCGATCGTGCGGATCATCGCGCGGTCGTTTTGATCACGGCGCCGTCGACCTGATCGATCGCGCCCACGGCGTAGAGCAGGGACAGGGCCAGAACGAACCAGTCGAACGGCAGGGGTGACTCACCGTTCTGGTCTGAACGACGCGCGCGGACCTTATCCCAAATTTCGGACACCGTCGCGGCGTCTCCCATGACCGACAGGATCTCGCCGCCGACAGACAGGAGCGCCCGGTCCGGCTTCAGATATTTGCTGGGCAGGATCACGCCGCCGTCACCTCGACCGGCTCATCTTCGAAGATCGTGCAGGTTTCGAAGAAATGCGCCAACAGGCTCCATACGGCCACGTCGAGCGCAGCGGTCATCCGTTCGACGCCAGCGACGAACTCATAGAGCTGAAACAGGATGTCGTCCGGCTCTATGTCCTGGGCCCCCAGGTCCAGATACTTCGCCTTCAATACGGCGGCAATTTCGGCGCCGAGCATGGGATCCTGGTGGTTGTCGAGCATTTGCCCGACCCTGTTCGAGTTCTGCATGCCGTTGATGATACGGCTCTGCGAATGGTCGCTAAGGCCGTTGAAGTGAAGTTTGCGCTCGGGCACCGCCCGAGGCGGGTCTAGGTTAGCGGCATCATGTTGAACAGCCATGAGATCGCTCACGACCTTTAGCAGGACTTCGGGCTGAATCGCACGGAAGTCTTCATCAGACGCCGCCTGGCCGACCAGATCGTCGATCGCATCGACATCCAGACCGAACAGCGCAGCCTCGAACTGCTCCCTGCCGAAGATATCGATCTTCACTCCGGGGTGGGCAGCTCGCAGCTCAAGAATCTTCGCCACGATCTGGGCCGGTGGCTGTTCGACGTAGTTATGAACGAACTTCCAGCCTTTCAGGCCGGGCCAATGCTTCAGCGCCCCAAGAAAGTCCGAGTTGACCTTGGCCACAGCCGTGCTCATCGCGGCCTTTGTCGCATTTGCCCCGGCGTTGACCGGACCGTAGCAGGCAAACACGGTGAGGGGGTCCATGAGAAGGCCGTCGCATTTGAGATCGCCCCGCGAATAGTCCGTGCCGACGCCTTGGAAGGCGTCGCTGTATACGCGGGTCATGAGCTCGGACAGGAACTCCTGGAGCTTCACCCCCTTGGCCCGGCGAAGTTTCAGCTCAAGCGCGGCCTTGATGGCGTTCCGTCGTGAAGGTGAGAAAGACACGCAGCGATTCCGTCGCCGGCCCCTGGTCCCGCCGGTTCGCCCAACATCGGTCGATCCGACCCGCAATGCAATCGCAAGCCATCCGTGCCCCTCGGGCGCTCGCGTAGAGCGAGGGCCATGCCGAAATGTCGAAGGGGTCTGGAATGCCGGTCAGTATCGCCTGCCCACCCGACCGTTCCCGGATCTATGGCTTCAAGCCGCCGTGGTTTCAGCGTTCGGGATAGACGTACTCGAGAAGTCCATCGGTCGAAATTGGTCGGGCGGTGACGGCGTCCGGGCAAGACCCCAGCGTTTGGCAGCAGCGGTCTCTGATGGCTTCGATGGGCGTATCGACGACGATGCGGTCGATCGCCCTCACCTAGATGGCGGACGCTCCCGAGGTCCACTTTGAGGCACGTTGGTCCCGCGCTGGCGGCGATGTCATCCACGCCCGACAGCGGAATTTCCGAGAGGTCTGAGGAGAGCACGTACCAGACTCCCCATCACTGCCCAGGATCGGCGACCTGCGTCACAGTCGGACGCACCGCCAGGCACGCATCCCGGATCCCGCTGGACTTCCACCGCGAATGACGGTCAGTGGCGGGCGTGGACACCCTTTCACCAGCCCAGCGCTCGGAGCGTATGTCGCGAGTGCGATCGCGCGACACCAAGCCGGAACTGCTGGTGCGCAAGCTGGTCCACGGCATGGGCTATCGATATCGACTTCATCGCAATGACCTGCCAGGCAAGCCGGACTTGGTGTTCGGTCCGCGCCGCAAGGTGATCCTGGTGCACGGCTGCTTCTGGCATGGCCACGACGATCCCAACTGCAAGCTGGCGCGAGCGCCCAAGTCCCGTGTGGAATTCTGGGGACCAAAGCTCGCCCGGAACCAGGAACGTGATCGCGAGGTGGAACTGCGGTTGAACGAATCGGGCTGGGAGGCTCTGATTCTCTGGGAGTGCGAACTGGGTGACCGTCCCGGACTGGAGCGTCGCGTGAGGGCTTTCCTCGGATGAGATCGATCGAACTGTTCGCCGGAGCGGGAGGACTTGGCCTGGGCGTGGCCGAGGCCGGGTTCGATCACGCGGCGGTGGTCGAATGGGACCGCTGGGCCTGCGACACCCTGAAGGACAACAAGCCCTGGCCCGTGACGCAGGGCGATGTGCGCGTGATGTCCTACGACGGCCTAGGGACTATCGACCTCGTCTCGGGCGGTCCGCCGTGCCAGCCCTTCTCGCTGGGCGGCAAGCACAACGCCCACCTCGACCATCGTGACATGTTCCCCGAGGCCATTCGCGCCGTGAGGGAGCTCCAGCCCAGGGCCTTTGTGTTCGAGAACGTGAAGGGCCTGACGCGCGCGACCTTCCAGAATTATCTGAGCTACATCCGGCTGCAGCTCGCTCATCCTGAGGTGACGGCGCGCGCCGGCGAGCCTTGGATCGATCATCTGGGCCGGCTCGAACGCCACGAAACCAGCGGCTCCAACTCGGGGCTGCGCTACAATGTCGTCCTGCGCCTACTCAACGCCGCCAATCATGGCGTGCCGCAACGTCGCGAGCGTATCTTCCTGGTCGGGTTCCGCTCCGACCTTGGCGTCGAATGGCGTTTCCCCGACGAGACTCATTCATCCGCCGCCCTAGCGTGGTCCCTGACCCACGAGGAGGAGTATTTCGACCGGCACCGTATTGGACGGGTCGAACGCCGACTGCTGCGGGAGGTCGCACCGAAGATCAAGGGTGACAAGCCGACCTCCCTGCCGTGGTTGACCGTGCGCGACGCCTTTCTCGGCCTGCCGGACCCCGAGCTCGAACCCAAGGCGGCCAAGGGCTTCCCCGATCATAGGTTCATTCCCGGCGCCCGCTCCTACCCGGGACATACGGGCAGTCCGCTGGACGCGCCGGCTAAGACCTTGAAGGCTGGGGTCCATGGCGTGCCTGGCGGCGAGAACATGCTGCGTCGGCCCAATGGCTCGATCCGCTATTTCTCGGTGCGCGAGGCCGCTCGATTGCAGACCTTCCCCGACGACTTTCTCTTCCATGGCTCCTGGACGGAAACCATGCGTCAGCTCGGCAACGCCGTGCCGGTGCGCCTGGCGGGAATCGTTGCTCGTTCAGTGGCGGATCAGCTACATCGTTCCGATGAGCGCCCTGGTCCCATACAATCCGCTGGAGAAGCGGCACCTGGCCGAAAGCGTGGCCAACGCCCTGCTGCACAGACCCATTGAGCCGCTCGCGCCGGCCCAGCCTTTCGAGGGCGCCGGCATCTACGCCATCTATTACACAGGCGATTTCCCGGCCTACGCCAAGGTCGCCGACAAGAATCGTGACGGTGCCTTCGCGTTGCCGATCTACATTGGCAAGGCCGATCCCATGGGCGGCCGGCGCGGCGGAGATTTCGACGCCCCGCATGGACGGGCGCTGTGGAATCGACTGGCCGACCACGCGAAGTCCGTGGCCCAGGCCGATAATCTACGATCGGAGGACTTCGCCTGCCGCTTCCTGGCCGTCGACGATGTCTGGATCCGGATGGCCGAACGCATGCTAATCAGTTGGCATTTCCCGGTGTGGAACCTGGTGGTCGACGGGTTCGGCAACCATGACCCGGGCGGTCGGCGCGCCACGCAGTATCGCTCGCCCTGGGACGTGCTGCACCCCGGACGCACCTGGGCGGTCAAGCTGGCGGACAGCGGCGTCACGCCAGAGGATATCGCGACCAAGGTCGCGGGACATCTGGAGGCCCGAGAACGCGCGGAGCAAGAGCAAGCGGCGGTGAACGAGGCGTCGGCCCACGCCTAGGAAACGCCTCAAGCGTATCGACTGGCGGGGTTCAGACGCGACCATCTGGAGCCGAAGGCCATGCGGTAGCCCGGCGTTCACGGGACTTTCGCAACTCGGCGGTCGCCTTGTATGTCGGGGATGACCAGCGGGTCGGGAAGAGAAAATGGCGACAGACGGCAAGCTCGAGAATCTGACCCAGCCAGCCGCTGTCGAGAGGGCGATGGAGGAATTCCGCGCCCTGGGACGTGACGCCTTCATCGAGAAGTACGGCTTCAAACGTTCGCGCGATTTCTTTGTGATCCATGAGGGACGTGCCTACGACAGCAAGCCCCTAGCGGCTGCCGCGCATGGTCACCAGCGTGGATTCGAACCGCTCGAACCAGACGATTTCTCCGGTGGTGCCCCCGTGATCCGGGCCTTCGAGCGCTTGGGTTTCCACGTCGGGAAGGCTACGTCGGCCCAACTGACTGAAGGCGAAATCTACGCCCGCCAGGACCTTCGCTCGCTCTTCGGCGTAACCGACGCCACGATCAACAACGGCTTCTATCGACCGCAAGATACACAGTCGATTTGGCTGTTTGTCACCGGTGAGAAGACGGCCCCCGAGCTTGGCTTGGTCAACACCTTCGACGGCGACCTGTTCATCTGGCTGGGCCAGAACGCCGGCCGGACGGATGCGCAGATCATCAATCACGAGACTGATGGCAGGGAAATCCTGCTGTTTCACCGGGCCACCAAGTCCGATCATACTGGCGGCGGTTTCGTGTTCGAGGGGGCGTTTCGTTACCTCAGCCATATCCCCGGCCCACCATCGCGTTTCACGCTACAGCGCATCAACTCTGACCTAGAAATCGATCGGCCCGATCCTGCCCCCTTCGACCCAACATCCATCAAGGATGGACGCGAGAAAGTGCTGGCTGAGGTAAAGCGTCGCCTGGGCCAGCCAGCTTTCCGCAAAAGCCTGCTTCGAGCTTACGATGGACGCTGCGCCGTGACCGGATGCACGACCGCCATGGTTCTGGAGGCAGCGCATATTCGCCCCTACTTCGGCGTTGAAACAAACGATGTGAGGAACGGCCTGCTCCTCCGAGCGGACATCCACACGCTGTTTGATCTTGGATTAATCTCGGTGACACCGGACTATAGACTGACGATCGCAACACGCCTGGCCGGCAGTGAGTACGCCGCCTTGAATGGACGAAAGCTCACCATTCCCAAGGAGGCCTCGGCGCGTCCGAGCCCTCAAGCCTTGGCTTGGCATCTGGAGAATGGCGCGCAACATGATCGTCTGCCCTGCGAATAGAGCAGCTTGTGACCTCGTGCCAACGAGCGTGACATGGGCGACGAACGTTCAGCACCGCCCCCTATAATGCGGCGGTGACTCGGCGATTTCGACGAAGTGCCACAAGTGTTGCAGTAGGACGCAGCCCACAGATCGCCGAAGGCCTGGCGACAGGGCCGAATTAGGCCGCGACACACAGGGCGAAATTATCCCTGAATCTGGCAAACATTCCATCGATCTGATCGACGCGGAAATACCTCAAGTCAGCGGTCTTGCTGGTCGGTTTATCCTGGCGCGCATGCACGTCGGCGACCACGCGAGGCACCAGATAGAATGATCTGTCACACGAGCTCTCACTGGCCAAAAGCACCATGGCGAGCCAGTCGAACTCATCAGTTCGCTTGTATTCCAGATAAACCGCTCCGGCGCGAAGCGTCCGCGCCTTGACGGAAACACGTTGCGCCGGCCCGGATGAAGGTTGCGCGATTACGTCATAGTGCGGCCAGTTGTCCGGAACCTTTAACGCTGGGACGCCCGCCAGCGTCATCTCGGCGGCGACCAGCATTTCGCAGGCATCCCCCATCTGCTTGGAGGTGAATTTGCGGCTGGTGTTCATTTAATCTCCCCTTTGGGCCACACCCTACCGGGTGGAGGACTGCTCGCCCTTTCGCAAACAAGCCGGAAAAGCTCATCGCCGGAAAGGCGTCGGAATCCAGATCGCGGCGTCTTCATCGCCATGTGCGATGCAGTTTCCCTCGATAGCCGCGGCTCCGATCCAGGTGCACACGACGGCATCCAGCATATCTTCGTAGGCCTTGAGGCGCCATGTGGGGGCCGAGATATCCAGTGGTGGGAGCATCCTCTCCACTCCCTCAATCTCAACTTCAAGCGCATTGACGATTCCGCCCCAAACCACCAACAGCTTGGCGCGACGATCCGATGGCGAGAGACTCGGCCAATAATTCCTAATCTTGGAGAGCTTGTAGGGCAGCCGTTCCGGCGCGGAATACAGTTCCACTAGTGCGGGATGGGGGTAGACTTCGAGCAGCGATCGGCGCGCTACTTGCTGTGTGCTGAGCAAATAGCCCGCCCCCTCAAAGCCCTTTCGCAAACGATCGCTGATCGGCCCAGGTCGGACCACGCTCGGCGTGTGGGTTCCGCATTTGCGAGCCCCATACACTCGGGATACGGCGTTGTCCGCCTCCCTCCGGCCGGTGATTGGCAGACGAGATAGAGGCATGTCCACCGCGATCAGATCGACCTCGACATCGGCGATTCGAGCTACCGCCGACAATAGTTCGGATGGATCAGGCTCGCTCCCTCGTGGTCGATCGTTAGACGGGTTGGCGCTGCCTGCCAGCGCGATGAAAGTTTCATACGAGGGAGCCGCCCCCAAAAGACGCCATCGCGATCCGCTTTTGGAAATGAGGGCGACACCGCTCGGTTCGCGCACCGTCCAGGCGGCATCAATTCCAAGCACCACCATGATGCAACGATCCTTTCGCCGCTACACGCCATTGCCCCGCGTCGAGCCATTTGATCTCGATCACACGCGTATCGCCAGCGTCTAGTAGACATTCCCATTGTGAGTGGATTGATTGCCCCAATCCATTGCTGGTGATGAAGCTGCGCGTGATCGTGACCCTACCCCGTTGAGGGTGGCGCTGGGTGCGAGCCGCGCCAACGGGACGATAGGCGTCCGGCTGTTGAAGTCGGCTCCTCAAAGAGGCCTCGCATATGCGCAATCCCGCCAGCTCATCGAACCCTATGACTTTGGCATTCTCCGCACGCGGCAGATCCTCCGGCAACAGGTCGATCACGGCGGTGTCCGGGACGTCCGCGAATTTGACACGAGTGGCTTTGGCGTCGGCTTCGTTTACATAGAAGCGCTGGCGATTGAGACAATCCACGAACCAGCGCAGTTCCGCCTGACTCGCATCCTGGGAAATCTCGACCATGTCGACACGGTCGCAGCTTGAGGCGAAGGAGACACGCAGGGCGACCCAAGGTGCCAGGGTGTTGGCATCACGCACTCGCGTCGGGCCCAATCTCCTGTGCACGGAGATATAGTAGTCGCTACGGTCAATCCGGCTGAAGGCGTGGCCAGGAATTTTCGAGCGATATGCTCCAAGGGTCGATGGCGGCGGCGATAGCTTCGACATCACATCGGATCGAGACATTTCCGGCTCCACCGCAATCTCATCATCGCCAGCACCAAGACTGACCAGGACGATGAAGACCACCAACGTCACCCCAGCGCAGACGAGACGAACCCACGCAACTCCCAGTCTGGCCGCGAAGTCACCGACTTCGGGCCAGACGAGCACGGCATGAGCCAATAGAGCCAGGCTGCCGATCCAGGCGCCTTGTAGCAAGCCACCGACGGCGACGACGAAAACGAACACAGCCCAGATCCGAACAAGGACGCGTATCCAACGAGACGGTCTGGATACGCTAACCCCTGCGACGGGTAACGAGGGCGGAACAATGCGACGCCGTCCAAACACGGTCATCGCGCCTGTGCTCGGCAATGCGCAAGCACAGCCTCCGACGACACGGATGAACCGTAGGTTTTAACGGAGCGCTCGATGCATGTGTCCATTGCGCGCTTCGCAGGGTCGCTGGGACTGCACATGCTGACAAGGACGGGAATGCCGATGAACAGGCCCAAGGCGAATAGAATCGCCTGACCGTTCTGGGCGTTCTTCCTCCGCTCACGCTCATTCTCGACCGCCACTGCATATTCCTGAGGTGTGAAGTTCATAGTCGCGCCTCTTCTCGCCAGTTTGATTAAGGATCTGGGATGCGTACTGGTCCCCACCCTCAGATCGGTCAGACCTTAACTCCAACTTCCAAAATGCTACGTAAACGCTGTCGCCGTATATGCGTCATCCGGTCAGCTTTCAGCGATGGCGTCGAAGGCGGACAAACCCTTGCGGAAGGTGTTGGCGGAGAATCTCCGCCGCTATCGCGCCAACCATGGGCTGAGCCAGGAAAGACTCGCCGACGAGGCCGGGCTGCACAGAACCTTCGTCGGCGCCGTGGAACGCTCAGAGCGCAACATCTCACTCGACAACATCGAGAAGCTGGCGACGGCGTTGAAGCTCGCGCCCTATGAACTGCTCCGTCCGCAGGACGATCCGCTCGTCGTTGGTCAGGCGAGTGGTTGATCGGCGCGCTCAGCGACCCAACCGACAACCAATCGCGAACCCGGCCAGATTCCGCAGGGCTCCCACACCCATGGCACCCAACCGGCGTCTGGCGATGGCGCTTTCAGCCTCCACGATGGAAGCTCTGAGCTTGGCCATGTTCTCTTCCCACCTGACCTCCAGGTAGGCATCCATTCTTGCCCTCCGCGCCTGCAGTTCCGCTTCGCGCGCCTGAGTGATCAGCGCCGTTTTCTGCTCACCCGTAAGCGGCGGGACACGGCGTTTTCCAAAGGTCGGCGCGACGTGACGGAGTGTCGATTCAAAGCTCATGAACGGAGCAACGCTTCCTTCCACGGCGAAGTCCAGTCACACGAAGCGTTGGACGACCGTCAGATCAGGCTTCGTCGTGATCCACCCCAGAAACTGGCTCGTGGAATCGACCTGGTCATCATGCTTGGCGCGAGGGAAGGAGATAAGTTCTTTCACATACTCATCTAACCAATCGGCACGGTCGGGAAGATGGACGGCGCCGCGCTGGAATATCGGCGCCGTGGCCCAGACGCGGGATACCTTGCTCTGAACAGGCGGCATGAGCTCGAGATCGACGTCGGGACAGGCCTGCCGGACCTGTTCGGCGACCAGTTCCATCCCATTGACCTTCTCCAGCAGGATGACCCGGCGGGTGGTGGGGTATTTGTCCCAGAGATTCACCATGGCCTTAACGAGATCACCGCCAGAGAAGCGGCCCCTGACCACGTCTCCCAAGAAGTAGTTTTTGCCGCGCACGACCCAGACCGTGCCGACCGACCAATCGTTGCTGACGCCCGTGCCAAAGGCTGTATCCCAGCTGAAAACCACCTCATCATTCAGCGTGGCCCTGAACGGCGCCTGATAGCGTTGCAGCCATTCGAGCTTGATGATGTTCCCGCCGGGCATGACCGGCGATTGCTGGTATTGCGACTGGAAGAAATCATCCCCCATGCTTTCGCGGAGCGCCTCCAGCGTTTCAACAGACTCGAACTTGGAATTCAGCGGCTCGCCAATCTCCCGCGTCCAGGTCAGCCCTTGACCGACATCAAGCACCTGACGCTCGGTAGCGATTGCAGGCAGATTGAGGTGGGTCCACCCGCCGGCTTCGAGCAGCCTACCTGAAAGATCATCGACATGCAGGCGCTGCATGATGACGATGATGCAGCCGGTTTCCTTACGGTCGAGGCGCGACAGAGCGGTGCTTTCGAACCATTCATTGACCCGCGTGCGAACCGTGTCGGACCGCGTGTCCTCAGGCTTGATTGGATCATCGATGATCAGGAAATCGCCGCCGAAGCCGGTGACCGAACCAAACACCGTGGTTCCGAACCGCTTGCCACGGTGCTTCATCAGGGTGAAGTCGGTGTCCGCATTAGCCCTGGGATTGATCCGCGTTGCCGGGAATATCCGTTTATAGTCAGCCGTCTCCATCAGGCCCTTGGAGCCCCGGGCGAACTCCTTCGTCAGGGCCTCCGAATAGGTGATGTTGATGATCTTGCGGCTGGGATCTCGACCGAGGAGCCAAGTCGGAAAGACGATCGAGGCAAACTCTGATTTCAGGTTCCGCGGCGGCAGATTGATGATCAGCCGCTTGGTCTCGCCCGTGGCGCATTTGGTGAGGGCCGCCGCTAGAGCATGCAGATGCCAACCCGAAATTAGTTTTTGGCCAGGGTGAAGCTGCGACCATGCCCAGAAGAAGTACCCGGTCAGATCAGATCGAAGGGCCCCTTCATACTCGGCGCGCGTGAAGGTTGGAACGGCCATCACACGTCCTCCGCACGCTCTCCGCGCGCCATCAGCATCTTGGTGGCAATGGCTTCGAGAAGCTTGGCCTCATCGGTCGATAGCGCGTCATCCGCCTCCTCGGCGAACTGTTCCGGCAGGGTGGTCTTGATCAGGCTTACAAAGAGAGCCGCGTCCTGGGTCTTGCCGGTGAGCGCCTGCGACATGAGCCGGGTCAGGACCGCCTGCTTGGCGGGGACCTGGCGCGGCACGCCCTTGATGGAGATGGTGACCGGCTGATCCAGAATCTCCTGCAACAGGGTGCGCATGGAACGTGCGCCTTTAGGGCGCCCGGCGGGGTTGCCGGACTTGCCCTTCGCAAACTGAGATGACGTCGGTGGTTTGCCGAAGCCGGTCACGTAGTCAGCCTCTTCGGCTCGGGCTTTCTGCTCATCAGTCATCGGACGGGGCTTTTGAGGCTTCGCCATCAGAGGATCTCCCACGCGCTGTCGGAACCCGATTCCGAAACTGACTTCACGGTTTCGCTTTGGCGTCGAAACCGAACTTCCGAAAAGGCTTCGTCGGTTTCTGCCAGCACCGGCTCTTCGCCAGTCTCGGCGATGAAGCGGCGCAGCGCCACATCGACGTACTTCGGATCGATCTCGATCAGTCGCGCCACACGGCCGGTGCGCTCAGCCGCGATCAGGGTTGTGCCGGAACCACCGAACGGATCGAGCACGACCTCGCCCTGATGGGTGACGTCCAGGATCGCATCGACGATCATGGGCAGAGGCTTGACGGTCGGGTGGAAGGACAACGCCTCGTCACGGCCGGCGCCGAGGCTGGCGTATCCCGGATAGTTCCAGACATTCGACCGGTAGCGACCATTGCTCCCCAGACCGAAGGTGTTGACGTTCGGCGCCTCGCCGACCTTCCAGATCGTCAGGAGTTCGTGCTGCGACCTATAAAAGGTCCCCATCCCCGCGTTGTCCTTGGCCCAGACAACAAGCTGTTTGAGCTCTCCGAAGACCGTTTCACCGGCGGCGATCTGATCGGCGACATGCCGTCCGTCGATGAAGGCGTAGAGCAGGGCGCCATCTACGCTGAACCGCTTGCAGTGATCGAACACCTGGCGCTGGAATTCGACAAATTCCGCCCGGTTCATCTCGCCCGACGCCATGGCGAACTCGCCGTGCCGCACCTTGCCGAGGCCCGAGACGTTGCCGGAGATTCTGACGTTGTACGGCGGGTCGGTCAGGGTCAACCGGACCCGATCCTGGTCCAACAGCATGATGAAGATAGCGCCATCCCGGCTGTCGCCACAGATGATGCGATGGCGCCCACAGCACCAGGTGTCGCCCACGCGCGTGACCGGAGCCTCCTCGCCGTGCTCGGGAACCTCATCCTGCTGGGAGCCGACATCGCCGGCCAAGGTAACCCGATCGACGAACACCTGGTCAAACCCGGTGAAGTCGAGGGAGAAGTCGAACTCCGGATCCGCCTGCAGCATCAGGAAGTCCGCGCGCAGCACATCCAAATCCCAGTCGGCATGGTCGCCGATGCGGTTGAGCGCCATCTGTAGGGAGCGGAGTTCAGCCGACGAATAGCCGCTGATACGGATGACCGGGACCGTGTCTCGGCCTTCCCGGCGGAGAACTTCCAGCACCGCGTTGCCATCCAGGACCACATTGTCCTCGGTGACGAGTAGCGGTCGGACGATGTCGAACCTGGCGATGGCCCCCGCCAGATTGTCGAGTTGTCGCTGGCTGTGCTTGCGCTGCGGTCGAGGGTCCGACTGGAGGCCTGAAACCTGGATGTATTCAACGTCCAGGGGGCGATTGTTGCGGCGAGGCGGCTTGGCACCGCCCCGAGTCAGGGGAAGGGCCTGCTTAGCCATGACGGCCACCCGCCGCCTTGGCCTGTCCCGACAACACGATCTTGGCGGGCCGAAGCCCCGGGCTACTCATCACGCACTCTCCTCTTTCCGCGAGCGGGTGCTCCGGTTCCAAAACTTCAATTGTTTCGTGAGGGGGGATCGGCGATCCCCAACGTGAACACTGAGGCGACGCCCCAGCAATCGAAGCCTAAATGACGGCTTCAGCGGTTTTCAAGTCTGGCTGATAAATTTCCGCCGGCTACGGGCCGACCCGATGGCGATCGGCCTGGTGGGCTTCATGCGGGTTCGCCGCCATTCCCACCACCGCGCTCGATCCGCCCCACCGTGCGGTAGCTCCTGCGGTCCCCGCGCTTATCGGGTCCGGGTCCCCATCGTCGCAATCGTTCAGGCTGCCTCGGGCGGCAGCGTGGATGTCATCTCGGTGATTGTCTGGAACTCGGTCAGGAATTCGGGACGATGCTGCATGAGGTAGCGAACCACTCGGGCGTTCCCGAGTAACTTGACCAGGTAGCCCTTGATGACAGTCAGATGCAGATGGTCTTGGCCGTAAGTCTCCTGAATCGACGTGATCGCCTCCTGGAGACGCGCCAACTCACTTTCCATTCGAGCCACGGCCTCGGCGGTGATGCCCTTGATGTTTTTCGGTTTCGATCCAGCCGCAAGCTGCGCCTGCGGCGTCCCGGCCAGGATCGCCGAGGCGTAGGCGACCGAATAATTATTGGCGTTCACGAGGAGTTCCGCAGCCTCGATCTGCCGCAGAGGATTCATTTTTCGGAGAATTTCGAACACCGCCATCGGACAAGGTTTGTCTTTGAGAATAGCGACCGTTTCGTCACAGATCCCGTTCAGCATCCGGACCTTGCGACGAATGGACTCTGGATTGACGTCTAATGCCTTGGCGATCTTTTCCTCCGGCACGCCGCGCTCGATGGCTCGGCGGATCATCTTGTGCTCCTGAACCGACGACAATCGGCTAATCCGCTTGTTGTAGGTGAAGGCTTCGTCGTCAGTGGAAACCAGGCATTCGACCTGTTCGATGCCCAAATCCTTCAAAATCTCGATACGAACATGACCGTCCAGCAAGAGATAGGTGTCTGGATTTGCGAGATCTCGGGCCACCACAGGCGGCTCGACGAGACCGACTTCGCGGATTGAGGCGGCGATCTGCTGATACTTCTTGCTGGATTTCGTGGACGTCCGAAGCACCCGCACAGGGAGAAGGGCGCTCACTGACAGGATCACGCAGTTGTCCTCAAAAGCGTGCCTGACGATTTGCGAGGGGCCACGCTCTTTCCTCGTCATGGATCCGTCCTCGAACGTTCCTCAAGGTAGCCAGGCATTGCCTTGAGGTCTTCGGCGCGCAGCAACGTCAGGAAATTCTCGTCGGTCCGAAGTGCGCGGAACGCCTCCGTGACGAAGAGGAGTCTCCCCTGGGTCAGTTCCGCCTTCTTGACGAGCAGCTTCTGGCGATCCGCTTCTTGGCGGTAGGCACGCACAAGGGCATCGCTAGTTAGCGGGCGCGCGGCGCGGTTCACCTTGCGGCCGAAAGGCGTTTCGTCCACGCGCCGTCCGCGGCGCAGTCGCCGATCTAGCAGACGACGCACGGCCGCGAATTTCTTTCCGCGCAGCTTCTTCTCCGTATAGGCTTCCGTTAGCGCGCGTTGAGCGCCCTCATCATCCGTTCTGGATATCTCAATCGCGAGGTTCAGCGGCATGAGGCCGGTTTCAACGGCGGAGACCAGCCGCTCCTCACCTCGCTCAAGCAATCCGGCGATCATGTTGACGTATTCGGGCGTGACGCCGATTTTACCGGCGATCTCGCGGTCGTTGTATCCACGTTCTCGAAGGGTGCCGACTTCCTGCATCAGGTCGATCGCCCGGTGTTGGCGCCTGGCGCAGTTCTCAACGAGGCTCATGACTAGGCAATCGCTTTCGTCCGCATCAATCACGATGGCGGGGATGCCCTCCTGCTTCAGCTGGATGAAAGCTTCAAGTCGCCCCTGACCGCAGACGAGATCATACTCCGCTGGCTCCGTGTTCGCGCGCTGGGTCACGGTGATGGGGCGCTTGAGGCCTATCCGCGCGATGCTTTCGACCATTTCTTCGAATGTTTTGGGGTTCCGCACGCGTGGATTAAGGATCCGGACTCTGTCGGTCGGGACCAACGTCACGTGCTTATGGGCATTGAAGACGACATCGTCAGGCATCAAGCCACCTCCAAGAACTTGGCTCTGCCAGCCAGCGCGAAAAAGAAATCAAGGGTGTCGAAGCGATAAGCATCGAGAGACAGACCGTTCTGCTCGGCCAGCCGAAGCCGATCCGCGGTCATATCGATGCTCGGGAGAACGTAGTAGTCGCGAGGCGCGGCGTTCAGTTCGTCCATGCGTATGGCGATGGTGATGTCCGGCAAGAACCCCGTGTCCAGACGGATGCGCCAGCGCAGCGATCCTGCTGCTGTTTCAAAGCATCGTGACAGTACAACCGACACTGTGAACTCGCCATTGACGGTTAGCAGTTCGGTTCGGGGATCCTGAACGGCGCCGCCCCCAACGCTTTCGATTCCGGCAATGACATCTGCAACGATATGCGGATGTGCCTCGCGGAGCTTGCGATTGATTTCAATGTATCGGTAGTCGCGATCGGGTTGATAGCCGACCATCTCGTAAGCGCGCAGCAAACTGCCGAAGCGAGAGCGAAACGCGCTCGATGACGGTGTAGCGTCGTGCTCGTCGATGATCAGCCCGGAAAGGAAGCCGTTGCTAACGAGCAGGGCTCGAAGCGCGTCCAGTAGGTCCTGGTCGGAAAGATGCTGGCTGCGCGCATCGACGATTTGCCGCGCCCGCAAGAACATCGCCTCGTCGATAATGGCCGCATAAGCCCCCTCGGCGCGGATCCAAATGTCGCGAGCATTCACCACGCGCTGCTTTTTCAGCTTGAAGGAAACTTTATTGAAGACGTTGTTGCCGATGTATTTCTCATTGGTCAGAACCTGATGGACCGTCGCGCGCGTCCACGGCCGTTCGAGATCAGTGCGCAGTCCATCGGCGTTCAGTATGTCCGCAATCTCCCGTTCCGATCGGCGTTCCTCTACAAACATGCCATACATGCGCCGGACGACAACCTGTTCGTCCTCGGGACCTGGAACGAGGATAACCCTGTCGGTCTGGAGGCTTTTTTGCTCTCCGCGAGATAGTTCGCCCTTGGGATTGCCTTGCTCGTCGATCAGCACCCGGCGTAACCCATATCCAGGGGCGCCGCCCTGGCGGAAGCCGAGTTCAACCAAACGGCACTGGCCAGCGAACACCTTCACCGAGAGTTCGCGGCTGTACTCGCCCGCCATGACCCGCTTCACGGTTTTCAGCAGGTTGGAGCCAATGCTGCCGTCATTCTCGAACTGTTCGCCGCAGTAATGGACGCGGATCCCGGCGCGCGAGCAGACATGCTCGTGGTAGGCGCCTTCGTCGGCATCCTGAAACCGGCCCCATCGGCTGACATCATAGACGAGGATCGCCTTGAAGTCGGCCTTCCCAGACTGAACTTCGCCCATGAGGTTCTGCAGTGCTTCGCGGCCATCGAGGCGTAGCCCACTTCGACCTGAATCTTCGAAGACGCGTAGAATCTTCAGACCGCGTGCATCGGCGTAGCTGCGGATGACATCCAGTTGGTTCTCGGTCGAGTACTTCTGGTGATCAGTGGACATCCGGACATAGGCGACGGCCGGCACATCCACCTCGGGCGGCACATCATCCCCGTTCGAATTGCTCGTCCAGCGACCACCCAAGCACGCACCTCTTCATCATCGCGGGTCAATTCGTCCAACCCACGAGAAGCTGAGGCTGAATCCCTGCGTCCATTTAGAGCGAGGGAGTCCGGAATGTCGTTTCCGAAAAAGGGCAAGTTGTTTCCGAAACAGGCTGACTATGGCTTGAACGAGCAGCCTATTCCAGAGAACTGGTTCGCTACCGAGATCGCATCCGCTTTGAAGAAATCGCTCGGAGGCAGCCGATCAGGAACGAAGGTAGTCGCCTCCTGGACCGGTGCCAACGAGAAGACAGTGAAAAACTGGTTTGCTGGTCGATATGGACCAAGCGGCGAACATCTGGTCGCGTTGATCCGGCATTCCGACGAAGTCTTGGCCGTGTTTCTCGCAATGGCTGGCCGAGAAGTGCTTCTAGCGGCGTTGAAGCTCGCTGCTGCAGAGCACGCTGTCGAGGAATTGTTGGAGGCAGTACGCCGACTGACGCATCACGATGAGACGTGACAGACGCAGTAGTCAACCAGCTGCCGAGACTGAACCATTAGTACGAAAATCGATAGCCCACACCCGGCTCCGTAAGGATCAAGTGCGGCTGCGCTGGATCGGCTTCCAGTTTCTGGCGCAACTGGCCGATGACCACACGCAGATACTGCGTATCGTCAGCATGCGCCTTGCCCCAGACTGCGGTCAGCAGGTCGCGGTGGCCGATCACCTTGCCGACATTGCGCACAAGATGGGCCAGGACATCATATTCCTTGGGCGTCACGCGCACGGGTTCGCCTGCGCGGGTGATCATGCGGCGCTCCAGGTCAATGACAACATCCCCGGCTGTTAGCGGCCCAGTGTTTATCACATGCGGCGCAGCCTGCCGCAGGTTGGCGCGCAGACGGGCCAGAAGTTCGCCGACGCCGAAGGGCTTTTCGACATAGTCGTTGGCCCCCAGATCAAGCGCCGCAATCTTCTCTGCCTCTTTATCGCGGGCTGACAGGATGATGATCGGTCCTGCATAGAATTCCCGCGCCCTTACCAGCACGTCCTTGCCGTCCATGTCCGGCAGGCCGAGGTCCAGCACGACGGCGTCCGGGCTCCACAGGGCGATGCCGCGCAGTCCCTCCTGTCCGCTGTCCGCTCGACGCGGCTCATAGCCCGCCGCGTCCAGCGCAGGCGACAGGAAGCGGTGGATCTGAGGCTCGTCGTCGATGACGAGTATCTGCGGACGGACGGCGGACATGGCGAGAGCCTAGAGCAGGTTCGGATGGGTGACGACGGTCTTGGGCAGACTGATGAGGATGCGTGTCCCCAATCTGACGCCGTCAGGGCCGTCCATGATCGGGCTGGCGGCGGCGATCCGACCGTTCATGGCCTCGACGAACCCCTTGGCGATGGCCAGACCCAATCCCGCCCCCTTGGTGCGGTCTGATGGTTCCTCCATGCGACGGAACTTGTCGAAGACCCGTTCCAGTTCGTCGGTGGGGATGCCCTTGCCCTCATCCTCGATCGAGATGACGACCCCCCCCCGATCTTCGTAAGCGGCCAGTTCGATGGTCGATCCATCGGGGCTGTAGCTGATCGCGTTCTCCAGAATATTG
The DNA here is from genome assembly GCF_016654005.1 of Brevundimonas nasdae. Lineage (GTDB taxonomy): Bacteria > Pseudomonadota > Alphaproteobacteria > Caulobacterales > Caulobacteraceae > Brevundimonas > Brevundimonas nasdae. Next base: position 12,447 of record NZ_JAEPWN010000001.1, on the reverse strand, counting down.
ACCAGCGCCTGCTCCAACAGACCCTGATCCACCATGACCAGACTGAGTTGGGCGGAAAAGTCGCGGCTCATCCGTCGCTGACCCATCCGCCGCGCCACACGCCTGCTTGCCGCGTTCAGCACATCGCGCACATCAACCCAGTCAGCACGAATGTTCAGGCCGCCCCCCTCCAGCCGCGTCATGTCCAGCAGGTCGCCGACATAGTGGCTGAGACGCTCGGCCTCCTCGCGGATCGACAACAAGAGATCGTCACGAACCTCCGGTCTCAGCTTGGAGCCCAGATCAATCAGGGTGGTCGAGGCGCCCAGCACCGTCGACAGGGGCGTGCGCAGGTCATGGCTGACCGAGTTCATCAGCGCCCCACGGAACCGGTCAGTGCGGCGCAGGGTCTCGGTCTCTACCGCCTGACCCGCCAGATCGGCGCGTTCCACCGCCACGGCGCCCTGATCCAGCAGGGCGAGGGCCAGTTTCTCCTCGTCAGATCCAGGGGTCAGGGCGCTGGCTTCAATGCCGGCGACACCCGCCCGGCCTCGCACGCCCTGCAGGGGACGAAAACTCCAGGCCGCCTGAGGCAATGTGCCGGTCCCATGCCCCGCCGGTTCGCCCCTCTCCCAGGCCCACCGCGCGGCGGCCATGGCCTCTGCACCCAGTTCAGGCTTGCCCGGCGCACCCGCGACAAGGGTCAGTTCATGATCGATGGGCAGAAGGACTACGGCCCCCGCCCCTGCTGCAGCCGCCGTCTGTTCGGCCAGAATTCGGGCCGCCGCCTTGCGATCCCCCACGCTGCCCAGACGCTGGCTGGCCGCCAGCAGGGCCGACACAGCCGAAGCGCGTCTTTGCGCCGCCCGCGCCTGCTCGCGCACCCGTCCGGCCAACACCCCTGTCACCAGCGCCACGGCCCAGAAGACGATCAGGGTCAGGATGTCTGTAGGCGAGCCGATACTGAAGCTGAAACGCGGCTGCAAAAACAGAAAATTATAGGTCAGGAACGCCGCCGTCGCCGCCGCTAGTGCAGGCCGCAGCCCATACAGAACCCCGGCCGCCAGCACCGCCGCCAGATAGATGACGCCCAGATCGACTCGTTCAAACGCCTGATCCAGCAGCAGGGCGATGCCTGTCGCCATGGCGACGCAAGTCGCACCGACCATATACCCCCGCCAACTGCCCTTTGGCTTGACCAGAAGGTCGTGCGAAGCGGGTTTTCCATCAGCCTCATGGCCGTCGGTGATCACATGGATGGCGACGCCACGCGCTTGTCGCAACAGTTCCGCTGCTAGAGAACGGCCTAGCCATTCCGACAGACGGCTGTCGCGTCCCTTGGCCAGCACAATCTGGGTGATGTTGTTGTGATGGGCATGGTCCATGACGGCCCGCACCACGTCATCCCCACTGAGAACGACCGTGCGTCCGCCCAGTTGTTCCGCCAGTTTCAGCGCATCGGACAGCTTGCCTGCCGAGCCCACACCGTGCTGCGCGCCCGAAGGACGGTCCACGTGGGCCACAGTCCAGGGCGCATCCATCATCATGTCTGACAGCCGCCGCCCCGCCCGCACCAAGGGGGCCGCCATCATATCCCCAGCGACCAGAACCAGTATCCGCGCGCCTGCCGCCCACGGCCCCTGAACCCCCTGTTCACGCAGGCGCGCCACAAGTTGATCGTCCACCGTCTGGGCCGCACGACGTAAAGCCAGTTCGCGCAGAGCCGTCAGGTTCTCGATCTTGAAGAAGTTGTCCGCCGCCAACCGCGCCGTCTCTGGCACATAGACCTTGCCTTCGGTCAGACGCTTGCGCAGTTCCTCGGGCGTGATGTCCACCACCTCGATGTCGTCTGCACGCGAAAGGGCGCTGTCGGGCACGCTTTCGCGCTGGCGCACGCCGGTGATGCGCAACACCACGTCCGACAGACTTTCCAGATGCTGGACATTCAGGGTGGTCCAGACGTCAAGCCCCGCATCCAGCAACTCCTCCACATCCTGCCAGCGTTTCGGATGGCGCGAACCGGGGACGTTGGAATGGGCGTATTCATCGACCAGCAGCAGCTCGGGACGACGCGCCAGGGCGGCGTCGATGTCGAACTCCAACAAGGTCCGGTCACGATAGGCGATGGGGCTGCGCGCCAGAACCTCCAGCCCGCGCAGCAGGCTCATGGTCTCCTTGCGGCCGTGGGTCTCGACCACGCCGACCACCACATCGCGGCCCTCGGCCTTCAGGCGGCGGGCCGCGCGCAGCATCTCATAGGTTTTGCCCACCCCCGGCGACATGCCCAGAAACACCTTCAACCGCCCACGCTTTCGCGGGGCGGCCGGGGTTTTGTCTGACAGGATGTCAGGCGGGATTGTCAATGGGCGCCAGCCCCTGCGAACCGGGCATCCAGCGCCCTATTGGTCAGCAGCACATTGACGCGCGGCTGGCCTAAAACGCCGAAGGTGCGGCCTTTGATATGTTGCTGGATCACCTGACGCACCTCATCCGCCGGGACGCCGCGCGCCGTTGCGATGCGGTCGATCTGGAACTCAGCGTAGGCCGGAGAAATATCCGGGTCGAGACCCGAAGCCGAGGCCGTTACCGCATCCGCTGGAATGGCGCGGCCCGCCGCTTCTGAACGCAGGGCGTCGGCGTCACGCTGCACGCGCGCGATCAGGTCCGGGCTCAACGGTCCCAGGTTGGAACCTGACGATGACGAAGCGTCATACCCCTCGCCTGCCGCCGACGGGCGTGGATGCAAATAAACTGGCTCACTGAACCTTTGACCGATCAGTGCCGAGCCAACGACAGCACCGGCCTTGTTATGGACGAGGCTTCCGCCAGCCTGTGTCGGGAAGGCGACCTGAGCCACCCCCGTCACCGCAAGCGGATAGGCCACGCCGAGCAGAGCCGTGAAAAGAGCGATCATAACGACCGCCGGACGGATGGAGGTCAACATCAGAAGGTCGCCTTCAGACTGGCTACGGCGCGCGCGCCGTAAGGGCTGCCGAAATCATGCTGGTCAGTGTCATAGTAGCGAACGTCCAGCGTCAGATGTGGCGTCAGGGCATATCCGACCCCCAGATTCCAGGTGGTGTAGTCCAGCTCCGACGACAGCCACTGACGCCCCAACGCCGCCGAAACTGTCCATTTGTCGGCTGGACTGACTGCGCCGTTGACCTCAGCATAGGTCGCCTGATCCTCGGTCGATCCAAAGAAATCCGGCGACCAGTAAACCGCTGCCCCCAGGGTCGCGGGGCCGACAGCACGCGATGCCGCCGCCTTCAGCTCAACGTAGTTGTAATCGGCCCCGTCCGGCTGGTCGGCATAGAGATAGTTGACGACGCCCAGATCCAGGGTGAAGCCTCTGAACTCGGGCCGCACACCGGCGTACAGGTCGATCTCGGCATCGGTGTTCTTGTCGCCTGCGAAGCCCACATTGGTCGCCGAAGCCCCGGCATAGAAGCGCCCCTGCGTCGCATCGATTCCGATGGAGATCGCCGGATCGCCCTTGGTCTGGCTGACGCCGCGAAACACATAGTCGCTGCTTACGCCAGCATTGAAGCTGATGCTCGGGCCGGATCTGGTACGCGTTGTGTCTGAGGCCGCATCCTGGGCATTGGCCGCACCGCCCATGCCGACAGCGGCGACACAGACGATTGAGGAAAGAGTTCTACGCATGAATGAGTGTTCCTTGATCGCTCAGGCCGGCCTCAGGCCAGACCCAGAGCGGAAATGACGATGTCGATCAGTTTGATGCCGATGAAGGGGGCGATCAGGCCGCCCAATCCGTAGATCAGCAGGTTGCGACCCAGCAGTTTGCCTGCCCCGACAGCCCGATATTTGACGCCTCGCAGCGCCAGAGGGATCAAGGCCACAATGACCAGGGCGTTGAAGATCACGGCTGACAGAATGGCGCTCTCCGGGCTGGACAGCTTCATCAGATTCAGCGCCGCCAAAGAGGGCAGTCCGACCACGAACATGGCGGGGATGATGGCGAAATACTTGGCCACGTCGTTGGCGATGGAGAAGGTGGTCAGGGCGCCGCGGGTGATCAGCAGTTGTTTGCCGACCTCGACGATCTCGATGACCTTGGTGGGGTCGCTATCCAGATCGACCATGTTGCCCGCCTCACGTGCGGCTTGAGCGCCCGTCTGCATGGCAACGCCAACGTCAGCCTGTGCGAGAGCGGGCGCGTCATTGGCGCCGTCGCCACACATGGCGACCAGACGCCCCTTGGCCTGTTCCGCCTTGATCAGGCGCATCTTGTCCTCGGGCGTCGCCTCGGCCAGGAAGTCGTCAACTCCTGCTTCCGAAGCGATCGCCGCCGCCGTCACCGGATTATCGCCAGTGACCATGACAGTTCTCAGGCCCATGCGGCGAAGGTCGGCGAAACGCGCCTTGACCCCCGGCTTGACCACGTCCTTCAGGTGAATGACGCCGACCAGCACATCGTTCTCGGTTACAGCCAGGGGCGTTCCGCCCGAACGGGCTATACGGTCCACGGCGGCGCGGAACTCGGCGGGCGCGTCGCCATCGACCATGCCCAGCGACTTGAGCACGGCGTCCACCGCCCCCTTGCGCCACGACCGGCCGCCTGTTTCCAGACCCGATTGACGGGTCACCGCGCTGAACGGAATGATGCGGGCGTCGGCGGGGGTTTCGCAGACCACGCCTTCGTTGCGGCCCAGTTCGACGATCGAACGACCCTCGGGCGTTTCATCGGCCAGGGAGGCCATGACCGCAGCCCGCAGCGCCGCTTCGGGACGCACGCCGGGAACATGGACGACTTCGGTCGCCATGCGGTTGCCGAAGGTGATGGTGCCGGTCTTGTCCAGCAGCAGTGTGTCGACATCACCCGCGGCCTCGACCGCCCGACCCGAGGTGGCCAGGACATTGACCTTCAGCAGCCGGTCCATCCCGGCGATTCCGACGGCGGACAGCAACCCGCCGATGGTTGTTGGGATCAGGGTGATGAACAGGGCGCCCAGCACCAACGGGTCCAGCTTGATCCCCGAATAGGCGCCCAGCCCCAGCAGAGCTGCAACAGCGATCAGAAAGATCAGGGTCAGGCCCGCCAACAGCACAGACAGCGCCAGTTCGTTTGGCGTCTTCCTGCGGTCCGCGCCCTCGACCATAGCGATCATCCGGTCAAGGAAAGTCGAGCCGGGCGCCGAGGTGATGCGCACCTTGATCCAGTCCGAGACGACCGTGGTGCCGCCAGTGACGGCGGAACGATCGCCGCCGCTTTCGCGGATCACCGGCGCGCTTTCACCGGTAATGGCGGCCTCATTGACCGAGGCGACGCCTTCGATGATCTCGCCGTCTGAGGGCACCACGTCCCCGGCCTCGACCAGAACGATAGAACCGATCTCCAACTCATGGGCCGGGGTCGGCACGACTGTTCCCGTGACCGGATCGACAATCAGCTTGGCCTTGGTGGTGACGCGGGCGGCCCGCAGGCTGTCAGCCGCCGCCTTTCCACGGCCTTCAGCGATGCTTTCAGCCACGTTGGCGAACAGGACAGTCGCCCACAGCCATAGGGCCAACTGGACAGCGAAACCCGCAGCCTGCCCCGTCACCACCGCGACGACCGCCGATATGCTGGCCAGTGCGGCGACGATCCAGGTGGCGAAAATGACCGGGTTTTTGAGAAGCTTGGTCGGATTTAGCTTTGCGACAGCGTCGCCCAGCGCCCGGCCAAGCATGGCCCCGTTCACCCCCCCGGCAATCGAGAGGGAACGAGAGCTCGACGGATCGAGCGTGACTTGTGACATGACAAATATCCGATGCGGATCAGAACCGGGCCATGAACTGGAGCATGTCGAAATGCTCCACGATCGGACCCAGTGAGAGAGCGGGGAAGAACTGCAAGCCGCCAAGGATCAGGATCACCCCAATCAGCAGGCCGATGAACAGCGGGCCATGCGTGGGCAATGTCCCGGCAGAAGGCGCCAGACGTGGCTTGGCGACCAAGGCGCCCGCGACGGCCAACACTGCGACGGCAGGCACAAACCGGCCCAGCAGCATGGCCAAACCCAAAGTGGTGTCCCACCAGGGCGCATTGGCGCTCAGGCCCGCAAAGGCCGACCCATTGTTGCCAGTCGCCGACGTGTAGGCATAGAGAATCTCGGACAGACCATGAGGGCCTTTGTTCAGCAAACCGGCCAGGGCCTCAGGCAGAACCGCAGCCACAGCTGAGAAGCCCAGCACCGACAACGGCACAACCAAAACCACAAACATGGCGAACTGAATCTCTCGGGCTTCGATCTTCTTGCCCAGATATTCAGGTGTCCGTCCGACCATCAGGCCTGCAACAAAGACCGCCAGCATGGCCATCAGCACCATGACGGCGACGCCCGAACCGATCCCGCCTGGCAAGATCTCGCCAAGCTGCATCAAGAACATGGTCACCGCGCCACCCAGCGGCATGTAGCTGGCATGCATGGAGTTGACCGACCCGTTTGAGGCGCCCGTCGTCTGGGTCGCCCAAGCGACTGAAGCAGGCACGCCGAAGCGAACCTCCTTGCCTTCCATATTGCCCGCCGTTGTACTGACATCAGCGGCAACCAGGGCTGGAGCAGGCTGGCTTTCAATGACGTAGAGAGCAGCCCCAGCAGCACCCAGCATCAGGAACGCCGCAACGACAAGCGCGCGCACTTCTTTCTTGGCCATGACACTGCGGCCAAAGGCGAAGAAGGCCGCCCAGCCCATGACGTTGATGCTGATCGCCGTGATCAGATTGGTCAGCGGCGTCGGGTTTTCCAGCGGATGGGCCGAGTTGACGTTGAACACGCCGCCGCCGTTGATGCCCAGTTGCTTGATCGCCAGCTGGCTGGCGGTCGGGAACAGGCTGATCGTCTGTGATCCACCTTCCAGCGTCGTCGCATGGGCCGAGGCCGCCAGCGACTGAACCACGCCCAGCCCGGCCAGAACCACGGCAACGATGAAGGCGATGGGCAGCAGGACATAGAGGCTGGTGCGCGTCAGGTCGGCCCAGAAGTTGCCGACGCCTTCGCCTCGATTGGCGATAAAGGCGCGCGCCAGAGCCGCCGCGATCGTCGCGCCGGTGGCCGCCGAGACGAAGTTCTGCACCGTCAGGCCGACCATCTGGGTGAAGGTCGACATGGTGGTCTCGCCGCCATAGCTCTGCCAGTTGGTGTTGGTGACAAAGCTGACGGCGGTGTTGAAGGCCAGGTGCGGACTGACGCCCGCGAACCCCTGCGGGTTCATCGGCAGGACGCCCTGCAGACGCAGCATGGCGTACAGCAGCAGGAAGCCCGCCAGGTTGAAGGCCAGCAGGGCGCCGGCGTAACCCAGCCAACCCTGGCTGCGGCTCGGGTCGACCCCGGCGGCGCGATAAAACAGGCCCTCGACCGGCTTCAGCACCGGGTCCAGCCAGGTGCGCTCGCCGTTCCAGACACGCGACATATAGACCCCGATCGGCCAGGCCAGCAGAACCGACAGACCGAGGGTCAGGGCGATTTCCGCCCATCCTTGAATATTCATGATGGCGGCTCCGCTCAGAACCGCTCGGGCCGCAGCAGGGCCGCGACCATGTAGCCGGCGATGACGAGGGCGCCCGCACCCCAGAGGATGTTCAGCAACATTGTCACATCCTGTTCATTGCAGCAGCGAAGGCGGCGAACGCCAGAAAGGCCCCGCCGCCAATCGCCAGAAAGATCACATCGGCCATGCCGAAAGCCTCCAGCTTAGTTGGTGCCGGAAGAGACGCCTGAACGGCGTAAGCGGGCGATGTGGAATCTGCGCCCGAACATAAGGCGCGCGTAAAGAGCCCCTTATGTCCGCCTTACGGCCAGACCGCTGAATGGCATCGCCTGCTTACGGGCGATCAGGCTTTCATGGCGGCGAAAGGAATTCTTCATGAGCCGATCCAGCCTGTTGCAGCACTCCCTGACCGCCAAACCCTTCGCACAGGACGTCTGGCGGATGACCATGGTTCTGGTCAGCTTCGCCTTTGGCGTTCGCCTCCCAAATAAAAAGGAGCGCGGACAATGATGAGCGGTTTCGTCGACGGCCGCCCTGCAACCCCGGTCAAACCCCGCAAATATCGCGTCGTCGCTTCAATCGATGGCTGGCGCGTTACATTGGGCGAGGCGCGGACATTCCCCTTCAAACACCGACATCAAGCCGAACGTGTCGCCCGTACCCTTCAAAAACAGGCGGATGCCTTGCGAGTATAGAAGTTGAACATGAAACGAATGATAGTTGCTCATTCGTTCATAGCGAACGCATAACCGACCTTCCCGTAGGCGCGCAGCCAACTGTCAAAGCGAGAGCCAAACGCGCTCGATGACGGTGTAGCGTCGTGTTCGTCGATGATCAGCCCGGAAAGGAAGCCGTTGCTAGCGAGCAGCGCTCTGAGCGCGTGGCCGAGAAGCGCTTCTGGCGGCGCTGAAGCTCACTGCTGCAGAGCACGCCGTCGAGGATTTTTTGCGGCAGTACGACGACTGACGGATCATGATGAGACGTGACAGACGCAATAGTCACCCGCCACCGCGAGATTTATTTAGATTTGGCTCGAGTCGCTCCACGCTCCACCCTGAAACGACAAGAAATTCCCTGAATGTGGAACCCGCTTTTGATGTACGATCGTGAAAGTCTACAAAAACACCAACTTGATGACTTGGGCGGTAAAGAGACTTCGGCCAACTTTGAAACTTTCCCTGTTTAGGCGGCTCGATCAGGGAATTAGCCGGCACATTTTGAATGTGCCGGGTCGCGAAGAGAATGACATCCGCTCCTGCGCACACCACCAATCAGTCTCCCCCTTTCACCGGCCAGCCGGGGAAGGGGGAGACTGGCCACTCTTTTCAGACAGTTAGACGGTTAACACGGTCGCCAATCTCTCCGTGGAGAGGATTCCCGCGCGGTTTGGTCGGCTGTTCCCGGCCCCATTCTCCAGGCCCATGTTTCCACTTCCGGGTTTGGCCGAGCGCGTTCGCGGAGAAGGGTTAGCCCGAACTGAGCCGCCGCCGGAGGACCGGCGGCGGGATTGGGTCTCTGATCGAGAAGTCTGGTGTCGGGGTCTAGCTGACCGCGCCAATGGCCATGAACAGCCTGCGCTGCTCGTTCCAGTCCATCGGGAAGGGATGGGCGATCAAGGCACCGAGCGACAGGGCCTGAGGCTGACGCCCCGAGATGATCTGCTCCACTAGATCCGGAGCCATGTAGGCCAGGGGCAGGATCTGGCCGAGGTAACGCACACAGAGATTCTCGGTCCTGGCCAGTTGGGTGGTCGATCCATGACGACCGGTCCTGAGGTCGGCCGTCCATCGCCTGGCCATGGCGACGGCCCTGACCAGGGCGCGATCGATCCGATTGGCCGCCGCCGGGGATGATCCCTCGGCCTCGATCAAGACCGCGTTGTGCCGATGCTTCAGCCGCACCGGCAGGATGCACTCGATCTCGCCATCGGCTCGCTCCTCTCGTTCGGCGCCCTGGATCGTCCGGTCGCCGGGAATCGCTCCCTTGGCCGTCAGGATACGAACCTGGGTCTCGCCCAGGGTGACCTTGGTCATGGCGGCTCGCAGCCGCTGGTCGGGATCGGCGTCCATCCTCCAGGCTGGATCGAGCGCCGGAAGGACCCTGTTGGCCACGAAGGCTTCGATCACCCCGGCGGAGATTCGTGTCACGCTACCGGCCTCTTCCTTCCTTCCATTTTCCAGCGCAACCGAGGAGTAAAAGCGGTAACGCTGGCCAGCCTTCCCTTTGGTATGCACCGGCCGCATCGTATGTCCCCGGTCATCCTTCAGGATGCCGACCAGAAGGCCGCTGGTCCCCCTGGCGCGATCCTCGGCGAGCGATTGGCTGCGCCGTGTCAGGGCCGCGTTGACGGCCTCCCAGGTCTCGGGAGGCACGATCGCCTCGTGTGCGCCTTCGACCAGCTTCTCCTTGTGCCTGAGCGCGCCCTTGTAGACGGGGTTCATCAGGATCAGCCGCAAGGCGCCCGGACTGATCACCGCCCCGCCCCGAACCTTTCCAGCCTTGGTGGTCCTGAGCTTGGATCGGACGCCCTGTCGCTTCAGTTCGGCCTGTAGCTCCAGGACCGAGCGCAGTTCGAGGTATCGCTCGAACATCATCCTGACCGTGGGCGCCTCATCGGCGTTCGTGATCAGCCTGTGGTCCACGCCATCGTATCCCAACGGCGGCGGCCCTCCCATCCACATCCCCTTGGCCTTGGACGCGGCGATCTTGTCGCGGATACGCTCCGCCGTGACCTCCCGCTCGAACTGGGCGAAGGACAGAAGGACGTTCAGGGTCAGCCGTCCCATGCTGTTGGTAGTGTTGAAAGCCTGGGTCACCGAGACGAAGCTGACGCCCCTGGCGTCGAAGGCATCCACCATCTTGGCGAAGTCCGGTAGCGATCGGGTCAGCCGATCCACCTTGTAGACCACCACGATGTCGATCTCGCCCTTGGCGATGTCCGCCATGAGCTGCTTCAGCCCCGGCCGCTCCATGCTGCCGCCGGAATAGCCACCGTCGTCATATTCCCGGGGCAGGGTCGTCCACCCCTCGCCGGCCTGGGACAGGACATAGGCCTCGCAGGCCTCTCGCTGAGCATGCAGGCTGTTGAAGCCCTGCTCCAACCCTTCCTCGGTGGATTTACGGGTGTAGATGGCGCAGCGCAGGGTCTTCATGGCCGCCCAGCTTTCCTCTGACCGAAGAAGGCCGGTCCGTTCCACTTGGTGCCGGTGATGGCGAAGGCGACCTGGCTGAGGGAGGCGAAGTCCCGGCCCCTATAGTTGAAGCCTTCCTCCTTCACCCAGACCTCATGGCGTTCGCCTCGCCAGTCCTTCACGAAGCAACTGCCGGTCTTGATCCTCGGAGCCTGGGAGGGCTGGTAGGCCTCGTCCTCGGCGAATCGCTCCGCCAACTTGGCCAGGCGCTGTTCCATCGTCCGGGACAGGCCGCCCTCGCGGGCGACCTGTTCGCGATAGGCGATCTCCCGCGCCATCAGGTCGCGGGATCGGAGCTTGGGCGGGGCGGTCATGAACTTATCCCGCCATTCCGCCCGCAGACTCTCCAAGGTCACCGTTCCTTCCGTCATCAGGCGGCCGTGATGCGATAGACGGTCAGACCCTCGACCTTCTCGGTCGCGACCACCAGGCCCAGCTTCTTGCGGATCTGCCCGGCGATGGCGCCGCGCACGCTGTGGGCCTGCCAACCGGTCGCCGCCATGATCTGGACCGCCGTGGCGCCTTCGGGGCGGCGCAGCAGGGCGAGCACCTGGCTGATCTTGCTGACGCGCGCTAGCTGCGATGCGCCTTCCCCAGCCGGCTTCACATTGTTCTGGTTCATCTTTTCTCTCCATCCGCACCCTCGCGGTGGAGCGACCAACGCTTCCTTTCGCCGCCAAGTCCAATGGAAGAAGGAGAAATCTCAGCGCTAGGATTCCGGCCGCCGCAGGAGTTCCAGGGCGCGGGCCAATAGGGCTGCCTCATCCGCGAGCGCCGCCACGTCTGGCAGGGCGTCCATCACATCAGAGGCCGTGGCCAAGTCCCCCGCCCGCTCAAGTCGCGTCCAGATCGCTGACAGCATGAAATCCTCCATATGCCGGGTTCGGGGGTTTTCGTCTTCACTCTCGGTCATGGCCGCCACACGGGCTTCCTTCGACGAGGAAGTCGAGGGCGAGCCGCATGGAAAGACGGGTTGGCGCCATGAGCGGTCATTGGATCTGGCACCGAAAGCGGACATTTACGACGCGCCCTGCCGAACATCGCCGTATCGGCTTTCCCCCTCTGACGTCCCGATCAGCCGGGAGCCTTGCGGGATCAGTAGATGGCGCCCGCTGACGCTGTCTTGGACATTCTGAGTCATTGTGGCGATGACCGGTCCCGAGCGCGCCGTATCGACCGCTGTCAGCAAGGCGGCAAGCACCATGGCTCCGGCCTTCAACTCAAATGGCGACAGGGGCGCGGTCAGAACATGGCCGTTGTACATCGCGCCGCCTGCGCGTCCGCACCGCCTTGGCCGGCCGCCGGGTTGGAGCGTCGAGGCCATGGTGCTGGCCGCGCCGGCCGTCGAGGCGTTGACTTGGAAGGCGGTGCCACTCCAGCCCCGAGCCCGGCGCACCTCGCCCAGTTCGGCCGCCACCGCCATGACCCACGGGGTGCAGTTCTAGATCAGCCGGGCAGACCGGGCGAACGCTCCGCCCCCATCTTCGCCAGACTCCGTAAAATCGTCATCACGTCGACCCGCCAGCTTCGATCGGCTGGTGGTGAATGGCCCTCAACCAGTCTACGCCCCAGAGGCTTCCTGATCCTTATCCCCCTCGGCGAGAAATTTTTTGAGAGCTATGGAATTGGCCGGTCCGGATGTCGACCACGCGTTCGCGGTGTCCAAAAGATTTCAGAACCCGACTTCCTAGGCTCAGGACTCATAGCCAGAAGAGGACGGTTGCAGCGAGAGCTATGGCGGAGAGGAAGACGGTCGGGCATCGATCATAGCGCGTGGCGACAC